>PBJO01000007.1 GCA_002720745.1 Balneola sp.
ATCGAAGCTGCGTCGGATATTTCCCCTAGTATCGTTGCGGGGGGTATTAAAACAGCTTTATTAACAACCGCAGGGGGCTTGATTGCAGGTATAATACTTCAGATTGGATATAACTATTGTGTGTCAAAAATTGATCGTATCATAGCTGAAATGGAAGAAAGTTCTATCACTTTAATTGACTCTATTATTTTACTTCAGGAAGGCAAGCCATTAATTGCAGTTGCTGAACCAACTGAACCAGAAGACTAACCTATAACCGTAAGAGGAAATAGATCACAATGACAGGTTCATTAATATCACAAATTGCTGTAATTGGAACGTTTGTACTTATAGGGTTCGGTATAGTAGCCATGATTGCTTCAGGAGTTAGGGGAATAACTCAAGGAAAGCAAGACTATAAGCGTATAGCGTTGATAGCAACTCCCGCTATTATTTTTATAATTTCTTATGTTGCATTGAACGATGTAACCAAAGCAGGAGTATTTACTACTATGGGTATGATGTTAATTATGGTTGTTTCCATATTGTTTACTGGGCTACGCAGAACGTTTAAATACTAGGAAGTTCTAATTATGATGTTAAAAAAGAAAAAACGTGAAGGTGCAGATATCAATGGCTCATCAATGGCTGATATAGCTTTTCTTTTACTTATTTTCTTTTTAGTAACAACTACGATAAATGTGGACACGGGAATTGGTATGGTGTTGCCTCCCCCATTGGATCCAGAACAGGAACCACCTCCCATTCGTGAACGTAACTTGATGAAAATTTTAGTTAACTCCCAGGGACTGGTACTCATGGACGAAGAGCCTGTCTCAGTTTCAGAAGTCAAAGATAAACTCATTGAGTTTATTTCGAATCCTGAGAATAATGTAGAGTTAGCGATATCTCCAGATGCCGCCATTGTATCCTTAAAGACACAAAGAGAAACTCCATACTCCATTTATATCGACATGTTGGATGAAGTAATGGCTGCCTACAAAGACTTACGAGATGCTGCTTCAAGAGCAAATTATGGTGTACCCTACGATGCACTTGTGGACGATAGTCCTCAACAAGATCAAATCAGAGAAATGTATCCTAAGAAAATTTCAATTGCCGAACCGGATAGTTAACAATGGCAAATTTTAAGAAAAAGCAAGCAGGTAGCAAGCAAGAAATACCCACTTCGGCAATGCCAGATGTGGTATTTATGTTGCTCTTTTTCTTTATGGTTACCACGGTACTCAGAGAAGTCACTCTGAAGGTTAAATTAGATCTCACCCAGGCAAGTAACATAGAGAAAATTGAACAAAAGCGACTAGTATCGTACATCTACATGGGACCAGAACGCTTACCTGGTAATCAATTAGGTGATGACAAAGTTCAAATAGATGATGCTATAGTCGACGATTTAGGAGCGATTAGGAATCTAATGTATGATAAGTTGATTGAGGAACCAAGACTTATTGTTTCTCTGAGGGTAGACCAGAATTCGGAGTTTGGTTTGTTAACAGATGTTCAAAAGGAACTTCAACAGGCAGGAACTTTTAGAATAAACTACTCAACTAAGCGAGAAGCAGATTAGACTATATTTGGTAAAGATTGTAAAGGCAACCATGTAAAGCATGGCTGCCTTTTTTTGTATATTTAAGTTTATGAAAAATTCTTTTACACCCATATCACAACTAGGGCGCTTGGCTGTCCTTAAAAAACTAGATAAATACAAAGGTGATAGCTTTCTACCTATTAACCTGCTGGGGAAAAAGTTAACCGGCCTGTCAGTTTCTAATATTGTTAAACACTATGGAGCCAATACCCAAATTTGTCAACAATGCATACAATTAATTGAAGGAATACATTTTGATCTAAGCTATACTCCTTTAGAACATGTAGGATATAAGGCAGTCTCGCAATTTTCAAATGAATGTTATGCAGAAAATGGCAGGCCTATTTCGCTTTCATGTGTTTTATCTATACCTAATAAGGTATCTGTTGAAATGATTCAATTGATTATGTCTGGGGTTAACAAAGCCTGTATAGCGAATAAAATTGTATTCGATAATAAGCGTTTTCACAGTAACTCTAATCAAATAACCATTCATGTTCACGGGATTGCTATCGCCAAAGAAGATAGGCGTAGTTGTATTGACAATGTTCAGACAGATGATGCTATTTGCGTTTCTGGAGATTTAGGAGCTGCTATTGCAGGTTTACGTATTCTCATGAGAGAAAAGAAATTTTGGCAGGATAGTGGTGGAGGTGAATTTCAACCAGATTTGGGTGACTATGAATATGTGATTCAAAGACAATTAATGCCAAAATCTAGAAAGGATATCATCGATTGTTTTGAGGAATTTGATATCCTGCCTACCTTCATAAGCCATATAAATATGGGCGTTATCAATGATGTAGCTCAACTGTGCGAAAAAACGGGTCTAGGTGCGCACATTTATCAAGCAACCCTGCCGGTAGCAATCGAAACTAGACAAGTAGCAGATGAAATGGAAGAAGATGTTGATAAATACGCATATTTTGGCGGTGAAGATGCTGAATTACTATTCACAATGAGTGAGAAAGATGTAGATCGACTTTTTACTCTTTTTAAAGACTTTACGGTGATTGGACGAATGACAGACACAGATTCTGCGTTAACCATACAAACATCCAATGGACAAATCTTAGATTTAGACGATATCAAAAGCTAATGCAACTTTTGTCAGTAAAATTTATCTGGCACATTTTTTGCAAATCAATACATATAATCAAAGACTATTTGTCTTAATCATAAAAATTTACAACTGAACTATCTAATGGCCGAAAAGAAGCCCCCCTTAAAGAATCCCTTAAAGTCACCGCTAAGTAAAAAAGACGGCACAAATCCCAAATTCCCAACTTGGGGATTTTTAGTAATCATACTGTTTTTAATTGTTATACAGTTTGTATTCCTAAATCCTAAACCTACTAATGGAATTAAGTATAGTGAATTCTTGGATCAGGTAAAAAAAGGATATGTTGAAGGTATTATCATTAAGAACCAGGTAAATGTATACGGAAAGTACAATGAATCCGCTTTACGAGATGGCATAATTAGCCCACCCGAGCAAACAGATTCGCCTCTAAATCTTCCAACTAACGCGGCTGAGCAGTATAGAAGATTTCAAACAACCATTCTACCGAATGACGATATTCGTCCGATACTTGATGAATATGGTGTAGAATATGAAGTGCTCGTAGAAGAAGAATGGTTTAGTGGTATATTCATGTGGCTTGTCATGATTAGTATAGCCGTTGGATTCTGGATCTTTATTTTCCGCCGAATGAATCCTGGACAACAAGTTCTGAACATTGGAAAGAACAAGGCATCTTTATATGATCAGCAGACTGAAATAAAAGTAACTTTCAAAGATGTTGCTGGATTAGACGAAGCAAAGGCAGAGGTAGAGGAAGTGGTAGACTTTCTTAAAAGCCCTCAAAAATTCACAAAGCTAGGTGGTACTTTGCCAAAGGGTGTTTTGTTGGTGGGACCCCCTGGAACGGGCAAGACTTTATTGGCTAAGGCTACCGCTGGGGAAGCAAGTGTGCCATTTTTTAGTTTGAGTGGGTCCGATTTCGTGGAGATGTTTGTTGGTGTTGGTGCCGCACGAGTCCGGGATCTTTTTAAACAAGCGAAGGAAAAAGCTCCTTGTATTGTATTTATTGATGAAATAGACTCTATTGGCCGATCGCGTGGTAAGGGTATGGCGATGGGATCAAATGATGAACGTGAAAATACTTTGAATCAACTCTTAAGTGAAATGGACGGCTTCAACTCCGATAAAGGGGTAATTCTAATGGCTGCCACAAACCGTCCCGATATTTTAGATTCAGCACTACTTCGTCCAGGGCGTTTTGATCGTCAGGTCTTAATTGATAAACCAGATTTAAATGGTCGAGTTGAAGTATTAAAGGTCCATGTAAAAAAATTGAAACTTTCAAGGTCAATTGATTTGCGCGTTCTAGCTTCTCAGACTCCAGGATTTGCGGGAGCAGAATTAGCCAACTTATGCAATGAAGCAGCATTGATTGCCGCTAGACGAGCGAAAAAATCAATTGGGATGGTTGATTTTCAAGATTCGATTGAAAAAGTCATAGCGGGACTTGAACGTAAAAACAAGCTTATTAGCCCTGAGGAGCGTAAAATCGTTGCTTACCATGAAGCAGGACATGCCATTGTGGGATGGTTTTTAGAGTATACCGACCCGGTACTTAAGGTAAGTATCGTACCAAGAGGATTGGCAGCCTTGGGTTACACTTTACAGACACCGCTAGAAGATCGATTCCTAATGACTACTGAAGAATTAGATGAAAAAATTTGTGCACTGTTGGGTGGTAGAGTAGCTGAGCAAATAATATTTGGTAAAATATCTACAGGTGCACAGAACGATCTTGAGCGGATTACTAATATGGCATATGCAATGGTTGCAGAATATGGTATGAGTGAAGAGTTGGGCTATATTTCGCTGCGAGATTCAAGTAACCCAGAAAATAGTTATGGGTTTAACAGAAAATATTCTCCTGATACATCTAATCGAATTGATGATGCGGTTCAATCTATTATCAAAGATAATTATGACCGAACTTATGAATTATTAGTAGAGCATCAAGACAAATTAGAATTACTTGCGAAAACTCTACTCGAAAAAGAAGTTATGAATCATCAAGAGCTTCGAGAATTACTTGGTGATCGTCCTAAAGGTAAACATGCAGATGGTCTCTTTTCAGAGGCAAATATAGTGGATGAAGTTATCTCAGATGATGAAGCTAATGAAGAATCATCTGAAGAAGAAATTTTGACTAAAAACAAATTGATGAACACTAATGAGGGTGGGACTACTCTTAAAAATCCCAAGGAAGAGCAGCTAAAGAAAATTGTAAATAAGCCTAATAATGACACTAAAAAGAAAAATGAAAATAAATAAAGATTTATTCTCTTAGTTTTTAATGTTTGTTAGTATGAAAATTCATTTATAAAGTGTATTCACTCAGGAATCTTTTTCTGACAGTAAATAATAAAGTAGAAGGATACTTTCTTTTATATTTTGATGCATTCATCCAATAGATATTTAACAATAAATTAACAGTATGTTTAAGCTTTGTTAATTTACCGACTATAAGTTCTGTCACATTATTGATTTAATCAGCAAAAGTGACAGATAATAGTAATAACTCCACCAGCAATCTCGTTGCGCTAATAAAGCAAGAAAAAATCTTTATTGGCCTAGTAGGCATACTCTTTATAATAGCTGGCTTATCCACACCCTATGCAAATATTGCAATGTGGGTGGGTTTCTTTTTAGCCGGATACTCAGCCATAGCAAATGATAGTATACAGACTATTGGCACATTTATAGCGTCAAATAATGAAAGACCATGGTGGATGTTATGGTTGTACATGGGAGGTATATTTTTAGTAACAGTCTCCATTAGTTGGTATTTATTTGACGGAGATGTAAGCTATCAGAGGCTTGCATCCAAAGGATTTGATGAGACACCCTCCCAATTCAATTTTTTACAAGTAGCAGCCCCGTTATTCCTTCTTATCTTAACTAGATTAAGAATGCCAGTCTCTACAACATTTCTATTATTAAGCAGTTTTGCTACTTCTGCTTCAAGTATAACTGGCGTACTTGGTAAAAGCTTGAGTGGATACTTTTTAGCTTTTGCTTTAGGTTTTATAGTATGGTTGTTAGTTACTAGGACATTTGAAAAAAAATTTAGTGAAAATAAAGCTAGTAACGTTTGGATACCAATCCAATGGATTACTTCAGGTACACTTTGGGCTGTTTGGCTCATGCAGGATGCTGCTAATATCGCTGTTTATCTCCCAAGATCTTTAAGTCTCGTACAATTTTTGGTATTTGCAGGTTTTATATTCATTGGGCTTGGACTTTTATTTTATCTCAGGGGAGATAGAATACAAAAAATTGTCACAGATAAATCGAGAGTAACTGACATACGATCAGCAACAATAATAGATTTCATTTATTCTATTCTATTAATTTATAAACTAACAATAAGCACTGTTCCCATGAGTACTACATGGGTATTTCTTGGTTTACTTGCTGGCAGAGAAATAGGGATGAGTATTATGGGTAAAGGATTTAGTCTTGGTCATCCATTGTCAAAGGTTTTTAAGATGGTATTCAAAGATTTAGGCTCTGCCTTATTTGGTTTATTTATATCAATAATTTTAGCTATTTCAATAAATGATGATGTGCGAGTTGAATTATTATCAATTATAGGTTTTTAATAATATTCAAATTCTTAAAGTAATTGTTAAGAAGCTGGTTGTAGCAATACCTGAATAAATATAATTGCATAAGTAATTAAAAGAATATAATGATTAGCAATATGAAAAATAAAAATAGTGGGATTGGTCTGTTCAATGGCCTCGAGAATAAATCTAATGTAAAATTTATACTCTTTTCTCTATTACTTTTTGGTTTTACATTAAACAGTAATCATATCTATTCGCAAACACTACAAAATATTTATCATCCTTCTATTGCCAAAAAATTTAATTTGGCAGGTAAATCAATTAAATATAAAACTGCAATATTTATAAATTTTGATTCAGAAGAAAAACCAGATTTTTACCACTTTGAAAATCAAATATCCTTAGATATTTATAAAGGAAATAAATTCAAATTAGAAGGTTCATTCAAATACCGTAGGTATAATATTTTTGATGAAAATATAACAAATGAGTTTAGACCAGCCCAAACAATCAAATTTTCAAAAAAATCAAACGGTCTAGTTCTTGATAACAGTTTTAAATTTGAGCAAAGATTTAGAGAAACATACAGCAATAGATGGCGCTATAAATTTCAAATTGGTGGGTTGAATAGAAAATCTAAAATTTTTCCAGGCAAGCTGAATAATGAATTTTTATACACCTTTAATAAAGATAAAACAGGGTATGAGAATAGATTTTTGATAACTTTATCTGATAATATTATGAATCTTCCGGTTTCATTTAGTATCCAGCATCGTCTCAAGAATATTTTCTCCGAAAAGGATCTAAAACATTTGATTGTTTTTAAAACAGATTTTTCTTTTTAAGTACAAAATAACTTTAGTTTGTTTTATTGTTAACAATTTGGTAACATTAAGTTAATGATTTATTAACTAAGAATAGACATGTATCAAAAGTACTACAGATTAGGCTTATCTTATTTTATGAATAAGAGTTTAATGGGCCTAAAAAAGCCTTCTATAACTACATATTTACTTTATTTTATCTTTATGGGTACAGTAATTGCTATTTCTAGTTTTATCTAAAGCCGCATAAATCCATTTACAATAATTAGCTAAAAAATAAATCTTGCTGATGAATAATCTCATTCATTACCAGTGAGTTTGAGTACACATTATTATACTGCTTCATTTTCTTCCCTTTTTCCTCGTTCTTAACCATATTTAATTAGGTTCATTCATTTATTTAGTTAAGAGCAGACTCCACTAATGTTATATTAACATCTTATGTACGTGCATTTGCTGATAATTACATTGGATTCAGTCTTGGACGGCTCTTGATGCACATGATTATGTTTCTAATGGAGAAGAGAGCATCATTTCAGTAGATCTGCCTACGGTAGTTCAACTACATAAATACTATCCAAACCCATTTAACCCTAGCACTCAAATAAGCTTCACACTCTCAGCAGCACAATAAGTAAGCTTGGTAGTGTACGATATGTTAGGTAGAGTAATAGCCGTACTTGCTCGTTAGCATATGATGCCAGCGGGTTCTACTACTTTTAACTTTGATGCATCAGGACTTTCAAGTGGTATGTATATTTATCACTTAATTAGCAATACTTTTGTGATTACAAAAAAGATGACCTTAATAAAGTAATTCCCTACTAAAAATACACCCCACAGAAATGTGGGATGTGCTGATCAAAAAGGGGGTGCCAAGGAATTGGGCCTCCTATTTTATGTCAAATAAATTTTAAACGAATCTACATTATACATGAAATTGTTTGTAAGGAACCGTTTAGTCAGCTTATCCGTTATAATTAGTGTAATATTATTTAAATGGCTTGAAATAGGCATCAAATAAGGATAAGCGTGGTATTTGTTACTCGAAAAACTCACTTCAATGCAGCACACAGATTAGTTAATTCCAGTAAATCTGACCAATGGAATCAAGAGACTTTTGGGAAATGTAATTATGCCAATTGGCATGGACACAATTATATATTAGAAGTTACTCTCGCAGGAATACCTGATCCAGAAACCGGCTATGTAATTGATTTGGGACAGTTAAAAAAAATCATTGAGCAATACATCTTAGAACCATGCGATCATCGCAATTTGAACATGGATGTACCATTTCTTGCAGGTATAATACCTACTTCTGAAAATTTAGTACAAGCATTTTACCATCAATTGAAAAAACCAGTCGAATCAGAAGCCAGCCAGGAAAGTGTACTTTATTCGGTAAAATTGTTTGAAACCGAACGAAATAGTGCAGTATATTGTCCATATAAAGCTATTAAAATTGACTAAATGAGAGACGCAAATTAATTTAATATCTAAATATGTTATCACAAGGCCTAAAACGATTTTACGACCCTACATTCACTGTCACACCAGAATACAAAGAATCACTTCCTGATTTGCAGAATGGACCTGCTTCCTTGATACATGGAGCGAATATACCTATACAGCAAGTTGGAATATCAAATTTTAAGCTACCCCTCCATGTAAAGCAAAGAGATGGTAAGACTCAATTACTTGAGGTTTCAGTAGATGGATATGTCAGTCTTGATGCAAATAAAAAAGGTATAAATATGGGCCGTATTATGCGAACCTTTTACCGTTTTAAAGATGATATCTTCACTCTGGATACACTTGAAAATATATTAAAGGCGTACAAAAAAGATCTTAACGCACAAGAAGCTTTTTTACGACTTAATTTCTCCTTTCCTATGTTGAAAAATAGTCTACGTAGTGAATTACAGGGATATCAATATTACGATGTATCCTTAGAAGGTCATTTAGATTCCTATGGACGTTTCAATAAATTCATGCATTTAAATTTTGAATACAGTAGCGCTTGCCCATGTTCTTATGAACTTGCAGAACATGCACGTGAGGTTCGTAACCTTGCGACTATTCCTCATTCTCAACGTAGTGTTGCAGAAATTACTGTTGCCTTGAAAGATACCTTTTACGTTGAAGATTTAGTTGAGATATGTCGCGAAGCACTTCAAACGGAAACGCAGGTAATAGTAAAAAGAGAAGATGAGCAAGCTTTTGCAGAATTAAATGGAGCTTTTCAAAAATTTGTTGAAGATGCTGCACGACTACTATATCAAGAATTAGATAGTTATAACTCTATTCGCGATTTTGTGGTTCGTTGTGCTCACCTAGAAAGTTTGCACAGTCACGATGCTGTAAGTAGGATCTGCAAAGGACTACCAAACGGACTTAGGTGATAGTAAGTCAGTTGTGTAAGACGGTGAAGATCTCCTTATATTAACCTTTGAGTAAATCAAAGGAAAATATGATTAAGCCCTCAAACTCACGCATAGATAGAGCGATTCATTTTCTTATTTTTGCACTGCTTGTTATATGGACAGTTACTCCTTTACGCGCGCAGTTAACAGAAAATTTCGAAGACGGACAAAAAACATCCTATGCGGGTGCTAATGTCGAGCTATCTTCTGGGACTTGGTATTTTAATGATGCACTACTAGGTAGTTTGGGTAATGATAAATTCAATGGCTCACAAGGTGTTCGTATGGATCGTCGAAATGGTAAATCGGGCTCAATTACCATGTTATTTGATAAGAATGATGGTGCTGATGTAGTTAGTTTTGTTAGCGCAAACTATGGGTCAAACACCGGCAACTCACTGCAATTAGAATATTCAATCGATAAGGGTGGTTCATGGACCTCCGTGGGAGAGCCCATTTCACCGGGTGCAAATTTAGAATTATTTGAGGTTGAAGTTGGAGTTTCCGGGCCTATTCGTTTTCGGTGGATTCAGGGTGGTGACGGGCGCATTAATCTGGATGATTTAACCATTACTGATTTCCTTGAGGCCAGCGATACTCAAACCATTCAGGTCAGTGCTAAAGGGATCATACTAACCTCACAAAATGGAATTACCTTTGAATCAACAGTGGAGGGAGGTAGTAAATCCATACCAATTCTGATAACTAATTTAGGCGAACCCACTTTATTGGTAGAATCAGTAGAAGTGACGGGTGCAGATTTCTTGGTAGACGATCTTCAAGACAGCAGTTTATCGTTTAAAGCTACTACGGAGCTTTTGCTACATTTTAATCCAACAAGTGTGGGAGATTATTCAGGTGAACTTATAATAAAAAGTAATGATCCTAATCAAGCCACAATCAGTATACCACTGACTGCACAAGCCTTTGGGGCTGAAGACGTGCTCCCGATTTTAGACGCACGAACATTGAGTCTAGGGACTCGGGTTCGAATTGCAGGGCGTGTAACTGTAGCTAATGAATTTGGAGGACCACTTTATCTACAAGATAGAACAGCTGGATTGGCCGTCTATTATGAGCCTTTGCATGCTGAAGCCGTCATTGGAGATTCTATTGTTGTAGAGGGACCGCTGAATGTTTTCCGACCCATAGCTGGTGAAGATGAAGATTTTTTATTGCAAATTTCTGCTACTGACACTGATAATTCGATAAATTATGAGATACTGGAAGTAGAATCCAGAGTCCCTGAGCCTAAAATGGTCACTTTAACTCAAGTAAATTCAGGTAGCGTGGAAGCACAACTTGTGCAAATTCCAAACACAGTTATAGAACATCAGGGAGCCTTTCAAGGTAATACTAATTATACTATATCAGACCCTACATCTACGGCTGAAATGCGGGTCGATAATGATAGTGAGTTAGTAGGTGCTATGAGTCCAAGCGAACCCATTCAAATGATTGGTGTAGTAGGTCAATTTGCTGGCATTTATCAAATACTGCCCCGTTTTACTTCCGATTTAAGTGTGGAGGCGGTTAGCTTCCCTAGTGATTCCATATCAAAAGATCACACATTGGATATAGTGACTTGGAATGTGGAGTGGTTTGGAGATCCTTCTAATGGACCAGATGATGATAATCTCCAAATGCAGAATGCAAAAACACTTATAGAAACGATAGGCGCAGATTTATATGCCTTACAGGAAATATCTAATGCGAATCTTTTCGAGAACTTAGTTGCGAATTTAGATGGCTACAGTGGGATATTGGCTACATTTGATCAATCTCAGCGTACTGCTTTCATATATAAGGATGAAACTATCAAGGTCTATCAGAGTCAATTGATTTCCAGTGGTATGAATTATTCGGACTGGGCAGCGGGCCGATTCCCCTTGGAATTACTTATTGATGCAACAATAAATGGGGAAACTAGAGAAATGTACTTATACAACATACATGCTAAAGCATATGGTGAAGAAAGTGATTATAACCAACGAATCAATGCTTCTAGGCAGCTTAAAGTCTTTATTGATAATCAGCGAAGAAGTGCTAATGTAATGGTATTGGGTGATTTTAATGATGAAATACTTCAATCTACCTATAATAATCTTACCTCCCCTTACAGGAATTTTGATGTTGATACAGAATACACCATTCTAACTAAGAGTCTAGAAGAAAACGGCTATACATCTTACTCCCGATTCTCAATGTTAGATCATATTCTTATTAGTTCAGAGCTAGAGGACGAGTGGTTAGAGGGAACCGAGCGGGTAGAGAATCCTAATTATATAGGTAACTATCTTAGTGAAACATCAGATCATTATCCTGTTTGGACTCGATTTCAATATGGAACCCCAACCAATCTAGAATCCGAATTTCAGCTCAATAAAAAAGAAATAGATTTTACTTTGCATCCTAATTACCCAAACCCATTTAATCCTAGCACTACTATTAGGTTTGAAATACAAACTTCTGCTAGTGTTGAGTTTCAAGTAGTCGATGTGATGGGGCGTGAGCTGATTAGAATTAATTATGGCCAAAAATTAGCTGGTAGTTACCAATATCAAGTGGATGCGGAAAATTGGGCTTCAGGGGTATATTTTTATACGTTAAGGGTCAATGACCAGCATCAAACCCGGTCGATGTTATTGATTAAATAGGGTATAATTAATGGCTCCAATAACATACCGTTCTAAATTAATAATGTAGTTTAATGCGTGTTAGATTAGCCCAGTTGAATCCTACGGTAGGCGATATTCAAGGAAATATAAGTCGTATTTTAAAAGAAATAGAGTGCGCTCGAGAACAAGGTATCGAGCTTCTAATCTTACCTGAATTAGCCATTTGTGGATATCCACCCATGGATTTATTAAATCTCCCTGAATTTAGAGAGACTTTATATAAAGCAAACGATACGATCATCGATCAAAGCTCTGGGATTGCCCTAATATTTGGGAGTATCAGCCCCAATGAGCAAGCTGGTAGACCTTGTTATAACTCGGCCTTTGTGGTGTCTAATCATAGACTTCTTGGAATTCAACACAAGTCTCTTCTACCTAATTATGACGTATTTGATGATATGCGGTATTTTGAACCGGCTATATCGGTTGAACCAATAGAATTATTTGGGATCAAGTGGGGAATTAGTGTTTGCGAAGATATTTGGCAGAATTATAATTCCTATTTGCAATATAAGGTCAATCCTTTGGAACAGTTATACCAAAAGGGTGCGGAGATTTTTGTAAACATATCGGCATCTCCATTTACAAAAGGAAAAATAAATGAGCGTGCTGAAATGCTGGCACTACGTTGCAGAGAATATCAATCCCCGCTGTTATATGTGAATCAGGTAGGAGCGCAAACTGACATTATTTTTGACGGGAATTCATTAGCCATGGATGCCTTGGGCAATGAGATCGGACGAGCTACTAGATTTAAGGAAGCCTTTATCGATGTAGAATGTATAAGAGGTACAAAAGGGGTTAACTTAAAACGGATAGAATTAGATTCAAGTGATCCTCAAACCCACAAACCCAATACAAATAAACCCCAGAAGTTTAGCGGGGCTGTAGTGTCGGATGAGGCTTATATTTTTGAAGCACTAATTTTAGGGATACGCGACTACTTGATTAAAAGTGGGTTGCCTAAGAAGGTATGTTTGGGTCTTAGTGGAGGGATAGACTCAGCTTTAGTGGCTGCATTAGCTGTAGAAGCATTGGGGGCTGAAGCGGTTATTGGACTAACTATGCCGTCCGAATATTCTTCGCAGGGTAGTGTAGCTGATTCAATGCAGTTAGCTATGTCATTGGGCATAAAATGTCATCAAATTCCAATTAAACCGATGATAAAAGCCTTTGATAGAAGTATGTCAGAACATTTTATGGGTACAGAATTTGGTATTGCTGAAGAAAATATTCAAAGTAGGATTCGAGGATCTTTTTTAATGGCTTGGGCTAATAAATTTGGTGCTTTAGTGTTAAATACAGGCAATAAATCTGAATATGCTGTGGGATATTGCACTCTCTATGGTGATATGAATGGGGCATTGGGGGTTATTTCGGATTTGTATAAATCCGAAGTCTATGCATTGGCAAAGTGGATGAATGAGCACTATTACAATCGAGAAGTTATACCAAAGGCGATTCTGACCAAAGCACCCTCAGCAGAATTACGTCGCGATCAAAAAGACTCTGATAGTTTACCTGATTATGATATTTTAGACGTGATTCTAAAGGGATATATCGAAGAGGCCAAAGAATTTTCAGAACTGGTTGATATGGGTTTTGATGCGGAATTAGTGGAAGATATTCTCAGAAAAGTGGATTTGAGTGAATTTAAACGATATCAATCGGCGCCAGGATTAAAAGTCTCAGACGTAGCTTTTGGGGTAGGGCGGAGGCGACCAATAGTTCAACAATGGACAGGCTTCAGGTTGGGTCGTCTTTTTTAAGAATTTTATTATATTCTAGTAATACGTTTACCGAACGTTATAATATCATCTAATTAATTGCACATCATGCGTCTATATTCCCTGGATATACATTCAACAGATATGCATGGAATGTTGAAATCTACTCTATTCAAGCCAACATTCAATACTCTTGCTATATCAATCATTATTTCGGTGTTCATATTATTATGGGGTATTACACCCGTTCTATTTGCTCAAGAAGCTCCCCCAACAATTGAATACCAAGAGATAAAAACCAAATATCTGCCATATAACAACCCTATGCAAGCTTGGGCTTCCTACACTGACCCTAGTGTGAATGACACTACAGATTTGATACCGATAGAGCTGCAATTGGACAGTTTTGAGCGTGATATGATGCTTCGAATTGCCAATATATATGGCACTCATGTTCAAGCTCTAAAAGCACAAGTAAATAATGAGCCGGTGGAGGCAGAACGTCTGATTAACGAATCGTTAACAGCTTCACAGGAGTTATTGGATGAATACCCTGAAATCAGGAGTAATGCACGATTTACGCAACTTTCTAGAGCTGTAGTTGCTGAGTATAGGACTTTTTATGGGATTAGTGAAGAAGAAGATCAGGCTCAAGGAGAAATATTTGCTATTCAAGAAGACTTTCTAGAGGATGAAAATACCCTAGCAGAGGATTTTAATTTTCCAAAAGATACCGAAAGCTTTAAAACAACCGTGCCTCTTCTGCAAAATACGCAGGTCAATCGTCACCTTGTTTACTATACGCTTCGTAGGCCGGATGTAATGGAAAAATGGAGAGAGAGAGCAGAGGTGTATAAGCCCATGATGCTTAATATTTTCAGAGAGGAAGGATTGCCCGAAGAATTAGTTTATTTAGCTTTTATTGAAAGTGGTCTTAACCCTACTGCTAGAAGTTGGGCATCGGCAGTGGGAATGTGGCAGTTTATTTCAGCTACAGCCCGAATTTATGGAATTGAAATAAATTGGTGGGTAGATGAACGAAGAGACCCTGAAAAAGCTACCAGAGCCGCAGCTCGACACCTTAAGGACTTATACAATGTATGGGGTGATTGGCACCTAGCTATGGCCAACTACAACATTAGTCCACGTGGTTTAAATAGAGCCATTACCCGTGCGGGTGGAGTGAAAGATTATTGGGCGGCCTATCCTTATCTTCCCCGCGAGACTAGAGGTTATGTGCCAGGTTTTATTGCCACAACCATGATTAATTTGAGCCCAGAGGACTTTGGCTTTCAAACTAACTACGAACAAGAACCATATTCCTATGAGACTGTGGAGGTTGATGGCCTTATTTCATTAGAGCTTCTGGCAGAAGCTATGGGTTTATCAACAGAACTACTAAAAGAATACAATCCAGAACTCTTACGCTGGGCAACCCCTCCTGGTTCGAAGTATTCGCTAAAAGTACCGGTCGGTAAAGCGAATTATTTATTAGCTATTTATGACAGTTTACCTATAGAAACTCAAAATCAAAGCATCACCATGCATACTGTACGAAGAGGGGAATCTATCGGACTGATTGCGCGTAAATATGGTACAACGGTTAGTGGTATTTATGCAAGTAATGATAATCTCTCTAATATTATTTATCCGGGACAGGTGATTGCGGTACCATTACCTTCAGGATCTATTAATCAACTATCCGTTAATCGTCCCAGTAATCAACGAAGCGGAACAGTGACTACCCGATCGAGTTCACCGAGCAGCTCTATTCCACCCAATTCAGTCAAGTTATTGTATAAAGTAAAAACAGGTGATACAATTGGTCATATTGCCGAATGGCATGACGTTCGTGCATGGGAAATAAGAAGCTGGAATGGGATAGGGAATACTATTAGGGTAGGACAAAACTTAACCATGTATGTAGCAAATAATCGTGAAGAATATTACAAAACTATAAATCGACTTAGCTTTAACGATAAACAAGATTTAGAACGTCGCCAAAAAGGGGGTGAAAATATTTTCGGGGGACAAGATATCTTTACTTATGTTGTTAAGCGAAATGATACCCTATCCGCGATTGCTCGTAATTTTAGAATGTCAACAACTCAATTACGTGAACTTAATGATTTATCAGGGTCCACAATATATATCGGACAAATACTTAAGGTTCGATAATAATGTCCAAAATACCTTTCAATCTTTTACGAAATGTTCGTAAATCGCTATTTTTTGGACTTATTATTCTCCTAGCTATCTCATCTATAGCTTACCAACAAAAGGATCTTTTTTTCCGAATAAAACAAAGTTTAGAAATCTTTTCTGAGGCATTTAGTTTAATTGTGGTTGAATTTGTTGATAAAATAGATCCTCTAGAGCTAATGGGGACAGGATTAAACGCGATGTTCGAAAGTTTAGATCCTTATACTAATTATTTCGATGCAAGTAGCAATGAGCAAGCGGAAATTTTAAATCGAAGTAATTTTTCCAGTATAGGAATTCAGGTTGATATTAAAGAAAATAGTGCGGTTGTAGTTCGTGTGATTGATGGGAGTCCAGCCCAAAGATCAGGTATTCGTACGGGTGACATCATACTATCGATTGACGGTCTATCCACTGAAACTCTTGTACCCGAGGAAATAGAAAATTTGTTAATGGGTGAAATTGGTTCCAAGGTTACCCTTACCGTAGAAACACAAAACGCTACGATAGACCAGCTCCGACTATCTCGCGCTAAATTTGAGCCGAAAAGCTTAGGTTATGCGGCCTACCTTAATTTAAGTGGACAACCTGTCATTGAGTTGAATATGGATACCCAAGAATTAGAGTACATAGATTCCAGCAAAACCGAATTAAATCAGGGTGTAGCGTATCTCCAAATAAATGAATTTGGCCTAGGTGTAAATACTGAATTTAGGCAAGCTTTACAGGCTATGATTGAAAAGTCTGAGCCATATGGACTTATCCTGGATTTAAGGGGAAACCCTGGTGGACTTTTACAGGAATCAATTCAGATGTTAGATTTTATGGTTGAACCAAACATCACCGTGGCTGAAACTAAAGGCCGTTTAGATGAATATAATACTCGATATATAACAAGAGAAGTTCCTAGGTACACCGGCCCTCTAGTCGTATTAATTGACCAAGGAAGTGCGAGTGCAAGTGAAATTTTATCGGGAGTCGTGCAGGATCTAGATAGAGGAGTTGTGGTAGGGGAGCGTAGTTTTGGAAAAGGTTTAGTTCAAATAATCAAACCTTTACCATACAACAACTCAATGAAATTCACTATATCAAGGTACTACATTCCTTCTGGAAGGAGTATTCAAAGCCTAGAGTATACTCATGATACAAATAACACAGCCTTTCAGCGAGCAGATGATAATGTATACAAAACCAAAAATGGTAGAGTCGTGCATGGAGGCAGGGGCATTGAGCCAGATCTTCAGACTAATACAGAATTACTCAGTCCATTCCAGTTGGAGCTACTACGTTTGGGTTTAGTTGGTGAATTTGTTCAGCAATTAGAGCTACCCATAGCTGCCATAATTGATGATGAGCTTATTCAAGTGATGACTAAACGATTTATGGATAATTTTGAACCCACTCGTTTACAGATATGGAATAAGATGATAACATTGACGGATTCGCTAGATTATTTCTTAAATGATAAGAATGTATTGAATGCTAATACAAAGGAGTCTATATTGCAAATTAATGATCATATCACTGAATTGGCTAATGATTACTTAATCGAAAAACATGGAGAAATAGAGATGGTATTAGGTTTGGAATTAATACGGTTTTATAGAGGGAACCAGGCCTGGAAGAGAGCTAGCCTAGCTATTGATCCAGCAGTAATTTCAGGGATACAGCTGTTGAACGAATTGCAAGATTATTATTCAATAGTACAATAAGTTATGGCTGCAAAAGCCGATTTGCATATTCATACCACCTATTCTGATGGAAAAAAAAGCCCTCTAGAGGTTCTTAATTTGGCAGCGTCTAAAGGATTAAAGGCCATTTCATTTACCGATCATGACACTGTAAAGGGCTATTTAAAGGGAGTAGAAGTATTAAAATCGGAACAATTACCAATTGAATTAATATCAGGCGCAGAATTTACGGCTTCCTTTAAAGATAAGGATATTCATTTACTAGGCTATTATTTTGATCCTTATCATAAAGAACTATCGGAGTACTTAACAGCATGTTCGGTACAACGTAGACGCCGAATGAAATCTATGATAGAATGGCTTAATAACAATAATGTTAACGTTAATTTTCAAGAAGTTCTAGCTATATCCAAACAAGCCACTCTAGCTCGACCTCATTTAGCTAGATTATTAGTAGAAAAAAACTATGTAGCCAATCAGCAAGAGGCCTTTCAAAGATACTTGGTTGTAGCTCATGAGGAAACACGCCAGCCCTATTTCTTAGATGCCAGTTCTCTTATAGCATTGGTGAGAAGAGCGGGAGGAGCCATTGTATTGGCACACCCTGGGAAGTTATTTACTCAGCCAGAGCTCGAAGAAATTCGAATGCTAGGTATAGATGGGATTGAATGCATTCATCCTAGTCATACATATCAGCAACATAATTACTTTGTAAGATGGGCTCAAAAATATCTTCTACTTCAAACAGGTGGAAGTGATTATCATGGGCATCTAGATTTTGGTTATACTCCCATCGGTACGGTAACGACTTCCTATAATAACGTTATTAAGATGAAGACAATGATTCAACAAAGAAGAGCTTTGATACCCAATAATTAAATGTAAATCATGAGTAAAAAACCAGGGATTCAAGAGGTTTTAACAAGTATAGAAATTGAAAATGCTACTGTGGGGATTGTTGTTTCAAGGTGGAATTCTATGATTACTGAAGCAATGTTAGAAGGTGCTTTATCTACCTTAAAGGCACATAGTGTAAATAAAGATTCTATTACGATAGTACGTTGTCCAGGGAGTTATGAGATTCCACTTACCGCACAGTGGTTATTGGAAGCTAAACGCTATGATGGTGTTATTGCTCTAGGTGTAGTAATTCGAGGAGGCACTCCACATTTCAAATATGTATGTAATGCAGTAAATCGAGGGGTAATTGATTTAAATCTCCGTTTTTCAACTCCCGTTGCATTTGGCGTACTTACAACTGATAATGTACAACAGGCTTTAGATAGAGTAGGGGATAAAGGAAATAAAGGGTCAGAGGCAGCCCTAGCCCTTTTAGAAATGATAGCAATACGACGAAATCTAAAGTAGCTGTATGATGACAAAATGAATTTATGCAGACGTCTTAAGAAATTGCTTTCAAAAATAGTTGCTTGTTATAGCTTGTTAGAAATAAGCAGTTTAGCCTAAAATATTAGCCCTTTAAGATGAGTATAATTTAGGTGCTTTTTTCTTGAATAAGCATTTTTAAAGCTATAATTTGATAAATTAAAGAAAATCAATAACTACCCCCTTTGAAAGAGCTAAGTCTCACTAAAATTAAACAGACTCAGGAAGACAAGAATCGACAGATAGAGTTAACGGATTCAGGTGTCATACCAGTGCATATTGCTATTATTATGGATGGTAATGGGCGATGGGCTCAAAGTAAAGGTAATATAAGGCTTTTTGGACACAAGATAGGTGTAGATTCTGTTAGAGATATTACTGAGGCGTGTGCTCAGCTCGGTGTTAAATTTCTCACCTTATATGCTTTTTCGACAGAAAACTGGGGTAGACCAAGTGCTGAAGTTCGAGGGTTAATGCGATTGCTAGTATCCTCTCTTAGGAAAGAGGCGGATAATCTGCACCGAAACAACATTCGTTTGGTCACCATTGGCCAGATGGATCGATTCCCTGACGATTGTATTAAAGAATTAGATGAGGCTATATCATTAACAGAGGATAATACAGGATTAGAGCTGTGTCTTGCGCTTAGTTATTCAGGTCGATGGGATATAACTGAGGCTGTGAAAAAAATTGCTAAACACGTAGAGAAAGGTAGATTAGCTCCTAATTTAATTAATGACCAAATGATTGGTGATCATCTTTCAACCGCTAGTATACCAGATCCTGATTTAATTATTAGAACTAGCGGTGAATATCGTATTAGTAATTTCTTATTATGGCAATTGGCTTATTCCGAGTTGTATATATCTGAATTATATTGGCCTGATTTTAGACGTAACGAATTGTATGAAGCTATTCATTCATTTCAAAAAAGAGATCGAAGATTTGGGAAAGTGTACAAAAATAAAAAAGACGAAATAAGTGACTAGTTCGTTACAATAATAGTTATTAGTTTGAAGGATTAAATATTGTTTATCAAGATAATACAGACTCTAAATACTGCATCAATGCATTCGCTAAGGAATGTATTGATGCTTGCTGTATTGGTGCTTTTTAGCAGTATTTCTACTGTTTACGCCCAACAAATACAAATAACAGATCCCACTTTGGAGACTCCCGAAGAGTATCGTATTTCCAATGTTCGAGTTCAGGGTAATCAAAGCACACGCACTCAATTCATTATCAATACCAGTGGATTGGTAGAAGGGAAAGTAATAAATTATCCAGGAGATGATATACCAAATGCTATAAACCGTCTATTTCAAGTTGGCTTATTTTCTGATGTAAAAGTATTTATCGAGAATCAAACCTTAACAAGCCTAGGTATACTCATTCAAGTGGTTGAACAACCTCGAATGCTTGAATATAGGATAGAAGGAGTTAAGAAATCAGAGGCTGATGACTTGGAGGATCTAATTAGTTTAGTTCAAGGTGCAGCAATTACGAATGCAAATCTTGTACAGGCCAAGCGCACCATTATTCGGTTTTTTAAAGAAAAAGGATTATGGGGAACTGAAGTGGTTACTCGAATAGAAGTATCGGAGGAAATAGAAAACCGATCTATCTTATATTTTGACGTTAATAAAGGGAAGAAATTAGAAATTAAGGACATTCAATTTATTGGATTAGATCGGTTCACTGAAAAAGATTTATTGAAGGTAATTAAGCCTATAAAAAAAGATGCTTGGTGGAAATTTTTTTCAAAAAAACTCTACAAACAAGAAGAATTTGATGAGGGCGTGGTTAATCTTATTACCCACTTTCAAGAAGAAGGGCATGTCGACGCTAGAATTGTTTCTGATAGTTTGTGGGTA
Organism: Balneola sp.; assembly: GCA_002720745.1. Lineage (GTDB taxonomy): Bacteria > Bacteroidota > Rhodothermia > Balneolales > Balneolaceae > UBA1275. The sequence continues at coordinate 21,047 of PBJO01000007.1, forward strand.
GATGATTTTGGGAATGCAGAACAAGCACTAATTTTGGCCTTTACCATCTATGAGGGTCCTCAGTATAAAGTCCGAAATATAAGTTGGGACGGTAATACTGTATACACTGATGGCCAATTGACACAGTCTTTAGGTTTTGAAGTGGGGGATATTTTTAATCAAACACTCTACGATGAAAATTTAAACTTCAACAAAACCTCTACAGACATAAATAGTTTATATCAAAATATTGGCTATTTATTTTTTCAGGCCATCCCTACTATCTCTAAAGCTGGTAAAGATTCGTTAGATATTCACTTTGATATTTACGAGGATGAAATTGCGACTATCCGAAAAGTCACCTTTAGTGGGAATACGCAAACCCATGATGACGTAGTTAGAAGGACCTTACGTACAGTGCCCGGCGCCACCTATAGCCGTGAAGCTATTGTTCGTTCGGTTCGTGAACTCAGTACCTTAGGTTTTTTTGATCCGCAAAACATCACCCCTGATGTGCAACCCATTCCCCAAGACAAAGAAGTAGACGTATCCTTTTTGGTGGATGAATCTACTAGTACTTCAAATTTTGAGTTTTCTGGGGGCTATGGTGGACGTGCAATTGGTGCATTAATATCTACTCGTCTAAACTTTAATAACTTTTCGTTACAGAGGGCCTTAGCGGGTGACTTTACACCATTTCCTTCAGGTGACGGACAAAATCTTTCATTGGGTGTTCAGGTGACAGGCACAGGTTTCCAAAGCTATAGTTTTGGATTTGTAGAACCTTGGCTAAATGGAAAGCCTACTTCATTTGGCGTGAATCTTTCCTACAATTTTATTCAGTACCGTGGCTTTTCTGAAAAAAATCGACTCTTTTCGTCTTCAGTGTCTCTTGGAAAGCGATTACGATGGCCCGATGATTACTTTTCTAGCAGAACTGCGCTAGGGTATCAACTGTACGATATTCAAGGAACAACATCCTTTTTATCAGCTGGTACCTCTTCCATTATTTCAGTTAATCAGACCTTTGAACGGAATTCACTGGACAACTTCATATCGCCAAATACAGGATCGAAATTAGGATTGTCCTTTGAGATAGCACCTCCATTACCAGGCCTTTCCGAATACTATAAAATCAAGACAGACTATCAATACCACATTCCTATTGTAGAGAAATTAGTATTGACTAGTCAGGTGAACTTTGGATTTATTGGTTTTTTCACTAAAGACAGGCGGTCTAATTTCCAGCGATTCTTAGTCGGAGGAACACAACTTCAGCAACGGCAAAGCTTTTTATATGATAATATTGACTTACGAGGGTATCCTGGTGGTAATGATGGTAGCATAGCACCAATAATAGATGGACGACAAGTAGGCGGGCGTGTGTACAACAAGTATTCTTTTGAATTACGGTATCCAGCGGTTAGTAATGAGCAACTACAACTAATACCCTATGCTTTTTATGATGCAGCCAATGCATTTAATGAGTTTGCAACTTTTGATCCATTTAATGTCAAGCGCGCAATTGGGTTTGGAACCCGTTTATATCTACCAGTATTAGGACTAGTAGATTTGAGTTATGGATACCGATTAGATAAGATAGAAGGGACTAACACACTTGCAGGAGAATGGGAATTTTTGTTTAATATTGGTGCACCATTTTAGTTTATTTTATGAAAAAAATCTACCTAAGTAATGTACTAATTTCCTGCAGAATTTTACTTTTAATTAGTAGTGCGATAGTCATACTAGATAGTACAGAGATAAGAGCTCAGGATCAAAAGATAGGCTATTTTGAGTCTGATTTAGTCGTTGCACAATTACCCGAATATGCTGGTATCGAACAGCGGTTACAATTATTGAGCAGTGGGTGGCAGCAAGAAGCACAAGAAATGTTAGACAAGGTAAATGCTCTAAAAGAAGACTATCAGGCTAAAGAAATTTTATATACTGAAGAGATTCGCAATCAAAAAAGAGTGGAAATTGAACAAAAGAAAAAACAGCATCAAACTTTTCTCCAGCAAAAGTTTGGCCCTACCGGTGAATATTTTCAGCAACAAAGTGATTTACTAGAGCCAATACAAAGAAAAGTATTTAGTGCTGCACGGACTGTTGCTCTCGAGAAAGGATATGATTATATCTTTGATAGAAGTGGTGATATTTATATGATATATGCTAGGGCTGAATTTGATATTACTGCAGATATCCTGTTCGAGTTAGGAATTGATTTGGATAATTAAAGCACAAATTATGATAGGTAATTAAGTAAAAATTACGGTATTTTTTGATTCATAATTAAAACAACTATGTTCCGAACTTATTTATTTTTCGCGTCAGTCTGGGTTCTTCTGTGTACGGCAGGAGTTCAGGCCCAAGTAAAAATTGGATATATGAATCCAACTGTGATATTAGCGCAGTTAGATGAAGTAGCCGTTGTAGATCAAGTAATCGAGCAACTTGTCCAAGAGAGAGATTCAGAATTAATGTCTAAAGCCAATCAACTTCAAAAAGATTTTGTAGCTTATGAAGAAGCTAGAAGCATGCTTAACGAAGAAGCACGATTAACAAGAGAAAAAGATCTATTAGCTCGAGATCAGCAACTTCAAGAAGAAAGGGAAAATTATCTTAATGAAATTACCCAGAAACGAGCGCAATTACTTCAACCTATAATTGAAAGAATAGATCAGATAATGGCGAAAGTAGCACAAGAAAAAGGGCTAGATTTAATACTTAATGAAGCAACTTCTTATGGCGATGTAATAGTATTTTTTAGTTCTGAAGAATTTAACATCACCCAGGAAGTACTCTCTAGAATGATTGTTTCTGGAAATAATGATAAAAATTAATATCAACTCAATCAAACTATCAATATGCGAAAGTCACGTGTTGCAATTACTTTATTTCTGAGCATTATATTAAACATCCAAGCTCAAGCTCAGTCAACCAATTCAGAATTGAAAATTGGATATGTCAATCCGCAGTCAATCCTAGCTAACATGCCTGAAATGCGTGCAGTACAACAAAGATTGCAAAATTTCACTGCCCGTAAGCAACAAGAGTTATCGACTTTGGAACAGGAATTTCAAACTCAAGTTGCAGAATATCAACAAAAGATAGCAGTTATTTCAGCGGAAGCACAGCAGCAAGAAGAAGCTCGCTTAGGGCAACTACAACAAGAGCTTTTACAAGCTCAACAAATTGCTGAACAAGAGCTTGCGCAACGCAGGGACGAATTAATAGGACCACTACTGGAACAAATAGGCTCAGCCATTGAAACAGTTGCGAAAAAACAGGATTTATCCTACGTATTAAATACCACTACTAGCTCGGGTGACATGATTGTTTTGTATGCATCAGAGGACTTCAGAGCTAAGTTTGATATAACGCAATCGGTGATGGAAGAACTTGGAATGTTTAATTAACTTCTAATGAACCAGTATTATTGAAAAGCCAATACTGGTTATCGCCATATAAATCTTTAATATTTGTTTTAGGTGAGAAGAAAAGTTCATAGGTAATTTAGTTAATGCACCCGACGTTTTCTATTTTTGATGTAATCCTCGAAAATAAATCCACCCAAATTGTCCAAGCTTGAAAAATAAGCTTTTCCTTTATTTGCTTCGGTCATTTCACGGACAAAATCTTGCAAATATGGATCCGATGCAATCATAAAGGTGGTAATGGTTATTTTTTCTCTTCTGCATTTAACTGCTTCGTCTAATACTTTATTCACAATTTTTCTATCTAATCCGAAGCTGTTTTTGTAAAGTTTACCGTTTTCAAACATACAAGATGGTTTCCCGTCGGTAATCATGAAAATTTGCTTATTCGCAAACTTTTTGCGTAACAGAATATGACGTGCTACTTCTAATCCCTGTTTTGTATTAGTGTGATATGGACCCACTTTTAAGTATGGTAAATCTTTCACTGAAATATGCCATGCCTCATTGCCAAAAGCCACAATGTCTAATGTATCTTTTGAATAACTACGCATGATTAATTCAGACAAAGCCATTGCAACTTTTTTTGCTGGAGTGATTCGATCCTCACCGTATAGAATCATGGAATGGCTTAGATCAATTAAGAGTACTGTAGAAACTTGTGTGTGATAATCTGTTTCATATACCTGTAGATCGTCTTCTGATAAATTCAATGCATCAATACTACTATGTTTAAGCATATTGATCATGGTACCGGTATTATCAAGATTAACAAGCTCTTCGTGACCATTCCACGGACGTGTTTCTGATTGCCGCTCTATACCGGCTCCATAAAAATTAGTTTTATGGTCACCTTGTCCACCTTTTCGTAAACTACTAAATATTTCATTTAATGAGCGTTCACGAAGACTCTTTTCAGTCTTGGGAGTAATGATCATAGTATTAGTATCATCATCCTGATTTATATACCCCTTATCGATTAAATCTTGAATAAAATCTGCTAAGCTGTAGGTTTCCTCAAAACTTTCGGTTATTTCATACTCCTTATCAATATTTGTTAACCATTTAAGTGACTGGGAAACATCTCCGCTAGCAATGGTTAACAGTTGCTGAAATAAATCCAACAATGTATCAAATGGATTCTTACCTGAGACAGGTTTTACATGTTTCCAATGAGTATACTTATATTCCATATTAGGACAACCATTTATGGATTCTAACTCGTTCCTCACAGAGTTCATTTAAATAATATTTTTAGCTTAATTTTGAAACTAGTAGTCGTATGAGTAGACTGGATATTGAACAAAAACTATGGGATGAAGGCTTTGACCGTATTATGGGACTAGATGAAGTTGGAAGAGGCTGCTTGGCAGGTCCAGTAGTGGCAGCTGGGGTTATTTTAGACCCAAACAATATTATAGAAGGGATACAGGATAGTAAAAAATTATGTTTGTCTGAACGCAGGCGACTATCTAGAGAAATAAAAAAAAAGGCACTCTATTGGACTATTCAAGAGGGTGATTTAGCAATGATAGACCGACTTAACATACTTTGGGCTAGTTTAGAAACCATGGATATGTGTGCTACTTTTGAAGGTGCTAATCCCGATTATTTATTAGTAGATGGCAATCGCTATGTGCCAACAGTTATTGCTCATCAATGTGTTGCAAAGGGGGACAGTAAGAGTGCTTCAATAGGTGCTGCTTCTATTATTGCTAAAGAATACCGAGACGAACTTATGGCTAGTTATCATCTAGAATATCCAGAGTATGAATGGAATCAAAATGTTGGATATCCAACCAATACCCATAAAAAAGCCTTAAAAAATTTTGGTTATAGTCCTCACCATCGAATTAGTTTTAGTTTAGGAACCACTAAGGTCCGCCCACCTAAACCATAAGTGATTTAAGACTTTCAAAAATTATTCTTAAAGGATTTATTGTTAAAAGCCTCGATTCGGGACTTGTTTCTAACCCATAAGTAGAGTCATAAAAATTAGTACAACTTTATTAACTGTAGATGCTGAGCTCTCTTTTATACAAATCCATGTTTAAACAGATTGCAAGCATAAGCGTATTTGCTATAAATGCAGAGCCACCATAACTAATAAAAGGTAAGGGAATACCTATAACGGGTAGTAGTGCCGTTGCGCTTCCAACATTGATAAAAAAGTGCACAAAATAAACCGCGGCTATACTCAGTGTGACCAATTGAGCAAAGGGATTTTTGTGGTTAATCGATAATTGTAATAAACGGAGTAAGAAAAGCATGAAAACTAAGATTAGTATAGAAGCACCTAAGAAACCAAACTCTTCTCCGACTACGCAAAATATAAAATCTGTCCACTGCTCAGGTAAAAAGCGTAATTGAGTTTGGGTACCTTCAAGAAAACCTTTGCCAGTCCATCCACCAGAACCAATAGCTGTTTTAGCCTGTATGACATTCCATCCAGCTCCTGTTGGATCATACGAAGGATTAGTAAAAGCAATTACGCGAGCAACTTGATGTGGTTGAAGTATTTTTGTTAATGCCAATTGTACTACGACCACTGTTGCAGATCCCATAATTACAGAAACAATGGTAAGCCATTTTGATCGTTGTAATAAAAATACTCCAGCGGTAATGATAAACATTGCAATGAGACCATATATCCAGCTAAATACACTCAGATAGAGAATAATTGCGGGACTAATCATTAATAAAGCTACACCATAGGGAAGCCCTGACCAAAATAAAATGACTGGAATCAGAGCCATAAATATGATAGCAGTACCAAAATCATTTTGTGCAATTACTAAAAGTGTTGGTGTAAAGATGATTAGAAAACTAGCTAAAGCATAGCGAATCTGTTCTAAACCTATATTACGTCTAGAGGTTAGAAAATTTGCAGCTGCTAATATAGTAGTGATTTTCATAAATTCACTTGATTGCAATCCAAAATTACCAAATCGTAACCAACTTTTTGCCCCATTAATTTCTTGACCAAAAAATAAGGTACAGACCATTAAAAGTAGGGAAGCGGCATAGGCTAAATATGAGAAATTCTTAAAGATAGTAGGGTTGATGAATTGAATATAAAAGAGCAAAATTAATGAAAATCCAACAAATAAAAGTTGCTTCCAGAAGTTATTTTGAATGAATCTAGGTAGAAACTCAGAAACTGGACCTTGAGTAGCGCTATAGACAGCTATAAGTCCTATGATACTTAATCCAACCCATAGCAAGACACTCATCCAATCTAAATCTTTTTGTATTGAAGCCATAGATTATTCAGCAGTTTGGTTAGAATTGTCATCTCGAGGTTTCCAATTTTTCACATAATTATAAACATTATTACTATAGCTGCCTCGTAAATAATATTCATGTAATAACCGGGCAATTGGTGCGGCCGAAATAGAAGCAAAACCCGCATTTTCTAAAAAAACCGTAACAACAATTTCAGGATATTCAAAAGGAGCGAAAGAGGTGAACCAGCCATGGGAGTATCCATGTGGATTTTGAGCAGTTCCTGTTTTTCCTGCAATGGCTAGGAAATCGTTTTTCACGTAGAATCTACCGTTTCCTCGTTGTACTACACCTCGCATTCCATTTTTTATTAAATCTAAATATTCTTTTTGGACCCATTCAATCTTCGATGGGTCTTTTTTATTTGGAAAAATAGTTAAATAAGGGGTTCTAAGCTGTTCTACAAGGTATGGGGTAATTCTATATCCTCCATTTGATATTGCACTTGTCATAGTAGCAATTTGAAGAGGTGATACGGCCATAACCCCTTGCCCAATCCCTAGGTTAATTAAGTCACCTAGGCCCCATTTATTAACACCAAACCAACGATCTAAAAACGCACTATCTGGAATAATACCTGTAGTTGCACTGGGTAAATCAATTTCCAGATCCATACCAAGGCCGAAATCTTTTACTCGTTCACTCCAAATATTTAATCTTCCTGAACTTGCAAAATCATCCATTAACTTATAGAAGTAAGTATTAGACGAATAAGTTATTGCTTTTTCTAAATCATAATCTCCTTTAGGTGCTAAATCGCGATACAATCGACCACGTTGATACCCTCCTGTATTTGGAATATTTGTTGTGGGTGTTATCAGTCCCTCCTCTAAGCCAATTAACCCCATAAGAGGTTTAAAAGTAGAGCCAGGTGGTTGCCGGCTTGATACGGCTCTGTTGAAGAGTGGCCGAGTTGAATCACTGTTTATTTGAGCCCAATAGGCTCTATCGAGCCGACCTGCGAGTCTATCAACTTGATAGTTGGGGGAGCTTACCATAGCTAATATGGCCCCAGTATTGGGATTCATAACAATAATTGCTCCTGTTTTATCAATCATTAAGTCCTCTGCAAAAGCCTGTAAATCAGCATCAATAGTAGTGATTATATTAGCTCCTTCAATGGGATTAGTACCTTCATTTTCAACCATAAACGAACCTAGTACTTGTCCATAGGCATTTACTCGTTTAAACTCTATGCCAGACTCACCCCTGAGACTGTCTTCATAGATTAATTCAAGGCCACTCTTTCCAATTTTATCTCCTAAAAATAATGATCTATTTGTTTCAAAATCTTTAGCGTCAGCTTCGCGCAAATATCCAAATATATGTGAGGCATTAATTTTATCCGTGTAGGTTCGTTTACTTTTGAGTTGATGACCAATACCGGGTAATTGCCACAAATTCTGTTGAATAATTGAGAATTGCGTGAAATCAATATCCGATAAAAGGGGTGAACTTCTATACCAAGAATACCGCTGTGCTATATTAATCTGATCCCTTACTTGAGTTACATCTACATCTAATAGTTCAGCCAGTAATTGATTATTGGTGGTATCATAGGTTGCAGGATTTACAGTCAAAGTGAAAATGGGTTCATTGGATACTAATAGTTCCCCCTTTCTATCATATATGAGTCCTCGGGCCGATGGGATAATTTCTTGACGGATGGAATTTCGTTCTCCTTGCAAAGAATATTTTTCATACTCAATAACCTGCAAATAAAAAACTCGCCCTAATACTATTAAACATACCGTAGCAAACATTACTTGCATTACACGCAGTGATACTTGAGTTCTATGGTGGTTTTTAAAGTCGTTCACTGCATCAGGATTTAATTATTTTGTGAAGAATAAAAGACAAAAGAGTGGTGTAGAGAGATCCAAGTAGTAGTACTGTATAAGGCCATAAACCGCTTGCGTAGCCACCCGTTATCAAAGACAATAGGTAATAAATAGTATTATGAGTCAAAGCAATAGCTAAGGTAAGAACTGCAAATTGAGAAGAAAATATTATACCTTGATTACGATTCACTAAATAAGTACGAAATAAGACTATAACTAAGGTCTTACTAAATAGCATAAGCCCCCAAGAATCATAGAGAGCATCTTGAAGAAATGCTAGTGAGCCATAAATGTAGAGAGCTTCAGTTTTTTTTAGTAAAGGCAAGTTCCATATTAAAATGAGTAGTACTGCATCGAATTGTATTCCCCAAAGAGATAGATGTTGCAGAAGAATTTGATCCAAAAAAATGATAAAAAGACCACCAAGTAAATATTTGGTCCAATCAAGATTCATTGAAAAAGCTGGTTAAATTCGTTGTTTAGTTGGACTAAATTTGTGTCTGAATTAAATAGAACTATAAATCCTTCAGAGACTTCATTCAATTGACTAAGAGGCCTAATTTTCAATTGTTGGGTATTTGTTCCCTCCTGGGATCGGAAATCGACTACCTGTCCAATAGGTATTCCAGCTGGAAATTCATTACCGAGTCCAGAGGTCTGAACCACCATCCCAGTATCAACTGGCACCGTTTTAGGGACATAATCCATAATCAGGTAGCTAGGACTCGATATGTCCCAGGTAATAATACCATTAGCTTTGCTTTCTTGTAATTGGGCACTAACACGGAAGAGTGGGTGAGATAATGGCATTATTTGTGAATAATTATTCGCGACCAATATTACTTTGCCTATTAGTCCGTCAGAATTTATCAATGGCATCCCACGTTGAATGCCATCAAAACTTCCCAAATTAACACTCAAGCTATTATTTAGTGTGTTGAGTTGTTTAGTAACAACCCGTGCAATCTGCAAAGGATAGGTGTAGGACTTATTTAAGCTTAATAATGATTTTAGTTCCTCATTTTCTTTCTCTATTGATCGGATTCTGCTTAATTCGTCCTGTAAAAGTATATTTTGTTGTTGTAGATAGGCATTAGTTTTTAAAGCATTTCTGTAGACACGCAGATTTGAAACAGGCTCTTCTAAGACACTAGCAGCGGTTACTGTAACGGCACGCAAGTTATTTAATCCATCTTGGCTACGAGTGAACGCTAAGATAAGCGCGATAAATATCACCAATAAAACATGAAAATAATGAGAGATACCATCCGTGTCGAACTGCAAAAATCTCATTGTAGAACATGTTTAAGAGATTACGGGACGATAGTAATCTAGATTCTCTAATATAAACCCAGTACCTCTTACCACGGCAGTCAAAGGATCTTCGGCTATGTGAACAGGTAGATCAGTGGTTTCCATGATCAATTTGTCTAAATTTTTTAAAAGTCCTCCACCACCAGTTAACATAATACCTCGATCAAGTATATCAGCGGACAATTCAGGAGGAGTCTGTTCAAGTGATTTGGTTACTGAATCCACAATGGTATTTATAGATTCCGCCATAGCTTCTCTAGCATCTCTTGATGTGATATGGCGTGTTCTAGGAACGCCATTAACCAGATCACGCCCTTTTGTAATCATTTCAAGTTCGTCATCGAGAGGAGCCGCTGAGCCAATTTCACATTTAATTTTTTCAGCAGTTCTTTCACCAATAAGTAAATTATTTTTTCTTCGGAAATAATTGATGATATCATCGTTCAATTTATCACCACCTAAGCGTACAGATTGGGCGTACACAATACCAGATAGAGAAATAACTGCTATTTCAGTAGTACCACCTCCGATATCTACAATCATATTACCAACGGGTTCATGGACGTCGAGGCCAATACCTATAGCTGCAGCCATAGGTTCATCAACCAGATATACTTCCTTTGCACCCGCATGTTCAGCACTATCTCGTACAGCTCTTCGTTCTACCTCAGTAATTCCACTAGGGACACAAATAACCATTTGCCGGGTAGTTGAAAACCACTTGACCTTAACCTTCTTTATCATACCACGAATCATTTGTTCTGCAACCTCGAAATCTGCAATAACTCCATCTCTAAGAGGTCTGATAGTACGGATTTTTTTATGCGTACGTTCGTGCATTAATCTAGCTTCATGACCGGTGGCGACGGGAACGTCTTGTTGATTTAAGGCTACGATACTTGGTTCATTCAAAACTATGCCTTCATTGCGCGAGTAAATTAGAGTGTTGGCGGTACCTAAGTCAATAGCTATATCGGTATATAAAAAATCAAAAAAGCCCTTTTTACTTTGTTTTGTATTGTTTGAGGCCTGATTTTCAGTATCTGGTTGGTTCATTATTGTTGCAAAAGATATAAATGTTCATTACTTAAACAATATCAAGCATTTTGGGCAAATTTGAAACTTTTTTCTGTGTCTTAGCTCATTTATTTTAATGTCTAAAATGACGGATGGATGTAAAAACCATGGCTAAATCTAGTTCATTCGCTTTGTCGATAACTTCCTGATCTCGAACACTACCCCCAGGCTGAATTACAGCAGTAGTTCCAGCATCTGCAGCAGCTTCAATACCGTCGGAAAAAGGAAAGAATGCATCTGAAGCGATAGCCGATCCTACAAGACTGTGCTGCTCTTTGGCTGCTTTTGAAACCGCTATTTCAGATGAGTCTACCCGTGATGTTTGTCCTGAACCTATACCAAGTGTTTGTTCATCTTTTGCAAACACAATTGCATTGGACTTTACATGTCTAACAATTTTCCAAGCAAATAACATATCCTGCATTTCTCTTGGAGTGGGTTGTCTATTTGTTACCACTTTGAAGGAGGCTGTATCAGTGGCTATATTATTTAGTTCTTGTACTAGCACACCCCCAAAAATAGAGCGATATTGTTTTTGAATGCCAAGTTTTTGTTTGGCTAAAATTTGAATTAAACGTCGATTTTTCTTTTGAGTCAACAATTCTAAGGTTTCATCTGAATACTTAGGTGCAATAATTATTTCAGTAAAGATGGAGTCGATGGCTTTTGCTGTATCTATATCCAAAAGGGTATTACAAAGTACAACTCCTCCAAAGGGGGAAACTTTATCAGTAGAAAAAGCTTTCTTGTATGCTTCATTTAAAGTAGAAGCACTTGCTACTCCGCAGGGTATGGTATGTTTGAAGATGGCGCAAGTAGGATTGGTTTCGGAGAAGTCTTCATACAATCTTAATGCTGAATCAATATCTAAATAATTGTTGTAACTAAGTTCTTTGCCATGCAAACAATCGATAAATTTGTCTGGTTCTCCATATATAGACGCATTTTGATGCGGATTTTCTCCATATCTTAGATAATTATGAAGTGGCGAATTTACATGAAAATTAGTTTTCATGACTATATGCTCTTTTTTTGTATTTCCAGCCTCATCTTTTAAGGGTTGGTTGGGTTCAGTATGGATAATGGAGTTAAAATAATTGGAAATACCACGTTCATATTCAAATGTATGTTTGAAGGCTTGCTGAGCTAAACGTAGTCTAGTTTGAAACGATATCGAAGAATGTGAGTCGAACTCGGATAAAAAGGTGTAATATTGGTTTGGATTACTCAATATAGTTACGTGAGCAAAGTTTTTTGCTGCTGCACGTACCATTGTGGGTCCCCCTATATCTATATATTCTGTAGCTTCTTCAATCGCTACATCGCTTCTTGCTGTAATGCTGTCAAAGGGGTATAAATTTACAACGACTAATTCTATGGGTTCAATCTGAAGCCGTCTTAATTCGTTATTGTCAGGTCCAAAAGATGTACGAGCAAGTATACCCCCATGAATTATGGGATGTAGTGTTTTAACTCGTCCATCTAGGCACTCAGGGAAGCCAGTCAGGCTTGCAACTTCGGTTACGGGTATACCTGCCTCTTGTAAAGTCTTATATGTACCACCGGTAGATAAAAGAGTAACATTAGCAGCATGCAATGACTCTGCTAATGGAAGTATGTTTGTCTTGTCAGAAACTGACAATAAAGCTCTTTTAATGGTAAGAGGGGTCTTTGGTAGCTGCTCTAATGGCTTAAGAATCATAGATAAATGAAAAAAAGTGATTAGTTAGTCAATTTTTTATTTAATTAAAATTAGCTGTTTTTTTATTCACCAGGACTATTCAACTGCTTCAAATAGGATGCTATAGTTTTTGGATAAAGTTGATGTTCAACCTTTAAAACGCGTTTAGCAAGTTGCTCAGCAGATTCATATTTATTAACAATTATCTGTTTTTGAGCTAGTATAGGACCTTTGTCATATTCTTCTGTAACTAGATGGATGGTACAACCGGTATATGTTTCATTACGTTCTAATACACTTTTGTGAATATGTATGCCATAATAACCATGTCCACCAAATTTGGGAAGTAAAGATGGGTGAATATTGAGAATTCTATTTTGAAATGAACGGATCAGTTTTGGCGGGATTTTCCTTAGGTAGCCAGCACATATAATTAAACGTGGGTTCAATTCTAAACACTGATTCAAAATGGCTAATTCATACGCTTCATAGCTGTCAAATTGTTTAGCTGAAATAACATAGAAAGGGATTCCGTATTGTTTGGCGATATCAATAGCCCCGATTTCAGGTTTATTCGTAATTAAACCAAGTACTTTAGCATTAAGATATCCATTCTTAATGTGATTAATAATTGACTGGAAATTAGAACCTGATCCGGATGCAAAAATTACCAATTCATTCAAGGGTCTATGTGTAGATTTTTGATTTCTACAATATACTCAAATTTGTTTCGATTGGTCTAGTCGAAATATCTGATAATTATTAAAACTCCAAATAATCTGCTTAATAGTTATTCGAATGGTTGTGGCTAAAGGTATCGCAATTAGCATGCCTAAAATTCCAGCAGTTTCGGCTCCGATTAAAATAATGAATAATATACCTACAGGGTGCATATCAGCTGATTTAGAAAATAAATAGGGCTGAAAAATTAAATTATCAATCATTTGAACAATAAGTATGGCTACCATACAATATAGTACTAAACTGAAATCACCTGTCTCAACGATTGAAATAATTATTGAAAGAAGATAACCAATTATAGGCCCAAAGTAGGGGATGGTATTTGCTATACCGACAGATATGCCTACAGAAAGCGAATTTTCAAGTCCTGCAATACTTAATGTTGTCCATGATAAAAGAGTAACTAGGGAACTTTGTACTAGCACACTTCTAAAATATAATCCCAATCGCTTCTCAACTAGATCGAGTATCGTTAGTATAGTTTCGAAGTATTTATTAGGAATTGCTCGTAACACATCTCTTCTTATCCTACTGCCATCTTTTAGAAAGAAAAAAGCTGCAAATGGGACTACAATTACGGCAGAAAATATATTGGTAAAAAGTCCAACAACATTGCTAAGTACATTCGATAGTTTGCCCAGATCAAAAAGTTCTTCGCTAATCTTTGTGATGTTGTCTCTAAGGAAACCTTCTGGTATAAAACTGTATTCTGAAACTAAGCGTGTTTCGATTCGAGCGGCAATAAGCTCAATAGTTTCAATGTTCAGGTTGTTTGTTAGTATAAGCATTTCTTCAACAAATATAGGAACAACATTCGTTGAGAAGAATATAATGGCCAAAACTATGACTGAGAGTGTTAACGTGATACCTAGAGTCCTATACACACCCATACGTTGTAATCTATTCACTGTTGGGTCAAGCACATAACTAAGGATCATAGCTAAAATCAGAAAAGCGACCAATGTAATGTAATTATAAATTATAATTATGATAACGCCGGTCGTTAAGACGGCCAATAATGTTCGGACAACACGTTCTAATGTGATGTTTTTCATGAACTTTTAATTAGGACTTTTTAATCATTTTCAATTAACAATAAAAGATTATTCATCTCACTCCAAATTAAAGTTGGAGTATAACCTTTACGAGCTAAATAATCATATAGTTTCTTTTTTCGCTTTTTTGGATCTACTCGTTTGAACTTCACTTTATTTTTACGGATAAGGGCAAACAATTGTTTCTTCCAAATTGAATTATCTAAGTCAGAAAGCAATTCATTAATAATAGACTTAATGACACCTTTTTTCTGTAGTTCAAATTTGATTTTATTAAGGCTCCATGTTCTGAATTTAATAGCGTCATGTATGAAATTTGATGCAAATCGGTGATCATCGAGGTATCTATTCTCTTGTAGTTCGAACGTGATACTCTCAAGAATTTGTTTGTTAAATCCTTTTTTATTTCCCTTTAAAATCAGTTCTTTGACTGTGTGATCTCTACGCGACAATAAAGCTAAGCAATATTCTTTGGCTTTGTTGTATTGTTCAGCGTTGATAATAGTTTCTAATAACTCATTCGTTAGTATAGTTCCTTTTGTTAATGAACAAAAGACAAGAGTTTGGCTTGTTATACCTAATAAAAAACGATCTTCATGATATAAGGAAAATCGTTCTTTATTATTTTTCTGTATCTGAATTTTAGTAATTGTAAGGGGTACTAATGAAGTTAATTCATCATACCCATTACTATCTGAATTCTTCATAATGAAGAGATAGATTTACATTTCAACTTTCTCTGAAGATTGTTCTGCATCTGCTAATTCGGTTGTTGCTCCTTGTATTTCAACATCAAGGCCATTGAGTTGGACGTGAACCATTTTTTCGATTTTGTTTAATAATTCTGGATCTTCCTCTAAGAATTGCATAGCAGAATCGGCTCCCTGACCAATGGGTTCTCCGTCATAGCGAAACCAACTACCTCGTTTTTGAATAATATCATATTCAATAGCTAAATCTAGGATCTCGGCTATTCGTGAGACCCCTTTGCCATACATGATATTGAATTCTACAACTTTAAAAGGTGGTGCAACCTTATTTTTGGCTACTTTTACTTTTGTTCGGTTGCCAATTACTTCATCAGCTTTCTTGATACTACCTATTCGACGTATATCCAGGCGAACTGATGAGTAAAATTTAAGAGCTCGTCCACCGGTAGTAGTCTCAGGATTACCAAACATAACCCCTATTTTCTCACGCACCTGGTTTATGAAAATGCAAGAGGTTTGAGTTTTGTTTACTATACCGGTTATTTTACGAAGTGCTTGTGACATAAGTCTAGCTTGTAAGCCCATATGTGAATCACCCATTTCCCCTTCGATTTCAGCTCTAGGTACTAAGGCAGCAACAGAATCAACCACGATCACATCCAATGCACCTGATCGAATTAAAGTCTCGGTTATTTCTAATGCTTGCTCGCCGCTATCAGGTTGTGAAACTAAAAGTTCTTCAGTATTAATACCAAGAGCACGAGCATAACGTGGATCAAAAGCATGTTCTGCATCTATGAAAGCAGCATATCCACCTTTTTTTTGTGCCTGTGCAATAACCTGTAGTGCCAAGGTGGTTTTACCACTAGCTTCTGGGCCATAAATTTCGGTGATTCTTCCCCTTGGCACTCCTTGAACTCCGAGCGCATAGTCCACCAATATAGAGCCTGTTGATATTACTTCAACATCTTGTGTGGCACTATCCCCAAGTTTCATGATAGTCCCTTTTCCGTGCTGTTTTTCGATTTGCCCAACAGCTATATCGAGTGCTTTAATTTTTTGATTGTCTGCCATATGTGTTAGATAAATTTAAAAATTTAACAAAAGGTAATTCAAAAGGGTGACATATCATGTCATTATATTTTTTTTTAATTAAGTATATGTTCAATATATGTATATATACTGTAAATACCATAATTATTTTTAGTTAGTTTGTATATGAATCTGTTTGTACTATCTGCTAATTTATGACTTACTCAAATATGTGAAAAAGCATTCTAATCAATAAAATAGTACAGTGATTCTAGTAAAACAGATTTATCTCAGTAGAACGTACAAAAAATAGAAAATACGTAGATGTACTTATAGATAAAGAGTTATGACTTACACATTACATAGATATTTAAATCTTCATTTCTCTAACAGTTTCTGAAAGTATTTCAATTACATCATTAATTTGCTTGGAGGTGGTATAGGGTGCAGGACCCAATCGGAGAATTGTATCCCGGGCATCCGTAAAAACTTCTTTTTCAAGCAATCGTTTTCGGATAGCAACCGCATATGGAGAGTGTAGAGAAAGAAAGCCACCATTTAAACGAATGTCTTCATTATGGGTAAGTCGCAGAATTGATGGGTCAATATCTTTTTCAAGGAATAAGTTTCTTAACAGACCAATTTGTTCTTGATACCCAGTTCGTAATATGTTAGAGTCCAAAAACTGCTTCTTGAAAAACTGTGCGACTTTTGCTGCTCTAAATTGAGAACTCGGATCATATGTTCCGCTTGCAAATCGTTGATCTCCAGGGTCAAATTCAACCGGTTTGCTAAAGTCTTGTTTCTTCTGGAGAGAGTCGAATGAAGCAAACCAACCCGTAATTACCGGGCGAAGAGTGCAGTCTTTAGGAAAGCGTAGAAAGCAGTTTGCTTCACCCCATTGTAGATATTTATACCCCCCAATTAAAATAAAAGTATCTTCAAGCCCCTCATCACGAATAGACAATGGCACAACATTAGTTCCATGATAATCATCTATAACCAGTGGTACTCCATATTCTCTACAAATCTTTGCAATTTCATATAGGTGTGGGTTGATAAGACCACTTTGGAAATATATTCTTGAAATCATAACAGCAGCGGTTTTATTATCTAAGTTATTTTTGATATTTACCACAAAATTCTCGTCTATACTAGCGGGTACTTTGACAACATCGAGACCTACTTCGGAGAATCGTGCCAATTGTCTGGCAAGAGAATAGAATTCACCCTCACTGGTGATTATTTTTGGCTTGTTTACTAGATCCCAAGCACTCATTAAACTAATAAATAGGAAATGGGTACTTTCCTCGCGGCAATATAAGCCAGTTGGGTCGTCGTAGTATGTTCTAAGATATTCTCTGAGTAGTTCAGTTTTTCTGAATGCAAGATCCCATTTTTTATCGATTAAATTTGCAGATGCATGGAAATATTCAATTTGGCCTTCTAGCGCGCAGTCAGGCCATGCTTGATGTGAGTGACCTGTAAATAGAAGTCGGTTAGCCACGTTAAAGTGCGTATAGTAAGGAAGTAGTTCATGGGCTTTTTTATCAAAAGATAATTGCATAAATATTGATAAAGTTAAGTTGGTATTTAAAACAAAATTAATGACAATGTATCTTGGAGTTGTGTTTTCAATTGAAAGTATAAAATTGTTAGAAATTCCATGATTTCCAACTACTTAGTTAGTGAATAAATAATTCTCTTCACTACTATTCTTAACTTTATTTAATATAACAATCGTTCATATAACAGGTATGAGACAACTAGTTGCAGAGAGTGGTTCCACAAAAACGTTGTGGAGTTTATTAGAAGGTAATAGATTAATATGGTCAGGTCGTACTTTGGGCATGAATCCCTATTTTGTTGATTTAAAAAAGTTGTGTGAGATATTGTGGAGTTTACGTAATGACTTACCTGATAACTCATTTGAGCAGATATATTTTTATGGATCAGGATGCTCCAACGAAGCAATGAAAAATCTAATTTTAGAAGCTTTTTCGACTGTATTTCCCAATTTTAAGACTGAAGTAGATACTGATTTAATGGCTGCTGCTCGAGCTTTATTTGGATCAAATTGTGGGATTGTTGCGATTTTAGGGACAGGGTCATCTTGTGGTTTATTTAATGGAGAGTATTTTAGCGATTACGTCCCATCACTTGGGTTTAGTTTAGGAGATGAGGGAAGTGCAGGTTATTTTGGAAAATATATAGTTCGTGATTATTACTATAAAATATTGCCTGCTGAAATATCAAGCTATATTGAAAAACATTTTGACATGGATATTGATAATACTTTGAATCGACTATATAAAGAAGGACAGGGTAATACCTACATAGCATCGTTTGCTTCCGTTTTAGCAGAATTTAGTACACATATTTACTCAAAACATTTGATAGAGGAAGGCATAAAATCATTTGTAAAGTTACAGCTTAAATATTTTGATAACATTGAATTAAAGAAAATTGGAATAGTAGGAACTGTTGCTGCAATTCATCAAAAAACAATAAATAACATTTTATCTAGAGAGGGATGGGAGTTAATAAAAGTAATAAAAGAGCCTATGGATTTACTTATTACATATCACATGCAAACCAGATAGCAAACTAATATCACTTAATAAGCGTCATTTTTTTTGTTCTAACTGCTTTTGATGTTTTAAGTTGATAAACATACGTCCCGCTTGATAAACTAGTGGCATTAATTGCTATGGTGTGTTTGCCAGCTGTAAAATTACCTTCAACAACGTTCATGACTTTTTGTCCAGATAAATTGAATAAACTAATATTGATATATTCTGTTTGGGGTAATGAAAATTCAATATTTGTTGTTGGATTAAATGGATTTGGATAGTTTTGATAAAGTGTTATTTCAGTTGGAATTATATTTTCAATATCAGAACTAACATTGATGACATCTATACTAACTTCAAATGGTATCAAAATTGTTGTATCATTTTTCTCATCATACCAAAGTCTAGTTTCTAAATTATCATTAATAACTAAAGATGAATTAATATTTGGCACAAAGAATTCTATTGGGATGATCAAACTATCAGATAAAGTGCCGCTAAGTTTAGTCGTGTTATTTTGATTAAATGGAATATTAATTTCCCAATTTATATCAGTTTGGCTGAGATTTTTGATGGTTAATTTTTCTTCAATAAATAGAGTATCATTCAAATTAATCTCTTTTTGCAATACATAACTACTTGGTTCAATAATAACATTAATTTTAGTTTCTTCAATTACATCAATATTGATTTGAAATGGTACTATTACAGTCGTATCGTTGTTTTCATTATACCAAAATCTAGTTTCTAAATTGTCTTCTATAATAAGAGATGAATTAATATTTGGCACAAAAAATTCTATTGGAATAGTCAAGCTGTCAGCTATAGTTCCGCTGATTTTTGTAGTATTATTTTGATCAAATGGAATATTGACTTCCCAATTTATTTCAGACTCACTATAATTACGTAAGGTTAACTGCTCTTTGATGAATAGAGTATCATTAATTTTTATTTCTTTTTGCAAATTAAAACTACTCGGCTCAACTGCTATGTTTATATTTGGTTCTTCTGGTTGATATAAAATATCTAGTGTTAAAGGAATAGTAATTAATGTGTCATTGCTATCTTCGTACCAAAATCGAGTAACAATATCTTCTCTAATTGTCTTAGACTCATTTATATCACTGAAGATTATTTCAAAAGGTAATACCAAGCTATCAGATAATATACCACTAATGGCTTTTTTCCCTTGGACTTGATCAGGTAATAAAACACTCCAATTAACTCCTGGTTGGCCACTATTTTTTAAAACTATTTCTTGTTTATATGAATAACTATCATTGGATTTAATTTCAATAGTGTCGGAAATACTATCTGGTTTTACTTCCACTAAAATAGTTTGTGGGGATTGATCTCCTTCTATATTTATATCAATAACAATTGGGATTTCTAGTGTAATCATTTCTTCTTTTGGATAGAAAAATTTATACGATAGCACTGTATCCATGTAAATTTTTTCTTGTACTTCTGCAAAACTCAATTTTATTCTGACGTCCTGTTTTGTATTGAATTGACCATTAAATGGATTCGATTGTGCAAATGAACTCAGCGATTGAACATACTGAAAATTTACTCCTGGGGTCCCAAGATTATTAAATGTGATATCGATAAATTCCTCAAAGCTTTCACCTATTGCTAATGTATCTGTTACAAATAGTTGTGAAGGAGAAATATCGATTTTAGGTAATGGGTCTGTGTCTTCTCCTGTTATGATTAGACGAACAGGAAGTTCAGCTTGTGTTTGTTCCTCAGAATCATCAAAAAAAGCAGCTGTGGTTATTTTTGCATTTTTAAATCCAATTTGATCATTTGGTCTTAGTCTGAAGCTTACAGTTACTTCTACTGAATCTTTAATCTTTCCACCAGCTGGTTCTAAACCTGTTATCCAGCCTTGATTTTTAAAAGCCATCCAATTTATAGAGTCTCTACTTTGATTGTATAATACAAATGTAGCTGTTCCAGTGGAGTTTTCATTTGGCCTTTGAAAAGTTGCCTTTAGTGTATCAACATTAAAGCTAATAACGGGATTATTGGGTGTTATATTTATTACAATTGGTATTTCGTATGGTGTTTCTTGCCCGCCTTCATATCCAGTATAAACTGTCAATAAACCACTTTTTGGTCCTATGGGATCAGTGCTATTAACGTGGAGGATGATTTGAACTTCTTTAGTACCAGAGTTTATTATTCCACTTTCATTCACGGGTGCAATCCATGGCTGATTATCATGTATCCGCCACTGAAGATTTGGATCGCCAAAATTTGTTATACTAATACTAGTGGTTATTTCAATATTTGTAGAAGGTTGTCTTGTAGTTACTTCAATTGAGTCTGGACTAACTATAACATCATTTACATTTTTTGGTACCATATTTATTACAAATGGTATTTCCGTAGCAGTTTCATTCTCAGGAACTGTACCTGCGAATAAAACCAACGTAGCTCTTTTACTACCTTCTGGATCATTAGCTTTCAATACAAAGGTAATAATTATATCGGTTGAAGAACCTGATTGTACTGTTCCAGACTTAGGAGATAATCCCATGATCCAGCCTTGATTTTTTGACATTCTCCAGTTTACTGCATCACTATTATTGTTAGTTAGTGTTAGTGTTTTAGTTATTGTGGAATCTTGATTTGGTATTTTATAAACAAGACTTACTGAATCTTCTGAAAGTGTTAACCACTCAGTCTCACCCGTATCGAATGTAATTTCAACGGGTAGACTTCTAAGAGTTGGTCTAATTTCATTGCTGTTGATGGTTATAATGCCCGTATGCGAGCTAATTTCATCGGATAGATCTCTAGAATCAAAATAGATTGTAAGATTTTTAGTTTCTCCACTCGCAATACTGAATGAAACATATTTACCATCTTGATCTAAATTAAGATCTAAGTTTACCCATCCTAGATCTTCCTCTAAATGTAGTACTAGATCACTGGATCCATTATTTGTGATTTCTAAAGTATGTTCGCTGTACCAATTGCTCGTATGATCAGCACTCAATGATGAAAAACTATATGAAGCACTAGGTGAAGAAGATTCGGGAAGAAGTTGAACTACATTTGAAAATTCAGAGGTGACTAGCCTATCATCCGTAAAAGTAGTCGAAATGAATACATTTGAGGAGCCAGTATAGGGTAATGCTAATGTTTTAGTAGAAAGATTATCTGAAGTAAGAGATAGTTTCGATTTAATAATATTTTCACCTTGTGGTATAGAAGGGGAACTTGAATTAGAAAATATATCTACTAAGAAAGTCTCTGAAGATGTCTCAGGAATACCTGAATGATTAATAATTAGGCTATCATTAGTACTATTGACATAGGCAGAATATAGAGTAGGTGAGGCTAATTTTTGTATGTTAGAATATTGTCCGATTGATCCATTAGGATTATCATATATTTTATTGCCAATAACAGGATTACCAGTTTCTGTATTTACTAAAAAACTCACTCCATAGCCATTACTATTGATAGTATTACCTTTATCTGAATCACCCACAAAATTCCCTTTACTAGCTCCTGACACGTGTATTCCTATTCCAGAGTTATATGAAATTACATTTGAATAGATTTTGTTATTATCTGCACCATTCAAAAAGAGCGCTGCTTCACCTTGATCACTATTTGTGAATTTTATTGTGTTACCTTCAATATGATTATTTGAGGCACTGGTAAGTTTTATACCTGCACCTTGGTTAGCCAAAGAAGATTCTAACCATGGCAAATATCCTACATGATTATTTAGAACTTTATTGTCATTACTTGTAATATTAATGAGTATTCCGTTGTCAGCGCCTACAATAATATTTGACTCTAAAGTATTGGTGTAACCCATATTAACACCATATGTGTTCATTAATGTATTTCCATTATGCCCTATCAGATTACCTCTTACGATGTTACCAGCACCAGCAAATACAACATTTCCTATAATATTTGCAGAATCAGCTGAAAAGCCACCTACTTGAACACCGCTGGTATGAGCATTGTTTAGTGTGAGCGTATTTATCTTTGATTGAGTAATAGAAACAGATGATGTTTGTGATCCATCTTCACCTCCCCCTACGTCTACACTTTGGACATCAATTCCTTTTAACTTATGTCCTTCTCCGCTTTCAAAAACAAAACCTGGCTTGATATGGACTCCATACGTTCCATTCCAACCGTCCTCAATATTTAATGAGTTCACGGTAAAGTCTTGGTGGGCTGTACCATCGATTATCGTTCGTTTTTTTATTCTTGCTAAATAATCTTCAGTCAATGAATCTGGAGCTGAGTCTCCAATTGTAATTGTTAGTGGAACGGATGAATCCACCCACCATGGCCTACTTTCTGATTCAGTGACAGAAGTAATTAACGAGCATTTACCAAATCCATTATCACAATAACCATCGCCAGGATTTGCATCTTCGGGTATTTTTAAATTAGTATGTGTAATCTCGAAACTACTAACCTCATGATTCGAAAAACTCAAAGGGAGATAGTTAATGTCACGTTTTGCATTAAGTGCTGGATCATATTCACCATTATTTAGTTCTGGTTGGACATAAACTAAATAAGCATTTTGACCAATATCACCGCCTACGTTATTTTGATCAAAAATAGAGACATAAGCAACAGGCCAGTAAGGTTCATCGTCCCCAGGGAAATCAAAAGAACTAAAATTATCTTCAAAGGGTAGAAGCATAGCATTACCACTCCAATTGAAGCCGTCTTCAGATAAGTAATAATATACTCCTGGTTCAATTTCTGGTGCAAAACTAAAACTTCTGGTTCTTAATTTAATATATTTATTAAAATAAGAGCTATACGCGAGCCCTTCGACTGGCTCATTATTTGAATTTATTTTGAGAGGATAGTAATTGTCAATAGGGGGAGGGAGATGACTTGCTGGATCAGAGATATCTTCCAAGTAAGGGTTTACATTTGGGATTGTAAAGTCTTCTCCATCAAAATATCTCCAACTACTCGCATCTGAAATGTCATTAGTTCGTGCTATAGAACCAATTTTAAAATCTTCTCCCCAAAATTCAACTTCTATATAAAAATAATCTCCAACTTTTTTTAATCCGTAGTCGGCACCGTTAGCCCAAGTGAATGCGCCATGTCTACCTGAATTATTTTGTTCTCGGTACTTATAAGGTGAACTTGCGACTACATATTCGCTTGGATGATCACCAGCCTTGTCCCATGTTAGACCACCATCAATAGATTTAACAAGTATGGCAGCACTCATCCAACATTCTTGTGCAAGTGCTCCAACATTATTTGATGGACAACCGGTGGAATTATAACCATAGACTGTCCAACCAGTGAATTCTAAGTAGGCAATTGAATACAAGTTACCATCATTACCTTCAAAAGAGTCATATATTGGCCAGATAAGATAATCATATTTTCCAGGATCTGGATCTCTTGTACCTTTATAATGTCCAGTATTTTCATCAGTATTGACTTGAAAATTAACTTTGGTAAGATCACTCATTTCTAAGAAACTGGGGGCTTTAGCAGTGACATTTATATCACTATGCCCAAATACAGCTACTACGCTGTCTCCCGTGGTATACATATGTATACTAGCATCAGGGCCAAAGGTATAATTTGGGAATGCAGCTTGAAATATGTCAAAATCGATTAGTGTTGCATTGTTAGAAAAATCATAAGTTGCTTTGTCAGGATAGACTATTTGGGCAATTGAATGATTATATGCAAGTAGCACCAAAAATAAGGAAAGAAGGAGGAGGGGTATTTTTTTAAACATAACTTTAGGGACTTATTATAAGTATCCTCAAAGTATATAAGTAGACAGTAAAAATCTAACAGTTATTACTAACTATAAAGACCAAATCCTACCGCCTGTAGCTTCATCTAAATCTATACATCCAATATGACGTCCAGGAATTGGATCATATGCAAGAAATTGCTCCCCAACTAATTCGCTACCACGGTAAGCTCTTATCATAAGTGATTTTAAGTTTGTAAGGAGTGCAAAAATGGCTATTTCATCAGATATTTCAGCTTTTAGACCTTGTCTAATTGAAGTTTCAAAATTATTGATCTCATCATGCCATTGATCTCTAGTATCCCAATCAGCTTTAAATGTATTTTCTACCCAGTATTCAATGGGTTTCTCAGCATTTATTGCGCCCATATATTGTTGCATAAATGACTTTATATTATTTTGTTCATCATCCTCAACAATATCAGCAACATAGTGGTCAATATATTCTGCGACTCCAACTGCAGATGCTTTGGGTAACTCATTGGTTCCAGGAATTATAATATCGGAGGTCTCTATAAGTAACTGAAGTTCAAGTTCATTAAAAAAGTAAGTAGTAGATTTTTTTGAGCAGGACGCGTGAAATAACACTGGACTAGCAATGACTACTCCAAAACTGAGACCTAATTTTTTCAAAGCTTCTTTTCTATTCATAGTTAATGCCTATAAATTCATTTTTTTAAGTTCTTTAACTGCGTATGACACAGCTCTGGCAGTGAAAGCCATATAAGTTAGAGAAGGATTCTGGCATCCTGAGGAAGTCATAAATGAGCCATCTGTTACAAATACATTGGGTACGGAGTGAATTTGATTGTATTTATTTAAAACACTGGTCTTAGGATCTTTGCCCATTCTTGCTGTGCCCATTTCATGAATACCTAGACCTACTCCACCTGGGTTATCAAATGTAGAAATATTCTTAAAACCAGCTCTATCCAGCATTTCAGCGGCTTGATTCATCATATCCTTACGCATATTAAGTTCATTTTCTCTAAGAACAGCGTCAAAGGTGACCGTGGGGAGTGCCCATTTATCAAGTTTTTCATAGTTCAAGGTCATTTTGTTATCATGATAAGGCAAAATCTCTCCAAATCCGCCCATTCCTATAGACCATCCTCCAGGTTCAATAAGGGCTTCATTAAAAGCTTGACCATATTGATATTCTCCAATATTTTCAGACCAGTTGCTTCTTGAGCCCCCACCTTGGTACCCATACCCGCGAATATACTCAGAAACGTTGGTATCTTCACCCAAGTTTCTGAAACGAGGTATGTAATAACCATTAGGTCGGCGCCCCACATAATATTTATCTCTAAATAAATCAGTAGTACCAGATGCTCCTACCCCTAAGTGGTGATCCATAATATTATGGCCAAGCTCACCAGAATCATTACCCAATCCATTAGGAAAACGAGCAGAAGTCGATTGCATAAGTATACTGGATGATGCGATTGCAGACGCACATAAAAAGATAACCTTTGCTCGGTATTCATAGTGTTTCATGGTTTCGGTATCAATAACCCGGACTCCAGTGGCTCGTTGGGTAGTTTCGTTATAAATAACTTTATGAACAATGGAATTAGGCACCAAGGTCATATTGCCGGTCTTATCAGCCGCGGGGAGGGTAGAGGAATTACTGCTAAAATAGGCACCATAAGGACATCCACGCATACACCGGTTGCGATATTGGCAACTCACTCGTCCTAAGCCTTCTTTCGTTCCTTCCGTGATATGGGCGGCACGGCCTATAGTGAGCAGACGATCCGAATACTGTTTATTTAATTGTTCTTTAAGTACTTCCTCTACACAATTAAGTTCCATAGGCTTCAGGAACAAACCATCTGGTAATTGTCTTAACCCCAAATTCTCCCCACTTACTCCTATATACTCTTCTACGTAATCATACCAAGGTTTAATCTCAGCATATCTTATGGGCCAGTCAACACCGATGCCATCTTTTGCATTAGCTTCAAAGTCAATTTCACTGAGTCTGTAGGTCTGGCGACCCCACATTAATGACCGTCCACCTACGTGATATCCTCGTATCCAATCGAATCGTTTTTTTTCATTGTAAGGATGTTCAGTATCATCAACAAAAAAACGACTGTGAGCTCGATCAGTCGTGTATCCTGTCCTATTTTGTTTAAATTGTCTCTTTAAATCTTCTTTTGTGGGACGCCCGCCATGATCCATATCCCAAGGATCTAAATGAGCTGTATGATAATCAGTCACATGCTCTATCATCCTACCTCGTTCAAGAACTAATGTCTTTAGCCCACTTTCAGTTAGTTCTTTTGCTGCCCAACCTCCGCTTATTCCAGTTCCTACAACTATAGCATCATACTCATTTGTTTTCATTGTGTTAGAATTAGATTAATTATAACTTTTGAATAATAGAACCCTCAGCTGAGGTATGCAAGCCCTTTTAACTAAATAATACTAATTACCAAAATTTACCATTTAGCTCTGCTGTTTTTTCCCATTCGCTAATAGGTTGGGTTAGAGTAGCGGCTAATTGATCAAATAGGAGCTTAGATTCTGGTAAATCATAATAATACCAGTTATGAACCATTTTTTTATACTCATAATAATTAAATATAACAGGTTGTGAGGCTGCTTTTTTGCGTAGTTTTTCTGCATCTGCTTTGAAAATATCATATTCAGCAGTATAAACCCGGGTTGGCGGCATCTTTCTAAGATCAAAATAAACAGGAGCTAATGGGGTGATCGTCTCTTTATCGTCACCTTTTGCAGTGGCAATCTGTCTTTGCCATGTTACTCCAAGACGAGTCCATTCAGCACGATTATTAATGGGGTCAATATCTTCTATCTTATCAATCCAAGGATTGCTTAATGTGTAATCCAGCCAAGGGCAAAGCAGAATTAGTTCATTAACCGAAGGTTGCTTTTTATTGGCAAAATTATGAAGTAAATAGTAGGCTAGCCATGCACCTGAACCTTCCCCTATTACCTTAAATTGAGCAACTTTATCTACTTTATTATTTACTATCTCGGTTGTAACTTTTAAACTCCATTCTAATGTGTAGGATACTTTAAAAGAGGGGAAAAGTGGGGTTTCAACCAGAATAATTCTTGGAACGCCTCTTTGCAATAACTGTTCGATAAATTTCCAATGTTGTTTTCTGGGGCCTCGAATAAGTCCACTTCCATAAAAGTAAAGTAAAGTAGGATCATCTCCTTTGACAGATTTTGTTTCACATGTCCATACCGCACCCTCTTTTATTGAGTTTGATTTAATGCTATAATTTGAGTGTAAACTTTTAGGCGGATATAATGAAATATTTTCTCTAACAGGATCAATAGGTTTTTTATAAGTAGCGTCGGTGTGCTTAAGAAAATAATAGAGCATACGGCTGGCCAAGCTAGTTTTTGACATAAATATGAAGAATAAAATATTGTCTGAATAAGAACAAAAAGAGAATCCTCGCTATTTTCATTAAAAAGATTTTCCCTTTATTCTACTATGTCAAATTGTTCTTTTGTGGCGCTTCGTTCCATTGCATCAAAGTGCCACCATTCTGCAGATAAGCTCACAAAACCAGCTTTATTCATGACCTCATGAAGTAATTTTCTATTTTAAACTTGTGCAGGTTTTAAGGTGCCAATACTCAGTAATGAATCTTTCGCAGTAATGTGCGAACGCGCTGAAAAATCATCAAAATTGGTACCTCTATCAAGTAATCCTACCCCATCGACTCAAATTCCGAGATCAACTGCCATGCCATAGTNATGTATAGAGCCTCTATGAGGATGTGCTACATATTTACCCCTTTGATCAATTGGTAGCTCCGATTCGTTCCATAATCGTTGTTGAATACGACGCAAACTTGTTACATCAAAAGTGTNCAAGGAGTAAGTGGGATGATTTGCTTGTAAAACTTTTTGGGCTATAATTAACTTCTTAGCAGCTTCTAGCCGTAAATAAGCTTGATCTAAGTTTCTATAAATGTCATATCCAAGTACATTATTAGAACTCGAGTAGGCCAGTTTTACTTAAACTGTAGTGTTTAGTTCTTGTATATTTACTAAGTCCGCTTCATTAAATGTTGCTGTCCAGTCGGGTGTTTTTTTAATAAGTAAAGCAACCTAAAAACTCTGACAGGAGAAGCAATTTAAATTAAAAAAAATTCATAGTAACTCTTTTTTTCACGCAACAATTTACCAACAATGTAAAAGTATAATCAAAAAAAAAAGCCGCATTGTTTGCGGCTTCTATAAGTAATATCAAAAAGGTCTAGCCAGCATTCTTTTTTGCTTGAATTTCTAGACGAATATCCTGAGCTAATTTTTTTAGATCTTGAAGACCTTTTCTCGCTCGAGTACCAGCTGCTTTATTTCCTTTCTCATAGAACTTTTCCATTTCTGATGATACTGAATCTACTAATGTTTGTAAGTCACTTACTCTACTCATTATTACTCCGTTATGTTTTAGTTAATGAATTTTTATTTGGGAATATTTTTAAACTATTGATTCAAAATCACTGAATCAATAAAAAAATATTATTTATTTGTAAAAAAAGGGATTTGAGAATAATAAACGCAGATTTTAGGTGAATTCATACATAATTTGAACAAAAAGTAAAAATTCATCTATCATCTCTAAAAAAAGAGACAATATTTATTTTGGAAATTTGATTAAGGAGTCAGTGTAGAAGGCANTTGGNACTAAATCATGTACGAAATACTCTGACCACGTATAATCTTTGTGGAGGCAAAATATCTTAGAAAATAGCATGTGTTCACTCAAAATTTGACGGCAAGCCCCACAAGGTGTACTTAAATCGCCATCAATAGCATGTATGAAAATCCCATAAAATTCACTAGCTCCATAGCTAAATGCGTTTATTAATGCAGTTCTTTCGGCGCATAAGCCTAAAGACCAATCGTGGAATTCAACATTAACCCCTGGAAATACTCCAAGATTAGTCCAAAGTAGGGCACCTACGGAAAAATTTGATTCCGGACATATCGCTAGTTTACATAAATCTACCAGAGCTTGCTTAAGTTGGTCCATTTGAATTTTTAAGAGTATGGGGCGAGATTTAATGGCTTCTTTTTCTAAACTGTGTAGGTCATTAGAGAGCCTTAAGAGACCAAAAAACTCAAGAGGTATCGGCTTAACTGAAGTTACAACGGTTGTTTGTTTAGGATTTGATATTTGACTTGGATTTAGGTTAGATGAATCTAACTTCTGCTGGTTAGACTCCAGAAGTTTTGTTGCTTTATCGTTGAGCTCTTGTTCAGATATTTGCTTAGCTTCAATAGAAAGAGAATTTATCCAATATTCAAGACCACTTAGATTTGGGTTATCATAAAATATAACGGCTGGCTGCTGGCCGTACATCAAACATTGAACGATACCTGCTTGTACCGCTGAGATGGTAGTAGGAAAGGAGGCTGATTCTATCCTAATACCTAAAAACATGTTACCTCCTTTACTTTCAATAATACAAAGCCCAGGTTTATTAGAATAGGGTTGATAACTATATGGTGATGATTTATTCATGTTATTGAGCTATTGATTCGAATGCAATATCGGCAACGGCTGCTCTAACCCAGTTTATTTTTCCCCCATAAGACCGGTATGGATGGACCCGATTGGTTAAAATTATCACCCCTAATCTATGTTCTGGATCTATCCAAAAAGAAGTTCCAGTAAATCCAGTGTGTCCAAAGGATNTTGGACTCATCAGCGTACCTGCTGAGCTGAATCCGGATCTGGATTTTTTATCAAATCCTAAGCCACGTCCGCTCAAGGAAGTTTGTGTAGAAGTAAATTCATCGATTCGTTCGCTAGATATAAGTTGCTGACCAGCATAAAATCCTTTATTCGTTAAAAGAGTAATATATTTTGCTATATCAATACTNGTTGAGAATAAACCAGCATGGCCTGCAACGCCATCCATGTAATAAGCCCTTTCATCATGTACATCTGCTTGTATCAATTCCATCCTAAAGAGGGTGTCTCTCTCGGTAGGGGGGATGAATTCTGTGTACCAGATCCCTACTTTTTTTGGTGTAAAAAAGGTTGAAAACATACCCATAGGATAGTATAACTGTGAGCGGACATAAGTGTCAATTCGTTTACCACTTACTTGTTCAATAATTTCGGCCAAAAGAATTAACCCTAAATCACTATAAACATATTGTTCATTTGGATTCCGCTCCAAGGGCTCATTTTTGATGGCCTCAATAATCGATNCTCTATCTTGTAATTCATCTACATACACTTTGAAAGCTGGAAGTCCCGATTCATGATTTAGTAAATCTCTAATGGTAATACCTTCTTTATTACTGACTAGAAATTCAGGAATATATTGACTCACAGGAGTGTCAAGTTTTAGCAATCCACGATCAACCAAATGCATGATAGCTGTTGTGGTAGCAAGAATTTTTGTAACACTTGCTAGATCATAGGGTGTGTTGATATTCACTGGTTTTAATTTTTCATAGTCAGTATATCCAAAGGCTTTATTGTAGGCGAGAATACCATCCTTTACCACTGCAACAACTCCACCCGGAAATACAGAATCTTTGATCGCATCATACATAATACGATCAATTTTGGCCAGTTTTACGGATTGCATTCCAGCTTCTTCTGCCATACCAAAATGGAGGGTGCTTCTTGGAATATGAATTCCATCTCCCAATTTAAACCTAGGGGGTATATCAATAGGTAATTGGCCTTTTATATCCCTAGCACCAAATAGACTAGCGGCGGCGGCACTGCTTTGTACAGAGGTATTAGACCAGGCAATAACTTGTACCTCAGACTGCTTGATGGAGCTGATTAAATAGGGGTTTCCAAAGAGTACAGTCACAATAGGTATACGACTAGCAAGGAGTTTACGTATAAAATTAGTTTGTGCAGAACTCAATTGAAAATCCTGCCCTACCTGGAAGCGGGTAAAAGCTCCTAATACAATTAGGTCTGAATTTCTAGCCTGTCGTATTATTTCAAGCTCCTCAGTATTGGTGGTTCGGCAGTCATGTTCAAAATAACGAACATCGGGATGATGCTCTTTGATACCAAATATAAACGNACTCTCTGGACTNTCTATTTCTGAATCACTTAGATTTACAACGGTTAATTTTGGATAGCGTGAAGGATTTATGGGTAAGATATTAGATTCATTATTTAGCACAGTTATGCTTTGCTGAGCAATACTATTGGATTCTGCCAAGTGTTCTGAAGAGGATATTATGTTCGCCATTTTGTTCAGCACAACCTTTCCTTTGGAATCGAATAATCCATGTTTTACTTTCCAATTAAGAAGCTTTAAAACGGACTTATTCACCCGTTGAATACTTAATTCTCCAGCTTCAATTGCTAATAATACTTCATCAATGGCCGTTGGTATATCTGGGCTCATTAGCATTAGATCTGCGCCAGCTTTTAGTGCAGCTACAACTGCATTGCCAGGCGAAAAGTAATTTGATATTCCTTTCATATCCAAACCATCCGTAACAACAACACCTTCAAAGCCTAGTGAATCCTTGAGTATGTCATTCAAAATACGAGGATCTAAGGTCCCTGGTAGACCAATACTGTCCGAGAATTCAGGAAAAGAGATATGAGCAGACATGATGCTTTGAACACCGCCTTCAATTGCTGCGGCAAAGGGAATTAGCTCAATAGAGTCCAATCTAGTATAATCATGGGGAACAACTGGGAGGTCTAAATGGGAATCTGTTTCGGTATCACCATGACCGGGAAAGTGTTTTGCAGTTGCAATTAAACCCTCACTTTGGATTCCTTGGATAAAGGCCTTCCCAAATTCAGATACCAACTTTGGGTCCGATGAGAAAGATCGTATGTTAATAGCAGGATTTTTAGGATTATTGTTTACATCTAGTACGGGTGCGAATATTTGGTGTACTCCGGCTGCTTTTGCCTCTTTTGCGGTAATTTTACCCTTCATAAATGCATTACNTATATCACCTGTGGCTGTTATACCCATTGCAGGGGTTATAAGGGTTGATCCACGTATACGCATTGCCGCACCAAATTCCATATCCTGTGTAATCCATAACGGAATATTACTCAATGTTTGTAAATCATTAATTAAGGCTGCTTGCCCATAAATATCCCCACTCATCATGATAAGTCCGCCAATTTCTTCTTCGGCAATTAAGCGCTCGATAGCTAGCCTAGAGTCATTACCTTTTGCCATATAATTGCCATAAACTGGGGCAAAAAAAAGTTGAGCAACACGCTGACGGATAGATAACTGATTGAGCAATATTTCGGGGGTTTTTTTCTGGTTAAAGTTACTTATAGAATAGTCAAGCTTAGATATTTCAGTTCCTGTAAGTTGGGCTGTTTCGTCCTGCACAGTACTAAAGTTAGCTAGNATAATGAATACAATTGAGACGGTTGAAAATAAGTATAAACCTTTTTTCATATGAGCTTAAGTGGTATGAATCAATATTTATGTAGCTGTATTTGCTCTCAATAGCAGGCAATAAAAAATTACTGAATTGGGATCAATTGCATATGTCGCCAACTACTTAGTTTAACGTATGAGCTATCTTGTATAAGTTCTTTATAACGGCCTTCGAGCCANAAAGGCGTTTGATCGCCAAAATGGGATGAAAATGGATTGCCAGATTGACCTGTTGGTAAAACACTTTGAGAAAATCTTAGGTNAGCTAGGTCGACTATTCTTCTAACTGACGCTCCTAGCACCATTTCAAAGGGGCTATCCCAGTTATATTGGCCATTATTTATTGTCATGCCTTGCCCAGGAACCTCAAAAGGTCCATGACTTAGGATGTTATCTACAATCAATTTGAGCGCTTTGGGTACTGAAGAATCTTGTGTCGCTTCCTTGAATAAGGGTGGAGAAAAAAGGATAGTATGCAATTGCTCCCATCTCCATTCGAAAGGTTCAGGGCCATATAAATCACTTAGATAGTAGATAGTCTCCTGCATACTCTTCACAATAATATCCTCAATAGTTTCTACCTCAGTAGTTAGTATATTATCAAACAGCTTACTCTTAGTTTCAATTAAGTGGGGCATGACTCTGACTGGTATAAGTTCATGTCTTACAAAATGGCGATAACTATCTTCACCAAACTCATCTAATAAAGTATTTCGCGTGAATTGTAGGAAAAAAACATCAAATATAGATGCAGCAGTGGAATTCTTTGTATAATTATAATCCCAGTTTTTCAGGTAACTTAATGCAATGCTAAAATCATACTCCTGTTGGGATTCAATAAAGTTAACTATAATAGGTGTTANTGATGACGCAAAATNAGAGAAGACATCATTCTGAAGCAGACCTACTTTATTTGCCGTAAAGACGCTATCTGTATTTATTAATTCTTCTATTCGTTGAATTCGTGAAGGGGNCTCCCAAAAGCTCGCAATATAGTGAGAATACGCATCTGTCGTAATTTTATTGTTGGCATTAGCAATCCATCCTTTNTTAGGATTTATAATTGAAGGNAATTCATCAAATGGTATCCAAGATTNCCAATCATAGTCTTGGTCCCATCCTAGTCTTAAAAGTAACGGATCATATTTACGAATAGGTAATTTTGCGGTGCTAAACATGGCAATATTGCCGCTATTATCTGCATACATAATATTTTGCCCTGGGACGCCATAATTTTTTAAGGCATTTTGGAAGCCTTTGATATCTTTAGACCAATTAATTTCATATATACTCTTAATTTCATGACTAATTTCATGTCCAGTCCATCGCATAGAAATTACCTGATTTTTCACTATCCCTTTTGTTGGGTAAATATCACTAATAACTGGACCATGTATTGTAGATCGAATATCAAAAAATTGATCATGAGAATCTTTTATTTTGATAATTTCTCTTCTTATATCAAAAGGCTGATAAGCCAGACCCTCAGNAGTATCTCTTCTGTACTTACCTCGGTCTTGAGGATCTATAATTTCCAGATAAAAATCGGTATCGTCAGCCATAATATTCGTAAAGCTCCATGCTAGAGCATCATTTTGGCCAAGTACAATTCCTGGTAAACCAGCCAAGGTTACCCCTGATATATTTCGTCCATCAACGTGCGCATGAACTTCATACCATTTTCCAGGCATATCTAAGCCAAGATGTGGATCCCCTGCTAANATGGGATAGCCTGTATTAGTTTTAGATCCATCAATAGCCAAGGCATTACTTCCAACAGCAGATCCGCCAACTTCTAACAAGTCACGTCGTTGCCATTCTAAGTCCAATAGTCCCAATAGTGACTGGCTCTCTTGATTATTTAACGTGGTAGGCAAATCTTCGGACCATCCTACCATTATCGCCTTTAAATCCTCAATGGATAATTTTTGCATCAAATCCTGATACATTAGTTCACTCCACCAGCTCAAATTTAAATCCCAAGCCATTAGTCTAGTCAATCCAATAGAGTGAGTAATGGTCCATTGTATTGGGNTAATTTTTGTAAGGGCGAATTCAACAGGTAAGCGATCTGAGTGTGTTTGAACGAAAGAATTAACACCTCTTGAATAGGCCTTTAGAATAGCCTTCTCTTCATTGCTTAGTTGCTTTTCAATTTTTTTTGCTATGTGCCAAAACCCTAGAGTGCGTTGATACTGATCCAATGGAACTAAATCTTCGCCAAAGAATTCAGCAAACCTTCCTTCCATTGCAAGTTGGGAAAGTGTCATTTGCCACAAACGATCCTGTGCATGTACATAACCCATTGCATAATACATATCAGATTCATTTACAGCATAGATATGTGGCACACCAAAATTATCCCAGTAAATATCAACAGCGTCGATTAAGTGCGTATGCTCACTGGTCTGTTCATAGTTGGGTAATGGCTTCCAAAAAGTCCAATAAAAAGCGGTAATCGCAACACCTAAAAGCAGAAATACTAAAAAAAGAGCGAATTTTGTAATCGTATTCATAGAAGCGGATAATAAGTTTGAATTTGACTGACTAATTGGATAGGATTTGTGTTGAGAAAATATTGACTCTATATATATATATATTAAAATGAGCGGTTATTAATCTGTAAAATCTAAGTACTAACAAATTAATCCCAAAGGCGTAATCAAAGAATTAAACGCTAACATTAGTAAAATTTTACTTATANNAAAATTGGTGAATCNAAGATGCAAAATCAACATATAAACTCCATAGCTATTGTAGGAGCAGGTACGATGGGAAATGGAATCGCTCATGTATGTGCGATGTCTGGCTTTCAGGTAAAATTAATGGATAGCAGTATAGAACAGCTCAGAATAGCACGTCAAATGATTGAAAAAAATTTAAAACGAATGGCTCAAAAGCAGAGGATTAATNNAAGCCAGGTAAGCTCTAGTTTAGCTCGAATCCAAAGCTACACCAATATTGGGCAAGCGATATTAGATGCCGACATAATTATGGAAGTAGTACCAGAGCAAATTTCAGTAAAGAAAGCAGTATGGAATGANATAGAACAGGAAATNGATCCCAAACGATTGAAACAAATGATATTTGCTACCAATACTTCCTCGATATCAATTTCTGAGTTAGCACAAGAGTTGACATTTCCTGAAAATATGATTGGGATGCATTTCTTTAATCCAGTTCCAGTAATGACTTTGGTTGAAATAATACTTGGGGAAAAAACTAGTGAGAAAACCTTCAAAACTGTAGAACGGCTTACTACAAATCTCGGTAAAATACCAATTCGAGTTCATGATTTTCCAGGTTTTGTGAGTAATCGTATTCTTATGCCTATGATCAATGAAGCTATTTATGCACTGTATGAGGGTGTCGCTGAAAAAGAAGCTATAGATCAAGTAATGACCTTGGGCATGGCCCATCCAATGGGACCTTTGCGACTGGCTGATTTTATAGGATTAGATGTGTGTTTAAATATTTTGAAGGTATTACATAAGGGCTTTCAAGATGACAAATACAGCCCTTGCCCACTACTGATAAAAATGGTAGATGGAGGTAATTTAGGAAAAAAAACTGGATATGGGTTCTATAAGTATAATATCTGAAAGTATTGCGATGAAATAAGTTAAGGGAATACTGAGGCATTTCACGCACAAAAAAACTAATAGAAATTTATTTTTTTTTTGATATTTACTTGCAATNTAATGGTAATGATAGATTTATTTAGTAAANATATCATGCTTTAAAGACTTTAAANCGTTGTGCATCAATAGGTTGAAGNAATAAANAATTGACTGAATAGTGGAAGCGCTTTTATCGATCAAGCTGCAACTTATTTGTTTGATTGGGAACTAATCAAGAAATAGTATTAGTTATATTTANGTAAATCTTTAACTAAACGGAGAATTAATGGAATTACCAATGTTAACTGTGGGTGAGTATTCTCTTGTCTACAATATGCTATCATTTTGTATAGCATCTATGGTCTTTTCTGGACTATTTTTTATCATAGCCAAAGATAGAGTGGCTCCCCAGTACAGAATGTCTATCATTCTTTCAACAATGGTTGTTGGGATTGCTGGTTACCACTATTTTCGTATTTTTGGATCATGGGAAGCTGCTTATGTNATGGAAGGCGCTAGTTATGTGGCTTCAGGAACCCCATTCAATGACGCATATCGTTACATGGACTGGCTTCTTACAGTNCCTTTATTGGTGGTAGAANTATTACTACTTTGTAGTGTTGCCGCCGAAAAGAAGGAAGGTTTAATTTTTAATACAGTAGTTGCTACAGTATTAATGTTANTATTTGGATACCTNGGTGAAACTAGTGGTGGTACATCACTAACTGATNCTAGAGGCNTTTTTGGTTTCCTAAGTACANTTCCATTCGNCTATATAGTTTGGGTGCTGTGGAATGAAGTAACTGTTGCAATGGCAGATAAAGAAGGACACCTAAAAGTTCTTTATAGAAATATTAGATTACTTCTACTTTTTACATGGGGTTACTATCCAATAGTATATATGGCACCATTTGTTATGGATGCAGCTGCAGCGACTGTTAATGTGCAAGTCGGTTATACTATTGCTGATGTAGCTGCAAAAGCAGGATACGGATGTTTNATTTATGCAATTGCTAAGGCTAAATCAGACGAAGAGGGTTTTGCAATGGCTTAAACGTTAANACGTTTTAGTGTGCAAAAAAGCCACACTGTNGAGTGTGGCTTTTTTTTTATCCACTTTTTTTTTAATTCTGTTCACTGGTTTTTAGTCCTATCAAAGGCTCGATACATTTGTTCAACCACAAGCATATGGGGCAATGTAATGACACTTATTAAAGTGAATAAAATAGCTACCAGTAAAGCTTCGTTGCCAAATGCTTCGACCAAGAAATATATAAGTATTAATCCTATATACGAAATTACTGAAAATAAGGCAGTTTCTTTATAGAACCATCCAAATCCAACTTGTTCATTTTTACTGCTTAAAAAATCCAACATGGTTTTTGTATGGTTATATCCATGCCATAGTCCAAAATATAAAGCAAAAGCAAAAATAGGATCGACCATTGAAAACAATGCAGGAACCACTAGAGCATCTAAGCTAAGCCAACTTTTTAAGGGTACTTTTTTAGAGATAATACCACCCAATAAATAAATACAGGGATACATTAAGGAAAAAAATAATCGTAAGTCTTCTGTAGTGACAAAGTTATAAACTATAGATATAAGCGATACANCAGTGACCGATTCTACAATCCGAGAAGTATAAAAAGGATCGCTTCCAAAAAGAATGAGTCCAGCTATACTTAATCCTCTGGCTAAAATAAATAACTGCTTTATCAAACCATTTAATGGTAAACGTTCAGTATCGGATTGCCCAAAGTGATATAAAGTGAACAGCATAAATAATAAAAACCCTACAAAAGGTTGTATATACCAGATCCAAGCGTATACAGCGACTACTAAAAGGTATCCAGCATAAAATATTATCTGAGTTTTCACAGTCTCTTCTTTATGCANTGCTTTAAAATAGATTTTGTGGTCTAATGCACCGTGAGGCATACCTATAATCAAGATTGAGGCAGCTAATGCATAGTAACGAATAGCTTCAAACCATTCGTTANAAAAAAAAATTTAGCCCGATAATTGCTAGGCCAACAGATACTTGTAATTGAATAATTTCATTGTTGGTTTTAGCATGTATAGCCATAATAATAAGTTTGTTATAATGATTGCAGTTAATATTGCTAATCGATTGTTTAAAAACAAGTTAGCGAAAGAAATTTGAGTAATAGAATTCTTGTTTAAACTGGTAAAATATTATCATGCTACCTTATTTTATGGATTTTGATATTAGCTTACTTAAAATACATTATGGTACAACCATTCATATTTTCCCGATCTAGCACCCTTTTTTCAATTGTATTTAGCTTAGAATTGATAGGAGTAGTTTGTTCATCCAACAACTCAGGTATACCAGCCCATTCATTTACTAGGACAAATCCATAGTTAGATCCTATGGAGATGATATGCTCTTTTGTTAAGCTAGCTTGTAATTGTTCTCCTGTTATTTGTACACCAAGCTCAAAAAAGAAACGTTGTTTGCTGCTTAATAAGCTACGATCAAAATGGGTGCTTATCCACTCATTTTTTGGATGAAGACGCTTTATTTGGGATAGTAATGACTGTAGATTTTCTTTGGGAATGTAGTCGATAAATCCCTCAGTTATAAATAAACAAGGCTTGTTTGGATTGAATGCAGATTGTTTATTTAAGCATCTACTGAGAGAATTATTTATTGAATTAAAGTTGCTATAGTGGATGTTTTGATTGACTGGTGGCATTATTTTTTTTTTAAACCTTATCATGGGTTCTATATCCAATTCAAAGCAGGTACACTTTTCTGAAAAAAGCCAACCTATATGATCAATACCACTGCCCAGGATAACTAATTGTTTAATGGTGGAATTAGAACTCATCAAACAGGCTTGAACTATTCTATGAAATGCAAGTTTTCTAAAAACTATATGATGTAAATCCCCATTGAGAAGCCAATCACTAAATTCTAACAAGCAGGGAATCCATGTAGCATTCCATGGATTTTTAAAGGTTTTATTGTATTTAATATTTTTTTCTGCAACTTTTTTCACTATAGCTCGTGGTGAAACTAAACGACCAAAACAACTCATTTTTAGTTCAGTTTGATCATAGTAGGAGTGGATGGAGGAAGGGAAAAGTGAAGCAATTGAAGGTTGTTTTCTTAGCGTATTAAACTTAAAATAAACATTAAAGGCAGTTATAGATTTAATAAACATATTAGGAACGCTTCCTTAATCTTCAAAATG
This sequence comes from Balneola sp., assembly GCA_002720745.1. Taxonomy (GTDB): domain Bacteria; phylum Bacteroidota; class Rhodothermia; order Balneolales; family Balneolaceae; genus UBA1275. The sequence continues at coordinate 60,812 of PBJO01000007.1, forward strand.
AATTCATACTATTATCGATATGATCTTAGCTAAGGCTTTATACTGTCATTGATTTAATAGTCAAACAAATTCCACGGGTGTTGAGTAGGTATATCAGCTTTTGTGAGAAATTTCTCTTTTTTTACTGGATGCTCAAAGGCTAAGGCATAGGCTCTGAGCGCAAGCGACTTCACTAGGCCGATATCCTTTTTCCCATATTTATAGTCACCCCAAATAGGAAAACCCATTTTACTAAGTTGAACACGGATTTGATGGGGTTTACCTGTAATTAAGTCGATTTTTATAAGACTATAATGTGCACTTTGCTTTAAGGTAATAAAGCTCAATATGGCATATTTTGCATGCAATTTTTTAGAACTATAGGCTTTAGTCTTATTGGTTTTTAAATCTTTTTTTAGAAAGTGTTCATAAGTTGCCTCTAAAGGAGTACGACCATGTACAACTGCCAAGTAGGTTTTTTTTAGCTGATGTTCACGAATGAGCTTAGAGATACGCGAAGCAGCTTTGGATGTTTTAGCGAGAACCATAATTCCGCTTGCAGGCCGATCAAGTCGGTGAATTAAGCCCAAATAGACATTACCTGGTTTGTTGTACGTTTTTTTTAAGTATTGTTTACACAATTTGGTTAGATCGATATCCTTGGTATTATCGGCTTGCGATAATAACTCTGCTGGCTTGTCAATGACCAGCAAATGATTATCCTCATAAATGATTTCAATATTCGGTGTGGTGCCTGTCCATTTCTTACTGGTTGATTGGTGCCTTTTCTTCGCAATTTGCTTGGATTTCATAACTTAGCGTATGGATTAGGCATGTGTAAATTTCTTAACAACAGTGGCATCTGTTTTTTGGGTTATTAAGCTTACTGTTATCAAGCTAAAAAGGTTAAAAATGAGTCCATAGATACCTTCATGAATATCCCAAGGTTTCAATTCCGGAGAAAAAAGAAAAATCAGTGTAACAATAATACCACTAAATAGAGCAGAAAGTGCACCAAGTCGAGTGGCAGACGGCCAATAAAACATGGCAAAAACTAGTGGAAAAAGTTGAGCTATACCACCATAAGCACCTAGTAATAAGCTCACGATATCGGTAGAAGAGATTACCGCAAAATAGTAGGCTAGAATACTTATAAGTAATATACTCAGCTGTATTACCCTTCGTTCTAAATTCCTTTGATCCAATTTTTTCCTGATTTGTGGAAATTTACGTAGTCCATCCCGAACAAATACAGCTCCAGCAGCATGCAATATTGCATCTCCCGAACTCATAGAAGCGGCAAGAGTGCCTGCACATACCAAACCTACTAATACAACAGGGAGATCCATATTTCTGAGTACATGTGGTAATATAGTATCAGCTGGTTCTATCCCTGGAAAACTCAGGATAGCCGAAAAGCCTACAAATAATATAGGCAGCAAGAACAACTGGAAGGTTGGGTACAATACCACGGTTAATTTCATAGTTCGGTCGTCTTTCGCAGCAAATGTTTTCATAAAAAAATGCGGCCACATTGAAAAACCAATACTCGATATCATTATCGCCGAGCTAAATCCAGCCCAGGACCAAGTACTTCCATCACTTTGTAATCCTGGTGCTTGCAGCATATTGCCCAATCCCTCTTGTTCAATGGCTTCAAACATTGGGCCAATTCCTCCATGTAGTTCATTGGGCAGGTATATACCTAGAAACCAAGCGATACTTAACATAAAAATACCCTGAAAAGTGTTTGTCCAACCAACCCCCATAACACCACTAAAAAAAACGTATAATAGAACCACGACATAGGCCATTGCTGCGCCTAGCCAATAGGGTATTTGACCATCGCTAATGGTATTGAGTACTAAACCTGCACCTTTCATCTGAAGAGTCAAGTAAGGGATGAGTACTATTACTGTTAATATGGCAAGAAGAATGGACAAAAAAGGACTTTGATATCGTTCTGAGAGTAATTCAGCTTGTGTTAGATAGCCATATTTAACACCCATTCTTCGTGCTCTTGGCCCGAAAAAATATAGAGGGACCATTCCCAAAATTCCGTAAGCAATAATATAGAGTGCAGCAACTCCTCTAGAGTAGGCCCAACCTGGACCCCCTAAAAATGCAAAGGAAGAAAAGATGGAAGCTCCTAATACAAAATAAAGGAGTAGTAGATTCATAGAGCGGTCACCCGCAACATATCCTTCTGGGCTCTTACTTACCTTTAGTCCCGGTATAATACCCATGAGCAAGCTAAGAAGTAGATATCCAATAGAAATCCCCACTATGATCCATGTATCATTCATTATTCCTGATTCTCCCATATAAAAAAGGCCAAAAGTCCAAAAAAACTCAGTAAAAGGCAGAGTAAGACCCAAATAATCGAAAAGGGTATTCCTAATACGAAAGGCTCAATATGACCAACTAATGGATAAATAGGCCAAATCAAAGAAAGTTGAACTAATACTAAAAAGACAATAAACCACCGTAGAACCGACTTTTTTTTGGGTTTTTGAACAGAATACATTAACCCATATTTATTTTTTAAATTCATAAGAAGCTTAGTTGAGTCAAAATATTGGTATTGATTTTAAGAGATTAGCTCGAAAATAGAACAAATTCCTTAAGTTACCACTATGGAATCTAATACCTTAAAAGAAAAAATTGCCAATCTTCCTCTAGAACCGGGTGTCTATATCTATAAGGACGCTAAAGGAATTATTCTTTACGTAGGTAAAGCTAAGAAGCTTCGAAATAGAGTTCGATCTTATTTCCAGGAGCGCAGTATTCAATCTGGTCGAATACAGACAATGGTTCAGAAAATTGCCGATTTAGAGGTAATTGTAACGGATTCAGAAGCGGAAGCACTCATACTAGAAAATAATTTAATAAAACAAAATCACCCACGATATAATGTGCTTCTAAGAGACGATAAAACCTACCCCTATATCTGTATTACCAACGAGGATCGTCCAAGAGTGTTTCCTACTAGAACAATTATAAAAGATGGGAGTCAATATTATGGGCCATATGATAGCGTAAATGGGATGAAGAGAATGTTAGAAGTCATTCGCAAAGCCTTTGGTTTATGTACTTGTGCTGTATCCATTAAGATTTTGGACAAAACAAAAAATGCACCCAAATGGCATAGTTGTTTTGATGATTATCTTGGAAGTTGTTCGGCTGAGCTACCTATGCTAACCTATCAATCTAATATCGAAAAGGTCACAAAGCTCATTAATGGAAAGACTAGTTTACTCATTCGAGAACTTAAAGAAGAAATGCAAATTGCAGCTCAAGCTATGGCCTTCGAGCAGGCAGCCTACTTGCGAGACAGTTTACAAGCTATCATAAGGTATAGTGAGCGAATGAAAATGGTGACTGAAACGGAACAAGATCGGGATCTTTTTGTGGTAGAAAAACATAGCGAAATAAATGAAGCATGCGGGGTACTTTTAAAAATTCGTGAGGGAAAATTGGTGGGTAAATTCCACCGCTTTATCAAACTTGTCCAAGAATACTCTCATTCGCAATTACTTCAAAGTTTCATTGAGGACTATTACACTTCTGATCATCATATAACATTACCAGACGAAATATATTTAAGCCATGAATTGGTAGATGAAGAAGTGCTACATAGGTATTTATTTGAGCATAAAGCAAAAAAAGTACCCTTTAAAATTCCAGAGCGTGGAGACAAAGCTAAATTAGTAAAGATGGCCATAACTAATGCAAAATTACACCTTAATGATCGTGCATTAGAGTTGGAAAAGAGAGAGCGAAATCGAATCCCAGCCGCTATTTCAGATTTACATCATTTATTAAATCTTAGCCGCTTACCTCGTACTATTCACTGTTTTGATAATTCCAATTTTCAAGGTGCTTATCCAGTGGCCTCCATGGTGTGTTTTGTCGATACCAAACCAAGAAAAACTCAATACAAACACTTTCATATTAAAACAGTTATTGGACCCGACGATTTTGCTTCAATGGCAGAAATCTTAACGAGGCAATATAAAAGAGTGCAAAAGAATAGAGAGTATATTCCTGATCTAATCGTAATTGATGGGGGAAAGGGGCAACTGAGCGCAGCCGTAAAGGCATTAAAGGAGATAGGATTTTATGATGAATGTGAGATCATAGGTTTGGCAAAAAGGCTAGAGGAAGTTTTTTTACCTGGTCTAAAAGATGCTATCATGATCCCAAAAACCTCTCCAGCTCTCAAACTCTTACAACAGGTTAGGGACGAAGCACATCGATTCGCAATTAATTTTCATCGAAAGATAAGGAGTAATAATATAATTGGCAGTGAGCTTACTAATATTAAGGGTATTGGCGAGAAAACAGCAATACAGCTACTAAAAAGATATGGTTCAATTTCTAATATACGAAAATTACGACTTCATACGTTAGCTAAAGAAATTGGAATTACCAAGGCAAATAAAGTACTTGAATATTTTTCTGAAAATAAAGTAAAGCAGTGAACTCACATGCACATGTGATGTTATTTTGTATCGATGCGTATCATTTTTGTGGGATGAATATACAAAACCCGATCAAGTCCATACCTAGACGATACTCTTTATCAGATAAAGAGCTAGTGCATTTATACCGCCATAATCATGATATGGAGGCATTTAAAACACTCTATAATAGGTACGAATCTAAAATTTACTCTTACATTTACAGCATGGTACATAATGCAGAAATTGCGAGTGATCTTTTTCAGGATACCTTTACTAAGGTTATTAATAAAATGGATAAAAACTATAATGAGGAAGGAAAATGGATTGCCTGGGTCATGCGAATAGCTCATAATGCTACCATAGATTATTTGCGAAGGGCAAAAAAGTTTGTACGCATTTCTAATAATGAAGGAGAAGAAAATACAGATTTTTTCCATCGAGTCACCGATGAAGGAGCATTAGATCCCTCACAAGACTATATTCAGCATGAGGACAAAAAGAGAATGTATAAACATATAAGTCGTTTACCTGAGGAGCAAAGAGCAGTAATTATGTTGCGTCATTACGAAGAGTTATCCTTCAAAGAAATAGCTGAAATCACTGGTGTTTCAATTAACACGGCTTTAGGGCGTATGCGATATGCACTATCAAATCTTAGAAAATATTTTGAAGAAGAAAAACAATCAGAACAAAACCATGCATGTTAAACATACAGACATTATTCGCTTCTTAATGGACGAAATGGATCCGTGTGAGAAAATTTCATTTGAGCAAAGAATTCAGTTGGACCAAGATTTACTTATAGAAGTCGAAAGTTTAAAACAGACGTGGCAAAAAACCAGTGTATACCCTTCATTTAAAACTCCATTACATTTAAAAGAAACTATATTTACTGAGGCAGAAACATCTATTAACTCATCAACTACTAACTGGATTTGGCAAAGGATGCAGCAAGATACTATAAAAATAGCAGCTAGTTTTTTAGTACTAGCGATTGCTTTAGTTGCTTGGAACACTTGGGTGCCTGCAGGCCAAACTTCTAGTGAGAGCTTAACTAATATAGAAGTTAACGAACAAAGGATTATATCGCCATTGACTAATGCTAAGGATATAAGTGCAGAAAATAATACAAGTAAAATAAATAGTGAGATTAGTCCGTGGGTTGACCATAATTATATAATACGTTTTGCTGGTACCATTGAATTAAATCCTAATCAATCCCAGGGAATAAAACATGTAAGCCAACATAATAGCAAGTTACGTCTAGTAAACGATAAAACAGGATACACTGGTCAAAGCAGAAAAATTTTACTAACAGGAAAAACACCTTAATCATCATATTTACCCATTTAAATTCTCAATGTGGATAACTTAGTACTCCACTGTTAATAAGTATTTTTGGTTCGCTTCGGACGTACTTTTATATTTAGTTATATTTAATAGTTTTAAGTCGTCAATGGGTAAAGTAATTTCTATTGCAAATCAAAAAGGAGGGGTAGGTAAAACCACCTCATCTATAAATCTAGCTGCTAGTTTAGCGGCTATTGAACATCCTACATTGATTATTGATATTGATCCGCAAAGTAATACTACTAGTGGGTTAGGAATAGATACCTCCACGGTAACTAATTCTATCTATGAAGTCATGATAGGTAGTGCTGAAATTAACGATACTATTCGACAAACAGAGTTAGACTTCCTTGACCTTGTGCCGGCTCATATAAATTTAGTAGGAGCTGAAATAGAGATGATCGATCGTGATCAGCGTGAAAGAATTTTGACGAAGGCTATAGCTGAATTACGAGATAAGTATGATTTCGTCATCATCGATTGTCCACCTTCATTAGGCCTTTTGACCATCAATGCATTAACTGCTTCTGATTCTATTTTGATACCAGTTCAGTGTGAATATTTTGCTCTCGAAGGTTTGGGGCAACTACTTAACACTATAAAAATTGTACGTCAACATTTAAATCCTAACCTGGATATAGAAGGTGTGGCATTGACTATGTATGATACTAGAACTAGATTGTCCAACCAGGTGGCAGAAGAGGTTAAGCGATATTTTGATGATCGTGTATTCAAGACAGTTATTGCCAGGAATGTACGCTTGGCGGAGGCACCGTCTTTTGGCAAGCCTGCATTACTTTATGATTCAACTTCTAAGGGAGCAAAGAATTATTTGGCTTTAGCAAGCGAAATTATTAAAAGGAATAGAAAACTATTTAAGAATAGTCCTGTATTAACTAAGTAAAAGGACATGGCGAATAAGAAAGTACTAGGAAGAGGCCTGGGAGCTTTTTTTCCTGATATGGAAGATCAGCAAAATAAGAAGGTTTCCATCTTAACAGAAACTGGTCAGCAAGAAAGTTTAGCAGAAACTAGGTTTAGAAAACAATCTGAACAATCTAATAATAGTAGAAAATTAACGGAAGAGGGTTCTGAATTATATTCAGAATCAAAACATCGTAAGGCAGATGTAGTACTCCTCTTAGAACCTAATCAGATCCGTGCGAATCCTTTCCAACCAAGGAAAGAATTTGACCAAGAACGGTTAGAGGAGTTAGCTAAATCTATACAACAGTATGGGCTTATTCAGCCAATTACTGTTCGTTATTTAGGCGATAAACGCTATGAGCTAATTAGTGGTGAACGTCGACTAAGAGCCTCTAAATTAGCAGGTATTTCTAATCTACCTGCCTACGTTCGACATGCTGATGACGAACAAAGTATGGCGTATGCGCTGATTGAAAATATTCAGCGTGAAGATTTAAATCCCTTGGAGATAGCTCTTGCATATAAACGGTTGCTCGAAGAGTTTAGTTATACCCAATCTGAAGTAGCTAATAAGGTAGGTAAAAACCGGACAACGGTCACCAACATGCTTAGGTTGTTGAATTTACCCGATTTCATTCAATTAGCTTTATCGTCCAATAGAATTACTGGAGGACATGCAAGAGCTTTACTTGGTGCTGACTCAGTTACCGAACAACAGTTTATTCTCGATAAGGTAATAAAAGGACAATGGTCAGTTCGTCGCTTAGAAAATTATATTAGAGTTAAGTGTAATAATTCTAGAATTGATGATTATAGCGAAAAAATTAAGACGTTGGAAAAAAAAGAAAATCCTGCAAAATTAAATAGTGCTATTATTAAAGATATAGAATCTAAATTACGAAGTGCACTTGGTACGAAAGTGCAAATGAAGACTTTTCTAAAAGGTGGAGAAATTCGTATAAAATACTTCACAGACGATGATTTAGACCGAATATTAATACTTCTTTCATCCACAGAATAGTAGATATATGACCAACTTAAGATTTTTTTTGTTGGTAAGAATTGGTTTGATTAGCTTCATTATTGTTTTTTTTTCACAAGATATCATTTTTGGACAGTCGAATAGTACTAATCATCATAAGTCATCATTTTATCCATCATCACAATTTAATGTAACCATTCCGAATTTATCTGACACCTTAGATACGGTTCCAATAATCCGAGAAAGTACGTTAATCCTGTCCGATTCTACCCGCCCTTCCAGCAACATAAATGCTAGGGCAGACAAACAAGTTAATGCGCTTCCCTATCCTAAACAGATTTTACGAAAGTCGCTGATAGTCCCGGGGTTAGGTCAATATCATAACAATCAAGGCTGGAAGATTCCGATTATTTACGGCCTTCTCAGTGGTTTAGGCTATTACAGTGTGTATTTGACAAAACAGTATCATGACTATAAAGCAGCCTATTATAACGCTGCTACTGATCATGATGATCTCCGATTTGGCCCGACTCCTGACAGGCTAATAGGGGCAAATATCAGCCAATTAAAGAACAATCGTAACTTTTTGCGCAATCGAAGGGATTTTATATATGTGACCGTTGGATTGGCTTATGCGCTAAATGTTGTAGATGCTTATGTATATGCACATTTATCAACGTTTGATGTTTCAGATGATTTAAGTCTACGTCCATCATTTGATATTTATCATCTAGAGAACAGCAAGTCTGGTACACAAAATGCCGGTACTAGTAAGGCGATACCAATGCTTGGGTTTCAACTCGATTTTAAATAGGCTTAGACTAATTCTATTTATAAAATTCCATAAAAGTCCAACTATTGAGACCGCACAAAAAATAAAAAATAAAACTTAATTATTAATCATTTCTAAAATTATGGATCAACAGAAGCCGTTGCTAATTCCTAATTCATATAAAAATGGGTACGATCGAGAGGTATGGAGTATTTTCAAAATAATGGGTGAACTGGTTGATGGATATGATACCCTTTTTAGAATTGGACCCTGTGTAAGTATTTTTGGATCGGCTAGGACCGCTAAAGATGATCCTTTCTATAAAAAAGCCTCAGAGTGTGCAAACTTATTAACTAAAATGGGTTTTGGAGTCATCACTGGTGCAGGCCCTGGGATAATGGAGGCGGCAAATAAAGGAGCTCAGGACAGTGGTGGAAAGTCAGTTGGCCTTGGGATTGAATTGCCATATGAACAGGGAATAAACCAATATGTACAGAAAGAGTTTGCTCTTAATTTTGATTATTTCTTTGTTAGAAAAGTCATGTTCATTAAGTATTCTCAGGCATTAATTGTTTTTCCGGGTGGCTTTGGAACCATGGATGAATTATTTGAGAGTCTAACACTAGTTCAAACTCAAAAAATTTCAACTATACCTATTGTGTTAATTGGGGTAGATTATTGGAGTGGTTTGGTTTATTGGATTGAAGAAATAATGATTAATCATGGAACCATTTCGAAAAAGGATAGGGACTTATTCTTTTTGACTGATTCTATTGAGGATGGGGTTGCCAAAATACGTACTGCATATGAGCGTAAAGAACCAATGCCTAACTTTTACTTTTAATTAATCTGCTATTTTTAATTGAAACGGGGAACCATTAACGTCTATTTTTTCTTAATATATTAGTATACGTAAATTCAAAACTTTCTATAAGTAGAATTGAAACACTCCACATCATTACTATGAAATCTTTCTTTTCCTTTTTAAATATTGTACTATTGGCCGGTACGTTTTTAATGGCACAGGACCGAACCGCAGCTATTAATGCTTACAATAAAGCCCAAGAATTGGCTCAAGCTAAAAATTACTTGGTAGCTATTGATAAGTATACTGAAGCTATTGATATTGCCTCTCAGCTGGGTAATGATGCCGAAGACATCAAAACTCGTTCTGAAAAAAAAATACCAAAACTTTATTATACTATAGCAGTTGATGCATTTAATGATTTTCGAAGTGGCCCTAGTTTAGAAAAATTAGATACGGCTATTGCATTATTTTACCAATCTAAAGAAATTGGTGCCAGTTCTGGTGATACCGATGTTCAAAATAAGTCTACGAATGTACTTGCTCAGCTCAATTTTCAGAAAGGTACCATGTTGTACAAGCGTGAAATGTTTGCAGAATCGGAAGTAGCTTTCAATGAGGCAATTAAAATCAACCCAAATTACGCTAAAGCATATTATCAAAGGGCTTTGGTGCACAAAAAAAATAGTCCTGAAGATGTTGATGGTTTCATGGGTTGGATCGACCAAGCGATAGCTACTGCTATACGAGTGAATGATTCAGCAGTGGAGCGTCTTGCAAACCAATCTGCTCATGGGGACTTATTATTTAAGGGTGTAAAAGCTATTGAGGCTGGTAACTCTACCAAAGCTATTGAGTTATTGATATCTTCGTTAGATTATTCTTCTGAGTCAGCTGATAGCTATTATAGATTAGCAGAGGCTTCTAACAAACTAGACCGTTATAGCGACGCTATTAGGTATTCCAGACAGGCTCTAATTTTTGAAACAGGTGGAAACACTGATAAAGCTAAAATATTTTTCGAGTTAGGTTTTGCGAATCAAATGTTAGAAAATAAAGGGGAAGCATGCTTGGCTTTTGAGAGTGCAAGTTATGGCTCATTCAAACAATCTTCAGAGTATAAAATAGAGCACGAATTAAAATGCGAAAGGACTCGCCCTTAAGTAATCACTTTGTAAATTATGAAGCCCCGTTAAAAGCGAGGCTTTTTTTATTTAAACTCATTCTCACATTAACTAACTTAGTATTGACAATACGGCTTTGAGTGGAGTTATTTTCTTTAAGTTTACCCACTTTTTTTGATTTTCATTAATACCAACTACTAGCTAAGCCTTTATGAATAATGCTATTGATCTATTATGTGCTCACACTATCCGTACTCTTTCGATGGATGCCGTTCAAAAAGCAAATTCTGGACACCCTGGTATGCCAATGGGAATGGCAGATGTGGCTATGGTTCTTTGGACCAAATTTTTGAAATATAATCCAAAAAATCCCCAATGGTTCGATCGTGATAGATTTATACTTTCCGCTGGACATGGTTCTATGTTGCTATATAGTTTGTTGCATCTGTCGGGTTATGATTTGAGTATGGATGAACTTAAAAATTTTCGTCAAATGCGTTCAAAAACACCAGGCCATCCGGAGTTAGGTGTGACTCCAGGCGTTGAAATGACCACAGGCCCATTGGGTCAGGGCTTTGCAACTGGTGTTGGATTTGCCATGGCAGAACGATATTTAGCTGCTCAGTTTAATACAGTTTCTCAGACCTTAATAGACCACTATACTTATGCAATTGTAAGTGATGGTGACTTGATGGAGGGAGTCTCTCACGAAGCCGCTTCATTGGCCGGACATTTATCCCTGGAAAAATTAATCTATTTATATGATTCTAACTCTATATCCATAGAAGGTGACACTAATCTTGCATTTACTGAAGATGTTATAGAACGCTTTTTAGCATATAATTGGCAAGTTATTAAAGTAGATGGCCATAATCATGAACATATTGGACAAGCTATTTTAAAAGCCAAAGCAAACACTGAACAACCCTCATTAATTGTTTGTGAAACCAAGATTGGCTACGGTTCCCCGAATAAAGAGGGAAAAGAATCATCCCACGGCGCCCCACTAGGTGAAGATGAAATTCGTAGAACCAAGATGGGTTATGGTCTGGATCCAGACGATCACTTCTATGTGGAGCGGCAAGTGTATGATGCGTTTCAGGCAAGAGCGGAGTCAGGTGCTGCACTCGAATTGGATTGGAACAATAAATTGACGCATCTAGAAAAGAATGATCCAGTTCTTTATAAAAAATTTACTTCATGGATGAATCAAACATATCTTCTAAATATAACGGATGCATTACCTGAATTTGACGCTGATCCTAAGGGAATGGCTACTAGGACTAGTTCAGGAATAGTAATTAATGCACTTAAAGATACAATACCTAACTTAATTGGTGGTTCAGCCGATTTAGGCCCTAGCACAAAAACTGATATTATAGGTGCTGGTTCATTTACTCGGTATAATCACAAGGGACGAAATATTCATTTTGGAGTGCGTGAATTTGGAATGGTAGCAGCAGTAAATGGAATAATGTTGCATGGCGGTTTACATGCATTTGGGGCTACCTTCTTTGTTTTTACGGATTATCTTAGACCAGCTCTTCGTCTGGCTGCATTAATGAAAATTCCGTCTATATTCGTAATGACACATGATAGTATAGGCTTAGGTGAGGATGGACCTACCCATCAACCTGTGGAACATTTAGCTAGTTTGCGCGCCATGCCCAATGTTTTAGTACTTCGCCCAGCAGATGCTAATGAGGTTTCTTATGCTTGGAAAGTGGCCTTAGAGCATAAATCAGGCCCAAGTGTCTTAGTGTTAACTCGGCAAAATGTACCTATCTACTTTAGGTACACATATAACGCGGCTGAATTAGTCGCAAAAGGGGGATATGTGTTATCTGAGGCTGAAAATGGAGAAGCAGAGGGAATAGTCATAGCAACTGGATCCGAAGTTCAGCTAGCCATGCAAGCACAGGCAGAGTTGGCTAAAAAAGGCACTAGAATTCGGGTAGTAAGTTTGCCAAGTTGGGAACTTTTTGAATTACAGTCTGCCGAATACAAGAATTCAGTGTTACCCACTCATTTGACCAAAAGAGTATCTATAGAAGCAGGATCCACCTTTGGATGGCAAAAATACCTGGGTCTAGAAGGAAGAGCAATAGGAATAGATAGCTTTGGAGAGTCGGCGCCTTTTGAAGAGTTATATGAACATTTCAATATTTCTTCAAATGCAGTTGTAGCCTATTTTAACGAACAGTCATAATACAATTCATGTCAGATAAAAAAATCTTATTAATTGATGGCATGGCTCTGGCTTACCGTTCACATTTTGCTTTTATACGAGCTAATCTAGTCAACAGTGAAGGAATATCCACCGGACCTATTTTGGGTTTTGCCAATACCATGGATAAACTAATCGACGAGTTTGAACCCAGTCATCTAGCTGTTGCATGGGATACACATGCTCCCACTTTTCGGCATGAATGGGATGACCGCTACAAGGCACAACGGCCGCCACAACCCGAAGAATTACGAGTAGGAATTCCGCTGATTAAAGAAATGCTCAGCTATTGGAATATTCCTAACATAGAACAAGATGGTTTCGAAGCGGATGATATTATTGGAACTCTAGCCAATTCGGTGGAAGCGGGGGAGGCAGAGGTGTATCTAGTAACCCCTGATAAGGATTTTATGCAGCTGGTAAATCAGAATGTATATATGCTTAAGCCCAATAATAAAAATGGGGGTTTTGATCGCATCGATGAAGAGGGAGTAAAGGATTATTTTGGAGTATATCCTAATCAAGTTATTGATGTTTTGGCTCTTCTGGGTGATGCATCTGATAATATTCCTGGAGTACCTGGTATCGGAAAAAAAGGGGCACCTAAGTTAATCAAGCAATATGAGTCGCTAGATAAATTATTGGACCAGGCTTTAACTATTTCAGCCAAAAGACAACGAGAAAATTTAATTGAATATGCTGATGACGCCAGGCATGCCCGGAAAATGGTCACTATTAAAATCGATGTTCCTGGAGTACAATCATGGATAGATTTGAGTAGAAACGAAGCGGATTGGTCTAATTTGGCTGCTTTTTTTTCTAGGATGGGTTTTAGAAGCTTAACTAGGAAATATGAAGATATTTCATCACACTCCGCTTCAGCGGTAGACTCTGTTTCTATGACAGATAAACCAACCTTCGTTCATGATTCTTTCAATGAATCGAAGAGTGAAGAAGGAATAAATCTCAAGAGTAAGGATTCCCTGAAGAAGCTGTCAAAGACTCAAATTAATAATTCCGAAACTGAGTCTGCATTGAATTTATATGCAACTAATATTAAAGCAGCAACCTACTATACGAGTGAGGTTGAGTATCGGTTGATTGATAATGAAGTAGATTTATTAGCCTATTTAGAGTCTATTGATCTTACTAAGCCATTGGTCGTAGATACTGAGACTGATAGAGCGGATCCACTAACGGCTAATTTAGTGGGTATAGCCATGACTCAAGAATCACACAAGGCCGTATATATTCCTTATAATCCGGAATGGAATTTAGCTTTGGAACAAATATTAAGAGCTACTGACCTTCTGGTTATTGCTCATAATTACAAATTTGACTACACGGTTTTAGAGCGACATGGTATCGAATTGTGTGGCAAAATTTTTGATACTATGATAGCTGCCTATCTTATTGATTCAGATCAGAGGCTAAAAATGGATGAGCTATCCTTGCGCTATCTTCAGTACCAACCCATTCCTATAACCGAGCTTTTAGATAAGGGTAAGGCAAAAGAACCACTAACTATGGCGGAGGTTCCTATGGAAGTTCTAGTACCTTATGCATGTGAAGATGCCGACATTACATTTCGACTATATACGATTTTTTCAGAGAAATTGAAGAAAGATGGCCTAAACGAAGTAGCATTCAATTTAGACTTTCCGTTGAGCCGAGTACTAGCTCGAATGGAAGCTAAAGGAATTGCTTTGGATACTAAGCTCCTTGAAGAGTTCTCAGTTGCTCTGAGTGAAGATATGGAGCGCCTTAAGTCAGTAATTTTTGATCAGTGTGGAGAAGAGTTCAATCTCAATTCGCCGGCACAGTTAGGAGATATTCTCTTCGAAAAATTAAGCTTACCAGCTGGTAAGAAAACTAAAACAGGTAAATACTCTACTAATGAAGTAGTTTTATCCAAGCTTGCACATGTGCATAAAGTGCCTGAACAGGTACTTGAATTCCGGTCTTTAACTAAATTGAAATCTACTTATGCTGATGCATTACCTAATCTTTTATCACCACTGAGCCATCGCCTACACACCAACTATAATCAATGTGTGGCAGCGACGGGTCGTCTAGCATCTTCGAATCCAAATTTGCAAAATATTCCTATACGCACAACACGTAGTCGTGAAATTAGAAAAGCGTTCATACCAGAAGAAGGGTATAAAATACTATCAGCGGATTATTCTCAGGTGGAGCTACGTATTATTGCGCATATTTCTGAAGATCCAGATATGATACAAGCTTTTATGAGCGGGGAAGACATTCATGCTCGCACGGCAAAAGAAATTTTTTCATTAGATAGTTTAGATCATGTAACCTCGGACCATCGGAGAAAAGCAAAGGAAGTTAATTTTGGGATTCCTTATGGATTAAGTACCTATGGTTTAGCTCAGAATCTTGGAATATCCACTGGGGAGGCAAAAGATATGATTGACGCTTATTTTGGTCGATTTCCTAATATATCTGATTATATCGAATTTGCTAAGGAATTTGTAAAAGAACATGGTTACGTTAAAACACTGATGGGTAGAAGACGTTATTTACCAGATATTGAGTCCGGTAATTGGAATGAACGAGCATTTTCTGAAAGAGCTGCCATAAATATGCCGATACAAGGCACAGCTGCTGATATCATAAAGGTAGCAATGTTATCCATTGATCAGTGGATACGAGAAGAAAATATCAAAACTAGAATGCTATTACAGGTCCATGATGAATTGATATTTGAGTTGCATGAAGACGAGAGGGACTGGGTGCCAACAATTATTGTAAAAAAAATGGAGCAAGCTATTGAGCTAAAAGTACCACTTAAAGTCGAATGGGGGATAGGAGATCACTGGTTAGAGGCCCATTAACATCTAGTTACGACCATTTTTTTGTATTTTACAGCAAACTTAACGAGTTAGCCTATGAAATAAGCTAGTTTAAAGAATAGTCGGATTAGGAGCGTCTCCGTAGACATCTTTGGGGTTAAATACCTTTTCATTTTCTTTGTAAATAAGCTTTTATCTGTCTTCTTAAACGCATCTCTGGTTGGTACACTTTTGTAAAAACATGCGCGGTGATCAACGTGACAACTCACCCCATTTCCTTAGACTTCTACACGCAGCCAAACACAATCTTGATCATCATCAATGCGTAATTCCTTAACAATTTGTGTTAAACGGGTGGTAGTACTTTTGTGCCAAAGCTTTTTCCTACTTCTGGAGTAATAAACTGCCTCTCCTAGAGCAATTTTTTTTTAAGTGCTTCTTCATCCATAAAACCGTACATAAGCAATACTCCTGAATGCTAGTCTGTAGTGACCACAGGCATTAACCCTTTTAGGTCAAATTTTGGAGCATAATTATGGGCTCCTTCTACTTATTCGATCGAAATTCTTTAAATAGAGGTAATATTGGTCATTGTGACTAAATTCAGATGTGAAAATTGTCTCTGTAAAGGTGAGTAAATTAAGTTAAACTATGCCATTCTGATGGTAATATGCGATTATTTTTTTGATTTGTCTGATTTTGGCACGGGGTCGTATCCATATCCTCCCCATGGGTGACAACCTGAAATTCTCTTTATTCCAAACCAAGCACCTTTCAGAGGTCCCCATTCTTTTATAGCCTCAATAGTATACTCAGAACAGGTAGGGGAATACCTACACTTACGTCCGAGATAAGGAGAGATGGCTATTTGATAAAAGCGTACAAACCCAATAAGTATGGCAGTCAAAACTTGTTGGAACAGTTTCATTTGGGCAGAGTATACCGAGTTCCTTCTTTACTATCTTCTAATTCGATATTGAGATCTTTAAGCCTGTCTCTAATAATGTCTGATAACTCAAATTCTCTTTCCATTCTGGCTTTGGTTCTAATATCAATTAATAAATGTAGTAGATCCTCACTTAGATTATCATTGAAATTACCACCAGATTTTTCAGGTGAATTAGTTTCAAGTCCAAGTACTTTGGTTAAAGCAATTTTGAGCCAATTTTGTAGAGCGAATAGATCCGAAGGTGACTGACCGGCGGTAATTTTTTTCTTTATTTTTTTCGTTTTATCAAATAGGGTAGCTATTGCTTGTGCCGTATTAAAGTCATCATTCATAGCAGACTCAAAAGCTGCCTTAAAATTTGGAAGTACATTATTATTCACATCATTTTTATGATCATGACGGTTCTGGGGTTTATATATCAATATACTTTCAATGGCTGACTGTAGTGATTGAAAGCCTGATTCAGCTGCTTCTAGCGCTTTTTCTGAAAAGTCGGTAGTACTGCGATAGTGACTTTGTAGCAGGAAAAAACGAATAACTTGAGGGTCCCATGAGCGCTGAAGTAAAGGATGAGAGCCGTTAAAAAACTGTTCTAGGCTTATGGCATTACCAAGGGATTTTCCCATTTTTTGCCCATTCAGTGTAACCATATTATTGTGAAGCCAGTACTTCGCAAATGATTTTCCAGTAGAACATTCAGCTTGAGCAATCTCACATTCATGATGAGGGAACTGATTTTCAATTCCACCACCGTGAATATCAAAATGAGCACCTAAATATTTTATGCTCATAGCTGAGCATTCGATATGCCACCCTGGATACCCAACTCCCCAAGGTGAATGCCATTTCATTAGGTGTTTATCATCAGCTTTCTTCCATAAAGCAAAATCCGCAGGGTTTCGTTTATCTGATGCAGTCTTAATACGCGTTCCACTCGTTGCATTTTCAACATTTCTGCCGCTTAATTGGCCATAATTGGGAGCTGATAGTATATCAAAGTATACATTTCCATTAATAATGTAAGCATGCCCTTTATCGATTAAATCCTGAATCATTGCTATCTGTTCTGGAATATGACCGGTAGCTCTAGGAGAAATATCAGGACGCTGAACTGATAGCGCATCCATATCCCGAAAATATGTATAGGTATATATTTCAGCTATTTCCATAGGATCGACCTGTTCAACGCGTGCTTTTTTGGAAATTTTGTCTTCCCCTTCATCCCCGTCTCCTACCAAATGACCAACGTCGGTAATGTTTTGTACGTATCTTACTTTATAATCTAAATAGCTCAAGTATCGACGAATAACATCGAAAGAAACATAGCTTTTGGCGTGGCCTAAATGAGCATCTCCATATACCGTAGGACCGCATACATACATACCTACACGGGGAGATTGTATAGGCTCGAAAAGTTCTTTTTTTCTGGTTAATGTATTGTAGACATGTAATTCAGATGAGCTCATACTATTAACATAGTTAAACATTTATTAAGACGGGGTACGAATAAAATCAATAAATTTTAGTTGTATATCTTTCTTTTTGAATGCCCCTCTAAATTCGGAATTAATGGTGCTACTTGTATGATCTTTAATTCCTCTCATAGAAACATATAAGTATTTACTAGCGATATAAACAGTCACATCTTCGGTATTCATAGCATCTGAAATAGCGTCAGCGATTTGCAAGGTTAATCGTTCCTGAACCTGTGGCCTTCTAGAATAATAATCAACTAATCGGTTGACTTTGGAAAGTCCAATAACTTTTCCTTTAGATATGTAGGCTATATGTGCTTTACCTATGAAAGGAAGAAAGTGATGTTCACAAAACAAACTTACATGTACGTTTTTTTCCATAAGTACATCTGAGTAGCCATAGTTATTGTTATAGGCTCTCGCCTCAGGTTTATTAGCTGGGTTTAAGCCATTATAAATTTCCTTAACATACATTTTCGCGACTCTATTTTGGGTTCCCTTAAGACTATCGTCGTTCAGATCAAGATTAAGAGTGTCCATTATTTTTTAAAGTGGTACTCTATTTGTTTATTTTTTTCGTCATCACTTAACACAAAGGCATCGGTTCTGATACGATTTAGCACATAACTTATAGCATGAACTTCTCTCATTTAGTCAAAAACTTCGTATTGAGCTAGGCTATCGTTCGATTCTTTCATAATATTTAAATAAATTCAGTAGTTTATATACGAACTTGATTTTATATTCTAAAAAAAAGATACGGTTATTTAGCGAAATTCGTTTCTAAATTAACCATACAAAATAACCAGCCAGTTAATGCTCATATAGTCAGATATCTAGCACCTTCAGACATTTTCTTATTTAAGTGGACACAAATACACTGTTAATAATAATAATATGTTAAAACATATCGTCCTTTGGAAAATAAAAAATGAGTTTCAAGGAGTCCCCAAATATCAATTAATTCAAGAATTCAAGGAAAAATTAGAGCGGCTACCTGAATTAATTTCTGATATTATTCACCTACAGGTATTTGTTAATTTTGAAGGGGAGGGCGAACAATTTTGTGACATCTGCTTATTCTCGATTCATGCAGATAGAGATTCGTTAAAACGATATGATGCTCATCCAGAACATCAAAAAGTCCTCTCTTTTGCGAAAAATATTGTTACTGAACGTAGAGTGGTAGATGCACTTTCCTAATCATTTTTACTATGCCAGATAACGATGATACTCAGGAATACCCTATAGATGGAATTTTAGATTTGCATGTCTTTAAGCCCAACGAGATTAATACCCTCATTCCGGAATACATTACTGAATGTCTTAACAGAAATATCTTAGAGATACGAATTATCCATGGCAAAGGTAAGGGTATATTACGCAGGGGTGTTCATGCTATTCTAGAACGAGATTCTAGAGTGATTTCTTATGAGGCTGCATATGATCGATCTTCTTGGGGGGCCACTATTGCACACTTGATTTCAGATCAATAAAAAGCTGTAAAAGGGGGTATTTCTTAGTTCTTGGTAGTGATATTTGATAGCGTTATTCTAAGGCGTAAACACGAACATAATCTACTTCCATGGTTGCAGGGAAAATAGAATCATCTACACCGTTCGATCCACCGAAACTTCCACCTATGGCAATATTCATTAAGAAGTAGTGGTGTTTATCAAAGGGCCAATTCTTTTGGTTGTAGTCTTCGGGCCTGTTGATGGTTAATAAGACTTGTTCCAGTCTATTTACATAGAATACAAGACGCTCTTCTTCCCAAAGAAGTCCAAATATATTGAATTCCTCCTCAATATTTGGAAGCGGTACGAATCCTGTACTCAGCTGTGTGCCATTCTTATGATTATTAGCTTGAGAGTGAATAGTCATTAGGACAGAATTAGGTTTAGAACTTATGTATTCCATTAAGTCGATTTCACCGCAAAGAGGCCACCCGAGATACCCAATATTGACCCCAAGCATCCATAAAGCGGGCCAAATTCCTGGTCCTTTATAATCGGGCATTTTAGCGCGTATTTCTATTCTTCCATATAAAAAAGATTCCCGGCTGTTAATACGAGCAGAGGTATAGTCACCTACTCGTTGGCCTAGCCCCGTTTTTCGTGCGGTTATCCGAAGTGTACCATTTTTTACTTCCACATTATCAGAGTCTTGTGGTTGGTAATCTTGCCACTCATTATTGCCCCATCCATGATCACCAGTTTCAAACCTCCATTTGGTGAGATCGATAATGTCTCCATCAAATTCATCAGACCAAATTAAGTTTTCAGCACTTTTATTGTAATCTTCAGTTTTTGTAATGCATTGAGTGGTGCTTAATAGGAAGCTAAATAGTAAGATTGGTAATAGTTTTTCCATGGGTATAACACAATTTAATCGTAGCGATGATTTGTGGTTGATGAGTGATTTTTAAATTCTAATAATGAAAGAGTAAAGAAATCGCGGTTTAAAAATAAAACCAATAAGATTAAACTGTAATTAAAAGTTATCTCTTTTAGATATATTTTATAGTAAAATAATGAATAAATACTCCTATGATTTTGAGTGAAGTTTAAGTTTATTTAGATATTTGGCTAAATCATGTGTTTAAATACGTAATTATTGTTCAATTTCACCTAGTATAAATTCTAACCACCTTATCAATAATGTTTTTTAATGAGTTACGGACATTATCACCGACGTCAGCAAGGGTATTTAATTGTAAAAGCTTATTCCGTCATCGTATTTGCGACACTTTCTGTATTATTCTCAACTATCGCAGTGTTCGGCCAATCTAAATTGAATGCAACGCGATTGAGTAAAGCTAATGAGATCGTCTTAGATGGTTTATTGGATGAAGAAATTTGGAATATCACTGAGAAAGCTAATGATTTTGTTCAGTTTATGCCGGTAGATGGGGGTTTTCCAAGTCAGCCAACTGAGGTTTCGGTAGCTTATGATGATCAATATCTATGGGTTGGAATCATGGCCTACGATCAAAATCCAGATTCAATTGTGGCGCCTATTTTTAGGAAGGATGGTTCGTTTTCATCT
Source organism: Balneola sp. (assembly GCA_002720745.1). Lineage (GTDB taxonomy): Bacteria > Bacteroidota > Rhodothermia > Balneolales > Balneolaceae > UBA1275. The sequence continues at coordinate 81,732 of PBJO01000007.1, forward strand.
GACTGGGTTTACATAAATATTGATAGTTATAATGATAAACGGACTGCCTTTACTTTTGCAGTAAACCCTCGTGGTGTCCAAAAAGATGTTTTATACTACAACGACACAAAAGAAGATATTCTATGGGACGCGGTTTGGGAAGCAGAGGCTGTGATACTTTCGAATGGGTGGTCCGTAGAGATGAAAATACCTTTATCTCAAATACGTTATGATGTTAAAAAAGTAAATCAATTATGGGGGATAAATTTTCAGCGCCGAATTGCTCGAAACTCAGAAATAAATTTTTGGGCACCTATTTCGCGTTCTGAAGGTGGAATGGTATCTAGATTTGGTAGTTTAAATGGAATTTATAACTTATTAGAATATAATAGATTAGAGATAACACCTTATATCTCTATTAATAATGTAAGAGAGCAAAAAGTGGGTGATGACCCTTATTTTAAAGCTAACAATTTTAGCCAGAAATTTGGTGGAGTTATCAAGTACGGTATCACTTCTGATATTACTTTGACAGCTACTATTAATCCTGATTTTGGTCAAGTTGAAGCGGATCCAGCTACTATAAATCTATCAGCATTTGAAATTTATTTTCCTGAACGCAGGCCATTTTTTTTGGAGGGTAGCGATATCTTTCGTTTTGGTCAAACACAAACTGACTTCACTCCAAGTAACCCAATTACATTTTATTCTAGGAGAATAGGGCGCTTTCCTACAGGCTCAATAGCTGCATTCAATGCATTCAATGGTAACTCATTTTATAACAATGACATAGCTCAGGTCTATCAAGATAGACCTAACCAAACTCGAATAGCAGGGGCAGTAAAATTAAGTGGTAAAACACGGAATGGTTGGTCTATTGGCGTCTTAGATGCGGTAACTAGAGGTGAGGAGGCAGCTTACACAGTACGTCTACAAGATGGCACCGATCAGTCGAAAGGGGTATATCCAATTGAACCCTCCGCTAATTATTTTGTATCAAGGGTTAAGAAAGACTTTAACGAGGGGAATACAATAGTTGGGGGATATTTAAGTAGTGTAAATCGTTCTGTTGAAGAAACTTATTTTGAGCAGTATATGGCAAATTCATCTTATTTAGTAGGTTCGGATTGGGAACATTCTTGGAATAATAGGCAATGGATTGCTAGTGGGGTAGTTTCATATAGTAGAGTAAATGGTGATAAATCCTTCATCACTGCCTTACAGCAATCTCCGACCAGATATTATCAGCGTGTAGATGCAAAATCTTTTGATGTGGATAATTCTATTCTCAATTTAAGTGGTTTTGCAGGGGAATGGAGTCTTAAAAAAGCATCGGGTGAGCACTGGACGGGATCATTAACTTATTCATTGGTAACACCTGGTTACGAAACTAATGATATAGGTTTTCAAAATAGATCGGACTATAGAATTTTATCCTTCTACGCTAGATACAAGGAGGTAAATCCAAGAATTGGGCGCTATTTTACGATGTGGAATCAATATATGGTTGGTTGGAATTTCGACAGAGAAATTAGTTTACAAAATTGGGCAGTCGGATCATATAGAATGTTCAATAATCAATTTGTTTGGGTAACAGAAACACAACTTAGTCTTAATCGATTTGATGATCGATTAACTAGAGGCGGACCTTTAGTTAAGCCGGTAAATAGTCTTTATGTATACAATAAAATAAACACTAATTCGTCTAGAAATTTAAGTGTGGAATACACTCAGTTTTTTTTAAGGGATTTGGATAGTAAAAGTGACGATACTTTTTCAATAAACTTGAATTGGATAGTCAATTCAAAAGTAAGATTAGTTATTGGGCCAGAGTATGTCAATCAAACTAAGCAAGACCAATATGTGGCAACAATCGCAAGAAGTGCAACAGATCCTGATGCTGATCAAACATATGGATATCGATATATTTTTGCTAGAAATAAAAGTTCAAGCCTGTCAGCAAATATTCGTTTGAATTGGACATTTTCACCAAAAATGACGTTAGAAACTTATATTAGACCCTATGTCCAATCGGCGCTTTTTTCTGAATTTGGGGAATTAAAGCAAGAAAGAACTTTTGATTTTGATTCTTATGGAGTGGATGAGGGAGAGCTAAACGATTTAGGAGCTGGCTTGTATGAGGTGAGTTTTGGTGACGAGAATTCTACTTCTTTCAGATTTTACCGACCAGACTTTACCTACACAGCACTTCAAGGAAACGCGGTATTTCGTTGGGAATACACTCCAGGATCTATTTTATTTTTCGTTTGGCAACAAAAAAGAGACGGAGTAATGGGGAATGGACTTATGGATATATCAAGAGATTTTGGTGATATGTTCGACCATAAGCCTATTAATATATTTTTGATAAAGCTTAGTTATTGGTTTTGAGTGTAATTTGTTTTTATTAATACAAATTAGAGAAGAAGATTAGTCTTTATTCGTATATTTATAGTCATTATTTAACACAGGTAATTATTTTCTAAACCCAATCATCACATTTTTTTATCATGGATTTACAGTCAAGAACTTATGTAGAGAGTATACTGTCAGTTGAAGCTGATTTTATGCAAAAAGTCTATTTATGGATGACGTTAGCGTTAATTTTGACGGGTTATGTAGCTTATCGTACTGCGCAATCTGAATTATTGTTAGGAATCATATTTAGCTCCTCATTTGTCCTTTTTGGAATAATTCTGGTTGAACTAGCCCTAGTATTTTGGATTTCATCAGGTATTCAAAGAATGTCATCAAATATGGCGATAGGATTATTTTTATTATATTCAGTATTAAATGGGCTCACCCTTTCCGTTCTACTTATTGCCTATACTGGAGCCTCTGTTGCATCAACATTTTTTATAACCGCTGGAATGTTTGGAGTTATGAGCATGTATGGCTACACAACAAAACAAGATCTCTCTAGCTGGGGTAATCTTTTGTTTATGGCCTTAATTGGGCTTATTTTGGCAAGTGTTGTTAATATCTTTTTGCAGAGTTCAGGACTTTATTGGATTATAAGTTACACAGGGGTTTTAGTTTTTGTTGGTTTGACAGCCTACGATACACAAAAAATAAAGCAATTAGCTGCACAGGTGATCGCGGAATCAGAAGAGGGGAGAAAGGTAGCTATTTTGGGTGCACTTAGATTGTATTTAGATTTTATTAATATGTTTATTTTTTTGCTTAGAATATTGGGTAACAGGCGATAAATGGTAGAAGAGAATTCTCAACCATAGGCGGATTCGAAGTGTAATAAATTCCCTCGGGGTGAGACGGTAAACAAACAAAGATGATGGGACCGACTCGGTATAGGTCTTTCCTTTGTCTGTGCTATCCACTGTTTACTAGTTCCTGTATTTATTTCATTAATCCCTTTCTGGTCAACTTTAGAGCGTGTGCATGAATTCACCCATTTGGTTTTCTTTTTAGCCATAACCTCTATGGTGATTTTATCTTTAAAACGATTAGATGCAAATAAGTTCGTAACCTTTTTTGGTTTATAACACTATCATTATTTTCCTACCTTGGTTATATTTCTATAGTCTTATCGAGTATGAAGAAGCTGGAGTTAATCTATTTGGGAGTTTTACTTTTATCACTGGACATTGGATCAATTATCGTGCAAAGGTTCAGTTACAAAATGAGGGTGATACGTTTGTTTGATAATTACTAATGCCAGCATTCAAAATGAATAAAGACCTACTTCTTAGGTAGCTCAGCCTATGTATAGATTAGCTAATAAACGGCTAATATTCTTTGCTTGGATAGATGATGAGGTCTTATATGTGTTCTTATCATTGGGTGATTGTAATAATTCATTGGCTTTTGATGTTATTTCTTTTGCTAAGCCCCATGAGAGCGTTACGCCAGCACCTCCTAAACCGTAGGCATGTATGTGCGGCACCTTTTTAGAAGGGTCAATCTCAAAACAAAGGGATGAATTCGGACCTAGATATCGGTATCCATGTACTTTGGATTTGATTTGTGTGTAGTGAATTTTATAATTGGTACTATTCTCGATTAGAATTTTGTTAAGTTCAAATATAGCAGAATAGGGCCATTCTAGATTACTTTCTGTTTTTTTATAGTTTAGAAGCAGTTCATCGCCTTTCCATTTTTCTCCGATTAATTTTCCAGCAATTCGACTTCCACCAAGAATCATAGTGCCACTCCGAGGATAACTGTAAATGTCTTGGGGTTTCCCATTTCGTGTACTATATACCTTTAATGGCGGGGGATAATTATATGAAAACACATGCCCGTCTGGATCATGCAGTTTTGGCGCATCATCAATATCAAGTAAATGGCCTTTTAGCAAACTTAAGGGTTTATTGTGCATTTTTTCTAAACCCGAGCCACTAGCTAGTACTACCAAAGAATAATTTTCGACGGAGAATCTAGAGTCTATTCGTGAGAAATCAATGATTTCATGGGTAAAAGGGATTTCTAGAGTTGTGAATATCTTTAATAGGGCTTTCCAATAAACAGGCCAGTCAACGAAAAACATGGGGAACTTCCAAGCACGTGAAAGTGGGTAATGGGGAATGTGCGGGATGAATGAATTGCCATTTATAGGTATTTCAGTATATCCTGGTAACCATTGTAAGTAGGCTGGTTTACTTTTGGAGGGCTCAGAAAATACCTCGTAATGAATTTGGCGATAGATGCCTGAAAAATTAAGTTCATATAATTGTTCATAGAACATGGCCGAGCTTAGAAAAAGCTTTTTTGAAATAGGGCTTGTTACCGAATGAGGCACAATAGAGGCTGCAGGAAAGGCGCTGGCGAAAAAAGGATTACTATGATCAATGACAGGGTATTTACTAGCAAATATATGAACATCATACCCTGACAAACGAAGCAATATCGCTGTTGTTAGTCCGGTGACTCCAGCACCAACAATGGCAACTTTTTTTAAACTCATACCTAAAATTACCTTATTTTATTACTTATTCACTCATTAATATTGAATTTACTATTTCAGACACTATTATGTCAGACAACAACAAAAATGGCAGTTCTACGCTTAATATTATCTTACCTGAGGTAGAGATTAATCTTTTTACCCCCAAAAAACCAACAAGAGCAACCATTGCGGAGAATTATATTTGTACGGACGATTTTAGCCCGAATGTTATTCGTCATATCACCATAGACCTTAGTGGTTCTGGTTTGGAAGGAATATTCCGATCAGGACAATCCATTGGTATTTTACCTCCTGGAGAAAATGAAAAAGGTAAACCTCATAAGCTTAGATTGTACTCGGTTTCTTCACCTTCAAAAGGGGAGAATGGACAGCCACATCTTGTATCCACTACTGTCAAAAGAGCAAATGAGGAAGTAGATGGAGTGTTTTATACAGGGGTCTGTTCAAACTACCTTTCCAATTTGAAACCCGGGGATTCACTTACGATCACAGGTCCTAGTGGAAAACGCTATTTGTTACCTGAAAATTCTGAGGAGTTTAATTATGTGTTTTTTGCAACGGGGACGGGTGTGGCTCCCTTCAGAGGTATGATAATGGAGTTAATTGAAGCGGGGCATCAAGGGCAAATAGTATTGGTTTTTGGATGTTCGTACCGAACCGATTTACTCTACCGAGAATACTTTGAAGATCTAGATATCCGCCATCCCAATGTTCATTATCTGAAAATGATTTCACGAGAAGATAGGCGTGAAAATGGTTCTAAAAAATATGTGCAAACAGCCATTGAAGATTATTCTGAGCTATTATCACCTATTCTAGCTGCAAACAACACCCTGATTTATCTTTGTGGGATGAAGGGAATGCAAACCGGCATTTATGAACAATTAGCAAAGCAAGGTTTCTTAGATTACTTGAGTCTGCGTGGTGATTTAGAGGATAAAGATCCAACGGAATGGACTTGGGAAGAGCTAAAAACTCAGGTCAAACCATCCGAAAAGACCTTTGAAGAAGTATATTAGTTTAAATCTTACCTGTTTGGCTAACTCCCCCGGAGACAATTAGACGCATAGCTTGTGAGGGATCTATATCCACGGGGTGGACTCTAGTTGGATCAACCAAGAAGAGATTTCCTGAAAAATTATAGGAATGCGGACAGTATACCGCAGTTAATTCAAATGAGTTTACCGCGAAATTTTCTTGGGTAATGAACCCGATTCGGAAGGGACCATCGGCGCTCAGTTGAACAAGTACGGGACGATCGAACTTCTTCTTTTCACCTACAAAAGCTTCGGTTAAATCCTTTAGAGAATGATAAATGATGCTGATAATAGGTGTTTTGGTCAGTATTTTTTCGACGAATTGGATAATGGGTTTGGTCAGGGTGATAGAGAAAACCAGCCCTATGGCTACAATTATGACAAATGAGAGCAGGAGTCCTAGGCCTGGTATGGATTGAGCCCAATCGCCTGGTACCCAGCTAGAGCTGAGTGTATTGAGCCATTCAATGGAGATGCTTGTAACAAAAAAGGTAGCGCCTAATGGAAAAACTACAAGTAGGCCTCGAAAGAAATAATTAAACAGGGATTTCATAGAATGTGGGCTAGGTTGAGGGTGTTGAGTCAATATAGCTAAATGTAAGCGAATTAAGCAGGGATTAGGCTATGTGTGTGATATGTATTTTTTCTATCTTCTTGCTTTAATAAGCATGGTATTTGCATGAATGAAATCATATAAATGATCCAGACCTAAAACACATATAATCCGAATGGCTTTTAAGACTTCATATCAAATACGGCAAGATTTTTTAGATTTTTTTGGTGCTAAAAATCACGCAATAGTATCTAGCTCACCAGTTATTCCAGCGGATGATCCTACTTTGTTATTTACAAATGCGGGTATGAATCAATTTAAGCCTTTATTTCTAGGCGAGCAAAAAACCTTGGCTTTTGAGGGTAAAGATTGGGTGCGTGCAGCCAATACTCAAAAATGTATTCGAGTCAGTGGTAAACATAATGATTTAGAAGAGGTAGGTCATGATACCTACCATCACACCTTGTTTGAAATGTTGGGTAACTGGTCATTTGGAGATTATTTTAAGCAGGAGGCCATTGCTTGGGCTTGGGAGCTGCTGGTAGATCGCTGGGAGTTGGATCCTTCTAGGATGTATGCCACTGTTTTTGGAGGTGATCAAGAGGATGGGTTAGAAGTTGATCAGGAAGCAATCGATTTGTGGAAAAGTCAAACCAGCATTGATCATGCGCATATTCTAAAATGCGGAAAAAAAGATAATTTCTGGGAAATGGGGGAAACAGGCCCGTGTGGGCCTTGTTCGGAAATCCATATTGATTTGCGATCCGAGCAGGAACGCGCAGAAGTAGATGGGGCAAGCTTGGTAAACAAAGATGACCCCAGAGTGATGGAGATTTGGAACCTCGTCTTTATACAGTTCAATAGGTTAAAGTCAGGCGAGCTGCAAACACTTCCTGCAAAACATGTAGACACAGGTATGGGCTTTGAACGAATTTGTGCGGTGATGCAAGCCAAAACCTCGAATTATGACTCAGATGTATTTGGCCCGGTAATTGAGGCTATTTCCGATCGTGCAAACATACAATATGGAGAGGATGAATACACCGATATTGCTGTTCGTGTAATTGCTGATCATATTCGTGCGGTAGCATTTAGTGTGGCCGATGGGGCTTCACCTTCGAATGACGGAAGGGGGTATGTGGTACGTAGAATATTGAGGCGGGCCATACGATATGCCTGGGATCGATTGGGGATTAAAGAGCCCTTTCTGTATGAATTAGTACTGGTGTTAGGTCGGCAATTCGAAGGAGTCTTCCCTGAGTTGGTAGCCCAGCAAGCTTATATTGAAAAAGTGGTGCATTCTGAAGAAAACAGTTTTATAAGAACCTTAGGACAGGGTATTGCGTTATTTGAACAAATGACAGAACATAGTAAAATACTCACTGGAGAGGATGCATTTAAGCTTCATGATACCTACGGATTCCCTATTGATTTAACCCAACTGATGGCCAGAGAAAAGGGGTTACAGGTTGATGTAGCTGGCTTTGATGAGCGTATGGATGAGCAAAAGACTCGGGCTAGAGCGGCTGGATCTTTTTCTGTGGACCATAATGAGAAAGGGCAGTGGAACTGGCTTGCAGGAAAAGAAACATCATCGGAGTTTATTGGCTACGATCAACTAAGCAGTTCAACCAGTATTCTAGCTTATCGGAAAGTAGAAGATACCTTTCATTTATTACTTGAAAAAAACCCCTTTTATGCCGAAGGCGGTGGTCAGGTAAGTGATCAAGGGGTATTGAAACAAGCCGGTCAAGAGTATGCGGTTATTGACGTTCAAAAAAGTCCTTATGGGTCAGTATTGGTTGTAAAGCAACTCTCGGACCTAGGTCAGCCGGTAGAAGCCAAGGTGAATAGGGTGTCCCGGGCGTATACCTGTGCAAATCATTCAGCTACTCACTTGTTGCAAGCCGCACTTATTGAGGTTTTGGGCCCCCATGTAGCCCAGAAAGGTTCCTTAGTCAACCAGGACTATCTTCGCTTCGATTTTACACACTTTGAAGCGATGACTAAGCAGCAAATATTAGATGTTCAGACTTTGGTAAACGAAAAAATAAGAGCGAATATACCACTGGAAGAAGACAGAGAAATCCCTATTGAGCAGGCAAAAAAGCGGGGCGCAAGAATGCTCTTTGGTGAAAAATATGGGGATAAAGTTCGTGTTATCACCTTTGATTCGGATTATTCCATTGAATTATGTGGTGGAACACATGTGCAGAATACCGGGGAAATTGGATTTTTCAAAATTGTCCATGAAAGTTCAGTGGCAGCAGGTATTCGCCGAATCGAGGCACTAACGGCTTTAGGGGCTGAACAGTGGGTCGCAGAGCAAGAAAGTGACCTACAAACAGTGGCAAATCTATTGGGTACTTCCAACGAAGTTGCGGAATCTATTGAGCGTTTACAAGCCGATAAAAAAGAGTTAGAGCGTAAAGTAGATGCGTTGATTCAGGCTAAAGCTATTGTTAGTCAACAGACTCTTATGAATTCGGCAGAACAATTGGACAACGGAATTAAATGGGTATGTGGACATATAGAATCCGTTAATATGGATACTCTTAAAAGTATCGGATATAGTATATTAAATGAAACACCTAATATGACTGTTAGTACTATATTTTCGCATGATGAAGACTCGGGTAAAGTGTTTATACTGGCAACTGTTACCGAGGACCTGATTCAAACAGGATTGAAAGCGGGGGCTATTGTAGGAAAATTAGGTCGAATAATTGGTGGGGGCGGTGGTGGCCAGCCAAGTTTAGCTACGGCTGGAGGATCAAAACCTGAAGCTATACCTGAGGCAATTACAGCCGCTAGGAGCATGCTAACGGACTAAGTTAATCTTTTGAATCGCTTTAATTGGTTCATTGATGAGTATTATTTACCTGTTCCAGTGGTTACACTTATCTGCCTGGCTGATTAATCCAACATCACACTGAACGAATGGGAACAAAATCCCAACATAAACCCCGCATATTTTGATGAAAATTCGGTATATTATAAGACTATAATCTTTGTGATTACTTGAGTGACCCATTGAAGATATGTAGTTGAATAGTTAAGTAAATAGATTCAATCGCATAATGGATACAACGTGACCAAATAGACATGAACAAGCTTGCGCTTATTGAAGTCTATAAAGCGCGTATTATAAAATTAAGCATCTACTTATTACTGTAAAACACAATAGAATGGCGAAAAAAGGAACATCTGATATTCGATTTGCTCCTACAGGAATGGAAAGTCCTGAGAAAGGAGGAGTCCAAAAAGGGGTAGATTTACCTGCAGCAACTAGAAAGAAGCATAAAAGTCTTGGTCTTACGACCCAGCATCTTAAAGATATGTATCAGCAAATGTATCTTCAGAGACGCTTCGAAGAGCGAGCAATGCAGCAGTATCAAAAAGGTAAGTTCGGTGGCTTCTTGCATCTCTATATAGGACAAGAAGCGATATCTACGGGGACAGTATTTGCTTTTAACAATGATGACGATATCATCACTGCATATAGAGATCACGGGTGGGGACTCTGTCGAGGCATCAGTGCAAATGAGGGGATGGCTGAGTTGTTTGGTAAAGCCACAGGCTGTTCTGGAGGCAAGGGTGGGTCAATGCACTTTGCCAATGTAAAAGAACATTTTTGGGGTGGCTATGGAATCGTTGGTGGTCACATACCCATCGCAAGCGGACTTGCCTTCGCAAATAAATATAACAGTAATGGACGAATTTCAGCTTGCTTCTTTGGTGATGGAGCAGTTGATCAGGGCGCCTTGCATGAAACTATGAATTTAGCCCAGTTATGGAAGCTTCCTACCATATTTGTAGTTGAGAATAACGGGTATTCAATGGGTACAGCTGCAAAACGACATACAGTAGCGGAAATTGTTGATCGTGCGAAAGGTTATGGGATGAAATCAGCGGTTATTAATGGGATGGACGTATTTTCTGTGTTTGAGAAAATGAAAGAGATAGCCGAAGATGTGCGGAAACATTCGGAACCCTGGTTTGTCGAGATTCGCACCTATCGCTACCGGGGACATTCTATGTCGGATCCGCAAAAGTATAGAACCAAAGAAGAATTAGAAGAGTATCAAAGCATAGACCCAATTGAACGTCTAAAGTCGTATATGCTTCAGGAGAAGTTGTTCAAACAGTCAGATATCGATTCCATTGAAGAGGGCGTTGAGAAGGAAGTGCTGGCTGCGGTTAGTTTTGCAGATGAGTCTCCATTCCCCGAGGAATCCGAGTTATATACCGACATGTTTGTTGAAGACAATCCTTATTTTCACGTATAAAAAAATAAATTACGATGGCAGTTTTACAATTTAGAGAAGCAATTAAGCACGCGATTGATGAGGAAATGTCTCGTGATGAACGAGTTTTCATTATGGGCGAGGAAGTTGCCGAGTATAATGGTGCATATAAAGTAACCGAAGGTTTGTTAGATAAATATGGGTATTGGCGTGTAATTGACACTCCCATCTCTGAACTGGGTTTTGCTGGGCTTGGAGTTGGGGCCGCTATGAATGGTCTTAGACCGATCGTTGAATTTATGACCTTTAACTTTGCAGTACTTGCTGCAGATCAGATAATAAATCATGCAACTAAGGTAAAATACATGACGGGTGGTCAAGCCGATTGCCCTATTGTTTTTCGTGGCCCAAATGCCTCAGCTGGACAATTAGGAGCGACTCACTCGGTGGCCTATGATTCTATGTATGCTCAATTCCCAGGACTAAAAGTTATCTATGTTTCAGAGCCTAACGATGCAAAAGGACTTATGAAATCAGCCATAAGAGATCATAATCCTGTTCTTTTTATGGAGTCAGAGCAAATGTATGGGTTAAAGGGAGAAGTTTCTGATGAAGAAGATTTCATCATACCCATTGGGAAAGGAAAAATTAAACGAGAAGGATCTGATGTAACCCTTGTTGCACATGGGAAGATGTATCACTTTGCTGTTAAAGCTGCAAATGAATTGGCAAAAGATGGAATTGAATGTGAAATCATTGATCCAAGAACAGTTAAACCTTTGGATTTAAAATTAATAGTACAATCGGTCAAAAAAACCAATCGTTGTGTAGTCATTGATGAAGCACATCCATTTGCTGGTCTAGCTGCTGAAATTGGTTTTTTAATTCAACGTGAAGCATTTGATTATCTTGATGCACCGGTATTACGAGTCTGTTTACCAGATGTAAATGCACCATTTTCAAAACCCTTATTCGATGCGTGGCTGCCGAGTCCAAAAAATATTATTGACGCCGTTAAACAGGTGAGCTATTAACATAAACATTGCAAATAATTAAGCTATGGCCATTAAGATTGAAATGCCAAAACTCAGTGATACCATGGAAGAAGGGGTAATCTCCAAATGGAATGTCAACGAAGGGGATGAGGTATCAGCTGGTGACATCATCGCTGAAGTAGAAACCGATAAAGCAACTATGGATGTGGAAGTATTCGATCCTGGTACAGTTTTGAGGATTGTGCCAGGTGAAGGAGATGCGGTACCGTTGGGTGGGCTTATTGCTATCATCGGTGAAGCAGATGAAGATATATCATCTTTGCTAGAAGACACTTTTACTGCCACTGCTGATTCTATTATTACATCTAAACAAGATAAAGCCACAACTAATGAAGAAACAGTCGACACCCCAGCTTATATTGTTGCCTCACCATCAGAGGACGGCCGAATTAAGGCTAGCCCGTTGGCCAAGAAAATCGCTGCGGATAAAGGAGTAGATTTAAATAGCATTGTTGGCTCTGGACCTGATGGAAGAATAGTTAAAAAAGACGTTGAAACTGCTCAAAGCATCACAACTAGTACCTTGACCCGTCCAGGTGCGCCAGAGCCAATTCCGGAATCGACAATCAAAAGTTTCTCTTCGCTAGCTTCACAAGAGGTTAAAGTAACCCAAATGCGTAAGGTAATTGCAAAACGCCTCTCTGAAAGTAAGTTTAGCAACCCGCACTTTTATGAGACGATAGATATAGATATGAAAGCTGCGATTGAGGCCAGAATGCAGCTAAAGGATAAAATGGACATTAAAGTTAGCTTTAATGATGTAGTTGTAAAAGCATCAGCAATTGCATTATCGAGACATCAGGCAATCAATAGTTCTTGGATGGGGGATACGATCATAGAGCATGGCGATGTGCACATTGCAGTAGCTGTAGCCATTGAAGAAGGCTTAATGACACCAGTAATTAGACATGTAGATAAAAAAGGTCTGATTCAAATATCCTCCGAAACACGCGAGCTTGCAAGTTTGGCAAGAGATCGAAAGTTAGCATCTGAGCAAATGGAGGGAAGTACATTTACCATCAGTAACTTGGGTATGTTTGGGATAGAAGAATTTACTGCTATCATCAATCCTCCCAATGCTTGTATTCTAGCAGTTGGTGCCATAAGAGACGTTCCTGTGGTAGATAATGGTGCATTGGTGCCTGGTAAGCGTATGAAAGTTACCTTATCTAGTGATCATCGCATTGTGGATGGTGCCAAAGCTGCAGATTTCTTAAACACTCTACGCTCACTTATCGAAAATCCACTCTCGATGTTACTCTAAACTGATATGCTAAAAGGCGTTATACTTGCAGGTGGTACGGGGTCGCGTTTATACCCGCTAACTAAGGTAACTAACAAGCATTTGTTACCTGTAGGCAATAAACCAATGATTTTTCACCCCATTGAAAAGCTTACGGGACTCGGCATTCAAGACATATTAATTGTCACAGGTACAGAACACATGGGTGACGTAGTGAACTTATTAGGATCCGGTGCTGGGTACAATTGCCGATTCACCTACAAAGTTCAGGATCAAGCAGGAGGAATTGCTCAGGCCTTAGGTTTAGCTGAGAACTTTGCTGGTAATGATCCTATTGTGGTTATTTTAGGTGATAACATTTTTGAGGATAATTTAAAGGAAGCCGCAAGCACATATTTGGGTGAAGGAGCAATGATACTGCTTAAACAGGTTCCAGATCCTCAACGATATGGAGTGGCCATACTTGATGGTGATGTAGTTACCGAAATACAGGAAAAACCGGTAGCTCCAACTACCTCGTATGCGGTTACCGGTATCTACTTTTATGACGCAAAGGTTTTTTCAGTCATCCGTAATCTAAAACCCTCTAAACGTGGTGAATTAGAAATTACCGATGTGAATAATCACTATATTCAACAAAAGCAGATGAAAAGTGCGTTGTTAGAGGGGTGGTGGACCGATGCGGGTACCCCAGATTCATATCGGTTAGCTAATCAATTGACCATGGAGTAATGAAGTTTCTTATAACGGGTGCAGGCGGGCAACTTGGTAGAGGATGGCAAAGGAGTCTTGAAAGTCACCCTATTGATGAATTTATTGCACTCAACAGGCAAGAGCTAGATATTTGTAATTCAGAGACTATAAGAAAAGTTTTTACTGAATATAAACCTGATGTGTGTATAAATACTGCGGCCTATACGCATGTAGACAAGGCCGAAAAGGAACATGATGAGGCTTATAGAGGAAACGTATTAGGGCCTCAATTACTGGCAGAAGCCTGTGCCCAGAGAGGAATCCGACTTGTACATTATTCTACTGATTATGTTTTCTCGGGTAAACTATCTGATCGGGAAATATATAATAATGGTTATCCTGAAGAGGCCCCAACCAATCCGGTTAATCAATACGGGGCTAGTAAATTGGCAGGTGAAAAAGTGGTAGTATCTGCCTTACCTTCCGCACTTATTGCCCGAGTCTCCTGGCTGTGTGGTTTGGATGGTAATAATTTTATTAAAAGCATCATTCATGGGGCTAAAAGTTTTGGTCAACTTAAGGTAGTTAACGATCAATTTGGGATACCTAGCTTTGTGCCTTACATTATTGAACAGACCCGTTTCTTATTACATTCTAGAAACTCAGGATTGTATCATTTAGGAAGTAAAGGATGTATTACTTGGTATGATTTCGCAAAAAAAATTATTGAGTATGCTCAACTTAATGTACCTATTGAGGCTGTAGATTGTTCTACATTCCCAACCCAAGCCCAGCGTCCTTATTTTTCCAAGCTTTCTACAAGTAAATTAGAAGCAACAGGAATGTCCGTACCTTCTTGGGAAATTGGTTGTAAAACCTTAGTATCAGATTTAATTAAAGCATAACGGTTAGGTGTATGAGAATTCATGAAACTACGTTATCGGGCGTTAAAGTATTAGAATTAAAGCTCTATGAAGACAACCGTGGTTATTTTAAAGAAATACATCGTAATGCTTGGTCTGATGATTTAGGGCTAGTTAGTGATTTTGTTCAGGATAATATTTCTATGTCTTATCAAGGTACTATTAGGGGGCTACATTATCAAAAAGAAAAGCCACAGGCTAAGCTAATTCAGTGTATTAGCGGCTGTATACTAGATGTCGCAGTTGATTTGAGAAAAAAATCCTCGACCTTTGGTCAGTATTATTCGACAGTTTTATCCGAAAAAAATCATAAACAATTGTATATCCCTGAGGGATTTGCACATGGTTTTTCTGTGTTAAGTGAGCAAGCTATTGTCCATTATAAATGTTCTCGATATCACGATAATGCCTCTGAGCGTGGTATCCGCTGGGATGACCCACTAATTCACATTGACTGGGAAATAAGTAAGCCCATACTATCTGAGAAAGATCGACGTTTACCACTTTTTTCATCACTTAAAGAAGAAGATATATTTTTATGAAACTAATAATAACGGGTGGGGCAGGATTCATTGGTTCAAATTTAATACTTCACTTGTGTGAGAAATATCCTGAGTGGACTATTTGTAATATAGATAAACTAACCTATGCGTCGGACCGAAATTATTTAAATCCAATTAAGCATTCTGAGCGATATCACTTCAAAAAGCTTGATCTATTAGATAGACTAGCGACTCAAGACGTGGTAAATAGCTTTAGACCCAATGCAGTAATACATTTAGCAGCCGAATCACATGTAGACAATTCTATTCAGGGGCCTGAACCATTTATACAATCCAATGTGGTGGGTACCTTTAATATTTTGGAAGTATGCAGGCAGCTTTGGATGCAAGAGCCGGAAGAATTTCCCAACGCACGTTTTCTACATGTCTCAACCGATGAAGTCTATGGAGAACTAAAGGAGGATGGCTATTTTACAGAGCAGACTCCCTATGCTCCAAATTCACCTTATTCAGCTTCAAAAGCCGCTAGTGATTTTATTGTTCGTTCATATTTTCAAACGTATGGGATGAATGTAGTAACAACTAATTGTTCGAATAACTACGGGCCACATCAACATGATGAGAAATTAATACCTACAGTAATCCGATGTGCAATGCAGCTCAAAGAAATTCCTGTTTATGGAAAGGGTGAAAATATTCGAGACTGGTTATTTGTTACAGATCATTGTATTGCCATTGAACAGGTTTTTGAAACGGGTAAAGCTGGTGAAACCTACAATATTGGGGGGAATAATGAATGGAAAAATATCGAATTGGTTCATAAGATTTGTGATATCCTAAACAAACATATAGCCAAAGGTCCTGAGGGCGACTATAATAATCTGATTTCATTTGTTACAGACCGTTTAGGTCATGATTTTCGCTATGCCATCGATGCATCAAAAATTAAGAATGAGTTGGGGTGGGAGCCAAATCCTAATTTCGATGGCATGTTAGAGGAAACGGTATTGTGGTATATAAACAAATATAAATCACTACTTAAAATCACTGTAAATTCATAAAAGTATGTCTAAAAAAAAATATTGGCTATGTAAGTCAGAGCCGGATAATTACAATATCGAGGAATTAGAAGCCGATGAGATAACTCCATGGGATGGGGTTCGTAACTATGGAGCTCGAAATTACATGAGAGATGGAATGAGTATTGGAGATTTATGTTTCTTTTATCATTCGAATCAAAAACCACCAGCTATTGTAGGCATTATGGAAGTTTGTAGTGACGCTTATCCTGACGCCTTACAATTTGATCCAGAATCGAAGTATTTTGATGAAAAAAGTTCAGAAGCTGAACCTCGTTGGATTAACGTAGACATGCGATTTGTAGAAAAATTTACTCATCCAATAACACGTGATCAGCTTAAGGAAGAGAATGAATTATCGTCAATGGAATTATTTCGATTGGGTAGGTATTCCATTACTGCGGTAAGCAAGGAAGAGTGGGAAACAATACTGACTTTGAAGAACGGTTCTTAGTGGTTATTTTAGGCTGATTATAAATACCACATGATGCCCCAAAAAGCTAAAGAACTACATTTAAGAACCAAAGGTATTCTTCCTATACAAAAACTTAAATTATTAAGTAAGGCAGGTGTTATTAGCAGCGATGATGCCTATCCAATCACAGAGGATCAATACCAACCTAACTCAATAGATTTGCGTTTAGGTGAGGTAGCTTACAGGGTTCGTAGTAGTTTTTTACCTGAGAATGAGACCGTTGAGCAAAAATTAGAACGGCTAGAACAGTACCAGTTTTCATTGAAAGGTGGTGCGGTGCTAGAAGAGAATGCTGTATATATTATTCCTTTATTGGAGCGGTTGAATCTCCCTAAGAGTCATTATGCGCACAGTAATGGTCCAAAGATTTCGGAAGAGGGTATAAATAATGGCGACACAATAAGATTATTTGCACAAGAGAATTTAAGTGCAAAAGCAAATCCAAAGAGTAGTACGGGGCGGTTAGATGTGTTTACAAGAGTGATTACCGATTTTTCACATCGTTTTGAGGAAATTACTCCTGGTTATCAAGGGCCTTTATATGTAGAGGTAGTCCCGAAATCATTCCCTATCAAGGTGAAAACAGGACAGCGATTAAATCAACTTCGTATCCGACATGGTTTTGAGTTACTTTCAGATCAGGATTTATTACGTATACATGATCTAGAGCCTATTTTGTTCGACGATACTAATCAGGCTATGCCTATAGAAACTCTAAAAGTAAATAAAGGTTTATTCATGAGTGTGCATCTTGAGGGTAAAGAAGGAGAGATTATTGGGTATAAAGCCAAGAAGCACAGTAACTTCATAGATTTTGAGAAAATAGGGCATTATCCAGTGAGTGAATTCTGGGAGCCTATTTTAGCTGGTACTGATTCGATGGTTATTTTAGAGCCGGAAAGTTTTTATATATTTGCCTCTAAAGAAAGAATACGTATTCCAGCTAAGCTAGCTTGCGAGATGATGGCATATGATACTGGATCGGGTGAATTGAGAACACATTATGCTGGTTTTTTTGATAGTGGTTTTGGGGGATCCGTAGAGGATGGAGGTGCTCGTGCTGTTCTTGAAGTTCGCTCCCATGATGTTCCTTTTTTAATTGAAGATGGTCAAACACTCTTTAGCATGCAATTCGAGCCCAATTCAGAACAACCTAATATGATGTATGGCCTTGAGATAAACAGTAATTACCAGGGGCAGGATTTAAAGTTAGGAAAGCATTTCAAAAAATCATGAATGTACAATTCTACATTCATCCATCTCAGATAGTATCAAACATAGTGAGACTGGATGAGGCCGAGTGTTTGCATGCTACCCAAGTACTTCGGCTAAGAGTAGGTGACCGATGTGTAGCCACAGATGGATGTGGTCATCGCTACGAATTAGAACTAGTGTCCATAACAAGAAAAGAGGCACAGGCAGTTATACTGCATACAGATAGTTTCCAAAAGTCGCCTGTATTACGTGGGGTAGCCTTGGGCAGCTTATATAAGAAAGATCGAATTGAATGGGCTTTGGAGAAAGCAGTAGAACTTGGAGTGGACTATTTTTATTTATACCAAGCAGACCATTCGGAGCGTCAAAGATGGAAAAAATCACGATTAGAACAAATTATACTTAGTGCTTGTAAGCAATCCAAGCGTACTTGGTTTCCTGAACTCATACTTGCTGATAACCTACAGCAAGTTAAACTAGAGGCTGAAAAACGATGTCAGGGAAAGGATTTGAACCTATGGGCCGCAAATGAATCAGACACATCTAGTGAAAGACTACCAAAAAAATTATTGGAGGGGTGTAATTTGTTTTTTATTGGTCCAGAAGGCGGATTTAGCGCTAATGAGTTAAATTGGTTTGAGTATGAGCGAATCCCACAAATATTATTAGGTGCTCAATTTGCAGACGGGGGTATTCTGCGTGCAGAAACAGCTTTAGTAACTATCTTAGCAAAATATTATTAAATTTAGAGACCTTATTATTTAACTTGTGTAATACTTGCATTATACATGTCTAGCATGTCTGTTTAACTGAAAGTTTCATATAAATGATTTTGTTCAACTGTTGCCTCGAAATCTTGAGCAGAGTTATCTGGTATTTGACCCAAGTCTTCTAAATAATTTTCTTTTGTTTGTATTTGCTCAGAATTAGCAATATTGTTCTTGTCAAACTGTGTAAAAAATGGTGGATGCACAGTTAATGCTCGTAAAAATGGAGGATAGTAACAACTCGCTAGCACCATTAAGTCCTCGATAAAATTAGTTTCTTCAGATAAAAACTTAAAAATACGGTCTAAAGGACTATTTTTGAAAAGACTTCGAAATATTTTGCGACTATCCGGCACATTTGTCGCTAGGACACGCAGCAATAAAAGGTCATAATATCTGAATCGATACGATGTTGCTTTTGGAATCGGAGGCTTTAAACCCGTTGCAAGTGCTTGGGCACACTTTTTAGAATATTTATGAACTCGGCTAAAGGTATATCCCGTACTTGGTTTAGTAAAGCCACCAACAGTACCTATATTCATGATTCGGGACGAATAGATTGGTGTATGAGGTCGATCATCCATTGGTATTTCACCGTACTCTTTTCTTTTGATGATATAATTGTCCTTAGTTAAGCTATATTTATCTTCAAGATAGCTGCATATTTTTTTCTTGTACTGCTTCTTTTTTAGTGGTTTAGCTGAAAAAATAGTGTATTCTACCAACGCCCTATTTTTATTAAAAGGCAATGTATAAATGAATGCAAAACCATCGTTAAAGTCACTGTCCACATCCATTATAGTGAAGGTATTTTCATCAAATATTTTTTCATCTGTTTTGATTTCAACACCCAAGAAATGTTGAATTAACGGATATTTTCGAGCACTAGCATCGTAATTGCTAGGCATAAAAACACTTTGAAAAATATAATTAGCTAAATATGTATTATTATCTTTTGTAATGAGGGCGGCTTTATGAGAATTGGATGAAAAATCCAACACATCTTCTTCGAGTAGATTAACATTTGGCGCCTTTTGAAGGGTTTTTAGGATAGTTTCTTTAAAATCACTTTCTTTCACACAAAAGTAAAGGTGGTCCTTAAGAGATAGTTTAGAGCTAAAATCTAGTGCAGAAAAGTAAGTATCCTCCCAAGTGCGATGAGCAATGTCTGCAAAGGGATGATCTTTCTTACCCCAAAAACACCATGTTTTGTGATTAGTTGGCGCAAAAGATTTATCAACAAGTAAAATTTGACCAGAATATTTTTCTTTAATCAAATACCAAGCAAGACTCAAACCCGAAAGGCCTGCACCAACTATAATAATGTCATATCTTTTCGACTTATTCATAAAAAGTTAGAATACTTATTTTTAACTATAATTAACCAATAGCTGTAATACAGTGGTTATTTACATCTGTATCTTAATATCCATAAACTCCAAAAATAAAACAAAACAATATTGTTCATTAATATAGTTATGAAAGTAATAGATCTGCGAAGTGATACCGTCACCAAACCCACACAGCAAATGAAAAAGGCTATGTTGGAGGCAGAGGTCGGTGATGACGTGTTTGGAGAAGATGAGTTAACAAACAAATTTCAACATAAAATAGCCACTCTTTTTGGCATGGAGGCAGGTTTATATGTGCCAAGTGGAACTATGAGCAATCAGTTAGCCTTAAAAGTACTAACACAGCCCTCCGACGAGGTATTGATTGAAAGTAAAGGCCATATACTTCAGTATGAAACCGGTGGAGCATCTTTCTTATCAGCAGTACAGCTTTTTCCCCTTCAAGGTAATTCAGGAAAATTAAATGCTTCCCAAATAACTTCAGCTGTCAGAGGTACATACGACTGGGAACCTGAAACCAAGGTCGTATGTGTTGAACACAGCACGAATAAGGGGGGTGGAACAGTATATTCTTTGAGTGAACTTAGATCTATAAAACATGAGTGTCAACGGCATAAATTATACCTACATGTGGATGGTGCCCGTATTTGGAATGCGATGGTGGCTACTGGACAAAAACCTCACGAAATAGGGCAATTAGCCGATACTCTTTCGATTTGTTTTAGTAAAGGCCTAGGAGCCCCAATAGGGTCTATGTTACTTTCTTCAATTAAAAATATAGCCAAAGCTAGAAGATTCCGTAAGATGTGGGGAGGAGGTATGAGGCAAATAGGCTTATTAACCGCCGCCGCTGACTACGCAGTCGAGCATCACTGGCCTAAATTAGCTTTGGATCATATACATGCCAAAACCTTTGCCCAAACAATCGCTGAAACTTCTGCACTACAAATCGATTTAGACAGTGTTCAAACCAATATTGTACTTTTTAATACAGGCGACCGAACCGCTATCGAGGTGCTTGATATTTTTGGAAAGCATGGAATAAAAATGGTTCCTTTTGGTCAATCAACAGTACGTGCCACCTTTCATTTTCAGATAGAAGAAGCAGATGTAAATAGGCTTATAGAGGTCACTAAACACTGTTTTAATACATAAATTTACCTATTTGAAACAGGTAGGTGTGTCCAGATAGGATGAAATACTTAAAACCTTCCGAGCAAGTGGTTTAATTTTTCTACCGAACTATCGATTAATTCTTTAGATATAGTTAGCGGGGGTACAATCCGAATAGCTTTACCACTTGCTGAATTACTAAGTACTCCTAACTTAGCCCATTTATCCACAATGGGTCGGGTTGGTTGATTAAATTCCAACCCTATCATAAGCCCCATTCCACGCACTTCTGTAATACATGGGTGTTTATCTGCTAAGATTCTAAGTTTTGTCATAAAATAGGACCCAAGTTTACTTGCCCTTTGGCAGAGCTCCTCATCTTCAATAATAGTTAATACTTCCAAAGCCACTGAACATGCAAATGGATTCCCCCCAAAGGTAGTACCATGGTCACCATAACTGAATGCCGTTGCTACCTTATCACTGGCAATCAATGCCCCTATAGGTATACCTCCCGCTAGTGCTTTGGCAGTTGCTACCATGTCAGGTTGTATGTTAAAGTGTTCGTAGGCCCACATTTTACCAGTTCGACCAATTCCAGTTTGCACCTCATCTATGATGAGTAAGATATTTCGTTCCTTGCAGTGTTGGGCTAATGCCTGTACGAAATTGTATTCAGCCAGGTGAACACCGCTATTGCCTTGGATCAGTTCTAATGCAATTGCAATAGTATCCTCATTTGTCTGCTCAATTACCTCTTCAATTTGATTGAATTTGGCTTGAGTGAATCCGGCTGGAAGTGGAGCGTAGCCTTCTTGGTATTTGATGGAACTCATAGTAAGAGTACTCAAGGTTCTGCCGTGAAAACCATTACTTAGCGAAAGTATAGAGCCTTTTTTCCCTTGGATTTGTCCCCATTTTCTTGCCAGTTTAAGGCAGCCTTCCATGGCTTCGGCTCCAGAGCTACAAAAGAAGACACGATCTAATCCAGTGAGTTCGGTGAGCAGTTTTGCCAGCAATGACTGAGGCTCTGAATAATAGAAATTAGAAAAGTGAAGAGGAGAAATCGCCGCACTTTGTATGGCTTTTATAACCCTTGGATGAGCATGCCCTACATTATTTACAGCTATACCAGCCAATAAGTCTATATATTCATTGCCTTTGCTATCCCACACTATAGCACCTAGACCACGGTTAATCGTTATAGGAAAACGATTATAGACTTGTATGTGGTGTTTATGCTCAAGGTCTTGTGCAAAGTCTGTTTGGGCCGCCATTGTAGAATCGGTTTCTATATTTTCGGAGGCTATACTATTTGAAGTTAATAAGGTGTGCAAATTACAATGAGTGAATTTTACAAAGAATTATGATTAGAAGAATAGTTTAGCCAAAATAAACAAAGAGTAAAACAAACCTTCATAAGTTCATAAAAAAATTATAAAAAAACGCTAAGTTTTATAGGGTTTTGATTAAGCACCATATTATTACAGCATTATAATTAATGGTTTAGATATTTCTATTGAATAATAGTGAACGTTCCATTCCTCTTAAATTTGCAGTATCATTATTGACAAGCCTAGTAGCGTTCTATGCTACCGTAAAAGCTAGTGAATGGAAGCATTCCATGCGTAGAACATTATTCAATTATACCTCACTTATACTCAATTTTAATTATTACCTAGTACTATGACAGATCTCAAAACCTTGGTCCAAGCAGCTGAAGAAATTGCTAAAATCGGAGGGGCTCATACTCTTAACTATTTCAAAAAAGAGGTAGAAGTCATTTCAAAAGCGGATGATTCACCTGTTACCATTGCAGATTGTGAAACTGAAATGGTGATCAGAGAAGAAATTGAAAAAAGGTTTCCGGATCATGGTATTATCGGCGAAGAGTATGGAATTACCCGCCCAGACGCATCTATTCAGTGGGTATTAGATCCTATTGATGGGACAAAATCCTTTATTCATGGAATTCCTTTTTATACTACCTTAATAGGAATAATGATTGATAAAGAGCCCATGGTTGGAGTTATTAACGCACCTGCGTTAGATGAATGCTGTGTAGCTGGTAAAGGCTTGGGGTCTTATTTTAACGGGAAACCCTGTCACGTGCGTGAAACAGCCGATATGCAAGAGGCCACTTTGTTGGTAACAGAAATAAAAAGGTTTCAAGATGTTGGTAAAGAAGAAGAATTTCAGGAGTTAATGGCTAAAACAAAACTTCACAGGACATGGGGTGATGCCTATGGTCATATGATGGTAGCTATTGGTAGAGCAGATATTATGTTTGATCCTGTACTTAACTTATGGGATGCCGCTGCTTTATTACCCGTTGTTAAAGAAGCAGGGGGTGTATTTAGTGATATCCACGGAGCTGAAACAATCCACTCAGGAAATGGCTATTCAACCAACCCTCATCTACACCCAGAACTAAAAGCACTATTTGCACGCCATAGAGCTCAAAAAGGCGAGTAAAGTTGTTAGACTAAGGTTTAAAAATATAAATGCTAGGTCACACCAAATGATGAGGAGTTGATTTAGGCTTGTTTAAGCCATTTATATAGCTCTTTGAAAGTTGGTTTCTTTCCATACATAAGAATGCCGGTACGATAGATTCGTGCCGCCAGTAATAGCATACCAATCAAACTAAGAATCAGTAGAACAATAGAAAGTGCTACTTCCCAAAATGATACATTAGATACCAGCATTCTAGTAACCATGTTAATGGGGGAGGTCAGGGGAAACAACGAAGCCACAATAGCGAAGGTAGAATCTGGTGCTTCAGCAATTCTAAAGTTGAGCATATAACCTAATAAGATGGGGAGCATCACAGGCGTCATGAATTGTTGTGAGTCTTGCTCGGAGTCCACTGCGGCACCAATTGCAGCGAAAATAGAACTGTACATTAAGAAGCCAAGCACAAAAAAAACGAAAAAATAGAGTATGAATACTGGGTCAATGCTAAATTGCTCCAAAAAACTTAAATCTATATCTGCCGATGCAGTAGCTGCCGTACCAGATGAATCATTTGCAGTTAAGGTATTTTGAAAATCACCCATTCGTTGATTAATGAAGAATTGAGCAACTGGTGCTGCAAGAATGGAAACTCCTGTATAGGTAGCTATCCATAAACTGAATTGAGTTAGTGCAACCAAACATACGCCAAGTAACTTACCTAACATCAACTCTATAGGTTTAACGGAAGATGTTATTATTTCCACGATTCGTGATGTTTTTTCTTCGATAACGCTGCGCATTAATACAGCCCCATAGCCAAATAAGCCAATAAATATAAATACACCAATAAGAATCCCACCAATACTACTGAGGAAGGCGTTGCTCTGTTCATCAACGCCTTCCTCATTTAAACGTCTATTTTCTACAGAAGGTCGTTCCTCGAATATAGCAATTACAGCTTCTGAGACCTCATTATCTTTTAAACGTATTTGACGCGTAACGTGTCGGACATCGGATTGAAGAGATTCGAAAAAGGTGATACCGCCAGAGCCATTATGAATAAAGCTTGCTGGGGTTCCTTCACTTAAAAAAGTTTGTTCAAATAATATGTATCCATCAAGTTCATCCTCCATAACTAATTCACGTATTTGGTTAATAGTTTGATTGGCACTGATGGGTTGATATCTGGTAGCGTCGAGCTGGGTTAGCGGTTCAAACATTCGCCCAGTCTTGTCAATTACAATGACTTGTTTTGGAGCCTCATTATCGGATACGGTCATAAAAATAATAAAGCCCATGAAACCAAGTATTAAAAGTGGAGTAAGAAAGGTAGATAACAAAAATGATTTAGTTTGTACTCTCGTTTTGTATTCTCGCTTAATTATGAGCCAGGTTTTCGAATAATTTACCATGTTCGATCAATTATGTTTAAATAGGAGTTATTTGGGTTAATTCGTTGATTAAGTTGCGATTTTAGTATCATTGACGGTACTAATAAAAATATCCTGAAGGCTAGGCTGAACAACTTCAAATCGCTTTATCTCTGCATGTTTCATTGCAATTTCTAATATAGCCTGAGGAGTAGAATTGTCTAACAAATGTATTTCAGCAAAATTTGTGGAGCGGTTATTGATTCGAACCCCTTCTAATTCATTTAAGAATGCTGAATCACCTATAAAATCTAAGAGTACAGTGTTGTTTCCAAAACTCTGTTTTATGGATTGTAAATTGCCTTCTAATACAGCGTTACCTTGATTAAACAGACAAATGTTATCACACATTTGCTCCACCTGTTCCATTCTGTGGGTGGAAAATAAAATAGTTTTCCCACGTTTCTTCTCCTCTAAAATAACATGTTTAAGCATCTCTGAGTTAATAGGGTCAAGACCGCTGAATGGTTCATCAAATATGTATATTTCCGGGTCATGCGCAACCGTGGCAATAAATTGAATTTTTTGAGACATACCTTTGGAGAGTTCTGAAATTTCTTTCTTTTTCCATGTACTGGCCTCAAAACGATTTAGCCAAAAATCAATAGCTCTTTTTGCATCTGTGTAGCTTAACCCTTTGAGTTGAGCCAAATACATGAGTTGGTCAAACACTTTCATTTTTTTGTATAAACCCCTCTCTTCGGGTAGGTACCCAATTTGTTCTTGACTTTGAGGACTAATCGGTTCACCTAAGATTGATATAGACCCAGTATCTGGATTTAGAATATGGTTAATCATTCTAATAGTGGTCGTTTTACCAGCTCCGTTAGGTCCCAACAAGCCGAATATTTGCCCTTTTTCCACTTCAAAACTAACTTTGTTAATAGCTTCAGCTTTTCCGAAATTTTTACTCACATTATTAACATCAATAACTAGGGACATTATAAATAGTTATATTGGTTAGTAAATTTTATGTTTTACGCAAAATATAGTAATGAAGTTACAAATTTATGACCATTGTTCACATAAGTGCAGAATGCTACCCCGCAGCTAAGGCAGGTGGACTTGGTGATGCAGTTGGCGCATTACCTAAGTACCAAAATCGAGGGAACAACCGTGCTTTAGTATGCATGCCTCACTATCATACTCCATGGTTATTGAAGGCCAACAAAACTCTAATCGATACCTCTACTTGCCAGATGGGCGCAAAAGAACTGCCCTATAATGTATACGAAATTAAGGAACCCTTAGGATTTAGTCATTACACCTTTGATATTCCAGGTTACACGGACAGACCCGGTATTTATTTAGATCCAAATTCAGGACATGGGTATTGGGATGAGTTCGAGCGATTTTTGGTTGTTCAAATTGCCGTATTGGATACCTTAATTCGTTGGGATCTACAACCAGATGTGCTACACTGCCATGATCATCACACTGCTTTAATACCGTTTATGGCCCAGCAATGCGCAGCATTCAAAGGTCTATCTAGTACTCCCTCCATAATTACTGTTCACAATGCTGAGTATCATGGGAATCAGGATATGGGAAAACGATTTTTACTACCTGACTTTGACGGTTTCAATGCAGGCTTGTTGGAGTGGGCAGGAGAATTAAATCCACTTGCTTGTGGACTTAAGTGTGCTTGGAAGATTAGCACGGTATCTCCAAGCTATATGGAAGAATTACGTGTTAGCAGTAATGGCTTAGAATACTTATTCAAAATGGAAGCTGGAAAATCTATAGGGATGTTAAATGGCATAGATCCAGAGGTTTGGAATCCTGCAAAGGATACTTATTTAGATCAGCATTATACTTTAAAAGGCTCTACTAAAGAACATTCTACCTGCTTAGATGTTATGGAGGGTAAGGCATACCATAAGCATGCCTTATGTCAAGAATATAAGTTGGACCTTGATAGGCCATTATTTGCATTCATCGGGCGGTTGGTAGATCAAAAAGGTGCCGATTTATTAGCCTCAGTGATCCGAGGGCTTCGTGAGCAAGCCAAAGAACTTAATTTTATTTTATTAGGAACAGGAGATCCTCGATTAGAAGCTGAATTCCGTCAACTCGATGAGGAGTATGTTGGTTATTTTAATGCTAAACTCGCCTACAATGAAGCTTTGGCACGTCAAATGTATGCCGGCGCAGATTTTATGGTTATGCCATCACGGGTAGAGCCATGTGGACTTAATCAACTCTACGCTATGCGATATGGTACTATCCCAATAGTACGATCGGTCGGGGGTTTAAAAGATTCTGTACCAGATATTTCTGAATCAAACGGACTTGGTATACAATTTGATTCCTTTACTTATGAAGCACTGGAGAAAGCTATCCTGCGTGCTAGTAAATTGTATACTGATCAAGTGGCAATGCATTACTTACGTGAGCGAATTATGTTAGAAGATCATTCATGGGAGAAGGTTGCCAATGAGTATTATGACTTGTACAATGAAATGCAATATTATCGAGACTGATTCTATTTGGAGTATGGAATAGGATATTCTTTATTTTCATTACTATGGGTAAGATTTATTTTATAGTATTTTCATTGCTACATCAAAAGACTATTTATATATATAAAAAAGTAATTCATGAATAATTCAGTGATGGCCATAATACTTGGTGGTGGTAGAGGGACAAGGCTATTTCCATTAACCGATCATAGATCTAAACCAGCAGTACCAGTGGGGGGAAAATATAGGTTAGTTGATATTCCTATTTCAAACTGTTTAAACTCCGGAGTTAAACGTATTTATGTTTTGACACAGTTTAATTCGGCATCACTTAATAGACATATCAAAAACACGTACAATTTTGATGTATTTAGTAATGGATTTGTGGATATTTTAGCCGCAGAACAGACTGCTCAAAATACAGATTGGTTTCAAGGTACCGCAGATGCGGTTAGACAATCTATACATCATATGGAGAACCACAGTTATGAATATGTACTAATACTGTCGGGAGATCAGCTTTATCAGATGGATTACAGTGAAATGCTCGATTTACACATCAAACAGCAAGCAGATTTAACTGTAGCTACCATCCCAGTTATAGGTCGTGATGCCACGGGACTTGGAATCATGAAAACAAATTCAGACGGCTTCATAGACTCATTTGTAGAAAAACCGGTGGCAGAAATATTGGAGAAGTGGAAGTCTGAAGTGCCCGAGCCCTATAAAAGCCAAGGTAAAAACTACTTAGCCTCGATGGGTATCTATATTTTTAATAGACGGACATTGATACGCTTATTCAATGAAAATCCTGATGCTACAGACTTTGGAAAAGAAATTATTCCCAAGACACTGAATGAAGGGATGAGAGTTTGTAGCTTTGAATTTGGTAAGTATTGGACAGACATTGGAACTATTCGATCTTTTTTTGAAGCTAATTTATCTTTAGCAGATACCTTTCCTGAATTCAATTTGTACGACAACGATGCGTATATATACACACGTGCTCGATCACTGCCTGCATCGAAGATTATGGGTACTACTATGGAGAACTCTTTAATAGCTGAGGGTTGTATCATTGAGGCAAGTCGGATTGTTAGATCTGTCATAGGTATTCGCTCGCGTATTGGCAAAGGTACAACTATTGGAAATTCCATTATCATGGGAAATGATTTCTTCCAGACACAGGAGTTTATCGATGCATCAACACCAACAGAACTACCGATGGGAATAGGTCAACGGTGCTTTATTAGCAATTGTATCATTGATATGAATGTGAGTATTGGAAACGATGTCAGAATTGTTGGAGACGAGCACTTAGAAGATGGTGACTATCCATTTCATTATGTACGCGAAGGCATCGTAATAGTAAAAAAAGGCACAATTATACCAGACGGGACTCATCTATGATTAGTGAGCTGTCCAAAGAAGATTGTCTAGAGGAGACTTTTTAATGTGGCTCCGATTTCGGCTGGACTATCTACTACAGTAATGCCAGCTTCGGATAAGACTCTTTTTTTCTCTTGAGCGGTTCCTTTCCCGCCCGAAATAATGGCACCAGCGTGCCCCATTCGACGGCCTGGTGGCGCTGTAGAACCTGCTATAAAGGCTACAACGGGTTTATTAACATGAGCTTTAATGTATGCGGCAGCCTCCTCTTCAGCAGATCCGCCTATCTCACCTATAAGTATGATAGATTCGGTATCAAAGTCATCTTGAAATAATTTGACGGCATCTAAGTGAGTAGTTCCGATTACAGGATCTCCACCAATGCCAATGGCCGTACTTTGACCTAGTCCAATTTTGGTAAGCTGATCGACTGCCTCATAAGTTAGTGTACCCGACCTGGAAACTACTCCAACTGATCCTGGAGTGAAAATGTTGCCTGGCATAATGCCAATTTTAGCTTCACCAGGTGTTATAATACCTGGACAATTTGGGCCAATGAGCGTGGCTCCATGACTTTTTACAATTTGTTTGGCGACAATCATATCATTGATGGGAATACCTTCAGTAATACAAATAATCACTTCGATTCCAGAGAAAGCAGCTTCAGCAATCGCATCTGCGGCGAATACTGGGGGGACAAATATAACTGTGGTATTTACGCCTTCAGACTCAACTGCTTCTTTTACGGTATTAAAAACCGGTAAGTCCAAATGCTTTTGGCCACCTTTTCCGGGTGTTACTCCACCTACTAAAGGAGTTCCATAGGCAATCATTTGTTCTGCGTGAAAGGTTCCTTCGCTTCCAGTAAAACCTTGTACAATTAATCTAGTTTGGTTGCCAACAAGTATGCTCATGGGTATATAAATTTGCAGTTTGAATGGGTCATTTACCGCTTTGTCCTAGCCTATGGTATACACCCTTATATCAGATAATATAGTATGCTTTATGCTAAAATGTAGTCCTTATTTTTGATGAAAATCAGTCTGAATGTCTCATATAATAATTGAAAGTCTACCAGTAATTAATGGTGATCTTAATTATGTGTCAGTTGTCATTAAGATTATGGATGTAATTAATACTAAATTCTAGAGCACGGTCGATACCTAAGGTGGTATCTAATATACGTTGCATCAAAATAACATCTGGTTCTAATCCAATACCTTCATATAGCTCTTTGGTCAGCGGATCACCTACCTGCCAACGGGGTACTTTTATGATCCAACCGTTTGGTAATTCTCTAGTCATTGGATTCCCAGATCCACCGCCAGTAAACTGGCCCACCACGAATACATTCGGTAACTGACGTAATGCTAGTACAAAATCTTCTGCGGCAGAAAAGACACTGCGGTCAGTAATTATTACTACTGGATGTTTATAGTTATGTTGCTTAGGTGTTAATTCATTAGAAATCCATCTGCTATATGAGTAATGGTCTGGACCATTCCTATATCTAATCCAGCGTATTCGGATAAAGTTATTTATAAACTCTTTAGCAATTAAATGCGCATTGACATCGCTTCCCCCACCATTGGTGCGCAAATCTAATATGATTCCATTTGTATTATTATTAGATGCTTCAATTATCTGAGCGAGCTGTTTATAAGGCTTTTTTTGTCCCTTAAAACTGGCTAAGTGAATATAAAGTATATCCTGAATATAACCATAGCTGTACACGCCAGTCTGGCCCTCTTGAAGCTGATAATTTAGATAGTTAGCATTGATCAATTTACTGTTGTAATCAGTTTGGTACCAATCATAATATTGATATCTATTAAAGGGGCTTTCAAGTACAATATGCCCATCTCTTAATTGATAAATCATCTGTTCTAGTAAGTCAAATAAATCTTCTTGTGAATTAACCGAGTCTACTGAAGGGCGATAAATCTCGTAAAACTGATTCCAATTCACGTTTTTGTGTTGGAAATATGGGTAGTAATCAGAAAATTCCTGCCAAAAATAGTCAAAGACTTCTTCATTTGTAACGGTATTTCGGGGGTCATCAAACCTGCTCCCCATAAAACTTTCACAAGAAATAAGTCCCCCAAGAAAAATGGTTAGGCACAATAATTCCATGAATCTAATGCCTGAGAATCCAGTGGGTCTCAGACCCTGATGAATCATAATCCCCTTGAACCAGTTCATAAATATACTCCAACACCTAACTGAATGGTGCTACTTTTAAAGACCTGTGGAAAGGGAATTCTATGGTATTTATGGGTAACAAATACGACATAGTTGTTTTCTTTTACTTGTGATTTAGGAGACCATTTAAGCTCCCATTGCCATTGTCCAAGACTTGCTATGGGGCTCCATTGGCCTGTTTTAAGGATATTTCCAAACGTAGGCTGTTTATTAAATAGTTTATCAGGGTCAAAAACACTGTAGCCAGGTCTAAGGGTGTATTGTAGCACCGGTAGGTTCAAAGTCCATGTTATGGGGAGGGCTTGGTTAAGAAAATAATTACTTGAAATAAGCAGTGGAATACGAATGGCTCCAAATCCACTTTTCCTTCCATTGTATGCGTTTGATTCCATAAAAAAGAAGGACTCAATTTGAAGCAATTGGGCTTCTAATCCACTGTGGATGTTCAGCTTGGGAAAAAACGGAGTAGCTGGAAGTTTAGAATGCAAAATAAAACTAAGACTTCGACTGTCCCAATAATTATTATGTCGGTTACTTAGACGCGAACGCCCGGCTTCCAAAGTGATGGTAGACGAGCGGGTTTCCTTAGTCCAATTATACCCTAGTTGCCATTTGAGACCATTTCCCTCATAGCTTTGATACGAAACAAGAGGATCTGCGATTTGGGAGTTTATCAACCCGAGATGAACAGACCATTGCGCGTTTGTTACCGTACTCAAAAAAGTGAATATACCTAAGATCAATAAAGATTGAAGCGTTAGTTTTTGGGATGCTAAATAGGATAACATGAATACTACTGGTTTATGCAAACGAGGCACTCGTTAGGTATTTGGAGGATTTTCAAAATACTTCGAAAAATATATTTTCGCCCTGACTTTAAACTCCTATTTTCAAGGTATGATAAGTGATGCTAAAAAAGAAGAAATTCGGGACGCAGCTGATATTGTAGATGTGGTCTCCGATTATGTTAAGTTAAAGCGCTCGGGTAGTGGTTTTACCGGATTATGTCCATATCATAATGAAAAATCCCCATCCTTTCATGTGAGCCCTCGTCTTGGGATATTTAAATGTTTTGGTTGTGGAGAGTCTGGGGATGTGTTCAAATTCATAATGGATCAGGGAGGACTCAATTTCAATGAGGCGCTTCGTACCTTAGCTGATCGTTTTGGAGTGTACCTACCCCAAGAGCAAAGTAGTTATGAAGAGCAGGTAATTGAGCAAGAAAAAGAAGGTATTTTGCATGCACTGAAGTTTGCGGGTGTATTTTTTTATCGTTCGCTAATAGAGTTGGATGAAGCGCATAAGGCCAGAAGTTATTTAGAACAACGGGGCTATGGCGGTGACATTATAAAGCAATTCGGACTTGGTTATGCGCCTACTTCAGGTCAGGCTTTGATCGATGCAGCGCAGCTGGCTGGAATTGACCCGTTGTATTTGTCAGGAGGGGACTTGGTTAAACAGCGCACAGATTCTGAGGGAATGTATGATACCTTCAGAGGGCGTTTGATGTTTCCCATTTTTAACCCTACAGGCAAAGTGATCGCCTTTGCGGGACGAGTATTAGGCAATGAAAAAATTGCTAAATATATTAATTCTTCTCAAACTAAGGTGTACAACAAAAGTGAGGTGGTGTATGGAGTTAATTTTTCAAAGAATCAAATTCGTAAAAACAAAGAAATGATTCTGGTAGAAGGGTACACGGATGTAATAAGTTTGCACCAACATGGAATAGATAATGTAGTTGCTAGTTCTGGCACAGCCTTAACTCCTGGACAGTTGGGCACCCTGCATCGTTTTGGAGATACTCTAACCATGATCTACGATTCGGATGCAGCAGGGCAAAATGCGATGAAAAAAGGAATTTTACTTGCCTTGGAAGAAGGTCTAGAGGTTAAATTACTAGAATTACCAGACGGAGAAGATCCGGATTCTTTTGTCAAACAATTTGGAAAAGATTCTTTTGATGATTTTAAACATAAGAATAGCCAAGATTTTGTCGACTTTTTAATAGCAAAGGCAGCAACCGAGGGGCGTTTAGAGGCGCCTATATCTTTAGCCAAAGTGATTAACGAACTAATAGAAGCAGTTGCACATATACCTGATACTATCCAGCGGCAGATATATATTCAACACTTACATCAAAAGACACAAAAATATCGAAAAGGGACGGATCATGAACTCTTCCAAGAGTTGGACCGTATACTTCGTCACAGGGCTGCTCAAAAAGAGCGCGTCCAGCAACGAGAACGAAATCAAAAGTCTGTAAATCGATACGGTTTTAATGGAGTTAATAGTCAATTAGTACGCACATCGCCGGAGGTATTGGGATATGAACATTCTATTCATAACTCAGAAAATGAAATGCGTTTTTCAGCGTTGGATGACATGCATGTTAAAGGGGATAGGCTTGGGACAATGTCCAACAAGAAAGTATCAAAGCCTCATTATGAAAAGGAGTTAATTCGAATCATGATTAGTTTTGGACAAGAAATGGTAGGATATGTTGGTACCTTAGCTAATGAAAAACTATTTGAAGACAAGGAGTTGCGATTATTTTATCTCGATATCATAGAGCGATATAAAGCCGAACAATCCTTCGGGGTAGAACATTACAGTAAACAACAATCGCCTTATCCAGAACTTGTTGGTGACATTTTTTTAGAAATCCACACTGCATCTACACGTCATCATGAAAAAACAGGTGTTGAATTTAAAAAAGATAAAGATCCATATCGAAGCGTTAAAGGTTGTTTAAAAGCATTGGAAATTAATTACTTTAGGCGAAAAAGGGCGGAGCTTGCAGAGCAGTTTAAATCAGCCGATTCATCAATTAAAAAAGAAATAGTAGCACTACAAAGTGAAATTCAAAAGAAAATCACTGATCGTGAGCAGCGAGATTCTGAAGAGTTGTATCCAGATCCAGTTAGTAAAAAAGTTGAAAACCAAAGTCCAAAAAAATTTCATTATGTAATGAAAAAAGATAGGAAAAAGAGCAAATAAGCATTTAACCTGCTAAGTGTGTTTTAAATTACGCCATAAACTTTAAGTTTAGTTGCTCTAAATAGCTTACTGACTTTTACGGTGTTGCGCTTAGGGCATATACCAATATATTAGTGCCCATTTGTAATGCTACTTTGCGCTTGTCTTCCGAAGTGTTATGAATAGCTTGGTCTGCCCAACCATCTGCTAAGTTGGATTCATAGGTATATACCAATACTAATCTTCCATCGAGAAATAACCCATAGGTTCTTGGCATTTGTCTATCATGTTCATGTATTTTTGGGACCCCCGTCGGAAAAGAAAAAACCTGTTTAAATAGTGGATGATTAAAAGGTAGTTCAATTAACTCTTCTTCGGGAAAGGTTTCGGAGATGAGTTTCCTAAATGAAGCATCCAGTCCATAGTCGTCATCGACATATAGGAAACCACCTTGCTCTAAATATTGTCTTAAATTTCTTCTCTCGTTTGCGTTAGCTAAGATAGTACCATGCCCGGTGAGGAATGCAAAAGGATATTGGAATAAATCTGTACTTCCTAATTCGACGTCTCTATAACGCATGGATAAGCCCAATGGTACCGATTCTGAAGTAAAGCGCAAAAGGTTACTTAGGGAAGAAGGATCATTATACCAATCTCCGCCACCGCGATATTTTATTCGAGCTATTTGTACATCATCCGTACTTATTTGAGCAAACAAATAGTTTTGAAAAGGATTTATCAAAAAAGCTATAGTAATTAAACATATTGAAAAAATAATTGGATAGATATGTTTAGAGTTAGATTTAATTGG
Source organism: Balneola sp. (assembly GCA_002720745.1). GTDB lineage: Bacteria > Bacteroidota > Rhodothermia > Balneolales > Balneolaceae > UBA1275. The sequence goes on from PBJO01000007.1 coordinate 116,623, forward strand.
GTAAATAAACATATCAAGGAAAATTATATTTCATTGGAAGTATTATTGTGTTTGCAGTATCTCTTGCCATAGAGCCAAAAATACCTACACCCCCACGAATTGGTGTGAGTACATTTTGAATCTCTCCAGGTGATAGGGTAGAGCCACCTAATTGAACCAATTCAGAGCGTATATAATCATATAAATTTTTATCAATGACTGAGGGAATTATAGCATTTTCACCAAAAAAAGCAACAGCTAGCCAAGGATAACGGATCTCAATATTACCTGCCTGGTTTCGCTCAAAGTTTCCTTCATTTAATATGCCAGAGGAATTGACGGTTAATTCCTGCAGGTTTTGTTCTTTTTCTTCCTCATTTTGACTATCAAGAAATTCACTATAAAAAGGTGTTAAAAACTCTTCTATTGGGTTTTTTGAAACGGTATTAATGATGTAATAGTTCTGTCCATCCTCAGCTGCTTCGGTACTCAATTCAAGTACTAATTGCTCGGTTGATTGATATATGAGTGTATCCGGTATGCCATTGATTATAGAGAATTCGTTTGGGACCTCTGTTTGTGCGGAAATGGTCTGAAATTCTGGATGTGTGACCTCAAGAAGATATTTTGCGCCAGCTATCACTGTAATCACCTCCGTTGGCTGATAAACCCCGGGCGATTCTTCCTCATAGGTTATCCGAAACTCTTTCTGTTCTGTTTGCTCATTCAATAACCAAATCATTGCTTCCGCACCGCGGAGTGCAAGCTGCTCAAAATTATAGAATACAGTTGCTTCTGTGGTAGTCGATAATCGAATAGGGGGCAGTATATTTCCTGCAATCAAGTAGGCTTCCACCGCTACCTGTTCGGTATAACTATCCTGTGAGTATGGATTACATGCACCTATAGATATAAGAATAGTTGCAAATGCTAGCACATGCTTTCTTCTTCTATAACGGTTTATTGTTGTCATATTATTTTGGATAATTGAAGGTGATTGAAACGGCTGGTATTATTGGCAATAATGTTACATCAGTTTGTTTAACAGGATTTTCATCAAAATCAAAGTTTTGAAACCAGACATTTCTACGATTGTATACGTTTATAATTTGAAGCTGAAGTAGGGTTTGCATCCCAAAGAGGGAGCTAGTTCGTTGAGCTGAAAAATCCATACGGTGGTAAGAGGGTAGACGCGAGGCATTAACCTTGCCAACAGTAAAAGCGTTGTTAAATTCAGAGGCTCCAAAAGGATCGTCGAGTAAAGCGTATCGCCCGAGTACTTGAGTATAGGCCTGACCGGTAGCAAAAACCCACGCTCCAGTAAGTTTCCACTTAGGCGAAATGCTATAATTTAAAATGAGATTTACATCATGCCGCCGGTCATATTTAGGGGGATAAAAGCGGGCTTTTGCTGTTTCTCCGGATGATAATTGGATTGTAGGATCGGTGTTGAATCCAGGGAATTTGCGCCAGGTATATCCCCATGTATATCCTAGATAACCAGTAAAATAACCTTGCCTTTTTTCAAATAATATTTCAACCCCATATGCGCTTCCTTCGCCAAAACGAAAAAGATCAGGATAAGCTAATCCTGCGGCATCAAGTAAAAAGGGATCGAGTTCAAATAAATCCTTCATAGTTCGGTAATAGCCTTCAATATCTAAGCCATATCCTTTAAACGGAATTGTCTTTACACCTAAAATGAATTGGTCTCCAAAGGCCGGTTTAATTCCTTGGTCAGAGGTTAGCCATAAGTCAAATCCAGAGAAAGCTTCATTTGTAATTAGAGTAAAAAATTGATTATATCTTCCATATGCAATTTGGAGTCTTATCTGGTTCCATCGTAAGTATTCAGCAGATATACGGGGTTCTAATCGGAAATATGAACCATCAGAAAAGGTATTGATGCGCAATCCACCAAGGAATTTCCATTGCTCAATAGGGCGCCATTCGTCTTGTACGTACAAAGAGGCATACTGCGCATGAATTCTTTGTCCGAAGGTATTTTGCCCATCAAATTGATCTTGAATTCGAAACGTAAAAACTCCTGCCCATATGCCTGTACTAGCGGAATGTTTTTCATTTGGAAGATACTCAATATCAGCTTTTAAAGATAAATCGTAAATGTTATTGTCTCGTTTAAAGGGCGTTCCAGCAACTTCAAAGTTTGGGAAGTTGAAATAACGGGATCCGGTTACCACGAAGTTGGAAAAAGTCATTTCATTGAAAATATGGGTCCAATTTCCACTGATTGTCTGATTTCCGTAGTTTAGTTTAAACTCGGCATCATCTCCGAAGGGAAAATCGACTCTATCTTTTCCTGAGTAAAATGCCATGGATAGTTTATCATTTGCCCCAATATCGACACTCAATTTACCATTGGTGTCCAAGAAGTAAAAGAGCGAAGGTATGTTGTCATTGCTTGCTCTAAGTGCTCCAAGCAGCGGTTCAAGAGTGGACCTTCTCATCGCAAACATATATGAGCCTTTGGGAATAGGGCCTTCAATAGCAGCCCTTGAGGCTAACATGCCAAGAGTGACAGTAGCTCGGGTTTGATTACGGTTGCCATCTTTATTGTAGATTGAGAGGACCGAACCAAGGCGCCCACCGTATTCCGGTGGATATCCACCTTTATATAATCGGACATCTTTAATAGCATCTGGGTTGAAAGTGGAAAAAAAGCCAAAAAAGTGAGAAGGGTTGTAAACAGTGGTCCGGTCTAATAATATAAGGGTTTGGTCAGGACTGCCTCCACGAATATAAAGCCCCGATGAGAAGTCAGAAGCTGCTTTTACACCCGGTAAGAATTGTATGCTGCGAAACACATCTGCCTCGAATATAGCAGGTAGTTCTTTTATGGTTTGAGTAGTTATTTGAGCCCTACCTATGTTTTTAAGGGCTTCTTGCTCACGGGACGACTCAATCACAACTTCTTCCCCGGAAAGAACTTTTGGATTAAGTTCAATGTCAAACCGTTGGGTTTCATCAGTAGATAAGTTTAGTAGTGTGCTAAAGGACTGATATCCAATGTAACTAACAGCAAGAGTATAAGTGCCTGGCGGTAAATTGGTAAGTGTATAATAACCCAAAGTGTTGGTCGTAGTACCTCTATTGATTTCTAGAAGTGCAATATTTGCTGCAATTAAGGTTTCTCCCGTATCGGCATCTTTAATATAACCTGAAAGTGCAGTGGTATTATTTTGTGCTTGAGCAGGGTTAACTGTAAGTGCTTTCAGAATCAAGAAAAATGTTGATAAAGCAAAGATTCGAATCAGATAAAGCATGTTTTGAAAGAAAATGTAGAGATATCTTTTTTTGACTCAGAGGTAGTCTTTTAATTTAATTTGGGGAGTATCATTTCGATAGAATTTTGATATATTTTACATACAAAAATTAAAGTAATTTCGTTCTTAGTGTCTTTAAGAACTGCTTTATTTAAAGGCGTTTGTTCTATGATTTATTGGGGGTGTACTGGATTCGACGGGAAGAGTAAATTCGTACGTGGCATGTCGAGGATGTCCAATGGTTCTCGTTAAACATCCATTATGGACCAAATGTAATTGACAACAATTACTCATACCGCTTAGCAGCCTAACGGCCTAAGCCGTTCCATGGGTGGCATGCCTGTCTGTGCCCATTTGGAGCGACGATTCCGACAGGATAGCATATACTGGCCGTCTGTCTAGTTTGTGTGAATTTTTTCAGACTAGCTATAGATCACTTAGTTACTGGGTTCGTTCTATGGTGAAACCTAATCAGTAACTAAACATGTAGATATGTGCAGGACTGCCTTTTCGGACCGGGGTTCGACTCCCCGCACCTCCACTTTTTTTCAATTATTTACTATAATGTCCGATAGTATTTCGTAATATTAACACAATAGAATTATAAAATATGAGAAGTGGAATTTTAAACATTATCTCTTTTTATTTCGCAGAGGTAGCATTGGAAAAATTAAGTTGTCTATAATTTAAGACATACGATCCACTTCGATTTGCTATTCACATATATCACAATAACAGAAGTCTAAAAAATAGTTTATGGAAACCAACAAGCTTTTTAATTCCATTGCTGTATTCTTTTCCATCTTTATCCTTTCTAGTTCACTATTTGCACAAGCTGGCAAAATTAATGGTACAGTAATAGATGCTGACGGTGAAGTACTGCCTGGTGTTAATATTCTAATTGATGGAACTTTACAAGGTGCTTCATCTGGTGAAGATGGATTTTTCCAAATTCTTAATGTAAAGCCAGGTGTATATTCTCTAAGAGCAACCTACATAGGTTTCGCTTCAATCGTTATTGAAAATGTGACTGTTGCTGAAAACCTAACAACAGAAGTTAACTTTACTTTACAAGAACAAACTATCGAGGGAGAAGAAATTATTATAATCGCGGAACAACCTGTTGTCAGGCCAGATGTCTCAGCTTCGGTAACATCTATTCAGGCCCAAGAAATTGCAAGTTTACCTGTCACTGATATTGCATCTGTGATTGGCTTGGGAGCTGGAATAAGGGGCACTAGTGTACGAGGGGGCGCATCCTCTGATACAGAATTTTCGGTTAATGGTATTTCCCAACGTTCTACCCGGAGTAACACAGCTTCTCCAGAAATATCGTTTACATCACTTAATTCTGTTCAAGTGCAGACGGGTGGTTTTAATGCAGAATACGGAAATATACAATCCGGCCTTGTTAGTGTTACCACAAAAGAAGGAAATAGAGATAGTTATAATTTAGATGTAATATTTCGGATGCTTCCGCCACAGGACAAGCATTTTGGTCCAGACATAAATGATCCAATAGCCAACCCGTTCTTACGGCCTTATCTAGACTCAGATGTGGCTTTCACTGGAACGGGAGAAAATTTTGAAGAGGGTGCTTGGGATTATTGGACACGTATACAATACCCTCAATTTCGTGGTTGGAATGCAGTTTCTGAGGAATTACTGGCTGATGATGATCCCACTAATGACTTAACTCCATACGCGGCTCAGCGTTTGTTTCGATTTCAACATCGTAAAGACTTGGGTATTACTGAGCCTGATTATGAATTAGATGCAACCATATCAGGACCAATGCCAGGAGTTGGTAAGTCACTTGGTAACTTACGCTTTGCATATTCTACCAGAGCTACACAAAGAATGTACATTGTCCCACTTAGCCGTGATAGATATGAAATGAATTATCACTTATTGAAACTAACTAGTGATGTTGCTTCCGGTATGAAATTATCGGTAGAAGGTTCATATCGATATAGTATTGGGACTAATGCAAGTCGTACTGGAGCCTCTGCGTCTCTGTTTAGTGGTAGTGCCTCAAGTATTGCAGGTGCTGTCACATTGAATGAACGTTCTCCTGCAATTATGTTTTCAAGCGATTATTTTAATCCTTTAGAGCAACGCCAGTTTGTTGGAGGCGTGCATTTCACTCACAGTTTATCAGATAACTCTTTTTATGAAGTTCGAGCCATCGTTAATCATGAACGTTTCGATGGCCTAATAGGCCGTTCGCGAAACTTGGACCTGAACTTAGAATTTGCTGATGGACAATTTACCAATGAAGCCCCATTTGGCTATTACGGTTTTTCGCAGCAGTTCATTGGTTCTGGATTGAACATGGGACTTGGTTTTAGTAATGCACGCGACACCACTAGAAATACTCTATACAATGTTCGTGCAGACTTTACTTCTCAGATAAACCGTATAAACCTATTAAAGGCTGGTATTGATTTCCAGCTTATTGACAATAAGACTAACAATGCCAGAGTAGATCAATTTTTAACTGCATCTAATTTAACTAATAAATGGGACACAAGTCCTTTGCGCTTGTCGGCCTATGTGCAGGATAAATTAGAGTTTGAGGGTATGATTGCCAATATCGGTCTCCGTATGGACTATGTTCAAGGTCAAAAATGGTATGCATTCAATGATTATGATGCATCTTTAGGTATTGGTAACGCGGGTATGATTGATACCCTTCAAACTATTACTCCAGACGGAGTATTACGTTTAAGTCCTCGTTTAGGTGTCTCTTTTCCAATAACAGAAATATCTAAGTTCTATTTTAATTACGGTCATTTTTATCGTTTACCTTCTCCAGATGATTTGTATTATATCAGGATATATCCTGAATCACAGCAGGTTACTTCTCTGGCAAACCCTGACAAAGCCTTACCCAAGACAGTGGCCTACGAATTAGGTTACGAGCAGTCTCTATTTGATCAATTTCTGATTAAAATAGCAGGTTTCTATCGAGATGTTACAGATCAACCATTAAGTGTACGTTACACCAACAGAGATGCTTCGGTGAATTATAGCCTTAGTCAAGCAAATCGCTACTCTGATGTTAGAGGTGTAGAACTAACCTTTCGAAAGTCACTAGGCCGTTACCTAAGAGGGTTTGCCAATTATACATATCAAGTGAGTAGAAGTGGGAGATTCGGTTTCGCGCGAACATACGAAAATCCAGCACAACAACGAGAATACGAGCGTACAACAACCGCTAATGATGTGTTTCCATCGGTACCTCAACCTTATGCCAATGTAAGTATTGAATTTATAGTACCCGAAGAGTTGGGTCCTAATTTCGCTAGATTTTATCCAGTTGGTGGATGGAATGTTAACTTCGTATACCGTTGGACATCTGGTGCCTATGAAAGCTGGACGGGTGGTGGATTCATACCAGGTATCATAAATAATGTGCAATGGAATGATTATTGGAATGTTGACTTACGTTTAAGTAAACATGTTGAGCTTTTAGATCGAGTTCGAGCTAGTTTATTTGTAGATCTGAATAATGTACTGAACCATCGTTATTTCTCTCCTTACACCCCAGGCTTTGTATTAGCAGGTGATCGATTGAATTACATGCGTTCTCTACACCTACCTCAAGAAATACTCGATGAAATAGGTTCTGGGTATCCTTCACCACCTATTTCAGGAAACGATAAGCCCGGTGATTATCGTGGTTTTGATGTTGAATTTGTCCCCATCGTAAGTGTGGTGAACTTAGAGACCGTTGCTAATCCAAATGAGCGACCACTTTACTGGCACTCTGCCACTCAAGATTACTATCAATATGATAAAGTAACTGGTACGTTTAATCCAGCGGATAATGATTATGTGAAAGAGGTATTAGACACAAAAGCGTATATCGATATGCCTAATCAACCATATTTCACATTCTTTAATCCACGTGCCGTTCGGTATGGAATTAGAATAAGCTTTTAAAAAAAGAACTCTAAGCATGCATCAGAAAACATACATATTTAGTCTTAATCAATAAAAAGAATATGAATAATAAGATAGGTTCAAGTCTAGTATCCATTATCGGCGCTGTGCTATTGATGCCGTTTGCTTTGCAGGCTCAGCAAACAAAATGGATGGAAGTTGGAGCTCTGCAAAACTTTTACGTTGATCTTGGAAATGAAATTGAAATTGCTCGAAACTTAGGCCAACAGGATGGGTTTCGTTACCCAGCTATATACCCACGTCTAGATATGCAAGCGGCCAAAGGTTTTTGGATGGGAGCAAAAAATGTAATTGATGATGCAGGTAATCAGTATCCAGTCAGAGTAATTCATGTAGGACCTAGAGTTTCTGGGCAGGGTTATTTTTTCCCAACCGAATTTAAAACAACTGCTAAGTTTCCATCACCAGAAGCTAATGTGGAAGGGGCCTTAAGTTTTTTGGAAGATCCTGGTGTAGATGAAGTTGACCCTAGCATTGATCCTGATAAAATCATCAATAATGTAGTAAACACTGTGTTGGGTATAACAATGCAGCGAAAAATCATTGCTTTTGCAAATGAGTATCATCAAAATTATCACATTTTTGAATATACCTTCACCAATACAGGGAATACTGATGCAGATCCAGACATAGAGTTACCTGACAATACCGTAGAAGATTTTATGATATATAATCAACGAAGATGGGCTGTTAATGGACATACACGCTTCACTATTGGTAATCCAACAGGTTGGGGGATTAACACGATGAATGATCGTGTTGGAGATGATGTTGGACCAAATTACGGATTCGATGACATTACTGCTAACTATTCTTGGCATGGATATTTCCCTCAGTTTACGCTGTATGATAATGTAGCAGGTCCAATTTGGCAACCAAGTGCGTCGGCTATTTCTAGAGGAGACCTCGCAGCTTCGGATACTACAGGACGCTTAGCAGCATGGCAATTTGTAGGAACAGTAAGAATTCATGCCGATACCTCTCCAGATAATGAGGCTGATGACCCAAATCAACCAGTTACGATGAATCATATTGGGTCAGATGACCCCTTAACATCAGGTAATGATCCATTTAACTTAGCTAAAATGATACAAGAGTACGATTTAATGTCTCAAGGCCGTATTCCCAGACATGCCTACATAGTGGAGCCTACTGGACAGGCAGGTTTTGAGGAGCCCTCAGGAGATCCAAGCTTAGGTACATCTGGTGGTTGGTCCTCTGGCATGGGTTTCGGGCCATGGACCCTGGCACCTGGTGACGACATAAAAATAGTAGTTGCAGAAGCTGTAGGTGGTATAGGATATGAAAAAGGTATAGAAGTTGGACAAGCCTATAAGAATGCAGATATAGATGCTAAGGAGAAAAATAAAGAGTTCTTTAAAGGTAGAGATGTGCTTTTCGAAACTTTTCGCCGTGCCAAAGCTGCATACCAAAATGGGTTAGAAATTCCTGCCCCTCCCCGGTCGCCAAGTGTATTTAATGTAAATGGGGGTGGTGATGGTATTTATATGGATTGGTTATATGATGGAGATGTAGCTAAAATTGATGGGTTTGAGATTTATCGTGCAGGGCAGAGAAGAGACAGCACCTACAGATTGGTAGGAACTGTTGGGCCCGATGCTCGTGAATATATTGATGATGATTTAAATCCAGCGGGTGGCCCTATTCGAGGTTTAGATTATTATTATTACATACAAGCTGTTGGTAAAGCTGATGATAATGATGGTTCAGCAATGACTCCGGTAGGTGCACTGCGAAGTAATAGGTATTACACACAGACATATGATCCAGCCAGGCTAAAACGTCCACAAGGTGAATCGGAAGAGTCTATTCGTGTTGTGCCTAACCCTTACATTCGAAATGCTTCGGACGCCCTTAGCTTTGAGCAGTCTGGTCAAGATCGCATCGCTTTTTTTGACATACCAGGCAAATGTACTATAACCATTTACACAGAATTAGGGGAAAAGGTCAAGACCATAATACATAGTGATGGATCAGGTGATGATTATTGGGATTTATTTACAGATGAACGCCAAAAGATAACGAGTGGGGTATATATCGCCGTGATCGAAAACACAGGCAACGATGAACGAACTGGTGAAAAAACTATTAAAAAATTTGTTGTAATCCTCTAAGCGCATTATGAATATGAATATTAATATGATGTTATCACGATATCTTACGCAAACAAGCAGTCTTGCTCTTTTGATAGTACTTTTTTGCGCTAATGGAGCAGATGCACAGCAACGTAAAAGAGCGCAAACTACTATGAAATTTCTTTCTACTTCGAACTACGCTAATGCCTCGGCAATGGCTAATGCAGTTACAGCTATGGAGGGCGGTGCATGGCATCAATTTTATAATCCATCTGCAATGGCTTGGAGTCCTCAAAAAGTAGATCTTACGGGATCGGTGAACGAGTGGATAGCAGGAATCAATTATTCTTCTTTAGCGGCTACCATCCAACCACTAGAAGGGCGTTTCGGTATTATAGGATTTAACATGGTTAATGTGGATTATGGCGAATTACAGAGGACGATTCGAGCCGATAATGAGCGAGGATATATAGATGTAGGCACATTTAGTCCAACCGCATTCTCTGCTGGTCTGTCCTATGCTAAAAGTTTATCAAATCAATTTGCAGTTGGTGCAAATGTTAAATTCGTAACCCAAGATCTAGGTGCAGGTATAGTTGGGATAGATAATCAAAACGGGTTGATAGAACAGAGCTTTTCTGCTTCTACCACAATAGTAGATTTTGGTGTTTTTTACCGTACTGGATTTGAATCGTTAAATTTTGCTATGTCAGTTACAAACTTCTCTCGCGATGTTAGCTATGATTCTCGGGATCATGAATTGCCTCTCACTTTTAAAATGGGTCTATCCATGGATATAATTGATCTTACAGATTTGAGCCAAGAGCGTCACGCTCTTACAGTAAATGTTGATGCAAACAGACCGCGCGATTACAATGAGCAAATACAAGTTGGTGCGGAGTATGGATTTAATGATTTATTCTTCTTGCGCGGCGGATATGTTTTTCCTAGCGATGAAGAAGGATACTCTGTTGGCTTTGGAGTGAAAGGATCCCTCAGAAATAATCAAATGCTTTTGGTGGATTACTCTTACTCAGATTTTGGGATATTTAGTAATGTTAATCGTTTGACATTTAGAATTGCGATATAACCTTAATTGTGAATGATAGTAAAAGACATTTAATACAAAAAGCTATGATGCGACCAATATACATTCTAACTTACTTCTTAGTGCTAGGTCTATTCTCTGCCTGCGATGAACAAGCTACCTCTATTTGGGATCCTAATGCGCAAGCAATCGGATCTGCGCCCACCTTAACAAATATAACTCCAGAAGGTGGATATCTATCAGGAGTAGACGCCATCACAATAAATGGAACTGGGTTTTCAACAAATCTTTCTGATAATAAAATTTATTTTTCAAATTCAAGTGAGAAAGGTGTTGCAGGGTTGATTCTTTCTGCAAGTTCCACACAGATTGAAGTGAGACCACCAAACATTGTTGGTGATACTATATTAGTGAAAGCATTAGTATCAGGATCAGAAACTTTTTCCAACATTTTGACCTATAAATTATCTCCTCCAATTGCAGAGGTGTATCCGGGCTTAGTTCCTGGATCTCAAACCCCTGTATCACTAGGGTTAGATAACAATGGAGATCTTTATGTGGCCGTTACAGAATCAGGTACACCTTTAGGAATAAATAAAATTGATATAAGTGCTACTGGTGAAGAGGTTAGTAATTTTATATTAGCCAATAACAGATTTAAATTTGATGCTATAGATTTTAGTAGTGATAATAAAATGTATATATGTGTGGGAATTAGAGCTGTATTTTTAGGAACTGAGGGTGCAAAAGAAGGCGCCCACTTTATCATGCCGAACCCATTTTCTTTCTTGAATTTTGATATGGATGATAGTGGATTTATGTGGCTTGTTGGAAACAACACACACTTAGTGCGTCACATACCTCAGTCTAGCCGAGTGAATATTAGTAATATTAATTCTCTTCCTGACAATACCATGATATTCTCATTTGAGAAAGATCTAACTGGGGTTAGCTATTTCAACTCGGCTCTTTATTTATTGGGCAAAGATGAAACTGGGCCAAAAATATGGAAGGCTAGCCTCAATGATGACTCTGAAGTAATCAGTGTAGATGAATTTGCTGATTTAGGCTCTGCTTTAGGCGATATTGATCCAAATGATACGTTTTCTGATATCGCAATTGCAGAGGATGGTATGTTATATGTTGCTACTAATAGAGCCGAGAGTATTTTAGAAATTTCAGCTGATGGGTCAACTATTGGAGCATTATATCCAGGAGTACTTTATCCAAGCGTTACCTCACTAGATTGGGACACAGGTGAATTTTTATATGCCAATACAATTGAAACAACAGTAGAAGGCAGTATAAACTCTGTGATAAAGATTAATATGCAAAAGAAGAGTGCGCCTGATTTTTAATTTTTTTGCCCGTCTCAATGATAAGATATTAATAAGTGATTCTAAACCTGAACAACAATTAATAACATAAAGAATGATAAATAGATACAAAGGAGAACATATGAAAGTAACAAAACTATATACTCTTATAATTTTAATGTTGGTTCCTGTACTTGCTCATGCACAGTGGGTACATGACGAAACGTTTCAAGCTCATCAAGACTCATTAATGGATGTCCATGGTGTTGCTGTTGATGGGGAAGGAAAAATATGGATACAGCCTTACTACGGTACAGAAACTATTGTGATGAATCGTGATGTAGGTGCTGACGGTATTCCGGATACTCTCAGTACTAGAGTAATTTACATATACAATCCTGATGGAACTCAAGCCTCATATTCACCACTTAAAGTAATCACATATGCTGACGGTTCTGCTGATACGCTTGGGCGTGTCTGGTATCCTGACGAAACTGATGCTACAGATGGTGGGAAATATGAAGGTTATTCTGGCCGTGGTATAACGGCAGATTCAAATGGTGATATTATCATATCAGCATACAATCGTTTGTATAAAGTTGATCATACAGACGGTTCTGGAATAGCAAAAGTAGACCCAAGTGCAGGTTGTTCTTTAACCGAGGCTACCACAGATAGTGCTAATAATGTATACGTTGGTTGTGTAGTTGCTTCTGCAGGACCACTCGTAAAATTTGGGCCTGATTTAACTGGCGAAGAAACATTAGTTACTATTCCGGGTAGTTATTCAAGAGATATGCAAGTATCAGCTGATGGAAATACAATATGGTGGGCTGGTTATACAAATGGTGCAATTCACAGATTTTCTAGAGCTGACGAATTTTCTTCATTTGGAGATGCTGATACCGTTTTAGTCGGTTTGAAATCAGAATCATTTGATATTCATCCTGTTACTGGACATATGTGGGTAGGATCTGGATCTATGTATGATGTACCTGGAGCACCTTGGTTACCACAAAGATGGTATTCTTTTGATATTTCAACTATAGGAACAGATAATGAAACACCTCTTGACAGTATTCATTGGGAATTAACAGAGGGTGATGGACCCTTTGATGATGCCCGTCCAAGAGGAATGGATTTTTCTGCTGATGGAATGACCGCCTATGTAGTCTCGTTTGCTACAAGTGGATGGGGTTCTTTACCAACTGGTAAATCAGGTGCACAAAAGTTTAACTCTGCTGATGGTAATTCTAATGAATTAATTAATAATCTGCCTAAAGGTTTTACTCTTGACCAGAACTATCCGAACCCATTCAATCCGACTACAAATATTAACTATAGCCTTCAAAACGCTAGTCATGTTACCTTAAAGGTATTCGATATGACAGGTCGTGAAATTACTACCTTAGTCAACGGAAGAATGAATGCAGGTGCACATACCGTTACGTTTAATGCCAGCAACCTATCTTCCGGTGTATATATTTATGCATTGGAAGCTAATGGGGTACGTTTAACCAACCGTATGACACTTATCAAGTAATCATTTTTTGATTATCAAGAAAGCAGCCCTTTTTATAGGGGCTGCTTTTTTTTTCTTTCCATTTACTTAATGTTTTAAGCTTATGTATAATTCAATACACTGTTTACTCATGAGAGTAATTGTTCTTAGCTTATTTGCCTTTTTTATCCTAAAAAATAGCTTATTAAAAGCACAAAACTATCAAGTACCTAAAAATGAATTTCGAGCAACGTGGGTGGCTACTGTGATTAATCTAGATTGGCCTCAAACTGGTGGATTAGCCCCACGTTTTCAAAAAGCAGATCTTAAGAATAAATTAGATAAGTTGAAAGAGGCAGGCATTAATGCTGTTTATTTTCAGATACGAACAGAAGGTGATGCATTATATGATTCTCCTATAGAACCATGGTCAAAGTATCTGACTGGTGAAGAGGGAGTGCCTCCAGCGCCATACTGGGATCCTTTAATGTTTGCAGTAAAAGAAGCTCATAAACGAGGGATGGAATTACACGCTTGGTTTAATCCTTATAGGGCAATGAGAAGCATACCCTCTGATTTTTCACAGAAAATCGTATTAAATCAAGAAATTGACCCTAGTCTTGAAATTGTGTTGAACCGAGAATTTGATCAAGATAGTAAAATGAAGGTATCTGGAACCTCTGAAAGAGCTGCAAACCACGTTTCAAACACTCATCCCGAATGGCTGCTAGTTATGAACGATAAAATTGCAATTTTTGATCCTGGGTTACAAGAAGCCATAGAATATAACAGAGATATAGTGATGGATGTGGTTAATCGCTACGATGTGGATGGAATACACTTTGATGACTATTTTTATCCCTATCCACCAAACCATATGGGTAGTTCATCTGCGAATGAAAAATTGGATGATGATACATTTGCTAAATATCCTCGCGGTTATACTGATAAAGATGATTGGAGGAGAGCAAATGTGGACCTTTTAGTTAAAATGATCCATGATAGTATTCAAGTGGTGAAACCATGGGTTAAATTTGGAATTAGTCCATTTGGAATATGGAAAAGTGGGGTTCCTAGTGGAATCTCCGGTATGAATGCCTATGACACAATCTATGGTGATGGGCTAGCATGGTTGGAACAGCGCACAATTGATTATATAACTCCACAATTGTACTGGGGGATAGAACGATGGTATTCAGTTGGTCAGGATTATCGTGCACTAGCAGATTGGTGGGCAGATAAAGCGTATGAAAATGAAAGGCATATGTACCCTGGACATGGTCTTTACCGTACGAGTTCGCGTACATTTACAGGTACTTTGTTCAACCAAAATGAAATACCCCGGCAAATAAAGCATAATAGATCTAATCCACTTATTCAAGGGAGTGTATTTTTTCGAGCAAAAAATATAACTAGTTATTCTTCAAAAGGTTTTGCTGATACGCTTAAAACCAATTACTATCGATATGCCGCTCTTACACCAATCATGAGCTGGAAAGATAGTATACCTCATGGGACACCTCAGAATCTCCAAGTTCAGCGAGATGAAGAAAATGAGTATATATTTCACCTAAGATGGGATTCTGTTGAAGTGGATTTTAATGCAAAAACTTCGACTATGGGCTATGTAGATTCATTGGTTAAGTATGCTGTTTACCGGGTTGATGCCGCACAACAACCCGATCCAAGCTCGGCAATGAACGAATATTATAATCTTGTTGGTGTAGCTGGTACTCCTGAATTCACTGATATAGCCCCCCCTTCAGAACATAAATATTGGTACTTTATTACCTCAGCTACACGAAACTCCATAGAAAGTTTACCAACGAATGTGTTAGAAGCTGGAGTGGTAGTTTCAAACGAAGATCCATCGACTGGTGTGGTTGAATTTAATTTATTACCCAACTATCCTAATCCGTTTAATCCAAATACTGTTATTCCATTTATCATGGAGAAAGAAGGTATGGTGCAATTGGAAGTATTTGATTTATTAGGCCGAAAAGTGGCTACATTGGTTGATGAAGAATTACAGCAGGGTAGACATTCGTATAGTTTTGAAGGAACTTCACTTAGTTCTGGGATATATGTATATAGACTTAAGCAAAATGATCAGATTATTACCCGATCAATGACACTAATCAAGTAAGATAGACAAAGGATAAAATGTCAAATAGGCGTAATTTTCTTAAGAATATTAGTTTAGCTTTTTTTGGTTTTGGTGGTTTACAGGAAAATTCGAAACAAGTTGAAGAACAGGGTGAAGTAGAATTTTGTATAGCTCATATAACCGATCAACATGTCACTTCTAGACAAAAGGGTCATCACAGTTATCAAAAATGTGTGGAATCCATTAAAGCTCTTTCTCCTTCACCTGATTTCATGTTAATGGGTGAAGATATGGTATTTGATGGATTATATAATGATTTAGATGTATATCAAGAGTCCATTGAGTTGTACAAAAATATCTCGGATTAACTCAAAATGCCGTACCTCCATTGCATTGGTAATCATGACGTGTTAGGCTTATCCTCTAGAAGAAAGGTTGCTCCAGATCATCCTGAAATTGGTCGCGCTTATATTATGAAACGTCTTGGTATGGAAAGAGACTATTATAGTTTCAATCATAAAAGTTGGCACTTTATTGTGCTGAACTCCATTTTTGAGAAAGAAGGAACCTCAGGTCCTGCCTATGAAGCTCGTGTAGGAGAGCGGCAGATGGATTGGTTACGTTTTGATCTAGGTAAACACAAAGACAAACCAACTATTGCAGTTAGCCATTTTGCAGCATTTTCACATAAAGGTCAAATAATCTAAGATTTTGACATGAAAGCTATGAGTGGAATTATTCTGCAGGATAATAAACAACTTAGAGAGGTATTGGAGCGGCATAGTGTGCGTTCTCTTTTACAAGGTCATACCCATGTAAGTGAGAATTTTCAGTATAACAATGTGTGGTATCTTAATACCCAATCGGCTTCGGCAGCATGGTGGGGTGGAAATTGGTTGGGTTTTGAGCCAGGATATACTATACTAGAGCAAGGTGAAAGAGATATTATTAGATGGTATGCAAATGAATATGAGTGGGAACATAAGCTTGATCCTGAGGATACTCTAGACCGAGAAAGCATCCAAGAACAAAAGGAATTTGAAGCAGAACAAATCAGATTATATTTACAAGAAATCACTCGTGAGTAATTTTTTTTTAAAAATAAAAAAGCCATCTTTGTTATCTCTTAGTCTAAGTGTTGTGGGTTTCTTGTCTGTTTTTTTTCCTGAGCATCTAAAAGCACAATCGTTCACAATTAGGGTGCTAAGTGATTCTGCTTTAAGCACAGGTGTTAACCACATAGCCTGGGAATCAATTGATCCAAAGTGGTCCGGCGATATTATTGTGGCCGATTGGAATTCGTCAATCCAACTAAAAACAGTCAAAGCTAATAATGAACTAAAAGGCTATCAGACCACTCAAGATATGATGCGTTCCTACCAGCAAAGTATCAGTTCGGAAAAAAAAGTGATAGCTGGGATTAATGGGGATTTTTACAAGGCAGGGGGAGTACCCGTTCATAGTCAGCTAATCGAGGGGGAAATACTGAAATTACCTGTACAGCGCGATGCTATTGCGATGGATGACCATCAGCAATTTTATCTAGGTTCGTTTAGATATTCTGGTCAATTAGAGATCCTTGAACAATCTATGGTACTAGAGATAGACGGTGTTAATACTGCAAGAGAGGCTGATCAACTCATTGTGTATAATGAATATTATGGTGATTCTACTCTGACTAATGCCTTTGGATATGAAGTCGTGGTTGAACAACTTGATTATGAGCCTATTAACAGACCCGAGCTATTTCGAGTAGTCGAGTTCGCAAATTATCAAAAAGGTTTTATTCCTAAGGGTCATGTGGTTCTTTCTGCTCATGGGGAGAAAATGCCCTATTTAGAAGCTTTAGCTATAGGCGATTCCATTCGAATAACCCATGGATTACTCCAAGGTCAACAACCTTTTTCTGAGCAACCAGCATTAGTGGAATTTATTGGAGGCAGCAAGATTTTTTTAAATGACGGAAAGATAGATGGTAATTGGTCTGAGAGACATCCGAGATCGGCTCTAGGTTTTAATGCCGACACAACAAAAGTATTCTTGTTTACCGTAGATGGACGACAGGAAAGTAGTGTGGGAATGTCGCTCACCGAAATGGCCGAGGTGATGAAGTATTTTGATGTTACTTATGCCATTAACCTTGATGGGGGTGGTTCAACTACCTTAGTAGCAAATGATAAGTTACTTAGCTCTCCATCAGATCCAACTGGGCAAAGAAAAGTATCCAATGCTATTATATTAGTTCAAAATCAGTAGTTTATAAGTTATTCAGGATCATAAATTTGTATTCGAATTTAATTCAAAGGGTAATTAGCAATAGTACTTACACTTTTATGAGTATGTCTTTTTGTTGCATCCAACTTGCTAAACCAAAAAACAAGATAACCCATAAGATGGAATGACTAACAGATGCTAACATAGGATCGGTGAATATCCCTTTAAGAATTACAGAGTATAAAAATCCTTTCAGGCTCATAAGATTGCCCTCCACGGTAATCTGTATCATACTCATTATTCGAGCAATTAATCCACTCAAAAAGAATATCGTAATGGCATTTATCCCGAAAGCAATCCCCCATTTGACACCTTTTTTATGTCCTTTTACGTCAATAAACCAATAACAAAAACCAAATATCATGCTGGCTAATCCACCAGTGAAAAGACTAAATGAACTGGTCCAAATATTTTTATTTAGTGGGAAAATCCAACTCCATAGGTAACCTAGTGTTAGCCAAAAAAAACCCCATTTAAGTACCTCAAGCACTTTTTGTTCTTGATTAATATGATCTTTAAGTAGTAACTGACCAATATAAATACCTATCAATGTACTCACTAAAGCCGGAAAAGTGCTCAAAATACCCTCGGGGTCCCATAACTCTTTCCACATATGACCGCTGAGAAGTAGCTGATCAATATAGGCTGCTATATTTCCTTCTGGCGCATCAATAGCGCCTGCTCCAAACCCAGGAACTGGAATTAAACTCATCGCCAACCAATATCCAATCAATATAACTCCTGATACTATCCACCGCACTTTGTTAGATGTATACAAAAATAGAAAAGCTGCCATAATGTAGATTACTGAAATTCGTTGGAGGACTCCCGGTATTCTCAGGCTTTCGATCTTAGGATGTAGACTAAATTCTGGTGAAAATACTACATAAGGGAAGGCCGCAAGAACCAAACCCAAACCAAAAATTTTTACCCCACGTATGGCTGTTTTTTGGATTAACTCTTGACGACTCATTCCTTTCGCCGTAGCTTTGGATAAAGCTAAGACAATGGAAACACCTACTATAAATAGGAAAAATGGAAAGATTAAATCGGTGGGAGTCCAACCGTGCCACTCCGCATGGGCAAATGGCCCATATATGTATGACCATGAGCCTGGATTGTTTACCCAGATCATTGAGGCAACAGTAGCGCCACGGAAAAAATCTAAAGAATTGAGTCGTTTTCCTTTTATGATTTGTTGAGAGTTATCCATGTTAGCCAACATATTTAGTTGGGTTTTTGGCTTTTCATTTTCAAAATTCTATTGACTGAATAGTCAATTCTATTTTCGTTGATGAATCCCTCTTCAATTAGTTGTTCAACGATGGATACTAGCTCATATAATTTGGCTGGGTTTGGCAGTAGATTATTTCCAAAACAAAATATATCTACTCCCGCATTTAGTCCCATCTTCAGGGCCTCTTTTATACCGTAGTGATCAGAAATTGCTTTCATTTGCATATCATCAGTGAACACTAAGCCATTGAAGCCCATTTTTTTGCGAAGTAATTTGGGTATAATATATTTAGATATGGTTGCAGGATATAGTGCATCGAATTTTCTGTTAATTACATGGGCGGTCATAATCATTGAGCATAGTCCGTCTTCAATAAGGGCTGAGTAAGGTAATAACTCATCTTCTTGCCAGGTATCAGTCACATCTACAAAACCTGCATGGGTATCGCCTTTGGCGCTTCCATGACCTGGAAAATGCTTGCAGCAACCCCAAATCCCTTCCGATTGTAAGCCTCTTAAGTAAGCCTTAGCATGTCGGTAGACTAAATCAGAGCTAGAACCAAAGGATCGTTGTCGTTTAGCTATTATAGAGGAATTGAATTCTTTGGCTACGTCAACTACGGGGGCAAAATTAACTGTAATATGCATTTCTCGGAGTATGCTTCCTATGTCTTTGGCTTGTTTATAGGTTAGCTCTATATCATCTTGATTACCCAAATAGGCATGACTTTTTGTATCCGCAAAACCATATACAGGTTTTAGTCGATTGACCAGTCCTCCTTCTTGATCGATACCTATCCAAAGTGGAAGACTACTGACCTCATGTAGTGATGCACAGAGCTCTTGAAGTTGTACTGGCGATGAAATGTTATGGATAGGTTTATGGTGTACCATATCCTGATCGAAAAGAATAACCGCTCCTGGTCCGAATTTCTCAATCATAGTATATAATTCTGTGCCTTCACTCATATCGGAACCCTTAAAGCCCATTAAAAAAAGTTGAGCAATTTTTCTGCGTAACGATAAAGTATTCGATATGTTCTTATTACTTTTCGAGTACATCTAGAGCATTTTTAGTAGTTGCAAGAAAATTTGATAATTTCCATGCTGTTTATATATCAGCCTTGCAAAAGGTGTTTTAAGAGATGTGAATTTGAATTATAAATCAAGGTAGTTCATTTCTTTTTTACCTACTTTATTTAGTGTTATGTTAGTCATTTACGACATTCTAAGCCAATCAATTAGTCTATGTTTACACCCTTTTATAAACGAATTAGAAAAAACCAGACCTTAGCACGAATTAGTGCATTTTCATGGGGAATAATTTTATTGATTTCTTTGGGACTCAGCGCACAACAAACGGTAAAAACAGGTATTGAAGTCTTAATAGAGCAGAACTTTGAGGTTATTGAGGGTATGCGTGTCGGATTAATTACCAATGCTACTGGAGTAAATTCTGAGTTAGTTTCTACTATTGATTTGTTGAATAGTGCTAAAAATGTGCATTTGGTAGCATTATATGGCCCGGAGCATGGCGTGCGAGGTAATTATTCTGCTGGGGATAATGTAGGTAGTTATGTTGATCAGGCAACTGGCCTGCCGGTGTTCTCGTTATATGGTACTACTCGTAAGCCTACTCCAGAAATGTTGGAAGGGGTAGAGGTGTTGGTGTACGACATTCAGGATATAGGGGTGAGATCGTACACATACATCAGTACAATGGGTCTAGCTATGGAAGCCGCCGCTGAGTTTAAAATACCATTTATGGTGCTAGATCGACCTAATCCTATGGGTGGTTTAAAAGTGGAGGGTGGCTTAGTGGATCCAGAGTTTGAATCCTTCGTGAGTAAATTTCCTATTCCATATGTTTATGGGCTCACTCCTGCTGAGATTGCCAGAATGATTAATGATAAAGAGTGGATGGATATAAATAAGAAGGTAGATTTAATAGTTATTAGCATGGAAGGGTGGACGCGGGAGATGACATTCGAACAAACGGGTCTTCCATGGGTTCCTACCTCACCTCATATTCCACATTCTTATACACCATACTATTATGCTGCAAGCGGAGTGATGGGGGAGTTGGGTGTTTTTTCTGAGGGAGTAGGGTATACGCTTCCTTTTCAGACTTTTGCTGCAGAATGGATTGATGAGCAGGCTTTATGTGAGGCTATGAATGCTTTAAATCTTCCAGGGGTATATTTCCGTCCAATAGTGTTCAAACCATTCTATGGTCGTGACCAAGGAAAAACCTTAAGAGGGGTACAGATTCACTTATATGATATTGAACAAGTAGAATTATTGCCACTGCAATTCTATTTCATGCAAGTTCATCATGAATTATATCCCGAAAAAGATATTTTTGGTTTATCAGAAAACCGTTGGAATATGTTCGATAAAGTTAATGGTTCGGATTTTGTGCGTTCTGAATTTTCTTCTCACTACCAAGTCGATTCATTGTTGGTTAACTGGAGGGAAGATGCCAAGGCTTTTCAGCAAGAATCCATACCTTTTTGGTTGTATCCTGCCAACAATTAATCACAATAATCTAAGATTATGAAAAAGATAATTTTTGTTTTGTTTTATACTAGTCTTAGTTATTCTACTTGGGCTCAGTATAATCCACTCACCTTAGGGATTGTCATACCCGAACAGGATACGGTGGAATATCCATTTTCACGATACAGGGTATCAGCTCATACAGATCCAAATGCTCAGGCGTTTATCAATGGAAAAAAGGTACAGGTTTACAGTTCAGGCGCTTTTGTGGACATGATTTTTCCTACTGAACAAATTACCGCTATTGAGTTTATGGTTGCATTAGATGGAGATACAGTTAAACAAACTCGGTATCTTATGAAACCAAGTACTTCTCAAGAGCTTAGTTCGGAAATAGTAGAGCTACATTCTGGAGAGGAAGCTAAAAAATGGTTTATTCAACCTACTCTGGACCCCCTAGAACCCGATAAGTGGTACGGTCCTGGTGATGTGATACCTATATTAGCACAGGCGACACCAGGAAAAAACCTTAGCTACTCTATATCTGGGCATTATCAAAATATTATGATGCATGAAACTAATCCAGGGATGTATGAAGCTTATCATAAGGTTGATACTTATACGCCTTTATTTGAGGGCCCTATAGAATTCAGTTTGAAGGGTAAGTGGTTAACTCGATCTAAAGCTAGTAGCTTTGAAACCATCAAGGTTGGGGGTTTACCAATAATAGGTTTGGTCAATAACTCCGATGCCTACCTGAATATTGGTTTGGGTTCGGACAGATTAGGAGGGGCCAAGTATGGCTCGATTTTTCAAGGTGTAGAGCTTACTATTGTGGGCGAGCAAAATGGATTGTATAAGGTTATATTAAGCCCTTCTTTGCATGCTTGGATACCCAAACGCTTTGTGGATCTAAAGCAAACCTTTGATTTACCTTCCCAGTCACTCAGTGGGAATATCCGGATAGCAGCAATCTCTGAAAAAGCAGTGCATAGTCAGGGTGCTGACGTTATCACAGTATCCTTACCAAAGCGTTTACCTTACATAACATATACAGAATCAGACCCTAATAGAATTATAGTCGATATTTTTGGAGCCACCTCTAATACGAATTGGAAGATATTGTTAGACGAAGCATCTGGGATAGATGAAGTTCGTTGGGTGCAGGTTGATGATGATAGACTACGATTATTTATTGACTTAACTCACAAAGGCCACTGGGGCTACTTTGTCGAATATGGGTGGCGAGGTCAAATGCGTATAGTTGTTAAACGTCCACCAGTGATTGAGGAAGCTCTAATGCCTTTGAAAAACCGAATTATTGCTGTAGATGCGGGGCATGGTGGGCGTAATAAAGGCGCGCTGGGTTCTACTGGGGTTATGGAAAAGGAAGTGGCATTGGCTATTTCAAAGAAACTTGAGGAATTGCTAATAGAAGCGGGTGCAAAAGTTATCATGACAAGAACTGATGACTCATATCTATACATGAGTGAGAGAGCTAAAATAGTTCGAGCTAACCATGCTGAGTTGTTGGTTAGTATTCATGCTAATTCTATTGGATATGCTACTGATCCAAGAAAAATTAGTGGAACTGGAGCATTTTATAAGCATATGGCTTATAAACCATTGGCCGAAATCATTTACAATAAAATGCGAGAATTAGGTTTAGATGATTATGGGTTAACCGGGAGTTTTAATTTTACGCTAAATGCACCTACTGATTTTCCAAATGTATTAGTGGAAACAGCCTTCTTATCAAATCCTGTGGAAGAAATATTCCTACTTGATCCTTATTATCAAAGACGTATGGCTCAACAAATAGTTGAGGGCTTAGAAGAATATTATACCAGATATGCCCATTGGTCGAATGACAGTCTTGAAGTCTACAATTAAGCTATTTTTTTTAAAATACCTTCTTATTTAGTGTCTTGCACATCTACTCAAGTACTGATCTTTAATAGTTCTATTTTATCAAAGTCATTTTTTTACTGAACACTCCTGAATTGGTGTGAAGTTGATATACGTACACACCACTTGCTAATGTAGCAGCTTTGAAGCGGTAACTATGTTCACCAGCTAAATGCCAGCCCTGTGTTAGTATATCAACCTGTCGTCCTAACATATCATACAGAACAAGACTTACTTCTTGTGCTTCTGGTAGACTAAAACGTATGTTAGTGCTAGGATTAAATGGGTTAGGGTAGTTTTGTTGTAATATTATTTCATTAGGCATATCGTCACCAACCATAACTTCATTTTGGTCCTCATTTGAAATACCTGTAGCCACCTCTACAACACGAAGATCATCAAAGAGTACGAACCCTTGGCTAGCATTCCCTTCGCTGTAGCTAAGCTGAAAACTGTCAATGTATACGTTTCCGTTTAGGTTACCATTTCCATTTACCCATCCTACAATCGGATCTGTTCCTAAATTCCATGTGACTAATTTCCATCCAATCCAATCAATGGGAATCCAAGTACTGCCCTCTAAATGATTATTTCCATCTCGTAGCATAAACCGAAAAGGATTGCCTGATCCGTCACCAAAAATGAACACCTGTAAGAGATTATTATTGGTAAATTTTGGAGAGCTAGAATTTCTATATACGCGAATAAGATGCTCTGAATCGCTAGTATTCCAGCCATATTGTATACGCATGGCTTGAGGGCTTCCAGTGAGTTTATTGGTCCACTCAGTTTCAGCAAGACGAGTAGTAACCTCTCCAATGTATCCTGTTGTACTACCACTTTGAGAAGGAAACCACCACGGAGAAAAATCACCATCAAAGGCATCAATGATACTTTTAATACGAATACCTTGATTGGTCGTTGGAAAACTTTTTAGTATTCCCTTGCCTAAAGCATTACCTAAAGTATCGCTAATATGCTTTGAGATACTAAGTAAATGATAAGTGTTAGGCAGTAATGGTTCACTCGGAAAGTAATTAAGCACACTCTCTGAACCTACTTGATAATAAGCTAGCGCACCTGGTATTCTTCGGCCAGTGGTTAAATAGTACATAGTGGTAGAATCAAAGGATGCAGTATCTAATGGTTCATTGAACCGAATTGATGCGATAGGAAATTGATCAATTCCAACTCCTGAGCTAGGAAAGATATCGGAGCTTATGGGAGCCATAATATCAGCAGGGGAGGTTGAGAAAGATAGAATGAAGCTTCCACCTGCTTCACCATCTGCGTCACCATCAAATCCATGTGCATAAGGCGAAGCATCGGTTGCGCTATCCATAATTTCAAGGGTATAATCAGTCACAAATGCAAAATTAGCTGATGAAATTTTCAGAGTTGATCCAGATAACCAGGTGTACGCTAGATTTTCAACATTAGGTGTGAGTGTCAATGCATTTTCCACAGAGGCTTTATTCATCATACGACTAAACTCAAGCACTAAAGGCTCTCCAATATCTAGAGAACTACAGGAATCCAAGGATACAGAAGCCACATAAGGTTCAATATTCGAGTTTAGTTCGTTGTCTGCAAAGCTAAAGTCGTCAGTTAACACATTAATTTCCAAGGTGTCAGAATAATAACCGTCTGCTTCATAAATAATTTCTTGAACGCCATTTGGGAGATTTTCTAAATAGAAAAAACCATTTGCTAACTGTTCTGCAGGACTTGAGTAAGCAGAAAATAAGGATTCAAAACTGTCAGTGGTATAACTCTTATCACCGATGTGTATCGCCGCTCCATTGATTGCTTGACCATTGTCTGCGTCTGTTAAAACGCCAGTTACAATACCAACAGTTGGTCGTTGATTTATGCCCATATACTCTAGCACAGACCAAAAGTGAGATTGGGCCTCGAGTCGCTTATATTCGGCATTCATATTTAGCTGCTGTTGCCGGGGATTGGTATGAAATCCGCCTTCACTGAGCACTGAAGCCATACTGGATTCTCGGTTAACATGTAAATAAGGATATTGCCTGGAGTGGGAGGCAACCGAACTCCCTTGATAGAAGTTTCGATCTGCGTAATTACCACGGGTTCCAACTCGCATGGCTGCGGATAAATTGGTAATCATTAAATCACCCATTTCTTTGCCACCCTTGGGGTTTTTTTCGACAGTAACACCTCCGGATCTCCAACCACCGTGGAGCATCAGCGTACTATTGGCAGACGCAGGTCCAGCATCGGAATGAATCGAGTGAAAAAAATCAGCAGCTAAAGCATTGGCTCGATCTGTTCGTTGCGAAAGACTGACAGAAATCTGGTCATTATCTCGACTTATGTAGACTGTATCAATGTCTGTAGTAGTTAGCAGCATTTCACGGAGTGCTAGACCGATACGGAGCACTTTTTCTGCTTCTGAATAATTGTAAAGACCTTGATTTTCAGTCCTACTATGACCTGGATCCAAAAATATGGACCATCCTGAAAGACCAGTCACTTCTTGAGCGGTTGCTATTGTGGATATAAGTGATGAGAAAAAAAAAAGGGTCACTAATATAGTTAAGCCCCACTGCGTAGAGTTGAAGTTTTGTTTGTTTGTTATATGCTGAAAAATAGAGTTAGCAGGCATCAAAATTGTAAGTAAAGCGTTACAGGACGAGAATTTTATTGATTTTTTTAGATGAAGAATGACAATTTTAGATTTGGTTATATGCGATATTCTCTTAGCTATCTAAGAGGTAATAAGTAAACATGACCAGTTTCTGGATCATTAAATAAAATAGAATCCCCATAAGGCGACCAACTAGGATTTAAAGTGATCAAATCGATCTTAGTAGTGATTTCAACTCTACTAAGTGAATCGGTTCCAAAGACAACAAGTTCGGCGGCGGTAAATGTATACCCATTATCTTGGGTTTCCATCGCTACTAAATACCTACTATCTGGAGACCAGCTAGGGCGATAAGCTTCACCTAAAAAGCGGAGATTATCTCCATTGCTATTCATAAGGTATAGCCCCTCACCATAACGCTCAAAAGCAACGAATTTTCCATCTGGTGATTGAACTAAATTCAATATTTTTGCTTCTGCATCATCAAATGGTGAAACTGGCTCCATGTAACTATCGCTCTCGCTGACGCGGTATATTTTTTCATCTACTATCATAAGCCGGTTACGGTCATCTGGGATCGCAGGCTTTAGTCGTTCAGGCAATTCAACTCCTGTTTCAGCTCTTATTAAACCGTCTCTGGAAGAAATTATAGCCGTTGATTCATATCCTATCCATTCTGGATCGCCTTGGTATCCCATGCTGTATTCATTGAGTCGTTTAGTTGTCCCCGCATCCGTACCATATAGCTGTAAAGCACTCATTTTTTTTCGGTCTCGATATATATGATGAGTTGATAAAATCCATTCACCATCCAAGGACCAATCGTATCCAAAACCAGCTTGTACGCTGGTAAGTTTACGCATGTTAGTTACATAGATACTGTCTTGCTGGGTATAATCGGCAACCCATAGGCCGAAATAATTTGGCCCAGTAAATGCAATATGCTCCCCATCGGGTGAAAAATGAGCATTCATGAATGGAAGTTCATCACCCCGAATAAGCACAATGGGTGGTTGTGGATTAAACAGTGAATTAGAATCAGATGCATTTATTCCCTGCTCAATGAGTTGTAATTGTTCATTATTCACAGATTCAGTAGTATTTTCTTGGGCAAAGACTGGGTTTAACTGACCTGCAAAAAGGAAGGTAACTGTAGCAATCAAGCGGATCTTTAATTCGCTGGATAAATTGGTAATTCTGCATGTGTTTTTGTGCATAAACAAGGTTGTTACAAAGCTAAAAAAGGTTACATCTCGATTATAATAGTATTACTCATTTTTCTTTTTACCAAAATCGGTTTCTATACGTAAAAATGGGGTTATCATTACTATAGGCAAAGCAGATACTAATACCCATATGAAAAAGTATTCATATCCTATTGTCTCTTGAACTAGCCCAGATATAGCACCAGGTATACTCATGCCAAACGCCATGAGCGCAGTGCCAAATGCATAATGGGCAGTCTTAAAAGGTCCACGAGCAATGTAAATCAAAAACATTAAAAAGGCAGCAAAACCAAAGCCATAACCAAACTTTTCTATACCCACTAAACTACTAATTACCCAAAAATTCTCGGGTTGGTTAGCCGCTAAGTACCAGTAGGCAAGGTTGGGGAGATTCATTATCCCTATCATAGGCCACATCCATACCTTTAGCCCATGCATAGATATGAAAATCCCCCCTAAAATTCCTCCTGCTGTAAGAGCTAACAAGCCAATTATTCCGTTTATGTAACCAACGTCGGTAACACTTAGTCCAAGACCACCTGCTTCTATACTGTCCATTAAAAATGGAGCTGCCATTTTGACTAATTGCCCTTCACCAAAACGGTAGAGTAATACAAAAGCAACAGCTAGTAGAATTTGATCTTTCTTGAAAAATTCTACTATTGTACTCCAAACTGCTTGTAATGGTGACTCCCCCGCTTTTTCTGCAGGAGCATCTTCAATAGGGAAGGGCAGCATTCGTTGGTGATATCCAAACATGAGAATCATTATCACTGCGACTATTGCTAAGACGATGGTCCAAGCGAAGGCAGAGTCCATTGTTCGAGTTGCCACAACACCTGCTAAAACGACAAATAAACCTTCGCCACTCCACATAGCTAAGCGAAAAAAAGTAGAACGTATGCCTACAAAAAAGGATTGCCGATCATCACTTAACGCTAGCATATAAAAACCATCGGCAGCAATATCATGAGTTGAGGATGCAAAGGCGACTATAAACAAAAACATTAATGATATTTCAAAGAAGTAGGGTGTCTGCATGGCCATTGCAGCACCTATAAAACTTATCCCGATAATGAATTGCATAATGTAGGTCCACCATCGTTTAGTCTTGAAAACATCAACAAAGGGACTCCACAAAGGTTTGAGAGCCCAAGGTAGGCCTAGTAAGCTTGTGAATAAAGCCAAGCTAGCATTGGAAATACCTAAGTCTTTATACATAATTACTGAAACACTAACTACGATGATATAGGGTATACCTTGGGTGTAATATAGCGTTGGTATCCACCACCACGGATTTTTTATGGTTGGATTGGAAAAATTAGCCATCTTGGTTAATCTATTTAGAGGATACTATATCTGGAGGAGTGCTTGGATTTTTGGCTTTAGTACAATATTTAACAGCCGTGTAATGATTAGTTGTTTTATTTACTACTTATTTTGCGCCTTTCCTGCCTCTTTCTTTAATATCCCCATCCGTAAGTCCCAAACGGTATATTCTATTGTACTTATAGAACTTCATGAGTGCAGTACCATCCTCTTCTAAATCAATTGTGCCTTCAATAACTGTTTCTTCTGGAACTCTATTGATCGATTTATTCATAATTATGCTATAAGTAAGTGATCCTGAAACTGCATTTTCAAGATTACCATAGGTGACTAATGTATCTTTATTTATGATTATCTCATCAAAATCTACTTGAACTTCAAAAGATCTAGAGTGACTTGAGCTATCTCTTAATACGGCTGCACCACTGCCAAATCCGCGATGAGAGCCATGCATTTGCAATAGGTTTTGTGTAGTATGTAAACCTGAAAAGTTTAGGCTGTCAATTTTAGTGAATTCAGAAGATTTACGAGGGTTACTATTCATTCCTGATTTAGTGGAATGCAGATAAACTTGGTTGACGGCATTTCGACGAAGCTTCGGTCTAGCTATAAAATTGCCTTCTAAATCAATGTATTTTATTTTTTGTAGGGTAGATATGCTACTGCTAAACATCCCTTTTTCAAAACTACGCTCAAAAGAAAGAGTGTGAACCCCATTGGTACTGTCATAAGTATGTCTGAATGATTTTTCAAAACCACGTCCACCTCGGTCTTTTTTATCTCTTTTATAAGGAAATGCTTGGTCCTTGCCATAACTAATACCAGTTTCAGAGATATTAGATAAGGCGTCATATATACTGTTTATAAGCCCCGATTGTTGGTCTGCTATAGAACTTCCCATAATTTCAGCAGCCATATCCAAATCAGTATCACTTATAAGTTCTGTATTATTGGAAACTGAAGAGCAACTCCAAAACACTATGCTCAATAACGCGATAAAGAGAAAAAAGTTTATTCTCTTAAATTTGTAAAAGTTTAACAGTCTTGTTTGTTTAGTGAGATTATTTGAACTCTTCATATTTATAAAAGGTTATATGTTTTTTGTTTGTAAAACAAAGAATAGATATAAACAGCTCTTCTCTGAATTGTAATAAACAACTGCATTAAATTTTATGCCGCATTCCAAACTACTAGATTCTATAAATTAAACAAAGAAATAAGCATGTACAAAGTAATTAAGAGGAATAATTTCAAAAACGATTTACAACAGAATATAGTATATTTGACCAATTATATTGCCATCCCATGAAAGGAATGAATACAGAACGGGTTTCTATTAAATCCTTACTAGAAACCCTTAAAGATATATTTAGATTAAGCTTACCCTATAAAACTAGATTTTTCTCAGCCATACTATTGGTAGTAGTGGGTTCTGCAATTTGGCTTACGGTACCTCTTGGATTGAGATCGTTACTAGATGCCGTTTTTGAGCAAGAAAACTATGCTTTGCTAAATAAACTTTCTTTGGGATTGATTGGACTTTTTCTATCTCAAGCAATTTTTACATTTGGGGGTAACTATCATATTGAATGGGTGGGTGAGCGAGTAATCACCGATTTGCGCAATTCTATATATGCACATTTACAAAAATTGAGTTTCAGTTTCTTTGCTAATCGAAGATTGGGAGAGCTAACATCCAGATTAAGTAATGATGTAGGATCCATTCGAGTGGCCCTGACAGATTCCCTGCCACAAATCATTACAATTAGCATAACAATGATTGGATCAGTAAGCCTCATGGTAGTTTTAAATTGGCGATTGAGTTTAGTCATTTTCCTAACTGTTCCAGTCGTAACAGTTGCTACAAGGTTCTTTGGAAAGAAAATAAGAGCCTTGTCTAAGAATGTTCAAGATAAGTTAGCAGATACTACTGCAATAGCAGAAGAAACCCTGAGTGCAATACGGGTGGTTAAATCGTTCACAAGAGAAGAGTATGAAATAAATCGCTATAGACAAGCAACCGAAGAACTTTTTGCTACCTCTAGGCACAAAATAGTCTTAACCCAAGTTTTTTGGGCAGGAGTAGGTCTTATGTTTATGGGCACCTTGGTGATGATATTTTGGTATGGTGGTCGGGAAGTGTTATCAGCTCGTCTTTCAGCTGGTGACTTAGTAGCATTCATTGTGTATGCTTTGAATATAAGCCGGTCCGTAGGTCAGGCATCACGATTATATACTGCCATAAATACCGCGGCAGGTGCGTCTGAGCGTTTATTCGAATTGCAACAAGAAAAGATAGAACAGGATAATAAGTTCAATAAAAAAAACAGCTATAGCAGAAAAACTATTAAAGGTAGGGTGGAGTTTGATCAACTTTGTTTTAGTTATGAGGACGGTAAGCAAGTTTTAGATACGCTTAGTTTTGAAATAAATGACGGCCAAACCGTTGCATTAGTAGGGGAAAGTGGAGCCGGAAAAACTACCTTGTTAAATCTTATTCCCCGATTTTTTAATCCAACTAAAGGGGAGATAAGAATAGATGGAGTATCAGTGAATGATTGGAACTTAAATAATTTACGATCCTTTATCTCTGTTGTTCCTCAAGAGACCCACCTTTTTGGAACTAGTATTTATGAAAATATTCGATATGGAAAAATGGACGCAACCAAAACAGAAATTGAACAAGCAGCATTCGATGCGAATGCCCATGAGTTTA
Source organism: Balneola sp. (assembly GCA_002720745.1). GTDB lineage: Bacteria > Bacteroidota > Rhodothermia > Balneolales > Balneolaceae > UBA1275. Next base: position 147,725 of record PBJO01000007.1, read on the forward strand.
TTACTCAAATGTCTGATGGCTATCAATCCTTAATTGGAGAAAAGGGAGTTAAATTAAGTGGAGGTCAGCGGCAGCGTATTGCTATTGCAAGAGCTATACTCAGAAACCCATCCATTTTATTACTCGATGAAGCAACGTCTTCCTTAGATTCGGTGTCAGAGCGCCAAGTCCAGCAGGCACTTGAACGTCTAATGGAGAATCGAACTACCTTAGTTATAGCGCATCGTTTATCAACTATTCAACATGCGGATTGTATACTAGTATTAGAAAGAGGTAAACTGGTTGAATCAGGTACTCATGAGGAATTGCTTTACAAAGAAGGGATCTATGCAAATCTGTATGAATTACAGTTTTCTGAAAAAGTAAATATATAATCTTGTTATAAGACTTTATTATGATCTGTTGTGGCTAATTAGCTATTCAAAAGTTGCNGTGCAAAAATTGCAATGNTCTTGTTATTTTTTTCACAAATTTTGCAAAAAAGTCTATATTAATTTTAATCAGATAATAATTTTTTCATTTANAATGTTTAAAAAGCACTTACAAACTGTATTTTTCATTTTATTCTACATTGCTTTGGCAGTTTCNCAATCTCAGGCAATATTTGCACAAATTAAGCTAATGCAACCGGAAATCGAGGAAAAAGTTACTATGCTTATGAGTCAGATGACTCTCGAAGAGAAAATTGGGCAGCTAAATTTACATAATGGTAGTTGGGATGTGACAGGTCCTGTTCCTGAAGGAGAGTATCAACAGGCCCGGTACAATCTACTTAAAAGTGGTGGAGTTGGTGCTATGCTAAATGTTATTGGAGTAGAGGCAACTATGGCAGCTCAAAAAATTGCTGTAGAGAGTAGTCGACTAGGGATACCATTGATGTTTGGTTACGATGTTGTACATGGATATCAAACTATGTTTCCTGTTCCAATTGCTGAACTAGCCAGTTTTGATACAAAAATCATGATGGAAACAGCAAAAATACAAGCAATTGAAGCTGCTGCTGGTGGAATTAATTGGACATTCGCTCCTATGATAGATGTTGGTCGAGATCCACGGTGGGGCAGAGTTATGGAAGGTACGTCTGAAGATCCTTATCTACTATCCGAGTTTGCTCGCGCAAAAATAAGAGGTTTACAAGGAGTTGATCTATCCGATACAGGTACTATTGCTGCAACAGTTAAACACTTTGCAGGCTATGCCTTCGCTGAATCTGGTAGGGACTATAATACCGCTGAATTATCAAGAAATACCTTATTAAATATTGTATTACCACCATTTAAGGCAGCAGTACAAGAGGGGGTAGCTTCGGTTATGAACTCATTTAATGATGTAAATGGCATCCCAGCAACGGGTGATGAATATTTGCAACGAACTCAATTAAAAGAGAACTGGGAATTTGATGGTTTTATAGTGTCAGACTGGGGTTCAATGCGAGAAATGATTGCACATGGATATGCTCCTGACCTAAAAATTGCTGCCGAAATGGCCATAGAAGCAGGAAGTGATATGGATATGGAATCAGAAGGCTATCAACAATATTTACAGGATTTAGTTGAATCAGGAAAAGTAGATATCTCACTTGTAGATGATGCTGTTAGGCGAGTTCTAAGAGTGAAGTTCCATTTAGGATTATTTGACGATCCTTATTTATACAATGATCTCAAAAGAGAAGAAGAACTCGTGTATAATGAAGCCCATCATGATGTAGCACTTAGAGCTGCACAAGGCTCAATTGTTTTACTTGAGAATAAAGAACAATTACTCCCCTTAAGTAAAAAGCGAGAGTCGATAGCAGTGATTGGTTTATTAGCCCAAGATAAAGATTCACCCTTAGGAAATTGGCGTGCTCAAGCCATGGAGAATTCGGCAGTTTCTGTTTTGGAGGGAATCGAAGCGAAATTAGGTGAGGATACAAAAGTAGAGTTTGAAACGGGCTACGTGCTCACCGAAGGTAATCGTTCATTTCCTATGGAATTAACATTTTCAGTTGAAGATGAGTCTGGATATCAAGCAGCCATAAATTTAGCTGCAGAGCATGAACAAGTCATTCTTGTAGTTGGTGAAGATGCATATCAAACAGGCGAAGGAAGAAGTCAAATGAATATTGGTTTGGCTGAAAATCAGCAAAGATTGGTGGAGAAAATTCTAGAAGTCAACGATGAAGTTGTGGTTATTATCATGTCTGGTCGCCCAATTATTGCTCCTTGGTTATATGAAAAAAGTGAGGCAATATTGTATTCTTGGCATTTAGGTACAGAAGCAGGGCACGCCATTGCTGACGTAATATTCGGTGATTATAATCCCTCAGGTCGTCTTCCTATGTCGGTCCCCTTATCACACGGACAAATCCCTATTTATTACAATCATAAAAGCACAGGGAGACCTGTTCCAGGAGTCGGTGATAATGGCAAAGTTTTCTGGACTCACTATACCGATGGACCTAATGCACCGCAATATCCATTTGGGTACGGATTAAGTTATAGTACATTTGTATATGGTGAGCCTAGTATTTCAGATACCCTAATGAATTCTGAAGATAGAGTGCTAGTTCATATCGATGTCACTAACACAAGTAATGTAGACGGAGAAGAAGTGGTGCAATGGTATATTCATGATCACTTTGCAAATGCTATACGACCTATTAAAGAACTAAAGTACTTTGAAAAAGAAATGATCAAAGCAGGCGAAACAAAAACATTTACCTTCGAAATAAACAAAGAAACCTTAAAGTACTATGACCATAATGAAAAATATTTAGCTGAACCTGGTAGCTTTTCAGTTATGGTTGGTCCAAATTCAACCCAACTAAAGTCATTAGACTTTCACTTCGATACCGAATAATTTAACTGTCATTATTCCAAGGTAGATTATCTAAATCAACATTTCCACCCGTTATTATAACCCCAATATTTTTGAACGAAGGGGTTATTTTTTTCTCCAAAAGAGCGGCAATTGGGACGGCGCAAGAGGCCTCAATTATCATATTGAAACGTTCCCAGATATATCGCATAGCATGCACAATAGATTCCTCACTGACACAAATTATTTCAGTATTTGCACGGCTCATGATTCGAAAAGGAATATTACCTATGGTGGTTCTAAGCCCATCTGCAATCGTAGGATTTGTTATTTGCTTATTTGTCAAAGACTGGATTGTGCCTGACAGCATAGATCGATATGCATCATTGGCTTGTTCTGGTTCTGCTGCTATCACTTTGCATAGTGGACGATTTTCATTTGCATGGAATGCTTCAGCTGCTAATATACTTCCGCTCAGTAAGCCACCACCACCTACAGGGGTGATTATAAGCTCCAATTCCGGTATTTCATGTAAAAATTCCCAGGCTGCAGACGCTTGTCCCAGCACTACATCGGAATCGTCATAGGGATGAACAAAATGGGAGCTTGTTCGTTGAATTACCTCTTTCAGTGTACTTTCCCTCGATAATTGAGTTGGCTCACAAAAGACTATTTCAGCCCCATAATCTTTTACGGCTTGAATTTTTACTTTTGGTGCATTTTCAGGCATCACAATATATGCAGGAATTCCTTTTATTTGAGCTGCTTTTGCAATCGCTTGGCCATGATTACCGGATGAGTGGGTGGCTACTCCATTTTTAGCAATCCTAAACTCCAAAGGTAACACGGCATTACATGCTCCACGAAATTTAAAAGCGCCCACTTTTTGAAAATTTTCACATTTTAACCATATGTTGGTGCCTATTTTTTTATTCAAGTCTGTAGAACTCAGAACAGGAGTATGATGGATGAATGGTTTAATTTTTTCATAGGATGTGACTACTTTAGATGATTTGGGGATTTGCATGTACAATTAGGATTATAATTCTAGACAGTGTAATAATGAGAACCCACGCGATATACTATTATACAAATATTAACGACTAAGGAACAAATTTTACGGTATTTTTGGTTTAAATCTAAGTTGTAGTGATTTATCATAGTTGTATAGCTATTTTCTAAAACTGTACTAGTAACTGTACATTACTTACTAGTAACTGTACATTACTATCGAAATAATAATATCATTGTTTATATCTTTCACTTCTTTGTTCAATCAACCTGTTAAGCATTTTAGCGTAATTGGGGTTTATCTATCTCTATTATTCTTTCTGCTTTTATTACCTAATCATATTTTTGGTCAAAGTAATGATGACGCGGTTATTCAAGAAATAATTAAAATACAACCATTGCAGGGTGAAATTGAACTCGATGGCAGGTTAAATGACACAATTTGGAGTCAAATTGCTCCCTTTCCAATGACTCAATTGGCACCCATTTACCGATCAGAAATGTCCGAAGAGACTCAAATATATATGACCTATGACGCTAAATCTGTATATATAGCAGCTAGAAACTTAACAAAAGACGCCTCTACAATCATTTCCAATACCCTTCAAAGAGATGATTACCGGGCAAATGATGACATCATAGGGGTGGTATTTGATTCATTTAACGATAATGAAAATGGTCTCACCTTTTTTACAAATCCTGAAGGTATAAGGGTCGATTTTGCTATTAGTAATGATGGAAATTTTAGTGCGGGTGTTGACGCATACAACGGAAGTTGGAACACATATTGGGATGTTGAGACATCTCGTGATGATAAAGGATGGTATGCTGAAATGCGTATTCCCTTTTCTTCATTAGGCTTTCAAGCTATAAATGATGTAACTAGAATGGGTATCATCGCATTTCGTTGGATTGCTAATAGTAATGAGCGACATGTATTTCCAGATATTCCCCCTAATTGGAGTAGGTCACATTTAAAACCCTCCCAAACACAAGAAGTTGAATTTGTTCAGTTGGAAGAATTAAAACCATTGTATCTAACACCTTATTCACTAAGTGGTTTTCAGGATATTTTTGATTTGAGTGATTCAGAAAACAAGTATGTTGATAGTGTAACTTGGAAGCAAGACTTTGGTTTAGATATAAAATATAATATTACATCAGATCTTACACTTGATCTAACTGCCAATACCGATTTTGCACAGGTAGAGGCAGATGAACAACAATTGAATTTAACACGTTTTTCTATTGATTTTCCTGAAAAAAGGCAGTTTTTCCAGCAGCGTTCTGGTTTGTTCGACTTTTCGTTTGGCAGAACTAAACTTTTTTATAGTAGGAGAATTGGCTTATCAGATGGTAGTCCAATCCCTATAATTGGAGGAGCTCGGCTAACCGGTAGGATTGGAGACTTGGATGTAGGAGTTTTAAATATTCAAACGCAATCTTATGAAAATTTTGAAGCTGAAAATTTTGGAGTTATTAGACTAAAAAAGCAAATCTTGAACCCAAAAAGTTATGTTGGTAGCATCTATACTCACCGGTTAGGTCTTGATGGTACTCAAAATATGGTATTGGGATTTGATATAGATTATAATGTCAAAAATGAAGGTTTTATTCAGTTTAAAATAGCACAAACAATCGACAATACAACAGGATATAACCAAAGTCTGTTAGGTTCAACAGGTTTTATTAGTCGTTTAACTGTTGATAGAAGATCAAGCCTTGGATGGTTTTATCGATTTATGTTTAACTATACTGGAGAAGATTTTGAACCTGGTATTGGATTCGTTAGGACAACAAATACTGCAGATTACTATGCAAGTACTGGATATGGATGGATTGCGCCTGAATCAAGTGCTATTGAGCGACATAGGGTGCAGATACGAAATTATTCTATACAAAGTTATGAAGGATTTAACTTACGTTCTAGATTTGTTAATTTTTCATGGAATACTAATTTCAAATTAGCTGGATCCTTAGATTCTGAACTTGTTTACAGACAAGAACATCTTTTAGATGATGAAGATTTTTATTTATTGTCTAGGATATATATTCCTGTTAATGATTATGGTTTTTTTGAGTGGGGTATAAATTATAGTAGTCCAGAACAATTTAAAATCAGAAGTAGCATTTCTTCGTCTATTGCACAAATATATGATGGTACTATTCGTGAAATGTCAATTAATCCGCAATTCAGGATAAATGTATATGTAGATTTCTCGCTGGATTACCGCATCAGTAAACTAGACTTTCCAGTTATTGAGGGGCGTGACATCACAACTTTTACGGTTCATCAGAGCTCTTTTAAAGCAGCATATGCACTTAATAGAAAGTTTTCTGTAAATGCCTTTATTCAAACTAGTAATGTATCTGAAAAAATAGGGGCAAATATTCGATTACGCTATAACTTTAGAGAGGGGCAAGATTTTTGGCTGGTTATAAATCAAAGTGGAACACAGCCTTGGGCAAATAGATATGATAATGGTTTGCGTTTGCCTTCTTATGATCAGCGTTCTATTTTGGTAAAGTATACACATACTTTTTTGTTTAATTAACTCATGCTGTGGTTAGCAGTAAAAAGCTTATATTTTTCTATAGGCATTAAATATTCAATTTAATAATAATCCAATTGCAAGTTTATGAACTACGGTACTTCATTTCAAGAAAGGTTGTCGCTCTGCGTAGGTATCTTTACTTTTCTAATACTGAGTCTTTCAGCCAACCTCTTAGCCCAACATTTACCTAATTTGGACCCTGATGTTTTTCAGAGATTTACCTTTGATGAGGAACTCAGTTATGCCGAGGAATTATTGTCTCCTGCACAGTTTTTAGGGTATGAATTAGGAGAGGAATATACTCACCATTACCAAGTTATAGATTATTTTGAGTACTTGAGTACTAACTCAGATCGAATACAGGTCCAAGAGTATGGCACCACTTATGAAGGTAGGAGTTTGATCTATGCCACAATTAGCTCGGCTTCTAATATGAATGAGGTCATGAAAATTAAGGAGAAGAATAAGCAATTAGCTTTCCACAAAATTGAACCAGAATCTGATATGCCAGTGATTGTCTGGATGAGTTACAATGTGCATGGTAACGAGCCATCAAGCAGTGAATCTGCTATGCAAGCAGCCTATCGATTAGTTGCAGCTGAAGATGAACAAACATCATCATGGAGATCAGGATCGGTAGTTATAATCGATCCCATACTCAATCCAGATGGTAGAGATCGATATGTTACCTGGTATAAGTCGTCACAGACAAATGTTTTAAATACCGATGTGAATGATCTTGAACACGATGAAATTTGGCCTGGTGGAAGAACCAATCATTACTGGTTCGATTTGAATAGAGACTGGGTTTGGTTAGTTCATCCAGAGTCACAAGGACGAATAAAAGTGTATCAGGAATGGATGCCACAAGTCCATATGGATTTTCATGAGCAAGGGGCCAACAATAATTATTTTTTAATGCCTGGTACCACTCCTCGAAACAATGAACTACCTCCTAGCTATGAAGATTATGCAGATATATTTGGTAGAGGTGCAGTTAGACGCTTTGACGAGGCTCAAGTGAATTACTTTACCCGTGAGGCTTTTGATTTCTTTTACCCTGGATATGGCTCATCCTATCCTAGTGTGATGGGTGGTATTGGAATGCTTGCTGAACAAGGAGGGCATAGTAGAGGTGGGCGCGCTGTAGATACTGATGATGGATATCTTTTAACACTACGGCAACGTATTTTTGATCATTATATTAATTCATTGGCTGTGGTTGAAACGGCTGTTGAAAATAGGATGAGTTTGCTTGAGTACTTCAAAGAAGCTCGAAATCCTAAGAATCAAAAAGGAGATACCAAAGCCTACATACTCTCCAGAGACGAGCAATCTTATAGTTATGATGTTGTTAATTTGATGTTAGATCATGGGGTTGAGGTATATGAATCTACCCAAGATCAACGCTTAACAAATACATATGATTATTGGGATGCAGATGAGCAAACAAGAACTATAAAAAAAGGAAGTTTTATTATTCCAACCGAGCAACCTACACATCTTTTTATTAATACCCTCTTTCGTCGGCAACTAGAAATTAGAGATTCTGTTATGTACGATATGTCTACGTGGACAGTGCCAATGGCGTACAATTTAGACGCTTTCTGGAGTGAAACGTTACCTTCAAATCTTACACGTATTGAAAAGAAGATTTATTTAACAGGTGAGTTAACTCAGAAAGCAACTTACGCCTATGTAATGGACTGGGCACAACGATTTGCTCCCAATGCACTAGGGGATATACTGGAGGCTGGTTTTAGGGTAAGAACAGCCTCAGAGGCATTTGGTTATGAAGGGAAAACCTACTCTCGTGGCTCTGTAATCGTATTGGTAGGCAGAAATTTAGGCTATGGAGACCAACTACATGGTACAATGGAAGAAATTGCCATAAAAAATAAAGTTAGCATTATACCATTCAATACAGGTCGCATGGATACTGGTATAGATTTAGCTTCGTCCGATTCTAATCCTTTACATGCTCCACGAGTTGCTTTGGTGGTTGATCAGCCATTTAATTCATATACTGCTGGTCAACTTTGGTATCTCTTAGACTATTGGACTGAATATGGTATTAGTCGAGTTCGCTCTGATCGCTTAGCAGGATTGGACTTAGATGAGTATGACGTATTGATATTTCCTGGTGCTCGGGGAGGAATAGACCAAGTAATTACTGAATCTGTTCAGAGTAAAATGAAAGAGTGGGTACGATCGGGTGGTGTATTAGTAGGCACTGAAGGTATGGCATCTTGGTTGAGTAAAAATCGAAGTGGCTTTACCAATGTATCTCTGTATGAGTCCGAAAGAAATGATGAAGATAAAATAGATAAAGATTATACTATCTATGCCGATAGAGCTAAGGAGTCTGGGCTTCAAAGGATACCTGGTGCAGCATTTAAATCGCACATAGATCACACTCATCCATTAGGATTTGGCATGAAAGAACATTTGTACACTCTCAAGTTTTCTACTGATGTATTTGAGCTTACTCCTAATTTATTAGCGATTGGTAGGTATGCTTCGGATCCCAATGACTTACTTACATCAGGTTATGCATCACCAGAGAATAAAGAAAAAGCAGCTTCTAATTCCTTTGCCGTAGTACAGAATATAGGGCAGGGGAAAGTGGTGTTGCTCTTAGAGAATACGCAATACCGTATGTTTTGGATTGGTCCATCTAGGTTAATACAAAATGCTGTTTTTCAATTACCTGCACACTAAGAATAAAAGTTTTTAGCTTCTACGGGATCTTTTAACAAAAATAGGAACAAAGAACAAATACATTCCACTTAACCAAAGGAATAATACAATTACTCCAGATGGGAGAAATACCCATAACTTAGCGGCATCGTGAAACCAAGAACCATCGTGGAGTTGCTCAATAATATCAGATCGCCTGTAAGCAGTTTTAAGTATATTGCCTTTTTCTAAGTCTATTTGAATTTCCCACCTATTTTTTGCACGAACTTTCACAATTCCTTTATCTGGTCTTACATCCAAGCGATCTATGTCTGACCAATTTTTAATTTGGGCCTCAAGTACCCCCTGACTAATACTTAAAATATCGCTAAATCTTATCGAAAGAGTGTCTATAGCAACCTCCTCAGTATTAGGTTGTATCCATTCTACCTCTTTTTTTAACTGTAATAGTAGGCCTGTTACAATAACAATCAAAAAGGGAATGGATACCAAAAAAGCACCCCAACGATGTATTTTTCTGGTATCCCTTCTAGAGTGCCATTTACGCATGTCTAATTAATCTAAAGTTATTTCAAATGTACTAAGCTAAATTCAAGAAATAAATAAGTTAAACTACCAATTTAATTCAAATAAGATAACTAGATTAACAATGAACTTTCATGTTTGAGTAACCATTTTTTTCGTTCAATTCCATAAGCATAGCCTTTCAAATCTCCACTATGACCTATTACTCTGTGACAAGGCACAACTATGGCGATGGGATTTTTACCAATTGCAGCTCCTACAGCTTGCATTGCATTAGACTGACCGATCTTTTCCGATATTAATTTGTAGGATCTTGTTTTACCACAAGGTATCTCTCGTAAAGTATTCCATATACTTGATTCAAATTCAGAACCATTGAGTAATAGCGGAATATTGAAATAAGTTCGGTGTCCCTCGAAAAATTCAGCTAATTGTGTTTTTGTCCACTCTGTGATCTGATCAGGATCTTCTGGTCCATTTGTCTCTTGGAAATTTAAATTATATAAATGTTGCCCATTTGACAGTATCCTTATAAAACCAATTGGAGTTTCTAGGTACGATTGATAAACCACTAATAATATATTTTATAAGAAATCATAAATCTTCTACCCATTTCAGGCATAAGATCTTTTATTCTGGATAGATGGTTATAGTATTCGGTGTCTAAAATATTCTGAACGTTTATTGAAAGTGTACTTAAGGTTGAAGCTCTTAATAATTTCTTTTTATTAATAAGATTGTACTGTAAATAAAGATCAAGCTTGTTGTAATTTTCGGTAATTGTTTCAAATTCTCCAACTCTATCTTGCTTGTCACTAAATGTGTAGATGACACCAGTATTACCATTTGTGAAGTTGAAAGTGTATTCGGTGGATATTTTAAGTGGTGGAGTAAATGGAATTGGCTTAAAACTGGAATTCTCATCTTCTCTATAGTCTGATTTAATAAAGCTAAATGAAGACTTAATAGATTGTTTATTTGTTATGCTAAAATATAATTCACCTTCAAATCCCATCATCTCAGCTTCCACACCTTTAACTTGGTAATAATACAAATCAGGGTAACGATTTGAGGTTTGATTGGTATTCATAAAAAAGTTGTAGCTGTCAAAATAATTTCTAAATAGTGAAGCAAGAACCATAACTCTAGAACTTATGAATTCGTAATTAATTTCTGAGGTCCATGCTCTTTCAGCCTTTAAGTTTGTATTTCCAATATCGAAAGAATAAGAAGCAAGATGAGGACCTTCAGAAAAAAGTTCATCCAAACTAGGTGGTCTAAATGTTCTGGCAGACGAAATACTAACAGTTTGTCGTTCTGATAATATTATGGTGCTACTAATTGAGCCACTTAAAGAATAATAATTTTTTGATTCCAGTTTACCAATTAAGTCACTTACTTTTCGAATTTTTGGATTCCTATTTGCGTAGTCAAATCTCGAACCTATCTTTAAATCTAATCTATTAAAACCAATCTCTTGTACCAAGAAGGCCCCTATATCGTATGACTCCGAATGTGGTGTACCTGCACCATTAACTATGTAATCAGTATAGGTATAGTCTATTCCAAAAATTCCTTCGTCAAAAAAACCTAAAGCATTATGATTACCAGTAAAATTTAGAGAGTGATTTGTTTGACCAAATTCCATCCCAATTAATCTTGGCGATTGACTTTCTAATTCTAGATGAAAATAGTTAGCATAATTATAATCAATTTTGAATCTCGTAATTTTATCAATCTTTGGATAAATCTCTGTTCTAATGTTGGCACCATATTTTTCCAATTCAATATGAACACCTTCTAGATGCCCTTTGTCATTTGGTGCAACACCATAGTTAGAGAGAAAAGAGCTAAAAGAGCCACCTATATATCCCCATTTAGTAAATTTAGTTAGCCCAATAGTGTTGTCAGTATTTTGGTTGTATGTATTTTTGATAGTACCAATTGGGGTAATTTGATCCAAATGATATCTTCCGTTTAAATCTAAACCAACAGACAATGACTGAGATTTAATGGGGATATTAGTTTGAATGCCTAAACCTCCACCAGGAGCTGCTAAATCACCCGACATTGAGATTACTCCATTTAATTTTTTAGGCATTGAGTTGGGTATTATATTTTTGATCACATTAACTATACCGCCCACCATATTACTGCCATATTGTAGAGCTTCTGGTCCCTTAACGATTTCAATTTCAATTGCATTATCCGAATTCATTGTTACAGCATGATCAGAGTAAGTTGCAGAAACATCTTGCGTAATATTTCCATCTAACCGCAATTGAACCCGGTAGCCGTCGAGACCTCTGATTACTGGTCTTGTTGTGGAAACTCCATTTGAACGCATTTCAACACCAGGAATTCTTGCTATGGTTTCGCTGAGAGTGATACCAAAATTTCTTCTAATTTCATCACCGTACAACTTGTAACTTTTACCTGTTATTTGAGATATAGAATTATAATTATCAGCTGAAACGACTAAAGAGTCTGTTGAAAAGGTAATTAAGGATAGTTTTATAGTTAGAATTAGATTAGGTTCTTCTTCCAGATCTATATTAATGCTTCTCTCTTTATATCCCAATCTACTGATATCAATTTCATACTGACCTTTTGGTAGGCTATTAAATATAAATTCACCATTAGCATCAGTAATTGTATACCGATTAATTTTGTCAATATGTAAGGCTACAAAGGGAATAGGTTTTAGTGTTTCAGTATCTACTATTTTACCGCTAACTTTGTATATGTTATTTATTTCTTTTACGATGGAATCTGTTACGTATGAAAATGAATATTGTAGATTTAGAAATAACGAAAACAAAAACACCAAAACACACTTTAAACCGAGGCACTTTTCTTTTTTTCCGCGTCTATCACATTTTATTGGGTTAGATTTTATGCGTCTTTTATTAATGTTCATTAGTGAGTGTGTCTATTGAGGTCATCATTAAGTATCGTGACTATTGTTTAAAGGTGTATTGATGTTTATTTAAATTTAATTTACTGTGATCGTGATGTTTTGAGATGTGAAATCTGAATGACCACCATGCATTAACTTAAGTTTCATAGTAGTAGTTCCTACAGCTTTTGGGTGCAAATGAAATCCCCAATCACCTTCAGATTCAAATTCCATCATATCTGAATTAGCAAATTCAGCTGCAAGTGAATAACCTTCATCTGCATGAGGTTGGAATTCATCGCCATCTTCCGCTATGTAATAGATATTTACATGATCTGATTCATTGCCATTAGTCAGGGTAAATGAACCTGTAACAGCTCCATTCTCTTGTTTTACATGGTCTGTACCATTCATTTTTAAAACAAATCCTATTGGTTCTAGGTGTTCATCATGATCATGATCGGAATCGGCTGGGTTAGAACATGCAAGTATTGCAATAGTTAAGATTAAAGTTGAGAACTTTAAAAACGTATAGTTGTTTGTTTTCATAATGTATTATGAGTGTTTTTGGTTTAGTTAAGAACTATCTCTACTAATACCTTGAATAAATCAAAATGGATTAATAGAAAATATAATCTTGGTTATTCACGTAGATCCTGTGAATAAATAGTAAGTTTAAAATGTTAAACTATATAGACGGTGGGGCTCTATCGCATATTTGACAGTTTATATTACTGTCTAAATATGGCTCTCCAATAAAAATAGATAAGAAGGCTAGAGGTTGGTTTATATAGCCCTCAGAGAAGTGATTTAGAGTAATGATCTCCTGATTATGAGCAAAAGAACAACAGAACTCAGTTTCTGTTACCTGATTGATGGAGAGTGTTTCTAAACTTTCAGTAGAATGATGATAATGCAGAGTTGTGCCAACTATTGAAAAAATAGTTGTAATCAAAACGACATATGTACGAAAATCATTTTTCATAACTTCTTTTTATCTTCTTTTAAGATAAAAAGAAAATATAAAGAGGACTAAAAAAAAATAAAGAGGCAAACTAAAAATGTTGTGCCTCTTTAAAGTAAAAAATTTAATTAATGATTTTTTCTTCTTCGACTACCATATGATGTTCGCCATGGTAGCCAATATCCATACCTTCTAACTCAAGCTCTTCTCGAATTCTTCCTCCTCGAGTGATTAATTCAGAGACTTTCCAAACAATAACAGTAGCTATACCAGAATACAATATTGTTATTATTACTGCTTTACCTTGGACCCAGAGTTGATTTGGATTGCCATAAAGTAGACCTGCTCCACCACTAACATCAGGATTTGCGAAAATACCAGTTAATAAAGCTCCTGCTATTCCAACCAAACCATGGATGCCAAATGCGTCTAATGTGTCATCATGGTTCATCATTGATTTTAGGTGTACTACTCCCCAGTAACCTACTAAGCCTGATATAATACCGATAGCAAGTGCTCCTGAAGCATCGACAAATCCCGAGGCTGGTGTTATTCCAACCAATCCAGAAATAGCCCCTGAAGCCATTCCAATTAATGTCGGTTTTTTTACGATAAACCACTCAATTGTTAACCATATTAATGCTCCAGCTGTTGCGGCAATATTTGTAACCAATAAAGCATTGGCGGCAATCCCATCTGCAGCTAACTGACTTCCGCCGTTAAATCCGAACCACCCAAACCAGAGCAATGCAGAGCCAAGAACCATAAACTTAATAGATGAAGGTTTACGCACTTCCTCTAGACTATGAGCTTTTCGTTTACCAACTAGATATGAGAGTACCAAACCAGCTACACCTGCATTAATATGAATTACGGTTCCTCCAGCAAAATCCATTTCTCCTGAATTGCTAAGAAAACCTCCTCCCCAAACCCAATGTGCTATTGGTGCATAAACAAATAAAACCCAGAGAATTGAAAATATTCCCCAGGTAGAAAATCGAACCCTTTCAATTACTGAACCACTAACAATAGCAACAGCAATTGCGGCAAAAGTACCTTGGAATACGACAAATAGTAATGTGGGTATGCTTCCGCTTACATCATTAACATTTATATTTGCAAGGAATATATGGTCGAAGCCTCCAATCCAGGCATTACTAGTCCCAAAGGCAAGGGAATATCCAGCAATGACCCAGGTAATTGTACCGGTACAAAAAGCCAAATAAGACATTCCAATTGTGTTGAGAACGTGCTTATTTTGAGTTAATCCACCATAAAATAGTGCTAAACCTGCAGGGGTCATTAGCATGACTAATGCCGTTGCAATAAGTATCCAGGCAGTATCACCTGTATCTATTGATGCGGCTTCTTGAGCAAATGCTGTTGTTGTACTTAAAGCAAAACCTATTAAAGTACCTAGAAGGTATTTCATAATTATATCGATTGAGTTAGAATTTAAAGCTAAAGACGTTATGGGGTAGTCTTAGCAACATCTTAAATAATTATGAATAATACGCATTGCAGCCTAAAAATTCATTTGCTTTATATTTTTTTGATTAAAAATTTAAAGCAAATCTTATGGAAGGGCTTTTTTAGGTTCAAAGAAGTGTTTATTTTAAAAATAATTCTTAGTTGCTAAATATTTTAATATAAAATTTGAGATTTTTTTATCGATCGAACCTAATTATTTATTGATTTTTTGGATATCGTATAATTTATTGATGGCACGAGACTTTAAGTTTTCGAACTCCATCTCTTTAATATTTGAACGAGTGTATTCTAAATGTAGCCAAATGATATAGGTTGCCACGACATCTTCATAACAATAGTTCTCAATGATATTGAAATTACCCAATAAATATTGTTCATAGACTAAGTTGCCTTCTGAAACTTGTTTAAATGGTATATTAATGAGCATTCCAAGATGTTTTAATTTAGGCCATGTGCTTGCACCATAATTAGTGAATTCATCCACTAAATCTACATTACTCCCGCTAAATCTATACCTGATTTCTCTATGGCTTAGTCTAGGTGGCATCTGTAAGTTAAATCTTAGTGCCCTATACTCTATAACTGGTAAATCGAAGCTTCTACCATTATGATGAATAAGGTTAAAATCTTTGTAGGTTAATAATTCTTGAAATAATGTGATCAACCCCTCTTTCTCATTTTCTCCAGACCAAGCCTCTTTCTGCTTTGGCTGGCCCTTAGCGTCAACCCAAATTCCTACCCAAGAAACTATTTTATAAAACAATGGAGGTAAAAAACCCGAAGTACCTCTTCCTACTCTTTTGGTTGCTAAATCAATACAATCCTGGTCGCTTAGATCTTCGAGAGTAGGTAACATTTCTCCTTCAATCCATTCATCGGGTTTAAGAGGTTCTTGCTCGAGCATTGACCTTATCAATAACACATCTGGAACTGTTTCTAAATCAAATATAAAATACATAAACGATCTTTGATTAATTAGATGGTCATTTGCTTACAGAGTTGTTTTGACCAACGGTCTGGATCTAATACTACGCCATCTAGTTGGGCTTGTATTGCAATAGTGCCTCCCGTTTGAATAAGCAGTATTTTTTTCATTATATGATCAATTTACTATTCCTGTTATCGTTTCTGCTTATGCTGAAAAAAGGAATCAAAATTTTTAACACCGGCGGGTAAATTGTGGTAAGCAAATGGTTCACCATAGGTACAGCCACCCAAATGACCAAAATACCTTGCTCTAGCTTGTAGCTGTTGAAAGAAGAGTGGGTCAGAAATGAATGTTTTCGGTTGTTCATCGTCAGATGTTGCATTAAACTGGGTAGTGTATGCAGCAATGGCTTTAACTTTTATATCCCATACATCCGAAATATCTAGTATAATTTGATAATCTATAGGTCGATCCTGCATATAATGAAATACATGATGTGGCCGCCATACTTCTTGCAATTCCTGACTTACTAGATCGTGGGTTTTAATTTTAATGAGCCCAGAATAAAATATGGCATCTGCGCAAAGATTTGTTGCTTTTCCATGGTCTGGATGACGATCTGATGGCGCACCTATAAAGCAAATATCCGGTTTTGTACTCCGAATTTCTTGAATAATTTTTTCTTGATTTACACGATTATTTTTAATGATTGAATCAGCTATTTGTAGATTTTTTCTATAATGTAAACCCAGAATTTCACTAGCAATTTTTGTTTCTTCATATCTTGTTACTATGGTCCCTCGTGAACTCATTTCACCTTCGGTTAAATCAACTACCCCAACCTTATAACCTTGTTTTATCATGCTAGCAATCATACCACCACAGCCAAGTTCAGCGTCATCGGGATGGGCGGCAAATATGAGAATATCTAAGTTTATCATATATAAGTCTGTAAGTTATTTATATTGGAACTTAATTGATGGGTGACCGTATACCGTTCTAAATAAGATTTAGGATAAATATATCATTAATAACAGAATATAATGAAGTTCATTACTAGCATACAGGAAGGGCTTAAAATTGCTCTTCATGCACTCAAAACAAATAAGTTGAGGGCATTTTTAACCACATTATGTATCATTATTGGAATTACTATGGTGACAGTGGTAGATACAGTCACAACAGGAATGGATAAAACTTTTGATGATAGTATGGCTATGTTAGGGCAAAATGTTGTATACATTGAAAAATGGCCTTGGGATAGGGATGGAATTAAATGGTGGGAAATCATGAACAGGAAAGAAATGGAGCTAGAGTATGCTGAATTTATCGAGAGTCGAAGTCGTTACGCCTCAACTGTTGCAGTTTCTGCAAATCGCGGTACGACTATTCGCTATCAGGAAAACTCAGCCGAAGGTGTTGGTTTACAGGGAAGCACCCATAATTTTCTTGATATACAAGGTCTTGATATTGATTCTGGAAGAATGTTTACGGAGTCTGAAGTGCGTTCCCGGTCTAATGTGGTAATACTTGGGCACTCTTTGGTTTATGCGTTGTTTAAGCGAGAAAATCCTGAAGGTAAAACAGTGCGAATAGGTGGACAGAAGTTCACTGTTATTGGGGTGCTGACCAAGCAAGGTAGTTTTTTGGGCTTAGAAAATGCAGACAATCGTGTCATGATTCCAATTAAGTCCTATGAAAAGATTTATGGACTTAAATCTGGCATACAACTCAGTGTCAAGTTTCCCAATCAGACAGCTTTAGAAGAAGGAAAATACGAGGTAGAAGGGTTAATGCGACAAGTGCGTCAACTAGAGGCAACAGAGGAGAATGACTTCGCGTTGAATGAGCCTGACACATTTAAAGAACAATTGGCTGGTATAAAAAATGGTATTTATATGGGAGGGTTTTTGCTTGTAGGACTTTCCCTATTGATAGGAGGTATTGGAATTATGAATATCATGTTTGTTTCGGTAAAAGAGCGGACTAAGGAAATTGGTATTAGAAAAGCCGTAGGCGCAAAGTCCTGGGAAATTATGTCTCAATTTTTAATTGAAGCTATTGTACTATCACTATTGGGTGGAATTATTGGTATTCTTGTAGCAGCAGGATTCACCGTCCTTATTGACCAGGTCTTCACCGCGCAAATGAACGTTCAAGTTGTGCTCCTGGCAGTAGGATTATGTACGCTAGTTGGAGTGACTTTTGGATTCATTCCAGCCTATAAAGCATCAAAATCAGATCCCATAGAATCATTACGATTCGAATAAATAAAAGGAACTAAACATTATGTTCAATCTGGAAATATTAGCTCAAGCTGTAAAAGCTCTGTTTACTAATAAATTACGGTCCTCATTAACTCTATTGGCATTAGTTATCGGTGTTTTTTCTGTATTGGTATCCACGACGGCAGTAGCTGTACTTGATAATTATTTTAAGGAGACCTTAAGTATGATGGGTAGTGATGTTGTAATTGTAACTAGATATCCTGCTATTCAGATAGGCGGAGATACTTCGAAAAGAAATAGAAAAAGGTTAACATTTGAAACATTTGATCAGGCAGAAAAATCTGAGCAATTACTGAGATATGCTGAAAACATGAATCCTAATGAAGACTTTACTTATACTAAAATTCAATTTGGGGATTTAGAAACTGAACCAACTGTTGCAATATTTGGTAGTAATCACAATTTTATAAGTAATAATTCATATGAAATTTATTCTGGACGTAATATCACGCAAGAAGATGTTCAATACTCTAGATCCGTTGCCATTTTAGGCCATGACGTATTAGATGAGTTATTTCGAAGTGTAGATCCTATTGGCAAGGAAATTAGAATAGATGGAAATTCCTTTTTAATTGTAGGAGTAACTAAAAAAAAAGGCTCTATTCTAGGGCAATCATTTGACAACTTTGTTCTAATACCATTTACAACTGGAAAATTACTGTATGGTGGAAAAAGAAACATCGAAATTCAAGTACGTGCACCAGATATAGCTGGTATCCCGAAACTTATAGATGAAGTTACTGGAGTTTTAAGAATTATTAGGGAAGTATCACCAGGGGAGGAGAATGATTTTGAGATATCTACCAATGAATCTCTTTCAGGATCATTTGATATCTTTACCTCAGCTCTTTATATAGGAGGAGCATTAATAGGTTTGATTACTCTTTTGGGTGCAGGTATTGGTGTTATGAATATCATGTTGGTATCAGTCACTGAAAGAACTAAAGAGATTGGTATAAGAAAAGCCGTGGGTGCCACAAGAAAAGCAATTATTAATCAATTTTTAGCCGAAGCTATTTTTGTTTGTCAAATAGGTGGTGTACTAGGAATGATTTTAGGTATTACTGCTGGAAATTACCTAGCCTATTTCATTGGAGCTAGTGTAGTTATTCCAATATGGTCTGTAATTGGTAGCTTTATAGGTATGTTAGCAATAGGTGTAGTTTTCGGAGTATATCCTGCTTTTAAAGCAGCTCAATTAGATCCTATTGAGAGTTTACGNTATGAATAGTAATTAGGCAGTTAGAGGTAAAATTCGGTATATTTTANTAAAAATAAAGAAGAGAACNATGGATGATAAAAATTTAGATAANNTAAACGAGAAACTNGAAAAGACAATTACTGACACAGAAACTATTCTTGAAGAAACNTTAAATTTANANNTAGAAGAGCTTAAGGATCAGGTGGAACTAATCGTTCGTGAGCATCCTATTAAGAGCGTATTGATTTCATTTGGGGTAGGTTATTTATTTTCAAGGCTATTAAAATAATTGGTAAAGGTTTTAAAATTCCAAAACTGTTTCATTATTGAATGAACGAATCAATTAAAGAGTTAGCGCGTGATTTAAAAGAATATATCGAACTTCGATTCGACTGGATTGCTATTAATGCTAGTGATGTATTATCGCATTTTGTTTCACTTGTTCTTCAAAAAATTTTTGCAATACTTTTGTTAGCGATCGCTCTATTATTTTTGATGTTTGCTTTGGCCCAATACTTAGGTGATTTAATGAGCAATCCAGTTTTCGGATATCTTAGCATCGGCTTTGTACTACTACTTTTATCTATTCTCTTTCTTTCGAATACTCCTAGATTCATATTTAGTCGTATAAAAGAATCGCTGATTAATGATCTTTCAAACAAAATATTAGTAAAGAATAAGGATCATGACGACTAGCCAAAAAAAAAAGAAGGAGATTGAAAAAAAAATTGAGGCTATCGAGCAACGCCTCGATAGAAAATTTCAAGTTACCAAGGAAGCGATTGAATTAGGTAAATCACCTCAAAAGTTGGTTTCGAAACGACCATTTACTTCTTTATTCCTAACTTTTGGTCTAGGCCTTTTAACAGGGAAAATGATAGCGGCTCCATTGACCCTAAGGGAAAACACCTCTGATAGTCAAATTAGCTATAAACACAGTTATTCTAAAAACTCTGATCACCTAGATCATGGAACGAGTTTGATTAGTGATACAGTGAAACAGCGCGTAAAAAAAAGAATTAAACAAAAAATTCTAGATAGCTTTCTCAATTATGCTGAAGGGTTGTTAAATGGCTACATGAGAAAAGCTAATTCAGGTTATGAAACTGAATCAAAATAGTAAAAACAGGTTTATTTAAGGTGCGACCTAAATTTACTCAATATGCATTTACCAAGTTATTTAGTGTTTGCCTATTATAATGCTCAAGTAAAAGAATATTAATGTAAACTAATTATCCAAATTTTGTAACTATTTTTACAGCTATTCGTTAACTCTCTAGTAATCTAAAATAAATACACTAATGTTTAAGCAAAAAACACTTTATATATTTTTATTTGGCTTAATTTCAAGTTCTTTATATGCCCAAAGCACTGATATTAGAATCATTACAATCGATGACGCTATAGCGATAGCACTGGAAAATAATTATGCATTAAAACAAGCAAAAAATGAGTTGGATTTAGCTGATGATTTAATTTTTAGTGAAAAAGCTGATTTTCTTCCAAGTGTTTCTGCCAGTATGAATGGAAGTAGAACCACTGGGCAACAGTTTATTTTTGACCGATTTAGTGAAGGATTAGACCCTTTTGTAGATATTAGTTCTCAGTCAATTAGTGGCGGAATGAACGCAAGTATCAATTTATTTACTGGGTTTAATAATATACTTACGCTAAAAAGCAGTCAATCCAATAAAGAATCAAGAGAGCAACAGTATGAGAGAGCTAAAGAGTTGGTCATATTCAATACAGCAACAAGGTACCTACAGGTATTGTTAGATAAAGAATTATTAGCCATAGCCAAGCAAAACCTTGAGACCTCAACAACCCAATTGGAACAAGTACAAGCACAAGTGGAACTTGGAGCTAGGCCAATGGTAGATTTATTTAATCAAGAAGCACAGGTAGCAAATGATGAATTAGTCGTTACGCAAAGAGAGAATACTCAATCGCTAAATAGTTTGCTGTTAATTAGACAGCTAGAAATTGATCCTCTTGGAACCTATGATTTTATAGTTCCGGATTTAACCTTAAATGATCTACCCTGGATGGATCTTAATTTAAAGACTTTGGTTGATGAAGCACTGTCTATTAGAAGTGATATTTTAAGTGCAGAGGCATCCATACTGTCATTGCGTTACCAAACGCAAGTTACGAAAAATAGTCTATTGCCAACATTGAGAGCATCTGCTAGTCTTTCTTCCCGATATTCCGATCAATACTCTATTGCTGGCTCAGAGGTAAGTTTTTCAGATCAATTTTTTGATCAACAGATAAACCGTTCATTAGGCTTATCATTTAGTGTACCATTGTTCAATAATTGGAATAGAATTTATTCTATTCAGTCTTCACAGGTTCAGTTAAAAAATGCTGAATTAAATTTAGACAATTCTAAGATGCAGGTAATTCAAGAAGTTACCCAGGCATACAATGACTATAGCTCATATGTGAAGCAGTTAGATGCATCTGAAAAATCTCTAGTTGCATCGGAAAGAGCTTTTCAGACTCAACAAGAGCGATACAATTTGGGGGCAAGTACACTAATAGAGCTTACTCAAGCCCAATCAGCATTTGTTAGTGCTCAATCTAGCTATACCCAGGCCTTATATAATCTTATTTTCCAGGAAAAACTTTTAGATTTTTATCTCGGAAAATTAAAGGGAAATAACATTTTTTAATATTGTCCTTTAGACGAAATAATCTAACTAAATTTATGTCTACCAAATCAAATAAATCGTCCAATAAAACGCTTATTTATACATCTCTAGTTTTAATAAGTATAATGCTTACACTTTTTACCCTAAAACAATTCGGGTTAATTGGCGACTCAAACTCTGAAATTGAGGTTGAAACTGTATACACCATGTATGCAAATATTACTCAAAAAGTTTCGGCATCTGGTAATATTCAGCCTGAAGTGGAAGTTATAATTAGACCAGATGTCTCGGGTGAAATAATCGAGTTAGCCGTTCAAGAGGGGGACTTCATTCGTGAGGGTGATTTATTAGTCCGAATCAAACCGGATATTTATCAAGCAAGGATTGACAATTTGAATGCGGCTCTGCTAACACAAAAAGCAAGAATGGAGCAAACGCGAGCAGCACTTATTCAAGCAGAAGCCACCTACATTAGGGATAAAGAACTGTTTGGAAAAGAGTTAATTTCTGAATTACAATTTATTCAATCTACTTCAAATTGGGAATCTCAGAAGGCCAGTTTAAAAGCATCTGAATATCAAATTGAAAGTGCACAAGCACAACTAAGACAAGCCCAAGAAGAATTAGAGCAGACTGTTATTAGAGCACCACAGAACGGGACGGTGACTGGTCTAACAGTCGAAGCGGGCGAGCGAGTTTTAGGAAATGCTCAAATGGCGGGTACCGAGATGATGAGAGTTTCATTATTGGATAGGATGGAAGTAGAAGTAGATGTGAATGAAAATGATATCGTGAACGTCAGTATAAGCGACACTGCACGTATTGAAGTAGATGCATACCCCAATCGACTTTTTAAGGGTGTAGTAACTGAAATCGCCAATTCAGCAAGGGTATCAGGTGCAGGAACCAATGAACAAATAACTAATTACAAGGTTAAAGTACGCATTATAACCCCTCATAACTTGAGTCAGAGTGGCGGACAGCTTCAAGCTTTAGTTGCTAAAGAAAACTCTGAGCTACTTCCAACTCCAAATTTTAAACCTGGAATGTCCGCGAGTGTAGATATTGAAACTGATACTGCCATCGATGTGGTTTCGGTACCTATTCAAGCCGTGACCGTGCGAGACTTTTCATTAGATGAAACTGCGAAGTCAAATACCTCAGAATCTACTGGAGGTAAATCGAACGAGATAGATGCAAAATTAACTTCATTAAAAGTAGAAGAGCAAGATATTAGAAAGGTCGTATTTATTGTCGAAGATGGTTTAGCAGTACGTAAAGAAGTAGAAACAGGAATTAGTGATAATACTAATATTCAGATATCAAAGGGCCTGGATGTAGGACAACAAATTGTAATAGGTAGCTACAGAATCCTTTCGAGAACATTAAAAAATAATGATAAAGTTATGATAGCAAAAGAGAGTATAAGTAATGAGTGATTCGCAACGAGATGCGGTGATTCGGATTGAAAATCTAACTCGCTTTTATCAGATGGGGGAAACCGAAGTGCGTGCTCTTGCTGGAGTAAGTATGCAGGTGCAGCATAATGAATATATAGCTATTATGGGACCCTCAGGGTCGGGGAAGTCTACTTTAATGAATATGATTGGCTGTCTAGATACCCCTAGTTCAGGTGAATATATTCTGAATGGCAATCGGGTNAGCCAAATGGATGATTCTGATTTAGCNGAGGTNAGGAATCGTGAAATTGGCTTTGTATTTCAGACCTTNAATTTACTNCCNAGAACTANTTGCCTAGCAAATGTAGAACTTCCCTTGATTTANGNAGGAGTTAAAGCTTCCGANCGTAAAGGTAGAGCCTTAGAGGTATTAGATAAGGTAGGATTAGGTGATNGGGTTGACCATAAACCAAATGAGCTCTCTGGGGGTCAGCGTCAACGNGTAGCTATAGCAAGAGCNCTTGTTAANTCACCNTCTATNCTTCTTGCCGATGAACCNACNGGNAATCTAGACTCTAAGACAGGAGTTGAAATNATGTTACTCTTNGAAGANTTATATAANGCTGGTAATACAATTATCNTGGTAACTCATGAAAATGAAATTGCAGAGTATGCACGGCGAATAGTTCGTCTTCGTGATGGGTTAGTTGAAAAAGATGAACTTGTCTCTAATCCTGTTTTAGAAAAAGACACGGTAAATTAGTTTAATTTCTTAAGCCAATGCCAATACCGCCATTAAATGTGGTGTATTCTGCTGTCGTAACTTCTGCGAATATTCTAAATATGGCAAATTTAATTTGGGCACCCGCCATTAAATGAATCCCACCATCGTAGCTCTGAGAGTAAGATACAGGGTCTGTTAAGGTATTTTGAAATATACCTGAACCAATAACATAATCACCAAGCATATTTAATTCAAAAGTACCCGACTGGTAGCCGACTCCAGCGTAGGCTGATATAAATGGTAACGTTTTACCTACTAAAAAATTAGTTACAATTGCTTCGGTTGAACTTTCGACACGTTGCTCATTGGCACCCTCATTAAATTCGAGATTCACCCCCATATTGAGCTGTGTATAAGCGGCCATTATAGTTAGATCTATTGGTAAAAGCTTACCACCGGGGATCCATTGATTTATATCATGTTTTACACCAATCCCAAATAAATCAATCGACCCAAAATTTTTAAATGAATCAATTGGCCCAAGATTAAGTTCTTGAAAATTAACTTCGGGCACATAACGAACGGTAATATCTGTGCCTAAAAATAATCCAAGATTAGCCTGAACTATTGGTGTAGGTACGTAGTGTAAATTTGTACCTCTAGGTAACGTTAAAGTAGAGTTGTCTGGTAAAGTTAGTATTTGACCACTAATACCTTCTCCAGCTATAGTACTTGATGTACCCGAGCTAACGCTAATCCCTTCTAGTCCAATTGAGTTAGCATCAAACATTTGTTCAACGGTAGGAACTATAGCAACAGAAGTGCGTAATTGAAGGCTAAAACCAAGTGATTTAGTAGGTTTCGCTTTAGTAGTCCAACCTGAGTTTAATCCGGTAATAATTCCATTTGGTAATGGGCTTAAATAGGCTTTTGTTAATGCTTCAACGTTATCACCACCTGCATCTAGGAATTTCTCAATTTCTTTTAACTGTCCATGGGTGTCTTCAATAGGAGCTAAAAAAAATAATGCTGTAATAAGTAAACTTAATAGAAGTTTTTTCATTGGTAGATTATCAATTTGTTACTATAGTTAGAATAACTTGTCTTTAAATTATGTAAAACCGCCTACATTTTAGTTGTTGGTTTATTGTAGAGAATTTATCGCTTACTCTTCGGCAGTTTTCATTAACCAAATGCTTTATAGCAAAATAAATATAGTGAAAGAAATAGCTGAATAGAAATTTTGTCTCATGCGTGCCCTTCAAATTTAAGAGGACTCTATCATATTCAAGTAGGATAAATAGCGTGAAGGAGCTATTTCTCCTTGGTCAACTGCTTCTAATACTCCACAAGAGGGTTCATGTATATGAGTGCATGTATTGAATTTGCAAGATTTTCTAGGTACTAACATTTCGGGAAAATACAATGATATTTCCCAATCTTCTATGTTGTACAGCCCAAACTCTCTAATACCAGGGGTATCCGCTAAATAACCTCCAAAGGGTAGGGGTACTAATTTGGCAAAGGTAGTTGTATGCTTACCTTTATTTGAATAGCTAGAAATTTCGGAGGTTTTTTCTTCCAATCGAACATCAATTGCATTCATTAAGCTTGTTTTTCCAACGCCAGATGAACCAATAAAAACACTTGTTTTGTCCTTGATTAGTACTTTTAACTCACTGACACTCTGTGATGCCATAATACTACCCTGCAATACCTTATACCCCAAGTTTTTATATAAACTCGCAATATGAGTCAATTCATTCATATCGGAGCTATTAGCTAAATCCAATTTATTAAAAAACAAAATAGGTGTTACCTGATAAGCCTCACAACTCACCAAAAAACGATCAATAAAACCTGTTTTGTACTTAGGTTGTTTAATAGAACTAACTAATATAGCATAGTCTATATTGGATACCAATATTTGTTGTCCACGCTTGCCATGTGTGGCCTTTCGAGTTACATAATTTGAGCGCTCTAATATGTTGGTAATTTTTGCAGAATTATCTTCATTTACAGTAAAATGAACATAATCACCAACAGCAATAGGATTTGTTTGGCCTGAATGAGTTTGACGAAATCTTCCGGGTAATCTAGCTGCGTAAATATCTCCATCATTCTTTTGAATTTCATACCAACTACCAGTCGACTGTATTACTCGAGCAGTATGTATACCATAAATCTCAGACGCTGGATTTAATGGCATGTAATGACCATTTGAATGTTTGTGCAACTCATTTCTTTATGGTATCGGGTCGTTTAAAGAATTCATAAGGTTTATTGATGGATTTTTTTTCCAATAATTTTGGTAATACTTGGTCCATTTTTTCAACATAGGAAATAGTCAAATCTTCTATAACATCTTGTTCAATTTCGGCCACATCTTTTTCATTTTTACTTGGTAATACGACCTCTTTAATACCTGCACGTTTTGCGGCTAACACTTTTTCCTTAATTCCACCTACTGCAAGGACCAATCCCCTTAGGGTTATTTCTCCAGTTAATGCAATATCACCTTTGACCTTTCGCTGAGTATAGATTGATGCTAAGGCACTCAAAATTGATACTCCTGCCGACGGACCGTCTTTTGGTGTAGCACCAGCGGGAACATGTAAGTGTACATCCCAATGAGTGAAGGCATTTTCTGGTATGTTAAGTTGTTTAGAATGAGCTTTTAAATAAGATAGAGCTAGCTGAGCAGACTCTTTCATAACATCACCCAGTTGACCAGTTATTTGTATTTTTCCACTTCCAGGACTTACACTAGCTTCTATAAATAAAATATCACCACCAAAAGGTGTCCAAGCCAAGCCAGTCGCAACACCTGGAACTTTCATTCGTTCAGCCGTATCTTTTTGAAACTTAGGCTTACCTAATAAGTCTTCAATATCCACAGCATCAACAGTGGTCTTATCTATTTCCTCAAATGCTACTTTAGCAGCAATTCCTCTACAAACGGATGCTATTTCACGATCTAAATTTCGAACTCCAGACTCTCGAGTATATTCTTTAATTATTTTTGCTAAACCGGCATCATTTACTGTTAATTGATCTTCTTTCAGTCCATTTCCTGAAATCTGCTTAGGAAGAAGATATTTTTTTGCTATCTGAGTTTTCTCTTCTTGCGTATATCCGCTGATCGGTATAATCTCCATTCGGTCCCTAAGCGGTGGAGGAATTGTATCCAGGCTGTTAGCTGTGGCTATGAATAATACCTTAGATAGGTCATATTCAAGCTCCAGATAGTTATCACTAAATGTGTCATTTTGCTCTGGATCTAATACCTCCAAGAGGGCTGAGGTGGGATCTCCGCGATAATCAGCTCCAACTTTATCAATTTCATCCAGCATAATGACTGGATTTCCTTTACCTGCTTTTTTCATTGCACGTAAGATTCTACCTGGTAATGCCCCGATATAGGTTCGGCGATGACCTCGTATTTCGGCTTCATCGCGGATACCTCCTAAGCTGAAACGCTCAAATTCGCGGTCCAATGCACTGGCGATTGACTTACCAAGTGACGTTTTACCCACACCAGGAGGGCCATAAAAGCATAGTATTGGTGCTTTCATATCGTTTTTAAGCTTGAGTACTGCTAAATATTCAATGATGCGTTTTTTAACCTTTTCAAGTCCATGGTGATCATCGTCAAGTATAGATTTGGCATGAGCTAAATCCAATTTATCTTTTGAGTACTCGTTCCAAGGCAAGTCTAAAATCCATTCCACATACGAATGAATAATACCATAGTTTGGTGAGGCATTGGGTGTCATTTCAAGTCGCTTTAACTCTTTTTCAGTCACCCCACGAACATAATCTGGCAAAGTTTTTTCGGCCAACTTAGTTTTTAATTTTTGAAAATCCTGCTGTTCAGCATCTTCGCCAAGTTCTTCTTGTATAGCTTTCATTTGTTGCCGTAGAAAGAACTCTCTTTGTTGGTCATCAATGTCAGACTTAACTTTAGTTCTAATACGTTCACTTACATCTAGAACTTGAAGTTCTTGCTCTAAAAAGCCCATTATGTCTCGAAGATTTGCTGAAAATTCTTGCTGCTCAAGTAAACGTTGTTTTTCAGTTAGATCTACATTTAGATTAGACGCAATAAAATTAAGTAAAAAAACCGGGCTATTTATATTGTTGACTGCCAATGCCGCTTCAGAAGGAATATTAGGAGACTTATTTATAATGTTAGCAGCTGTTTCTTTGATATTTCGTACAGAAGCATCAAGTTCAACACCCTCAATATCCATTTTTTTTAGATATGATAAGGTTGTTGCTTTAAAATAGGGTTGCTCCTCGGTAAATTCATTAATTTTAAAAAGTGATTTACCTTGTATCACAATACTTCGAGTACCATCAGGCATTTTTATTAGTTTTAAAATTTGGGCAACGGTACCTACTCGATGAAGATCGTCATATGCTGGTTCCTCAATATTCATATCCTTTTGGGTGACTACACCAATAATTTTGTCCGCAGCATATGCATCTTTCACTAAACGCAACGATCTATCTCTACCTACTGTAATGGGAACAACCACTCCTGGAAATAAGACGGTATTTTTTAATGGTAATATTGGTAGACTTTCAGGGACCTCAGATTCGGTAAGCGCGCGTTCTTCTTCTTCGGACATGAGAGGAATTGCTTGCTCAAAATCTTCTATATGCTCATCTGTATCGTCAAAAAAATTAATCAAAATAAATTTATCTTTGGTTTCATCACATTTGTATTGTTACAAAGCAATAAATAAGCCATACTAAGGCTAGGGAACAAAAGGGCAGATATTATTTTACCTGTCAGTAATTGATAACTAATTTAATTCTTGATTGTCAAATTGTCACTCAATTACAGGTACCTAATTAAAAACGAAGGTTAAAACCACTGAAACTGATGGAGCTAGGTAAATTTCTTCTATCATTTTTGGATATAGGCCATCGACTGCTAAGTTCTAGTTCCACTAGCGTGCCTGCCAAACGAAAGCCGAGGGAAAGATCATTTCCCCAATTGGTAGATTGGGTATATCCACTTGATATAATAATTCCTTTGATAGGTTGTAGACTAGCACCAGTACTGTAAGTCCAACCTGGTACACTAAAAAATGTAGTAAATAAAGTATATTGTAAATCTGCTTGAATCGACCAACTATTCCACAGTAGGTGTATGCCTAGTTGAGTTTTAGTAGGTAATAAAACAGTGTTTTTTGTTTTGACTAAAGGGTTATTTTGTAATTGATGTAGTTGTCCATTAGCCTCTAAAAAATAAAAATACTGTTCTGGACTTCCTTCATACATTGGTAAGTTCTTGTTAATAGCAGCGTTTATATCAATAGGTTCTATTACGGCTTCTGTAAGCTCAGAGGATTCTAGATACAGTCCTTCCGCATACTCGATATATCCGATGTCAGTTACTGATAAAGCAATGCTGATCGATCTTGCTACTTTAGTGTTCTCTTTTGAAACCAAGCTAAGTTCATTGGACAGATTTCGAGTATATCGAAGACCAACATCCGTACCAAAACCTAGGCCATCCTTGAAATCGTTCAATGAAGCAGCGTATCGATGATCTATATCGGGTATCGGGATGGTAGAACGGGTATTTCCTCGGTGTAGGCTGATTAGATAATCGGAATAGAGCCCAGCGGTTTCAATCATGAAGGATTCAAGAAGTTCATTATTCCCACTAAAGTAAGCAGACTCGGAGCGACTCATTGAACGAGACCCTGCCATAATAAGCCTGGGACTAAAACCCAGACTAAATTGATCGGATACCGGAGTGAAATCACTGAGTATATCTAACCGTTCACTATATTTAAGTCCGACAGCAAGATAGTTTATCTCATCATGGGCCAACAACTGAGACCTTTTTAAGCCACTTAGACTAGGATAAAATTCTTTGTCGTACCACCCTCGATTCACTTGAAAGGATTGCTTAAATACATATTCCGCGTATAGTGCTATGGATAATTGCTCATTGTGAAACCCAACCGATAATAGTTCTTGAGTTATTGAAGAGCGAAAATGAGTGGGTTCCGAAGATTCCGTAAATAGCCGATTGAGTTCGCTTTGGTTTTGTGGTAAAGAATTGATCTGTGAAGCGGATATGGGTTGATAAGGCTCGTAGGTCATTAACCAACTTGAGAGATCCGATTTCTCATCTGCAGTTGTGGATATGTTTGGATTAACCATCGAGAGTAATCCCAATTTTACCGTCCATTTTTTTTCCAAATTGAATTGAAAATTAGCAGGGTTTATCCGAAGTCCATTAACCCCCGAAAGATAACTGACACCAGAACCACCCATACTGGGTAACATTGAAGGGGCACTGCCATAAATTTCAACCGTTTTTACACTTGATTTTTGAGATTGTAGCTGTGCATTAAGTCGATAGGGTTGTGCGCAAAGAATTAACACAACCATAAAAACCCCGATGGCTAATCGCAAACCTCTAATCTCTGAATTAGGGCCAATTAGTATGTTCAATCCACTTTGCATGGTTGGTACTTCGTACTTGGTATGTCAAACAGCTAATCGTTTATAATCGAGAGGGGTGCTGCTTGGAGCATTAATTTTTTCTGACCTCTATTCTTGAAAAATACAACAACTTTTGTCTGTGTTCCACTACCGCTACGGCTCATAATTTTTCCTGTACCAAATTTGTCATGAACAACCACTGCCCCAACAACAAAGGGATCCGTACCCTCATTAAGGTCATAATCAATCCTACCTAAGGAAGAATAGCTTTTATAGGAAGGGCTTTTTCCTGCTGCATTATGTTCAATGGTATGTCCAAGACTACTTCTGCTTTTCTGAGCGCTCGCTATGTGTTCATGGCGGCTGGCTTCGCCGTCCTCTGTGTAAGAATTAGCACCTCTTGTAGACATGAAACGGTCACTACGTTGTCGAAGAGTGGTACCTGTTTCGGTTCGAACAACTGAGGTATCCACTTCATCTAAAAATCGTGATCGCATCTGACGTTGTTCTTCTCCGTATTTAAAGCGGTTGCTGCAATGACTAAAATAAAGTCGTTCTTGGGCGCGGGTTATTGCTACATAAAACAATCTCCGTTCTTCTTCTATATCTACGTCAAAACTTTCTTTGGCTCCAACAGGAAACAAATTTTCTTCAAGTCCCACAACAAATACTACTGGAAACTCTAAGCCCTTAGAACTGTGAACGGTCATCAAGGTAACTGCTGGTTTGCTATCATCGAATTTATCCCCGTCAGTAATGAGACTTATTTCTTGTAAAAAGGCACTTAGAGATGTTTTATTGTCTTGTTTTTCATAATAACTGATGGCATTTATGAATTCCAATATATTTTCACGCCGCATTAAACTTTCGTGGGATTGTTCTTCTACAAGCATTTTCATGTATCCTGATTTATCTAATAAATTTCGGGTGAGTTCATGAAGCTTCACCTCTTTTGTTGTAAGAGCCTTCCTAAATTCATTCATCATATTGACAAATTCCCTAATTCGAACTTTGGCTGGGCGGTATATCTGTGTTTCCTCTATTTGTTCTAGTAACTCCCACACTCTGAGACCTTGTTCTCGTGCACCCCTTCGCACATCATTGATTGATTTTTGACCAATACCTCTTGGAGGTTCATTAATGATGCGTATTAGATTCGTTTCATCAAATTGATTAACCAAAAGCTTTAAGTAGGCAAGTACATCCTTTATTTCTTTACGTTGATAGAATGATAAACCACCGATGAGTTGGTAATCTATTTTATGTCGCCTAAAAGCCTCTTCAAACACTCTAGATTGGTAGTTGGTTCTGTAGAGTACGGCGAATTGATTGTAATTGAGCAAGGCCTGCTGGCCGAGTTTTAAGATATATTGAGCGACCCGGTTAGCTTCATCTCTCTCATCGAAATTTTCTAGAACAGTAATAGGTTCTCCGTAATCTTTTTCCGTCCAAAGGGTTTTATCAAGTTGTTTTTCATTCTTTTTTATTATCGAATCAGCACAGGCTAAAATAGACTTAGTAGAGCGATAATTCTGTTCTAAGGGAACCTGATGAGCATCTGTGTAATCCTGTTTGAAATTGAGAATATTAGAAATATCAGCCCCTCGAAATGAGTAGATACTTTGTGCATCATCACCCACCACACATAAATTGTGATGTTTATCAGCTAATAATTTAGTGACTTTATACTGCGCATGATTGGTATCCTGATATTCATCTATGAGGATGTAACGAAATCTATTTTGATATTTTTCTAATAATTCGGGATCACTATCAAATAGTTCAATGGGCAGAATTAGTAAATCATCAAAATCCATTGCATTACTATCTTTCAGTCTTTTTTTATAAATCTTATATACCTTGGAAGTAATATCATCGAGTGTAGAGCCAATAAATTTTTTGGCATATATTTTAGGATCAATTAGTTGATTCTTTGCATCACTAATCTTGTAGTGTATGGTTCTCGGTTTAATTTGTTTTGGGTCATAGTTGAGTTCTTGAAGAATTTGCTTTATGACAGTCTCCACATCCGAGGTATCGTAAATAGTAAAATCTTGACCAAAACCGAGTTTCTTCGCTTCTACTCGGAGTATTCTGGAAAAAACAGAGTGAAAGGTGCCCATCCACAGGTTATGAGCTGGTTCTCCAATGAGTTGAACAATACGATCCTTCATTTCTCGAGCAGCTTTATTGGTAAAGGTCAAAGCCAATATCTCTTGTGGGGCTGCTTTGAATTGCTGAAGCAGATAAGCAATTCTATATGTCAATACCCTGGTTTTGCCCGAACCTGCACCTGCTACTATTAAAAGTGGGCCATCACTATGAGTAACCGCCTCTTTTTGTTGAGGATTTAACCCTTCCAAGAAAGAGGGTTGATTTACCTGAGAGGAAGAGGACATGATAAAACTCTTCATTTGCTAGGCGTTCCATTGGGTTAATTGATGGGCTAAACTCTGAAGTCTTTGAAGAGTGTCTGCTTCTTTTTTACGTTCATTATCTACCACATGTTTCGGAGCATTTTCCACAAAATTTGTATTGGATAGTTTATCTCGAATACTTTTTAAAAAGCCTTCTAATCTTCTGATTTCATCAGTAATTTTTACTTTTTCTTTCTCAATATCAATAAGACCTTCTAGGTTCACATATAATTCATCAGTTCCTAGAAGTACACTAGTGGAGTGAGTTGGTTTTTCAATCGTGGTTGAGATACCAAATAATCTCACTTTTTCAAGTTTTTCAATGATCCAGAAATGGGCTTTGAGCTGCTCTGCCTGCTGACTATCCGTTGTTTTAATACCTACCTGTAATTCTTTTTTCTGGGAGATATTCATCTCCGCCCGAATATTTCTCAGAGAAGAGATCAATAACTTGTATTGTTCAAATAATTGAGCAGAAAGTCCCTGACCATCAAAGTCTATAGTGCTTGGCCATGGGCTTATGCAAAGAGCTTGCTGTGGATCCCGTTTTTGTATATACTGCCAAATTTCCTCACTAATGAAGGGCATAAAGGGATGAAGTAGCTTCATAAGTTGTTCAAAGATACCCAAAGCCAATTCTACACGATATTTATCGGGCAATTCACCGGGTAAAGTAGATTTATTAAGCTCTATGTACCAATCACAAAAATCATCCCATAGTAAGGCATACACTTTTTTTAGGGCATCATTTATGCGGTATTGCTTGAAATCTATTTCAACGCCTTTAATGGTTTCATTAAGTCGATGCATGATCCAGGTATCTACCAAATTGGTTGGATCAAAATCTAAATGAGGATGGTATTCCTGAACATCATCCATTTGTAGGGTAAGAAAACGAAATGCATTCCAAATTTTATTTGAAAACTTACGACCCTGCACACATAAAGCATTATCAAATGGAAGGTCATTACCCGCTGGTGTGGCAAAAAGCATACCCATTCTTACACCATCAGCACCAAATTTTGCTATTAAATCAAGTGGATCAGGGGAATTACCAAGACTCTTACTCATTTTTCGACCTTGTTTATCGCGAACAATGCCAGTAAAGTAGACATTCTCAAAAGGTGGGGAATGTCTATACTCGTATCCGGCCATGATCATTCGGGCGACCCAAAAAAACATAATTTCAGGAGCGGTAACCAGGTCTTGAGTTGGATAGTAATAATCCACCTCTTTTTTTTCGTAAAAACCTTCAAATACCGAAATGGGCCACAACCAAGATGAGAACCAAGTATCTAACACATCCTGATCTTGAGCTAATTCTTCTAAGCGAAGCTCAGGGTTCTTACTTTTTTCCTGAGCTAGAAGTAATGCCTCTTCAGCTGATTTTGCTACCACAAAATCATGTTCCCCTTTACCATAATAGTAAGCTGGTATCTGATGCCCCCACCAAAGTTGTCTAGAAATACACCAGTCCTTAATATTTTCCATCCAATGCCGGTAGGTATTTTTAAATTTTGGTGGATGAAATGTTATAGTGTCATCCATGACTCGATCCAGAGCTTGCTTAGATAACTCTTTCATTGAGACCCACCATTGTAGAGAAAGACGGGGCTCAATGACAACGTCTGTTCGTTCTGAAAATCCAATTTTATTGGTATAATGTTCCGTTTTTTCGAGTAAGCCCAACTCATCTAAGTCTTTTACGATTTGTTTTCGGGCTTCAAACCGGTCCATTCCTTCATATATGCCAGATAACTTATTCATGCTGCCATTCGGGTTGATGATGTCAATGATGTCTAAATTATATCTTTTACCTAATTCATAGTCATTAAGGTCATGAGCTGGAGTGACTTTTAAACAACCCGTACCAAATTCTGGATCTACATAATCATCAGTAATAATAGAGACGGCTCTATTGACAATGGGAACTTGTACTTTGGCGCCCTGCAAATGTTTAAAACGAATGTCCTTTGGATGAATACAAACGGCTGAATCACCCAGCAAGGTTTCAGGGCGCGTTGTAGCTATTAGTATATAATCCTCTGTAGGTTGTAATTGTTCATCCAAGACGTTGTAGCGAATGTAGTAAAGATGTGATTGTACCTCTTTATAAATCACCTCTTCGTCACTAAGGGCCGTTAGGGCTGCTGGATCCCAATTTATCATTCTAACATCCCGATAAATTTTCCCTCTATTATACAAGTCAATAAAAACATCGATTACGCTTTCAGAATACTTAGGATCCATTGTAAAGCGTGTGCGGTCCCAATCACAACTTGCACCTAATTTCTTTAATTGCTCTAGGATAATTCCACCATGCTTATGGGTCCATTCCCATGCATGATTCAAGAAGGCGATTCTGCTTAGATCACTTTTTTTTATGCCTTCTTTTCTGAGCTTTCGAACTACCTTTGCCTCTGTGGCAATAGAAGCATGATCAGTACCAGGTACCCAACATGCATTATAACCGTCCATACGGGCCTTCCTCACTAAAACATCCTGAATAGTATTATTCAACATATGCCCCATATGAAGCACGCCCGTAACATTAGGTGGAGGGATCACTACCGTAAATGGTTTTTTTGAGTAATCTACTTCAGAATGAAAATATCCATTGTTTTCCCAATACTGGTACCACTTATCTTCAACCTGTTCATGTTGGTATTGAGCAGGAATTACGGAATCTGACACAATGATTAACTTATTTAGTTCGGATTAAAAGTACTCCAAAGTGCCCATCAGAGTCATGCTTATGAGGATAGGTTTGATATGCTAGGCCATCCTCTGTCAGCACTTCCTTAGGTACAAAATCCTCAAGGGGCTGGAGTTCAAATGTTGGATAGTTTTCTAGAAATTTCTGAACTTGCTCCATGTTTTCTTCCGGCTCTATACTACAAGTTGAATAGACTAAACGCCCACCTCTTTTTACCATGTTGGCTGCTTCTTCTAACAATTGAGTTTGAAGGTCGACTGCGTTTTTCAAACCTTCCTCGTCACGTCGCCATCGGAGATCAGCTCTTTTACTCAGTACCCCTGTCCCTGTACATGGAGCATCTAAAAGAACCGCATCAGCAAGTGGCAAAGATAACTCAAGTATGTCTCCACGTCGGATTTTTATATTTTCTGCACCAAAATTTAGAGCACTTTCAGCTAATTTTTCTAATCGCTCACCTGAAATATCAACGGCTAGTATGTCACTTTTACCCTCAGTTAAGTCAGAAATCATGATAGATTTTGTACCAGGTGCAGCACATAGATCATAAATTTTTTCATTGGGTTTAGGATCTAAGATAAATGGGGCAAACCCCGCTGCAATATCTTGGACATGACATATACCTTTTCTCAATAGACCTTTTTCGATAAAAGGTTGAACTGAGTGTACTTTATAAAAATTTGGCAGCCAGTCATTAGTCTTAAATTCTACACCTAATTTTTCCATTCGAAGTTCAAAATTTGTGAGGGTAGTGCGCATCGTATTTGCCCTAACATAATAACTCGGCCTAGTATTGTTTGCTTGCATCAATTGAAAAGCTTCTCGCTCACCAAAACGGATACTCCATCGCGAAACCAGCCATTCAGGGTGGGAGAAGGTTGTCGCTACTAATTTAGTTCTATCTTTGAATTGAGGTTTCGGAATTTGTTCAATATCTCTTTGAAGATTCCGTAGTATAGCATTAATGAGGTCACCAGTTTTAGAACCCATTTTGCTTTTTCCGAGCTCTACCGCTTCATTTATGGCAGCATAGTCTGGCGTGCTGTCCATAAATAACATATCATAAATACCTAGTCGCAGGATATTTTTTAAATTAGTTTTCATTTCCGTCACATCGATTGTGGCGTAATGGTCAATTAAAAAATCCAGATAGCTTCGTTTTCGTAATATATTTTGTACATATTCACGAACCTGTCCACGTTCTCTAGGATCTAGTTCATCTGAAATTGAAAAATCAAGGCTTTTATGCTGATCGAAACTAATTAGTATGTCGACACTTACACTGCGCTCATTAAAAAAATTGTCCAATGGAGTAGGGATTAGGTTCTTGGGAAAATATTTATGTACGCGATAAACCGTTGAACCGGGGTCATATGTACTCAAATACTTTAACAGTCAAACAATTTACTATTTTACCCATCGACTTGCTACCCTTAAGTCTATGAATTACTCACTGCTTTTTGCAAGATTTGGCTTTTATAAAGACTCTATGAATTAACAGAATAAAGATCACTAAAATTTCTGAAGCGAAAATTATAGAGGATAATATTTGACTACCAAAAAGTACAAAATGCTGGCATATGAGATTATTCCGTGCCATGGGCTGATTTTTTCGGACAAGTAAGTCTTCACTGACAAAAAACTCTTGTTTTGATAATTAAAAAGTACTTGCCTTTCATTGCCTATTAGTTCTTAAGTCTCTATCTTAATTAAATTCTATTTATCTGCTTTCAAAACAAAATTTTCCTATCCAATAAGTTATTAATTAACACTATTTACTCATGAATAAAGGAACAGTCGCACAAGTAATTGGCCCCGTTGTAGACGTGGATTTTTCAAATGCAAAAACTCCTTCCATTTTGAATGCATTAACCATAGAAAACGCTGATGGATCTACCCTTTACTTGGAAGTAGCTCAACACTTAGGGGAAGACAGAGTTCGTACTATTGCGATGGATTCTACTGAAGGATTAGTGAGAGGTGAAGTTGTGGTCGATACAGGTAAGGCAATTGCTATGCCTGTCGGTGAAGATATAAGAGGTCGACTTTTTAATGTCGTAGGTGAATCAATAGATGGAATTAAGCAACCCAAAAGGAAAAATAGCTATCCAATTCACAGGGAAGCACCTGATTTCGACCAATTAGCTACTTCAACTGAGATGTTAGAAACTGGAATTAAAGTTGTAGATTTACTATGTCCATATGCCAAAGGTGGAAAAATCGGTTTATTTGGAGGTGCTGGTGTAGGTAAAACAGTACTTATACAGGAGTTAATTAACAACATTGCAAAGCAGCATGGTGGACTTTCTGTATTTGCGGGTGTTGGAGAACGTACCCGCGAGGGTAATGATTTATTACGTGAATTTATTGAATCTGGAGTCATCAATTATGGTGACGAATTCAAGGAATCAATGAAAAATGGAAAATGGGATTTGAGTAAAGTTGATCATCAAAAAATCAAAGAATCACAAGCAACCTTGGTATTTGGTCAAATGAATGAGCCCCCTGGCGCACGTGCTCGTGTAGCACTTTCTGGATTGACTGTTGCAGAATATTTCCGAGATGAAGTATCACGTGATATTCTATTATTCATTGATAATATTTTTCGCTTTACTCAAGCAGGTTCTGAAGTTTCCGCATTGCTTGGTCGTATGCCTTCTGCAGTAGGTTATCAGCCTACATTAGCTACAGAAATGGGTGCCATG
The DNA here is from genome assembly GCA_002720745.1 of Balneola sp. Lineage (GTDB taxonomy): Bacteria > Bacteroidota > Rhodothermia > Balneolales > Balneolaceae > UBA1275. Next base: position 186,173 of record PBJO01000007.1, read on the forward strand.
CAGGAACGAATTACTTCAACGAAAAAAGGATCAATTACTTCTGTACAGGCAGTTTACGTCCCTGCCGATGATTTGACAGATCCAGCGCCAGCAACAACTTTTACTCACCTAGATGCGACTACGGTACTCTCTCGTGCACTAACACAAATTGGTATATATCCTGCAGTTGATCCGCTTGATTCAACATCTAGAATCATTGATCCAAAAGTTGTAGGAGAAGAACATTATAATACAGCCAGAAAAACTACCATTTTACTACAAAATTACAAAGATCTTCAAGATATCATTGCCATCCTTGGAATGGACGAGTTATCTGACGAGGATAAATTGGTAGTAAGTCGCGCAAGACGTGTACAAAGATTCTTATCCCAACCGTTTTTTGTTGCTGAACAGTTCACAGGAGCACCTGGTAAGTATGTAAAAATTGAGGAAACAGTGAAAGGTGTTAAAATGATTATCGACGGCGAATTAGATCATTTACCTGAAGGTGCCTTTTACATGGTGGGAAATATCGAAGAAGCGATTAGTAAAGGAGAAGAAATGCTAGCTGAATCAGCAGATGCTTAATTATGTCAACTTTCAATGCTAAAATTTTGACACCAGTGGGTACAGTATTCGAAGGTGAAGTCACCGGAGTACGTATGCCTGGTACGCTTGGAAGCTTCGAGATTAAACCCAATCATGCGCCTATTGTTTCTACTTTACAATCTGGCGATGTTGCTGTTCATACAGAGTCAGGAGACTATTTATTTACTATTTCCGGTGGTATGGTAGAAATGGCTTCAAATGATTTGACATTATTAGCAGAATCAGTGATTACTGAATAGTTTTTGTAGAAAGCAATAATTTTACTTAGAAATTAAGTAGCAAATAAGACTTTTGGGGCAATCCATACTTTAAAGTTTAGTTTAAAATAAAACACCAACCATACGGTGTATGAATAGTATCTATAAGGATAATTGAATAGATTTACCATCCGATAGTTCCTTTATTATCATCTCCAGCCATTTCATTACGGTTTTTGTTTGGATCCTCAGGCATAATAAAACCAGCAGGTGGATTGAATGCATCGTAGTTCCAATAGGCTTGTGGATCCTCACTCACATAGTTGATAAAAGTTCCAACAATTGGCAGTGCGGTTCTTGCACCTTGACCGATCGAGTATGCACGGTCGGTTGGAAAACGAATTCTACGGTCCTCACCACCTACCCAAGAACCCATTACTAAATGAGGTGTCATTGCTATAAACCAGTTGTCTGCAGAATTTTGCGTGGTACCTGTTTTACCGGCAATATCCTGCCTTATACCATAAATATTTCGTAATCTGACTCCTGTTCCATTGTAACCATCTCCGCCACGAATAACGCCACGCATCATATCTACCATTATATAAGCTGTTTCGGGACTTATTACCTCTTGTTTATATTCTGGGTGGTATTCCACCAATATATTACCTTCTCGGTCTTCTATTCTAGTTATGGCAATTGGGTCTATATGGACTCCCTCATTGGCAAATGCAGTATATGCACTTGTTATTTCCAGAAGTGAAACTTCAGCAGTACCTAATGCTAATGAAGGATAAGCAGGCGTTTTTGACATATTTATACCAAGATTTGAGGCCATGGCTTTAATCTTTCTAGCAGCAGGATCCAGTTTCCACAATTCATTGGTACCAGGCTCCCCTGCAATTTCAGGAAGCAAACGTACAGTGATATTATTTAGACTTCTTGCAAGTGCTTCTCGTAGACTAATGTTGATTGGTCCTGATGCTACTGTTTCATCTTTGGGCGCCCATACATTTCCATTTCTGTCATAGTATTTCGTGGGATATTTAGAGAAGGTATGATAAGGTTTATATCCATTATCAATGGCTACCGCATAAACAAAAGGTTTAAAGGTAGATCCTGCCTGCCTTCTAGCCTGATACACATGATCGAATTGTACATTTCCATAATTGGATCCACCGACCCAAGCCATGACATTACCATTGGATGGGTCAATTCCCACAAAACTTGCTTCCAATCTAGTTCTTGATTTTAAGACGGAATCAACAAACATCGAGTCTATTTTGAGACTATCCAATACGGTTTTTCGAATGGTGGTCTGATATGTTTGGAATCCATTTTTGTATTCGTCTGTATCTTCTAGGAAGCTATCTAAAAAAGAGGGATATTTCTCCCATAATCGATTCATATATATCTCACCTGCAGAACTTGTCCACTCTAGTTCAAAGATTTTCTGCAAAGAATCTAATTTTACTTGGATGGCTCTTTCTGCATGAGCTTGTAATCTTGAATCGATGGTAGTGTGTATGACCAGTCCATCCGTGAATAAATCGTATCCATTTTCTTGAGCCCATGGTGCAATTTTTTGGCGTATATATTCACCAAAATAGCGATTAACACGCCCCGATTTAGATGGAGGCTGATAATCTAGTTTTATTGCCATCGTGCTATAATCTTTTAGCTCAGATTCGGATATATATTTTTGCTTATTCATTAGACGTAAGACTATATTTCTTCGCTGTTTTGATCGTTCCGGAAATAATCTTGGATTGTATGCATATACTGCATTCACCGAACCTACCAATGTAGCTGCTTCCAATATATTCAGGTTTTTTGCAGACTTATTAAAATGAGTTCTTGCAGCCGCTTCGATACCAAATGCACTGTTGGAGTATTCGACCGTATTGAAGTACATTTCAATAATTTCTTTTTTGGTATAGTTTTTTTCAATTTGAACAGCTGTAATCATTTCTCGGAATTTTCTATTGATTGAAAAATTCTGACCAATTTCTTTGTATAAATTTCTAGCTAATTGTTGGCTCAAGGTTGACCCACCTTCAATTCTCCCTCTCAATAAATTGATTGGAATGGCTAAGGTTCTAAACATATCCATTCCCCAGTGGCTGTAAAAGCGATGATCTTCAGTAGAAATAAGAGCATTTATAGCATAGGGTGAAATATCTTGGTATCTGACCCATGTCCTATTTTCAGTAAAATATTTATCCAGCACAACGCCATCTCTACTTCTCACTTCACTGGCAATTGCAGTATCCGGATTTTCTAGTTGATTTATAGAAGGCAGGCCTTGAAATAAAAAAAATCCATAGGTACCAATGACTATAATTCCAAAAGTGAGCGTACTACTAACGGCAAATAGTGCCTCTCTTAACTTACTGGAAGATGTTGATCGTTTGCTAGATTTTTCAGCAATTTGTCTACGATATTCTGAATCACTGAAATAACGTTGTTGATCTATATTGTTAGGTTGTCTCATAAAGAGAAAATGGGTTTTTCTTTTACTGCAAATTTGTTCATTTTTCCGTCCCAATGAGCGTGTGCCCAGCCTTGCTTGGAGTAGGTTAAAACAAGTTGATGTTCGTAATAGGGTCCGGTATTTATGTATTGTCCTCCTGTTGTATATACGGTTCTTGCACAGTGATCATCACCAGCAACCACAACATCAATATCGGAAAAATTAAGCAGATATTTTAGAGATGAATCAATTGTAGTTAGTGCTTTTTTTTCCTTTTTTCTACTAAAATTCGAAAAGTTTTTCATTATTGACCAAGCTTGATTGGGTGCAAAAAAAAGTTGGAATAATTTAATAAACGTTTTTGACCGTATTATTGTGTGGAATATTGGACGTTTAAGTGGAGTTATTTTATTACCATTAATTTGCGTTTTTTTTGTTGGTAGTCCATCTCCATGTATTAAACAAATCGTTTGCTTATCCAAATTGATTTTACAGCCATCTTTAAATACTGTGCAACCAATAGTTGTAAAATGCCCAGCATCCCAATAATCGTGATTTCCTAAAATGTAGTAGGCAGAAGTAAATGATTCATTATACTGATGAAGCGTATCTAGAAGGGTAGTGCCAATGTTTGGTATTATAGTCTGATTAACAGAGTTATTATTATAAGATATTATTTGTTCATGGCTAGAGAATTCCATCCAATAGTCAAAAATATCACCCAGTAGGTAAAGGTGTATTTTTTTATTTGCGGCATAGTTAATTAGGGAGCATAGATTTCTTTCGTAGTTTTCTCCAATTGATTTAGAATTATCAAGGTGCACATCGGCCAAGAATATATGGGTTGGTTCTATTTCTTGATGTTTACTCATAGACTACTTACCTACTTAGAACGGTGTGTGATGAAATCGATGAGTTGGAATAATGGTTTCGTAGAGGACGGTTTAGCTATTACAAGTAAATCATTTTTAGCCTTTGATGCATAGTCAAACATAACTTCTTTTGCATTAGAAATACCATTATTAGCTGATACAAAGTCTACAATTCTTTGTACCTCTGAGCTCCTTTTTTTTCTTTTCTTCATCAGTTTTTTAAATTGTTTAGCTTCTGATTTTTTAACTTCTTGTAAAGCCAAAATAAAAGGCAATGTAACTTTTCGCTCCACTATGTCATTACGTTTTGGTTTACCAATTTCGTTTTCTGAATAGTCGAGCAAGTCATCTTTTATTTGAAAAGCCATACCAATATTTTTACCAATATCATACATTTTAGAATGTATTTCTGGGTCATTTGAGGTTGATACAGCTCCACATTGACAGCAGGTCGCAATGAGACTAGCTGTTTTTTCCTCTATGATTCGATAATAGCGTTCTTCGGTCATGTTAAATAACCCGGCCGCCTTCAATTGCCTTAATTCGCCTTCGCTCATCTTTTGAACCGCTCTGGATTGCAATTCTAATAAGGTATGTTCTTTGTTTTCTAGTGCTATTAACAATCCTTTAGATAGCAAAAAATCACCCAATAATATACCGGCTTTATTATTCCAAATATTATGTATAGTTACAAAGCCTCGTCTCGAATCCGCTTTATCTACCACGTCATCATGGAGTAGAGTTGCTGTATGTAATAACTCAATCATAGTTGCAGCTACCATACTTCTTTGGTTTATTTTACCAAATAATTTTGCACTTAAGAAAACGAGTATAGGACGTACTTCTTTGCCTTTTTGTTTTATTAGGTATTTAGTTAACACATCTAACAGCGGGACATCTGATTTGATGGTCTTTTTGAAGAACGTTCTGAAATTGTATAAATCGTTTTCTATGCTGTTTGTTATATCAGATAGCTTAATATCCAATTAATAAAATAATCTTAGTTTTAAGTTTTATATACATAGCCCAAAAGTGAACAATTTTTTGTAAACTTAGTTACCTCAAATGTAGGCATAATGTCTGTAAATTATTGAGGTACGACGATTTTTCACTCAATAAATCACTCAAAAGAAGTTAGAACCATTATGATGGACACGGTGATATCTACAATAGCAGTTATGACAAGTGGTGGAGATTCCCCTGGTATGAATGCCGCGTTACGTGCAGTTGTGCGAGGGGCAAATAGATACAAACTTACAGCATGGGGTATTTATAGAGGGTATCAAGGTTTAATTGAAGACAAATTTATAGAGTTGGACTCTGAAAAAGTATCAAATATTGTTCAGCGCGGTGGTACCATACTCAAATCGGCACGTTCACAGGAATTTAGAACTAAAGATGGACGTGCTCAAGCTGCATTAAATCTGAGAAGTAAGGGCATTGATGCATTGGTCGTAATTGGTGGCGATGGAACCTTCAGAGGTGCCAATTTACTGAGTAAAGAATACGGAATCCGTGTAATTGGTATTCCTGCAACTATTGATAATGATATCATTGGTACAGATGAAACAATAGGGTATGATACTGCTCTAAATACCGCTATAGAGGCAATTGATAAAATTCGGGATACTGCCGATGCTCATGAACGCATGTTTTTAGTTGAAGTGATGGGTCGAGACGCAGGATTTATAGCACTTGAAACAGGGATTGCGGTTGGTGCTGAGCTTTCTTTGCTACCAGAAGAGCTTACATCGATTAGTGATATTAAGACTCAACTTAAAGATATGCTAAAAGAACAAAAGCGTTCCTCTTTAATTGTAGTAGCTGAGGGCGATGAAACGGGAGGAGCATTAAAGTTAGCCGAAAAAATAAAGGATGATTTCACGAAATATGATCTACGCGTATGTATTTTGGGTCACGTACAACGTGGTGGTTCTCCATCTGCTCGTGACAGAGTTTTAGCGAGTAGACTTGGTGCTTCAGCGATAAAAGTATTGATGGAAGGCCACAACGAGGTGATGGTTGGGGTGGTAAATAATGCTTTAAAGATTACACCACTCAGGGTGGCTGTAGCGAAAAAGAAAGGTCTTGATTTTGGGTTAATTGAACTAGCAAGAATGTTAAGGTAGTTATGATTAAAGCGAATATCAGTAGAGCAAGAAAGTTTTTAACGGATCAGGAGTATATTCATGCGCATAGCCTTGCAAAAAAAGGACTAAATGATCTACGCCAAAGAACAGGTCTGGGATCTGAGCGGTTAGGCTGGCGTGATTTATTAGAAAAACCAAACTTAGATCTATTAGCTCAACTAACGCAATTAGGAAAAAAAATACATGATTCAGTAGATGTATTCATTGTTTGTGGTATAGGTGGATCTTATTTAGGGGCCAAGGCTGTTATCGATGCTTTAAAACCTCCTTTTACGCCTAATGGCCCAGAAATTTTGTTTGCAGGCCATCATATGAGCGGAGCATATTTAAAGGATTTATTACTATATCTAAAGACATCTAAAGCGGATGGTTCGAGAAAAAGTGTAGTCCTAAATGTCATCTCTAAATCAGGAAATACGCTTGAAACAGCATTATCATTTCGGGTACTCAGAAAGTTTATTCATGAAGAATTTGACGATGCCGTAGAACGAATTATTTGTACAACGAGTGAACAGGACGGGGTACTGAATGAAGTTATTGAAAAGGAAGGTTATCAAAAATTTATTATTCCATCCGATGTTGGCGGAAGATTTTCAGTTTTGACATCTGTTGGACTACTACCCATAGCAGTAGCTGGAATTTCGATTGAGGAGTTATTTGAGGGAGCGGTAAGTAATTATAAATTACTGGAAGAAAACGCAGATGTAGTATTGGAATATGCCGCACTTAGAAATGCACTTCATAGTAAGGGTATCACTATTGATATTTTTGCTTCTTTTGAGCCTGAATTACTTTCATTTGGGAGATGGATACAGCAATTATTAGGAGAGAGTGAAGGGAAAGATGGAAAAGGTATTTTCCCAGCTGTAGCTGGATTTTCAACTGATTTACATAGTTTGGGCCAATTTATTCAGGATGGTACGCGGTCATTACTTGAAACCTTTTTAGTTGTTGATCAAGTAGACACACAATTATCGGTTCCCTCTGGTTTTGATTTCGGAGACGGCTTAGAGTATTTGGAAGGAGATTCTTTTCATTCTATAAATTCCAAAGCTGAGTTGGGTACCATTGAGGCTCATTGTGAAGGGCAAGTTCCTATTGTTACTATTCATATGCCAGAACTAACTGCTAAATCTATTGGTGCACTTATTTATTTTTATGAACTATTGACAAGTATCTTTGTCTATAGTTTAGGCATTAATCCATTTAACCAACCTGGGGTCGAAGATTATAAAAAGGCTATGTATCGACTATTGGGTAACTAATCAATCAATAAGTGTCAGAAAAAAAGAAACAACAATATATCGCCATTGCTGGAAATATAGGCGCAGGTAAATCATCACTGACTGGTTTATTGGCTCAACATTTTGATTGGGAAGCTTTCTATGAATCAGTGGATGATAATCCGTACCTCGCAGATTTTTATGAAGATATGCTACGGTGGAGTTTTAATCTGCAGATTTACTTTTTATCAAGTCGTTTTCGGCATCAAAAAGATATGCTTCAAAAAGAAATTAGTCTTATTCAAGATAGAACTATTTACGAGGATGTGGAGATTTTTGCTAAGAACCTACATCAGATGAGTTTGATGAGTGATCGAGATTTTGATAATTATGAAGCTCTTTTTCATGAAATGAGTTATTACTTACGGCCACCAGATTTGTTAGTTTATTTGAGAGCACAAGTACCCACCCTTGTCCGGCAGATTCAGCAAAGGGGGCGGGAGTATGAGAATTCTATTCGAATTGACTACTTGGAGAGATTAAATAATTTATATGAAGAATGGATTACTAGATATCCGTATGAAAAATTAATTATTGACACTGATGACTTAGATTTCGTGAATAATAAAGAAGATTTAGGAAGTATTATAGGCCTAATTGAACAGAGATTGTACGGTCTATTTAATTGATTGTACCCCATATCTAATATCCTTATCTTACGAAGATTATATTATTTAGCTATGTTGAATCTAAAGACCTATCAAATACCTTTATCCAAGAGTAATTGGACACTTACAATTCCGCAGGATTTTTTGGAAAGTGAAAAGATAGTTTTGCTAAAAGGTATTTTAAGCTTAGATATTAACAGAAGTGATCACATGATTCACATCAAATCTATGGTAACATCATCCCTAGAATTGCAATGTGATCGCTCATTAGATACTTATATATATGAGTCACAATGTAATCTTGAGATTATATACAAAGAAGGTCTTAAAGAAGAAAAAATTGATCTGCATTCATCAATAAAAAAATTAGAAAAACATCAACAAATTATTGAGTTTGATCAAGAGGTACGTGATATGTTACTGTTATCATTGCCAATCAAACGAATTCATCCGAGATACTTGGATGATTACGGTAATCCAAAAGAGTTATTGAATGTACAATTTGGTACTAATAATACTGAAAACTCGATTGATCCAAGATGGTATGCCTTAAAAAACATAAAAAATTAATTTAACAATCTACTAGAATGGCACATCCAAAAAGAAAAATTTCCAAAGCAAGAAGAGATAAACGAAGAGCGCATCAAGCAATCTCCGAAGTCACTTTGGCAAAATGTTCTAATTGTGGGGCATTTCATAAGTATCACAATGCTTGTCCAGAGTGTGGTTACTATCGAGGAAGACAAGTTATTAGTATAAATAACTGAGATCTTAATTATGATTATAGCTGTAGATGCGGCTGGAGGAGATCATTACCCTAAAAACCCTATACTGGGTGCCTTAGAGGCAATAAAAGAATTTGATAATCTTACAATATTGCTCGTTGGACCAGAAAAATTAGTTCAAAGTGAACTAAGCCAACATTATTATGAGCAATCTAGAATACAGATTTTAGATGCACCTGAGGTGGTAGATATGACCGATTCTGCGTCTTCAGCTCTTAAACAGAAGCCAAACTCTTCTATTGCAAAGGGCATTGCGTTACACAAACAGGGTCATTGTCATGGATTTGTTAGTGCTGGTAATACAGGCGTGCTCTTAGCGGCTTCTATGTTTATTTTGGGTAAATTGGAAGGCATATCACGTCCTACAATTGCCACTTATTATCCCTCTCTAGAGGGTTTCAGACTGATTATTGATGCAGGGGCAAATCTAGAAATAAAGCCAGAGATGGCTCTTCAATTTGCATTAATGGGACAAGTATATGCTAAAGAAATTATGGGAATTGAACAACCAAGAGTTGGATTGCTAAATGTAGGTGAAGAAGAAGGTAAAGGAACAGAGTTACTCAATGAGATATATGTAATGCTTCAGCAAATTCCCTCATTTATAGGTAATGTTGAAGGTAGAGATATTCTTGTTCCAAAAGCGGATATATATATCACTGACGGTTTTATGGGTAACGTGGTTCTTAAATTAGGTGAATCTCTTCCAGGTATTCTGAAAACGCTTGTTTGGCAGAAAATCAAGCAAACCTCAAGTACTCCTGAAATGCTGCGTTTTGTTCAACAGATATTCTCTGAAGCATTAGCTCCCTTTGATTATGAACGTGTGGGGGGGTTGCCATTCTTAGGGGTTAATGGAACGAGTGTTGTTGGGCATGGAGGTAGTAGTCCAACGGCAATAAAAAATATGATTAAGGTAGCCATAGATTGTGTTGAGCATTCAATCAATGATAAAATAATTGCTTCAATAATTTAACTATATCCTTAATGGAACAAACTAGAGCTACAATTACATCAGTTGGACATTATCTACCTGATGATCGTTTAACCAATCATGATTTAGAGAAGCTTGTAGATACAAATGATGAGTGGATTCGAACTAGAACAGGTATTATTGAGCGAAGAATATTAAAAGATCCTGAAAAAGCGACGTCATACATGGCGGCAAATGCAGCAAATGAGGCCTTAGAATTTACAGGTCTTACACCAGATCAAATAGATGTAATCATTGTGGCTACAGTAACACCAGATTATATTTTTCCGTCTACTGCTTGCTTAGTTCAAGAAGCAATCGGGGCCACAAATGCCTTGAGTTTTGATCTTTCAGCGGCATGTTCTGGTTTTATCTATGCTTTAACTACTGGAGCTTCATTTATTGAAAGTGGGCGTTATAAAAATGTTTTGGTCATTGGGGCTGATAAAATGTCATCAATTGTAGATTATACAGATCGAACCACTTGCATACTTTTTGGGGATGGTGCAGGTGCTGTTTTATTACAACCTTCGATTGATGGAACGGGAATTATTGATTCCATACATTACAGCGAAGGCGATACTTATTGTCATCTAGTTCAAAAGGGGGGAGGTAGTCGACATCCTGCGTCTCTAGAAACTGTTGCCAAACACATGCACTTTATAAAGCAAGATGGTAAAGCGGTGTTCAAAAAAGCCACTGTAGGAATGGCGGATGTGTCAGCAGAAATAATGGAACGTAATAATTTACAACCCGAAGATATTTCTTGGCTTGTTCCGCATCAGGCGAATTTGCGTATTATTGATGCAACGGCTCGCAGAATGGGTTTAGGAATGGACAAAGTTATGATTAACATAGAACGTTATGGTAACACAACTGGAGCTACGATTCCTCTTTGTTTGTACGATTGGAAAGATCAAATGAAGAATGGTGAATCGATTATTTTAACCGCTTTTGGTGGAGGATTTACCTGGGGTGCTGTATATTTAAGCTGGGGAGGTTGATATTGAAGGCAATTGTTTTCCCTGGACAAGGCTCTCAATATGTGGGAATGGCATCCGAATGGTATCATGCTGAACCAGCAGTCAAAAAATTTGTTGATCAAGCTGATGAAATACTAGGTTTTTCATTATCAAATATTATGTTTGAAGGGCCTGAAGAAAGTTTAAACCAAACTAAATATACGCAGCCAGCACTTTATGTGCACTCTATGGCTCTATATCAGACTATTAAGATAATACCGGATTGTGTAGCCGGACACTCTCTAGGTGAATTTTCTGCATTAACTGCAGCAGGAGTTTTTTCATTTGAAGAGGGCTTAAAATTAGTTCAACTTCGTGGTCAATTAATGCAAGATGCAGGAAACCAAAGCAGTGGTGCAATGGGTGCTGTAATTGGGCTTGAAGACGATATTGTAACTCAGATTTGCAAAAAAATTTCAGAAGAATCAAATGAAACGGTATTGCCAGCGAATTTTAATTCAAAAGGACAAATTGTTATATCTGGGCATTCAAATGCAGTTATTTTGGCATTAAAATCATTTAAAACGATCGGTGCAAAGATGGCATTACCCCTAGCTGTAAGTGGTGCTTTTCATTCACCTTTGATGCAATCAGCATATGATGAATTCAAACTTGGTCTTGAAAAAGTTTCATTTTCTGATGCGAATATACCAGTTTACTCAAATGTAAATGCTAAACCATATAAGTCAGCTAAAAAACTAAAAAACAATATTTTACAACAAATATTAAAGCCGGTTTTATGGACTCAGACTATAGAGCATATGGTTTCTGATGGGGTCAAAGAAGTAGTTGAGCTAGGACCAGGTAAGGTACTTCAGGGGTTAGTAAAACGAATAGACAGTTCTTTACAATTAAGTGGAATACAATAATATGTCAGAATATAATTTAGATCTAACAGGAAAAATTGCTCTTATTACAGGGGGTAGCCGAGGTATTGGAAAAGCTATAGCGTTAGCCTTTTCTACCAAAGGAGCTAGCGTTGCTATTACCTATGCCAACTCTTCTAGCTCAGCTGAGCAAGTAACGGAAGAAATAAATAAACTTGGTTGTGGTGCAATCTCTATAAAGGCTAATTCATCAGATTATAACAGAGCTAATGAAGTAATTGATGAAGTTGTTCAAAAATGGGGTAAAATAGATATACTTGTAAATAATGCTGGTATTACAAGGGATGGACTCATACTTAGAATGTCCGAAGACCAATGGGATCAAGTTATTGAGACAAACTTAAAAGGAATATTTAATTATTCAAAAGCAGTGGCTAGAACTATGATGAAAAATCGCGGAGGTTCTATTATAAATATTGGCTCTATTGTAGGATTGACTGGGAATGCAGGTCAAAGTAATTATGCCGCTTCTAAAGCTGGTTTGATAGGGTTCACTAAATCATATGCCAAGGAATTAGCTTCTAGAAATATTCGAGCTAATATAGTTGCACCCGGATATATACTTACAGACATGACGAACATACTTGATGAAAAGGTATTGGAAGATATTAAAGAAGCAACACCATTAGCTCGAGCTGGTAATGTTGAGGAAGTAGCGGCGGCGTGTTTGTTCCTTGCTTCCGACTTAAGTAGCTATATAACAGGCGAAGTTATACGAGTTGACGGCGGTATGGCCATTTAGATGGCTATCTTAAAAGCTATTTGCGTGCAAGATATTATTAAGTTTCTTAAATTATTAAACTACTAATTACCATTAAAATAAAGGACTCATTATGTCACAAGATGTAGAATCAAAAGTAAAAGAAATCATTATCGATAAATTAGGTGTAGATGAATCAGAAGTTGTTGCTGATGCAAATTTCACCAATGATTTAGGTGCAGATTCTTTAGATACTGTAGAATTAATCATGGAATTTGAAAAAGATTTCGATCTTAGTATTCCCGATGAGGATGCTGAAAGCATTGCTACAGTTGGTGATGCGATTAAATATATTCAAAAAAAACTCACTTAATATAATTCAATTATATGAGTTCACGACGAGTTGTAATTACAGGTATAGGCGCTCTTACCCCAGTTGGGAAGAGCGCTCCTGACTTTTGGAATGGGTTACTCTCAGGTAAAAGTGGAGCAAAAAATGTTGATAGATTCGACACAACAGGTTTTGCAACGACTTTTGCTACACAGATTGATGATTATGATCCATTAAAGCATTTTGAAAAAAAAGAAGCTCGAAAGCTAGACTATGCCACTCAATATGCGTTAATTGCAACTGATGAAGCTATAATTGATTCTAAATTAAATTTAGATAAAATAGATAAAGACCGTGTAGGAGTTCATGTTGGTACAGGAATAGGAGGTATGAAAACTTTTTTCGATCAATCTGTTTCATTTTATGAGAGAGGACCGAAAGGAGTTTCACCTTTCTACATCCCTATGTCTATACCTGATATAATCTCAGGTCAAATCTCTATTAAATATGGGTTTAGGGGGCCTAACTTTTGCGCAGTTTCAGCCTGTGCAACAGGATCCCATAATATTGGTATTGCCTATGATATGATACGTTATGGACAATCAGATTATTCGATAACTGGAGGCACAGAATCTCCTGTAACAAAAATTGGAATATCTGGTTTCAATGCCATGAAGGCGATGAGTACCAGAAACGAGGATCCTGAGTCAGCTTCAAGACCCTTTGATATAGATAGAGATGGATTTGTTCTTGGAGAAGGCTCCGGAATTATGGTACTTGAATCATTAGATTCTGCACTAAAGAGAGAGGCTAGAATATATGGTGAAGTTGCAGGTTACGGATACTCTGCGGATGCTTATCATATTACCGCTCCAGACCCAGAAGGAAATGGGGTTATTTTAGCCATGAAAAACGCTTTAAAATCTGCTAAGATAAGAACAGTTGATGTTGATCATATCAACATGCACGGTACATCTACACCACTCGGTGATATAGCCGAAACAAACTCCATCAAAAAAGTTTTTGGAGATCATGCGTATAAAATGAATTTAAATTCAACGAAATCGATGACAGGACATACCCTAGGTGCTGCAGGTGCTATTGAGTCACTTGCGGTAATTTTAGCCCTTTATCACGGTATTGTGCCTCCGACAATTAATTTATATAACCAAGACCCACAGTGTGACCTGAATTATACCGCAAATGCTCCGGTCGCCCGTGAGCTCGACTACGCGTTGAACAATGCATTCGGTTTTGGTGGGCATAATTCGACTCTAGTTTTTAAGCGTTATGAAGGATAATAGATGGGTTGGATGACTCGTTTTTTATTTAGTTTTGTTAAAAAGAAACGCTTTGACAGTACGTTATTTAAGAAAAAAGAAGTTGATCCAGAAGACAAAAGATTTGAAAAATTAAGCAATATCTTGGGATTTGCACCAACCGATACCTCCTTATACCAAAAAGCATTACGACATCGTTCCTCTACAGCACTTGAAAAATACGAAAGCTATGATTCTTATGAACGATTAGAATTTCTTGGTGATGCAGTTTTAGATCTTATTTCTGCTGAACTTCTATTTCAAAAATATCCCGAAGAAGATGAAGGGTTTTTGACAAAAACCAGAGCTAAAATGGTAAGGGGTGAAACACTTTCTACTTTGTCGAAAAATCTAGGGATAGAATCCTTGTTAGAATTTACCGATGTAAAAGGTGGAGTAACTAAATCAAAAAGTATATTAGCTGATATTTTTGAATCAATGATAGCGGCTATTTATATCACTGAAGGTTACAAAGCTACATTTAAATTTGTTAGTAAAGTGTTCGAAGAACATCTTAACTTTGATGAGTTAACCCAGATGAATGATAATTTTAAAAGTGCATTATTAGAATATGCACAAGCCAATAAATTGAGCTTGCCTGAGTATCGAGTGATAGACGAAAAAGGTCCAGGTCATAATAGAACCTTTAAGGTTGAAGTTTCCATAGGAAAAGAAGTTTTTGGTAAAGGTACAGGAAAGAGCAAGAAAAAAGCCGAGCAGGAAGCAGCAAGAAATGCACTTCAGATCTTAGATGTACAATAAACATTTAGTTATATTCTATAATATGATGATAGTTCTGGGATTGAAGTATAGATTTGCATTACCCATACTTTATCGTATATCCAAGAATCAATAGACAGACAAAGATGTTAGTCCAACTATTAAAACCCGATTTTGATGAACTAATCCAAAAAAAGGATTGGATAGGTTTAAAAGAGGTTTTAGCTGATGTGCCTCCTGTCGATATAGCAGAGCTAATAGTGGAGTTGGATGGGGATTTAGCCGTAGTTGTATTCAGGCTATTAAAAAAGGCTATTGCTGCCGATGTTTTTGCTGAACTTCCATCTAATAAAGGAGTAATCCTACTGGAGTTATTTACCAAGCAACAACTATCAGAAGTAATGAGTAACCTGGAACCGGATGAACAGGTTGCGCTTATGGAGGAACTGCCTGGGGATTTAACCCAAAAGGTAATGAATTCTATGAGGCCGTCAGACCAGCTTCAAGTGAAGAAAATATTAGGATACCCTGAAGATTCAGTTGGTCGTTTGATGACTCCACGCTATGTCCGTGTAAAGTCTGATTGGACGGTTAAGCGAAGTATGGAGCATATACGAAAATATGCAGCCATGGCAGAGACACTAAATGTAATTTATGTGGTTAATGATCGAGAGCAATTAATAGATGACTTACGAATTACCGAATTAATTATTGCAGCTGAAAATCAGACCATATCAAAACTTATGGATGATTCTTACACTGCTCTGCGTGTTTTTGAAGATCAAGAGGAAGCAGTCAAGATGTTTGCTAAATATGACAGGGTAGCGTTGCCTGTAGTAGATTCTGATAATGTACTAGTTGGTATTGTTACAGTGGATGATGTTATAGATGTAGCAGAAGAAGAGATTACCGAGGATATGCAGAAAATGGCAGCCATGGATGCACTGGATGACTATTATTCTCAAACCTCCATTGCGCAAATGATAAAAAAACGCTTAGGGTGGCTTATCGTTTTATTTGTAGGTCAAATTTTAACTGCTTTAACAATGGGGCAATATGAAGAGTTACTCTCAAAAATTGTATTCTTGTCCTTTTTTGTTCCTTTAATAATATCAAGCGGTGGTAATTCAGGCGCCCAAGCTGCCACACTTATTATCCGGGCACTAGCAACGGATGATATTAGAGCAGACGATTGGAAAAAAGTATTTTTTAGGGAATTAAGCTCTGGATTAATATTAGGTCTTTTAATTGGTATTTTAGGCTTTTTAACTCTGTTGGCTTGGGATCTTGCAGCAAATGGGTATGTTGATCAACAGTCCTATCTGACCGCATCAGTAATTGGGTTAAGTTTACTTTCTATAGTTTTATTTGGTAATTTTATTGGTGCTATGCTGCCTTTCATATTATCACGTTTAGGTTTTGACCCTGCAGTTTCATCTACACCATTTGTTGCTACTGTGGTCGATGTTAGTGGAATTATCATTTACTTTTCAATAGCTATTTTATTTTTTGAAGAGATAATAATGTAAAACAACCCCAATCAACATTTAAAAATTTTTATATGATAGTTTATCATGATTTAGTTCAACGAGTTTTAGATCACGGTGTGCTTAAAAAAAACCGTACTGGTACGGATACAATTTCCAATTTTGCAGAGTATTACAAGGTAAATCTGTCTGAAGGCTTTCCACTTCTAACGACTAAAAAAGTTTTTTTTAAATCCGTTATTCTAGAATTATTGTGGTATTTACGTGGCGAAGACCATATAAGATGGCTTCGTGACAAAAATAATGTTCATATATGGGATGCCTGGGCCGGTCAAGATGGGCATGTCGGCCCTATTTATCCAGTGTTATGGCGACGATTTCCTTTCCTTGTCGAGCATGAGAATGAAGATGGAACTACTGAATGGAGGAGAGATGAATTTGATCAAATTCAAAATGTTATTCACATGTTAAAGACAGATCCAATGAGTCGTAGAATAGTGGTGAGCGCTTGGCACCCTGGTTTATTACCTAAAATGGTATTACCTCCTTGCCATATCATGTACATATTCAATGTGTCTGAAGGTAAATTAAATTGTCATTTGACTCAGCGTTCGGGTGATATTGCGCTTGGAATACCTTTTAACTTAGCCTGTTATTCCGCTTTAACAATGGCAATTGCCCAGGAAGTTGGGCTTGAACCCGGAGTTTTCGCCCATACAATAGTGGATGCACATATCTATGTAAATCATATAGATGGATTAAAGCAACAATTATCTCGTCCGCCAAAGGCTCTCCCAGAACTAAAGATTGCCAATAAACCTGTGAATATACTAGGTTTTGAGGATTTTGAACTAATTGGGTACGACCCAGATCCTTTAATTCGCTTTGAAGTAGCGGTGTAAATGTTCTATATATGAAGATTATTATTATAGCAGCACATGATCCTAATTTAGTAATTGGAAATGAGGGTTCCTTGCCTTGGCATTTTTCTGAAGACTTGAAGCATTTCAAGCGGACAACCTCAGGTTTTCCCATTCTTATGGGAAGAGGTGTTTTTGAAGAATTGGGGTCTAAACCATTGCCAAATAGGCAAAATATTGTACTTAGTACAACTAGGAATTATGATAATGTGGCCTGTTATTCCTCATTAGAACAAGCTATTGAAGCTATAAAGCTTGAAGAGCCCTCCAAACTTTTTATTATTGGTGGTGGCGTTGTTTACAGTCAAGCCATAGAGCTAGCAGACGAAATGATAATCACTCTTGTTCACAAAGAATATGAAGGGGATACATATTTTCCAGAATATCGCTCCGAAATAGGTTTAATATGGGAGCAAACAAGTAGGATTGATAGTAATGAGAACTTTTGTTTTATACATTATACGCGCGTATAAAAAGGAACTATTACTTGATTAAAGTAGTGACTTAATATTTTGGATGTATGACAAAGTATTTCTTCACGGGCTCGGTCAAAGCGATGATGTTTTTTGTATCTACAGCTTTTGAAAACTCAATAGCTATCTCGTTGTCTAATATCCAGATACTATCATTTTTATATTTATAAGCTTCTGAAGTACTGTATTCGGTTCGAATATAGTATTTCAAACTCTCTTCATCGCCTGGTAGTCCACTTTTTTCAAGATAAGCTCGAGTTAGTTCTTGTATCTTTTGATGGGTACTTTTTCCTGGTTTTTTTTCATAAAAGCTAGCTCGAAACAAATTCCTGTTCAAAAAGCGATGACTTAAATCCGATAAAATAGGATCTTTAGCACTCAGCCAAGTTTTAATACTTTGATATACATCATAATCATCCAATTGAGCATAGGCGCTGATAATAGATGTGGAGATACTTTTTTTAGCTGATGGTTGCTCGCGCAGGAAATAGTTTAATTGAGTACTCCCACTTGGTACTGATTCTCCTTGTGCAAATAAATAACGCACCCGCTTGAATATAGATCGAATGAGTGAGTCGGCACTTAATACGGTTTTATGTAGATATACCTGCATATACATTAAGCGTCGAGAAATAATATAGTTCTCGATGGCATAGATACCTTTGCGCTCAATAACAATATTGCCTTTATGGACTCGCAACGTTTTGAGTATGCGTTGAATACCCACGGAGCCTTCCGAAACACCCGTAAAAAAACTATCTCTTTTTAAGTAGTCTAGTCGGTCTAAATCCAGCTGTGATGACACTAGTTGATGCAAAAACTTCTTGGGATGTTGATCAGTAAAGATTTTGATGGCTGTGCTTAGTGCACCATCAAATTGTTTATTTAGCTCATGCATGATGGCTAAGCTCATCATCTCATGCTTAAACTCACTGAGAAGTGAATGTTCAAGCGTATGAGATAGAGGGCCGTGTCCAACATCGTGTAAGAGTAAAGCGATAAGAGTGCCTTCGTACTCCTGGTTGCTGATGGTGGTATCTTTTTCGCGTAAATTATTCAACACACGTTGTCCCAATTCTAAGGCTCCTAAGGCATGGGAGAATCGAGAGTGTTCTGCTGCTGGAAAGACCAAATACCCCAGCCCTAGTTGACGTATTCTTCGCAGTCGTTGAACATAGGGGTGGTCTATTAATTGAAGAATGATTCCTTTAGGTACAGAGATAAATCCGTGAACTGGGTCATTAAATATTATATAGCGGGTACTTTTATCCATATTACTTAATTAGGAGTGGAAGATAATAAATAGTTTAAAAGTACCTTAGATGTTGAGATTTGATCAGACAGCTCTGTTTGCAAATCGAACCAAGTTCCAATGGTTTCAGCTGTCGAACTCAATTGCTCAGTATTGGAATTGTACGCTACTTGTAAGACATTGATTCGAGATGCATCGACCCGATCTATACTGCTATAATTGAATAAAGTATCGGAATTAAGGATTGGAGTGAGATACTCATTTGTCGATTTTCGTAGCATAACATATCTTTTTCTTTCTATATGTTCTAACCACGCGGATATTTCCAGAGGCAATCGTATTCTGACTTTTTTGAAATAGCTATTGAATAGGATATTATTGAAATGGGATAAGGCGTCCATATCTTTGAAGCATACCAGTACTTGAGTCCAATTTGGGAAATATTCAGGTGTATATTGTTTAGATACCATAAATAATTAGGAATTATACTGACATAGAAGGAGCTGAAATATGTATATTACAGAAATATAAACACCTAATAAAGTAACCTAATTTTATCACAAATGATTATTCCATCAGCGCCTGATTTCTTAGAATCTCTGTTAACAACACCAAGTCCAACTGGCTACGAAGCGGCTGGTGTGAGAGTTTGGAAAGAATATGTTGAGCGTTTTGCTGATGAGGTTACATTCGATTCATACGGTTCTTGTGCGGCCAAAGTTTTAACGCAGAAAAATGCACCGACTGTTTTAATTGAGGCGCACTGTGATGAGATTGGAATGGTTGTTCAGCATATTACTGAGAAAGGCTTTGTGTATGTGAATAAATTAGGCGGGAGTGATTCGACTATTGCTAGGGCTAAAAAAGTGATTATTCATAATCGTAAGGCAAAAGTTGTTGGGGTCACGGGGAATACCGCAATTCACTTACAAAATCAAAAAAGTGGGGGTGGCAAAGAGCCTTCTTGGAAAGATATCTATATAGATCTAGGCGTGACATCTAGAGAAGAAGCCCTTGAACTGGTTCAAGTAGGTGATCCTATCACTTATGAAGACAACTTTGAGTTTTTGAATGATCATATACTCACCGCTAGAGCGTTGGACAATCGAATTGGTGGGTATATCGTAGCACAGGTGTTGCGGATGCTTAAAAATACATCAGAAGTTTTGCAGTTAAATGTAGTGGCGGTTAATTCTGTTCAAGAGGAAGTAGGGGGCTTTGGTGCGCGTATGATGAGTTATCGATTAGATCCAGATTTAGCTATAGTTACCGATGTCACGCATGCCACAGATTCTCCGGGGATAGACCAGAAAGAACATGGCACAGTTAAGTTATCTCACGGACCAAGCATCCAACACGGCGGGGCAAATCATCCTAGTGTGGTGCAGTACCTTGAAGAAGTTGCGCTAAAGCATAATATTCAAGTTCAACATGAGGCAACTAGCATTAGAACGGGAACTGATACCGACAGTATTTTCTACCAAAAAACAGGAATACCTTCCGCTTTAATTTCACTTCCTTTGCGTTACATGCATTCTCCGGTTGAAATTTGTTCCATGCAAGATGTAGAGGCATTAATTCTGTTGATGTATGAATCGGTAGCTGGATTAAAGGCAGACCAGCGCTTTAGTGTCCATTAATTGCTTTCTCTATTCTGTTGATAAGAGCATCTTTTAAACTTGATTTAGCATTATGTCGACGAATATCTTGAATGAAAATACGGGTATAATTTTTTGTGTCAGCCATTCTAAAGGTGTCATATAGAAGTTGCCCAAAGCGTTCCCAGCTACCCTCACAACATAGTAAGGAGTGCCCATCATTAATAGCTTTATCCGCAAAAAACTCAGTATATGGGTGAGTATTATCAAGAAGAAAAACAACAACTGGATATCTTAGAGTCTTGAGTTGCTCAACATTGGAGAGCCACTCTACCGCAGCTTTAGGAGCATAATGGCGGTATTTAAGCCCAGGACTTGGTGAGCCAGTTGATGTTTTTGAAGTGTCTGTTTTTGATTGGCTGGGAGTATAATACTCAACTGAACCAAACTCAGATAGCTCCTCTGCGCTGATAGCCCCAGGTCGGTAGATAAGCATGTCACTTTGAAATGTTCGAGAAGCAAAGGATGATTGCTGAGCGGTGGCAGAGGGATAGTTTGGCCGACATGTTAAGACGGTTGATTCAAGGCCTATAGTACAGTCACCTCCATCTAGTATTGGGAAATTTTCACCAAAATCATTCAAAACATGTTCAACTTTTGATGGGCTAGGGGTTCCAGACAGGTTGGCACTTGGAGCAACTATAGGCCCAGTTTTCTGCAATAAATTCAAACATTTGATGTGATTTGGCATTCTCACTGCAACAGTTTTTAAGCCAGCCGTTATGGCATCAGGTACGTTTCTTTTCCTTGGAAGAACTAGGGTGAGTGGGCCAGGCCAAAATTTTTTTATAATACGCAATTCAATTTCTATCAGTGGCTTAGAGAATTCATCTAACTGATTGATAGAGCCAATGTGAATTATAAGAGGATTATCTGTTGGGCGTTTCTTTAGGCTGAATATTTCTTGAATAGCAAGCTGGTTCGTTGCATCAGCTGCTAGTCCATATACCGTTTCCGTAGGGATTGCAACAACCTCGCCTTGTTTTAGAAGTCTTGCAGCTTGATTAGTACTTAGCATAGCTACTGACTCTCATATATTTTTTTTAACAAATCGATAGCGTCTGATAAATTATCCACTTCTTCAAATAAAAAACGTATGGCATCATCCTTTTGAATGATGGTATGGGAATCTTCGGCTACCTTTTTGATATGATTGAGTATGTTGGTAAACAAAGGAGATTCATAATAGGAGCGTCCAAGTGCGCTTTTAACTTTAGGGCACATACACCACATTTTACCTACTCGTAAAGTAATTTTATTAAAATATAAGTTGGAAGCATAGTATTGAAGTATTTTGCATTGCAAGAGCCTGCTAGCATCGATAGGAAAGGGTCCAAATCGATCCTCAACTTCAGATCTCCAATCTTCAATTTCCTCAACAGTATTTGCCTTGGCTAACTTTCGGTAGAGATTTAGTCGTTCCACATTATCGCTCACATATTGTTGGGGTAATAATGCCGATTCATCCATTACTATTTGTGTTTCGGGTATGGCTAATCTCTTTTCTCCTCCTTCAAATAGATGATTAAACTCTTGTTCTTTTACTTCCTGTACAGCTTCATCCAAAATTTTAGTATACAATTCGAAACCGATATCATTTATAAAACCACTTTGCTCCCCACCTAATATATCTCCTGCACCTCGAATATCAAGGTCACGCATAGCAATATTGAAACCAGAACCCAAATCCGAAAACTCTTCGAGGGCAATAAGTCTTTTGCGTGCCTCTGGGGTCAATTGGTCGATGGGACGGGTAATCAAGTAGCAAAAAGCCTTACGATTAGATCGGCCAACTCGCCCTCTTAGTTGATGTAATTCCGCTAATCCAAATCGTTCAGCATCGTTGATAATTATAGTATTAGCATTACTGATATCAATTCCGTTTTCTACAATGTTAGTTGATATAAGTACATCGAATCGATTATTGTAAAAATCTTGAATGATTATCTCTAATTCAGCTGTTTTCATTTGTCCATGAGCATATCTGACTCTAATTTCAGGGATTAATGAATGAATCAAATGAGTCATTTCCTCAATGTTACCCACCCGATTATGAATAAAAAATGCTTGACCACCACGAGAAATTTCCTGCACTAAAGCATCTTTAATGAGTGTTTCATCAAAAGAGTGAATTTCAGTCTGAACTGGACGTCTGTTGGGTGGAGGAGTTGTTATTATGCTCAAATCGCGTGCACCCATCAGAGCGAATTGTAAGGTTCTAGGGATTGGAGTAGCTGTAAGAGTAAGTACATCAACGGTTGCTTTCAATTCTTTTAGTTTTTCCTTGGCAGATACTCCAAATCGCTGTTCCTCATCAATGATAATTAACCCTAAATCTTTAAATATGATATCTTTGGATAATATCCTATGGGTTCCAATCAGAATATCTACTTCACCGGTTCTCACCCCATTGAGTATTTCTTTTTGTTCTTTAGCACTCTTAAACCTTGATAACGCATCAACTTTAACTGGGAAGTCATTCATCCTCTTTCTAAATGTTTTGAGGTGCTGGTCAGCTAAGAGGGTGGTAGGGACTAGTACAGCAACTTGCTTATTATCCATAACAGCTTTAAAAGCAGAGCGTATAGCCACTTCCGTTTTTCCAAAACCAACATCACCACAGACCAAGCGGTCCATGGGTTGCTCATTCATCATATCCTCTTTGACTGCCTTTATGGCTGAATCTTGGTCTAAAGTCTCCTCAAATTCAAAACGTGCTTCCATTTCAACCTGCCATGCGTTGTCAGCTGAATAGGCAAACGCTTTTTTCATTTTCCTCTTGGCATATAACTCAATAAGATCACGTGCAATATTTTTAACTTTTTTTCGAGTTTGGGCTTTTTTTCGTGCCCATTCACCAGAACCCAATTTGGTGACCCTAGGGGCCATTCCTTCCTTTGCTGAATATTTCTGCAATTTATGTAAGCTACTCAGATTGACGTAGAGGGTTGAATTTTCCTGATATTGCACCACGACTACTTCTTGAATTACTCCTTTTACTTCAATTTTTTTAAAGCCTGAAAATTTTCCAATTCCATAGTCCACATGTACAACATAATCACCAAGATTTAGGTCGTAGATTTCTTTAAATGATATGCCACCGGAGTACCTTCTTTTTTTAATTTTAGGGCGATGATACCGGTTAAATATCTGATGATCGGTATATACGGCCAGTTTTAGATTTTCTAAAATGAAACCTTTATTTAATGATTGGCCCAGTAAGCTATACTTGTAGCTTGAAGATACTGCAGGGAGTAATTCTTCGAATCGCTCTACTTGACCTTGATTGTCACAACAAATATAGGTGGCAAATCCTTGTTTACTTTGTCGTTCAATATCTTCTATGACCTGCCTTATTACCCCGTTAAAGTCGGGTTGAGGACGAGCATCAAATGTAATAATCTGGTCAAATTCGGTGGTTTCACTGAACCCAATATAACTTAGGCTTTCCGCTTTTTCACCGATAATACTCTTAAATGAAGTGGCATCTAGAAATAATTTTTTCGGAGACAGTTCTTGGCTTTTTGGGTCATAACGTTCAACAGCATCATCATAAAGCTTTGTAAGACAGCTTAAAATTAACGACTCGTCTTTTACAACAAAGTGTACTTTCTCGCCTAAGTAGTCCAAAAAATTGTGTAAACTTTCATGCTGAATATTAGATATATCGGGTACGATTGATACTCGATCTAGAAAAGCAACCGAACGTTGTGAATCGGCATCGAATTCTCGAATACTTTCGATCTCATTGCCAAAAAACTCAATGCGGATAGGATATTCACCTGAATAAGGGTAAATATCCAAAATGCCACCACGAATGGCTATTTCACCAGGTTCATCTACAAAACGTACATTCTTATATCCATTTAGGGTTAAATGTTCTTGAATGTGTTGAAATTGATATTCTCGTGACTTTTCGAGTTCAAGTTTAGCTGATTGAAAGGTGACAGGATCTTGTATAAAATCAAATAGTCCTTCTGCAGAACACAGGATAATAAAGTCATTCTTTTCAGTAATCTTTTGCAATACTTCAGTCCTTTGAACCATTGAACTGGCATTTATTATAGCGCCTGTATCGTAGGGCCTACGTTGAAGTGATGGAAAGCTGAGTACTTTTTTTATGCCTAGTTCAAGTAAGTCACTCTCAGTGACTCGCATTTCCTCATCGTTTTCACAGACATAGATAATGGGCTTTTTATGGTCAATGCCTGCAATTAAAAAAGATAGTAATGAACCTATTACTTGCTTTAACTCAACTCTTAGTGGTTTTACTCTACTAGATTGATCGGACTCAGATTTTTTGATGAGTTGGTAGTAGTGTTGAAATGAGGGATCTTGGAAAATATCTTTTACAAGATTTATCTTAGAATGATTACTCATCACTATACCTCTACTATTGAACGCAAAACAAATTGCTTGAGAATAAAGTAGCTAGTCATAAATAGTAGACTCAATGCTAAATATAGAGGGTAGAGATCAGTGAAATCAGTGTAGAGAATTTCTTCTACTTTAGTTCGTTCAAGAGTATCTATCTCTTGGTAAATTCTCAGTAGTTCTTGGGAATCAGTAGCTCTATAATACTTTCCACCGGTTAACTCAGCTATGCGTAGTAACATATCTTCATCTAAATCTACCTGAATATTACGGTATCTACGCCCAAAAATTGGATCATCAACCGGATATGGAGCGGTTCCTCGAGATCCTGCTCCAATTGTATATATTTTGATATCATAAGCGATAGCTAAATCCGCAGCGGTTACGGGGTCAATTTCACCGGCGTTGTTCTGTCCGTCTGTTAATAAAATAATGACCTTACTTTTTGCCGAACTATCCTTTAGTCTATTAACAGAGGTCGCAATACCCATTCCAATTGCCGTTCCATCCTGTATCACGCCCATTTCGACTTCATCAATAAGCTCCTTTAAGAGACGGTAATCTAGTGTTGGTGGGCAAACCGTGAAACTTTGCATAGCAAATGATACCAAACCAATACGGTCTGAGATACGCTTATCTATAAACTCTTTTGCTACCTCTCTTGCGGCTTCGAATCGATTAGGTTTTAAATCCTCAGCTTTCATAGATGATGAGATATCCAGTGCCAATACAATATCAATACCATCGGCATTACGTTCAACCGTAGTAAGTTGCTCTTGTGGTCGTGCTAAGGCATAAATTAAACTGGTGAGACCTAGTATAAAAAATAATTGACCTAACCAATGAAGGTGTTGCTTTCGGTTACCAGGTAAGTTTTTGAACGATTGGGTATCTGAAAATAAGAGTGCAGGTCGTTTGTTAAGAAAGAAGCGATATAAATAAACGCCGATAATGAACGGAATAACCAGGTACGCCCAAAGCCACATTGGATTAGCAAATTCTATCATTGCAAAGAGACTCCCGGTTCAGAATTTTGAGGGTAACCATGAAACTGTTCAAATTCTTGTTTATGAGCTTGAAGGTGCCTTTTATGCCGGTCAATAAGTAAATCTATGCAAGCAAAAGACTCATCTAAAAGGAGTCGAATTTGCTCTTCATTAGGCTTGTATTTGGCAAATTTGACTCGGTCTGCATTATTGAGTAGGCTCCTAATTTTTTGAATTATGGCAGTTGATTCAGCCGCCTTATTGAGGTATTCGAGTAATTCTCGAGAGGTAGATTCTAATGCTGGAAAGCCATAAAGTGTTTCATAATAATCCCGGAAGGCGTCACTGATACGTAAATAATAGACTTTAACATTATCATCGGTTTTAGGGAAATCATCTTTACGAATAGATTCTAGTTCATTTTGTAATTTTTGTAAGGGAGACTCATAAACGGGTAGTTCTGCAGACTGTTTGGGCTCGATTGCTTTGTTTCGAAAGCGATAATACCACCAGAGTAATACTAAAATTGTGACTACAATGCCTAGGATTAAAACAAACAACCAGGGGTTGATAAAGTCATAATTTGGTTTAATCGGATTTAATTCAAGAGAATCGCCACGTGCTATAATTAGCTCTAGCTTTGAGCTAAATGGTAAACGAATGGGTGGTGCTGTTATCGAAAAGGTATCCTCCTTAGCCTTGTATAATATTTGCAAACCATTTAATAACAGATCCTGGTTTCCAAAGTATTGAAAGGTATATACAACACTATCTTCAAAAGCTGTTGATCCATAGCTTGCATTTGCAAGAATAAGACTAGGAGGAAAAGAGTTAGAATCTGGGAAGATAATTTCATAATCTTTGCGTAAACGGCTAGCTATGGTAATTTTGAATGGAGTCGAAATGCTAATAGAGTCGGCTTCTGAATAAATTCTTTGTCCATTCTTTAATTGGAGTTCAAATGGGTCCTCGTCATATGTGCGGGTCTGAATTTGCGCATGAAGTGTAGTGGCGCTAAAGTATGTCCATAAAATACTTAACCACAATACATAAATATTACATCCAAAAAAGTTTTGAGAGATCTTATTAGCAAACATTTTATATATCTTTTTTAGAATAGTTGCGCTAAAAGGCTTATATGAGTTTGTAGCAATCACATTTTTTCTTTTTTTCCTTGCAGTATGTTGCATAGTTAAAGATGCATACACTCTTGTGGAATTACTAAGCAATCAGAATAATCTAAAATAATAACTATCATACTTAATTAGGTGGTTATTTTGTTTGAAATGGTAGGAATCGTGAGTAAATTTAGATTATTTTGGAGATCTATGCAGTAATGATAATGTTTAAGAATTCAAATAAAGTGTTTGTGTTTATTCATTGTAATGCCTAGATCATTCATTTTTTAGGTATTGTATTACTATACTGTATGTTCCATCACTATTTGGTGCTTTTGGCTTTATTTCTTTTTTATGGTCTTGCTGGTTGTTTGTATCAACCTCAAATGACAGAGCTTGATTCGGATACACTCAGTGAGATTCAAGAAGAGTTTCCAATCGATGGATTTGGATATGCTTCAGATATTGGAATATTAGAACGTGGTGAGATTCTAGCAAATCAAAATTTGTACGAGCTGTTAGAAGAGATGGGTGTTTCACAGCAGGTAATTTGGCAGGTATCCAATGAATTGAAGCAGAAATTAGGTTTTCGATTTTTAAAACAAAACCAAATATACTATCGATATCGAAAACACAACAACTTTGGTGATGTACACTATGCACCCGTACTTATCCTTATGGAGTCTAATGTACGCTATATAAAAATAGATTTGAGCGATGGTATTCTTGTTCAGGCATCTGCTAAACCAATTACAATTCGAATTCGTCAGATTGAAGGGATTATTGAGTCTTCATTATATAAGTCCTTGGTATTGCAAGGTCATTCTGCAGGAGTTGGAATAGAATTAAATGAAATATTTGCCTGGCAGATTGATTTTTTCCGCTTATATCAAGGTGATAATTATCGAGCTATTTACGAAGAATTCATATCGGAAGGAGAAGTGGTTGGAGTAGGTAGAGTGCTAGCCGCTGTATTTATTCATCAAAATAGTGTGTACAAAGCATTTTATTATAAGGACGAACAGCAGCAGGGTTACTATGATTCTGAAGGAAATGGAATTCAAAAGGCTTTACTTAAAGCGCCATTTAGGTATAATCAGCGGATTAGTTCAAGTTTTAATTACAGTCGATTTCATCCTGTTTTGAAACAAAGTATACCCCATACAGGTACAGATTATGCAGCACCACTTGGAACACCTGTGATAGCTGTTGGTGATGGTGAAATAATTGAATGCAAATATAAAGGTGCAAATGGAAATATTGTGCAAATACAGCATAATGACACTTACAGAACAGCTTATCTGCACCTAAATGGATTTGGTCCTAATATAAAAAAGGGGGTACAGGTAAAACAAGGTCAAGTGATTGGATACGTAGGTCGTACGGGAAGGGTAACAGGAGTTCATTTGCATTATACGCTGTACAAGCACAATGTACCTATTAATTCAGTTGAGGTTAATTTACCCTCTCAAGAATCCTTATCTGAATCTGCCATTAATAAATTTAATCTTGAAGTACAAAAATATTCATTTTTATTGGGTCAAGGCAGTATTCTATCTCCTACTAATAACGACTCATACGACGTTGAAAAAAACTCATAAGAGGTTGCACATACGACTTATTAGTATGTACAACAATAGTATCCATTTGTAATTTCACCATACGCATATCAAAAGCGTCATGTTTTGCTTTAAGCTTTGCTTGAAGATGGGCGCGCAGTTTTTTATTAGAACTATTTACTACAACATGCTCTGCTGTTTCGGCATTATATAGTGGTAATATGCCTAAATTTGGTAGCTGTTCTTCAAATGGGTGCCGTATACTTAGGTTAACAAGATCATGCTTTTGATTAGTTATTTTCAACGATATTTCATACTCAGAATCTTGAAAATCTGATGCTAACACAATTATGGATTTACGATTCAGTATACGATTAACATAATTTAATGCAATGGATATGCTGGTACCATTACCTGTTGCTTTAGTAGTATAAAGCTCCCTTATAATTCTGAGTACATGTTTTTTTCCTTTCTTTGGCGGGACCACTTTTTCCACCACATCACTGAAGAGTATTAAGCCAACTTTGTCGTCATTTTGTATCGCACTAAATGCTAGTACCGCACAGATTTCAATAGTAAATTCTGACTTATTGTATGTTCTATTGCCTAAATTACCACTATTAGAAATGTCAACACAGAGCATTAGGGTTTGTTCACGTTCTTCTTCAAAAATTTTAATGAAAGGTTCACCCGTTCGGGCTGTAACATTCCAGTCAATTTGCCTAATATCATCTCCATACGAATAAGATCTAACCTCAGAGAAGGCCATACCCTTACCCTTGAAAGCCGACTGATATTCACCTCCAAATAGATTATTAACTAATCCCTTGGATTGTATTTCAAGTTTACGAATTTTTTTTAGGATCTCTTTTGAAATCATAGTAATTGGAGTTATCCAATAGTAGAAATTGTTATGTTTAAATGCATAGAAAACTAATTCACTCATTTCATTTATTGTTCCAAACATACACAATATGACAAAAATACATTACAGTAGAACAATATGGGGTTAGAAAAAGCTACTGCAGTTGTTTTACGAACAATTGACTATCAAGAATCTAGCAAAATAATTACCGTATTCACTGAGTCATATGGCAAGTTTGCTCTTATTGCAAGGGGTGCAAAGAAACCAAAAGGGCAACATAGCGGTATTTTAGAAGTTGGAAACACTTTAGATATAAGCTTTGCATACAAGCCAAATCGTACAGTTCAAGATTTGAGAACAGTGGACTTGGTTCACTCAGTATCTAAGCTGCGAAGAGATCTCAGAACATGGCTTCTGTTGTTTCAAGTCTTGGAGCGAATAACCGCATTGGTTCATGAGCATGAAATCAATAAGGATTTATTCCAGCTTTTAAGCCAATTCTTGGGCTGGTTAACTAAACAAGAACAAGTACTAATACACGTGTTACCTTATATTCAAATTCGGTGTATGAGTTGCAGTGGAATTGAATTACAGCTTGAACTTACTAAAATGGCTAAGCAGTCATATTTACATATCCCGAGCGGCTTGCTTAGTGAGATATCTACTCAAACAGGAGAGAAAAAATTTAGTGAACGACAAACGAAGTTTCTCGTTGCAGTGTTATTATATAAAACAAAAGAATTTCTAACAATTGATTTAAGTAAAAATGAGTTGATTGGATTGGTTCAAAATTTGGATGCCTATTTTCACTATCATATAGAAGGTTATAATCCACAGCGGTCTCAACAATTTTTCGATCTTTTTGTATCCTAGCCATTAACTTAAACAAATACACACTACATATTTATCGTATATACATAGATGGATAATATGAATATAAATCGCCGTTTAACGTACCTTCTACTATTGTTGATAGGCCTTAGCATTGGCTTTGTATGGGATAGCTATCTAGACCGTGATTCTAAGACTATGTTTGCTGAAGTTGAATATACCTCTATTTCAAAAAGTGATAGTGTACTGATTGATGATGTGTTTCTTGAAAACATCAGTGAACGATTCCTATTTAAAAAAGTAGCCAGCAGCGTGACCTCTTCTGTAGTTTACATTGAAACTATAGTTCCGGTAGATTTGCCAGATGATGAAAATCATAACTTTTCCGAAGATTTTTGGGATCGATTTTTACCTAAAAGTGCGCGATCAGTAGGTTCAGGTGTTATAATAAGTCAAGATGGATACATACTAACCAATCATCACGTTATTGAAGGGGCTAGAGATGAAGGTATTCAGGTAGTGTTAAACGATAAGCGAGAATTTGAAGCATCTATTATTGGTTCGGACCCTACTACTGACTTAGCAGTGATAAAAATACCTGCAGATAACCTTCCAGCAGCTGTTATAGGAAACTCAGATCAAGTACAAGTGGGTGAGTGGGTCATGGCTGTTGGTAATCCTTTTAGGCTCAAAGCTACAGTAACTGCTGGCATAATAAGTGCACTGGGAAGAGACGTCCAGATAATAAATGACCGAATGAGAATCGAAAGTTTTATCCAAACCGATGCGGCAATAAATAAAGGTAATAGCGGTGGTGCCTTGGTGAATACCAGTGCTCAAATAATCGGTATAAATACTGCAATAGCCTCACAAAGTGGGAGTTATCAAGGATATGGTTTCGCTGTCCCTAGTAATTTAGCCATTAAGGTTGCCTCAGATATCATTCAATACGGGAGTGTCAGACGAGCATTAGTTGGTGTTCAGATTCAATCGGTAGACTATCGAAGAGCCTTAGAATTGCATTTACCAAATGTAGTAGGAGTGGAAATTATATCGCTAACTCCCGAAGGGCCAGCAGATAAAGCAGGACTCAAAAAAGGTGATATTGTGCTTGAGGTAAATGGATTTCCAGTGAATGCTTCTAATGCGTTGCAGGAAAGAATTGCTCTATTAAAGCCCAATACTGAAGCCCAGCTCACCATTTGGCGCGATAAAATATCCTTCGTAAGTACGGTTATTTTGGAAGAATTAGAACTTCCGGAGATTATTATAGCCCAGTCAAACTTGGAATCTAATTCACTTATGTCTCCAAAAGATAATACTATACGCCCTGAATCTTATAGCAGAGAGTTAGAGCGGGGAAGACTCTGGATTTCTACCGATCTAGGCTTTAATATTTTAGGATTAGCTAAGCCAGAAAACCCTAATTTGTTTGATTTATATGTTCAAGAGATAGATTCAGCGTCAACTGCATTTAAACGAGGTCTTAGGGATAAGGTTGAGATTATACGTATTGATGGAGAAATAGTTCAGTCAGCTGAAGAACTACAAAAATATTTCAATAAATTAGCTGCTATTAGGAATAAGTTAGCAGTAAAATTTGAGGTCAGAAGGGAGGATGAAAGTATACATCACATTCACATTCCATTAGATAATTAATCAATATTATTCATGAAGTACTTTCTATGCATCATTGTCTCCTTAATATCTTTCTATTCATGTTCTTTAACAGATACCATTACAAATCAAGATTCAATGTATTTTACATTCCCCGCTTGGTATATAACGGACGCTTATGTTAGCGATTCAACTAGTATTCATTATTTTTTGAGTTTTCAATCAGAAGATTCTACGGCTTCAGCAATTCACGGATTGAAGGAGGCAAAGATTGAGTTTATTAATAGTATAGATGACAAAGTTGAAGGAGTCAGAAATCAACAAGATGATAGGGAATTTTGGTCAAGCCCAGCTGTAATACAGTCACTTCGAAGTAGTATATATTTGTTAATTGATGTTATGGATACCAGCAATGAAATTACCTTTAAAAAAAATGATGCCAATTATTTTGAACATTATGTACAAATGAGTCTAAAAAAAGATAAACTTATTGATGAGTTAAAAAAATCTACGGGTAATCAGCTAAGTACAAGGCAGAATTTCTGGATTAAATTAAATGAGTCCCTCTAATTACACAGTTTTAAGACAAAGAACAGTGATATTATTTGTTACTTCACAATAATAATTAAAACAATACATGAACTATGAAGATTAACAAAACTTTTGTAAGTATCGTAAGTCTCTTTACTATGCTAATGGTATTGATACATACACCTTTATTGGCTCAAGATGTACCTGCACATGCCATTACTAATGTAATAGTACATATGGCCGATGGAAGCGTCGTAGAAAATTCCAATATTGTATGGAGAAATGGAATTATTGAACAGGTCGGAGTTAACGAATCCATTCCATTTGACGCCTTCGTAATCGACGGTGGAGATTCCCTACATGTATATCCCGGACTCATTGATGGGCTGGCCACATGGGGGAGTCCAGATATACCTCGAGATTTACCTCGATTAGAAAACCCAGGAAAACCAACTTACGATCGTGCAGGGGCTCAACCAAATAGAATACCAGCTCATTATTTGAATGAGGATAAATCAATTGAAGCTGCTATGAAAGCAGGTTTTACACTAGTTTCACTTGGATTGGATGGTCAAATGTTGCCAGGGCATATACAACCCTTTAATTTGTCTGCAGCCAAGCTCACACAAGCCCATGCTTTTTCTGACCCTTTGGCATTACAAGGTAGCTTTGATACCGCACCCGGTAGTTGGGGTAGTGGTGCTTATCCATCTACACAAATGGGAGTAATGGCTTATTTCCGTCAGCTTATGTATGATGCCTCGGCCTTACAAGAGCATATGATGTACTTTGAAAATCACTCGGATATGAGTCAACCCGAACAAAATGATGTATTAGAAGCTCTTTTCCCGTTAGTAAATAGAGAGTACCCTCTATTTTTCGAAGTAGATTCGAAGGAAGAAATCGAACGCATGTTTAGATTACAGGACGAATTTGGTTTTGAGGTTGTATTGGTTTCAGCAAAGGAAGCCTCGGCCTTAAGTGAAGAATTAAAGGCACGGAATATTGCTGTTTTGGCAAGTCTTGATGTCAGAGAGATGCCAGACTGGTTAGAAAAAGAGATTAAAGAAACCGAAGCCAAAGACCAGGAAAAAAGTATATCTAGTGACGATCAAGCTGATAATCAAGATGTTAAAAAAATGGAACTCACCGAAGAAGAATTAGTTTTTCGCTTAAAACAAAAACAGGCCTGGCAAGAAGAAATAAATAATTTAGCTACATTAGTTAAATCGGGTATTCCCACAGGCTTTACATCTGACGGTTTGAGTCCTAACGAAATACAGAAAAAGATTAATCTAGTAACAGAATATACTTCATTATCAAAGAGTGACCTCATTGAATTAATGACGATACAAAATGCAAACATATTAGGTATATCTAACCGAGTTGGCGCTATAAAAGAGGGCAATAGTGCGCATTTAATACTTACTGATGGCCCTCTATTTGAAAAAGGAACTAAGATTCATGTCCAAGTTAGCCAGGGTGTGATCAATGATTTTATGGAGGACTAAAGATGAAAAATATAGTAAACATGCTACTTTTTTTAGTTGTTTTCTCGGTTGGATCCTTGGCACAAGAAAAAGGATCGGTATTAATTCAGAATGCCACTTTAATGACGATCACCGATGGTATTATTGAAAATGGTGATGTACTTATTGTCGATGGAGTCATTACAGGTATAGGTACTGACCTTAGTGCACCTATAGGTGTAGAAGTAGTAAATGGAACTGGAAAATATGTAATGCCCGGTATTATTGATGCACACTCTCACCTAAATACAGTGAGCACAAATGAAGCAAGAAATCCTGTAACTGCAGAAGTGACAATGGAGGAATCCATTAACCCTAATAGCGTCTCTATTTATAGAGCAGTAGCAGGCGGAGTGACATCTATACATTTAATGCATGGCTCTGCTAACGTTATAGGAGGACAGGGAGAAACCCTTAAGCTTCGCTATGGAGTGTCTCAGGATGAAATGAGATTTGCAGATGCGAAAAGAACAATTAAATTTGCATTGGGCGAAAATCCAACCCGTGTGCACGGACAGGGAAACGGAATCCAACCAAGGACACGGATGGGTGTCGAGCAAATTATAAGGAGTCATTTTGATGAGGCGCTCGATTATAGGGTAAGAAGAGAGGCTTATTTGGTAGCTAAAGAGGCTTATGAAGGAGATAGACGAGGCAGAAGAGTACCGCCAGTACCTGTTGCCAAAAACTTGAGATATGATGTGTTAAACGATATTATAGATGGCGAGATATTGGTTCATTGTCATTCTTATCGGGCAGATGAAATTCTGATGCTCATGCGTGTATTCAATGAATATGGCATTAAAAACTATACATTTCAGCATGCAAACGAAGCTTTTAAGGTAGCACCAGAAATTGCTAAAAATAGCGCTTATACATCAGTATTTGCTGATTGGTGGGCGTACAAATTTGAGGTTTACTATTCCACAGCCTATAATGCTACCATTTTAAATAAAAATGGAGTTACCAATAGCATCAATAGCGATAGTAATGAACTTATCCGACATCTAAATCATGAAGCGGCAAAAACAGTAAGATATGGCGAAACTTCTGAAGCTGATGCTCTAAAGATGATTACTATTAATCCTGCTATACAGCTTGGTATCGACAAGATGGTTGGAAGTTTGGAAGTCGGTAAGCATGGAGATATAGCCATTTGGAGTGGTCATCCGCTTAGTATTTATTCTAAAGTACAGCAGACCTACATAGATGGCAAGAAATATTTTGATATGCTCACCGATCCAGCAGATATGAGAATTGACGTGGACAGCGATGATTCCTACAGAGAAGCGGGATTTAATACTTTCATTCAAGGTAGAGAAGAAGATGCATGTATGAGTGATGTATTTCAGTTTATTAAACAGTAAGTAATAAGGAGTTAAATCATGAAATCAAAAAAATGGAATCTAGTTCTTGCATTACTGTTGATAGCTTCATTCACAGTGCAGGCACAAATCACTGATAAACCAAACTTTGGTAAAATTGCCATTGTAGATGCGACCATACACACCGTTACTGATGGGACTATAAAGAATGGTGTAATCATGCTAGATGGTGAAAAAATTGGGTACGTTGGAACAGACCGCTTAAAAGTGAGTGATGAATATCATATAATACAAGCATCTGGTAAACATGTTTATCCTGGCTTTATGGATAGTGGAACCTCGTTAGGTTTGGTTGAAATAAATGCAGTGGCAGTAACAGTTGATAACAGAGAAGTGGGTAATATGAATCCTAATATGTTTGCATTTACAGCCTTTAACCCACATAGTGTATCTATACCAGTTACAAGAGTAAGTGGAGTTACTCATGTCATTACGGCACCTCAGGGGGGATTAGTATCGGGTCAGGCAGCTCTTATGGATTTATGGGGCTATTCACCAGACTCTATGGCTATCGATATTACAGCCGGTATTGTGCTAAATTGGCCGAGTATACGAAGCAGAGGTCGGGGGCCTAGAAACTTAGAACAAGCCGAAAAACGGTATAAAGAGGCTATTAGAAATCTAAACAAATTGTTAGATAACGCTCGCTTTTATGAGCAAATGATGTCTGAATATGAAGCTGATGCGTTTGAAAAAATTAAGCCAGAAAAAAATCAACAATTACAAACTATGCGTGCATTGGTTAAAGGTGAAACTCCTTTAATTATTGCAGTTTCAAGTGAAAAAGATATACTTAATGCAATAGAGTGGGCTCTCCATGAGGACAATATACCATTAAATATTATATTTGCTGGAGTTGAGGAAGGGTGGAGAGTTGCAGAGCAAATTGCAAAGGCAGAAATACCTTGCTTAGTTTCCACTCTTTACACACCCGTTCGATCATATGATCATATTCATCGACCATACGAAAATCCATCAGCACTATTGAAAGCGGGAGTAAAAGTAGCTATTATGACTGGAGAAGTAGAAAATGTCCGTAATCTACCGTTCAATGCAGGCTATGCTGCTGCTTATGGAATGGGGACGGAGGAAGCAATAAAAGCAGTCACCATTAATCCAGCAGAAATCTTTGGTGTTTCCAGTCTATTAGGTTCTCTAGAAGAAGGAAAACAAGCCAATTTATTTATTAGCAGTGGCGATCCATTTGAACCTCTTAGCCAAATTGAGCAAGTCTTTATAAAGGGTTATCAAATTCCAATGGACTCTCGGCACACACAATTATTTGAGGAATTTCTTGACAGAGATGCTACTCAGGAGTAATTGAGTTTCATATCCTATTTATTCTATTAATTCAACCACTCATATAAAGTTTCTTTTGGATAGTTATGATTTCATAAAAACAGTAATTTGTAAATGGTTACTAATCTGCTTCTTTGTATCAATTTATTAATAAATATTTAAAGCCATACAAGTGGACTATAACACTTGGAGCTATTTTTCTGACGGCCGCTAACTTTTTCTTAGTCTGGATACCTGTCCTTATTCGTCAAACTATGGATAGAGTAGAGCAGCTAAATATAGAGCAACTCGAAGAATTATCATTATTTGATACTCTATTCAATTCAGCACAAGGAACTATCTTGGCGATGAATGCTCTTTATTTAGTGGTAGCGGTCTGCGGCTATGGTTTCTTTTTATTTTTGACAAGGCAAACACTTATTGTAGCGTCCCGGAAAGTGGAATATGATTTGAGAAACGATGTTTTACATGCCTTATTTAGCTTACCTTCAATTTTTTATTCCAAATATTCAGAAGGCGAAGTATACGTTCGAGCGACCGAGGATATCAACAAAGTACGAGAATATTTTGGGCCGGTGATTATGTATAGTATTAATACGGTCACAAGAGCTGGTTTTGTCATTGCTATGATGTACATAGTTAGTCGTGACTTAATGGTGTGGGCATTATTACCCTTGCCTATGTTGTCACTATTTGCCTATTGGATTACCGGGTACATACATAAGCATTCGATTATTATTCAGGAGCAGTACTCCAAGTTAGCAGATCAAGCGAAAGAAACCTTCTCGAGTATACGGCTAGTCAAAGCATATCATAAAGGAGAATTAGAACAGCGAAAGTTTGATTCTTTAAATGAAGAGTATAAAGAAAAAAAGCTCCGTTTAGACTTAATTGAATCTCTATTTCATCCAGGGTTAAACTTTTTGATAGGTATTTCGCTTATCATTGTTATCTGGAAAGGTGGGCAGATGGTAATCATTGAACAATTAAGCATAGGCAATATAGCTGAATTCTTAATCTATGTAGCCTATTTAATATGGCCCGTAGCAGCATTGGGATATACAACAAACAGATTTCAAAAATCTATGGCTTCTTGGCAGAGAATAAAGATAATATTCGAAGCTTACCATAACTTGAATAAAGATGAAGGTTTGGATACGATTAATATTAAGGGTAATATTGAGTTCAAAGACGTCGAATTCAATTATCCTGACGCAACGGTAGCGACTCTAAAAAGTATAAACTTACAAATAAAAGCTGGTACTAAAGTGGCAATCGTTGGTCGAACAGGTTCGGGAAAGAGTACCCTAGTAAATCTATTGCCTAGATTAATTGAACCCACTAAAGGTGAAATTTTACTTGATGGGGTACCTTTAAAAGACTATTCGAAGCGATCATTACGAGATTGTTTAGGCTTTGTACCACAGGATCATTTTTTATTTTCAGATACTATAGAAGAGAATATAGGTTTTGGAATTAAAGGTGCGACAACTAAAGATATTGAATGGGCAGCATCTAAGGCACAAGTCCGTGACAATATTTTGGATTTTGATAAAAAATTTAAGACTATATTGGGTGAAAAAGGTATAACATTATCTGGGGGCCAAAAACAGCGAACTGCTATTGCAAGAGCATTTATTAAGAAGCCAAAAATACTCATTTTAGACGATGCGTTAAGTGCGGTTGACACAAAAACAGAAGATGCAATTCTTAAGTCGCTAAGAAATGATGAGCAAAAAATTACGGTTATAATTATAAGTCATAGAATATCTACTATAAAAGACGCAGATTACATTTATTATCTAGAAGACGGGAAAGTGATGGAAGCAGGAACTCATGAAGAGTTGCTTTCACAAAGAGGAAATTATAAGTCGATGTACGACAAGCAACTAATAGAGCAAGAATTACAAACAATTTAATATTAATTTAGATTCATTAGGTGTGATTTGTTGATTGCAACCACCCATGAATGTAGGGAGAAAATAAAATGATAGTAGTACCACTAGGCATAGCCTCAGCAACCCCAACAGCTACAAGACATTTGCCCTCTGTAGCATTATGGCGTGAAGGCACTGTGTTTCTGTTTGATTGTGGTGAAAATTCACAAATGTGCATGTTACAAGCTGGATTAAAAAGATCTAAAATCGACAGTATATTTATTACTCATTTCGATGTGGATCATTATTCAGGTATAATGGGATTGATATCAACACTTCAGCTGCAGAGAAGAGAAAGAGAATTAAATTTAATTGGGCCAAAGGGAATTAAAAAGTTTGTTGAATGGAATCTTAACTTTTCTGGCGTTGAAATAAGTTTTGATCTCAACTTTATTGAGATAGAAGAAG
Organism: Balneola sp.; assembly: GCA_002720745.1. GTDB lineage: Bacteria > Bacteroidota > Rhodothermia > Balneolales > Balneolaceae > UBA1275. The sequence continues at coordinate 225,310 of PBJO01000007.1, forward strand.
ATATTAAAGAAATGCGTGTGTTGAATACCGATGATTACTACGTTGAGGCCCGACCATTAAAGCATAAAAAATTTTGTCTAGGATATCGATTTCAAGAAAAAGATAAGCCAGGTAAGGTAGACGCTGAAAAGGCCGAACAGTATGGTATTACTGAGGATAAACACTTCAAGTCTCTAAAGGCAGGTAATAATCTAACACTTAATGACGGAACTGTTATCGAATCACATGAAATTGTAGGTCATCCACGACCAGGAGATAGCTTTGCATATATAACTGATACCGAATATTGTCCTAATGCTGTCAAATTAGCTGTAAATACTAACATTCTATATCATGAAGCTACATTTGGTAATCAATTGGCTGACAAAGCTAAAGAAACAGGACACTCTACTGCCAGAGATGCAGCTCGTGTGGCAACAGAAGCTCAAACCAAATTGTTAGTCATCGGACATTTTTCTGCCCGCTATACTAACTTACACTTATTACTTAAAGAAGCGAGAGATGGCTTCTATCCAACATGGTTGGCTCAAGAATTACGCCCAATTTTTACAGATCCATCACATGAAAGAGGCGTTGTTGAACCAAAAGTAGATCTGATTGATTTAACCAAAAAGAAACCACACAGTAGTAGTGGTAATTATCGGGGTACAAGATCTAAGGGGGGGCGTTCTGCAGGAAGTAGACATGGTGGAAAGCGGCCCGGATCTAAAAATTTTAGATCAAGAAAAAGTAAAGATAGTGATGTTAGTGGAAATAGGGGGCGTTATGGTTCTGTTAATTATGAAGATAGAGGTGATCGATACCGAAAAAATGATGGGAGCCCTTACAGAAGTAATAATGGGAGAACCCGAGATTATAATAATTCCGATCGCACCAAAAGATATGACGACTCTAAACTAAATAAGTCTATTACACCTCGAACAGGTTACGACGATTTTAATCGGTTCTAGATAGTTTAATAGCTAAATTTACAAGCTAGAAATTATAATAAGCTATGGCTAATTTTTTAAAAAAAGCCGCTGATAAAACCCTTATTAAGCGGCTTTATTTTTACATACAGCCTTTTGTAGGTTATATAGCACTAGCTATTTTTTTATCCCTGGCTGCAGCTTATTTAGGAACTGTCCGACCTAAATTAACCCAAATTGCAGTCGATGAATATGTAGCGTTTGACGATTTTAAAGGGCTCTTCACTGTAATTCTATTATTGTTTGGCGCCTTAGTTGGTGAATTTATCTTACTCATGGTTAACACCTATTTAACTAGGTGGTTTGGGCAAAACGCTCTGTATTCATTGCGTAGTGCTGTGTTCAAAAAAATTCGAAGTCTTCATATTCAATATTTTGATCGGAGTCCCATTGGACGATTAATTACCCGTACTACCTCTGATGTTGAGGCCCTCAGTGAACTCTTATCAGATGGGGTAGTTGCCATTATTGGCGATTTGTTCAGGATAATTTTTATTCTCTACTTTATGTTTATTATGAACTGGGAGCTTAGTTTGGTCACTATTGCCATTCTACCCGTGTTATTTTATGCTACATTTTGGTTTAAGGAGCGTGTTCGTATCAGTTTTCTAAAAGTTCGTGATCAAATTGCTCATTTAAATTCCTTTGTTCAAGAACATATTAATGGGATGAAAGTGGTTCAATTATTTAATCGAGAGCAATATCAACACGAGAAATTTCAAAAAATAAATCAGAAACATAAAGAAGCTCATGTAGAAACAATTTTTTATTTCAGCATTTTTTGGCCTCTAGTAGAGGTGCTTGCATCTTTTGCTATGGCATTAATTGTTTGGTATGGTGGGGGTAGAGCTCTAATGGGTGGGGTCAGTTTTGGTGTTTTGTTGGCTTTTATTCAATATGCCCGTCAATTTTTTCAACCAATACGCGGTCTATCAGAAAAATTTAATACTCTGCAATCTGCGCTGGCTTCTTCGGAAAGAATATTTGAAGTATTAGATACTGAACACCAGATAGATTCACCTGATAAACCTAAAATACTTACCAATCCTAAAGGGCACATTACGTTTAACAATGTTTGGTTTAGATATAATGAAGAGGGTTCTTGGATACTTCAAAATGTGAGTTTTGAGGTTGAACCAGGTCAACACTTAGCTATAGTGGGAGCTACAGGAGCTGGAAAAACAACCATTATCAATCTACTTTTTCGGTTTTATGAAATACAAAAAGGCAATATTTGTATTGATGGAGTTGATATTAAAGAATTGGAATTATCCGAACTCCGAACGTTATTTGGACTTGTATTACAAGACCATTCTATATTTACTGGCACGGTCTATGAAAATATAGCATTGGGTAATTCTAATATTAGTTTAGCCGATGTAAAAAAAGCTGCCGAAGATGTAGAAGCTAGTCGTTTCATAGAAAAACTACCAGGTAAATATCAGTACCAACTTCAAAAGCAAGGTTCTGCACTGTCTATGGGGCAGAAGCAATTAATTTGTTTTGTTCGAGCCTTGGTGTATAATCCTCTAATAATGGTTCTTGATGAGGCTACTTCAAGTGTTGACTCTGAAACTGAAGACTTAGTGAATATTGCCAGCAAAAAAGCAATGAAAGGTAGAACTACCATTGCTATTGCTCATCGGTTATCTACCATCCAGGATGCGCACATTATTTTGGTAATGCATAAGGGACAAATACGAGAGGTAGGTACCCATAAAGAGTTACTTAGCCATGACAATGGTATTTATCGTAAATTGTATGAGTTACAGTATAAAGACCAATCGGTTCAAGTCTAGGTCTTTCTTACTTAATCGCTTTTATTATTCCATAATAGTATAATCCCAAAAAACCTCTCTTTGTTTCATATTCCACCGATTTAAAGCTGTATTGTAGTTTCGATATTATTTCTGATTGAACATAAACACCATGTAAGATCATCCAGCGATTAAACCAATCTGAAGAAGAAGAAATGAAGTCAACCACATAAAGAACACCAGTAGTGCTGAGCGTGTCATGTATAGCTTTTATACAATGATGAATATCTTCATTCATACTTATTGAGTAGGAGCATATAAAACAATTAGCTGATGAACGTTCGATTGAATTAGACGAAAAAAATTCTTGCCTTAACTGTACATTTTTGAGGTCACTTACTTTGCTTGATGCTTTGTCTAACATATGTACAGACACATCATATCCATAAAACATACAGTCTCTAAACTCAGGAGCTAAAGCTGCAATATGATACCCAGTACCGCATCCAACTTCAATGATAGAAAGTCTTTCATATTCTTTTTTGATTTGTTTTAGCTCAATACGTAGATAATTATGAAACCACGCTCTTCCCCATAAAATAGCCCATCTAGTAGCATCATATAAAAGACTATTCCATCGATAGTATCTTTTGAGATGCCATTCGGTTTTTGTGGATAACCGTGAATTATTCATGATATTGGCAGCCTAACGGCTTAACAGATACGTACTAGAGTAACTGTAGACTTGATCGGTTTTCAATTCCTTGCGTTTCATTTGAGTTATAATAAAGCTTTTAGATGTTAGACTTTCAATCCATGGCACAGTTTCATACGAAGATCGAAAAAGTATTTTTTTAATAGATTTATATTTATTCAGTCTATTCCAAGTCTCTTTGAGTTCTGTAACGCTTTTCCGGCTTTTGTACAGCCAATCTTGATGATCTAATAGATTAACATGACTGTAAATGTTTGATGGACTATTTTGAAGTGCATGCAACAATGAGGAGTGATTTAATGTGATTTGAAAAATAGAATTTTTTAATTGTTCAAAGTACTTTTTTTGTAAGTGTTTTGGAGCAAATTCTGAGTTATAACATCCATCCCAATATAATCGCCAATACGGATTTTGAGATAATTGCTGTTCTACAAGAAGAGTATATAATGTGTCCTTTAAAAAAGCTAGTAAGTGGCCTATGCTCTGTTGCTGGTTTTGTGGGATACCACCAAGATATAATACCCATGGATGTATCCACCAGGAAATTGAAGAATGTTGGCTCATTTTAAACCATAGTTTCTTGAATTGTGTCTTTTTAAAATCAAGATTATCGTTATGCATTAGCTTTTTAATGATTTCTGCAACCCCCATTCTTTGAATACTATAAAGTAACAATCGTGATAACCATCCGGTGGTACCATATCGATAAAATCCCTTCCCTGAGGGATCAAATAGATGCTGTTTTCGCTTCCAGAATGATCTTGACGCAGGTGTCAATTCGGGTAATAAACATTCGAAATAGTGCTGGTAATGAGGCACTTTACCCAATCCAAAAAATAACCAATATACCTCGTAATCAAATAATGATATAACTAGTTTTTTTAACTCAACTAAATGCAATTGAGTTGGATTAATATCAACTGCATGTATATTTCTAACTCCCTCTAATGAATAGTTCAAAAGGTGATCCCCTGCGCTAGCTATTGTTAATATAGATGAACTATGATCAAGTCCAAGGAGTTTTGAATCTATCCTTACGTCTTCCCAGCTAATGGTATATATGAGTTTTTTTGAGAAAAGCTTAGGTAAACTCATCGACCCTGGGTATCGCTATTACCTTGTGTATTTCTATTTAAAAAGTTGAAAAATTCGTACATTGCAATAAAATAATAATATATGATTTGTACAAAATGAATGGAAATAACAAATCAACTGCAAGCAGTCTACGTTATTGCATTCATTTAGCCATTAAGGTGTTTTTTCCGTCCAAAACCTAGGAATTATCTACCAAAGTAACTACTACATCAGCAGAAGCTAACCTACAATTTGGTTGCCTTAAGAATGAATATCAAAAGCAATATAGAATTTTGCGAAGAAAAGCTAGAATGCACCAAAAAAAAATATGTTAAGTGGCTTTCTTTTTGATTTGACTACAATGAACTGAATAAATCAGAAAAGTAAATAGAATAAAATATGGCAGTTATAAATGATCAATTACAAGAATATTTTCAGCGATTAGATGCGCTGAGGGGGTATCTTTGACTATGATAAACGAAGTGTTAGAGTTATAGAGTTGACCCAGCAGACTCAGGACCCTACATTTTGGAATGATCCGGTAAATGCAAAAAAGATAATGAAGGATTTTGGATTTCAGAAAGCTTTAATACAGGATTGGGATGCTCTGAACAGTTTGAAGGAAAGTATAATAGTCTATCTGGAATTCATTGAAATGGGAGAATCTGTTGAGGAAGAATTGTCGGCTGAGATACAAAAGTTTCTCAACCATTTGGAAGCACTAGAACTTAAAAATATGCTCAAGGAAGAAGATGACCATCGCAATGCTGTGGTTCAATTTAGTCCTGGTGCAGGTGGCACCGAGAGCCAGGATTGGGCTGAAATGTTGTACCGAATGTATACTCGCTGGGCCGATCAAAATGACTATAAAGTTTCGGTTATTGACTATCAAGATGGTGAGGTGGCTGGGTTAAAAAGTGCCACTATAGAAGTCCAAGGCCATAATTCCTATGGTTTTCTAAAAGCGGAAAGTGGTGTTCATCGTTTGGTACGTGTTTCACCATTCGATAGCAATGCTCGACGTCATACATCTTTCTGCTCAGTTTTTATTTCCCCTTTGGTGGATAATAACATTGAGCTCGATATAAATGAGAAAGATATCGAGCTACAACGATTTCATTCTTCAGGTGCAGGCGGGCAGAATGTAAACAAAGTGGAGACGGGAGTTCGACTGATTTGGACAGGTATATTATCTGATGGCCGAGAAGAAAAAGTAGTAGCTGAGTGTCAACAAGAACGATCCCAACTCCAAAATCGGGAAAAAGCCTTAGTTCTGTTAAAGTCTAGAATTTATGAGCTAGAGAAAGAAATACGAGAGGCTGAAAAAGCAAGATTGGAAGGAACAAAAGGAAAAAATGAATGGGGATCTCAGATTAGAAGTTATGTATTCGATGATCAGCGAGTGAAAGATCACCGGACTGGTCATGAAACTTCCAATGTATCAGGTGTTATGGATGGAAACTTGAATGATTTTATAAAAGCTTATCTTTTAATGCAATCTCATGTATAAATATGACATGCTCATCATCGGTAGTGGTTTAGCTGGCCTTTCTTTTGCTTTAAAAGCTGCAAAATCTGTGCGAGTAGCGGTTATAACCAAGAATGAATTAAAAGAAACAAACACTTGGTATGCTCAAGGCGGGATTGCTGGAGTAATGGATTTAAATCATGATTCTTTTGAAAAGCATATTCAAGATACACTAGTGGCGGGAGCTGGACTATGCGATACCAATGCTGTATCAAATATGGTACATCAAGCACCAAAACTCATTCAGGAACTTGTAGATTATGGGGTTGACTTTACCCTTAAGGGGGGACAATTAGACTTAGCTAAAGAAGGAGGACATTCTGAAAATCGAATTGTTCACGCGGCAGATGCAACTGGTAGAGTTATAGAAAATGTACTGGCAAAAAAGGTTAAAAATCACCCAAATATCGATGTGTTTGAATATCATTTTGCCATGGAATTACTTACAGAGCATTATCAAGGAACTAAGGTAGAGTATTTGCCTGAGATTCAATGCTTTGGTGTTTATGCACTTAATATAAAGTTAGGCACTATAGAGATATTTTTAGCAAAAAAAACTGTTCTTGCAACAGGTGGGATAGGGGAAGTTTATGCTCATACCACTAATCCTACCGTCGCTACAGGGGATGGTATTGCTATGGCTTATAGGGCAAAAGCCCATATAAAACACATGGAATTCGTTCAATTTCACCCTACTACTTTACAGATACCAGAGTCTAAATCCTATTTAATAACTGAAGCTCTACGAGGTTTTGGGGCTAAATTAAGGAATTTTTCCGGGCATGCCTTCATGAAGGATTATGATTCAAGAGGCGAATTAGCCCCAAGAGATATAGTGGCTCGAGCAATCGATGATCAGCTCAAAAAACGAGGGGATAAAGCGGTTTATTTAGATGCAACCGAAATTGAATCTTCTTATTTATTAGAAAGTTTTCCAAATATAGCTAAAGAATGTGCTAAATATGGTTTAGATATTACTAAGGATAAGATTCCAGTTGTTCCTGCTGCGCATTATTTATGTGGTGGTATACTAGTTGATGAATTTGGACAAAGTTCAATCAAACACCTTTATGCCATAGGAGAGACGGCCTGTACTGGAGTTCATGGCGCGAATCGTTTAGCATCGAACAGTTTGCTAGAAGCCTTGCATTATGCGGATACAGCGGCACATCATGCATTACACCACCTCACCAATGCCGAATTTGCAATTGATATACCCGTATGGGATGTAGAAGGAACTTCAAATAATAAAGAATGGATACTAGTGTCTCATAACCGTGAAGAACTACGACAAGTAATGTGGGATTATGTGGGTATTGTACGCAGTGATATTAGACTGAAAAGGGCTTTACGTAGACAAACTTTATTATTTAATGAAGTCGAAGAATTCTACCATAAAATTAGTCTTACCCCTGAGCTGCTTGAATTACGTAACCTTATTAGTATTTCATATTTGATCATTCAGGCAGCTATCAAAAGAAAAGAGAGTTGTGGCCTTCACTATAATGTAGATCATGAAACCCACAGAAGGCTTAGCTTAAATGATAAATAATCATGAAAAAGTTGGATAAAACTATATGCCGTTTGGCTATAACTGGAGAAATTGGAGCTGGTAAAAGTACAGTTGCGGGCTATATTATTCAATCAGGTATCCCAGTATTAGACTTAGATTCTATTGCAAAAAAAATAATGGTAACTGATCAATACCTGCGAGAACAAATAAAAGCTGAGTTTGGTGAGCAGGCGTATATCGGCTATGGATTAAATAAAAAATACTTGTCTGAAAAAGCTTTTAAGAAAGGTGCAGTCCATCGGTTGAATGCACTTGTACATCCTAGAGTAGACAAAGAAGTTGCTAAATTAGAATTTAAGATTATTGAACAAGGACATAGGATAATTGCTAAAGAAAGTGCCTTATTACTTCAACATGGTCGCCCAAAAGAGATTGATGTAGTAATTTGGGTTAAAACAAGTGAAGTGATTCGAAGAAATCGAATTAGCCAACGCCCAAACTTAAACCAAAGTGACCGAGAAGCCAGAATAAAGTATCAATCCTCTTTAAATTTGTCGCAGTATTTGAATCGGGATCGAGACAAAATTCTAGATAACAATGGAACAATGCAAAAACTTAAGGCAGAGGTCTCATCGTTAACTAAAGAACTTAAAAACGTATGCGATACCCTTTATCAATCCCATAATTGATGGCATAGCCACCATTTGTTTCTACCACATATTTAGCAGGAGCACCTGATGGGAGACCTTTTTCAGAGAAAGGGGTAGTAGAATGGTAAATACTTACTATCACACTATCTGAGTTCACATACATTATATCTAATGGTAGCGGTGTATTTGCCATCCAAAAACTTAACGGTTCCTCTTCTTCAAATATGAATAGCATTCCATGATTTATAGGAAGCTTTTGAACATCCATTAGCCCTTGGCTACGCTCCATTACATCATCCGATATTTGGACCTCTACACTGCTAATTTTATTAAATTTAGTATCTAAAAAATGTACTGTTTGTTCAGGGATAACTACCCGCCCATCATAAGATCTTTGATTTGTTTTTTTACTTTCAATGCAGCTAATTGCTACAAAAAATAAATAAATCGCAGGGAGTATTAGCTTATTTAATTTCGAAAGATTGCTCATGAGTAGTCGATCCATTGGTTATTTGAATGATGTAAGTACCTTTTGTTAAGTAGCTATTAGATGTTTGACTCCATAGATTCCAGTTAAAGGTGTTAAATCCTTTTTCTGCATCTAATATAGTAGAGTATAAGGTCAATTCGTCCTTTTTAATTTTTATGGCAACTTCGAATGAGTCTGAAGGTTGGTTTCTTTTTCTAGTTGAGGGTTCCTGAACAAAAAATAATGCCTCAAAATCTGGTTCAAATAGGTCGCGATAGTCAACCGATCGAGTTCCCCATCTATTAGAATATAGTACATTATCTAAGCTAAATAAGGATATTGGCTCGTTTATCCGATCAACTAACTCATGAAAAGGCTTTATATCAAGTACATAGATACTACGACCATGTGTTGCTACTACTAATTCTAAATCCCGAGGATGAATAACCATGTCATATGAGGCAACATTGGGGATATTGTTGAGTAGGTGCCAATCTTGGCCGTCGTTGAAACTTACATAGCTACCGTGATCCAAACCTGCGTATAAGATTTCAGGCTTTACAGGATCTTGTACTATGATATTAACCACATCATCTGGCAAATTTCCTTTAACTGATACCCATGTTTTACCTAAGTCTGTGGTTTTGTATATGTAAGTGACAAACTCATCAAAGCGATAGCCATTCAGCGAAACATAAGCTATTTCGGGATAATGGGAAGATGCGTGGAGTTCAGAAACCCAACGGTAGGCGGGAAGTCCAGCACTAACATCTACCCATGTAGCACCAGCATCAATGGTACGATGTACCTTTCCATCGTCAGTTCCAGTCCAAATTATATCAAAAGAAAGTGGTGACTCGGAAATGGTTGTTAGGGTGGAGTAGGGAACGTCTCCATTGGGTAGATTATAGCTGAGGTCGGGACTTATAGCGGTCCAATTTTTCCCTTCATCAAACGAGCGATTCAGCCTCTGAGATCCAAAGTAAACAATATCAGGGTTATGATGGCTAAGTTCTACCGGTGTATTCCAATTATAGCGGTAACGGTCTTCACCCACTTCATGACGTGGGGTTATTCTGTAGCTTTCACCGCTCATTAAATCTCTTCGGAAATAGTTCCCATATTGAAATCCCACATAAACAATATCATTATTATCTGGATGTGGATTTACGTGCATACCATCGCCACCATAGATTCGTTCCCACGGTTGTTCCCTATTTGGAGTGTAAAGAGAGGAACCTTTCCAGGTACCATTGTCTTGCAGACCGCCATAAATATTATATGGAGTATTCATATCTACATTTACGGTATAGAATTGACCGACTGGGACTACATTATGGTGTATGAAGTTTTCTCCTCCATCTTTACTTTCATACAACCCTCCATCGTTACCCAGAAGAAGATGTTGTCCATCGTTAGGATTGATCCATAGGGCCTGATGATCCACATGAATACGCTGATTTTCAGCAATGGGCTTCCAATTACTTCCAGCATCGGTTGATTTTAGGATAGGTACACCCATAATGTAAAGAGTGTTTACATCGCTAGGATCTACACGAATTTCACCAAAATAATATCCATAGGTGAAGTAAACATTGTCTAAAGCTATGTTATGTGTTTTTTCCCATGATCGTCCACCATTGTCGGTTTTATAGACTTCAGCACCAATAATTTCAGTATCAAAAAGCTCGGCATTTGCATCGCCTAAATAGTCTGCTAGAGCACTTGGTGGATAGGTGTTAGCTGATATATCTTTTTTGACGGTTTCAGCATCATATTTAGAGGGGAAGCCATTTCGTCGTAAAAATTGATTTATTTCGTTATTATTTTGTGATAAAAATTCTTTTGGATTCATTTTGCGTAATGCATAGCTATCTAGTCTATCATTGGCTTGATTTGCAGACTCGACACTACGAATATCTTGATTGTCAATTAGAGCATAAATACGGTCAGGGTTGTCTTTACTTATGCTTAGGCCAATACGCCCCAGAGTTGTACCAGTGGGAAGCCCATTGCTAGCTAATTCCCATGTGCTTCCACCGTCATTAGAATGGTATACGGCTGACCCTTCACCACCTTCGAAAAAATTCCAAGCCTCTCTAGAGCGCTCCCAAGTGGCTGCCCATAGTAATTCTGGATTCTCTGGATTAATGATAAGATCAATGACTCCAGTGCCTTGATTCACAAAAAGAGTTTTCTCCCAGGTTTGTCCACCATCTTCAGTTTTGTATATCCCACGGTCAGCGTTTCCTGAGTATAAAGCGCCCATACTACCTACCCAAACAATATCTGGATTATCCGGATGAACTAATATTCTACCAATATGTTGAGTACCTTCTAAACCCATGTGAGTCCATGTTTTACCGGCATCTATTGTTTTATAAACTCCAGTTCCCGCATAGGTGCTACGAGAAGAATTTTTTTCTCCTGTACCAGCCCAAAGAATGTTTGGATTCGATTTTGAAATAGCAATATCGCCAATTCCAATTGCGCCACCTTGATTGTCAAAGACTGGTTTCATAGTGGTTCCGCCATTGGTCGTTTTGAAAATACCAGCTGAGCCGAAGCCCACATAATAGATTCTAGAAGTATCTGGATGGACAGCTATGTCTGATACACGACCACTCATCGTTACTGGACCTACATTCCGAATCGGATAGGAGTTCAATAATGATTGAGTCCGATGATCAATGCGCTCTTTTACACTATTTATAAGATCTTCGGTTGACGTCGCAGCAGGTTTTGTAAATTGAGCTTGTAACGGGAAAGTGAATAAGGTTGCGGCTAGTAAATGTAGACCTAAACTCTTCATGATAATTAATAATTATGGTAAGGTTGTCAGAAATTTATGGTAAACAATATTTTGTTGCCATATATAGATGTAAAAGCACCTTATATACAACTCTTCTATATGCTTATTGCTTAAGGTTAAAATAGTGGAAGAAATAAAGTAGAAAGTATTAAACTATACTACAAAAAAAGGATCAACAAAAATTTGATTAATTATTGTGAATCTATCTTAAGGGTACACTATATATTTCTTATTAGATTGAAATTGACGCCTTTTTAAACTATATTAAATACAGTGGTGGGCGCCGATGGGTTCCCGCTTTTTTTATTTTTTATAACTGTAGTCAAAGCATAAATTTACACATTACATGTAACATGAAAACCAGTACGGAAAAGATCTTTAATTTAGCGCAACAATGCGCATCCTCACACGGCGTGTTTGTGGTTGGTGTAGAAATTAAAAATACTACACCTATGGAGTTATGGGTTTATCTCGATAAAGAGGAGGAAGATCTTTCTATCGATATTTGTGCCAAGATCAGCCGTGAATTGGATTTTTTATTAGAGGCACATGAATTAGAGCTAGGTTGGTATCGTCTCAATATCTCTTCACCTGGGTTGAGTAAACCGTTGAGCGATATTCGTCAATACCCCAAGAATATTGGTCGTACATGTAGAGTTCGATATAGAATGAACAATGACGAAGTCGAGAAAATTAAAGGTCAATTAACAAAAGTTGGTTCTACGGATATTCAACTTGTATTTGATAAAAAAACCATTGTTATACCTTTTACACAAATAATAGAAGCTAAAATTATACCTACAATCTAACTTAAAATTACACATCAATGCAGCCTGATTTTTCTAAACAAATTATTTCCTCTTTTGCCGAGATAGCAAAGGAAAAAGGTATTGATCGAGATCTTCTGTTAACTATATTAGAAGATGTCTTCAGAACAATGATTCGAAAGAAATATGAAACAGATGATGCGTTCTCGGTCATTTTGAATGCAGACAGAGGAGAAATTCAGATTCTTCATGTTCAAGAAGTTGTCCCAGCAGAAGAATTAGCTGATCCTGTGGGTGAAATAACCTTAGAAGATGCTCAAAAAATAGATGTAGATATTGAATTATATGATGAATTAGCTCAAGAAGTTAGTATACTAAATTTTGGACGTAGGGCTGTAAATATGGCACGTCAACAATTAGCGCAACGCATACGCGAAATTGAAAAAGATAATATCTATGAAGATTATACCGACAGAGTTGGAGAAATTATTCTTGGTGATGTATATCAAGTTCGACATAACAAAGACATTCTCGTAAATCACAATGGGGTGGAGTTGTTACTTCCTCGCAATGAGCAAATATATAAAGACCGATATCGAAAAGGAGATACAATTCGAGCTGTTGTAACTGGTGTTCACATGAATAACGGAAACCCAACTGTGATTATCTCCAGAACTTCTGAACTTTTTTTAGAGCGCTTATTTGAAAATGAAATACCTGAAGTATTCGACGGCATTATCGATTTAGTAAAGGTAGCCCGAGCACCCGGTGATCGTTCAAAAGTAGCTGTTAAGTCGCATGATGAACGAATTGATCCTGTTGGCGCATGTGTTGGTATGAAAGGAATACGAATTCATGCAATAGTTCGGGAATTACAAAATGAGAATATTGACGTGATTAATTTTACCAAGGATAGAGTTGAATTCATAAAAAGAGCACTTCAACCAGCTGAGGTAATGAAAGTTGAATTAGACGGAAAAGCAGAAAAAGCTAGTGTTTTAGTACCTGCAGACCAAGTTTCTAAGGCAATTGGTAAAGGTGGTGTAAATATTCGTTTGGCATCTAAGTTGTCGGAGTGTGAAATAGATGTTTATCGAGAAGTAGAAGAAGAAGATGATATTGATTTAGCTGAGTTTACGGATGATTTTGGTGAAAAAACTATTCAATTACTATATACTATTGGTTGTGATACAGCCCGAGCAGTATTGGAACTCAATACCGATGAAATTGTGAGCCGAACCAACAATGAAATTGACGAAGCATTAGCTCGTAAAATTATAGAAGTCATTGCCTACGAATTTGAGGAATAGAATTGTAAAATACAATCTTAAATTGGTAGTTTAGACAGTATACTAATCACATTCAAATGCCCATAAATAGACCCAAACCGTTATTTAAAGTAGCTTCCGAATTCAATGTATCTACTCAGTCTATCGTAGATACTTTAAAGGATAAGGGACTTACTGCCTCTAACCAACCAAATTTTAAGATAACACTAGATATGTATGTTGTTTTGGAGCAGGTTTATGGGGAAGATAAAGCTAAAAGTGCAGACCATGAACGTGCTAAAGAAGCTTATGAGTCCAGACGCAATCAAATGATGAATCAGCGTAATGACAGTGTAACAGTTGATCAATTCTTGGAACCATTAGAAGAGGAGGACATAGTTGCGAATGCACCTGTTAGAACCATCGAAGATAAACTCCTTGACAGACTTGAACCTATGGACAAATCAACTGACACTACCAACGTGGAAGCGAATGAGGTGTCTACTACTCTAGAAAAACAAGAGATTGAAAAAGTAAAATCAGAACTTATCCAAAAAGACCAGGCAAAGGAAAGCAATTCTGAATTTGAGGGCATAAAGTCAGAAGGGACTTCTGTTACCACAAATATTGAGTCAATTCAGAACAAAAAACAAAATAATGTAACGGAGTCCGCTGAGCAGGTACTTTCAATTAAAGCGAAGTCAACTAAGTCATCAACTAAGTCAATAACAGAACCGATCGATGAGCAAATAGATGGTAAAAATCTGTCAGATACAGTTACTAAAAAACCAGCTCAACAAGAAAAGTTTGAAGATGCTATTTCAGAAAATGAAATAATACTTAATGCCGAAAGTGAAGAAGATATTATTCGAGGACGTGCTAGCAAGCTAAAAGGAACTAAAGTATTAGGTAAAGGAGCATTTACCAGTGAGAAAACTTCTGATAAACAACCAAGAAAAAAGAGAAAACGTAAAAAAGATCGTGTTAATACGAATTCTGTTAATCAAGAAGAACCCATTACAAAACCTACTCTCGACTCAAAGAAAAAGTTTAAAAAGAAAATTAAAAAAACTGAAGTCGATGAGATAGATGTAGATCGGATGATGAAAGAAACCCTGAAAAAAATTCAGGATGGATCTACCGTTGGAAATAAACGTGGTAAGAGAAGAAGACAGCGAAAAGAAGAAAGAGAAGAAGAATTACAACAACAGCAGGAATTAGATCAGTTAGAAAGTGGCGTCATAGAAGTTACTGAATTCATAACAGCGAATGATTTAGCTGAGGAACTAGAGGTAAGTGTAACAGATATTATTTCTGCTTGTATGAGTATTGGATTAATGATCACTATAAACCAGCGATTAGATGCTGGAACCATTGAATTAGTTTCTGAAGAATTTGGCAAAGAAGTAAAATTCGTAGATGCCGAAGAAATGGTTGAAGAGTTTGAAGAAGAAATCGATGATGAATCTGACCTTAAAGACCGAGCTCCCATCATTACAGTAATGGGACACGTAGATCACGGCAAGACTTCTTTGTTAGACTACATTAGAGAAGCCCGTGTTGCCGAGGGCGAAGCTGGTGGTATAACTCAGCATGTTGGTGCTTACGAGGTCGCACATAAAGACAAAAAAATAACCTTTTTAGACACACCTGGTCACGAAGCTTTTACTGCAATGCGTTCGCGTGGCGCACAAGCTACTGATATCGTAATTCTTGTTGTTGCTGCTGATGATTCGGTTATGCCTCAAACTATTGAAGCAATCAATCATGCGAAGGCAGCTGGTGTTCCAATGGTAGTTGCGATCAATAAAATGGATAAACAAGGTGTTACACCAGACAAGATAAAGCAGCAGCTGTCAGATCATTCAGTGATAGTTGAAGATTGGGGCGGTTCTACCCAATTTGCACATGTGTCTGCAAAAACAGGAATGGGAATTTCAGATTTACTTGAAAAACTAGTTATCGAAGCAGAATTATTGGAGTTAAAAGCTAATCCAGATCGGCGAGCTGATGGAGTTGTACTTGAATCTAGATTGGATAAGGGTAAAGGAATAGTGGCTAACATCTTGGTGCAGAATGGTACTCTCAAAGTAGGCGATCCTTTTGTTGCTGGACCTTCTTACGGTAGGGTTCGAGCAATGGAGAATGACTTAGGGGCTCGTATTATGGAGGCTGGACCAGCCACACCTGTTCAATTAACTGGTTTTGACGAAATGCCTCAAGCCGGTGATAAAATACGCGTCGCTATCGATGAAAAGTCTGCAAAAGGAATTGCCAATCAAAGACAACAAATACGCCGCGAACAAGCACTAAGAAAAACTAAGCACATGACTCTAGATGATTTATCTAGAAGAATGGCATTGGGTGAAGTATCGGAACTTAACATCATAATTAAAGCTGATGTTGATGGTTCAATTGAAGCTTTGACTGGAGCACTGCAAAAATTAGGAACTGAAGAAGTATCCGTTAGTATCATTCACACGGGTGCAGGAGCTATATCTGAATCGGATGTACTGCTTGCTTCAGCGTCCGATGCTATTATTATTGGTTTCCAAGTTCGTCCTACGGCACAGGCAAGAAAATTGTCGGAGAGCGAAGAAATCGATATACGATTATTTAGTGTAATTTATGATGCCGTAGATGAAGTGCGCGATGCCCTAGAAGGTTTGTTGTCCCCCGAGATAAAAGAGCAAATAATGGGCTCTGTAGAAGTACGCGAGATCTTCAAAGTATCAAAAGTTGGAACAATTGCTGGTTGTTATGTTACCGATGGTAAAATTGATCGAAATAATCCATTGCGGATTATACGAGACGGCGTGGTTATCTATGATGGTGATATTGGTGCTTTAAAACGTTTTAAGGATGATGTGAAAGAGGTGAGTTCTGGTTATGAATGTGGAATCAGCATTCGGAATTATAATGATCTAAAGGTTGGTGATATTTTCGAAAGTTATAAAATGACCGAAGAGAAGCGAACCTTAGACGAGTCCAGTTAACATGAGTATTCGCTTAAAACGGCTTAATGAATTATTTCGTCGAGATTTGAGTGAGATTATTCAACGTAACTTTCAGCCAGATGGTTGTTTTGTAACGATTACTAAAGTGCAATTAAGTCCTGACTTATCAATCGCCAAAGTATATTTAAGCGTTTTTTCTCCAAATCGTGATTCAAAATCAATATATTCTTATTTGGATAATCACCAAAAGCAGATAAAGTTTGTGTTAGCTTCTCGAATTCGTAATCAAGTGCGTAAAATTCCAGAACTCCAATTTTATGAAGATGATACTAGTAAATACGTTGACTCTATCGAACAGCTTTTTAAAAAAATAGATAAAAATTAATTGGGGATTACATTATTTGTATGCAATGGATCGATTTTCCAATATTTAGTTCTACCAACTTCCCCTCTGAATTTAAAGTCAATGAGACACCGGCGGGAATTCTATTAATAAATAAACCTTTGGGTTGGACTAGTTTTGACGTGGTCAAGTATGTTCGCTCGAGAATACAAAGAAAGAAGGTAGGTCATGCTGGAACACTAGATCCAATGGCAGATGGTTTATTGGTTTTATGTTTTGGAAAGGCAACAAAAAGTATTGATCAAATTCAATCACAAACTAAAGAGTATCTAGCTAAAATAAAATTAGGTGGAAGTACACCAAGCTATGATGCGGAAACGCAAGTTGATCAGCAAGCCCAGTATGAACATATAACCTTGGAAGACATTAAAAAGAAATTATTATCCGATTTTTCTGGGGAAATACAACAAATTCCTCCCATGTATTCGGCTTTAAAAAGAAATGGTAAAAAACTTTATGAATTAGCACGTAAAGGTAAAACGGTTGTTTTAAAACCTCGTCCTGTTCATGTATATTCAACTGATATTCATTCATTTACGGGCAACACTTTAGAATTAACAATCAACTGTTCTAAAGGCACTTATATTCGCAGTATAGCGCATGACCTTGGAATTGCTCTTGGATCAAGGGCTTATCTTTGTGGACTAACTAGAAGTAAAATTGGTTGTTTAGAGGCTAAGCAAGCAATAGAAATTAGTGTTTTTGAATCCTTAGTAAAGCAATAATCTCTTAAGTTTGAACCTATGACAGAGATTCGTTACATCGATGATATCCCTTTTCAGAGAGAAACGGTCCTTACCGTGGGTACATTTGACGGTATACATCAAGGGCATATAGTACTAATGAACAGACTTGTTCAAAAAGCAAATAAGCATAATTGTAGAAGTGTAGTAGTGAGTTTCGATCCACACCCGAGAAGTATAATCTATGCTGGTGATGACGGAATACGATTGTTGACTACCTTGGAAGAACGCTCAAGGCATTTGAGTGAATTGGGAGTAGATATGTTGTGTGTAATACCTTTTACACGAGATTTTTCACTTCAAAATTCCGATGAGTTTGTAAAAAATACACTATCCAATAAAATTGGTTTATCATATTTCATTATTGGTTATGACCATCATTTTGGAAAGAATAGAGATGGAAATGCTCAAACCTTACAAAAAATGTCACCTCATCTAGATTTTGAAGTTGAGATTGTTGAAAAGAAAGAAATGGGTGACTTAACGATTAGTAGCACGAAAATTCGCCAGTTTCTTGAGGTACATGGTGACGTAATTCGAGCAGAAGAATTGCTAGGGAGGCCATATAGCTTTGAGGGGGTCGTTGTTCATGGAGACGAGAGAGGAAGAACTATTGGATTTCCAACAGCTAATATTCAACCGAGTCATAGAGATAAACTCATACCAAAAGAAGGCACGTATGTTATATTTGCCCAATTGGATGGCAATATCTTTCAAGGAATGATGAATATTGGCAATAGACCTACTTTTAATGGATTAAACAAACGTATTGAGGTTCATTTATTTTCGTTCGACAAACAGATTTATGGGCAAACTCTTAGAGTATTTTTGATAGAACGTATTAGGGACGAAAAAAAATTTAATAGCTTAATCGAACTAGTAAATCAACTAAAATTAGACAAAAAAAGAAGTCTTAAGATATTAGAGCGACATGGCATTAAAATTATAAAGTAGCCTTTAGCAATATTGTTCTATTACATAAAAAAGCGTATATTTTGAGTATAATATAAAACTGATAACCTTCCGATTACATGAGCATAACTGCAGAAGAAAAAAAAGAACTTTTCACCAAATTTGGTAGTGATAGCACCAATACTGGATCAACGGAAGGGCAAATAGCCTTATTTACCCACCGAATTAATCATCTTACAGAACACTTAAAGTCTAATAAAAAAGATCACTCTTCTCGAAGAGGTTTGCTTAAGTTAGTGGGTAAACGTCGTCGTTTACTTAATTATTTAATGAAAAACGATATCGAAAAATACCGAGTTCTCATCAATGAACTCGGTATTCGTAAATAAATCGTAAGGCTCCACTCCGGAGCTTTTTTTATAAATATTTTCTCTCACTAATCATGCAATTAAGTGAGATAAAGCAACAAAAGAGATAAATAATGAAAGAAGATTTTAGAAGTATTGAATTTGCCCCTGGCAAAAAACTATCCGTAGAAACAGGTAGAATAGCAAAACAAGCCGATGGTTCTGTTGTAGTACGCATGGGCGATACTATGGTATTATGTACTGCAGTAAGTGCAAAAGAACCAAAACCAGGTCAAAACTTTTTTCCACTAACTGTAGATCATAAAGAAAGTTTCTCAGCTGCTGGTCGCTTCCCTGGTGGCTTTATGAAAAGAGAAGGACGATCTAACGAAAAAGAGATTTTATCCAGTCGATTAATTGATCGTGTATTACGCCCATTATTTCCAAAGGGATATTATAATGACACACAAATAATAAGTTCAGTAATTTCCTCGGATGATGAGAATGATGGTGATGTTTTAGGTGCGGTTGGAGCTAGTTTAGCTCTTCACTTATCCGATGTTCCTTTTGACGGACCAATGGGTGAAGTTAGAGTAGGTAGAATAGATGGTGAGTACATCATCAATCCAACTGTAAGTGAACTTCAACAGTCTGACATTGATATGGTTGTTGGTGGTACTCGAGATTCAGTGTTAATGATTGAAGGAGAAATGGATGAGATATCTGAAACAGAAATGTTAAAGGCTATCAAAGCTGCTCATGCTTCAATTGCAAAATTATGTGATTTTCAAGATGAACTACGGAATGAATTAGGAAAAGAAAAACGTGAATTTATTCCAGCAAAAGCAGATGAAACTGTCGAAGAAGAGGTAAAAGCGTTAGTAGAGAGTAAAATTAAGGAAATTATTGGCATAGGTCTTGGTAAAGAGGAATACAACTCAAAAATCAAAGAAGTCAAGGATGAAGCGATAGCTAAACTAGAAGAGCAAGAGAAAGGAGATGAATTTATCTCGGAGGCGAAANGNATCTTAGGTCAAATTGAAAAAAATGAACTNAGAAATATGATATTGACNCAAAAAAGACGCATCGATGGTCGTACACCTGTTGATATAAGAGACATNTGGACTCAGGTTGGTTATATTCCTCGGACACATGGATCGTCAATTTTNNCTCGAGGAGAGACNCAAGCTNTAGTNTCAGTGACTTTGGGCACNAAAAGAGATGAACAAAATGTTGATACACTNTTTGATCANGAAGCAAAGAAATTCATGCTACACTANAATTTNCCACCCTATTCNGTAGGTGAAGCTGGATTTATNCGTGGTCCNGGTAGACGTGANATTGGACACGGNCATCTTGCGGAACGGGCACTACGTAAAATGATGCCNAGTTNTGAAGAATTCAGTTATGTTGTACGTGTCATTTCTGATATAACAGAATCTAANGGTTCATCGTCAATGGCNTCTGTCTGTGGTGGTTCNTTNGCNCTAATGGACGCNGGTGTTCCTCTTAAAAAGCCNGTTGCTGGTATNGCTATGGGTATGNTAGTAGGNGAGGAAAATACNATNGTATTATCTGATATTCGTGGTGAAGAAGANTTTATGGGNGATATGGACTTCAAAACCGCNGGTTCTGTTGATGGTATTACAGCCTGCCAAATGGATATGAAAGTNCAAGGNATTAGTTTTAANATCATNGAAGAAGCNTTAGAGCAAGCAAGAGTTGGACGTTTGCATATACTTGAAAGNATGGCGGAAAGTATCTCAATGGCTCGTCCAGNGCTNTCTNAATATGCNCCTCAATTCCTTAAAATGGAAATTGATGGNAGTGACATNGGTGCGGTTATTGGNCCAGGAGGTAAGGTAATACAAACCCTTCAAAAGGAAACCGGNACTGAAATTATCATTGAAGAGAANGATAAAGGAAAAGGTGTAATTACCATTTCTGCAAATGATCTTGCAAANGCGGAAGATGCAAAAAAACGNATAAAAATGATTGTAGGACATTTAGAAGAAGGNGCTACCTACAAAGGCNTAGTNAAATCNATNAAGGACTTTGGCGCCTTCGTNGAAGTAGCCCCNGGNAAAGATGGATTACTACATATTTCTGAAATNGACCATAAACGTGTTGNGAAGGTTTCTGANTACCTTACACTAGGNGATGAGATTGAAGTNGTTTTACTTAAAGTAGAACATGGCGGAAAGTTACGTCTATCTAGAAAAGCACTCATACCTCGTGATTAATNNTANAGTAATATAGATTTANTAAAAGGCATTCCATCNAAAGGAGTGCCTTTTTTGNTTGATAGAATAAGCCATACAATTAAGGTAGATTCAAAGAGATTACTGTATCTTNAAAATAAANGACAATTAGGNAAATTTATTAATANATAAACAANAAAATAATATTAGTATCCNAATTTCANTAGAGTTAATAGATTATTATATGGAAGATTATATAACNAAAACTGTTATGCCGAACGGNTTAACCATTGTTACNGAGCATATTCCAAGTGTAAAAAGNGTAACAGCNGGGATTTGGGTAAAATCTGGTGCCCGACATGANACTNNACAACAAGCAGGGGTTACCCACTTTTTAGAGCATATGCTTTTTAAGGGTACCAAGAANCGTACNGCATTTGAGATAGCTCAATCCATGGAGTCCGTNGGNGGATATCTNAATGCATTTACNTCTACGGAGTATACATGNTATTATGCTCGCTGNTTNGATACCGAGTTACGTACNGCTTTGGATGTNTTATNTGATATGGTGATGNATCCNATTTTTCCTAAAGAAGAAATTGAGAAGGAAAAAAAGGTGGTAATNGAAGAGATGAAAATGTANCGTGATTCACCAGATGATTATTTATTTGAAGAATTCACCAGTCATTTATTCAAAGANCATCCACTCGGNAGNCCTATATTAGGCTATGAGNAAACNGTTTCTGCATTTACAGATGACGATTTATTNCAATATATGAGAGACCGATATGCCCCCGAAAATTTAATTATAGCTGTGGCTGGNAATGTNGATCANGATACGGTNTTACNCTACTGCCAATCGGTTTTAACAACAGAAGANCGCAAATTAGTAGAANCCCTAGACCAGGAGTTAAGTCCACTAGACACAAAACCATTGTCATTGACTAAAAGTATCGAACAGACNCACTATATATGGGGCCGAAGAGGGTTGCATTTTGACGATGACCAAAAGTATGTACTACTGCTCACAAATACACTTTTNGGAGGTGGAATGAGTTCNCGNCTGCATCAAAATATTCGCGAAAAATATGGATACTGTTATTCGGTTCAAACCTTTAACCAGAGCTTTTTGGAAACAGGAATTTGGGGNGTATATGTGGGTACGGATAAAGANTACGTNGAACATGTGCATGAATTAGTGGTAGAACAACTAAATCTTCTTGCACGTCANGAATTAGCCTANAAAGAACTATCTGAAGCCAAAGCACAANTAAAAGGTAAACTCTTNTTGAGTCAGGANAATACGTCGAATCGGATGATGCGATTAGCAAANAGTGAGATTTATTATAAGCGTCATGTAGACCTAGACGAANTNGTANAGCATATTGATAGCGTATCGGTAGAAGATATAATATCTTTTGCTCAANTGTTTATGAATGAAAGTGAATTTGTAGAAGCNAAATTAANCCCTGAATAGTATTNNTTGNANTAGAATGAAGAAACAATTGACCTATATTCATCAACTAANGAATCATATCTCATCGNAAGTAGATCTTGCTGGGTGGGTTTATAATGTGAGAAGTAGTGGAAGCTTGNTATTCATCGAATNTAGNGANGGATNTGGTATCTGCCAGTGTGTGGTAAACAAAGAAGAGGTCTCTGAAGANAGTTGGGTAGCGGCGGTNANTTTAAAGCAAGAATCATCGATACGTNTGNATGGTCTAGTGGTTGCTGATGAACGCAGTATAGGTGGGGTAGAACTNCAAGTTCAACGCGTCGAAATTTTACAGTTAGTNACTGAATATCCAATTACTCCAAAAGAACATGGCATTGAATTTTTAATGAATCGACGCCATTTATGGTTGCGTAGCCAACGACAATGGGCNGNTATGCGGGTGCGNAATGGAATTATATTTGCCATTCATAACTTCTTCCAATCNCGAGGTTTTATCCAAACNGATACCCCNATTTTTACCCCCAATGCNGCNGAGGGGANTACTACATTATTTGAAACTGANTTTTTTGAANAAAAAGCCTACTTAGCACAAACAGGTCAGCTNTATGGAGAGGCGCTGGCAATGGCNCATGGATTAATNTATACNTTTGGGCCNACGTTTAGAGCAGAAAAGTCAAAAACTCGCCGACATTTATCCGAATTCTGGATGATCGAACCTGAAATGGCATTCTATGATTTGGAGATGAATATGGATTTAGCAGAGGATATGCTTAAATCTATTGTTNCTGACATATTAAAGAATTATAGCCAAGAACTTAGTNTGTTNGAGCGAGATACTAGCTCTCTACAAAGGTTGGTTGAAAAAGATTTTNTTCGCATCAAATATGATGATTCAGTGGATATTTTAANCTCTGAGAAAACAGCNCANNTATTGGATGAATTGNTTCAAAAACGAGAATCTGAAAAGGAAAAGNTGGGCCAGGAACAGACTACNATACAAAAANAACANGGCTCTGCAAAAAAATGGAGAAAAAAGCAGATTGAAAAGAGAGTTATTGATATAATTTCAAGAATTGACCAGATTGAGGAAGATTTGCGTAATATTCCAAAATGGAAAAAATCTGCACAAGAATTTACTTGGGGCGCTGATTTTGGTGGGAGTGATGAAACCGTACTTACCATGCAATATGATCTACCAGTTATGGTAACCCATTGGCCTGCCGAAATAAAAGCTTTCTATATGAAACGTGATGCAACTGATACCTATGCTTTGGGAGTGGATATTCTAGCTCCTGAAGGCTATGGCGAAATAATTGGTGGGAGTCAACGAGAAGACAATTTCGAGGTAATATTAGCTAGAATTGAGCAAGAGGGTTTGGATCCAAAAGTATTTAATTGGTATACGGATTTGCGACGGTTTGGTAGTGTCCCACATGCTGGATTTGGCTTAGGATTAGAACGAATAGTGGCATGGATATGTGGACTTAATCATGTAAGAGAAACTATTGCATTCCCACGTATGATGGGTAGGATTACCCCTTAATCAACCTGATATGAATACGCTTTAGATGGCTATAAAGAATTCGTCTCTAGATTTATTTCGTGAAGCAATCTCCTCAATAAAACAGGGTAAGGTACATCCAATTTATGTAATTGAGGGTGGTGAACATTTCTTTATAGATCGATTCATAAAGCGTATTATTGAGATTATCCCCACTCATGAGCGAGATTTCAATAGTAATTTTCTCTATGGAAATGAGGTTCAGTTAGAATACGTTTTGCAGTTGGTTAAGAGTTATCCCATGATGGCTGAGCGTCGCTTGGTTGTGGTTAAGAATGCTAATGATTTATTTAAACGTACACCTTCTAATCTTCAGGATGATTTCTTGCACTATCTTCAACGCCCAAACCCTCAAACCATACTGTTAATACATCTAGATCCTAAAATTCCAAAAAATACAAAAATCGGTAAGGGATTACATGGCCAGAGAATACATGCTCTATTATTCGATCCACTCCCAGATTATCAATTAGCAAATTGGGTTATGGGATGGGCTAAACAGGAATATAAGACCTTATTAAGTGAACAAGTTGCCCAACTACTTGCTCAATTGGTAGGCAACGATTTAAAGCTTTTATCATCTGAAATAGATAAAATTTGTACATATACAGCCAATATAGAAGGAGAAATTGATCTTGAAGAAGTCCGCTCTATTGTAGGGTCCTACCGGGGCTTTGATGTATTTGAACTAAAGGAGGCCATTAACAAAAAAGAGCTTCAGCAAGCCTTCTTTATTGCTAAACGAATTCTTCAACAAAGCAAATCAGATACTGGAGAATTAATTCGCATCGTCGCTTTTTTGTATTCTGACTTTTTAAAACTGTGGCAGATCATTCGATTAAAACAGGCTTCT
This sequence comes from Balneola sp., assembly GCA_002720745.1. Taxonomy (GTDB): domain Bacteria; phylum Bacteroidota; class Rhodothermia; order Balneolales; family Balneolaceae; genus UBA1275. The sequence goes on from PBJO01000007.1 coordinate 250,264, forward strand.
AAATCTGATACCGAAATTAAGAAAGCACTTCATATCAATTCATCCTATTATTTTAAGCGCTTATCCTCCGATGCAAAGCGCTACTCTACAACGGACATGGTGGGTATTTTTAATGCTTTGTTAGATGCTGATCGAGCTATTAAAGGGTTTTCAACGATGGACGTCAACGGCATATTAATGTTGCTTGTCAAACGTCTCATTCATCCGCATAATTATGCTTAAATTTCAAATTTAGTAGTTTAATAACTCTAGAGCATGCTCTTTCAAGCGATGCTGCCCTAAATAGCCAGCCTCCAAATTCTTGTTAAATGGAATAGGTGTGTGGATCGATGAAACTCTTTTGATTGGGGCATCCAACCACTGAAATGCATGTTCAGACAGATAAGACGCAATTTCACTCATAGGCCCCATAATTTCAGGGGCTTCTTGTAACAACAAAGCGCGATTCGTTTTCTTAACCGAGCCTATTAGAGTCGACCAATCTATAGGGGCTAAACTCCTTAAATCAACGATCTCAATAGAAATGCCTTGTACTTCCATTTCTTTAGCAATATCTAAAGCCCAATGAACTGGCCAGCCAAATGTAATTATACTCATGTGATTCCCTTCATGTAGTACCCTAGCGGCATGAATATCGGTCCACTCTGCCTTTACAGGTACCGTCTCCCTTAGGCTACGGTAAAGTCTTTTATGTTCAAAAAATAAAACAGGGTTAGGTTCTAATATGGCACTATAAAGCATGTTTTGAGCATCCTCTACAGTTGATGGTACTATAATTTTCAGGCCCGCATGAGGCATAAACCATGACTCTGGAGATTGTGAATGAAATGGCCCTGCTCCAACACCTGCTCCATGAGGTAGGCGAATGGTCACATTAATTCCCTGCGTCCAACGGTAATGTGATTTGGCAATATTTTGAATGATTTGATTCATCCCACAACTCACAAAATCGGCAAATTGCATCTCAACAATGGGCTTAAAATCATCCAATGCTAAACCTAAAGCTGCCCCTAAAATTCCTGATTCAATGATGGGTGTATTTCTAATTCGCTGCTCACCAAATTCGCTTAGGAATCCGTCAGATATTTTAAAAACACCACCATATTCGGCTACATCCTGCCCCATAAGAAGCACTTTTTCGTCTACTCGTAAACTCTGTGATAATGCATTAGAAATTGCATCTACAAAGCGTTTTTTAACATTTTTTGTTACCGTAGCTTCAGGAGTAGAGCTAGATCTGTATTGAGGGGCAAAAACAGCTGCGCGTTCGACTTCCTCATCAAAACTGGGATCATTGGCAAGTAGTGCTTTGTTTAAGTCAGTTTTGAACATTTCTCTAAGCTGTTTGCTATGGTCAGAAAATTGCTGATCGGTATAGTTGAAACTCTGACGAAGATACTGCTCAAAACGCACAATGGGATCTTTCGTTTTCCATTCAGCCATCATATCTTTAGGCACATATGCTGTCCCAGATGCCTCTTCATGTCCCCGCATTCTAAATGTCTGTGCTTCAATGAGCACTGGTTTATCCTTTAAAGCACTGGCTCGTGCTTCTTTCATTGCATTCATTACAGCAAATATATCATTACCATCTACTCGTATACCTTTAACACCATAGCCAATAGCACGGTCTGCTAAATGTTCGCATGCGTATTGTTGCGATGTTGGTGTGGATAGGCCATATCCATTGTTTTCTATGATAAAGACTACAGGTAAATTCCAAACAGCAGCTAGGTTTAAGGCTTCATGAAAATCACCTTCACTAGTTGCTCCATCCCCGCAAAAGGATACAGCAATAGATTGGTTATCTCGTAATTTGTTGGCAAGTGCTAAACCGTCTGCCACAGGCATCATAGCCGCTAAATGCGATATCATACCAACTATCCTGTGCTCTAAGCTACCAAAATGAAATGAACGTTCACGGCCCGAGCTAAAGCCATCAGCCTTGCCAAAAAGTTGACAAAAAAGAGGATAGAGAGGTACATTTCTACTTGTGAATACGCCCAAATTTCTGTGCATTGGGAGTAGAAAATCTTCTTTATAACAGGCCTTAGTCACCCCAACCGAAATGGCTTCTTGCCCTATACCAGAGAACCATTTATTTATTTTGTTTTGCCGTAAAAGCATTAGCATTTTTTCTTCTATTAGCCTTGGAAGCAGCAGAGAATCATATAAATCCAAGGCACTCTCTTGATTTGTGTGGGCAATGTCTATTTTATTTGAGGTCATCAGGCACGAAGAAATACTGAAATTATTTATTTGTCTAATAGATACGCAAAAATTAGAGGAGCAACAATGGTTGCATCAGATTCTATGACAAATTTTGGGGTATCCACACCTAATTTTCCCCATGTTATCTTTTCGTTAGGAATAGCCCCAGAATAGGATCCATAGCTAGTGGTTGAATCACTAATTTGGCAAAAATATGACCACAAAGGTACTGAAACACCCAAATCCTGCTCTATCATTGGTACCACACAGATTGGGAAATCACCTGCAATTCCACCACCAATTTGAAAGAATCCAACTCCTGTCTCTGATTCCATTTGATACCATTCCGCTAATTCCATCATATATTCAATCCCAGATTTTACAACATGTGGATTTGTTCTACCTTTAATACAATGTGAGGCAAAAAAATTACCACAAGTCGAATCTTCCCAACCTGGAACAACAATGGGTAGATTCTTTTCTGCAGCAGCTAATAACCATGAGTGTTTTGGGTTAATTTGATAAGAAGCAGAAATATCTTTGGAAAGTAGAAGATCATAAAAAAATTCATGAGGAAATAAGCGAATTTCTTCATTAGCAGCATCAACCCATCGTTGGACTAAATGCTTCTCAACTACTCGTATAGCTTCCATTTCAGGAATGCAGGTATCGGTGACTCGATTATAGTGATTTTCAAGCAGCTCCTGTTCTCCTTCTTTATTGAGATCTCTATAGTTAGGAATTCGTTTATAATAATTGTGAGCAACTAAATTAAATACATCTTCTTCTAAGTTTGCTCCTGTGCACGAAATAGCATGAACTTTATCAGAACGTATCATTTCTGCCAAACTTATCCCTAATTCTGCAGTACTCATCGCTCCAGCTAAGCTTACTAACATTTTATTTCCTTCTAATAACTTCTGTTCATAGCCTTGGGCAGCATCAATTAGTGCGGCTGCATTAAAATGCTTAAAATTCGTCATTAAAAAAGTAGAAATTGGTCCTTTAGACATCACATTTTAGTTTTAGAAAGATAATTTCTAGTATAAATGGTTAATTGAGTTAGAGCATGATTGTGTCGGTTAATCAAATCATTTATTCGTTATTAGCATTTTTTTAATATAAGGTTTAGTTCCATTACTACTTACCAAATTAGAGGAGTAATGACTGTATTCGAATAAAAAGTAGCTTTAGTAATCATAACCAAGAATGGATAGCATATTACTGACGGATTGTTCATCACGGTAAAGGTAATCTATGAGATTACCATGTTCGTCTTTGTCCACTATAATTTGTCTTGGTGATGGGATCAAGCAATGCTTAATGCCCCCATATCCTGAAATTGCTTCTTGATAAGCACCAGTGTGAAAAAAACCAATATACAGAGGATCTTCACCAGATTTATCATTAAAGGAAGGCAAGTATATTTTTTGATTTAATTGCTCAGAGTTATAGTAATCGGAATTATCACAGCTTATTCCACCAATATGAATACTTCTGTAGTCATTTTCCCATTTATTTATGGGGAGTAAGATAAATTTTTCGTTTATGGAGCAAGAATCTGGTATGGTATTCATTAAGCTGTTGTCAATGATATACCACAATTCAGTGTCTTTTTGTTGTTTTTGTTCAATAACTCTAAAAATTACAGCACCACTCTCACCCACGGTATATTTACCGAACTCGGTATAAATATCTGGTTCTGAAACACAAACTTGAACACATACGTCTTTAATTTTTCGAACGATTTCGTCCACAACGTATTCATAATCATATTCGAAATCCAAGCTATTTCTAATTGGAAAGCCACCACCAATATTTATGGCTTGAAGAGAGGGAACTAATTGTTTTATTTGGGTATACAGCTTTAAAGCTTTTTTGAACTCACCCCAATAATATAAGTTATCATTGATGCCCGAATCCACGTAAAAATGTATCATGTGAAGCTCAAGGAAAGCATTGGTTTGTATTTTATCCTTAACCAATTCCAATAATTCTTTTTTACTTATACCCATTCTTGAGGTGCAGTATGCTGCTTTAGGTTCTTGATCAATACTTATACGAAGTCCTATTTTGATCGGTTTGTCTAATTCTTGGATAGTTATACGTTCTAGTTCCTGTACACTATCTAGTATGGTGATGGTATGTTTAAAATCTTGGTGTTGTAAAAGACGAATTTTTTCTATGTATTCCTCGGTTTTAATGCCATTATGCAAAATCGTTACATTTTTACTTAAAGCACCATGTTCATATAGCTTTAAAATAAGATCAATATCATATGAAGAAGAGGTTTCCAATGAAACTCTTTCTTTAAGTGCAGTTTTAACGACGTAACTATGGTGACAGCATTTTGTACAGTAACAAAATTCATATGAACCTGCATAATCATATTTCTTAAAAGCTTGATTAAATAAGTTCCGAGCTTTTTGGATTTGCTCCCTAATCTTAGGTAAATAACTAATTCGAAGTGGGGTCCCATAATTATCTAAAATCTTCTTAAGATCTATGCCATTGAAGTGTAATATGCCTTTCTGAAGATCAAAACCTTCTAAAGGAAAGTTGTAGGTCTGTTCAATAAGTCGCTTGTAATTATTTTTCATTTAGTGAATTAATAAATAAACAAAAAAGATGAGCTTTAAAAACGGATTTAATTCAAAAAAATAGCCTTAAAAAAAATCTAATGACAACCAAAAAATAAAAAATATATTGCAAAACTAACCATATTTGTATCCAAAAAGTAACCTAGGATAATATTTTTTTACTATTTATTCTATAGCTTCTATACTATTATAGAAAACGTAATATTTAATATATCCTCATACAACCAACACCTTTAGATTTCATTGCATCCTTCGAAATTTGTTCTAACTCTACGCTGGATCTACCTGTTATTTATAGGTATTGCTACGTCGGTGCAGGCTCAGCTTGTGCAACCTACCTTAAAACTGACTCGACTTATTTTGGTAGACGCAATAAGCATTCAAAATCCATTCGTGGTCTATTTCGAAGAAACAGGTAAGCAGAATATTATCAATCTTAGAGACTCTTACCTTTCTAATGTCATTATTGATACAATGCTGATTGAGCCATACAGTGATGAATGGATAAATGATTTTATAACCGATATGTTGGTTATAAAAGAACGATCATTAGCTTCTAACGAATGGCTCCAAATCGATCACCTGATCGAAGACAGTGTCAATGGACAAGTAGAGTTATACCTCACTATACAAGCAAGTGATAAAGGCAAAAAATTGAATACTAGTATGCCTAAAAGTTCAATTGAAGGGGTACTGGGGGTGGTACCAATTGAAAATAATCGCTGGATGATAGTGGGGGATCTAGCGCTAGAAATACCTGAATTATGGAAAGCTGACCAAGCCTTGGATTTTACATTTACTCGCACCGATATAGATTATACTTCAACCTCATTAAGTGTTCAGCAGCCGATTCATAAGCGGTTATTTATAAATACATTTATTGAGCTTGAACAGAGAGACAGTGTATATCAACAAATTGTTTTGGGATTAACTGGAAGCTGGTTAGCGAATCCAAATTATAAGTACAATATGAGTATAGCCTTTGAAAATAGTAGTTCTTCCAAACGGGTACAGTCATATATAGATAGTTATCAAGGAATCTTTATACAATTAGGGATTTTTCAACGGCTTAAAGTGTTAGACTGGAATTTAGCTAATCATCTAGATTTTAGTTCAACTTATCAAAAAAGTATACAGCCTGAAGCCCAACTCATTGGACGCAATGCTCAATGGGTTCATTCACTGCACCTTGAGACTATCATTGAATCCCCAAAAATGGGTATAGGTTTTATTCATCTAAACCAGGTATATAACAAGGTATGGGCTAAAGAGTTACCATGGACTTATGCTATTGTATTCGGTGGAGCTAAAACCTTGCCTGGTTTTTACGAGCGCCAATTTGATGCTCAATGGGCTTTTCGTCTTAAATCTAGCTATGTAATTCCATTAAGAGGCAGCGATATTTGGGAATTATTTTTGGTTGGAGCACATTTCAAAAATTTTAGATCAATATCTGAAGGCTTTGCCGCTAAGCAAACATTGTGGTCTGCTGGATTTAGCTATTCTTTTGAAACCGACTTTGGAAAAGTAAAATTGGCATTAGCTACGCCCTTATGGTCAATCTACAAAGGTTCTAAGCTGCACCTAAACGTAGGGCGCTAATGATTAGTTATTGCATAATTTATGCGTGATTTTGTTTTTTATTAGCGATATGATTAAAGACAAGTTAGAAAGACATATACTGGTATTAGACGGTGCAATGGGTACCATGATACAACATCACTAACTTGAAGAGATCGATTTCAGAGGGGGAACGATTTACCGATCATCATATTGATTTGAAGGGCAACAATGATCTTTTAAGTTTGACACGTCCAGATATTATAAAAGATATTCACCTGGCTTACCTGAACGCTGGGGCCGATATTCTTGCGACTAATACTTTTTCAAGTACTTCTATTGCTCAGGCCGATTATGACTTGAGTGATTATGCTTATGAACTCAATAAAGTGAGTGCCCAACTAGCCAAAAAGGCCATCGAATAATTTGCATCTGACCTAACTGATACCCTAGAAAAGGCTAAAAATAATGATCAGGCTGAAGAAATCGGCATAAAATGGGTAATTAAACAGTCAAAAGAACTAATATCATTTGGTGTTCCTACCTTGCATTACTATTCAATTGGGAAAAGTAAATCAGTTTATAAAGTAGCTAGTGAGGTATTTTAGTTCAACAACAAATAATGCTATCTTTAAGATGTTAGCTTAATGGATGTGCATGTTTTATTTTTAACAGTCTATCCAATAAACTTATAAAGTTAAAGTATACAATAGACACTGAATTTATGGTCGAAATGGAAATTTTGGGGCTTACAACAAGCATTAGAATAGCTTCTGCCTACTCTCTTATACTAATGGAAGTAGAAGGGAGTAGGCGTTTACCTATTATTATTGGGGCTTATGAGGCACAAGCAATCGCCTTAGAAATGGAGCAAATAAAGCCACCACGACCTATGACACATGACTTAATCATGCAAATTATTACTGAATTAGGAGGTCAAATTGAATATGTGGTAGTGCATCATTTAAAAGAAGGAACCTACTATGCCAATATTTCTATAAAGGGTCCAATATCTTACCATGAAATAGATGCTCGTCCTAGTGATGCTATTGCCTTAGCGGTTCGTTTTTCTTGCCCTATTTATGTTGATGAGATTGTACTAGAGGAGGTGGGGGTAGTACATGAGGATGAATCGACTCAAGTGGACTCAGTAAAAAATAAAAGTAATGTAGCTAAACAATCAATACAAAATAAGAAAAGTCCTCTTGAATTGTTACATGAGCAACTACAAATAGCGATTGAAACAGAAAATTATGAAAAAGCTGCCAGTCTAAGAGATAAAATGCAACAACTTAAAGGTTAAGTAAATCGTGAAATTTAGTCCAATACCTCTTTCTAATTTACAGCCTAACTCATTATTAACAAGTTACACAAATGGTGATCCTTGTTTACACTCTTTCTATAGTTTTTACCCATTTTCTAGTAATAAGTTACAAGACTTATCTAATAAAAAAGTTAAATCCTTAAAAAAGACAGTTACAAACTCAAGAGATGATATAGTAGAGGCACTAAAAGATTTTCATCAATGGTTGGGTATTGAAGAATCTCAAGCTGCTGTTCGTGCTAAATTACTAGATGAGGATAGCTATTGTGTAGTTACGGGTCAGCAACTTATATGGTATGGGGGACCGCTTTATACGTTTTTCAAGTTAATGAGTGCAATTCAGTGGAGTAAACGTTTCTCTGAAACAATAGGTAAAACTGTTATTCCTGTATTTTGGTTGGCGGATGAAGACCACGATTACACAGAAATCAATCAAATTAACTGGTACCAATCAGATGTAAATGCCTCAGATAAAAAAAATAATTCTATACTTAAAAAATTCCTGGCCGATGTAGAACAAACTTCTTTGCAAGAACAAATAGGGATGCCTGTAGGTAAAATCAAAGGCGATAGCTCTCTAATAAAAAAAGAGTTCTTTAAATGGCTTACCAAACACCATTCTATTGAAGAAGCAGCTCAGCAAGCCTCTGAACAGAGTACTCAGTTTAGAAATAATACTTGGATCCAAGCTTTTCTTCAGGATGCAAATGAAACGTATTCAGACGATAAAACCCATGCCCAAAATTTTGCTCATTGGATAATCCATGTATTTGAAGGGTATGAATTTCTTGTGGTAGGAAGCAACCATGCAAGTATAAAAAAACTTCTCAGCCCGATAATCAGTGAAGCGGTAAGAAACGACCATAACATCACAAAATTATTAAAAAGCCAAACTTCTGAGTTCAATGAGAAGATAGCTCAGAGTCAGGTTAACGTCATGGATAGTCAATGGTTTTTGTTCAATGAGGATGCTAAGCGAGTCAAATTATATCATGATTCAACTGGCAAATACTCCTTCCTTCATAAAGGTGGAAAACAAAGGTTGACCAGCAACAAACTCTTAAAATTAACGCAAGACCAACCAGAACGGTTTTCACCAAATGTATTTTTACGTCCGATACTACAAGACCATTTGCTTCCAGTAATTGCTTATGTAGGTGGTCCTGCTGAAATAGCATATCATGGACAAATGAGGAAGGTATATGAGTTTTTTGCCCTGGATATGCCCATACTGATACCTCGTTTCTCTGCTACCATTCGGGAAAAAAAGGTTCAACGTTTAATGGCAAAATTTCCATTCACATTGGCTCATTATCAAGAAAGTTTTCCATCACTAAAAAATAATTGGTTGTCTACTATATCCGAACAATTCCCTCAGGCTAAGTTAGATGAGCTAGAAAAGTATATCTTAGGGCAATATCAATCTCAGATAATGAATATAATTTCGTTTGATCAATCCTTAGAAGGAACTATTGGAAAGACAAAAAATGAAATTAGTAAGGCGATGCGATCGCTTATTAAGAAAGCCAAAAAGGCGCATCAATCTAAATTTGAGTATGAGTTGAAACAGTTACATTTTCTTCAATCATATTTATTCCCAAAAGGGCCCATGGAGCGCGTATTACATCCTAGTTATTTTATGTTCTACTATGGGAAGAATTTTTGGCAGGATTTACTCGGTGAACTATTGGTACAGGAAACCGATAGTTCCCAGCATTACTTGATTGACCTATAATTTCATGATAGAGCCTTAAGTCAAACTTACATTATGAATTTAAGAACTAAAACGTTCAAACGTTCATTACGATTTTATTTCAAATCTAAAAGAAAGGGTGTTGTTGAAAAAGAATGGATAAAATGCAATATAGCTATTAGAGAGCACTTATCTGCGTGGGATGTTTTTAAAAATGCTCAAACGTTACACAGTTATATTTCAATTATCAAGCACAAGGAAGTAGACACTTTACAAATTATCAACGAGGGTATAGCTCAAGGTAAGCAAATAGCAGTACCGATTATGGCAAGCAATAGACAACTACGGCATCATTATATTAGTAATATAAACGTTTTGCGAAAAAATTATTGGGGTGTTTTAGAACCTATTACTGAAAATAAAGCGGATATATTTGATTTGGATTTAATAATAGTACCTTTACTAGCTATTGATAAACGGGGTACTAGGCTAGGCTATGGCGGAGGCTTTTATGACGGATTTTTAGCTAAAGTACCATCCTCAACACCAAAAATAGGTCTATTATTGGAAGGGTTTAATGTCTACTGCTTGCCTAAGGATCCATGGGATATTGCATTGGATGGATATATTAGCGAAAGTGGAGTTCATTTATTTTAAGCTAGTTTAAATTTTATCTTATCATATAATATGTTTAGAACAAAAAATATGTCATTCCAATGTATAAGTGTAACTGATAAGCAAATACCTTTTTATAATAGTATTTTAAATATTACTTTCGAAGAATTTTTAGATGCGGAACAAGTTAAAAAACCTAGAAAGAATAAAAATAAACCACTTAAAGAATTTGATGTTTTTGGTTCAGGTGAATCTAAGTCATTTACTACTGGCCAGACACAATATGATGATAATTTACCTAATACATATCACGATAGAACAAACACGTATCAGGCAGATTCAACTACCTCTTCTTTGAGTTACGTTCAGAAGAAACACTGTAAACGACTCTATAAATCTAAGAACGACAAAAATCATTGGGACGTATGTGAAGGGCTAGCTGATTTTGGGATTGATACTAATTGGGCACTTTCTTTTTTTGCAGCCGTCTTTTTTATAGCTTGGGGTTCATGTTTGTTGATTTATATGGCACTTAGTTTAATTTTGAATAAAGAACCCTTAGATCTGGATTAACCAGAGAAATGATAATTCGGCAGATATGCTAATAAACTTTGAAGGCATAGATGGCTGTGGTAAGTCAACCCAAATTCACCTGTTGAAGCAATACCTTGAAGAGCAGGGTAAGCAAGTCCATGTTTATCGTGAACCAGGAGGCACATCAATTGCTGAAGAGATAAGGTCGATACTATTAGACTCAAAGAATAATATATCCGCTATATCAGAATTATTATTGTTTTCAGCTGCACGTGCACAATTAGTGCAGGAAAAAATTATACCTGCACTAGATAATGGCACAACGGTAATTTTGGATCGATTTTATGATTCCACTACGGCATATCAAGGATATGGACGTTCAGTTTTACCTATCGATGAGATTTCTATGTTAAACAGAATGGCTGCTTGTGGATTAGTACCCGAGATCACTTTTTATTTGAGGATATCACAAAAATTGGCCTTGCAGAGACGGTTAAAACACGCTCAAGACAGAATGGAAATGGCGGGCATGGAATTTTACTCTCGAGTATTAGAAGGATATGAGAACATGATTAAAGAAAATTCACGATTCATCGTACTTGATGGGGCTCAATCCATTGAATCCATTGCAACAGAGATTCGGAGGCATCTATTAAGTAAATGATAATTTTATTAGAGTCAGTCATTGAGGCTTATGCATATTATGTGTAACTTCAATACNATNTGATTGAACCTTACNTTTTTATCCATATTTGGTTCATNNTTTACTAAATAATTATTATTCCAAGATCCAAGGTATATTATATGGCGCACGAACGTATAGAAATTGAACTACCCCTATCTAAGGTGTACGAATTATTAAGTAATCCAGTTGATTTCCCTAAGTTTCTAGAGCGCGTTGATTCTGTAGAACGAATCAACTCTCAAACCTTTGAATATAAAACAACTATCGACGGTGAAATATTTCACTGGACTACTAATCTAATTGATAATTTACGAAATACACGCTTTGCTTGGATTACAATCAATGGTAATCTGAATCAAACTGGTACTATTCGGTTTACACCACTTGATAACGGCAATCGGACTCAGGTTGAATTTTCTTTAGATTACCGTACTTTCTTTGGAGATCCTTCTCATGGATTAGCAACTTTCATTGAGCAATCAGCAGCACAACTAGTTAAAGACTTAGAGTCATTTAAAAAGTTAGCAGAAAGTGATACCTTCAAGGGAATTTCCTTAGAACCTACAGAAGAAATCACTGCTTAGACTAACAAACTATTATTTTAAAATGCGCAACCAATGGTTGCGCATTTTTTTTATATGAAGTTTTCTGAATTTTTACTCGATCCTATTTCTTCACGAGATCATCTATTATTGATTGGTAATCCAGTGTCACATAGTATTTCTCCTATTATGCACAATCTAGCTATTGACCATCATTCCTTAGATTTGGAATATGTTGCCGTAGAGATTTTAGTAAATGAATTGCCAAGTCTTATCGCCCATTTTAATTCTATAAATTTTAAAGGTGCAAATATCACACTTCCTTATAAGGAAACTTTATTTGAGTCGGTTGATAGGCATTCGGATTTAGCGAAATCTATGCAAGTAATTAATTGTATCCAAAAACTGGATCAGGAGTTAGTAGGTCATAATACCGATAGTTTTGGTTTTATAGAGCCTTTAAGAGACTTAGGACTCATGAAATTGGATTCAGTATTAATATTTGGTTTTGGTGGTGCGACAAAAGCAATAATACACGGATTAAGAGATTTTGGGGTTGATAAATATTTTGTTGTAAGTAGAAATCCTGAACGCCTACAGAACGATTTACCCATAAATTTGATTTCTTATGATGAGTGGGCAGAATATGCGGTTGAAGTGGATTTGATTGTTAATACCACACCACTTGGTATGCATCCAAATTCAGAAAATTCTCCAGTTGACGCACAATTTACCAAGTTCTTAGCCGATTCCGTTTGTTATGATATTGTTTACAATCCACAGAAAACGACTTTTTTACGTCAAGCAGAACAGCAAAATTGTACCACAATTAATGGCTTACCAATGCTTATATACCAGGCATCACGTTCCTTCGAATTATGGACAGGGCAAACATTTCCAATGTCAGAAATCAAGGAATATTTAGATAATGTCTTCCCCTCTTAAATTTATACGACCTCGCAATCTAAATGAGTCTCGGGTACTAAGTTGGTTTAGTAAAAAAAATACTCATTGCAGTATTTCCAACTCTCGTATTCCTGGATTAAATATAGGGTTTAATTCTGATGAGAATCAGGATATAATCTTAGAACAATTGCACGTTTTAGCCAAAGAGACTGATACATCATTAAAGCATATTGCAATTGCTCAACAAACTCACTCAGACCGAGTTAAAGTAGTGACTAAAGGGGGGATTTATCCTGATACCGATGCTTTTGTAAGTTCAACCCTTGGTATTTCATTACTTATACAAGTAGCCGATTGTGGAGCTGTTTTACTAGGTGATGCAACTCATCAGGTTATCGGTGCAGCTCATGTTGGATGGAGAGGCGCTCAAAAAAATATTATCAATAAAACCGTTGAGTTTATGTTAGAACTTGGTGCAGATATAAATAATATAAAGGCTTATATAAGTCCTTGTATTTCTGTAGATGCCTTTGAAGTAGGTCAAGATGTAGCCGATTTGTTTCCAGGTCAGTTCGTGGAAAAAAACTTAGGTAACAAGCCACACTTAGATTTAAAAGGTTATATTTTCCAACAACTCGTAACCATGGGTATTGTGAAATCTCAAATTGTCATGGATGCAGGTTGTACTTTCAGCGATGAGAATGATTTTTATTCCTTTAGAAGAGAAGCTTCTAAAGCTGGAAGAATGGCCGCTATTATAAAATTGAATGAAATAGGGTGAAATGAAACATAACAAGATCCGAATAGCTATTCTTGGATCAACAGGTTCCATTGGACAGCAAGCCTTAGAAATTATTCAGAAGCATAATAAATTATTCGAAGTTGTCTTGTTAAGTGGACACAGTAACTGGCAGCTTTTAGATGAGCAGGCTAAAACCTTTAATGCTAAACATGCTGTATTGACTGGATTCGAAAATAACAATGCCCGTAAACAAATAGGTGATCCAGCCAAAACTAGAACATACATAGATCCATATATACTAAATGAACTAGTCAATTTGCCTGAAATTGATATTGTTTTAAACAGTTTGGTCGGTTTTGCTGGATTCTTTCCAACATATCATGCACTAAAAGCCCACAAAAAAGTTGCTTTAGCGAATAAAGAAAGTTTGGTTGTAGGTGGAGCTATCATTTCCGAATTATTAACCGAATCCAAAGGCAGCTTGATACCAATTGATTCCGAACACAGTGCAATGCTACAATCGCTTATTGGTGAAAAGAAAGAAGACATTGAAGAAATCATTATAACAGCAAGCGGTGGGCCTTTTAGGTCGTTAAGTCTTGAGCAAATGCATGATGTGTCGGTTGAACAGGCGTTACAACATCCAAATTGGAGTATGGGTTCTAAAATCACTATAGATAGTGCTACTATGATGAATAAGGGTTTAGAGATCATAGAAGCACACTGGTTATTTGACCTCCCTATCGAAAAGATAACTCCAGTGGTTCATCCCGAAAGTATTGTTCATTCAATGGTGACTTATTGTGATGGTTCAACAAAAGCGCAACTTGGTCCACCAGACATGAAAGTCCCCATTTTATATGCTTTGTCTTATCCCCGCAGATTACCCCTAAATAGTTCACGAATGGATTGGAGCCAAATAAATAAACTTCATTTTGAACCAGTTGACTATTCACGGTTCCCTTGTATTGAATTAGCTATAGATTCTGTAAAAATGCACAAAGGAGGTCCTGCGATATTAAATGCAGCCAATGAAATTGCAGTCACACACTTTTTAGAGGGTAAAATTAAGTATATTGATATAGCGAAAGTTATTGAGCGCTGCCTCAACCAAATACAATTTAATTCGATTTTGAGCTATGATTCACTTGTCGAATTAGATCAGCAAACGCGAGATTATGCAAGAACTATTTGTCAACATGGAACTTATTGAACTAACACAGACTATTTTCATTTTTATTGGTGCTCTAATGATCCTAGTATTTATACATGAATTAGGACACTTTTTAGCAGCAAAAATGTTCGGTATGAGAGTTGAACGTTTCTCAGTGGGTTTTCCACCACGAATTTGGGGTTTCAAACGAGGCGATACTGAGTATTGTATAGGTGCTACCCCGCTGGGAGGTTACGTAAAAATCTCTGGTATGGTAGATGAAAGTATGGATACCGAACATTTAGCAGCAGAACCACAACCCTGGGAGTATCGGTCGAAGCCAGTTTGGCAGCGTATGTTTGTAATAACTGCAGGCGTGATATTTAACATGATTCTTGCTTTTTTTATATATTCAGGAATCAATTGGAGCCAAGGCAAATTAAGTTTACCTATTGAAAATGTTGCCGGGATTTATGTACCTGAGGGTAGTTTACTAGAGAATGTTGGTTTTGAGACTGATGATAAAATTGTCGGAGTAAATGGAAATTATGTTGACGCATTTGAAGAATTAGTTTCCATTTCTGAGTTAACCAGTAGTAATTTGTCATATCAACTAGTCCGCGGTGGAATGTTAATTGATTTATTTATTCCATCTACTTTTTTAGATAGCTTACAAGAGCAATCATTCATTAATACAATACACATATATCCACCAATTATATCCAGTATTTCATTTGGATCACCTGCAGAAAATGCAGGCTTACAAGTCGGGGATCGCTTTGTAAAAATTAATGGCGAGCCTATAGATTATTGGTTAGAATTAACTCAGATTATACGTAAGTCAGAAGGTATGATAGAATTTATAGTGGAACGAAAAGGACAGAGACTAACTATTTATATTGAGCCTGATGAAAATCGAACTATTGGAATAGCTGCTCCAAATTTAGCCCAGGTTGGAGCGACTTCTACTAAACTAAATTTTGCTGAGTCTATTCAAGAAGGATGGCGGCAAGTTACTGAACAAACTATGGGCATTATAGGGGGTTTTTCTAGGATGTTTTCTGGGGACATTTCAGTCAGGAAGAATCTTGGAGGTCCTATAGCCATAGCGAGTTTAACTAAACAAGCAACCGATCAAGCTGGGTGGATTGGTTTTTGGGAGATGACCGCATTGCTGAGCATCACATTAGCTATTATGAATATACTCCCCATTCCTGCCTTGGATGGTGGACATTTAGTATTTCTTGTTTATGAGGGAATAGCTAGGAGGGAACCAACGGAAAAAGTAAAGATTATGGCACAGAATATTGGATTTTTATTGTTGATTAGCTTGATGGTCTTTGTCATCTTGAATGATGTTATAAGACTATTCTAATGAAAATAGCATATGAAGGTATTCCCACCATTGTATTAGTGGGATTAGTCACGGTCCTCGTCTTAAGCCTTAGTTGGTATTTTTATACCTTAGCATCAGGTATTATTTTAAGTCTTATATTGTTTCCAATTTGGTTTCTGAGTATTTATTTCTTCCGAGATCCGGAGCGGATATCACCACTTAATTTATCAGATGAATTTGTATTATCACCATCTGACGGAAAAGTTGTGGTAATTAAAGAGGTAGAAACCGCCGAATATATTGAGCAAGAGGCTATTCAAATAAGTATTTTTTTGTCTCCTTTAGATGTCCATATTAATCGCATCCCAATAAGTGGAGTTTTGGAATATCTTGTCTATCAGACTGGAGAATACCTAATGGCCTGGGATGATCGCGCCACAATGGATAATGAGCAGGCAAAATTTGGAGTAAGACATGCATCTGGGCAAAAAATTTTATTTCGACAAATAACCGGTTTTTTAGCCCGTCGGGTCGTGTATTACATTCGTAAGGGCGATTCCCTAGAAAGAGCTAAGCGCTTTGGGCTTATGAAATTTGGTAGTAGAATGGATGTTGTACTTCCACGATCTTCTAGCGTACTAATTAAGCAGGGGGATAAAGTAATTGCTGGTGAATCGATTATTGCTAAATTAACCATATAGTGAAATATCCCATTCAACATAGATATCAGAGTTTTAAACAAAAGAGGCTAGCAAAGAAGGAATCAAAGCCTCCAATAAATCGCAAGATTGCGGTTCCAAGTTTCTTTACTTTAATGAATCTGTTCTCTGGTTTTCTCTCAATCGTGGCTGTGTCAGAGGGAGAGTTGTTTCGTGGTGCTTGGTTTATTGTTGCGGCGGGTTTTTTTGATGTAATGGATGGATATATTGCTCGATTAGCAAATGCGGGTAGTGATTTTGGGGTAGAACTAGATTCACTGAGTGACATTGTTTCATTCGGGGTTGCACCATCTTTCCTTATTTATACCTTCGCTTTACATGAATTTCAATTTCTCGGTATACTAATTAGTGCTGTCCCGGCTATGTGTGGAGCTGTCCGCTTAGCCCGTTTTAATGTTAATACCCGCCTTATCCCCAATCAGAATAATTTTATTGGCTTACCAATTCCGTCACTTGCAATTATATTAGCTGCTTTCTATTTGAGCTTCCACCAGCAGCTCGAGTTGTTTGATATTTTTCGTAATGGGGTTAGTAGTGTCTTAGGGCCACTAATTATTTTATTGTCAGTGCTCATGTTAAGTACATTACCCTTCGATAGGATCCCTAAAATGGATCGTACTTCTTTTCAAAAAAATGGGTTTAAATCCTTCCTTTTTTTAGGTTACTTTGTGCTCATTTTATTTTTTAGAGAATTAGGACTTATGTCTGTTATACTGATCTACATATTAAAAGGAATTTTGGACGGGCTTAGAGAGTATTTTTCATCAGATCAGCGAGTTATGGACCGCTAAAGTCATTTCACCGACACTGTCCCAGCTATAATGCGAGGTAATATGGTTTTTCAAGCGGGTGTTTTGAATCCTATGTTCTTCGTTTTCAATGTGTAGTAGTTTATTAATAGAAGTCAGTAATGATGAGCTGTCCAGTGGATTAATATAGCTCGCCATCTTTTTAAAGTACTCAATGGTTCCACCATTTTGGGTAATTACAATAGAGCATCCTGCAAGTGCAGCTTCCATAGCGGCTATCCCAGGAGTTTCAAAAAGTGAGGGCAGTACAAAAACTTTTGCTGCGGCATAAGCGGAAGCTAATAGAGTCGAATGGTGCTCTTGCGATGGTAAATGAAGTACATTATTACGCTTAATTAATTCTGCGCATTGTTGACTATACTCATCGGTTCCTAAGTCACCAATAAGTACCAAGGGAGCATCTAGACTCGGTGCAACTTCAAGAAGTCTTATCACATTCTTTCGGGCTGATGATATCTGACCTACAAACAGAACATAATCAATTAACCCATAACGCTTCTCAAATTCACTACTTTCAGCCTTCAAAAATCGTGTTTCTACTCCATTAGGTATAACATTCATATGACCTAGGGGTATACCAAATAATTGGTTAATTTGATTCAATTCTGCTCTCGTATTAGGCAAAATTGCATCCGCGATTTGGCATACTTGTTTTTTTATACCGTATTCAGAATTAATTCCGCTAAAAAAATTACCAAATATCAATTCAATATTTAGTTTGAATTTGGTTATATGCATCCCTTTGGGGGTAAAAAATACCGGAGAAAGGACTATAGGTATCTTTTTCTGGTCATTAGAGTGATATCTAGTTTTAAATTGCCGCAAAAATCCCCAATGTTCACTACTCGCCACAAAAACATGTAGAATATCAATAGGGGGTAAAACCTCATTGCTATGTATCCAGACAATCTTATGGCCTAAACGTTGGAGAGCTTCAGCGGTTTGCATAACCTGCGTACGAACCCCACCATTTACTAATGAGATACTCGATGGTGCTAAAATACCAATGCGTAATACTTGCCTCATAATCGGATTCTATTTCTGTTCTGTATAATTGTTTCCTTTAAGAGACGCCATTTGTTCGAAAAGCGATTTTGTAAAAATTTTTCATCAGCCATGGTTTCGCAGTGTATTTTTCGGAGTGTAAGTGTATTCATAGGAAACACTTTCTGAGAATCCCAGTCATTGGGTTTTATAATAGCAAAGTCGCGAGTATCTTGCTTCAATTCATAAAATAGGCTTGGCTTTATCTTACTATGTAATTGTCTGCTTGGTCTATGGTAGTAAATATTGCATTGTTCTGTAGCTCTTTGAGTCCAAAATGCGCACCAATCACTATAGGAAAGCCATTGCAAACCTAATTCTTGAGCATACTTCAGGATAAATTCGATACTCGCAAATCCTGGCTGCAATGGATGGTGATAAAGCATTAATGGTTGTTGTAATCCATGTTGAATATCCATGTAGCGTTTAAAGTATGCGATAAAATGAGATTCCGTGGCCTGATACCGGTGAAGACTTCCTGTACAAATAGGGTGGACTGGTATCTGCAAGCGTTTATTGAATGCATCATTGCTATTAGGTAACGATTTAGGTGACCAATACGGTAGTCCATCATAACCATGCGTAAATTCTGAGCTGTAGCTAAAAGGGTAGGTATCCAATACTTTAGACAGCTGCAAGCTCCAAATACCATATGGAGCCGCATAGCCTTTGGGCGTCATTCCAGCATCTGCCATCGCCTGGTACCCATTTTCAACATCTTGATAGAGTGGATAGGAAGAGGATATATGCGCATGTTCGTAGCCATGTAAAGCATGTTCGTGATTTGACCATTGCGCAAACCAATCCAGCCAATCTTCGTGAGCTTTTACATGCAGAAAAGTTGTCAGAATAGCAGAATACTCATTAGCTAGACCATATAGAGTTCGCAAGGATTCTTGTGTCCCAAAATCACTGTCAATACGGAGGGTGATTATCGGTTTTGCAGTTGGGAAACGCCACTTGGTTAAATAAGGTAAATCTACTGAATAAAATAACTGCTCAAGAGCATAACGAACGAGATGTTGCAGATGCCCAATATGTGAGCGTGATACCAATTCATTAGGCTGATGACCCGTTGGGCTTGGAAACACTTTGCGAGTATACGAAAATTGATAGAAGGCTGCCTCAATAGGAATGCCCAAGTAGATGGATTGCTCAAAGGCTTGGCTATTCTTCTTATCTACAAAGCATATTCCATGTATATCTTGTTTTCCACCATAAAAATTAACTTTTGCATAGCAATCAATCATGCATAGGTGACTGAGTGGGCCATTCAATAAATCTGGGCTATGTACACTACGACAATAACGGTTTTGTACGGGGATATTAGCTGGTTGTATACTAGATTCTGAGGTAAAGAGTACAGCTAACTTATTACCGCTATGCTGTTGGGTTTCCAGCCAATGTTGTTCTTGACGATTTAGAGGTCTATGCACAATATATATTGAATAGGAATATAGCGCTGATTCTTCGACGATTACCTCTCTATAATTCAACCCAATACTATCCAATAAGGAAACTAAACCTGGACTAAGCCCAAAAACTCCTACTCCTAGATTATGCAGTATATCCCTCATCATTGTAGTTTATATCTTGGATCTATGCATCAATAACTTTCGGATGGTATTCCAATCTGACCTGTTTATAGTCTTTGTCAGTACTAGTGGAATTACTGCCACTGCCATTGTAAAAGTGATCTTAAACCAATGAGGCAATGAGCTTAGGAAATTATTTGGCGGATATTTGATGTAGCTCAATAGCACAGGGTCCCCCATTAACCAGAGATAGCATAGAAATCCGATAGCTAAGGCCAGGAACATGGGATAAAAGCAAAACTTGACCATCGGTAAGGTATACTTATTGAAATAATAGTATGCTAGGTACATTATAATACCTTCACTAAGTACAATGAGTAAGGGGGCATAAGGGGCATTATTTAATAATACATAACTTCCTGCAATAATAAGTATTGCGCTAAATAGACCACCCAATAGATTAGCTTTTAAATAGTATGTACTTTGCTGTGCGGCAATTAAGGAGGTCGCAAACACACTATTTTGAAATGTTAAAAACAACACAGGGGAGAGTATTTGAAGCATGGATATACTTTCTGTGTATAGATCCCCATAGATCAGGGGAATAATGATAGGTGCTAAAAATAGTACCGCAAAACTCCCTAATAACCCTAGTAAGGTATGGTAGCGATAAGCCTGCTCTAGCCTAGCGCTTATACTATAAGCTGAGATCTCTTTATCCCAACCATTTGCCAGATTTGGGAGTAATAATTGCACAAATATACGATCTAATACCATGTATAACATGATTATACGTAGGGCAGCCCCGTACCATCCCACAAATGCATCGCTATAGAACAATGCAAATATAAGTGGAGGGAAGAGAAGAATAATTTGACTCCCCACCCAACCAATTCCAAGTTGTAAAGATTCTTTTAGAATAGAATATAATCTTTTAATTAAATCTAGGGTCAGGGCGGAGGGTGAAATCACTAAATACCGTTTGTATATACTAACGGTACAGAGTAGAAGGGAGGCTAGCCCGACCGAAAGTCCATAATACACAGGTAATTTTTCAAGATCATCTGCGCGTTGAATGCCATATAATATTAGGGCAAAAAATACGGTCGCCTGAGCCGCTTTAATACTTTGTAAGGTCAGAAATTCCTGCTTCCCTGAAAATATCCACTCAGTATGCAAGGCGTATGGTATTAAACTAAAAAGTAAAAGCCATACCAGAGTGTTAATATCCTCGGAATAGGGTAAAAATGGTGCGAATAAAAATAAAATGATCATCGCACATAAAGCCCATATAAGCTTGCCTAAAAATAGTTCTGCGGTACTATATAAACATCTATGGCCTTCTTTTGCTACCTCTCTGGTTCCTAACTGCATTATGCCAAGATCAGAAAACCACAATAAATAACTAAAAATCGCCAAAGCCGTTGTCCAGATCCCATAACTTTCCGGTCCTAGAGCACGAGCAAGCACCATACTGCTTACAAAGCCTAAGCCCCTAGTTACTAGGTCACCAAAGGCTAAACTCGCTACTTTCTGGCTAATACTACTCATATCTGGGTTTAGATTGACTATTCCATATTTGATTAATTATCTGATAAAGTTCGTCTTTATCATTAAATAGTTGCACATCCGTATTATCTTTTTGGCTTAAGAATATACCAATATTAGGTGCAATCACCTTTCTATTGTAGGATAATGCCATCATTAGACCTCCCGAAGTATGTATACTTTTATAATTAAAGAGGCAGTAATCCGATGCGGACAGTAGGTATGGGTATTCATCCTCTGGAAAGAAATAGGGTAGATAACTAAAATATTGTGGGTTCAATGAGATAGCGGTTCTGATACGTTGATGATAACCTACTTGCCCTTTTTTTACGGGCCCCGCTATTATAATATGAATAACATCATCCCAATTCTTTCTGTTTAAATACCCTATCATCCAATCGATAAATTCCAATATACCCTTATAAGCGCTTATATTGCCAAATAGGAGTATAATTGTGGCATTTTCTGGTATGCTGGCAGAGTAGCGTTCATTTAGTGTGCTAATAGAGTGTTTTCGTTCTTTAACTTCTGCGGGAAAGTAGGGATGAGGAACTATGCACCATTTATTACTGTGCATAGGCACATTTAAATAGTGTGAGGTATCTCTTAGTAAGACTTTATCATGTATATGCAATTTATGGGCATGCTTAGCCATACTTTTATGAAGCCATTTATGAAAGCTAAGCCACTTACCATCATGAGGTTCTAGATTATGAACAGTCCAAATTATAGGATTTTTCATTAATGCAAAAATACTAAACCACAATAGTTTATAGGGAAAAGCTAACAATGATTTTAGATTTTGAAATTCAAGCCAATGATAATGTAAGGCTATTTTTTTTCGGTAACGCAGGGCATAAAAGGGTAATAAAATATGCCTGAAAGCATTTATACTTTTTACGGTATATTGGAAGGGTCGCTTCTCTAATAAATCAGAATATAAAAGGTAAAGATAGTCAGTCTTGGGAAATTTATTTCTGATTGGAGGAAACACTAGTACCACTGATTCATAATCCAATATCTCCTCATAGCACTGGGTGATATTGGTGTAATGCGCTTTAGTGATGCTAGGATTCATAAATTTGACTGCTGATAATACCAAGTCCTCAACTAAAATAAATATTGTAATCCGACCGAGTGTACTGTGCCAAAACCAGTCTCAAAAGGAATAATAGCATAGTTGAATCGAATATCTGAGAGTATATAGCCTACCCCAAATGAATGAGGTCGCGCGGTATTACCTGTACGAAACCCCGTGGTGAGTTGTAAGGTTTCTGCTACTAGTACTTCAACACCTACTCTCGCATAAGCTTCGATATTTGTGAAGGTATTTTGTGATAAATTGGATTCATTATTAAGTGGATAGACGTAGTCCAAATGGGTTCTCACAAACACTGGAAGCTCCGGATTTTTACTTCCATTCCATTCTAATAAACCAATGGATAATCCGCTAATCCAAGCCTTTGGTAGAGGGGTTTCCTCCACGTCTAAACGTTGCATTTCACCTAAACTACGTACAGCGGTACCAATATGAATACGATCTTTGGCGAAAGAACGGGATAGGCCTACATTGAATGCGTAGCCATTAGAGCGATAGGGATATATTTCTTCGCTTAGATAATGCACACTAGCGCCAACATTAAACCATCTAAACGATTGTGCATAAGCGGTAGAAATACTTAGGTATTGAACTGAAAATAAGCCATTAGACGGACCTGGCTCATCTCTTTGCTCTAAATCTTGTAGTCCAGAGCTGTAAAAACTTATGGAAAAGGCTCGTTGCTCTAGTTTTTTATGATAAGAGCCAAAGATATTTTTTGTATCAGCAATCCAATTGGTGTACCCAATCTCAACCGAAGACCGCTTCGAGTTTACCAATAGCGAGGGATTGGTAAAAGAATTTCCTCCGCCTTGGCCCCAAGCGCTTCCCGCTTCAGAGAGAGAAAGGGCAAAAGGATTTGGGGCAATGTCGAGTAAGGCAACACCTGAGCGCTGGGCATCTGCACTAGTAAAGTCCACGCTAAGTATGAATAAACAAACCAAAAATCGATGAGTTCGGCTAAGCAAATGTAAGCAGCTGTGTATTTTTTGTATTTTAATGGCACTATTCATAGTTAGAATATCATAAAATATATCGAAGGGTAAAAACATGCATGGATTGAAGAGTATGACGGTTAGTTGAAAAACCATAATCCACCTTCAAAGCGGGTTGAAATGGCAGTGCAAGGCTAAATCCCGCACTCCATTTATTGGCATTTTGCTCCGCTAAATATCGATTCCAGCCCATATGTAAACGAAATAATGGGTGTAGTGATCGAGAAGCGGCTAAACGTAGAAAACTAGCTCGTGTAAAGCGCGTTTCTAACTCTTCAATGTATGAAACAGGTGTTCCATTTGATATAAAGAGCTCCCTTGTGGTAACCTCCGCGCTAAATCGCTTTATCTCAAACTCAGCGAATACCTGCGTACCTATCACAAGAGTAGCTAAACTTGTTTTGAGCCTTAGGGGCATTGCTTCGACTCGGTTTCTTGACTGTGGTTGATTGTATAACTCACCTGAGTTCCATGTGTGCTCAGCTAAAAGATCTTGCATTACAAATGACCAATGGGTGTTAGGATTAAGTTTTATCTGTATGCCAAGATCCATCCCCACGCTTGTAGATGGTTTCATATCGCTGTGATAATCGGCTCTGTTTATCTTAAAACCAATTCCTGCTTGGATATTTTCACTGAGCCGAATACCAAAAGCTGATTGAAGTTGAATATCTGAGGTAGATACCATACCTAAGGGATAACCACTTAAACTTCGGGTATCGATATCTTGAACTCCAGCCCGAATTAACCCAATAAATAAACCGGCTTTGGGTGGTAGAGCAACACGTGCGCCAACACTCTGATAATGCCGGTCTAAACCTAATTGAAAAACACTAAGACTTAGATGGGTTTGAGCGGTATAGTTTGCTGCTAGGGCAGGATTATAATAAGGTTGTACTTCCAGTGAAGTACTATCTACCCGTTCTTCTCGGCTAAACCCAGCACTCACCGCATCACCAAGAGCTACACTCTGCGCATCAAACCCTAATTGTAGCGTAGATCCAGCATATCCACCAAATTGAGCGTTGATTAGAGCATAGGGCATCCCACCAACCAATAAGGCTGTGATCAAAGTAAGGACAATACGAGATAAAATAGGCATTAATCGATGACTAATATTTTTCCATTGAATTTTGATTCGCCTTGAGTTATTTCATAGAAATAAACCCCATTACTTACTTTTGAACCCATATCATTAAAGCCTGTCCAGATAATCTCATATTCTCCAGGGACAACTTGCTGCTGCTGTTCAAGGACTAAATTCATGCCAAAATCAACAATCCGTAAGGTTGCCGCATTGGTAGATCTACTCTCAAATCGTATTCTAACTTCCCCGTGTAGATTGGGTGAAAACGGATTAGGATAGGCATAGGTCGACACAGTTTCAGCTTCCGGTTTAAATTGGTTGCCTCCATCTAAGGGGAAATTTACCCGTTCGATATTCCAGCCATTATCTGGATCCCTGCTCCATAATAATCCATCTGAAGTTCCAATGAATAAATAGTCCGAGGTACTGCTAATACTTTGATATGATGTCTTGGGCTTCAAACGATTATTTACTGACATAGGTACAGAGATCATTTCCCAGCTTGTTCCCTCATCTTTGGATCGGAATAAACCATTTTCACCTGCAGCCCACACATCACCCTGGAAGAAACCAATAGAGAGTATTTTTTGACCTTGTAGGCGTTGTTCAAAACTCGAACCACCATCGTCTGTAAAGACTATACCATATTGATCTAATCCCTGTAGATTAGACGTACTATTTTCCGCAATCCAGTTGGTAAGCCAAATACGATCTCCATTTGGATCCTCTGCAATTTCTATAACCCATCGTGCCAACAGACCATTAGGATCATAATTAAAACCCACATTATTCCACCGGATTGAGTCAATAGGTGCGTATAGTGCATTATCAGATACATTGATGCCACCAGCGCTTCCATACCAAACACGATTATTGCGATCAATATGTACTGCAAATCCCTTAAGGTTGTCATCACTTACAGCGGTATATAATTCTTCAGATTGGGCACAAGTATTTGCCGACCCAGCTGCACAATTACGCCAAACATAGCGGCCCCCGTCTGCTCGCATTGATGAAACTCCAAAGGGGGGAAGTGCAATTCGTTCCCATTGGCGCCCAAAATCTGTACTGCGAAGTAATCCAGAAGCCCAATTTGCTGAAAATATCACTGTGTCCTTAATTGCTACACTGTATGGTGGGGATTGTTCTGGAACAATAATTCGTGCTCGATCATACTCAATACCCCCATAAACAAAGGTGGTATCTTCATCTATGTAACGGTCTAAAGGAAAGGGTGAAAAAGACCAGCTTTGTCCATTATTTGAACTGATATAATACCCATATCCAGCAGGAACCGTACCAGCCGGAGTCGATGAACTAAATCCTAATCCTGCGACAATAGTGTTACCTTGAGTAGCGATGGAGAATACGCGACCTTTACCACTAGTTAAACTGTCTATACCATCAGGGATAGCCCAGATTACGTCGGGACGATCAATGGGAGCATAATTTAAAAGAGGGGAGACCCAAATAAATCCATTACTTGTTTCAACAGTTGAGATACCATTCTGCCGAAATCTTTCAAAATCAGAATTCATTGGTCCTAACCATTGAGATTGAACTCCGTTTGGAAACGATAGTATCACTATTAATACCGAAATATATAGGTATTTAGGCATACTATGGGTTGATGATATTAAATGTTGATTTCAGGGTATCACTAAATAGTCCCGCTTTATCCTTTGCATAGTAAAGTACGGTTCTGTTTTGTGGTGTGTTTGAACTGTTAACAGAAAATGTGATGGTATATACCGAATCACCCGCTACTTCGTCTAAACCTGTTCCTGAATCGGTTAGAACATTCGGTGTAGGAGTGAGTATGCTGCCATCTTCATCTTCAAACGCGATGAAAACTCTATCGAGTGTTTCTTGTCCATCTGGGTCGGTCACCTTAGCTTGGAATGGAATATTCAGCGTAGTAGACCCTGTAGGAATTTCAACAGAATTAGGATTCTCCACCCAAATGATTTTGGGTGGAGAGCTAGCAATACCCTCTATTGACAATATGGCTTGATGTTGTATCCTATATCCATATCTGTCCAATGCATATAATTCAAGCAGTAATCGCTCATATGAAGTCGTAGTTGTTTCCCAACTAAAATTGCCTTGAATTTCAATCGGTAAGGTGTCAATTATAAGTTTTTCCAAACTTTCCTGTAATAAAATCTCACTAGTTCTTGGATTTCTGACTATGTAACCTAAATGCTCTAAAAACTCAGAATTATGTAGTAGGGCAAAAAATGTATAGTGCAGCGTAGTATCCTTAAATCCATCTAAGTCCACATCAAAACTAATATCTGTTGGCTCCACACGAAAATGACTCAGATCAACAAATGTATAGGATTGCGTGGGTGTATAAGGTATGTTATCGCAGTGGATGCCACCTAGAATGGCCAGAATAAGTGTAGACAAAAGAGCTTTATGGAACATCCAGTATGCTTTCCTATAGGTTAAGGGAGGCCTTTAGACCTGCCACTCCATTAAACAAAATATAAGGCAAGTTTTACTATAAATGTATAATATCGCTAATCTAATTTATGTTGAATAAATGAGCTTGATAAATTTTTGCTGATCCATTGCATTTAGACTACAACAAAGGTATATTTTTTAAATAGTCTTAACTCTTGACATGTTCAAGTCTCTAAAGATTGAAAATCTTAATTGTTCGGCTGTTACTAGTGTTTACCCACTTTTTTGCCAAAAAGTGGGTTTTTTTTTAAAAACGGATTGTTTTGGAGTTATCTAACTCACAATCACTTTTATCTAGGTAAATAGAATGAATGTTGAATCGTTTAAACAACTAGCCAAAACATTCTCGGCTATACCAGTATATCGACAGCTTTTAGCTGATACTTTAACGCCCGTTTCACTTTTTTTCAATATTCGTGAGGGGAGCAATTATCCTTTCCTTTTTGAATCTGTTGAAGGTGGCGATCGGTTGGCTCGATATTCTTTTTTGGGTTGTAATCCATATGAAGTTTTGCAGTTTGATGGTCAGAAAACAGATTTGAGAGCGAAAGATGGAGAGCTAAGGGTTTTTGATTCCTACTTTGATGCCTTAAAAATTTGTACGACCAAATATACTGAACCTAACATTCCTGGTTTACCTCGTTTAACCGGTGGGGCTGTAGGCTTTTCATCCTATGACACCTTTAGAGAGGTTGAATATCTTCCAAATACTCCAAATGATGATCTTGGGTTACCCGAAGCTGTTTGGGGCTTTTACGATGAAATTTATGCATTTGATCATGTCAAACATCAGGTAATCCTCATTCATACAGTTCGAATTGAAAGTAGTACAGACGATGAGCTTGAATTACAAAAAATGTATGCAGAGGCCCAGTCATCCCTAGATCAAATGGAAGCAAAAGTAAATCGTGGAGTAAACAAATCACCCGATTTTTATATAAATCCAGATCACCTTCGTAGTAATATGGACCAGGCTTATTTTACTGAGATGGTTCAAAAAGCCAAAAATCATATTTACGAAGGAGACATATTTCAAGTAGTATTATCCCAACGGTTTGAAACGGATATGTCAGGTGATACTTTTATGCTCTATCGT
The DNA here is from genome assembly GCA_002720745.1 of Balneola sp. GTDB lineage: Bacteria > Bacteroidota > Rhodothermia > Balneolales > Balneolaceae > UBA1275. The sequence goes on from PBJO01000007.1 coordinate 278,566, forward strand.
GCATTACGCATGGTTAATCCTTCACCTTATTTATTTTACTTAGATTTTGATCACTTTACGTTAGTTGGCAGTTCTCCAGAGGTGCTGGTAAGTGTACAAGATCAAAGGGTTCGAGTTTTACCTATCGCAGGAACAAGAAAAAGAGGTGCAAGCCTGCAAGAAGATTTGCAATTAGAAGCAGACTTAAAGAAAGACCCAAAAGAAATAGCCGAACATATTATGTTGGTTGACTTAGGACGCAATGATGTGTCTAGAGTCTGTGAAGCTGGTTCGATTCGTTTAGATAGAAATCAAGTGATAGAACGATATTCTCATGTTATGCATATTGTGAGTGATGTATCAGGTCAATTAGCTAAAGAGAAAACGACTGTTGACGCCCTCATGCAATGCTTTCCAGCAGGGACCGTAAGTGGGGCTCCAAAAATTCGTGCCATGGAAATTATCGATGAAATGGAGCCCACAAAACGCGGAATTTACGCAGGAGCTGTCGGATATTTTGATTATTCAGGCAATATGGATACTTGTATAGCTATTAGAACTATGGTTGTAACCGGTAATAAGGTGTATATTCAAGCCGGTGCAGGCATAGTAGCTGATAGTGTAGCTGAAAGTGAATTTGAGGAGACAGTTAATAAAGCAGGCGCCTTAGTAAAAGCCTTAAGTACTGCCTTAGATATACGAGATAACTAACATACGATGCAACAAGAACCGACTAATCCAATCATACTTTCTGGTATACAGCCCTCTGGTAAATTACATATAGGGAATTACTTTGGGGCCATTAGGCAGCATATTGAAATGCAGGATAAAGGCAGAGCCTTTTATTTCATTGCAAATTACCATTCGCTAACCTCACTTAAAGATGGAAAAGCCTTACGGCAGTTTACTTATGAGGTGGCATTAGACTATCTGGCACTAGGGCTTGATCCTGATAAAGCCACCTTCTTCGCTCAGTCAGATGTGCCTCAGGTAAATGAATTAGCATGGATTTTATCCACCTTAACACCAGTAAGCTTGATGGAAAAAGGAGTTTCTTATAAAGACAAAATTTCAACGGGACTAAGTCCAAACATAGGATTATTTACCTATCCAATTCTTCAAGCAGCTGATATTTTGATTTATCATTCCGATATTGTACCTGTGGGGGAGGATCAGAAACAAAACATTGAGATTTGCCGTGACTTGGCAGTTAAGTTCAATAGAGCCTATGAAGGAGATTTCTTGGTTGAACCAGAAGAGTATATCGTGAAATCGGTGGCAACCGTTCCTGGCACCGATGGTCAGAAAATGAGTAAGAGTTACGATAATACCCTAGCCATATTTGACCAGCCAAAGGCTTTAAAGAAGAAGATAATGAGCATCCAAACGGATTCAACCCCTCTAGAAGAACCAAAAGATCCGTCAAAGGATAACGTATTTGCCTTAATTTCACTTTTTGCCTCACAAGACCAGAAAGAAGAGATTGCTCAGAAATATCGAGCCGGTGGATACGGTTATGGACATGCGAAAAAAGAATTATTAACACTTATTTCCGATTACTTTGCAGAGGCAACCGAACGCCGAAGGGAACTTAATCAACATCCAGAAAGGGTGTATGAGGTGCTTCAAGAGGGTGCAAAGAAAGCTCGCATTCAGGCTGAGCGTGTAATGCAACCTATACGAGATGTTGTTGGATTACATAGAAGCTTTTGAGGCAGGCCATGATACTAATTATAGATAATTACGATTCTTTCACCTACAATCTTGTTCATTTAGTTGCCGAGCAAACAAACGATTATCGGGTCATAAGAAACGATGAGTGCAGCTTGTATCAAATAATTGACTTGCAACCGACGAAGATTTTAATATCACCCGGCCCAGGAAAACCAGAAGATGCAGGTGTTACCAAGCAAGTTATTGCTGAATTAGGACAAAAAATACCCATACTAGGCGTTTGCCTGGGGCATCAAGCCATAGGTGAAGTATTCGGAGCAAAGGTAGTGCATGCTCCAAGTTTAATGCATGGCAAAACATCAATGGTTAAGCATTATGGAAGTCCCTTATTTAATTCTATCCCAGAAGAATTTGTCGCAACTCGATACCACTCTTTGGTACTTAGCCCTGAAAGCATACCAAACAGCTTGGAGGTTACTGCCTTGACGGACGATCATACCGGTACCATTGTCATGGGAGTACGCCATAAAAGCTATCCAATTGAAGGAATACAATTTCATCCTGAAAGTATTCTGACTATTGTAGGCCCTCAAATGGTTAAGAATTGGGTGATGCAATGAAAAAAGACTTAGGATTAATGTATCTCACCCAACATTCTATGAATCATTCCCAAGACCTTTATTAGAGCCTTAATACAATTTTAGCGCGGACCAATATGAATTATAATTTCAAGGAAACACTTCAAAACATCACTTTAGGCAATGACTTAAGCACGGGTGAGGCTATGTTTGCCTTAGAATCTATCATGAATGATGAAATTAGTTCTGAAGAAATAGCCTCCTTTTTAACCGCTATGAAAATGAAGGGAGAAACAATTGAAGAACTATCTTCCTTTGTTAAAGTTATGCGATCAAAATCTCTAAAGGTTCAAGCCGACATAACAGGTGCTGTAGATATTGTTGGGACAGGAGGAGATAAATCCGGTACCTTTAATATTTCCACCATTACTGCTTTTGTCACAGCCGCTGCAGGTGTTCCTGTGATCAAACATGGAAATAGAAGTGCGTCAAGTAAATGTGGGAGTGCTGATGTCTTAGAAATTCTTGGTGCAAATATAGAATTAAATCCAGTGCAGGTTGCTGAAGTTTTTGAACGAGTGGGTATTGCTTTTATGTATGCTCCAATGTTTCATCCAGCAATGAAATATGTCATGCCAGCTAGGAAAGCTATTGGGTTTCATACTTTTTTTAACATACTTGGCCCATTAACGAATCCTGCTGGTGTGCGAAATTATGTTATTGGTGCCTATAACAAAGATGTTGCGCATAAAATAGCTCAGATATTAGCGACACTTGATACCCAATTTGCCTATACGTTTAGCTCTGATGATGGACTTGACGAAGTAAGTTTATGCAACCCCACAACTTTTTTTGAGGTAAAAAAACAATTAAGTTCTCAGCCAAGATTATTTGAACCTGAAGAATTAGACTTTAATCGTGTTGAAATGACAGAGCTTTTAGGTGGAGAACCATCAGAAAATGCTCGTATATTTATTGATATTTTGAGCAATAGAGCGACAGAGGCTCAAAAAAATATGGTAGTGCTTAATGCAGCATTTGCCATACATGCAGTAACTGACCTGCAACATCTTCATGAAGCAAAAAATATAGCCGAAAAAGCTATCCAATCTGGTGCAGCTTTGAATAAACTTAATGAGTTCATATCGGCGACTCAGGCTTATTAATATGAGTATACTTGAAAAGATAGTTTCCCAAACTAAGATTGACCTCAAAAAGAGAATCTTAGAACGCAGTTATACAAGCTTAGAATCGGAATGGGGCTTTGAAAAAGAGTTACAGTCATTCTCTCAAGCTATAAAAGGCAAAGTGGTTCAGTTTATAACTGAAGTTAAAAAAGCCTCTCCTTCTAAGGGTCTTATTCGAGAGGACTTTGACCCTGTGTCTTTAGCTAGAATCTATGAGAAATCAGGAGCCTCTGCTATATCAGTTCTAACTGAAGAACCCTTCTTTAAGGGGCATTTATCCTATTTGGATGATATTGCTCAACAAATTACTATTCCAATATTACGGAAAGACTTCATTATAAATCCATATCAGATAGTAGAAGCCAAGGCCTTTGGCGCAGATGCCATACTATTAATTGCACGAATTCTATCTGACTCTCAGTTGGATGAGCTATTATCGGCAGCTAAAGAATATGAATTAGACGCCTTAGTAGAATGTTATGATTTAGTTGACCAGGAACGCATCAATTATGAAAAAGTATCTATTCTTGGTGTAAATAATCGTGATTTAGAAACCTTTGAAGTTGATGTTCACCGTGGAGTATCACAGTTAAATATGGCTCCTGAGTCCACTATCACGGTCTCTGAAAGTGGTATTTCGACGGTTGATGATATTAAATTCTTACAAAAAAATGGTATAAATGCTGTTTTAATTGGAGAACACTTAATGAGACAAAGCAATATTGGTGAAGAACTTAGAACATTGGTTTTAGCCGCCCAAAAAGCAGCTCATTCGCATGGCACAATATGATAGTATTATAAAGTGCTGTAAAATTATTAATCAAGTGCCTTATAATTGGGTTGCATTACCCCAAATCTGGCCTAAAAGGGTAGAAAGTAATTGATCTACTGATAAATTTACACAACATTGTTTAACTCAAATAATTGTGATAATTGAAGAAATGTAAAGTGAAAATATGTGGGCTGACAAATTTAGCTGATGCTAGGTTTGCAGCTGGAGCTGGTGCTGATTATTTAGGATTTATTTTTGTGGATGGAACACCAAGATATATAGAACCTGCCATGGTAGGTGCTATCAATGAGTGGGTAGAAGGCCCAGAAAAGGTGGGGGTCTTTCAAAATCATGAACTCAGTTTTGTACAAGAAACCGCTCGACAGGTAGGTTTAGACCTAATTCAACTTCATGGCCATGAAACAGTAGAATATTGTTCCCAACTAGCACAAATTTATAGCATAATTAAAGTTATTTCTATGGAAGAAAAATCGACCTCAACTGAACTTTCACAAATACTTAATTCTTACAAAGATGTATGTAGTTACTTCATGTTTGATACTAAGATCAATGGGCAAAGTGGGGGCACAGGCATCTCCTTTGATTGGGCAATTATTAACGAATTGGATATTCCACTACCTTACTTCTTATCCGGTGGATTATCACATATGACAGTAAATTCAGCCTTGGAATTACTTTCAGGGAACCCTCCATTAGCTATTGATGTATCTTCTAAAATAGAAGAAAGTATAGGTATTAAAGATTTTGATAAACTATCTTTGTTAATGGAAGAAGTTAACCTAAATTCTAAAGATTAGACTTCCAAATTCTTCAATCGTTATATTCAACTAACTGATCATACCTCAAATCACAATAATGTCTGTTATTACTACAAACACTTATTCCGAGCCCAATCATAAAGGATATTTTGGAGCCTATGGGGGTAAATTTGTCCCAGAGACACTGATACCAGCCCTAAATGAACTCGAGTGTGCTTACAAAGAGGCCAGCGAAGATCCTGAATTTGAGAATGAGTATCTACGCTTACTGCATGAATATGTAGGAAGACCTACCGAATTAAGTTTTGCTGATCGTTTAACCAATTATTATGGTGGTGCAAAGATCTATTTAAAGCGCGAGGATTTATGCCATACTGGTGCACACAAAATAAATAATGCTATTGGCCAGATACTCTTAGCACTAAAAATGGGAAAGAAGAGAATAATTGCTGAAACTGGCGCAGGTCAGCATGGTGTGGCAACTGCAACTGCATGTGCGAAATTTGGAGTGGAATGCATAGTCTATATGGGAGAAGAAGATATGGTACGTCAAAAACTCAATGTCGATCGAATGCGATTGATGGGAGCGGAAGTTCGTGGAGTAAGTAGTGGTTCTAAAACTTTAAAAGATGCAACCAACGAAGCTATACGCGATTGGGTTACTAATGTCGATGATACATTCTATATCATAGGTTCAGTAGTTGGTCCTCACCCATACCCTATGATGGTTAGAAATTTCCACCGCATAATTGGTGATGAAACCAAGCGACAATTAATGGACATTGAAGGGCGATTGCCTGATTATCTAATCGCATGTGTTGGAGGTGGATCCAATGCTATTGGTATTTTTTATCCATTTATTAATGATAATGTACATATTATTGGGATTGAAGCAGGTGGATTAGGAGTTGAATCTGGACAAACAGCTGCTACCTTGACCAAAGGAATACCTGGCGTGCTCCATGGGTCAATGAGTTATCTTCTCCATGATCAAGAAGGACAAATTGAATTAGCCCATTCAATCAGTGCTGGGTTAGATTATCCTGGAATTGGTCCAGAACACGCTTACTTACACGATACAAAAAGAGTCGATTACCGTGCTGTGACTGATGCACAAGCACTTGAAGCAGTGTCTTTACTTTCCAGGTTAGAGGGAATAATTCCTGCTTTGGAAACAGCGCACGCTTTTGCCTGGCTGGATGAGCTAATGCCAAAAACTACATCCGAAGAGATTGTTGTACTGAATTGTTCTGGTAGAGGTGATAAAGACATGGAAACCATTTCCAGATATCTTTAAGATAAATGGAACACTTAATGAATCGAATTAATAAGGTTTTTGAGCAAAAGAAAGACGAAAAAGTTATGAGTCTTTTCATTACTGCTGGATATCCTGATATAAATGAAACCGTTGATCTAATATTAGGATTTGAACGCAATGGAGCTGACATTATTGAACTAGGTATGCCATTTAGTGACCCATTAGCTGATGGACCGACCATTCAATACTCATCCAATATGGCCATTTCTAATGGGGTAACCATTCAAGGCATATTTGGCATGGTGGCTGAAACTAGAAAAAACTCTGAAATTCCAATTATATTAATGGGATACATTAATCCTATACTTAGGTTCGGATTGGGGGAATTTTTCTCTAGTGCAGCTAAGGCTGGTGTAGACGGGCTAATTGTACCTGATCTACCACTCGACGAAGCAACTATGATTGAGGAATTTGCTCATACACATGAAATCCAACTAATTTACTTAATTGCACCTAATACGAGTGATGAAAGAATGCAATTAAGTGATGATAAATCCAATGGGTTTGTATATTGCGTGTCGGTAACGGGAGTTACAGGCGCTAGAGATGGTAGTGAGGTTCAGCAATCAGTAGATACATTCATTCAACGCTCAAAAGCAAACATCACTAAAAACCCATTGATGGTCGGTTTTGGAATAAAAAATTATAATGATGCACAAAGTATATCTAAAGAGGTAGATGGTTTTATCGTTGGTAGTGCACTTATTGAAACAATAAAAAATGCGTATCCAAATGAGCATTGGAAGGAAGAGGTCTTTAACTTTGTGCATCAACTCAAATTTGGCTATCCTAATCAATAGTATTCATTGGTTTATTACATCGGGCTAAGATTCCACGTCCACGGACTATTAGTACAGAAATTTGATTAAAATTTGTTCAATTTTATGCGTTTTTTATTTTGTTTAACCTTTTTATCTCTAGTGGCATGTACATTGGCCTGTAATGGTGACTTTAGAGAACGTGCCAAAGGCGATACACGTGAGTTTTTTATTGTAATGGACTCTGCAGACTGGGATAGTGAAACGTCTAATGCACTACGAGAAACATTTGGGAAATATGTATTCACCCTACCAAATCCAGAGCCTTATTATGACTTAACATTTATGCAAATACGTTCCCGTTCCCAACTAGAACGTATTATGGGGTATAAGAATATTATTTTTGCTGCGCCAATTGATGATTCTACCACGGTTGCGGCACAGGTTAGAGCTTTCTTGGATGAGTCAACTGAACAGCGAGTACGTAATGGGGAAAGTTTTGCTTTCCCTCTATTGGATCAATGGTATAAGGACCAATATTCCTTAATTTTAAGCTCAAATAGTGATTCTGCGTTAGCATACAAAATTAGGAATACAGAAACGGCTTTATTAACCAATGCTTTGGATAAAGAATTATTACGTTGGAATTGGTTTGTTTATGAGAAAAAAGAACAAACGCAGTACAGTGACTCTTTGTGGAATGATCATGGGTTTATGGTTCGGATTCAACATGATTATATAAAAAGAATTGATACAACCAACTTTATAAGCTACCGTCGATTCTTACCGGATAATGACCGATGGATGTGGGTATGGTGGCAGGATGACATAAATGATATTAGCTTCCTAGATGATGATTGGATAAATCGGACTAGAGATTCACTGAATCAGCAATTCATCAAGGGAAGAACTGATTCTATGTTTATCACTACCGAATATCGGAGACCGGTTGAAAGTAACAGCTTCCAAAAAGCCCGGTATTTAGGATACGAAACCCTGGGTACATGGCAAATGATTAATGGGGCAATGGGCGGACCATTTGTAAATTTTACCTATTATGACGAATCTACTTCAAGGTTGTTTATGGTTGAGTATTCTCAGTTTGCACCATCTGTTAGAAAAAAATTGCGCTTTGTTCGTCAGTTCAGAGCTATGGGTAGAACTTTTAAGGCAGATAGCCTTTATTTGACGCGCCTTTAACTTTTATTTGTAGGTTGATTTGCTAACTAAATCGTACAAAATTACACCAGTGGCTACCGATAGATTGAGTGAATGCTTACTTCCAAACTGCGGAATAATTAAGTGATAGTCTGCTGACTCAAGGGCCTGATCGTCTAAACCTTTCACTTCATTTCCAAATATAAAAGCAAGATTTTTATTAGTAATATCCGTGTAATTAAAGCTTGTAATTGGAATAGATTGACGGGTCTGCTCTACAGCAATTATGCATGTATTTCTTTTCTTTAACTCTTCAAGACAATTACTCCATTGTATAAAGTGCCTCCAGGAAACATACTGTTCAGCACCAATAGCTGTTTTACAAACTTCAATATTAGTTTCTGGAGTAGGGGTAATGCCGGTAAGAAACAGCTTATTTATGCCAAATGCATCTGCATTTCTAAATACTGCCCCTACATTGTACGCACTTCTAATGTCATGAAGACAAATAATAGATTTCTGTAATAAACTTGGTTTATCCGCTTTTGAATGTCGAATAAACAATTCTTCTGCTGTTAATTTCATTCATAAATTAGATTAGATAATCGTCTAATGAATATTTGTTTTTATATATAAATAAATCCAATGTATACAAGCTTAGTAATACGATTGTAATAGAAATTAAACTTATAATCGGGTTCCAGATCGTTAAACCATCAACCGTATCGATTATAACTCCAAGTCTTTAAAATATACCCCAATTCTTTATTAGTTGAAGTTTTAATTAAAGTTTCGATTCTAGATTCATCATACCATTTTAAATGGTATATAATGATGTGATATATATTTAAGCGACTGATAAGTCCATGAAGCCATATCGTAATTTGCTGCTCAATAGTATCGACTTACTCGCCAATTATAGAATGTATTTTTCAAATAAGTTATTTACCTGTTCAAATTGAAGTTTCAATTCGTCAAGTAACTCGATAAGTGCTTCTTTAACTAATTCCTGAACATTAGCCACTTTAAAAATAGTATTGGTTTTTAATGCAATTCGACCTAAAATTCTATTTTGTAACTTGCTATTTACCTCATCCTCATCAATAATACGAATGACCTATTCTAATATTATCTGTTGAATGATCGCATCTTCTTCCATAGTCATAATTTTTTTCTGTTGCTCAGTTGAATCGTCAAAACCAAAGATATGTAGTAATCCATGAACTAATATCCGTAGACACTCTGTATGAAGTTTTACGTTTAACTCTCTGGATTGTTCGATAATCCTTGGTAAGCAACAATAAATTGTACCTTCTAGACAAGTTCTGTTGAGTGAATCCACTGATTCACTTTCTTCATGATAATGAAAGCTAATAATATCAGTAATATAATCCCTCTTAAGGTATTCACTATTGATACGCCTTATTTCAATTTCGTCGACAAGTACAATTTCTATGAATTCAATTGTACACGAATGACGTTGAATAAATAAATTAATGAGCTCATTTATAGTTGTTTCAGCTACCGGAAATTCAAGTTTAGTGGTATTAAAAAATTGAAACATTTTTGAAATCGACATGAACTTGAGGCTTAAATAACTAATCCTCAAAGCTAAAATCATCATCCATTGACTCGGTGAGGGATAAGGCAATACCACACATCATCAAATCTTCTGGAAGTTGAGTGAAATCTTTTGATTTTATTTCTCCATCAACACTAGCATGTAAACAACAACCTGCTTCTTTTTCAATGATTAATCCAGAAGTTTTACTACCTGATGTGCCAAAAAAGGTTACCTTTTGTAGAATTTTACTTGCCACAAATGCAGTAGAATTATGTAATTGGAGAAAGGTATCTTTCGCATACACTGGGACCATATACATAGAATCACCCTGAATATCTAGACCTAGATAGATTTCTAATGCAAATTTTCGATCTGATTCAGTATCTTTAAATTTTAATTGGGATACATTATCACCTAAGGGCTTAGGATCTGTATCAAAAATCTTAGCAATTGTTTCGATGTTCTCAACTGTGAATGTATGTTTCATAAACAATTTTTTATAGTTTATCTCCATTGTAAAAAATATTATAGACTAACGCATACAGAAATAATACATAGGTGTATCAAGTTTAACCTACATATTTATTGATATTTAAGTTTCAATCATTCGTTAATCTATAATATTCCATATCTGCGAACTTCTTGCTCACTTTCCTCTCTACTGATAGGTAGAGAAGGGATTTGGGTGCCGAGCATTAAAGTGTTTAGCTCTTGTGTCAGCTCAACTGCTTCAGATTCATTACCGGACTCATAAAGTAAATGCTGAGTAATGATTAAATACTGTCGAATTTGTATAATTTGTTCCCCTAAACGTTGCGTTTCATCATATACAGCCTGAACACTTGCTCTTAATTCACGTTGTTTTTTTACATCACCTGATCTTCTAGAAGTTTCAAATTCATTATTTAATTCATCAAACTCTTGTTGATATCGCTGAAATACTTCAAACTCACTAATGAATTCTCTTCTAATTACCGGTTTAATCCGATGCGCTATGATTGAAGCTTGATCTAGCGCATTTAGCTTGAGATAGTTAATGGCGAATAATGATTGAATGTTATAGCTCTCTTCATCAGATCGAAACGGAATCTTTTCTTCTGAAAATTCTAGCCAATAACGGGCAGAATCTGGCTCATTTAACTCTTTATATCGTTCGGATAATTGTAAAAAGGTATACCGGTAATTACTGAGCATTCGGCGGATATTTTCATCGAAATATGCGTTTGGATTATTCCATTCAGTAAAAGAAAAGTTGCGTAGACGTTTTGCATGAATCGCAGGATCTAAGTACCCCATTGTTCTAGCATTATATTTTTTTGGCATTATGCGATAGGCCTTACCCTCCGTTCGGAAATACGGTTGAAGATCTAGCATACTAGATGATGAGACTGTGTTCGCAAAGTAAATTGGACGTAGCCAATTGTTTGATTGTAGTAAATCGATAATCATAAGATCCTGTACTTGCATGTAGTAAATTCCATTACCTTGCTGGTCTCGTCCGTATAAACGACCTTCTACGCGCCAGTTTAATTGATCATCTAACTCATCTAGAGGTATTTCAAAATCGACACCTGTTTTTAGTAACTGAAGATTTGTATCTGGCCGTACACCTATGGCTTCTTTGTATTTTTGATCTTCTGAGAAAGCAACTCCTAAGATCTCTTTGTTAACTGGTATGGTAATAGTTTTCGGTTCCCATCGGTCAATCTTAGAGGTTATTTGTTCAATTTCTTTGTCTGAATAACTGAATGGTAAAGGAGCAGACTCGTGAGACCATTGATTTTTTAGTTGCTTTATATACCAATCTGTATTTAGTAGACTTAGACATACAATTCTGACATCCGTTCTAACTCCCTCTATTTCTTGGGCGTACCAAAGTGGGAAGGTGTCATTGTCACCATTGGTGAAAACTATTGCATTTGGAGCTAATGAATTCAACAAGTTTTTTGCATAATCTGGAGCAACATAACGATTACTACGATCATGATCGTCCCAATTCTGCGAGGCCATCCAGAGAGGTGAGGCCAGAAGTAGTAAAAATAAGGCAGCAAAATTAATGGTTGAATTCTTTAATTTTGTTTGGATGAATTGAAGTAGACCTGCACTACCTAAACCTATCCATATGGCAAAGGCAAAATAGGAACCTACATAAGCATAGTCTCTTTCCCTTGGTTGATAGGGAGGTTGGTTCAAAAATACAATAATGGCTAAGCCCGTCACTATGAAAAGTACTAAGACAGCTAATGCTCTATTTCTATCTGCTTTAAAATGGTATAATACCCCAGTTAGTCCCAGTAAAAGGGGAATAAAGTAGTAGGAATTACTAGCTCTGTTTTCAGGGTATTTTTCTTCTTCAAACCCAGATTGCCAACCTGTATCTTGAATATCTGCTACTCTTCCTACGAAATTCCAGTTGAAATAGCGTATATACATGTGTCGAACTTGATAGTCCCAGAAATATTCTAAATCACTATTATAACGTGCATAATATGACAGGTGATTAGGAGCTTGTGAGTGTCTACGAGGAAGCCAAACGGCCTTTTGTGTATTAATTTGACCTGTTGCAGCATCATAAGAATTTCCCTTGAGTATTGGAGTATCACCATATTGCTCTCTCTTCAAATAACTCACAAAGTCTTCTACTGTTTCCGGATCATTTTCATCTACTGGGGGGTCAGCTATGGAACGTATCATTATAACTGAGTACGATGAATACCCAATTATTATCATTACATAACTAATAAGGGCAATATTCGCGAGTCTATATTTATGTTTTTGGGTGTAATATATGCCGTAAATTAGTAAACCAATCAATAAAAATATAAATGTAAAGGGACCAATTAATCCGTAGGAAGCATCATTAATTTTAGATGCCCAATCTGGGAGTTTTTGAATAGTTATGGGATATATAAGAAAGAATGAAAAAACAGCAATGATTCCCATTATAACAAAGGATTTTATTTCAATGGTTTCCTTGACTTTAAAGTATACAATGAGTGCCACAAAAAATATGGCCAACAAATTAAGTAAGTGAACGCCTATAGCTAGGCCGAACATGTATGCAATAAGAACTAACCAACGTTCACTGAATGGTTTATCATGTTGTTCGGACCACTTTAGTGCGAGCCAAACTACAATAGCAGTAAAGAACATAGACATTGCATACACTTCAGCTTCAACCGCATTAAACCAAAAGGTATCGGTTACAGCAAAAGTTAAACTACCAACTAACCCCCCACCATAATGGACAATTTTATGATCCAAATTCCATTCATGTACATCTTGTTTGAATTCTCTAATAAGTCGAATGATTATTAGATAAAGAAGCATGACAGTGAAAGCTGAAGAAATTACACTCATGAAATTTATACTCACTGCGACATATTCCGTAGGCATAAACATTGAGAATAGACGACCTAAAATAGAGTAAAATGGTGCTCCTGGAGGATGATTAACCTGTAGTCCATGTGCGACTGCAATGAATTCCCCAGCGTCCCAAAAACTAGCTGTTGGAGCCATTGTCATAGTGTATATAATAATAGAGATAAAAAAGGTCGCTAGCGCTAACCACTTATTTGTTTTCTGATGTGAGTCAAACATTTAGTATAATCTTACAGCAATGATGATTGAAATTGATACAACTTAAAAATAGTTTGTCGAAGCCATATATTTATAACCGTAATAATAGAGATAGCACTATTTGAATCAAAACAGAATAAGGCATATCAACATCATTCAAGATACTATACTCTAATTAAAAATTCCCAATTTAGACCAAAATAGATGAATACAATAGAAGGTAAAAATGAGGATAAGGAGCGGTTTTCAACCAAATGGGGTCTCATACTAAGTGTACTCGGAATTGCCATAGGAACAGGGAATATATGGCGTTTTCCGAGAATAGCTGCTCAAAACGGAGGAGAAGCTGGAGCAGGGGCTTTTTTAGTAGCATGGTTAAGCTTTTTATTTCTATGGTCAATACCTCTTATAATCGCTGAATATGGTATTGGAAAAAAAGGTAGAAGAGGTATTGTAGAATCTTATGTGGCTATAGCTGGTAAAAATAAAGCATGGATGGGTTCTTTTATTGGTTTTGTTGCCACAGCTATTATGTTTTACTATAGCGTAGTGGCAGGTTGGTGTTTGTATTATTTATCGCAGTCTCTTCAATCAGGACTACCAAACAGTTATGAGCAGGCGATGGATGCATGGAATTCTTTTCATGCGCAAGGTATACCTGTATTCACTCATGGTATAATTATGATTTTGGGTTCTTGGGTAGTTATCAAAGGTATTTCATCTATTGAGAAGGTTAATAAAATATTAATACCAATATTATTTACAGTCTTATTGTTTTCATTGGGCAAGGCGATCAGTTTACCAGGTTCTTGGGAAGGTATTAGCTATCTATTTACCCCTGACTGGCGGACTTTGACTGAACCACGTATTTGGCTTGAAGCACTGACTCAAAACGCATGGGATACAGGTGCTGCATGGGGATTAATTCTTACATATGCTGCTTATATGAGAACACACGATAGGATCACGATTAGTGCATTCCAAACAGGAATAGGTAATAATGTCATCTCATTAATTGCTGCAATTATTATTTTTTCCACTGTATTTGGAACTCTAGGTAATAATATGTCTAATGCTGAAGTTTTAGAAATTATGCAGAATTCTGGACCAGCAGGAACGGGGCTAACGTTTATTTGGATGCCTCAGTTATTTGCAACAATGTCAGGTGGTGGCATATTCTCTATTCTTTTTTTCTTAGGTTTAAGCTTTGCTGCATTTAGCTCTTTGTTGTCTATGATTGAATTAGTTGTGAAGGTAGCTGTAGATGTTGGATTTACACGCAAAAAAGCAACTATTTTGACAGGAATTGCAGGATTTGTATTTGGTCTACCATCTGCTTTGAATCTCACATTTTTTGAAAATCAAGATTTTGTTTGGGGAGTCGGTCTTATGGTTTCAGGTGCCTTTATTTCTTACGCGGTTATCCAGTATAACGCAACAAAGTTTCGAGAAGAATTAGTACATCAAGCAGGAGATTTAAAACCTTTAGGTAAATGGTGGGATATAGTCATAACCTATATTGTACCTATAGAAGTAATAACTTTACTTGGTTGGTGGATGTATTTAAGTGTTACTGAATACGCACCTCATGAATGGTTTAACCCATTAAGTCCGTACTCTTTAGCTACTATTTTAGTACAATGGGGTTTAGCTTTAGCGATGGTAAGATTGGTACAAAATAAAATTTGGCCGTAGAATACTTAATTCCTTAACCAAATTATAATTTAGATGATAAGCAATAGAACTACTAAAAGTTTAGAAATTTTATACTGATATAGGAACAATAATTGAATTAAAAAAACCATCAAAAATTACAAATCAAAGTTTTTTAAAGTTCTTCACCACAGTATTTACAAAATAATGCATCTCTTTCATGATCTTGTTTTCCACATACTGAGCAGTGGTGCATCTTACGTGTATTCTTTGTCATTTCATAGGTTACAATCCCTGTAGGTACCGCTATAATCCCATAACCAAGCATCATGATTATAGCAGATATAAACTGGCCAAGCGGAGTCACAGGTGCTATATCTCCAAAACCTACTGTTGATAGAGTAACAATAGCCCAATATATTGATATTGGTATGTTACTAAAACCATACTCAGGGCCTTCGACTACATACATTATTGATCCAGCAATCATGCATATCAGGACTACAGCAAAAAGGAACACCAGTATTTTCCTTCTACTTTGCCACAATGCCTTACTTATAAAATTAACCTCTGATAAATAAAGAGCCAATTTTAAAACACGAAATATACGCAGTATTCTTAATACTCGTATAGCTACGAGGTATTGTGTGCCCGGTATGAGAATGCTTAAATAGGTAGGTAAAACTGCTAGAAAATCTATAATACCATAGAAGCTAAGCACATAATCCTTGACATTTTTTACTGTAGCGATCCTAAAAAGATATTCAACGCTAAAAAGTAGGGTAAAAGCCCATTCTAAGTTCCACAGTAAATCACCGTATCTAACCCTGATTTCGCTGATACTGTCCATCATGATCACAGCAACACTTAGGACTATAGCTGCAATTAAAATTATATCAAATAATTTTCCCGAAAAGGTATCCGAACCGAATATAATTATATGTAGATTCCTTCTGAACCCTTTTTTTGGAGGAATATTGACTAGATCAACTTGCATCCAGTAACTCATTCCACATTTTTACTTCTTTAACTTGTGAGAGTAGTGTTTCCGTTGAACCAATTATTTCGATTTTTTCGATGATATCACCTTGTTGTATAATGTTTACAATATTTTGGTCTTTTTGACTAATAACCTGTCCAAATATAGAATGTCGGTCATCTAACCAAGGAGTTGAAATATGTGTGATGAAAAATTGACTACCATTTGTACTAGGTCCTGCATTTGCCATTGATAATTTACCGGGTTCATTATGACGTAAACTAGGTACAAATTCGTCCTCAAAGCGATAACCAGGTCCACCTACACCGGTGCCAAGCGGGCAACCACCCTGTATCATAAAATCTGGTATAACTCTATGAAAGGTCAATCCATCATAAAAACCACGTTCACATAAGTTAACAAAATTGGCAGCAGTTTTAGGCGTTTTATCAGGGAATAGTTCGAGATGAATAATTCCTTTGTTAGTGTGAAGGTTTGTTTGTATTGACATAATTTGAATGGATGTAATGTCTTGTTTAGATATTTATTCAATAAGATAAGATAATCTTAATAACAAGTATATAGAGTCTATACCAGGATTTTGTTTACCTGTTTGTGCGTTTGAAATATGATGGAATGCTCCACCAAAAGACACGATGTAGTGGTTTCCTATCACTTGTTCAATAGTTGATTGCAATTCAAAATGATAATTTAGCCGCCGTCCCTTGTCCGTTGGAAATGCTTTAGACATATAACTAAATCCTCCATAAATACTATTTCGTAGTTTTGTTACTTTGTTAAGTTGGACTCTTGAACTTAAACCAAAGGGATCTAGCGACCAGCCTTGAATATTATCTAGTCTACCGCCTTCATCCCGTTTAGAATAAATATATTTTATGTTTGGATGAAAGCGTGTACTAAGGTTAAAATTAGTACCAAAAATCTGTAATGAATAAGGTGAAATGAAACCAATTCCAGCCCGCTGAGAAGATGAGTATGGCGTTTTACCCAATATTGTAAATGAGGTGGGTGAATGTGAAAATTCCATAAATATTTGTGCTGCTGAAATATAACCTAAATTTATTGATTTATTCACTTTATCACTTTGAGCCATAGTCAATAAGGGTTTAAAAGTTAGAAGTAAAAACATTATTGACTGAAATACAGAGTACCTAACAACCATAAAACCTTAAAAAAGTTTAAAAAGGTTCAATCTCACTTTCTTTTCATTTGGTATACCCTATGGATAGCAAAACCTAAACGTATATCACCATCCCAAAATGAGTCAGAGGTTTGTTTAATAATGTATTGCTCAGTAAATAAATACCCTGATTGTAAAAATAACTGAAAAACATGACCACCTGATGCAATTTCATAGCTAAATGCCCAGTGACTTACTGATTCCGGATCAGTATTAATGGGTACGGTTTCAAAACACAAAAAGTTTGTTTCATTAAGTTTTAACCTACCTAAAAATAGGGCACTAAAAGTAGTGTGGTCAAGGTTATTTGTATTTTGTGATACAAGGGTATTAAAATGGGATAATGATGGACTTAATTGTAATGAAATCCTATTTCCAAATCTCCGAGCTATGAAAAAACTACTATGATAATTTAAACGCTCATTAAAACTATAATTGAACCGCCGTTCCTCTAATGTCTCTAAGCCTATGTTGAAGTAAATACCCATACTTACAGGTTTATTATCGAAATTACTTTGTCTATAAGGCATCCATTTTAATCGTAAATCAAAAACATCATCAACACTGGTACGCCCAAGGCCAAGACTTAAATTCTTTGTTATACCATAATCTATTGCAAGGTGGACAGCAGCATTGTTATCTAGACCAAACAAATCGCCCCATCCACTACGAATAGTTCCAAAGGAATGTGATATTGCACTTTGCATTTCTCCTTTAGGAACAATACTTACTGTTTGAGCAGTAACTAGAGAAGTACTAGAAAATAATTCTGTGTCGGGCATATTTTTAGTAGCCCTTTTTCTTTCCATTTGAGCCTGAGCCGAATCAAAAAATAACAAGAAAAAAAATATATAGAATAGTAATCTCATAGGGAATAGATAATGATATTAATTATACAACTATTGTTGGATTAACAGAACATTAATATATATTTTTTGAATTGGATCTACTTTAATTATGAGAAAGGATGGGGGTAAAATATCATAGTCATCAAGTTTTACTATCCATTCAGCTGTTAATTTTAAAGCATTGTCTATCATCGTTAAATTTCCTTTTACTTCGATTTCCTGTGATACTCCATGAATACTAAAGTTCCCTTTGGTTCGTATATTTTGTACTTGAGTACTTTTCAAATCAATGCTGTCTAAAAGAATACCATAGAACTCTGCAAAGGGATATTTTTTTGTTTCTAAGATTAGTCGCATATCCTTATCTCTTTTTCTAATACCACTATCTAAAGTCTCTAGGTCTAAATAAAAGTCCACTGTATTTTTCGAAACATCAATTAGCCCTGTTAACTGATTACTGGAACCTGTAAATTCATAATATGGTATACTAGAAGTAAAAGAGGCTGTACCAACTTCCGAGTAGTAGCTTTGAGCCAATACCTGCATTGACATAAATACTACAAATTTAGTTGTAAGTAAATAAAACTTGAAATTAGAATTAATTATTTTTTGCACCCTCATTAATCCATGATTTTATAATTTCTATTTCATTACCTGTTAAGTAAGGTCCACCAGTTGGCATTTGTTGAAGCTGGAATTGTGGTCTTTCTAACAGTACATCATATAAACCACTATTTAAAGCATCACCAGGAACAACAACATTCTCCTTCCAATTAGTACCAATATTACTCATGACTGCTTCATAGCTGCTTAGGTTTATGCCTGCGACATTACCATGGCAAGAAACACAATATTGTTTTAGAATAGGTTGTACATTAAGTTGAAACGAAACATCCTGCACTTCTTGGCCCTCAATATTTTCTATATTAGTCATACAGCTAGGAGTCAACAGCCCAACTATTAGTACTGTCAATCCATAAATTGATTTTTTTTTGTAGTTGCAAAAATTTGATGTTAGTCTATTATACATTCCTGATTGTTTATACTTATCTAAAAAGTATTTAAATGGTTAAATTAGATTAATTCTTCCATACTTTTTTTAGTAAATAAAATTGAATATTTAATATTGTTATTTTTACCTAATACTTAATTATCTATAAAATCAATAGTTTGATAAATGGAAAAAAAGCAAGCCGAATTAATACTTAATAAATATGTTAAAGCAAATTCTTTGTTAAATCATTCACATATGGTGGCAAATGCCATGAAGGCATATGCAAAAAAACTAGAAAAAAATGAAAATACAATTCATGATTGGTGGTTATGTGGTTTATTGCATGATATTGACTGGGAGGTATATCCCGATCAGCACCCCAATCATGCTGTAGAGCACATATTCCCAGTAATTGAATTATCAGATGAAATACAACATGCGATCCTTGCTCATGCACCTAGTAGAACAGGTGTAACTGCCGAATCTGAAATGGATCGTTATTTATTTGCTTGTGATGAAATATCTGGTTTTATACATGCTGTATCCTTAATGAGACCAACAGCTTATGATGGGATGAAAGTTAAATCAGTTATGAAAAAATTAAAAACTCTTAACTTTGCCGCGAATGTTTCTCGAAACGATATACATACTGGCGTAGAGCTGATTGGTGAATCATTATCCGATCACATCCTTTTTTTAATTGATGTGTTTCAAGACGCTAAGCAAAAGAATTTAATTAATTAATTATTCTTTAAATATCCAGAAACTGTTTATGCAAGCCATATACTTTTAATGCAACCAGCGTATATCTATCAAAATTTATGAAACCACTTATATTGCAAACAGTTTTTTTCTTAGCGTCTTTTTTATTTGTGTTTAGCCCCAGAAACTATCTTTTACACTCCAATGG
Organism: Balneola sp.; assembly: GCA_002720745.1. Classification (GTDB taxonomy): domain Bacteria; phylum Bacteroidota; class Rhodothermia; order Balneolales; family Balneolaceae; genus UBA1275. Next base: position 298,497 of record PBJO01000007.1, read on the forward strand.
ATTCATCCAGACGTCATTTACCTCACAAGATGATATCTCATTGTACTTTGATCTAGCACAACCAATGGATAGTGTTTTTAGCGTATTAGAAAAAAAAGGCTTATCCATAAACTCAGAGATTTTTGATTGGGCAAGACGTCTATCAGGTTGGAAAATTGTGCCAAAAGGTCATTATTTAGTAACTAAAAGCAGTTCTTTGGATCAATTATTGGAAAAACTTGGAAGGGGTTTGCAAGATCCAATTTCATTGACAATACTTCCTGGGAAGAATATTGAATCAATTATTGAGCAACTCGATCGACAGAGTTTATATGATGAATATGATTTCCTCGAAGTCCTAAAAGATGATACTTGGCTGTCAGAAATTAACTCAAATGCGACTCGAGTAATTGGACAATTGTATCCAGAGACCTACAGTGTTTATTGGACCGATAAACCTAAGACTATCATAGGTCGATTAATAGAAGAGAGCACTAAAGCCTTATCAAATTTTATTGACGAAGATCCATTCGCATCATCCAAATGGGAAGAAATTATCATCATGGCTTCAATCATTGAATGGGAATACAGATTTGAGGAGGAAAAAAAACGTATAGGAGGACTATATTGGAATCGCATAAATAGTAATATGAGGTTACAAGCAGACCCAACAGTAAATTTTGCCTTGGGTGAGCGCAGAAGGTTATTGTATAAAGACTATAATTTTGAGCATCCATACAATACCTATCAAATTGATGGTTTACCACCTGGCCCTATAACCAATCCTTCTTACAGCAGTTTAGAGGCTGCTGCACGCCCTGAACGTCATGAGTACTTGTATATGGTAGCTAGTCCTAAAGGCACACACGCATTCAGCACTAGCTATAAAGATCATTTAAAAGCTAGTAAAATTTGGAGAGATTGGATACAAGAGCAATACCGAATCAAAAAGCAACATGAACAATCATCATATTAAGCAACTCAATTTTGTTCATCTGTAGTTTGAAAAGAAGGAATATGCTGAATAAATACCGAAGAATTGACGTGAGTATTACGGAAATTAATAGTAAATGCATGTCCTTTGTAGGCCGAGGATTTTTTAATTTTATTTTTTAAAGCCTTAGGATTTTTAGCTGAGTATAATTCGCGCATGACATAATATGCTACATCAAACCCTATATAACTAAAGTTAGTAGGATAGTCACCATAGCGTTCTTTGTATGATGAGGCAAACAATTGGGTTTTACTTTGTGTAGTGTCAACTGCAAAGCCTCTACTAAAATAAATATTGGTTTCTGGAAGTCTAGAAGCATTAATATTTACACCACCCCATTCTTCTGATCCTAGGATGTCAATAGTACTTCGCATAGCTTCAAGGTCTGTAAGTAGTGATTCAATTAGTGTTTGAGCAATAGTTCCCGTAAATGGTGCATAAACTGCGTCAACGATGGTTACACTATCTAATGTATCGGTAGTGAAATATTTGGTGAAATCTGTTATTCCATAACCTTGCTCTTCAAGATTTTCTACAAAGTTATAGGCTACAAAAGCTCCCAATCGCTCTGATTCTCTTAGAAAAGAGCGCGCTGCTGCTTCCCCTAAACTACCTTGTTCGGCTATGATGCCGAGTGTATCGTAGCCGAGGTTTTCTACAGCATACCTAGCCAATCTAGCCCCTTGAGAACTAAAACTCGGATTAACTTGGAACATGTAATTATTATGAAGATCTAAACTATCGGCATTGGCTAGAGGTAAAAATAGTGGTGTATCATATTCTTCTGCGAGTGGAGCATATGATGGAGCTTCATTAGAGTATAAGGGTCCAATTACAGCATTGACTCGATCAGAAATAACCATGGACGAAAATTGGGTATGCGCAAAATGATTGGAATTTGATTTTTGGACACTTAGTTCTCTATTTCTCGATGCGGTATCACTGGTAGATTTATAAATAAGAAAAAATTTTGCATCTGGAGTATTGGCATTGAATTCTTCTGCTGCAAATGACATGCCTTTATATAAATCTTGAACCACAGTATATCTAGGATCATCTAACGAATACATAGGAAGTAATACCCCCAACCGGTAATGAAACCCATCAGGTATACTATACTGCTTAAGTGGATCATATCTGTTTTGGTATTGAACAGGTACTGATAATTGTTGTTTAAGCCTACTTAAGGTTATGTTATTACTCTCACCAGACTTTTCAGCCAACTGTTCTACATCTGAAAATAATGAATTAGCAAGCCCATATGGAATAGTGTATACAAGCTCCTCTAATATACTAGCTTTAAGCTGAACTGGGTAAATATCAGTAAGTAATTGTACTAAATCAGCTGGACTTAAGTACCCTAAGATATCTTCGACGAATATAGCAGCTCTATTTTTTTGATCCTCGGTTGAGCTAGAATGAATAGATAGGGCGTAAGCCTGCTCTAATGCGGTGGAATGATTATCGAGATAAAATAATATTTTAGCTCTTGCTAAACCTGCTTCGATGTTCCACCAAATAGACTCTTCTGAATTTAAAATTTTGATCAAGCTTGAGAAGTAAATTAAAGCTTGATTATAATCTCCTAAACGTAAATAACTACTGGCGAGATAATAATATTCAGCCTCTGAAGTAGGAGTGGAGTATTGTTGTATTATAATACTATCTAAGCCTTGCTCATATAAGGATAGAAGTTCCTGATACTGTATTTGCTGTGGTAGAGTTTGAGCTACAACTATGTTTTGCGACGAAACCATTGCTATTGCTGACATAAACAATGTTATTAATAAATAAATAATCGATTTTGTCATAACTTAACCTTATGATTTATTCCCATTCAATGGTAGCAGGTGGTTTTGAGCTTATATCGTAAACCACTCGATTAACGCCATTTACCTCATTTATTATACGATTAGATACATCTGCCAAGAAGTCATAAGGTAGACGAGCCCAATCTGCTGTCATACCGTCGGTAGAAGTTACTGCTCTTAGGACAATAGTATATTCATAAGTTCGTTCATCTCCCATAACACCCACACTCTGTACAGGTAAAAGTACTGCTAAGGCCTGCCAAATTTTGTTATATAAGCGAGATTCGCGAAGAGATTGAATGAAAATTGCGTCTGATTCCCTCAAAATATGTAATTTTTTACGACTAAGTTGTCCAAGTACTCGAATACCTAAGCCAGGCCCAGGAAATGGATGTCTATCGATAAAAAGATCTGGTATGCCTAACGCTCGACCCACAATTCGAACTTCATCCTTGAATAACTCCCGTACAGGTTCAATTAGTTTGAGCCTCATTTTATCCGGTAAACCACCTACATTATGATGTGATTTTATAGTTGCTGATGGTCCTTTAAATGAGATGCTTTCTATAACGTCTGGGTATAAAGTACCTTGAGCTAAATACTTGAATGAATCTATATTTTTCACTTCTTTCTCAAATACATCAATAAAGGTTTTACCAATAATCTTTCTTTTTTTTTCCGGATCAGAAATACCTGTTAAACGATCTAGAAACAGTTCAGAGGCATCTATGCCTTTCACAGGTAAATTCAGCTCTTCTTTATAGAGTTGTAGGACATCACTATATTCGTCTTTTCGTAATAATCCATTATTCACAAAAACACATAATAGCTGTTCACCAAGTGCTTTATTCAGTAGCGTTGCAACAACGGTAGAATCTACACCACCCGACAATGCGCAAAGTACTTTATCATTACCCACTCTAGCTTGGATGGCTTCAGTTTGTTCGTCGATGAATGAAGAGGCAGTCCAGTCACCAACTAGACCACAAATATCTAGTGCGAAATTGGAAAGTAATTGTGTTCCAAATTCAGTGTGTACTACCTCTGGGTGAAACTGCACTCCAAAAATTGGTTTATAACGATGCTTTACAGCAGCAACATGCGCATTTTTGGTATGTCCAATGATGACTAATTTAGAATCCATGTCTTTGATTTGATCACCATGAGACATCCATACTACTGATTTTTGCGGAATATCTTTGAGCAGGTCACTTCCATTGTCAATTAATAAATGAGCTCTCCCATATTCTCTTTTTTGTGCTCTTTCAACAGAGCCAGGTTTTAAGTTATGTGACAGTAGCTGTAGTCCATAACAAATACCTAAAATTGGTGTTTTAAATTCTAAGATTTCGGGTTGAAGATGGGGTGCACCATCATCATTAACACTCATTGGCCCACCTGATAGTATTATTCCCGAAGGCTGAGGGATAATGACCCCAGCTAAATCTACATTATATGGGTGAATTTCGCAGTAAATGTTGAGTTCTCTAAGACGTCTTGCTATTAGCTTGGTAAATTGAGAACCATAATCTAATATTAGAATCCATTCATTATGTCGACTCATACTAATTAAATAAGTGCTTGATAGGCTTTGGAGTCTAACAGTTCGGATTGTTGATCTGGATTCAAAATCGTAATTTTGATCATCCAGCCTTGCCCATAGGGATCATCATTAATTAATTCAGGTTCATCTTCAAGAGCTTTATTGATTTTAATAATTTCTCCATCTATTGGAGCATAAAGATCAGAGACCGTTTTTACCGCTTCTACAGTTCCAAAAGTTTCCTCTTTTTCGAATAAATCCCCAATTTCATTTAATTCTACAAAAACAATATCTCCTAACTCTCCTTGGGCAAAATCAGTAATTCCAATAGTAGCAGTACCATCATCATGAATATTTATCCATTCATGATCTTTAGTGTAAAACAAATGTTTTGGTGTCTTCATAAATGTGCAAAATATTTAAAAATTTAGCTTTTCTTCTGATTTGTAGGTAAATGTAGTTTCTAGATATTTGGTACTAACAGAGCCTTGATTAAAGTTTGGGTCATCCATCAATTGAATGTGATAAGGAATAGTTGTTTTGATACCTTCTATAATAAACTCTTGCAAAGCTCTGCGCATTTTAATAATTGCTTCAGGTCTAGTTTTAGCTGTAACAATGAGTTTAGCTATCATTGAATCATAATTAGGAGGGATCAGATAACCTGAATAGACATGGGTATCTAGCCGAACACCTTGACCACCAGGGGGATGGAAGACAGTAATTTCACCTGCAGAAGGTTGGAAATTAAATTCAGGATCTTCAGCATTAATTCGGCATTCAATAGAGTGACCTGTTAATTTAACCAGATAATCTGCGATAGACATTCCCGCGGCAATTTTAATTTGCTCTTCTATAAGGTCAAATCCAGTAATTTGTTCGGTAACTGGATGTTCAACCTGTATTCTTGTATTCATTTCCATAAAGTAGAAATTAAGTTCATCATCGACCAAAAATTCTACAGTTCCAGCACCTTCATATTTAACCGAGAGAGCCGCATTTATGGCTGCTTCGCCCATTTTTTTACGTAACTTAGGTGTTAAAAGAGGGGACGGAGCCTCTTCTAAGATTTTTTGATGTCTGCGTTGTAAAGAGCAGTCTCTTTCACCAAGTGAGATAGCATTACCATATTGATCGGCTAAAATTTGTATTTCAACATGATGAGGATTTTGAACAAATGTTTCTATATAAACTTCTGGATTATTGAAAGCTGTTTTAGCTTCATTTCGACACATGTCAAAGCTTTTTTGAAGCTCAGATGCATCCATTACTACTCTCATTCCACGTCCACCGCCTCCCGAGGAGGCTTTTACAATGACGGGGAATCCAATTTCATCACAAATTGCTTTAGCGTCTTCATAACAAGAGACAACACCATCGCTACCTGGGACAACAGGCACTTTGCTATTTATCATCGTTACTTTTGCAATGGCTTTATCACCCATAGAAGAAATAGCTTCGGGTGAAGGGCCAATAAACTTTATATTATGCTCATCACAGATTCTAGAAAATTCAGCATTTTCTGCTAAAAACCCATACCCTGGGTGCACAGCATCTGCATTTGTGATTTCTGCCGCAGCTAATATCGAAGTTATTTTTAAATAGCTATCCCTGCTTGAAGCTGGACCTATACATACTGCTTCATCGGCAAATTTAACATGCAAGCTGTCTTTGTCGGCAGTCGAGTATACGGCTACAGTCGGAATACCCATTTCCTTGCATGTACGAATTATACGAAGGGCTATTTCACCTCTATTTGCAATTAAGATTTTATTAAACATTTAAACTAGTCCTTAGAAATTGAAAAAAGAGGCTGCCCATATTCTACAGGTGTTCCATCAGGTACCAATATCTCAGTTATAATACCACTACAATTTGATTCAATTTCATTCATAATCTTCATGGCCTCAATGATACAAAGAGTTTGCCCAGTTTGAACCTTGTCACCAACTTTTACAAATGGGTTCGAATCAGGGGATGCTGCTTGATAAAATGTTCCAACTATAGGCGCAACAATGCTATTAGATGAATTGCTTGTAGTGCTTACCGGTGCTGAAGATTCTAGATCTTCAGAAGCTGTAAGAGGGGCGGTGTGAGGGACTTGAGCTACTACTGGTTGAGTGTAGCTAATATGTGAACTTTCTGAGAGTTTTTTTACTTTGATTTTAAAGTCAGCTTCTTCAATAGCAACTTCATTTAAATCACTTGCTGCAATAAGATCAATAATCTTTTTTACTAATTTTAAGTCCATAATAAATTGTTAGCTATTTATAAATTAATATAGAATTTTGGTAAAGATGACAAAGTATAAAGTCGGTTAAGTCCATTACCAGTATGTGTTTATAGACTACTTACTGTAAGTAGTTCTGTTTAGATCGTTAATTCTATTTTGCACGTTCCAAGTATGTTCCATTTCTTGTATCAACTTTGATTAATTCACCCTCATTAACAAAAAGAGGTACATTAATAATAGCTCCTGATTCTAGAGTAGCAGGCTTAGATCCACCTTGAGCAGTATCTCCTTTAACGCCAGGATCTGTTTGTACCACTTTTAATACTAAGTGGACGGGTGGTTCTGCATAGAGAACTTTCTCATCGTCGGCATTAAATAAAATAGTACAATTTTGGCCTTCTATTATAAATTCTTTGCGTTCTACTTGATGGGGAAATACTGGAATCTGCTCAAACGTTGTGTTGTTCATGAAATAGTAAGACTCGCCATCGTTGTACAAGTACTGATATTCTCTAGATTCAACACGCACAGCTTTTGTTTTTTCGCCAGAACGCCATGTTTTATCAATATTTTTCTCGTTTACAATACCTTTTAATTTAGTGCGAACAAATGCAGGCCCTTTACCTGGTTTGACATGTTGAAATTCTGTTATGGCGTACAAAACACCATCTAAATTTAAAACCATTCCGTTTCGGAAATCGGCGGTAGATACTTTGGACATCTATTAGAATTAAATTTATATATATACGAAAATAAAGCTACTTAGCCTGACTAACAAGTTTTCATAAAATTAAACTCTATAAGAAGTTGCTGATTATATTATATGCTATTGCAGCTGGGCAAATTACATACAAAAACAGAGGCCATACTTTAGCAAAGAGACTTTCTTTGATTGTTGGGAAGCCGTGCTCAAGCTCACTGAATGCTTGTTCTTTTTTCCAGAAAAAGGCTACGAATAAACATATTAATAAGCCTCCAATAGGTAATCCTAAGTCACTAAAGATATAGTTGAAAATGCCAATTAAGCTTGTTTCGAACGCTATTATCACTGAGACAATAGTAACCCCAACTCCTACAAACCAAGCTGCTTTTGAGCGCTCCATTTTATGCTCATCGATAACATAAGAAACCGGTACTTCTAATAGTGATATCGTTGATGTTAAAGCGGCAATACTCAACAATAAGAAAAAGACTACACCAAGGCCTAAACCGACAATTCCCCCAATTGTATTAAATAGAGCCGGTAGAATTTGAAATACTAAGTCAGTACTTGATGCAAGTTGATCACCTACAAAAATTTCTATTCCAGCACTTCTTGCAACATACATTGCAGGTATGATTAGAAGCCCTGCCAAGAAAGCTATCCCAACATCAGCTAGTGTTACATATGCAGCTACTTGTGGAATATTTTCTTTTTTACTCAGGTAAGAACCATAAGTGATTAGTGCGCCCATTCCTAGCGACAACGAGAAGAAAGATTGACCCATAGCAGAGAAAATCAATTCTGTGGTTATGCGTGAAAAATCGGGAAGTAAATACTCTCTAACCCCATCCATTGCTCCATCCTGTGTGAACACATAGAGAATCATTGTAATAATAATTCCGATAAGCAAAGGCATCATTGTTTTAGTAGCTTTTTCGATACCTTCGCTAACTCCGCTGGTAATAATCTTAATGGTAGCTAGCATGAAAATCACCGCTAAAAGGGCGTTTTTCAATCCATATCCTGTATCAGTAAGTACTTCAGCTATTTCAGTCCAACCTAAAAAATAAAAAATTTCTTCGAATGCATAGCCAAATGCCCATCCAGCAATTACAGAATAGAAGGAGAGAATCATAACACCACAAATCACACCCCATAGTCCAACTAAAGGGAAAAATTTATTACTACTTAAGACTTTAAATGCTCCAACCGGATTTCGTCTAGATGCTCGTCCAATACTCAATTCAGCTACCATTACTGGAAAACCAATTAAAAATGTACATAACAAATAAATTATGAGGTAAGCGGCACCACCTTCTGTAGCTACCTTAGTTGGAAAGCCCCAAATATTACCTAAACCAACTGCAGACCCAGCCGCTGCTAATATAAAACCTAATCTTGAATTCCAGGATCCTCTTTTAGTAGAAGTTTGTGTAGCCAATGAAATCTCCTTTTTAGATGATTGTGCTAAATTATTACTAACTTATAATTTAGAAATTTCTGTTAAAAAGTATTCAGTGTACTTATCAGCGCCTTTGTCGTAGAAGGACACCCGCGGAATAGGGTACCAAATAACTGTGTTCTATATACTTTCCCTTAGGTACAAGTTTCTCTGTGAGTAATAGTTCCCATTTACCCTTGGGTAGAATAATTTCATGCGACTGGTTTCTATTACAGTTAATAGATATAAAATAAGTGTATTGACTGTCAGTAAATTCACCATCAATTGAAAAAGTTATATGTAATGGATCTTGATAGACTTTAAACACAATTGCTTCAGGAGAGGAATTCCTTAGGGCTTTTTCCGATTTTCTAAGTTCGATTAGCCGCTTATAGTATTCAAAAATTCCTATTGAGCTCTCTATTTTATCAAAATCTAAATAATTCACATTACTGTCTTTGTTATAAGAATCATGATCGTAGACCGCATCTTGATGTATTGTAGCAGGTTCTAAAACTTTACTTCTTGCCCATTCCTGACCAGCATGTAACATACAAACCCCTTGGCTTACAAACAGCATGAACCCAGCTAATTTTTGTAAACGAATTACATCTTTTTCGTGCGCATCTTCGATAGCATGCTCATTGTCCTGCTCATTTTCGTGTTCATGGAAAACATTACTATTTACTTGTTGATGGTTTTGATCATGTTTTAGTGCCAGACGTATAAAATCACCTAATGTATAGCCATCATGACTTGCAACATAATTTACTGAGTGGGATGATTTATGATATAAACCATGTTCATCTCGTAATAAAGTACCCCTAAAAAAATTTTCAATGGTATATCGGTGTACACCTTGAGGCCACTCACCAAATAATATCCCTCTTTGATGAATTGGATCATAGCCTTTAAAAAAATTTCGAAATTTATCATTCCATGAAGGCCAGTCACGTTCAGAAAAACCAGTAGGCTTGTATTCACCACCCCATGGCTCTGCAATAAGTGTTACCCCTGGATGAATATTACGAGCTAACTCAGTTAATTCATCAACACACGCCCAGTCTAGTATACCGGCTAAATCGAACCGAAAGCCATCTACTTTGTATTCGGTAAGCCAATGCTTTATGGATGAAAATATCAGATTCTTTGTTGCTTGTTTAGATGAGTCCAAATCATTACCTGTCCAGGATTCATTACAATAATTACCCTGATGATCTAATCGATAGTATCCACTTTTATCGGTATATTTTAGCGGATTTAAATCGTATTGAGATGCATGATTATATACAACATCCATGATGACCGCTATACCTTCCTGATGGCATGCTTTAATAAGTGATTTTAATTCATAATCAACGTTTGTATTTAATCCTATATGGGTCAAATGTTCTGTTGTAGCTCCTGAAGCATACAAAGTTTCTGGAGCATGGAAGAATGATGTCATATAACCCCAGTAATTAATAAAGGTTGGATTCCATGTATTTTTCAAACCACTCTCTATACGTGTATTAAAGGGGGGTTCGTAATATGCAAATTTTTGAAGGGGTAGGAATTCAACTGCATTTACACCTATGTTTTTAAGATGATGCAAACCGCCTTTTCTAGCCTCGACAAAATCTAGATATGAGCCACAATTGTTCGTTTTTGCAGATGAATGTGCTACTAAATCTTTTAAATGAGCTTCGTAAATAATTAAATCACTTGGGTCATCAATTAATACATAAGTACTATTACCCCAATCAAATGGAGTAGGGCGTTTTATTAATGCCTTATAAAACCCCAAGTAATGGAGGGTGTTAGCAACATGATGGGCATAAGGATCAGCAATTTCATGGTCAGTTGCTTCGAAAAATGATGAGTTAGAAGGTCCTTGAATAGAATATGTATACCAAAAGTTTTCCCACTCAAATCCATTTTTAAAATATTGCCAGATACCATCATCAGTATTCTGCATAGGTATTCTTATAATCGCATCCTGATCATACCTATTATATACACATAAACTTACTTGTTGAGCTAATGGTGCTCGCAAAGCAAAATGAATTCCATCTGAATTAAACGTGCATCCAAGTTTATATGTAGAATTAATTGACAAAATAATGGATTAATAATTCCGCATTTAAGATAGAATGCTACCTTCTTCTGCATCGGATTGTACGAAATATAAACTACCATCTGATGACTCAGCCATTAGGATCATGCCTTTACTTTCAATACCCATTATTTTACGACTTTCTAAGTTACAAACAACCGTAACTTTTTGTCCAATTAACTTGTTATTATCTACGTGCTTTTTTATGCCAGAAAGTATTGTTCTTGTTTCAATACCAATATCTATCTTAAAGGCTAGTAGTTTATTTGATTTAGGCACATCATGTACCTCCTTTATGACACCAACTCTAAGATCAAGATTCTTAAAATCCTCAAAGTGAATAGTTTTTTTCAGGATAGGGTATTCAACTTTTAGCTCCCTTGATTGATCCTTTAAACTATTTTGTAATTTATCTAGTTCTAGCTGTATAGATGCATCCTCAATTTTTTTGAATAGTAGGGTAGTATGTTGTAATGATTGCCCTGTAGTTAACATTGATGAGGATATATCAGTCCATTTAATTGATTCTGCTAAACCGATTTGACGTCTCAATACCATCATACTTTCGGGTAAAACCGGCTCCATTAGTACCGATAATGCAGCTACTACTTGAATACTAACATGAAGTGAATTAAAGCAAGCAATTTCGTTGGTTTTTCGAGTTTTCCAGGGCTCGCTGTCTGTGAAATATTTATTTGCTAAACGAGCTAATTGCATACCTTCTTGCACAGCTTCTCTAAATCTAAAATGTTCATAAGCACGTTCAATTTTATGCTTTTGAATCGTTATAGCCTCAAGCATCTCTAAATCTAATGGTTTAGGATCAACTAGTGGTGGCACCGTAGAATCAGCATATTTTTCGATAAAAGTACTTGCGCGGTTTACGAAATTACCTAAAACAGCTACCAATTCGTTATTAACTCTGTTTTGGAAATCTTTCCAAGAAAAATCTGAGTCTTTCGATTCTGGCAGGCTCACTCCCAAAGCGTAACGTAAATAATCGCATTCAAAATGTTCCAAATAATCATGAAGCCAAACCGCCCAACCCCTAGAAGTAGATAATTTCTTACCCTCAAGATTCAAAAATTCATTAGCTGGTACGTTTTCAGGCAGTATAAGGTTGCCATGTTCCATGAGAATTATAGGGAACATGATGCAATGAAAAACAATATTATCCTTTCCTATAAAATGATACAGTCTAGCCTTATCATTCTTCCAATAGTTTTTCCATGCTTCAGGTTTATTGGATTGCATGGCCCATTCTTTGGTGGCAGATATATATCCAATAGGTGCCTCAAACCAAACATATAGAACTTTACCATCAGCACCCTCTACAGGAACGGGAACCCCCCAATTAAGATCTCTTGTTGCCGCTCTATCATTTAGGCCTTCTTGCAACCAACTTTTAATTTGGCCCATTACATTGGGTTTCCAATCTTTACGAGTCTTTAACCAAGATTCCAATTTATTCTGCATTTCGCCTAAAGGTATGTACCAATGTTGTGTTTCTTTGCGAATAGGGGTTTCCCCACTTAATGAACTTACCGGTTTTATTAATTCTGTTGGATTGATGCTGTTACCACATTTTTCACATTGATCTCCATAAGCTTCACCGTATCCACAATTTGGACATTGACCTTTAACATATCTATCAGGTAAGAACATTTGGTTTGATTCATCATAAAACAACTCTTCAGATTTAACTTTAAAAAAACCCTTTAAATTTAATTCGGTAAATATTTCTTGAGAAGTATTGTGGTGTACACTGCTGCTGGTACGACCATAATAGTCAAAGGAAATGCCCATTTTTTTGAAAGTTTCTTTGTTCCATTCGTGATACCGATCTACAATATCTTGTGGAGACACGCCTTCTTTTTCTGCAGCTATGGTGATGGGCACTCCGTGTTCATCTGATCCACAGATAAATAAAATATCTTCGTTTTTTAAACGATTATATCTAACAAAGAAGTCTGCAGTCAAATAAGCACCAGCTAAATGACCTAAATGTAGAGGTCCGTTTGCATATGGTAGGGCAGAGGTAACTATAATTGGAGATGAATGAGTAGACATAATATAATTTTTGCTCAATCGTAAAGATAAGGAAGCTAAGGGATAATTTGGTAATTAGTCCAAGTAGTATTCAATTTCTAAGGAATATTCTACCGAAAGCTGCCTAAAGAGATCTAAGCGATAACTAGGAAACTTAGTCTGCCCTAAAGCAAGCTCTTGAATAACTCTATTGCTAAGCATGTACGATTGTACATGTTTCCCATATTTTTTGATTAATCTATCCTTAAGTGGGCCAAAAACCTTCTTTTTAGCTTCTTTTATAATTTTTTGCTCTTGCTTTAACTTAGTATAATCATAGGAGGTAAGAGGAATATTGGCCGGCTTCAAGGCATTTAAACCATCTTTGATAGCCTCCTCTAATGCTAGTGATAGTTCTTTTGATATTTCATCCCGTATGGTACTTTTTCTTAATAAGTAATGCACTGCGCGTTCATTATTCCAATTATCAATTAAGCAATGTTTTTGAGATAATAATTTTAGATAATGATTATCAATAATCTTAAAGGGGGGTTTGCCAAGTTTTTTAGCTTGCTTATCTCTCCATTCAAATAGTTTTTTAAACGTATAGCCTTCTATTTCATTTAGACCATCCAAATCTTTTGGTTTTATAGCAATCTTATTCAGGTTCTCATCTTGTGAATTTTCCAGTGAATAGACCCAATCGTTTTCTTGTTCAAACCAAGTATAACGGTCATTAGATTGTAATTCGGTCACTATAGAGTCTCTTAGTTCAAATAAGTAATGAACATCTTCGCAGGCATATCTTATTTGCTTTTCTAAAAGAGGTCGGGTCAACCAATTACTCGTTTGACTCCCTTTACTAGTTTGTACACTTAGTCTCGATGAAATTTGCTTAACTAGAGATTGTTTAGCTGTATTGATCAAGCTCAAGCCTATATCTAAATCTCTAACGGTAGTAACATCACAGCCCAATGATCGCAAAAGACGAAAATCTTCACTAAAAGAAAAACATACAACTGTACGCTTAGAATCCTCTAGATATGCAAAAAATTCCTCAAAGGAGATATCTAGGAGAAGAGGATCAATAATATAACAGGTGGAATGCACCTTACATTGTATCAAGCATAGTTGAAAACCATAACCATAACGATTACGATCAAATTCTAAATCTAAGGCTACTTCATTGGTCTGATAAAGTTCTGTTAGAAATGCCTGATAACCCGGAAGAGTTACAATATATCGGATTGGGTTTAGATTATTCATCAGCCGCCTTGAGGCTATGAGAGAGGAACCATTTATATAACTCAGCCCCGGAATAGACTCGTTTCCAAGCATCATGTCCAAGATCTTCATGTATAGTAAATTGCACTTTTGTGTGGCCCAATGACTCAAGCATCGCCATACCTTTGTAAAAGAATTTCTTTTCAACGGTAAGGTCTTTACCGCCAGCAATTACCCAAATTGGCAGATTATGTTGAGCAATCGGTGGAATAATTAAGGGATGGCCCCAAGCTACAACAGGGGCGATTGCAGCAAATTTTTCAGGGTATTTACTTCCTAAATACCAAGTCCCAAAACCTCCATAACTAAGTCCTGTTAAATAAATTTTATTTGAATCTACCCGAAATTCATTTTGAGTTTTTTCAAGTATTACTAATAAATCTTCCTCAATACGATTCCATCCATCATCAAATAATGGTAATTGATCTGGAAATACTTCCACCATGGGTGAACTTTGAATTGGATGCCCATCAAAATAAGGGGCACGTTTAGGCACTCCATCATCCAATCTCTTTGGTACGCTAGAAATTGATCTGTTCTCCAAATAAGTAATACCTAGTGTATCTCTGCCAAACATTGGTAATTGTGGTACAATGAGTACAAATGGTAGGTTTTTTTTCATTACCCAAGCTTCAAATAAGGGTCCATGTATACGGGTATAGGCTAATTCATCAAGTCCATCTCCACGTTCTCCATCTCCATGTAAAAAGAGAATAGCAGGCCATTTTTTTGTTTTATGACTATGATATCCTTCAGGCAAATAGACATAATACATTCGTTCGGAATTATCCAGTGAACTGATGTAAGATGATCGATTAAGTTCTTCTGTTGATACAAATTCTTTACAGTTCACAAAAAAACTAATACATAATAAAATAAGATATAAGTATAGCTTCATGACATCATTTAGGTTCGTATAAATAAGGTCCAATAGTTTGTTTCCAAATCTGATAACCGGCTTTATTCATATGAAGACTATCTTGTAAATATATGCTAGACATTGGTTTATTATTATCACCTAACATTGGTTTCCATATATCTATAAAGGTAAACTGTTCATGTTCATGCGCATAATTAGAAAAATATGAATTAAGTTTATCATAGGATGGTTTTAAGTTCCAGCGTAAAGGACTGGGTTTAGCTGCTAAAATAATGATTCTAGCCTCAGGTAGTTCTTGTGTTAAATAAGTATATAGCTCACTTGCTGTAGCAAAGATTTCGTCCATGTTAATAGTTCCAGTAACATCATTATCACCCTCATAAATGACTACAATGTCTGGGATATATTGTCCAATTAACAGATCTCGATAGTGAAAAAGTTCGGCATAAGTTGATCCTCCAAAGCCTGTGTTTAAAATGGTGAACTCTGGAAAGTCATACGATAAACTTGTCCAAAACCTAATGCTAGAACTTCCTGTAAAAACAGCTAATGGCTTTTCTCTCTGACTAGTTGCTAAGTGTGAATCAGTCCGATCACTAAGACTATAGTCAGCATATCGCTTTACAATAATATCTACTTCGTTCTGAAATCGATCAAGGTTTTGTGCAAAGAGATTATTTACAACAGTAAGGGAAGAAATAAGAAAAAAGTGCCAAAATATTTTTTTCATAAGTATAGCAATGTATTTAACGAATAAAGCAAATTGACACTTTATCTGCTCGATATCAAATATTCTTTAAAATTAGAATATTCGTTACTGAGACTCATAATATTCTCGTCCCTGGCATTCACTTGAATATGATTAGGCATTAGAACTTGATCTGGTATAACTGCTTCGACTACCTCTTTAAATTTGATTGGATGAGCTGTCTCTAATATTATGTTTATTCCCTTCTTGGGCGCCATTGATAATGCTTTGTAACCAATTGCACCATGAGGGTCAAGCATATAATTATATTGTTCATAGACTTGGTCAATAGTCTGTAAGCAGTCTTGATCTGAAAAGCTTGCGCCAGTAATATCATAGGACATCTTTCTTGAATCAAAATCGTAAAGTGCATCAATCCTGCGGACGTTACTAGGATTACCAACATCCATAGCATTAGATAAGGTGGATATACTTGGTTGAGGCTTATAACTACCAGTTTCTAAATATTTTGAAAAACTGTTGTTTGCATTAGAAGCGGCTATAAAGTGATTAATTCGCAATCCCATTCTTTTAGCTATCAGTCCGGCTGTCAGGTTACCGTAATTCCCACTTGGTACTGAAACATTCACCTCTAAATTGGGTGTAGGGGCATAATCTTTTTTTAGTTGTGCTATTGCCCAAAAATAATATATCATCTGCGGTAAAAAGCGGGCTACATTAATTGAATTGGCAGATGTTAAATTGTATTCATCTTGTAATTTTCTGTCTAAAAATGACTTTTTAACCAAGTCTTGGCAGTCATCAAAAACCCCATCAATTTCGATTGCCTGAATATTTTTTCCTAATGTAGTCATTTGTTTACGTTGAAACTCACTTACTTTTCCCTTAGGATAAAGAATAAGTACATCTACATTGGGTACTTCATAAAATCCATGAGCCACAGCACTACCTGTATCTCCTGAAGTGGCTACCAAAACAGTAATTTTGCGTTCATTTAAGGTTGCAAAATGACCTATGATTCGGGCTAAAAAACGAGCTCCAACATCTTTGAAAGCTAAAGTTGGGCCATGGTATAATTCTAAACTATATATCTGATCATGTATTTTCTTAAGGGGGATTGAGAAGGAAAGTGTTTCAGCGACAATATCCTTGAAGGTTGGTTCATTTATTTCCGAGCCCACATATGGACTAAGTACTTGAAACCCAATTTCTGCTAAACTAAGCTTCGATAGTTTATTGAAAAATGATGACGAAAGTATGGGTATCTGCACAGGCATAAAGAGGCCTTTAGAATCTGGTAAACCTTTGAATACAGCTTCTTCAAAATTCGCAATGAGTGATGGATTATCCGTACTTAGATAGTTCATATTCTTTAAATAATTATTGGATTACCTGACAACCCATTTTATTTATTTTGGATAGATATACATCGCAACTTATAAAATTATTCATATATAGAGATTCAAGTGAATCTGCTATGTTTTTCGCTTTCTCCATAGAATCGGTTAAAACAAAGATAGATGGTCCAGATCCAGAAATACTACACCCAAGTCCACCCATTTCTCTGGATATAATTTTTACTTGTTCATACATTGGAATTAGCATAGATCGAGTAGGCTCAGCGACTACATCATGTAGTGAATGACCAATAAGTTCAAAATTTTCTTGGGCTAAGCCTGCTACTAATCCTCCTACATTAGCCCATTGGGTTATTGCTGTCTTTAGTGATATATTCTGTTTTAAGATACGTTTTGAATCCACTGTTTTTACCTCTACATGTGGGTGTACAACAGTTACAACTAATTCTTCTGGATAATGCAAATTCACAACCCGTAAGGGTTCATAACTTTGGATTAATGTAAAGCCTCCCAATATAGAGGGTGCGACATTATCCGCATGTTCTGCTCCAGAGGCTAATGCTTCACCTTTCATCGCAAAAGGAATGAGATCATGGCGAGAAAAAGGGGAACCTAATAATTCATTTAACGCTACTACTGCCGCAGCTGAGGAGGACGCACTAGAGCCAAGACCGCTACCGGCAGCCACTTCTTTGGTAATAATGAAAGAATATCCATTTTCTTGTTTTTCTTCCAGGCAATCCAATAATGCCTGAGCCGCAACAGTGCACACATTTTTTACTGGATCAGATGGAATATTATTAGCTCCAATAATTGATTCAATAACAAGTCCAGGAGTCGAGCTTTTTTTAACATGTACAGTATCCCCAACATCACATAATGCAAAACCAAGCACATCGAAGCCGCTTCCTACATTAGCGACGGTGGCTGGGGCAAATACTGTACATTTCTTCATATGTATTCCTTATTAATTTAAGCGTCAGCAATACGTAATAGATCTGCAAAAATACCTGATGCAGTCACTGCCGATCCAGCGCCCGCACCTTGGACTATAAGCGGATGATCATAATATCTTTCTGTATAAAATAAGACCATATTATCCTTTCCTTTTAGATTAAAAAAGGGATGTTCTACAGAAAATGCTTTTAAACCAATTTCAGTATGCCCTGATTCCTTGTCAAATGAAGCTGTATATTTGAGTTTTTTGCTTTGATCAATTGCCTCTCTATATAACTGCAAGAAATGATCTTCGTACTCAATTAAGATTTGATATAATTCATCTAATGTTTGAGCTTCTAAACATTCAGAAGGTAAGAACGATCGATTTATAATTTCATCTAATTCTAACTTATGTCCACTTTCTCTGGCTAGTATTAGAATTTTTCGTTGAACGTCAATTCCACTTAAATCTATTTTGGGATCAGGCTCGGTATATCCTTCATCTTTAGCCCTCTTAACGACCTCTTGGAAGGGTATTGTAGTGTCATAATGGTTAAACAAAAAATTTAGGGTTCCACTTAATACAGCCTCAATTTTATTAACTTTATCACCACTCTTAAGCAAATCACTTGCCGTTGAAATAATCGGCAGGCCCGCTCCAACATTAGTTTCAAATAAAAATCGAGCATGGTATTTAGTAGCTGTTCTTTTTAAATCCAAATAATGTTCAAAGTTGGAGGAACATGCTACCTTATTAGGAGTTACAATAGAAATACTCTGCCGTAGAATAGATTTATAATAGGAGGGCACATCATTGGATGCTGTGCAATCGATGAAAATGCTATTGCGTAAATTCATTTCAACCATTTCGGCGTAAAATGAGTCCATTGACATAGGGATCCCATGCTCAACTAATAATTCATGACTTTCTGGCATTTCTATACCATTTGAATCAAACAGCATGGTGCGCGAATTCGCTAATCCACAAAGGCGGATATCAATTTTTAATTCCTTGGATAAAAAATCTTTTTGCTGTTTTATTTGGTCTAATAATGCTTTACCGACATTACCTATACCAACTAAAAATACATTATATTTTTTTGTATCCGACAAAAAGAAACTCTCATGGAGTGTATTTAATGCTTTTTTAAGATTCTTACGATCAATAACCACAGATATATTTAGCTCTGTAGATCCCTGAGCAATAGCTTTTACATTAATTCCATTATGAGAAAGTGCATCAAATAAAGTGGAGCTTATTCCTACTTGTTCTCTCATACGACTACCAACCAATGCTATAATGGAAAGTTCTTTTTCCACCCTGAGTCTATTGACTTTACGTTGATTAATCTCATTCAAAAATTCAGATTCAATTACATCAGTAGCCATTTCCGCTTCAAATTTAGACACACCCACGGTGATGGTATGCTCCGAAGACGCTTGGGTAATCATTATAACATTGATCGAAGCTTTACTAAGAGCAGAAAACAGTCGATATGAAAAATTTGGAACAGCTATCATACCTGAACCTGAGAGGGTGCATAAGGCTACTTCCTCTATACTAGAAATACCCCTTACAGGATTCTCCACCTCGCTGCCATCAACCGTTATGCGGGTGCCGTTACCCTTGGCTAAAAAGGTATTTTTGATCATAACAGGAATTTCCGCATCCAATACAGGCTGAAAAGTAGGAGGATAAATTACTTTAGCCCCAAAATGGGACAGCTCCATTGCTTCTTCGTAGGATAAACTATCAATAGTTCTTGCTCTACTTACTATTTTTGGATTAGCAGTCATCATACCGCAAACATCTGTCCAAATTTCTAATTCCTCGGCATTAATGGCAGCAGCAATTAAAGCGGCCGTATAATCAGAGCCACCTCTACCCAAGGTGGTAATCTGATTTGTTGTGTTAGATGAAGCCACAAAGCCTGGAAAAAGATATAGATCATTTGAATAGTCAATTTCCTTTACTAGCAGTTCATAAGTCAACCGTGTATCCACAATTGCATTGCCAAATTGTGCGTCTGTTTTTATATAATCACGAGCATCACATAGTACAGTTTTAGGTATGAATTGAGATAAAAAAGAGGCTAATATGGTAGAGGATAAACGTTCTCCGAAACTCAATACTAAATCAGACGATCTTGGGGATAACTCACCAACTAAGAATAGGCCTCTAAGGATATCCTCTAAGTCATTTAACAGAACTTTGGTCTGTGTAAGTGCAGTACTTCGAGTAACTAAGGGAATAATCTCATTACAGAGTTGTAGATGCCTCTCTTCAATTTCAATAAATAATTCCGTATAATTTTCATTGCCAGCAGCTGCTAAATGACTAATATCCGCTAAGGTATTGGTAATGCCACCGAGAGCAGAAACCACTACCACCTGTCTCTTTTTCTGTAAATAATTCTTATGGACTATATCTTTTACAAAAGATAAACTTTCAGCACTACCGACTGAAGTACCGCCAAATTTGAGTACAATCATAGTTTCTAATTTTTAGTGAGTAGTGCGAATGTAAGAATAAATAAAAAACCTAACCTAAAAACTATGATTTAGATATTTTGTAAATAGCTAATTGCCATTCGGTTAAAAGTATTTGGTTGTTCAACATTACACACATGACCACAATTATTAACAATTTGCAGGGATGAGTGTTTATGTAATTGAACAATAGATCTAGCGGCAGATAGAAACATATGATCTTGATCGCCCATAATGTATAAAAAGGGAATGGAGGTATCTTTTTCTTTAAAAAATCTTAATAGTAGATTTAATCGTTTAGTAAGCCCAAACCATCGAATAAATTCCATCTGATACAGTTTTTTGGCTTCTTTAATAAATAGGTTTCGAGCTTTTTTATGCCTTGATCTAGGCATTATAATCCAGGCAAATAATCTATAAAGCCACATATACGGAATGAGCTTCTTGAACCAATTTGTAAGTTGTACAAGGACTCTAGATCGTATATCTAGACGAGTTATTGCTCCACACAAAACTCCTGAATGTATTCGCTCAGGGGCAATTTCAGCAATTTGTCGTATTATTATAGTTCCAAGGGAAACACCTATAAAATGAGCTTTTTCAATTCCTAGATGATCCAAAACTTTTAATACGTCAAGGCTAATGTTCTCAAAGGTATACTCATTATTGTAATACTGCTCAAAAAACCCTTTTGATTTACCATGCCCTCGAAGATCTACTAATAATAGATTGAAGTTGGTACGAAATGCTTTTATTTGTTGGAACCATATGGAAGAACTACCACCAGCTCCATGGATAAAAACTACCCAATCTTTTTTATCGCAAATAAAATAAGTTTTGTGATATAGCATACCAAAGTAAAATTATTGAGAGATTTTGACCCCAATGTCTATGATATCTGTGTTAAGAGCTATGACAATAGAATTGTTATATCATAATATAGTGTTTCTAATATTTTTTTACCCAACCCTAATGTTAAATAGTGACTTGTTAGCTAAAGAATGCTTGTCTATTTTGGGTTAGAATTTTACTAAATCTTGCAACTACACTATTACATGTGACGATAACTTTAACAGGTTGGATACGACTACTTTTACGACTACCATTCATTTGTTTAATAACTTTAGTGCATATTTTTTTTATTGCTCTATGCTATCCTCTTAAATGGATTTCAAATTACTATGCACTACTAGTTGGTTACATAACTCAAAGTTGGGGTAAATTAATGTTAGTATTTACTGGCGGTAGAATAGATATACAGGGTCCATTACCTCAGCCTCCATTTTATCTGGCCTCGAATCACCTTAGTTATGTGGATATCTGGGTATTATTTGCGACACTTAGAGCAACCTTCATTGCTAAACATGACTTAAAATCTTGGCCAGTAATGGGGTATGCAATGAAACTCACTGGGATCATATTTATCAACAGATCTAAAAGAATGGATGTATCAAGGGTAAATCAAATGATATCCAAAGAATTACACAGTCCACGTGGTATTATTGTTTTTCCAGAAGGGACAACCTCCCTTGGGAGTGAACTAAAACCTTATAACTCACCCTTATTGGAAATACCTGCTTCTCAGCAGTTCCCTGTTCATTCTGTGTTATTGCATTATGAGGACAAGCTGGAGGGGGGGAAATCGCTGCTTGGATCTTCATATATCCCATGGTGGGACGAAACTACTTTTGTACATCATTTTTTATCCTTACTTACCGGAAAAGGATATATTGCTAAATTATCATTCTCAACCAAAATATGGCGTGACAAGTCAAGAAAAAAATTAACAGAATCCATTTTTCAATGGTCAAAAGTTGAATATGAGAATCTAAAAAAAGATGCCCATTAAAAAATATTATTTTCTCAAAAGTCTACTTTTTGTTTTTGTAAGCCTAGTACTTATATCAAATTCTCAGAGTCTTTTGCAGAAGCAAGATGAACGCACAGCCATACAATCTAATAGTTCATTTCTTGAACACACTACTTTGGAAAATAATCAAGAAGAAATTATTGACTCATTACTTACAACAAATAGGTTAATTGTGTCTTTTGGTCTGCCAGATCAAATCAACTCTAGATTAAAACAGTATTTTGCGTCGGATTCACTGGTTGCTGAGGCCAATTATGTCATGTATCCCGTATTGGGTAATAATGAAAAGGAAAAGATTCGTAGAGAGTCCCTTCTTACACGAATTGAAAATAGTTCATCACTATTACTATTTGTAGCCTATAAGGAATGGACACATTTAGCCTTGGAAATAGGAAGCGAGATAAATACACCAAACCTTCAATTAGTTTTACTGAATCCCTCACCATTACCCGATTCATATTTATTAGGTGGGTATTATTTAAACAATCTATTTATTCAAACCTATGGACTTACACTGCGTATTATGTATCATATCATTCCTCATTTTGATAAACTGAAGCATTGGAAGGAGAAAGCAGAGAAGATTCGGCTAGTTTCGGGTTATCAGTTATCACAGGCTATGAAACACAGCTTTGAATTATCCAAAATTTCAAAGGTTATACGAACCCGCATTGATGATGAAAATCGCTGGGTGATGAATGAAAAACAACAGATTCCACTCTTAGACAGCTTTGTGCAAACCTATTCCTTAATATCAAAAGATATCATGCATGTTAAGGATAAACAAACATTAGCAGAAGTATTACCTACTGAGTTGGCTTCCTTAGACAAAATTGATACCCAAGAATCACCTAAACTAACTTGGGATTCTACTGTTCAAGAGGAATTTAGTCTTAAGAATTATGTTCGAGTTTCAGGAGTTTATTTAATACTGTTAATGCTCATTATATCTTTAATTTCTTTGTTTTCAGAAGATTTAGCTTGTATTTCAGCAGGTGTACTAGCTTCCAGAGGGGTACTACATTTGAGTAATGCCATATTGGCCTCAGCGCTTGGCGTTATTATATTCGACGTATTTATTTATTTGTTGGGCCGAATATTTAAACGAGATTGGTTGGAAAAGATGCCATTGAAATGGATGATTACCGAAAAGGACTTAGATTATTTCGCTGGATGGTTCAGTAAAAATGCTGTGGGAGTACTCTGGCTAAGTCGATTCATACCTGGAAGTCGTTTCCCAGCATATTTTAGTGCTGGGCTTTGCCGATATCCCTTCTTTTCCTTTATGCTTCACTTTATTGCCAGCACTCTTGTATGGGCTCCTATTTTGGGAATCTTAGCCTATTTACTAGGACAGGAAATGATGAACTACTATGAAAGTTATTATGGGTATATACCTCAATTAATATTAGGACTCGGCTTTTCGCTTTATTTTCTCTTTAATTGGATCCTTCCACTAACTACCCCATTGGGTAGGCGTAAGATTTTTCGTCGATGGATTCGCCTAAAAAAACTTTATTCAGTAAAATAATAAAATCTTTTTAAACCAAAACATTATGCAAGCTATCGATCAACCTTTAATTCTTTTTTTAGCAAAGAATCTTTTCAATAGGTTTTCCGCATCCGCCTCCAAAATACCTTGAATGACCTCAAATCGATGATTGAGTAATGGGTTATTATGGATGTTAAAAAGGCTACCGCAGGCACCTGATTTTGAATCAGACGCCCCAAAAACAAGCCTGTCGATTTTTGACCAAATCAGTGCACCCGCACACATAACACAAGGCTCTAGGCTAACATATAATGTAGCCCCATGAAGATATTTAGAGCCACTGGTCTCATAGGCGGCAGATAATGCAATCATCTCAGCATGAGCAGTAGCATCGCCGAGCAATTCTGTTTGGTTATAACCCTTACCAATGACTTTGTTCTCTTTCACCACAACCGCTCCAACGGGCACTTCATCCACTTTATATGCCTGCTCAGCTAATTCTATAGCTTTAGCCATGAAAAATTGATGTTGCAGCCAAATAGGTTCATTGTTGTTCATAATTTTAATATACTTTTCTTTTATAAATTGCTAAAGAGTTTTTGTTACCTATGGATACAGATTACATACGTTCACATATTCGAACCATCCTTGACTTTCCAGAAGAAGGAATACAATTTAAAGACATTACCCCATTATTATTAGATTCTAAAGCAAATGAATTAACACTCTCGGCCTTACTCGAACCGTTTAAGACCTTATCCGTTGATAAAATTGTGGGTCTTGAATCGAGAGGTTTTTTGTTTGGTCCAAGCTTAGCAAAGGATCTCAGAGCAGGCTTTGTGCCCGCAAGAAAGAAAGGTAAATTGCCTTATAAAACCACACAAAAAGAATATGGGCTAGAATATGGTCAGGATGTTCTTGAAATGCATATCGATGCCATAAAACCTGGAGAAAATGTAGTCATTCACGATGACTTGCTTGCTACAGGTGGCACTGCAAAAGCCGCAACGGATTTGGTATTAGAGCTTGGTGGTAAAGTTATTGGTTATTCTTTTATTATTGAATTAAGTTTTTTATCAGGAAAAAATCAGCTTCTTGAAGGTATCCCTATTCATTACATCATTCAGTACTAGCTATTCTTTTCGTTCTAACTTTTTGTAGCGGTTGATACATTTACTGCTCGATGAACATTCAGGCAATAGATTCACTAGTCGATGTTTTGTCAGTCAATGCATAGTTAATTTATGGAATAGTACCTCTAAAGATAGCTGCTGATTACAGCAAACCGTACCATTTCCTGGCAAACCATTCTATTCCGAGTAAAATCAGAACGATAATGAACCAAAATACCTGTCGAATAGGGTAGAAGTATTTTTCAATCAAAATATCAACGTTTTCAAATAATCCATTCATTCGCATACCAGATTCAAGCTTTTCTAGTTCATTAAACTCCACAACAACGCCTCCAGTTTCAGAAGTAATACGACCTAAAAGTGCATTATCACGTCTTGTGACTATAAATTCATCATTTGATTGTTGAATAATAAATTGAGCGGAGCTCCTATGCATTTCAATACCGTTCTTACGAATAATGGCACTGTAAGAAAAAATCCCTTCTTCATCGATTTCTATAGTTCCTGTATATTCTCCTGATCCGGAGGGCGTTAACTGCATATTAAAGCGTAATTCGGATTGATTATTCGATTTTTCAGCCTCGATAGTTGCCGGTAACTGATTGTCCATTCTATCAACCTGGTATTCGGAATTTTTTAGAGTGGCATCTCGGTAAATAAGTATTTCAACAGAAGCATCATTCTCAGGCTGCCCACTATCGTTGAGTAAGGTTGCATTAAATGCTACAGACTCATTTACAGAGTAGGTTGTTCTTGTGGTATTTACTTGAACATTATCCTGGTTGGGATTACTGTTAAGCCAGTAGATTATGTTTGAAAACAACTGATCAACATAATCTCGTTGAAGAACCCGCGAGCTTTGATAGAATAGATACCAATTCCAGTGAGAAACGAGTACCATTCGGTTCGAGTTATATTGTTTTACTTGAATAATTGGATAATTCTCTTGATCTGCAACATAGCGAGCATTGAGTACGGCATCATGCATTGGAAACGGACTAGTCAATATGCCAGATAGGCTAGGGGTTATGCCTGTAAGCTTTGGTACATCAGTCAGTAACGAATGTTCATTTGACATCCCAGGACTAGCAATTGATGCAGACTCATCCTCAAAAGCCTCGTTATTTAATTGAAAACGACCCACTGAATTACTAAACCAAGTATGCATTGGTTCCCAAGCTGAGCTGTTCAATAGTCTTCTATTTACAGGACTTGGAATATGTAGGTAAACCAATGGTTTGGATAAGAGATCAAATCCGACCTTTTCTTTTAGATCAAGAACATCTACCCAGGGTTCTCCATGAATAATAAGCACATCTGCTTCTATTTCTGAGTCCAAATCCGACTCTAAAAATTCACCATTTCGCTGCAGGGTTAAGGTATGTAAGCGTATTTGAGGATTAGTAGCCATGATATCTCGTACCATTCGGATATCGGGATGCACCTGGTTTGCAATGTGCACCACATCGATCTGATCGTCAACCACCTGTACCGACAAACGCATTTCATTATTCATAAGGGACCACTCATTTTCAAGTGCTTCAATAGTAAAATGGAACGATTGTAAGCCAGTTTCTTTCAAAAAAACCCGGAAAGGGTGGACTATACTTTCCTCATTGGATGAAATGAATAATATCGCAGTATCTAGTATGTTCCCCATCACATCACGTATAGATAATATTACCCTCTTATTAGCATAGCCATCTGCCTGAACGCTAACCAAGAATTCATGCGTAGTATTCAAATAGCCAAGGTTATTGCGTTGTACTTCTATAATGGATACATCTTGAACACCATTTGTATCACCCATTGCAACCACATAAAATGGTAGCCCTGTTAATTCCGCTTCTATACTCGCATCTATAGTCGAATTGTGTATTCCATCAGTGACTAATAGCACTCCTTGAAAATCCTCTTTCAACGTTTGCACCTGCTGTATTGCTTGGATTAATCGAGTGTCTGAGTCGGTGAGATCTAGACTATCAATCTTAGAGGAGGGGCGCATAAAATTACCAAATTGATACCACTCAACATTAAGCTGAGCCTCTAGTTGTTGCAGTTTATTCAGCACATTTCTATAGGTTGAAGCACCCTTATATTCCCCTTTAGTAAGATTCATACTTTCCGAACTATCAAGGAGAATCATTATATTTTGTGGTGACTTTTTTATATCACTACTAAAGAAAATGGGATTCAATAAAAGTAGAAATAGAATGGTAATGCTCATGCATCGCAGCAAGCTTAATCCTAGTTTTTCATTGGTACCTAATTTTTTGTTTTTGGAGTAACTGCGCCAGATTAATGCAATACAACCTAGCCAAATAAGCAATATTAAATAGACTGGAAAACTATGTTGAAAGCCAACAAATTCCATGAATACTTTATTATAGTATACTCAAAATTTTATCTATAATATCTACTGAGCTTAAGCCCTGCGCTTCTGCAGCGTAATTAGGTATAATTCTATGCCGAAGAACAGGGACAGCAAGAAATTTAATGTCCTCCTCGGTAATGTTGAATCGTCCTTCAGACATAGCTTTAGATTTGGCCGCTGTAATTAAATTTTGAGAAGCCCTAGGCCCTGCACCCCAACTCAAATATTCATTTGCAATACTATGATTCTTAGATTTATTATAGTCAGCATCGGGGCGAGTATTATTAACCAAAGAAACTGTGTAATCTAGTACAGAGGAAGGTATGGGTACTTCGCGAATTAATTCCTGATACTGCAATATATCATCTTTATTCATTTGAGCATCAGCAGTAACAGAGGATGAGCTTGTGGTTTGGATGATAATTTGTTTCTCCTGATCAAAAGTTGGATAGTCTACCCATAACTGAAACATAAACCGGTCTAATTGTGCTTCGGGTAGTGGATAGGTGCCTTCTTGTTCAATAGGATTCTGTGTAGCTAGAACAAAGAAGGGTTGGTCTAGTTCATAACTTTTGCCTGAAGCAGTTACATGATACTCTTGCATACCTTCAAGTAGAGCAGATTGTGTTTTTGGAGGTGTTCGGTTAATTTCGTCAGCTAATAAAATATTGGAAAAAATAGGACCTTTTATAAATCTAAAGCTTTTTGTTCGTGCTTCTTTGTTTTCTTCTATGACCTCTGTTCCAGTTACATCTCCTGGCATTAAATCTGGGGTAAATTGAATGCGGTTAAAATTCAAATCCAAGGCTTCTGAGAGTGTTTTAATAAGCAGTGTTTTGGCCAATCCAGGAACTCCAACTAATAGACAGTGTCCCTTTGAAAAAAGGCTTAAGAGCAATAAATCTATTATATCCTCCTGCCCGACAATCACTTTTTGGATCTCAGTTTTTAGAGCACCAAATTGTTGAGAAAAGTTTTGCGCTTTTTCTACTGAATCGACTTTTTGAGTCATATCTGAGTAATCATGATTGTTAAAATTGAGGAGTTACAGGAGAATTGGGTACTACAATACGATATTCTATATATACCTCATCACGAAGTTCATCTACCCATTGCGTGTATTTTTGTAATTGTTTTTGTTGAAGAGCTATGTTTCGGAGTCGTTCAAAATCTTGATCCATATTTGCTACATGCTCTTCAATACGCTGATCTAAACGAATTATTCTATAGGCACGACTACCTTTGGGTGAATTTAATGTAAAAGGCCTCGGTTCCGATATATCTTTTACATTTTCCAATAATAATACGGTACGATAGAGGTTTGCATCTAATCTACTTAAAGGGATATACCGTTCTCCTGTTTCAGGGTCTAGAACCTTACCACCAGTTACTTTTGTGATAGGATCATGACTTCTTGTTCGAGCTAAGATTGAAAATTCCAGGTTAGGTATTTCTATTAAACTATCTCTAATACTTACTAACCGTTCAATAGCAACCTCATCATCAAGCTCTTCTGCATTAACAGAAATTAGTATATGGCGAGTCTCAATTTGATCTCCAATCCGCCTAATTAATTCTATCACATGATAGCCATATTCTGTTTCAACCACTTCGGATATTTGTCCAGAGGTTAATGCAGAGGCAGCGGCCGAATATTCAGACACCAACTCGTTAAGTCCCATTAAAGGCAGCAATCCTCCTCTTGAACCGGACGGACCATCACTGTGGCGTCTAGCCAAATCTTCGAGCGGAATACCATGTTTTAATATAGAATCTCGTAAGCTTACTGCAAAGAAATAGGCCGCTTCTTTGGCATCATTTTTTGCAGGTGGTATTATAACAATTTGAGAAAGTGCTACTTGTTCAGGTATGGTAGGGAGGCTGTCTTTAGGAATACTTTCAAAAAACTCAGCCACCTCTGGTCTGGTTATAGAAATACTGGATAAATAGGTCTGTCTAACCTGTTCGGTGGTCATTTGTTCTCTGAATTCTTCTCTGAATTCTTCGCGAAGTTGTATAACTGGTTTTCCAAAAGCGCGTTCTAAAGCACTTTCTGATCCAGTTTGCATTATAAGCTGTTGAATGCGTTGATCCATTGCCCTGTTAACACGTTCATCTGGTATCGTGACAGAGTCAATTTTAGCCTTTTGGAGTAAAACAAGGTTTTCAATAGAGTTTTCAAGAAAGCTATACCAAAGTGCTTCATTAAAAGGGATGTTCTGTCCGTAGCTTCGATTTTGTAATATATAGGTTCGAACATCGGTATCAATATCTGACTTCAATATCACACGATCATTTACCTGTGCTATAATTTGATCAATAGGTCTTAGCTGTGTATTTGATATATCTTGAGCCCATGCAATTGCAGGATAAACTAAGTGTAGAAGAGTTACAACGAAAGCTACCCAAATAAGTCGTTTGGTAAAGCATTTAGTGTTGCTTTTGGATTCGTACATGGGTTTATTTGGGTAAATTTATTTCTATCTCATTATTTGCTTCTGCCTGAAGATAGAGATTCTGTTGATAGCTTTTAAAACTAGTACGTTTTTTTTCTAATAAGAGCCATTCTTGGATTTCTGATAGCAGCCACTCTAAATCTGGGTGTTCTCCTTTTGATTTTTCCTCTAAAAGTTGAACAAAATGATATTCATTCCCAACTTTTTGGATCACTGAAATTTCACTCAACCCTATTCTCTGTAAGTATCTATTCATCATAGGAGAGTCATAAGCCGCTCTTGAAATTGGCCAAAAGCGTTCGGAATGGTCAAGGGCATACTCAGGTTGAAGTGCATATTTATTGGCGACATACTCCCAATCAATCCCCCTTAAAAGTTCTTGTCGGGCACTATATGCATTATTAAAGCGTGTACTCTTAAAAAAGCGAAACCGAATAAATCGCTCATCTAACAAAAAGTTATCCTTGTTGTCTTGATAATAATCCCTAGCTTCAGCTAAAGAAACCTCTATATTCTGGTTTAGTTCTTTTGTTATATAATCTTTTGACACTTGTAAAATATGGGCTTCTTTGAGCTCGTTTATTTGACTTAAAACCTCTTCATCGTGATGAATACGTAAGCGATATGCCTCTTGTAATAATATCCTCTCTTGAACCCACTGCTGAGTATAGGTAGTCAGAATATGAGTTGAATCTGCAAGATCAAACTGTTGTGAAGGTATTTTATTTAATAAATCAGATCGT
The DNA here is from genome assembly GCA_002720745.1 of Balneola sp. Taxonomy (GTDB): domain Bacteria; phylum Bacteroidota; class Rhodothermia; order Balneolales; family Balneolaceae; genus UBA1275. The sequence goes on from PBJO01000007.1 coordinate 329,052, forward strand.
AATAAAACTTCATTGTTTACCTTTGCTAAAATATACTCTTCACTTGAGCTCTTGAAATCACAATTCAAGAGTATAAAGATTAGAAGAAAAGGTGAATAATAAATTAATTTCAACGTTTTAATGTTTAAATAAAGTCTTTTATACAGTTTTACCCATTGATTGATATCCGAAAAAGATAACTTATAACTCTATTAATTCATCTCAAATGATCCGAATTTTGCGTTAATGGTTTCTGGAAAAGCTTGAATTTGATACTTATCTCTAAGGCGTCGTAGCCAATTTTGCTCACGTATAGGTTGATAATCCGATAATAAACGATTAAATGCTTCATCAAAGGTCATTTTTCTGGCCGGTAAAACATCGTTTAGTATAAAAAATGCTTTTCTGCCATTATAAGTGAAGTATTCACTTATTTTTCCCGTTTCCATTTCGGCTAATCGGGTAAATGGCTCACCCACAAATATTCCTGTTGAATCGGACATTACTGCTACTGGATAATCATTAGCTCTTAAACTATCTGGATGTCCACCTTTGGAAATAAAGTCCTCAGCTTTTTTGAGTGTTGAGTCATATCTTGCAGAGACAAGGTGATAATAATAGCGTGTTTCAAATTGGTAATCGGTGTCATTACTAAGATAACGGTTCATAAGGAGGGTAGAGTCTAAAGTTACACTACTCCAAACAGAGTCTTCATTGATTTGATATACTACAAGACCTCTATGATAAGAGTTGGTTTGTTCAGAAAACTCTGGGAATACACTTAATGTAAAATTCAATAATTCAGAATCTAAAAAATATTCCTGATATTCACTAAACCAACTTTGTTGTACCTGATTTAGCGCCTTATCAGAATATTTATCTACAAGGAAATCGTAAAAATCAGTGGCTGTTGCGATTCTACCCTGATAAATGAATAAGGTATCTTGCGTAAAACTATCCGCTGCATCATACACTTGGACAATAGGCAAGGAATCTGAAGTGGATAAGGTGTTTGTAAGTTTGGTTATGAGATCTGTGTTAATACTAAGATTGTACTGCTCAGTTAACCAATTTATTACAAATTCATTACTTCGCTCAAAGTTAGAACTTTTTTCCAATTCCTGATTTAAAAATTCATCCTTTGCTGTCTCATTTTGAAATGACTGAACGGAATCAATTCGAAAAATATGAATACCATATATACTCTCTATTGGTTTTGAATATGGCAGGATAGGATCTATGTTCATTACAGAATCAATGAATGCTTGATCATATCGGCTACTATAAGATACCCAACCAATATTTCCTTCATTAGACGTAGATGCTCTATCCTCTGAAAATTCGACAACTAAATTCAACCATGGGGTTCCTTGTTCTAATTGTTCATATAAATTATCCATCTTTTCAAGATCACCCTGACGAGAAATGAAGATGTGGGAAACATTTCTTGCAGGAGTGCGTTTTCTTCGCTCTTCTAAATAGATAAGGTGGTAACCAAATTGGGTGCGTACTGGCATAGATAACTCACCTTGATCAAGTGCATATAAAGCATCCTCAAAAGCCCCCACGGTTACACCCACACTAAACCAGGGTAAATTACCGCCCATCAACTGACCATTTCGGGATGATGAGTACTCTTCATTTAATTCAGCAATTGTCTTTTCTCCCGATAAAAAGAGTTCTCTAGCTTCTATAATCTTGTTATAAGCAGCTAAGGTATCCGATGGTTGTGCATTTTGGGATAAAGAGATTAAGATATGCGAAGATTTTAATTCTTCATTATATCTGCTTTTAAATTGTTCGGAAATCGTTGGTTTAATTTGTCGGTCTAACCAGTAAGCATACGCAGCTTGTTTTGCATACAAGGCGTATTCATCCAGTATTTTTTTGTTTTCGAAATAACCCGCTTCTCGTGCCGACAACAATTTGGCTCGATAATTCAAATAAATAGGTAAAAATTCTTTTAACTCCTCGGCTGTTGGTTCTTGGTTTACACCACCTGAGAGAAATCCTTGTATTAAATCCTCGTATTCAATTGTCTCGGCTCCAACGATACCTACGACAGATTCTAAATAATTATTGTTAAGTATTTTGGATGTACTTGTACAATAAAGGGTTATCATACTCAATGCAAGAACTAAAAGTAGGGGAGTTTGATATCCTCTTTTTGTGAACATAGCAGTTATCCTCTCTATCACGTTTAAATGAGTAGTTAATTAATGATTTTTTAAAATTTTGGAATAGCTATAGCGTAAACAAATTAAGATTAATCTCATCAGCTATTAATAACGTCCAAATTTAAAGAAAGATTGTGACTTTTTTAAAATAACATTCCAGCCCAAGTAGCAGTCATCAAATTAGCCATTGTTCCGGCAAAAACAGCTTTTATCCCGAAGCTTGCTATTTCTGATTTTCTAGATGGTGCTAGACTACCAATTCCTCCAATCTGAATGGCAATGGAGGATAAATTTGCAAAACCACATAAAGCAAAAGTAGCCATGGCAATGGTTTTAGGTGTTAGATTTGCAGCAGCGACTAATTCAGCCAATTTTAAATAAGCGACAAATTCATTGAGTACAATTTTAGTCCCTATTAAAGAACCAACGGAAGTTACATCTTGAAGAGGTATGCCAATAACCAAAGCAATAGGTGCTAAAACCCACCCAAGTATCAATTCTATACTTAATGAATTACCTATTAAAGAGTTCAATCCCGTATTCAGGCCTACCCAATCCAATAGGCCGTTGATCATTGCTAAAAGGGCAATGAATGCTAGTAACATAGCTCCCACATTAGCAGCAAGTTTAAGACCAACTCCTGCGCCCGTTGCCGCTGCATCAATCCCATTTACATCTGATTTCTCAACAATCAATTCAACAGTGCCGGCAGTAACGGCTTTTTCGGTTTCAGGCTCTAAAATTTTGGCTACAACTAATGCTGCTGGGGCGGCCATAAGAGAGGCTCCTAATAATCGCTCTGCGAAAAGTTGTTGCGCTACTATTAACTCTAAACCATTAGCCATTGAGAATGATTGACCTAGCATAGCTACATAAGCTGCCATCACACCACCAGCAATGGTAGCCATTCCGCCCGTCATAATCGCCAATAACTCAGATCTTGTCATTTTATCTAAGAAAGGCTTAATCACTAATGGTGCCTCTGTTTGGCCAACAAAAATGTTGGATATTACGGACAGGGTTTCTGCGCCTGAAGTTCCCATAAGCTTTTGCATACCCCTAGATACTCGTTTTATAACCCACTGTAAAATACCATAGTGGTATAGTATGGAAGTGAGGGATGCAAAAAAGATGATGGTTGGGAGTACCTGAAAGGCGAAAATAACTCCAAATGAATCTTCGTACTCTGGTCCTCGGGCTAACGAACTAAATAGAAATTCAGCACCAGCTGTGGTGTAGGTAAGTACGATGACAAAAAAACTGGCTATCCACTCAAATAATAACTTGGGCCAGCCTAAAGGAAACCAAAAATCACTTAAAACATTAGATTTTAAAATAAAAATTGCCAGTATAAATTGGATTGTAAGCCCCGTGAGGACCAACTTCCAATTAACCGCTTTCTTGTTAGAACTTAAGGCGTAGCTTAGTCCTATAATCGCCAACATTCCCATAAGGCCTCTTAATATATCTAATAACATGAAGGTATTTCCATTGGTTAGTGATCTTAATGCTGCTTGGTTCTTTTGTCGATTCCTGCAGTAAAACAATGTCGTGCTCTAGGTTCATAAGCATCGTATTCACCTACTAGGACTTGACTATCTGAGTCAGTGACCCGCTGCGAATAACTTGCTAGCATTCCACTTTTGGTGCAAATTGCATGTAATTTTGTTACAAATTCTGCGATAGCCAATAAATAGGGCATTGGACCAAAAGGTTTACCCTCATAATCCATGTCTAGACCTGCAATGATGACTCGTTTTTTATTGTTGGCTAACTCATTTACGGTGTTTAATAGTTCGTTGTTGAAAAATTGTGCTTCATCAATACAAATAACCCTAAAATTCTCACTTTTTTCTATAATTTCATCAATACTTTTAACTACTAATGAGGGTATAGTGCTCTTGTCATGAGAAACTACGTCAGATGAACTGTATCGGTTATCAACAGTGGGTTTTATAACCAACACCTTTTGTCCTGCAATCTGAGCTCGTCTTGCTCGTCTAATTAATTCTTCGGTTTTTCCACTAAACATCCCCCCACAAATAACTTCAATCCATCCATACTCTTGGGGTAGATAACTGGGCTCATTTATCATATTCTCAGTTAGATATTTTATGTTAATGCGTCTATATAATTGATCACTAGCTTCTTTGATGATTTTATTTACCAAAATTTCATACTAATGCTACACAAAGCGATGCGCAGCACGGCAAATATTACCCATTATTCACTCATAGGCAAATTCTTATTTCATCTGGATTCAACACAAAAATTTAACAGATAAGACATTATACATATATTTTACATATTAATAATGAATCAGTATATTCATCGCTATATGAAGCTGTTTCACCTAAACAAAACCCCTCAACCAACAGGAATAGACTATCTAATCGATTATAAATCAGTATTAAATGAGCAGCAACTAAGCGCTGTTACCAGCAATTCAAAACGATTGTTAATATTGGCAGGGGCAGGAACAGGGAAGACGAAAACACTCATATACAAAGTTGCACACCTCATTGAATCTGGCACCCCCCCTGAAAAAATTATTCTACTGACCTTTACTAGGCGAGCTGCAAAAGAAATGTTGGACCGAGCAACCGAATTATTAGATGATCGTTGTAAATATATACAGGGTGGTACTTTTCACTCATTTTGCACTCAAATATTGAGAAAATATAGTTGCCATATTGGGTACAATAATGAATTTAGCATACTAGACAACTCTGATAGTGTGGACTTAATTCAGCATGTTCGTTCGAGTCTTTTCATTAAGCATAGCTCGCAACGTTTTCCAGCTAAGCAAAGTCTTGCTAAGCTATTTTCACTCCATAAAAATAAACAGCTCGACATTAGGCTATTACTGCAACTACACTATCCTAAATTCTTAGTGCATGAAAAAGATATTATTAAACTATTTAATGCATATGAACTATACAAAGCCAAACACCATATAATGGATTTTGATGATTTATTATTTAATACCGAAAAGCTTTTTTTAGAGTATCCTAAAATATTAGAACGAGTATCAAGTACATGTAAGAATATTTTAGTAGATGAGTACCAAGATACTAATAAGATACAGGCAATTTTATGTGAACGCTTTTCATCCTTTCACAAGAATATAACCGTGGTTGGTGATGATGCTCAAAGTATTTATGCCTTTCGCGGATCTGATCATGAAAATATACTGAGGTTTGCAAATGAATATGCCAACACAAAAATTATCAAACTAGAGGAAAATTATCGCTCAACACCCGAAATACTGGATGTTGCAAATTCCATACTAATGCAGAGTTCTAAATTATTTGACAAAAAACTCTTTACCAATCGTGAATCCAGTGATTTACCAGCATTAATCAAAGCTATTGATGAAAAAGAAGAGGCGGAATTTATATCGCAATTAGTACTTCACCTTAGGGAGCACCAAATCGCTTTAAATCAGATTGCAATACTTTTTCGTAATGCCAGAGATTCCTTCACCTTAGAGCTAGCATTACAATCCAAAAATATGCCTTTTAAAAAATTTGGCGGACAAAAGTTTACTGAAGCAGCACACATTAAAGATGTGTTAGCACATATAAGAGTACTAAACAACCCTAATGACACGGTGGCTTGGCAGAGGATTCTTATGCTTATTGAAGGAGTTGGACCAAAAACAGCAGAAGATCTATTTCTTTGGATCCAGCAAGTTCAGTCGAAAAAAGAAAGAGTTTCATCGGTAGATTCTACCAACTGGTTTAGTGATTCTGAGTGGATGAATAAAAGTTATTACAATGGGCTAAACAAGCTAGGTAAATGCCTTATACAAGCCTCTCAATGTGACAAATGGTATGATTTCATACCTTTAATTGTAGACTATTATCTACCCATCTGCCATAGTCTATATGATAATGCTCAGAAAAGAGAAGAAGACTTAGCCGCATTACTTCAAATTGCAAAGAGCCATCAAGATATACAATCTTTTTTAACCGACCTTGTATTGGATCCAATTACCGATACGGTTATTGATACTTTAGAATCCAAAGAAGAAGAATCATCTCTCACCTTAAGTACCATACACTCTTCAAAGGGTTTAGAATGGAAGCATGTAATCATTATGCAATGCTTAGATGGAATCATACCAAGTACGTTTTCACTAGATCAGGATGACTCACTAGATGAAGAACTCCGCCTATTATATGTGGCAGCTACCAGAGCACAAAAGATGCTCTATTTTACCTACCCAAGAACTTCTTACAGGCAAAGGGAAGGCGACTATTTAACCAAAGCTTCACGATTTTTGGATCCTATCACATCTAAATTAGAGCCATGGGAGTTAGTACATGATGCCCTAAGTTCCAATACTAAAAAAGAAATCAAATAGTCTTTAAAAGAATAGATAGAACAGTTTATTGAGAACGTCTTAAATGTTTTATTTAAGATTGAGTGTTTTCCAAAAATATCATAAAAAAGAGTTATGGATAAACTATATAATAGTAGATAAATAAACTGCCTAATACAACTGCAAGTTCAATCACACTTGCAAAATATCAAACTAATACTATATCTTAATATATAATTAGGTAAATATTTTAAATAATTGCTGTATAGTATTTTATCTATCTTTATTTGTTTTCATTATAGAGAATTGATTCCATATTTGGTTAATTATCCAAGCAATAGGGTACACTGGAATCAAGACTGCAAGCCATACCATCCACGTTTTATATCGAACTTTACCACCATCTTTGAGCTGAGCAATTCCTGCCATCCCTGCTAACCACAGTATAAGGAACAAGAAAATTAGCAGAGATAGCAGTAAAGAGCCTGCGAAGCCAAAACTTTCAAAAATAGTCTTTAACATTCTAGCTAATTATATATTTACGTATCTTTAATTGTAATGTATCTAAATAATAACGCAAATGCTTCCTATAGTCTCCATTGTAGGCCGGCCCAATGTCGGTAAATCAACTATTTTCAATCGCCTTGTTGGCGAAAGAAAAGCTATAGTCCATGATGAGTATGGAGTAACACGTGATCGACATTATGGAGATACTTATTGGAATGGAGTTGATTTCAACATCATAGATACTGGCGGTTATTTGCCCGACGAGCTGGATATAATTACAGTAGGTGTTCGCGAACAAGTAATCATCGCTATAAATGAGTCTGATTTAATACTGTTTGTGGTCGACTCAAAAACTGGTATAAATATGCTAGATAACTCTGTCGCACAGATTTTACGAAGGCAGCAAAAGCCTGTTTTACTCGTCGCAAATAAAGCAGATAATGAAGCTAGAAGGCTTGATGCCTCTGAATTTTACAGCTTAGGATTTGATGAATTGTATCCAATTTCCGCTGTCAGTGGGAGTGGTACAGGTGAACTCATGGACCGAATAGTAGAATTATTACCTGAACATGAACCCGAACATCATGAAAGTATTCCAAAACTAGCCTTCATTGGACGGCCAAATGTAGGTAAAAGCAGTCTAATCAACGCCTTAGTTGATGATGAGAGATGCATTGTTACGGATATTGCAGGTACAACCAGAGACACCATTAATACTTTTTTGTCATATGATGATAAAGAATACATATTAATGGATACCGCTGGACTTAGAAAAAAGGTAAAAATCAAAGAAAATATTGAGTTTTATAGCACTGTAAGAACAGAAAAAGCCATTCGTGAATGCGATATAGCAGTACTCATTTTAGATGCAGAAAGAGGATTTGATGTTCAAGACAAGCGCGTACTTCGGCAAGCAGAAGAATATAACAAAGGTTTAGTTATTGTATGGAATAAATGGGATTTAATAGACGATAAAAATACCCATACCGTACGCGAATTCGAAAAAATAGTATATGATGCGATACCTCAGATGGATTATATTCCAGTATTAACAATTTCTGCAATCAATAAAAAACGCATATATAAAGTCTTGGAGCTATGTGACAAAGTAATTGAGGAAAAAAACAAGCAAATTAGCACCTCAGAATTAAATAATTTTATAGCAAAAACACTTCTCAAACGTCCATTACCTATGAAGAGAGGCAAAGAATTGAAGATTCAGTATGGCTTACAAGTGAAAGTCAATCCACCTGTTTTTATGTTTTTCATGAATAATCCGCAAGACTTGCCTGCTAATTACAGACGATATTTAGAGAATCAAATTCGGGAAACCTACAAGTTTGCCGGCGTACCTATAACAATGGTATTTAAACAGAAATAGGAAAGTTATGGAAATTGAGGTCGTGATACATGGTTTAGAGATTTTTGTAGCTATTTTATGTTTTATCGCACTACTTCCAAGCTCGTTAAACTTCAAAAACCTAACAAAAGTATATCTTTTAGGTAGTTTACTTAGCTTCATTATATCTAAGATCTATATTTTAGAAGGTCCCAGCTATCTTGTTCGAGATGTGGTGGCATGGGGAAACTTTGTAAGCATTAGTTTAGTCTTATCTGCTTTATTTGTAATCATTAGAGACTCAAAGCCAGTGTTCGCACGATTTCCTATCTATCTGACAATGCTTCCTTTGTCTGGTATTATTTTCTTTGCTACTATCCCTACCAGTTATGCAATAAAAGATATTTTAGAACTTATAATGCAGGCCGGTGCTGTTTTAGTCGCGCTACTCTTGTTTTGTGTAAATACTATTCTTTTTGAATGGAAATGGACATTTTTGATATCAATACTTGCTTTTTTATGCGCTTATATTATCCCCATAATAAGTTTTAAAAATACGGAAAATGAATTATTATTGGGAGCAATTTTTCTATGCCTTGGAATGATTTTCTTAACGTTTAGTTTGATTAAATACCCAATTAATATTGAAAAATCTTAAATATTTATTTTATATGAGTTACCAAATAGGGGATGAAATTCCCAGTATTACATTACAAGATACAGACGGGAATTATGTTACAATTGAGGCGGGAACAGGTAAGAAAACTGTTCTATTATTCTTTCCATTAGCGTTTTCTGGTGTATGTACAGAAGAAATGTGTACGGTGCGTGATAATATGAAAATATATGAGTCATTAAAAGCGCAAGTTTATGGTATATCTATTGATAGTTTTTTCTGTTTAAAAGTCTTTAAAAAGGCAATTAATTTGAATTTCAACTTATTAAGTGATTTCAACAAAATTCTATCTACTAATTTTGGTGTTCTAAATAACGATCACTTTGGAATGATTGGTGTGGCAAAGCGAAGTGTATTTATACTCGATAGTGACATGAAATTAGTTCACTCAGAAATACTAGAAGACGCAGGCAACTTACCCAACTTTGAAAAAATCAAAAAAGCTGTGAGTTGATCAACGACTTGAATGTAATTTATTTTGAATATACAATCGTATTGGGGAATGGGTATCTGTAGATTTTAAAAAGATTGGTAGCACATTATAACTTTACATAATATATATTATAGGACATGTAAACACTTATATTTCTCATAATTATAGTGAAGATTATTCGTGACTTGCTCCTATTATATTCTTTTTCATAATATATTCTGAAAAATACTGAGTTTTTAATTTTTACACCTTTTTCATTTAAATGCCTTCCGTCAGCCCAATAAGTAATTTCTTTTGACATAATTTTAGCAAAATCGAACAAGGGAATGTCTTTTTCTATAGCAATACTTTTCAAGACATTGTTATGTTCACTAAACCCAATTTGATATACCAGTGTTGATGCATAATCATTAAAGTATGGTGTATGTGCCCATGTTGATAATAAAACTGCTATTTGATTTTCTCTAACTATCGCTATCATATTTTCAATGTTACGCTTGAAATATATTGGCTTATTTTGATTAAGTATTTGTATCAATTCTTCTTGACTAAGTATATCTAATTGCTTGCCAACGAAATGATTTGAACTAATTACCGAACCCAAATTAAGTTGATGTGTTAGACCAAATTTGCGCAAGAATATTCTTAATAAAGCGCTCCTTTCCAAAATATTTATATCAGGATTTTGCCATTGTTTTCTGCATCCTGAATTATCACTCTTATAATACTCTGGTAATACAAGTCTTGAATGTACATCATTAGTACCATGATAAATAATAATTAAGTCTGGCTCTAAATCTAAAATGTTTAGTTGTAGATTTAGTTATGATTCCCATGTTGTATATCCGCCAACACCTGCATTAATAACTTCAACTTTTAAATTATCTATTTGTTTATTTAATTCGTTCTCTAATAGTTGGGTAAATGTACTATCATCATCATCTACCTCTATGGTGTAAGTGGTGGAACCTCCTAATACTACGATTCTATAAATTTCATCCTGCTTAATCTTTACAATTTCATCACCTCGAAAACCAAGCGAATTATGATTTGTTAATCCTCTGTTGTAGTTTGGTGTGGGATAATAGTTTAAATAGTGGTGTTTAGACCATTGAAATTTAGTTTCAGGAATATTTGTATAAAGTGAATATTTACGATATTGTGACTCTTCAGCAAAATATTTAAGCCATATAATTGCATCAATCTCTGTAAGCAATAGAGATATTATGAAACTACCAATCAATAAAATATATTCATACTTAGAAAAAAATTCTCTTGTATATTTTTTTGTTATTCTGAAACAGTAATCGAAATAAATGCTGATCTATATTTTAAAAGAAAAATTAAATTTCTTTTTATCAATTTTAACTCAATGGTATTTAAACCATAACACTATTTAGAGAAACTTTATAAATCAAATGCTTTGTGATTTAGTCAACAGTCTCAATGTGTATATGAAACAATCCATCCTTACTTCTTTTGATAGGAATTCGATCAATAACTGCATCAATGGGTATTTCACCCTGCAGATGTACTACAGAATATCGCTTACTCTTAATAAAACTATGTTCTTCATTATTTGGAAAAATATCTCTTAATACATTTTTGATAGGAACTTGTACCCTAATAGGATCAATAATAATTAGTAAGAGATCATTTTGGTCTAAATATTTAAAATTGAGTACTTCTTCAATTAATGCAGATGTATACGCTTGAATATTTTGTTCCGATTTTGATCCTTCTAGCTTTGATGGTTTAATAAATCCTTGCGATGAACATTCTTTCCATTGATCTGAATTCAAAGGAATAAAAAATAAGTCTACATCCATTAGGCGTTCTGTTTCAGTTTATAAACTTTTACTATTTTAAGATAATGTCATTTTTTCTAATAGCAATACATCTATTCAACTTATGATTGAAAAACCAAGGTTGGTATTAAATAAAAAAGTCGTGCTACGAAACATCTCGCGAATTATTAATAAAGCCAAATATAATTCCATACAATTTCAGCCTCACTTTAAGACCCATCAATCTATCGAAATAGGTCGATGGGTACGTGATTTAGGGATTTCTAACATTACCGTTTCAAGTATGGATATGCTAACCTATTTTTTTAAAGATAATTGGGATTCTTTTTTACTGGCACTCCCCTTGCACCCTGGAATTTTCAAATCAATTAACCAAGTGAATAATGAATGCCATCTAAAGGTGCTTACTAGTTCAGTTGAACACCTTAAAATACTCAACAGCATTCTCGATAAACCATTACAAATACTCCTAGATATTGATCCAAATTATGGGCGAACTGGTATTCCAATTGATCAAATACCACACATAATGAAGTTCAATCACGACATAAGTGCATTATCAAAGATAAAACTTACAGGTTGTTATATTCATGCTGGAAATTCCTATCAAGAGTATAATAGGAAGTCTATTCTATCTTTTTCTGAACAGTTAACTCAATCAATTATAGCCTTGAAAAATTCTCTGAATATACCCATTTATTATGGAGACACCCCCACCTGTTCGTTAATGAATGACTTCAAAGGCTTAGATGTATTAACACCAGGGAATCTATTTTTCTATGACCTGACCCAAGAACATATTGGTTGTTGTAAGCAAGAGGATATCGCTGTATGGGTAGATTGCCCGATTATTGACATTAAAGACCGAAAAATACAAGATGTACCCATGAATATGAGACAATCAGACAATAAAGAATTTGCTCAAATAGTGATACATGGCGGAGCAATTCATTTCTCAAAAGATTTCCTAGACCTCAATGGACGAATAGTTTATGGGCGCTTAAAAGATGAAGCTAGTTTATATTTAGATAAGATTTCTCAGGAACATGGTTTAATTATTGGTCCAAAAGATCTTATCCAAAAATTCGCAGAGCAGAGCTATCTTTCGATCTATCCAGTTCACTCCTGCTTAACCGCTGAATCTATGGCAAGCTATACGGACTCAATAACCTTAAGGCGCTATGATCACATGTAAAGTTCAACAATATGGTACTTTATTCACTGACTCAGTGTATATTTTATGATAAAGTAACGGCGGACTCCAAAATTTCTATTTTACCTAATTCAGCATCCATACTTGCTTTTATTCCAACTGGTATTGTGCTATTGTCTGTTTCATGACTAATAAGTGCACCATAAAAAGAAGGTATCCCAAGTGGACCTATGTGATCTGAAAAAACCTGTGTTAAACTCAAACTATTTGAGCCAGCATCGCAATTAGTGCACTTACCAAACACAAAGCCATTAATTTTATCCAATAAACCACTCAATTTTAATTGAGTTAGCATCCGGTCTACTCGATATACATCTTCACCCACATCCTCTAGATACAGTATTGAATCCGAAAAATCAGGGATGTACTCACTTCCAATCAAGGAGCACAAAACGGTGAGATTACCACCCAGAAGTATCCCCTCAGATCTACCTGGTACTATAGTATAATGGTCATCTTCATAATTTTCAGGATATTGGTAACTTGGCCTCCCTCCTTTTTCAATTACCTCTTTGAAATATCGTGTGGAATATGTACTCCAACTTGATGTTCCTACGGGACCATGAAACGTATGTAGTTTTGATTTTTCCCAAATAGCCAAATGCAATGAGGTTATATCACTGAAACCGCAAAGAATCTTAGGATTGGCAGCAATGGCTTCATAATCCAAATATGGTAACATACGATTACAGCCCCAACCTCCTCTAACACATAAAATTCCATCTATTGATGGATTCAAAAACATATTCATTAAATCTTTTGCACGATCTTGATCGGTTCCGGCTAGGTATCCTCGCCTGTCACGTGCATGTTCACCTAGAACTACATTGTATCCTAAAGGCTTAACTTTGGCGAGCATTTCTTCAAACTCATCGGGATTGTATACAGGACTGGCAGGAGAAACTAAACCAAGTGTGTCACCCTGTTTAAGCGCTTTAGGTTTAAGAGCTAGGTTATTTTTGTTAGACTGCTGTATTTTCCACTCATTCATAGCTCGCTTCTTTGCTAGTAATTCTAAGTGAGCGTTGGAATCTAGTAGATGAAACACGGTACCTAATGCTAAGCTTTTAATAAAGTGACTTCTATTTATAGGCATGATCAACGGTATAAGTTGTGTTTTATGATATATTCTAATGTGGTTGAATGCAGTTGGTCGTCTAACGGACTTCTCTGAAGAAGCTTTTCTCTGAGCTTGGTAGAAGAAACAGAAACTAATTCATGCTCAACCAATATGGCTCTCATTTTCAAATAACTTGGTAACCTAAATTCAGCCTTTCTTCTCGCTACCAATAACATAACCCTATCAAGTATTTTTTCATAATTCTTCCAGTTCTTAAAATTCTCAATACTATCAGAACCCAAACAAAAATATACTTCAGTGAATCCTAGGGTATCGATGACATAATCAATGGTTTTAAAACTAAAATTAGGAATTTGTAGATTTTCTTCGATGCGAGAAATTAGACATCTATTAATATTTTTTGTTGCTAGTTCAACCATACGTAAGCGATCTGAATAACTCGTATCCAGAGAATTTTTATGAGGTGGGTATGGGTTTACTAGCACCCATAATTCATCAATATATCCACTGGAAAGAAACGATTCTAATATGGCTAAATGCCCTAAGTGTATTGGGTCAAAACTACCACCAAAGAGCCCAATTCGCTTCTCTAACATTTTGAATAAATTAATTAGTGGTAGCTACCAGTTCTAACTTTTTTATCTCACTAACTGCTTGTAAATAATGGAATTCTGCTTCTGGACGAAGTATACTTTGCGGAAATAATTGTAAGAATTTTTCGTAATTCTCAACAGCTAAGTTATACCGTTCCAATTGTTTGGATTGTATGCTTTGCTCAGCATAACTGACATAAGTCTCTATGATTTTTAACAGAGCAGATTCTGCCCATTGTGTTTCAGGGTATATATCTAAAGTCTGATCGAAATAGATAGCTGCAGCTTTGTATCGAAGAGTTCGCAGATAAAATTGACCTGATTCATATGTTTTACGAGCGAGTTTATTTCTTAGTTGATCGATTTTTTGAGCACTTTCTTCGATGAAGGTTGAATTTGGATAACTATTATTGAACAATTGAAACAGTTCAATAGCTCGCATTGTTGGCCCTTGATCTAAGCGGTAGCGAGGAGATTGCTGATAATAACTCAGCGCCCTATAGAACTCAACCTCTTCTCGGCGTTCATCTTGTGGATAATAGCTAATAAAGCGTTCATACTCTGAAGCAGCTAGTAAGTATTGCTTATTTTTGAAATAACTTTCAGCTAATAAGAATTGTGCTTGCTTTGCATAGGTAGTTCCTCTACCCATTCTAGTAACCAAATCAAATCCAGATGCGGCGTCGGAATATTCTTCTCTTTCATAGAAAGCAATTGATTTTTCAAACGCTGAATCAAGAGGTTCACCTGGTTTGATTAGCTCTTTATTCGAACATGAAAGTGTTATACTTAGCAGTAGTAATAACGCAAGACGTAATAGCATAATCATTTTTTCCGGGACATTAAATAGTCTATGAGTTGATGGAGTTCACCACGGTAATAAGAGTGTTCAAACCCTCCTATAATATCATAAATCTGTGCATATTTATTGTTGATAAGATCAGATATTTCATTAATGACCTTGTACTTATACATGAGCTCAATAACCGATGCTACCCATCCATCATTTAGTTGCGCCTTGGAACCGGTATAGGCTAAATCCATTAGAATTTGTTCTTTGGTGTTGCATTGCTCATAAGTACGAATCCATAAGTATGTTTTTTTTCCTTCTAGAATGTCTCCAGCTTTCTTTTTCCCAAAGTTTTCAGGTTCAGCTGTGACGTCCAAAAGATCATCTTGCATCTGAAAGGCAACCCCCATTAATAGACCAAGTTCTTGCATATTAGATAAGAGATCTAGTCTTCCACCTACAATTGCACCTAATCCAAGTGCAGCGGACAGTAAAGCGCCCGTTTTACCTTCAATCATCCTAAAGTATTGATGAACTTGCACTTTTTTTCGTTGCATCAACTCCATATCTAAAGCTTGACCATCGCATACTTTGATGGTCGCTTGAACAAATATATCCATCAATGCATGAAAGGCTTTTGTACCAATATATTCATTCTTTCCATAGTATACTAGCTGTTGAAACGCATATACATACATTACATCACCACTTAAAATAGCCATATTTGAATCCCATTTCTTGTGTACGCATGCAAAGCCTCTTCTGGTATTAGCCTGGTCCATTATATCATCATGGACTAATGTAAAATTATGTAGGATTTCTATGGCAAGAGCTGCTTGTATGGCATTTTTATGCCGCCCAGATGCAATTCCAGAAGCTAAAAGAGTCAAGTAGGGACGAATTCTCTTCCCTCCCATGTCCATTGTGTATCGAAATGGATCATACAAAGTGTTTGGTTCTCTAGGTAGCTCTAAATGCTGAATAGCCTTTTCAATTTCTTCTAACCAATACTTATTCATAAAGACATGAGTATTATATGTTCTTCACTTAAGAGGCTCCATTCGTGAACTCCGAGCAATGTCATAACCATTTTTGCTTCTTTACGCCATAAAGAAAACCATTTTTCCAATCCGTCTATACCTTCTTCTTTCAACACTCGAACAATAGGCTGGGCAACAGCTACAAAATGAGCCCCTAAACATCGGGCTTTTATCATATCCTGAGCATTTCGGATTCCCCCAGATGCAATAATTTCAAATTTACGTTCCCATACTAGTTCTTGTAATGATTCTAAGCAATAAACGGTACTATTTCCCCATTCATTAAAGCGTTCATGCATTTCTTGTTCATATTGGTATGTCAAAGTATTATCCAAGTTTACATCCCATTTTGAGGGTATTCGCGCTGCCTCAACCCGAGACCATGATGTACCCCCAACTCCAGCAATATCAATTACTTTTACTCCTGCATTAAGTAATCGTTTTGCTACTTTAGAATCAATCCCCGCACCTGTCTCTTTGACTATTATAGGAACTGAAGAGTGCTTAACCAATTGTTCAATTCCCTTGAGTATACCAGAAAATTGAACATCTCCTTCAGGCTGAATTAACTCTTGAAGTGGATTAAGATGAACAATAATTGCATTGGCTTTGATAGAATTAATCATTGTTTTGAGACCATAAGTAGGCATTCCTCCAATAAGTTGTGCTCCTCCAATATTCGCAGCTATGAATGCGTTTGGTGCCTTATCACGAACAATGGTAAAACTATTTTCATGGGTACTATCCTCCAGCATCGCCCGTTGACTACCCACTCCAAAAGGAATGTCGAATTTCTCACAGAAGGTAGCAATGTCTGCATTAAGGGTGGTAGCTTCTCCATGTCCTCCAGTCATAGATGATATAAATAAAGGAAAATCAAATTCACGTCCCAACAAATGTGATTTAAATGATATGTCATCAAGTCCACATTCTGGTAATGCATTATGCTTGAGTTGATACATTTCAAATCCAGTCGTTCGCTTGTACTGACTAGTTTCAGATAAAGTAAGATCTATGTGATCTTTTTTACGGGTTGAAATAGAGCTCATACTATAAGTTAGTAAACTTGTACAGGGATTAAAATTAAGCGACACAAAATCTCGGTATGAATCTCAAAATAAATAAGAACCCGAATTAATGTGAAAAGTTTGACCAGTAGAGTGTTTGAGTTCTCCTATACCTATTCGATAGGCCAAGGTCGCTATATCTGATGGGGGTACAATGGCATCTAGTGCTAAACCTTGAGTAAGGTATTCTTCACCATATGTTTTAATCGATTCAATAGCCATATCTGTTTGAACAAAACCTGGTGCTATACTAAACGCCGTAATACCCTGTTTTCCATAATTACGCGCCACACTTTTAACAAAGGCAATCATGCCAGCTTTAGAAGCAGCATAAGCAGCAAATTCCTCAGTATCACCTCGCTGTGCTGCCCGTGAAGAAATATTAATTAATATTCCATCAATATGTAAGCCGGACCATATTTTAATCACTTTCTTTGCAAGGTAACTACTGGCTGTCAAATTTATGGATATGGTTTTGTTCCAACTCTTTAACCAGGAGTCATCTGAAGAACTAATAGAACTTTCTATAAAAACAGCAGCATTATTTATTAAAACTTCAGGGAATTTTTCAAGTTTTTGTAGCGAATGTATCCATTGATCAATAGGGTCTTTATACACATTCAGATCGATAGCGGTATGTGTATACCTTGGATTATCTTTCCAAAATGGGATTTTTGTGGTTGAAGCACCGAATACAGTCCAATCTTCATCCAGATAACGCTCAACAATAGCTTTTCCAATTCCTCTTGACGAACCAGTAACAATTACTCTTCCCATCTATGTTTGTTTTTCTGCTTGGCCAATATACACAGGCACAAATGAACAAGCTTCACCATACATTATTTTTTTTGCTATACCTATTAGTTTCTTTGTTATATATGCATAGATTTCAGGTGTAACTGATTTATTACTACAACCCTTTAATAAAACATATTTTTCCTTATATACGCTAAAATCTGCTTCATCAATATTCATTTTAATTAGCTGAACATGTGCTTTTAATGGGTTGGTAAAGAAAATGTCTCTTGCATACCGCTTCCCTTTTTCAACTAGTAACATGTATGCCCAAGGAGCTATTAAAGCATCTTTATTGATTTCAATACACAGATAAGATTTCTGATATTCCTGCCAGTTATGTTGGTTAATGCCTTCTCTAAACAAATCTTCCTTGAGTAGAAGACCTTTATATAACCAAGGGGTAATATCAAGTGATTTTAAAGGAAATTCCGATCCAAAGCTTTTCGCAATATCAATCGCAATTAGCTTTTTATTTGATTGGATTTTATTAGTAATCATATTTGTTTGAATTGACCAACATTTTTATCAGGTTATAAATAAGGTCTTAAAAGATTATAGTGAAAAACTATCTCCACATGA
Organism: Balneola sp.; assembly: GCA_002720745.1. Classification (GTDB taxonomy): domain Bacteria; phylum Bacteroidota; class Rhodothermia; order Balneolales; family Balneolaceae; genus UBA1275. The sequence goes on from PBJO01000007.1 coordinate 347,459, forward strand.
ACAAGTACGACTTGCATTGGGATTGTAAAAATGAAATCCTTTTCCTTCTAAACCATCACTAAAATCTAACTCCGAACCTGCTAACATTAAATAACTGCGCATGTCAATAAATAAATTGAAATCTGGAAACTCGTAGAGATGATCAGAATCTTTCATCGTTAAATCTTGCTGATTTACTAGTTTTAAATCGTAGCTTAAACCACTGCATCCTCCACTTATAATAGATATCTGAAGTAAATTCTTATGCATCCCCTGATCGGATGCTTTTATTTCACATATTCGATTATAAGCACTATCACTTATAGTGATTTTAGACATCTTAAACTGAGATTACTTGTATTTCAGGATCTATACGCTTGACCATACTTTCAATAGCATATAGCGTTCCCGTAGTTGCTGTTGGACATGTACCACAAGCTCCTTGATAGTGTACTTTAAGTCTATTCTCCTCTAGACCAATCACCTTTAAGCCTCCACCATCAGCCAGTAAATAGGGACGCACTTGCTCATCAAGCATCCGGTTAATTTCTTGCAATCTCGGATCATCCGAATCAAGAGCATCTTTGCTCACATGAACTTCGTCATCATCAACTAAATTTTCTTGTGCTTCAGCATCTCGAATTGGTGGAGCTAATTTTCTCAATAATTCAGACCAAACAGCTCCACCATCTTGAGTTACTGTTATATAACGATCTACATAATACACGTTGATGACATGTTCAATTTCAAAAAGAGACGCGGCTAATCGGTCGTCTTTAGCTTCTTGCGCATCTTCATAAGACCGGGTGATACCATTGGTTAAAGGTTCTGCTAGAACAAAACGCATTGCATCTGGATTTGGGGTACGTTCGATTTCTTTGATTTTAGCCATTTTATTTGGATTAATTAAAAAATGATTGAGTTTCTTTGATACCATTAATCAATGCATCAATATCTGCTTCATTGTTATAAAAAGAAAGTGAGGCGCGTATGGTGCCTGGAATTCCAAATCGTTCCATAATTGGTTGGGTACAATGGTGACCTGTACGTACAGCAACGCCATACTTATCCAATATGGTACCTGCATCTGTTGGGTGAATATCGTCCAATAAAAAAGAAATAACCGCGGTTTTATTATTAGATGTACCAAATAATTGAAGTCTTTGCAAGCTTTTGAAGCCTTTCATTGCATATTTTAATAAATAAGACTCTCTTTGAGCAATCTCATCCATCCCAATTTTATTAAGATAACGCAAGGCTTCACCGAACACCACACCCGATGCGATTGGTGGTGTTCCAGCTTCAAATTTGTGGGGTAGATCGTTGTACGTAGTTCCACTAAAACTAACCTTATCTATCATATCACCACCCCCTCTGTAGGGAGGCATAGCTTCTAATAATGATTTATTTCCGTATAAGACACCAAAACCAGTAGGCCCACACATTTTATGTGCAGAAAAGGTATAGAAGTCGGCTCCTAACTCCTGCAGGTTTACCGCCATATGTGGAGTTGCTTGCGCACCATCAATAAGTACTCGGGCACCTACATTTTTAGCCATCGCTATTATTTCCGAAACAGGATTAACTGTTCCTAAAGTGTTAGAAACATGAACAACAGCAACCATCTTAGTTCGTTCATTCAATAAATTTGCGTATATATCAAGGTCAAGTTCACCATTATCAAGTAATGGTATCACTTTTATATTTGCCCCTGTCTTTTGAGCAATCATCTGCCAAGGGACTATATTTGCATGGTGTTCCATTTCGGATAAAATAATTTCATCCCCATCTGAAAGAAAACTACTCCCCCATGACTCTGCAACTAAATTGATAGAGTCAGTGGTACCTGTCGTAAAAATAATTTGTTCAAGACTTTCAGCATTTAAAAAATCCGCTACAAGTCTACGAGTTTCTTCATAGGTGGTAGTAGCAGTTTGTGAAAGATAATGAACTCCACGATGAATATTTGCATGCTCATGCTGATGGTAACTAGCTAACCTAGTAATGACGGACTCTGGCATCTGGCTAGAGGCGCCATTGTCTAAATAACTAAGTGCATATCCATTCACTTGCGTTTTAAGCACAGGAAATTGATTACGTATATTATTCCAATCTTGCATTATCATTTTGACCTAATGAATGTTTTTAATATCAATATAAGATAGTTAGTCTCTGTTGGTATATGCAATTACTTCTTTTAATAGTAACTCTTCAACTGATTTAACTGCCATACTCTCAACCGATTCAAGAGCAAAAGCGTAGACCAGTAGTTCTCTACTTTTTTGTTCTGTAAGTCCTCGACTTTGCAAATAAAACACTTCCTCATCCTGAAGTTGACCGATGGTCGCACCATGTGAGCACCGTACATCGTCAGCAAAAATTTCAAGTTGAGGTTTTGTATTTACCTTACCTGTATCAGAAATAAGTAAATTTCTATTTTCTTGAAAAGAATCAATTTTCTGTGCGTCTTTTGCTACAAAGATTTTACCATTAAATATAGAATGTGCTTGGTCATTAACGACCACTTTATGTAATTGGTGCGAGTTACCGTGCGAAAATCGGTGATCCATAACAGAATGTGTATCCGCAATTTGCTCCCCGTCGATCAAAACTAGGCCATCAACAGTAAAGTCAACTTCTTCCTCGTTTTGGATTACCCTGGGTTCATTTCGGAATAATTTAGCCCCTAAACAAATTGTATAAGAGTGATATTCCGCATGAGCGTCAAGCATGGCAACAGGTCTAGAAATGTGAGATGCATTTTTACTATCACGTTGGATACGCGCATGGTGTACATGTGCACCGCTATAAAGTCTGAACTCGTTGACAGGAATGTTCAGATATACATTGTTTGATAGTCCGATATGTTCTTCAATAATGGTAGCTTTTGAATACATTTCTCCCACAAACAGTACTCTAGGTGTCACAAAATATGGGTTTTCTAAATCAGTAAATACATTTAAGATGTGAATTGGTTGCTCAATAAATGTTTGTTTAGGCACATAAATAAACGTTCCGTCTTGGAAATTTACATCATTAAGAGGAACGAATACATCGTCCTCGTAATTTGTTATGGCTCCCAAATGCGAACGTAATTGTTCGTGTTCGCTGAAATTGTTGAGATTGCTCACAATTACACCATCGGGCATTCCCTCTACGGAAGAATGTATTGGACTAAAATTACCATTAATAAAAACTAACCTGGAATTCATAGCCTCTGGCAAATGGTATTTATTTAGTTCTAAACTAACTTGGAGTATTCCTGATTTTACAGACTCAAATTTATTGGCTGTGATGCTCTTAAGATCTGTAAAGCGCCATTCCTCATCCTTCTTCGTTGGAAATACGGTGTTTTCAAGAGATTCTTTTGCTTGTAATCTTAGCTCTTCGAAATTCTCACGGTATACACTAGGTAATTGGACGTAAGTATGAATTAATTCTTTTGTACTTACTTTACTCATTTAGATTTATCCTACTTAAGCTAATTTTTTTTGCATCTGGTCATATCCATTAGCTTCTAATTCCTCAGCTAGCGAAATATCTCCAGACTTAACAATCTTACCATTCATCATCACATGCACTAAATCCGGTTTTATGTAATTCAGTAGTCTTTGATAGTGGGTAATCATGACAATTGCATTCTCAGGGCTTGAAATTTTATTCACACCGTTGGATACCACTTTCAATGCATCAATGTCTAATCCTGAGTCAGTTTCATCTAAAAAGGATAACCTTGGATTTAACACAGCCATTTGAAAAATTTCGTTCTTTTTTTTCTCACCACCCGAAAAACCTGTGTTAATAGATCGGTTCAAAAATTCATCTTTCATCTCGATGATATCTAATTTCGAAACTAAATAATCTTCAAACTCAAGTGGATCCAATTCTTCACGTTTATTGGCGCGAGCTATGGTATTATATGCTTCTCTGAGTAGAGTCTTATTGGTGATACCCGGCACTTCCACAGGATACTGAAAAGCTAAAAACAACCCTAAATGAGCACGTTCATCGGCATCCATTTCAGTGATATCTTCCCCTTCAAACAGGATAATACCTTCGGTAACCTCGTATTCCGGATGTCCTGAGACTACCTTAGAAAGAGTACTCTTCCCACTCCCATTAGGACCCATTATAGCATGAACTTCACCTTTATTAACAATTAAATTAACTCCCTTTAAAATTTTTAAGTCCTCACCTTCTACAACCGCATGCAGGTCTCTAATTTCTAGCACTATCCTATAGTTTATAAATTATAATTGTGGGGAAGGTGGTAGTCTATCCTACACTACCTTCTAATTTGACGTCTAATAGCTTATTTGCCTCAACTGCAAATTCTAGAGGCAGCTCTTTCAATACATCTTTCACGAATCCATTGATGATCATAGAAATCGCATTTTGCTCACTAATACCTCGTTGCATTAGGTAAAATATCTGTTCTTCTCCCACTCTCGATGTAGTAGCTTCATGTTCTACACTGCTACTTGCATTTTCAGAGGATATATACGGGAAGGTGTGAGCACCACAAGTTTGGCCAATTAGCATAGAATCACAGACTGAATAATTTTTGGATCCAATAGCCTTTTTACCAATTTTAACTTCACCACGATAGCTATTATTGGATTCACCAGCCGAAATTCCTTTTGAGATTATTGTACTGCGAGTATTTTTGCCTAAATGAATCATTTTGGTTCCGGTGTCAGCTTGTTGCTTTTTTGTAGTAACGGCTACCGAATAAAACTCGCCAATTGAGTGATCACCTTGCAAAATAACCGAAGGATACTTCAACGTCACCGCAGAACCTGTCTCTAACTGAGTCCAAGAAATTTTACTGTGATTTCCCTTACAAATACCTCTTTTAGTAACAAAATTGTAAATACCGCCTTTACCATTTTCATCGCCAGAATACCAATTCTGTATGGTAGAATACTTGATTTCTGCATGATCCATGGCAACTAACTCCACTACAGCAGCATGGAGTTGATTCTCGTCATACATCGGTGCCGTACAACCTTCTAAATAGCTAACACTAGCACCTTCCTCAGCAATAATGAGAGTGCGCTCAAACTGACCAGACTCCATATTATTAATACGGAAATAAGTAGAAAGTTCCATTGGGCAGATTGTATTTTTTGGGATGTAGCAAAAAGAACCATCCGAGAATACGGCTGAATTAAGTGCCGCATAGTAGTTATCTCTTGCTGGAATTACTGAGCCTAAATATTTTTTTACTAAATGTGGATATTCCTTGATAGCTTCTGATATAGAACAAAAAATAACGCCGGCTTCTGCTAATTTCTCCTTAAATGAAGTAAATATAGAAACGCTATCAAAAACAGCGTCCACCGCTACTCCAGCCAACATTTTCTGCTCTTCGAGTGGTATACCTAGTTTATTATAGGTCTCTCTAATATTGGGATCTACATCGTCTAGGCTGTCTAAGCTTGGTCTATTTTTAGGGGCTGAGTAATAAAGTAAATTTTCAAAATCAGGTTTCGTGTATGTAGCATTGAACCACTCAGGTTCTTCCATCTCTAACCAAGCATGGTAGGATTTCAAGCGGAATTCCAACATCCATTCAGGTTCATCTTTTCTACTAGAAAGTTCTCGAATTATGTCTTTGCTAATACCTTTTGGGAAATCTTCATATTCGACATCGGTTGTGAATCCGTACTTGTAGTCTTCACCAATCAATGACTCTAAAGCCTTGGTCTCTTCACTCATATTTTGCTATTTTTATTGTATAAATGTTACCTGCTAAACCTAAGTAATGGTGCTTGCGTTCACTCTAGGAGGCTTATTTAGAACAACTTCAAATATAATGATTTCGAAAGGCAATTGTTAGAATATCTTATCGAGTTTGTCTATTGACTCAATAAGAAGTACACTTAACCAGGAATCTTAATTTCAAGCAAAATCGCATTGCTTTGTGGTTTTAATATAAGTTCTTCAATACAACTTGGTACGAGTACTGTATCACCTTTTGAAATTGTTGGAAGCTCATCAAAATAAGATACTTCAAGACTTCCCTCGACACAAATTAATACAGTACAGGAAGAGTGATTAAAATTTAAAGTAGTAGACTTATTAACAATTCTACGCTTGGTAATAAAATAATTTGAAGTTCCTATGACTTGTTCACTAGTAGAACAATCATAGATAGTCTTGTACGAATCGGGCATAGTAAAATCAATTGCCTTAATGGCTAAATCGTTATGTAAATCTCTTTTGTTTCCCTTTGTATCAACCCTATCAAAGTCATGAATCCTATAGGTAACGTCTGATGTTTGTTGTATTTCGGCAATTATTAATCCTTTACCTATGGTATGTACCCTCCCAGCAGGAATGAAAAAAACATCGTGTGGTTTTACCCTCTCCTTGTTTAATACACTCATAAGCCTATTATTTTTAACGATATCTAAAAACTGAATAACGTTTAACGATTCACTAAAACCAACAATAATATTGGCATCTGGTTCTGCATCGATTACATACCACATCTCGGTTTTCCCAAGACAATTATGACGATATTTAGCTAATTCATCGTTAGGATGTACTTGTATGGACAAATCTTGTTGAGCATCTATAAACTTAATTAATAATGGAAACGTAGTCCCATGTTCCTCATAAACAGCTTTACCTACCAAATTACCTCTAAATTGTTCTATTAGTTCTGTCAATGTTTTACCAGCAAGTGGTCCATTACGAAGAACTGAAACATTGTCAGGAACACAAGATAATTCCCAAGATTCACCATCATTATCACTCATCCGTGGTTTATTTAAAATCTTATTTAAGTTCTTACCTCCCCATAATTTTTTTTTTATGATGGGTTCAAAAATAAATGGATAAATATATTCCATAATCTCAGTTTTTTGTAATTAATAAACCATCATAAACTTAATATTATCACTATTGGTAATAGCCTCATCATTGGAAAAAATAAATCCCCTATTTCAATTAGGGTCCAAATATACCCCCCCAATCCCTAACTACACAAGGAAACTAAAAGGTTTGTCTACTCTATGGTCAAAAGGACGAACTAGATAAATTTTTAAATACTTATTTTTTTTCCATAAACATAGCAATTCAGTGTGATTCATAACTAATTGCTTTTCAGATGCATTCTGTGGATTTGATGATATCATTATTTTTCAGATACATCAAAAAAAAGTGATTAAATAATCCCATTAAAACTCAATATTTGAATTACCGAAAAATACAATGTTTTGTGGAGTATCATGTAATCTACGGGCTGTATAATCCACATTTCTTTGAACATAATTAATAAGTTGACTAGTGTTATAATTACCTTTTTTTATCGCGTCAGCTATGTAGTAACTGAAAATACTATGATACTTTTGCGCAATAGCTTGCTTTGTATATAGTTGCGAATCACTCCTACCATCAGAAGAAAATAGCAACCCGAAATTAATATTTCTATTGGATAATAATGTAGAATTGAGGGCATAGAAAGCATCGTAATACTTAGCCCTAGAAATAGTTGACTCTTGATTTTCTAAAGAGAATGAGAAATCCCCAACGATAAAAAGTTCGATGAAGCCTGCTTCTATGATATCTAGAAGTAAATCGGTTAATGATATACTGTTATTTTGCCAAGTATATGAGGCTTGATCACCTAATAAATATATTATATTTTCTTTATTATCAATTGTTACATAACCATTTACATATAATATAAATTGTTTTTTATTTTCATGGTTCTGTTTCAAAAATTCATCCCAAGTGAACCTGAACTGCTCAATTCTCGAAGCATTTATAGAAGTTCGAATACCTACAAAACCCAAACCTAAACTATTCACTAAATATTCTTCTATGAGCTTAGAGTCCCGTTCAGCGTATTTTTTTGTTGGAAAGCTGTCTCCATAAAATTCATTACTTAATACAAAAGCTACTGCTTGATTATTTTCCGTTAATCGTACAGGTATCCCGCGTTCAACATCTACATTCCCAAAAGGCATATTTGGGATTGTGATAATGGATAACTCGTCGATGTAATCAGTCGGACGCCAAATTAATTTGGTATCATTTTTAGAAATATAAGTTTCAGTAATCCCGTATCGAACTACATACCAATTATCTAAATCACCAAGTAATAACAATTCACTTCCCTTTACCAAATCAGTTAATATGGAATTGTTAGTATTGTCTGGATTTTGCCGGAGTGCCGTAACCTCTGACTCAACCACTACAAAACGCTCAAATATATCTTCAACAGGTACTACTTGAATATATAGGCTATCGTTAAAATCAAGTTCGATACGTATGCTTTGATTTTCCTGAACTAGAAAATTAGTAGGGTTAATATCTTCAAGTAAATTAATGTGATAGTTATTCTTATCGAACTTCACATTGTTTCGAATAGCAATTGCTTCAAGATCATTATAGATAGTGTAGCTTGGGGATGTATTTGGCTCTTTTGTAGCCCTAAGAGTGTCACTTAATTGTATAACACCGGTTTGCTTCAATAATCTTTGTTCACCGGTCGAAGTAGCTTCATCAAGGCTTCTATCTCCCGACAAACCTGTAATTAGGCTTAACATACCAATACCATAAAGCATATATTGGTCAGTACTTTTTGTGGACAATAAGTCCGCAGTTAAATAAGCAGCACTAGCACCTAAAAAACCGAAAAAAGTAGAAATTAAGGAAGGTCGATAACGTTGTAAATATCTATTAGTTTGAATTTTAATGCTGTAATCATAGGTATTTACATTCCAGACATCATAAACTAATATCGGCCTGTTCGGATCAGGTTTTTGACTAATTTCCAGAAATGAATCTTCACTTACCAAATTAAACTCAGTGCGGTCTATGGATTGCATCGATTCTACTGTCCACTTAGAACTAGTGCATGTGCTAAAGAAAAGGCCTAGTGATAGCCATTTGAATGTATATAGTATTTTGTTTAAACCCATAGTGTTTACAGAGAGGTATTTGCTATTTTTGCAGTATCAATAGGAATAACCGATTCTTCGTTTGAAATACATAATTTCTGTTTGGTTTTTTGGATGAATAGCCAAAAAAGGTTCTGTCTGTATGATTAATTCCATGGATTTAGACGAATCTGTAGAGTGATTTTTTAGGGCTGTCGTTTTTTTTAGATGATTTCATACTGAATAATAGAGATGACTTCCCCAATATTTCAAGCAATCCTACACATATTGCAGACAACTCCTTTGCGTTGATTTATTGAAATCCAAAGTGATAACTTCCATGATTTAAAACTAAATTTTTCATTCATTTAGTACTTTATAATCCATTCTGAAACTATTTGCTTTTTCTCAACAATATTGGCTATCAAAACCATAAGCCTCTGTTGTTCTGGCCAAAATATATAGTCCGAAACTTCGGATATATGGATCCATTTATACCTCTTGTGTTCGTCATCTAGTATAGGACTAAACGTACCTGGTGCTTTTGCGGCAAAAGCTGGAATATGTAAAATCTGATTAGTTTTATCCTCAAAAAAAGTATTAATCGAAGGAACAACCCAGAAGAAAGATGGTCTTAGTTGTACTTCTTCCTCAATTTCACGTAAGGCCGCATGAGCATATTCTTCATTTTGCTTAACCTTACCACCCACCATACGCCATTGGTCTGCATATATTCTATCCTTAGCTCTCTGAAGTATTAAAAATTCTATCTCATTTGAACTCTCTCGATATATATACGCGTCAATAAGTTTTTTCATATAAAAATAGGTTGTATGATGCTGGCTGTACTACATTATTCATTTGATCTAGTCTATCTCGATTTTAATTATTTCTAATTCAAGTATACCTGCTGGCACTGTGACCATAACAATATCTCCTACTTCTTTACCTAGAAGAGCTGCACCTATAGGAGAATCCACGGAAATTTTACCTTTTGCAAAATCCGTTTCGTTGGGTGATACCAAGGTATATTTCATTTCTTTTTTAATTTTTCTGTTAAGTATAGTTACCTTTGTCAAAACACGAACTTTAGTTAGATCTAACACTTTAGTATCCAGCACACGAGCATTCGCTAAAATATCTTCTAATTGGGTAATTCTCGTCTCCATGTGCCCTTGTGCTTCTTTAGCCGCATCGTATTCAGCATTTTCGCTAAGATCACCTTTTGCTCTTGCTTCTGCTATATCGTCTGCAATTTCACGACGTCCCCTTGTCTTTAGATCGCGAAGTTCCTGATCTAACTTGTCATATCCTTCCTGGCTCAAATACTGAATCTTACTCATATGCATACCTTTTTTAAAATAGTAAAATAGTTATAGGACTACTTTTTCATATGTTTATTGTATGCCATAATACGGCCTTTAAACTTGTTATTCTACCTTTATAGTTTGAACAATTCACAACATTGAATTATGTTATTTTAGTAAATAGGATTTATCTTATCTCTACGCTTTTTTGAACAACTTGTCCTAAGGTTTTTACCCCGACAATTAGAGCTAGTATGGATAAAAAAGCACCTAAGATAAACGGCGCTCCAGGCATATAAAGTGCCCCATCAGAACTAAAGTAGCTAAATAATTGCGTCATCACTGGTGGTCCAATTATAGCCGAAAAACTAATAAGGCTTGTCAATACACCCTGCAGTTCTCCTTGCATGTTTGCAGGTACTTGATTCGATAGTATTCCTTGCAAAGAGGGCCCTGCAAAGCCTCCTAAAGCGTAAGGCATTATCATTGCTAACATTATTTTACCATTTGGAGCCCAAGAAAATCCAAAAAATCCTATGATATAGGCTCCAATACCTAAATATACGGCTTTAGTAGGACCAATTTTTGGTGAACACCACCGAATGAGCCCTCCCTGCACCACTGCCACACAAATACCAACAACACCTAATGAAATTCCCACCATCGCTTCATCCCAGCTAAACTTGAACATGGTATAATAGGTCCATGTACTATGTATGGCATGATGAGATAAATAGATAAGAAATAGTACAAGAAATAAACCTGCGGTTGCTGAAAAACCGCTAATTATTTTCAATGCTCCAAAGGGATTGGCTCTATTCCATTCAAATGAACGGCGTTTTTGATTAACCAATGATTCGGGAAGGATGAAATATCCATAGATAAAATTAATCAAGCTCAATGCAGCTGCAGCTATGAATGGTAAACGGGAACCAAATTCACCTAATATTCCCCCAATAACAGGACCAATTATAAATCCTAAGCCAAAAGCAGCCCCTAACAAACCAAAATTTTGAGCCTTATCTTCTGGTGCACTAATATCTGCAACGTAAGCACTTGCTGTGGTTGTGGTTGCACCCGTTATTCCAGATAAAAAACGGGCAATAAATAACCACATTATAGTTGGGGCCCACGCTAAAAACATGTAATTTAAACCATAAGCAAAAAGTGAACAAAGTAGTAATGGTCGGCGCCCAAATCGATCACTCAAAGCACCAATCATTGGAGCAAAAAGAAACTGAGTCCCTGCATAAATAAACATCAATAACCCACCATATTCGGCAGCATTGCTGATAGTTTGACCAGTGAGATCAATAATTAGACTAGGAACTACAGGTATAATTATTCCAAGCCCAATAACATCGATTAAAACGGTTATGAAAATAAAAAATAAAGCCGCTTTTCCTTTTTTATTTAGCTTCACTCTTCCATTCTTCGTAAAGATCTCGTAAGGTACTCCAACGATACATCCCTGAATTATGCCCGTCTGACCAGTGTATCTGAATGGCATGATTACCAATCTGGTCTGCTCTGCGAATAGTTACAGGCACAGATGCTTTTTCGTTAAATGCCAAGGGTTCAAATATCTGCATTTTATCATGTCCTCCTCTACACATTATGCATGGACAGTTTCGACGTAAACCAAGAAGTGGATAATGATATATTTTGCCATCGCTCCAGACGATTTGAAAATACTCTTCTTCATTATTTATAACTATTTTTGCGGGTACAAACATCATAAACATTTATTGTTCAGAATAAATATACAGAATTAATGACTCTTGTTTATCTGCTTTCTATTCCTTTTCTAATGCTCGGATACTTCGTTGGAAGACGCTATATCCAACTTCATGCTATCACTCTACGAAATACTCTTCAACTAGCTAGTATAATCACAGCATTTTATATAATTGCCATGCTTCTTTTTGTCAATGGATTTTTAAGTGAGTCATTGGCAGGGACGATTATAAGCTTATTTTACGCTTTTTTAAGTGGGGTAAGCGTTGGAAAGCTATATAGCCAACTAGATAAAAAAAAAGCGGCAGGCTATCCTCTTTATAGTTGCAAAAATGTTGTCTTACATTTCACTCCTTTACTTGTTGGCTCAACATTAATTATAGCAGGATTTTTGCGCATTGGTTGGGCATTTGATTTTGTAATTACCCCTATACGTTTATTTTCAGGCGCTTCGCTTGTTTTGTTTGGACTAGTAAGTTTTACTTTATACATAACCCCAAACATAAGAACTAAAAGTATATTGATTATTGATCAAGCAATCGATTGGAAAACATTTTTAGACTATAACTGGTTAAGTGAAGATGAAGTTCAAATGATTTTTGAAAAAAAAGTTCATAAATCTAATAATCCTAGTCAAATCAAAAGCGTGATCAACATACAAGTTAATCCAGGTGAACGGGTAAAATTAGAACGCATATTAGCGATGAAAAAAAAGGCTCGATATAAATTGAACACCTAAGTTTTATAAGTTCCAAATTAGTATGTATCTGTTTTAATTGTCACTTCTAAATTGTTTTTTTACTATTATGAAATTATTAAAATCTTGCATCCATTTAAAATTTGCATCATAAATAGCTTAATTTTTCATCTTACCCATATATTTTGTTTAAAGTCAAAAACGGTGACACAGTATCAGTTCATTACTCAGGAACTTTGACGTCTGGAGAGGCTTTTGACAGCTCTCTTGAACGTAAGCCATTAAAATTTACCCTTGGAGAAGGTCAAATAATACCCGGTTTTGAAAATGCTATTATAGGGCTTTCAGTTGGCGATAAAGTGACAACTACTATCCCAAGTAAAGAGGCTTATGGGGAATATGATTCTGAACTAGTAGTCGAAGTTCCAAAGAATCAACTACCACCTAATCTTGACGCTCATGTAGGCATGCATTTACAATTAAATCAACCTGATGGACAGGCTATCCCACTACAAATTACCCAAGTTGAGGATGAAAGTGTCACAATAGATGCGAATTATCCTCTAGCAGGCAAAGATCTCTTTTTTGACATTGAGATTGTCGAAATTCACGAATAAATGTGATGTTTCGCTTTTATAATTTAAAGAATTCATAACGACACCTTACTCTCTTGGTTTGGATCTAGATCATATAATGATGATGCTGTTGCTTGAATTGTCTTGTACCATTCATTACCGTATCTGTCGTTAATGACGTAAAAATCCGAGAAATCAGGTCTTCGGATATTCATCCTCCATTCTTGTGTTTTTTGATTTAAAATGTGGGTTAACATGCAGAAGTTCATGATACAGTAACATTTCTTTGGTTTGATTATCTAACATATCCCATAATTCTCCTGATATTTCTATCAGATAATCGTTTCAAGAGTAATATTTTATCTCTCGACTTGTTTTCATGCACTTGGCAGCTTTTTTGTCTAGAAATATTTGGATAAACCAAGAAATAACCAATTTCGTTAGGTCCAAATTCCATTTTATTTTATTCTACAACCTTCTTGGCGATGGCTTTCACTTCGGGGGATTCAATAATTTGTTTATCGGATTTGATGTTTTCTTCAGGGGATGAAAAGTCATTATTGGGCATATGTTAATCACTCAGAATTAGTACATTTGATAACTATTAATGAACCCATAAATAGAAATTAAAGCTTACAAAAATAGCCTAAAACATGGCCAACTTCCAACTCAAATATCATATAAAAATATTGGTCATTTATCCATTTTTAGGATTTTTTTTCATACGTGCATTTGATAGATTCACCCGTCTTATACTCCATATTTATGCTAATCAAGAAGTTATTTGGAATGGATTTGTAACTCTTAGTAATTCATATTGGATAGCGATGTTGTGGCTGGTTCATTTAGCCACAACTTTACTAGTTAGTATGGTACTAATGACATTAACCAATAGAAATAGAAGTACAATTATCTTTTTTGCCAGCATTATTTCATTTCATAGTCTGTTTAAATGGCTACATTTAATCCAGGCCCAAAAGTATTCTATTGAAGTTATCTTGAGCTTAGAAAATGTATGGAGTTCAGATCTCTTACCCGTACTTATACATACAATAATAGGTATAGTAGGATGCTTTTTGAGTTACAGGCTTTCAAAGACAAGCAGGACTGCCGAAGTGAAAAAAATCTAACAGTTCTTAGATATGACTCAGTAGATATCTTTAATCGACTTCACTGAGAATGAGTGGAAAATTTTCAAAACCTAGTAAATTAGCCACCTTCTTACCTATATCAGTATTATCCCACCATCCACTGAATTTTACGGCATGGGGTCCAAAAGCCATTAATGGAATAGGTGTTCCTGTATGACCAGTAGTTGTCCAGGCAATATCTACTACAGTATTTTCTCGGTTAACTCCATTAATAGTCATTCCCCCAGTTTCATGGTCAGAGGTGATTATAACGAGTGTACCCGGATTTTGCTCTGCGAAACTCAAAACTAATCCAATAGCATCATCAAAGTCTTTTACTTCTCTCAGAACATAAGGTGTATCGTTTGCATGACCACCCCAATCAATTTGTGAACCCTCTACCATTAAAAAGAACCCATTTTCACTTGAAGAAAGATTTTTAAGAGCTATACTTGTCATTTCAGATAGGCTTGGTATTCGATTTTTACTTGGCATACCACCTAGAGAAAAAAGACCCACTATTTTATCCGAATCTTCTTCAATCATAGCCTGCCGGTTTAAAACAATAGAATACCCCTTTTTTTCAAAAATTGATAACAAATTTAGTTGATCAACCCGATTACTTCCAGCAGAGTCCAAGGGTATAAAATATTCCAATCCCCCTCCAAGTATAACATCAACCTCAGATTCAACCAATTGCTCTGCAATCTCAGAGTATTTATTACGGGAATCAATATGTGTTGCAAAACTTGCAGGTGTTGCATGAGTAACTCCTGAGGTCGCAACTAAACCAGTCTTCATACCAGCGTTTTGAGCTAGCTCCAACAGGGTGACACATTCATTGCCATTAGAATCTTGCGCTATAACTCCATTTTTAGTTTTAATACCGCAGGAATATGCAGTAGCTCCGGATGCAGAATCAGTAATTAAATCGCCCTTAGCATGTGTTTTTACTATTCCTGTTATTGGAAGACGCTGAGCATGTAAATAGCCACTAGGACCGACCTCCTGCAATTGACCACTATGTAGTTGTGCAATACCTATACCATCACCAATCATAAAAATAACATTTTTGATTGGTTGATCAGTAGTTAAAGAAAGCCGCTGCCCCTTAATGATCGTTTCTGAGGCTATAACTAATTGCTCGATCTTAAGTATATTTTCTTCATTATTTGAAGAAGTATTGCAGCCAAATATAACAGTAGCGACTAAAATTAGGGTTAAAAATAATTTTTTCATTGTATCAAGGTGAAAAGTGTCAATGAATAAAGAAAAGAAAAATGGCACATCGATTAGAGAAACTCTAACTATTTCTTATTAAATCTTGGTAACATACTCTTGATTATACCCCAAATACCTTTCGCTGGCCTTGGTGTTTTCTTTGCTCTTTTTGTAGCTTGGTTTAAGGTCTTAACTTCAATTGGAGGTCTTTTTTTTGACCTCGAAGTAGAGCGTGATGGAGTCTTCTTGGATTTATTATTATTAATCTTAACAAATTTTTCACCATTTTCCTCATTAGTCTTGTTATCTTTTTTTAGTTTGACAGTAATCGATTTTTTTGAGTTTTTTGTATTTTTTTTCTTTGATCGCGCTACAGCTTTAACATCATTTTTTTGACCGTCATTATTTATAATCTTTTGCTCACTGGATTCATTGCTGGCTTTAGGTATGATAATCTCACCGTCAACTATTAGATTAATGACTAACCTACCCTGAGTATCTCGGCTAAATTTAACATTTCTGGCTTTGCTATAATCAGCTTCAATTGGCTCATTTGCTTCATCTAGGTTTGTATCAGGGGGTTTTTGAGGTATTTCTAGTGAGTCTTTTTTAGACTTTGCGATAACTACCTTTACACTTCTTTTCTTAGAAGTTAATATAGAATCTGTAGAATTTTCATTGAACACATTTTTTGTTGATTTATTTTGATCAACTTCCCCGAACATAGTATTTAATTTACCCTTGCTAACCTCCACAATGCTAAGTGTATCTCCAACCTTTTTCTCGATAGCTTGAAAATATTTTTGGTCTTGACGATTCACTAGTGTTACTGCTGTTCCTTCTTTATCATACCTACCTGTTCTTCCAATACGATGTATGTAATCCTCCACTGCTCTTGGCACATCATAATTGATGATCATAGACACATCACTAATATCAATGCCTCGTGCAAGCACATCTGTAGCCACAATAACAGATACTGTCCCATTTTTAAATGCCTGAAGGGCAATATTTCGCTCGTTTTGATCTCGGTCTCCATGTATTCCAACAGCCTCAACATCAATTTTTTTAAGAGCGTTAACTAATTGATCAGTTCCTTTTTTAGTTGCTGTAAAGATAATGCATGAATTCCATTCGTGATGCCCAAAATAATGTTGAATGAAACGCAACTTTTCTCGACCATCCAGTAAAAATGCTTTTTGCTCGACAGAGTAAGATGTGGTGGATACTTCAATCTCAACTTTTTTTGGGTCTTTCATAATATTTGATGCTAGCTTATGAATGTCTCTAGGCATCGTAGCTGAAAATAATAGATTTTGCCGCGTTTTTGGCAACTTATCTATAATGTGTTGGACATCAGGCAAAAATCCCATATCCAACATTCGGTCAGCCTCATCTAATATCAGAAATTCAATTCCAGAAAAATCAACATCGAGCACCTTCATTTGATCAATCAAACGTCCAGGTGTAGCCACTAATATGTCTACTCCAGCACGAATAGCTTCTGCTTGTTTGCCAAAATCTTCTCCTCCAATAATAGTACAAGATGTAGTATCAGTATGGTAACCAAGAGCAAATATTTGTTCATCAATTTGCTGAGCTAACTCTCGGGTAGGTGACAAAATTAGCGTTCTAATGTGATCTTTCTTTTCTTTAAGCATTAATTCTAAAACAGGTATTACAAAGGCACCCGTTTTCCCTGTTCCAGTCTGCGCGGCCCCTAGTACATCAAACCCTTGTAATAGAAGCGGTATACATTGTTCCTGAATAGGCGTTGGCTCTTGAAATCCAACATCATCTAATCCTACCTGTAATAATTTGTTTAGATTAAATTCTTTGAAAAGCAATGGTTCAATTTAGTAAAATTATTTTTGATAAATATACGTACAATATGTGAAAAGTGTTTTAATGCATGAATTATTCTATCTTATACTTATATGATTTTTAATTAAACTATTAAACATACACAACACTTTTATGCGATCATTCAAATACCTTAAATCTACCCTAGGTATCTTAATTGGATTTGGTTTAGTCACAATATCCTGCAATAATCAAACCACTACCTATCCCGAAAAAGCTTCAATGAATACTCTAGTCGACAGTGTGAGTTATGCCATTGGGTATCAAAATGGCAGCCAATTAACCGCACAAGGTTTCAAAAATGCAGACTTAGATAATTTTATTGCTGGATTTCAAGCAGGTCAAAACGGTACAGAAAACGAAATGTCTACTGTAAATGTACAGGAACTATTTGGACGTTTTGGACAATATTTAATGGACCAAATGAAAGTGGCTAATTTGGAAGAACAAGAAGATTTCTTGTCTGAAAACCGAATGAAAGAGGGAGTTATGGAAACTGGCTCTGGCTTACAATATAAAGTTCTTGAAGAAGGAATGGGGGCCTCACCTACTCCTGAGAATACCGTAGTAGTACAGTATGAAGGTACCTTAGTCGATGGTACCCGATTCGATGGAACCTATGACGAGTTAGGTAATCCAGGTGAACCAGCTGAATTTGTTCTTGGTGGCGTAATTCCAGGATGGACCGAAGGTCTTCAATTGATGAAAGAAGGTGCTGTGTACATGTTTTACATACCTTCCGACCTTGCCTACGGCGAAAACCCACGACCAGGTGGTGCCATTCAACCCAATGACATGCTTATTTTTAAAATTGAATTAACAGAGGTTAAATAAGCTTCTGAGTAAGTTTTTTAATGAGGCCGCTTCTACGATTTGTACGTGTAGAAACGGCCTTTTTTAGTTGCTCCTCGGTGGCTAGTATAGTGATCGATTTCTTAGCCCTCGTTACAGCCGTATAGAGTAATTCACGGGTATGCAGAAGAGAGTCTTCCGGGTGCAAAATCACTAACACATGATCAAATTCAGATCCTTGTGATTTATGAATGGTTAGTGCATAGGCTAATTCGTAATGTGGTAATCGACTAACTAAAATATCTTCTTCCCCATCATCAAGTTTTGTAATTCTATCAGGGTCTATAGCGGTACAAACTCCAATATCACCGTTGTAAAGTTTTGTATTTGGATCATTCACTTGAATAATGATAGGACGCCCAACGTACCACAATGAGAGATTCTTTTGAGGGTATAGTTGGCGGTTCCTCTGATCCATGATACGGTTAAAAGTATCGCATCCAAAAGAACCTACTCGATGTGGACTTAACACCTTATAGCTCTCTATTTGCGCAACTTCTATCGATGAATCTCCCAATTTGAGATCTTGTAAATAGCTAAGATCATGTTCTGCCCAAGAATGAAGTAAGGACACATGTGAATTAATGTTAAGGTTTGACTCAATCCAATTCACATCTACTTTGGAAACATCCTTAAGTATATGTTTAACCAAGTCCACATTTCCCATCTTAATGGATTCTGCTAATTCAGGAATATGACTCGATTCAGTCTGTCGATAAACCCGGTACAACTCAAAAACCTGATAAGGTAACGATAGCTGAGTAGATTCAGCTCCAATGGAACACAGGTCTCCAAGTAGACTACCAGCCTCTACGGATTCTAACTGATGGTGATCACCCAATAATACAAGCTGTGTATCATCTTTTAATGCCTTCAGCATATGATAAAAAAGATCAATATCGACCATAGATGCTTCGTCAATTATGACCAGATCCGCCGAAAGTTTTCTTTTTTCTGTTCTTCTAAATATACCATCCCATTGAACCTCAAGCATTTTATGAATGGTAGTAGGAGCTCCATAGATATCTTTAAAGTCAATTGAAATAGATTGTCCCATTCGCTTAGCCGCCTTCCCAGTAGGTGCCGCCAGATAAACTCTTTTATTAGGAAACCAATGGTGACAAACCCGTAGAATTTTCTCTAAGGTATAGGTTTTACCGGTTCCAGGGCCACCTGTTATAATACTAAGACGAGTGTCAAATAGGTGTAGTAATACGCTTAATTTCGCCTCATCCAATTCCTTAAAATGTTCACGCACCCAATCTTCATAGTCTCTTTGTGAATATAGTCTTTTTGCGTCCTCGAAATATACTGTACTAAATTCCGTACCTCTGCTAATCCAGTCGGCAATAAATCGCTCATAATCCCAGTATCGATGCATATAAAGTCTATCCTCTTCTAAAATAAAAGGTCTAAAGTCTCCTTTGAAGGGTAAGTTTTGAAGCAACTCAAGGACAAAATCATTGGTCCATTCCTCACCCTTAAGTCGTTTGAATAAATCACTAAATAACGAGCTTGGACTCAACAAATCCTGTATGGTTGTACATACATAACCCATTTGCTGATAATAATACCATTGCAAAAGAATATACCTCTGTACACAGCCTTGAAGAGTATCGGCATACTGAATACCAAACTCTTCACGTAGATATGAGTTAAAGGAAGTATAGCATAGATATTCTTTGTTGGCATACAGCTGCTTTTCTAGCCAGTTTTCAATAACATCCCGATCTTTCATTCTTGGGCCTCCTGCGGCAACAATTCATCAAGCAAACTAGAAATTACACGGATATCGGGTCTATGATAATACACCCCATTTTTGGGATTTTCAGGGTCTAATCCTCGTACAAATACATACACATACCCCCCAAAGTGCTGGTCATAATCATACTCACTCATGTACACACTAAAAAACTGATGCAATGCCAAGCTGTACAAATGACCTTGCACATCAAAATCTAATTCAACCATCGCCTTTGTCAACTGTTTAGGCGAATAGGCACCTTCACCTACTCGTGTATTGGTCTTATAATCCAAGACATAAAATTTACCTTCGAATTCAAAGACTAAATCAATAAAACCTTTTAAAAAACCCTTTGGCAATTCCTTTATTTCATGATTCGAATCGAATATTAGCTCGGCTTCCTTAACCCTGATTAAGGAATATATTTTTTCGAGTTGAAGGGTTTCTGATGGTATGAGAAATGGTTTTTCAACAACCATTTGCCCCTGCGGCAGATCTCTTAATGAACAACCTGGTATTACTTCTGCATTCATGGTTGCATGTACCCATGAGTAGATATGTTCAGAATGGGCTTCATTTAAACCAAAATTTCCGGACTCTTGAATCACCCATTCCTGATAATCATATTCGCCCGAAACCCATCGTTCTAGTAATTGTTCCATCAGTCGATGAAAAAAGCTTCCAATTTCGGCCCCTTTTGGCATATAATTGCTGGAATATGTTTTATGATTTTCACCGCTACCCATATCCTCTCTTTCTAAATCTTCACTATCCACATCTTTTAGGTCAGATAAGCCGTTATGTATGTCAAATACATCTGTACCTTTGACATGATGCTTTAAACTTGTGTAAGAGTGTATCCTATTATACTTCTGAAGAGATTGGAGTGCCTTTAACTCATTACATTGGAATTCTGATAAATCTTTCAAGAGACCAGAGTGGATAGTGTCCATGGATATAGGTGGCATATGTTTATAGGACCAAGCTCGAATGGGTTCATACCTCCCATTCAACGTTTCCAACATGTGCAATGCTAAGGTATCGGCGTGCCATAAGGAATCTGCTTTTGGTTTCTTTTTGGGATTCCTCATTTTTGTTTCAATCAATGACCCTAACAACTTTTTGTCCATACCGGCAGTTAAAAGACCCGAATTCCACTCACTCATCCCAGTGTGATTATAGATCAAACACAGTGACTCTGCCCGTGTAATTGACACATAAGTTAAGCGAATTCGATTAGCGATTTCTTCACTCATCATTGATACAATGGGTGTTGCATGTAATTCTTGAGCCGTTAAAACAAGTCGAATATCGTAGCACTGGCTACCTTCAGACCGATATTTTATGACTTTATTGGTAATACTTGGAGTTTTACCAGCTGACTCAAAGGGACAGAATACAACAGGATACTGTAGCCCCTTACTTCGATGAGTGGTAACAATATTAACCATCTGTTCATCGGTATTGATGCGAATAACTTCCTCATCTGTTTCTAGCCGATGTTCGGATTTTTGACTTTCAAAAAAGTGGATCAATCCACTAATACCTAGGCCTTTTGAGTTCTGTTGATGTTTTATGATTTCTAGTAAGTGATCAATATTGGTAACAATTTGCTCGAAATCCTTTCTTAGAGGCCAACGGGTATACACCTTTAGATACTTAAATACGTCTCGTAGTACCCAAGCCACATCTTTACTTTTGGCATCAACTGCGGACTTATGGATGATTGTATGTAGTTCAGCCCAATATGATCCGTCTGCTTGTTGCGTCCTTAATTCATCCGCAGTTAGACCACCAATAGGGTGTGCTAAGACATAATTGATACGCTTTTCATTATTGGGATTCTGTAAAATACTCAGCCATGATCGGATATACTCTGCTTCTAAACTTTGATATATAGATTCCTGAACATTTATAATGGCTAGTATGCCCCGACAACTAAGTAAGTCTTTAATATCAGATGCCTGATAGTTGGTGTGTACCAGAATGGCTATATCCGACGGTTGAAGTTCATGCATCTGCACTCCAGATCTACTCTTTTTTGACACATATAATGAATGATATAGCAGATATTCGACCCTTTTCACTACATCATCCAGTATTGCCGCACTAGTTTCTTTAGATGTGCCGCCAGTGATTGAGATCCACTGTATAGGATGCATACGTCGCGTCCCCTCTTTATCTAACCAAACATGGTTATCATAGCTGGCCAAGGCCTGTGATTCAGTATCTTTAGTTGCAGATGGGTGAAGACTGTCTTGATAGTCAATATCTAACCAAAATGGACGTTCAGAAGATTCTGGAGTGAAAAATTGGTTTGTAAACTCCAATATTTCAGGATTCGAACGATAATTATAAGAAAGTTTGTACTGATGATCTTTTGTGACCCATTTTTTAGCTTCTAAGTAGGTATGTATGTCGGCTCCTCGAAATCCATAAATTGCTTGCTTTGGGTCTCCAATTAAATACAAAGTGCCATTTGGGAACCCCTCAAACAGTTTTCTAAATATGGCAAATTGATAGGTATCAGTATCTTGAAATTCATCAATTAGGGCTACCGGATATAACTGACGAAGAACCTTCAAAAATTCGAAACTACTTTGCTCAATACCTCTAGAGACCACTCTAATTAAATCGTCGTAATCTAGCAGTCCTCTATTCTTTTTTTCGTCTGAAAAAAGCCCTCGTAACTCCCTAATCCAGAGTTCTGTTAGCGTGTGAAATAACTGTTGTTTTTCCTTTACCACCTCTTTATCCACCCAATAATTAGCGCTTGTAGTTTCTTCTATAAATTGGAATAGGGATTGCAAACAAAAAGAAACTCTTCGTGTGCTACAGTATTTTTCAAATCGACTACTTAACTCACTCTTGGGATGTATCGGATATTCATTGTAAAGAGTTTCACCAAATATGGAGTAAAACTCTTCAGGGCTTTTTATTCCCTTAGCTGAGTGTAAAAAAGTATCTTGAAATAATTTTTTAACCCAATGATTTTTTGTTGAAAAAAACATCCGCCAATATGAGCGAATTACATCCAAAAGTATGGGTTTTGGATTAGGAAGAAGCTCAAAATCGGGGTTCACACCAAATTGAAACGGATAGTCTCGAAGTAATTTGTGACAAAACCCATGAATCGTGCATATTTGAGACTCATCAAAGGCAACAATGGCATGTTGTAGGCGATAAATCACCTGATCATTTGAGGCATACTTTCTAACATAATGTTCTAAGAATTCATCACTTAAAAAATCTTGATTCTGGGGCTTTTGGAGCCTCTCCAATACCTCACGACATCGTAATTGTATTCTTTCCCGTAGTTCAACTGTAGCCGCATCGGTGAAGGTCAAAACTAAAAGCCTACTAATCTCATAATTCGTTTCGGCGATCAATCGTACAAATAGTGAGCTAATACTATAGGTTTTACCTGTTCCCGCGTTTGCTTCAACCAAGTGAATACCTCTTAAATCGGCAAGCTTAACATCAAAGCCCTTCATGAATCCAGACTTTTAAAGGGTTTATCATCACTAAGTTCATTCCATTTACCCCAAAATTCATGAGATTTTTTTATAAACATATCATCCTCAACCGGGGACTGTTCATCCCATATAATACGGTTCCAAATATCTTCCGATTCACTGGCTACTGAGCTATCATAAGATTTTGGTTTCCATTCACTTTTAGCTTTATTCAAGGCTTTATTGTGATCAAATTTTTTATTTCTTCTGTCGTACCCACCATTAATAAAGGCAAAAGAGCTTTTAGGTAAAAAAAACATCGAATCTCTGATTAAGAGACCGTCTACATAACCACGAACAATTCGTTTTAACGTCTGTTCTGCTTCATTTCGATCGTCCAAGACTAGACTGCACACTCGAGGCTTATTACCACTCATATAGTAATAATATGCATGTGTATTGCCCCCTGCCATCAAATTATACAAGAAACTTATCCAGTATTCTATTGCATATTTTGCATTAAACGATCCTAATCGAAATTCCTGTATAACCTTCTCTTGTGTACGCCTATAGCTACCTGAAAGTGTATAAGTTCCGATGGCTATTTCGGGTTGAACCAGATCAACCTCTGATTGACTTGGTATTACCAAGTCATAAAATGACTGTATGCTTGAGTATAGCTCATCAAATTCTAGTTGATAAACTCGTAGGGAAGGAATTATTTTTTTAGATGCCAAATAACTCTCGCATTCTGATTTCGTGTAGCCTAATCGAATGGAATCCCAAATAGTGTTTTTGACCAGATACCTATCTAGATAGTTTAAATCATATTGTTCGAAATCTGTTAGTTCATTAGATTCGTATTCGGGCATAATGTTTAACTGCTTTTCTAATAAATACTTCGTTGGATGCTGGTAAAAACGAATCATATCATTCAAATCAATTGACTCATCGACTTCCTGCGATTTAGTTTGAGTATTATAAAATTGCTTGGTAATGAACTTATTAGTGGGATTCTGACTTATTTGTTTGCTTCTAAACTGGTCGTAATATTCCTTGTGGTATGAAACAAATGTTGCATCAGATGTAAAGTAGTTTTCAGAAAACCCATGTAATCGGTGATCATAAACCTTAAGCTTTGGAGACACGACTTCAAAATCTATAACCTTTTCAGTAAACTCATTATGCTCTAAATCAGCATTATAATTAGCCGAGCTTCTCTTTTTATGATATCCCTGATGTAAATAAATAAGCTGTGTTATATAAGGAGAAGGGTTCTTTAGTTTATTGGTATGTACATCATAGCCTTCATAGCTCAGAAAATACGATTGTTTTGCCAAGGCTAATCGCTCAATAAATAAGCGTTGGAGATCCTTTTTTTTCTCACGCTCTCCTGAAATTGGATGACGATGAATCAAATCGAAAATCGGCCTAGACTGATCCCCTGGTAATACCTGCTCATTGAGTCCGAGTATAGCTACGAAATTGAATGGGATGAGCCTGTTTGGTATATGCTCACTTACCTGTATACCATAGCCAAAGGGTGATGCATGGTTCGTATTTTCTACCACTACCTGACGAAACCATTTTAAAAATAATTCTTGACTTATGGTTGCATGGGTATAGGAGAGCTCAAGTTCTAGATTATCTAACCACAGTATCTCCTGATCATATATCCATCCACTGGTATTCCGAATGATTTCAAATTGATCAACTACTATCTTACGTATCCATTTTATCCATTCTAGAGCAGTTCTTTGAGTAAATAATTCCTTTTTTAAAGCCCATAAATGATCATATAGATATTGTACCTTAGACAATAGTTTTAGCTGATCGTTTTTATGAACTAAAGATGAAGGATAAGGTGTAATACTAGTTACAAATTCTTCTTCACTAAATAAGAAGCCCCTCCACCAGGATAGTAAACCATCTTTTAGACTAAACGGATGGTTATCTTCTAACCCAAAATGTATGTGTGTCTCAGTCATCCAATGCTTTAACTGTTTTAGGTCTTCTTGCCTAAAGTCATACACAATAGCCATATTAGGATCACTGAGAAGATCCATAAGATCGTTCATTTTGAATGAACTAACCACCAACTCAAGAAGCCTAATTAGTGTTGTCCTAAGTGATTTTGTCTTATTGATTAATACATAAACAGGCAAACGAGGCTCTTGTCCAAAGACATGTGTTATGATAGGTGCATAGGTCATTATATCCGGTACTGAGATACCGATGGTGTCCAGTGAAATATCAGGATTAGAATTTATGTAGTCTAGCACATGATCTTTAAGGACTTCAACTTCCCGTTTAGGAGAATGGCAGATATGGATAGCCCCGGGTGTTTCTAAGATTTTTTCGAGCGTGAATAACTTATTGGAAACCTGTGTAGTTACTTGGGATACGTAATTCTTTGCAATCAATTTCAGAAGTGCCTCAGATTCGCGACAACAGTGTTGCCATTTATGAAACAGATTTCTCATTAACGAATCATAGGTGTGTTCGTTTTCCAAAGACAAACTAGAATAATTGAGCAGATGAACCTCACTTACAAATGAGATTCCCTCTAAACTCCCAAGAAACACCTCTCCCCAATCGCGTTCGCCTAAAACAAATAATTGTTTGGGTAAAAGAGACTTCAAAGTAGATGTATGCACCCCATTTAATAATTCAAACCAGTTTTTATAAATACTAGTTCGAGAATACTGATGGATCCCTTCTTCTTCAAGGCCTATCATAATCCTTTTCCAAAGTCGCATCTGGATATCCAGATGGTCGCTACTCATTCCTTCACATGGATATTTTGACTCATGTAAACCCCTCTCCCAACCAAATACCATTTGGGGGCGTATATTTAAGTATTGATCAAAAACATCGGCATACTGCTGCGCTAAGGCAAAACGTTGCATCTCGTTTTCAAGCCCCTTATAGCTACTCAAAATTAATTCATCCTCCTCGAGAAGTTTAAAAATTCGAAAACTTAGAGCATGAATGTCTGTAGGTAGCTTTTTTGGAACCTCAGGGTACACCTTTCGATATAATTTCCATATCAATTCAATTGGAAAAACATAATTCAGATGTGCAGAACATCCTTTCTCGACCGAAATCTCTCGCTCAATCCATTCTTGAAATTCACGATTCGGAACCACTACCCACGGAGCTTCTAACGGTAGTGCAACTTTTTGAAGCTGTTGGCTCAAATAGGTTACAAGCTCGGCAGGATGTTGAGCTTCAAAGTAGTGGATCATAGAGTAAAGAAAAGAATAGGTGTATTAAACAATGAATTAGCGTAAATTAAAAGTTAATTATTTAACACTTCATTATATAGAAAAATATACTTTTGTATGCAATTTTACAGTAGAAAAATCATAAAGCCGCAAGATCTTAATAATTATGGTACCTTATTTGGAGGTACTGTTTTAAGTTGGATTGATGAAGAAGCCGCTGTATTTGTTGCGTGTCAGTTAGGGAAAAAAAATATTGTGACAAAATACATGTCTGAGGTTAACTTTGTGCACTCAGGAGAACTCGGCGATGTAATAGAAATCGGTATGGAAACTGTAAAATTTGGCACTAGCTCGATCACTGTCCGATGTGAAGTCCGAACAAAATTTAGTAAAAAGACTATTGTTACTATCGAAAAAATAGTCTTTGTTCATGTTGACGAAAATGGTCGGCCAAAGGCCCACAAAATCACTCAAGCTGTAGAATAATGACTTATTGCTATGAAAGTGAACTCCTAGACACTGATTATATCTATTCACTTTTAGGGAGCCCCTTCAAAGATAGTACTCGATTATTTACTGTTTCTGGATCTGGTGGATACTTTATTGATCACATTATTTCAGGGGATTCATCTTTAGCTCGTATACCGGATGATGCAAAAGCAAATATTCAACGGTATGAGAAGGGACTTCTCATTGCCTTTAATAAGAGCAATAGATTGTATGGGATAAGTTTAGAATGGAACGAAATTGACCAAATAACCCTAACAAAGGGAAAAGAACAACTTCAACCCAAATTCCCTCTACCTGTATGGTGGTTAATAAGATTGGGTTTGCCTGCTGAAAAAGCCAAATATTTTGGTCTTTTTGGTGAGTTCAAACAAGAACCCTTGAAATTAGAAATCGGCTTTGAAAAACAATTGGTTTCACTTTATGCCAACGGCTTTTCCTTTGATGAAAAAGCATTTTATTTTAGCGCTTTATCAGTGAAGGTAAAAGTAATTATTGAATAGGTATCTTTGAGTAGTGTACTACTAGTTAATAAAAATAACAAACCAATGAATATTCTAGTTACAGGAGGGGCAGGATATATAGGAAGTCATACCTGCTTAGAATTAATAGTTCAAGGTCACCAAGTCATTATCACAGATAATTTGTCTAATTCACGCCGATTATCCGTTGAGAGGGTTCAAAGCATCTGTCAAAAAGAGATCGTGTTTTATGAAGTTAACCTACTTAATGGAAAAGCACTAGATGACATCTTTCAAACTCATTCCATTGATGCCGTGATTCATTTTGCTGGTTATAAGACTGTGTGTGAATCCGTAGAAAAACCACTGATGTACTATCAAAATAACCTTCAATCAACATATACTTTGCGAAACCATGGAGCGCCACAAAGTTCATCATTTGGTATTTAGTTCATCAGCAACCGTCTACGGGTTAAATTCAAAAAGTCCGATACCTGAATATGCATCTCTATCTGCTACCAACCCATATGGTAGAACCAAATTATTCATTGAGGAGATACTTCGAGATTGGTCAATAACTATACCTGAAAGCTCTATAGCATTACTGCGCTATTTCAACCCTGTGGGTGCCCATTCTTCGGACCTTATCGGTGAAGATTCGCAAGGTATTCCAAATAATTTAATGCCCTATATAACCCAGGTGGCTGCAGGACGCAAAGAAATACTAACCATTTTTGGAAACGATTATGACACCGTTGATGGAACTGGTGTTAGAGATTACATTCACGTAATGGATTTGGCATTAGGTCATGTGAAATCCCTAGAATACATCTTAAACTCAAGAGGATGTGATGCCTTTAATTTAGGTACTGGAAAAGGAACGAGTGTACTTGAATTAGTTGAAGCATTTGAACTAGCGACTGGGCAACAAGTACCCTATCAAATTAGCAATAGACGACCTGGGGATGTAGCTACTTGTTGTGCTAATCCCACCAAAGCAAAAAATAAACTCTCTTGGGAAGCGACTAGGGATGTTGTAGAGATGTGTAGAGATAGTTGGAACTGGCAAAGAAAGAATCCTATGGGATATCTAAGTTCCTATATTAGGCCTTGTGATTAATACGAAAATGCTCTTAATTTCGAACTTATTGCCAGAGTGGCGGAATTGGTAGACGCGCACGACTCAAAATCGTGTTCCTTCGGGAGTGTGGGTTCGATTCCCACCTTTGGTACAATTAGCCATCTATAATAGACCAGATAAGCAAAGAGCCTGTAACTATAGGCTTAAATGTAACTAGGCAAGATATATTTGGTTTTTTTCTATAAGTACAGAGGGAGCCCATTAAGTATAATTATACCTGCATTAGCTGATATTTTGGTAAAAAACAGCGTAATAATTTTACCCTCTCTTCTCTTTATTTATCATAACATCATGCCCAAACAACATTTAGAATTAAATGTATGGTTACTTTTTTCTCACGATAGTACAACCATCTCGAATAGGAAGTAGTAGTTGATTAACACGATTATCGCCTTTAATATGTTTATTAAAAGCATCAAGAGTACTGGATTTAGGGTCCTTAGGTGCTAGTACTTGTGCGCCCCAAAGCACATTATCAACTAAAAGGATACCCCCACTTTTCAAAATAGGTATGCAATATTTATAGTAATGTTGATAGTATAGTTTATCTGCATCAAGATATATGAAGTCGTATACCTTGTTCAACTTGGTTATTTCTTCTCTGGCATTACCCTTAATAAGCTGGATCCTGTCATCGAATCCAAACTTATAAAAATTATTTTGAGCAATTTTTTGATATCGAATATTCATCTCAATAGTATCAATTTGTCCATATTCAGGAATAACCTCGGCCATTTTTATGGCACTATACCCTGTAAAGGTTCCAATTTCTAAACAATTCTTAGCTCCTGTTGTTTGTACTAAGATTTGTAGCAAATGCCCCACCAATGGTCTACTTAGCATGTCAACATGTGCAAGTTCTTCATCAGAACTCTGAATCAAATTTGTAACTACTTCACTTTCAGCAGTAGAATGGTCTTCGGCATATTTTTCAACTTCACTATCGGAAATAACTCTGTATTGCTTTGGTCGATTTTTCACTAATTTTATCTTTATTTTATTATCTCCATTCAAAAATACATTTTCTTGTGAACTTTATCCAAGCCAAAGAACATCCCTTATATTTGTGGTTTTTTTACTATGTAACGGCTTATTTGTTGAAGCGTCGATTCAACAGGGTTCATATAGAAGTAGAATACTATCCCTCTAAGAACACCTCCACATTATTTTATTTGAACCATAATTATTGGTGGGATGCCCTAATGCCCAATTATCTAAACCGTCGTTTTTTTAGACAGAAGGCACGCGGAATGATGGATATTAGAGAGTTAAAAAAATATCCTTTTTTTACAAAAATTGGAGCTTTTTCAGTTGACGTAGAACAGCCTAAAACCTCAATATACAGTCTTAAATATGCATTAAATCACCTTCAAACAGCCAATGCTTCTTTATATATATTCCCAGAAGGTGAAATTGTGCCCGTTCATTCCGGTCCTCTTCAGTTTAAACGAGGTCTGAAATGGCTACAAACCCAAGCAAGTTTTGTAGACCTTGTCCCAATTGCTATTTACATTGATTATTCAAAGTCATCTAAGCCCAATTTACACATAAATATTGGTTCCGAGCTTCTGCCAGATGAGAATCACAGCAGATATCTAGAAAAAAAGTTGGCACTAATAAAAAATCGTCTGCATCCATCAAAATGAGTCGCTCGATAAATTTTTTTTAAAATGGTGTACCATTACTAAACATAAATCCTAGAATATTTACCAAGTTTTTGAATAAAGAAATCGTGATTTTTGTACCCAATGCGTTTTGGAGGACATATATCGCAGCCGCATATTAATCATCCACCAATACTTGCGGTCATAAATGCGCTTCGGCATAATATACTCCGAGATTCCTCGCTGAGTCCTCTTCGTTTGACCCGTTTTTAATGTTACCTCACTAAAATATCGCTGATAAAAGGGACCATCATCAATTATTTGATTGGCGAGCACCTCACATTCTACCCCAGGCCCTTTCATAATGATTTTTCGAAATGCATGCAACCCTTGCCGATTGGTTACATCATTCAGTAACTCAATTTCGCGTATATTTAATTCTGTACTATTTAACTCAACAGAAAACAACCATGCATTTTTTTTCACTCCATCTTTAGTATTCATTATATAGTAAACCAAAGTGTAATCAGTGAAATGAACCCGCCCCCAATACCAATCTTCAAAACTATCTTTCAAAGGCTCAAAACCTACATTATGATCGTGATAACCTAAGCCATTTAAGGCTATGTTATACATATCAGTCCGTCCATCGAGCACTAGGTTTCCCATGACACCCGCTCTAGGCTGTATCAAATTCCAAGCATGTTGAAATTTTGTCTGTTCTGGCGCCTTAAGTAGCGAACTAAAGTCAGCAGACTCTTGCAACTTTTTTGTATCGAGAACGAATTTAATCCTTCCAGTCAGCTGATAACTAGAATCCAACATCTGATTCAATATAATCTCGTACTCTAATTTATCATCCAAGACTCTTCGTTCGAAAATATTACTGCCCAATGATATTGAGAATGGTTCATTTTGAGAAGTTAATCTATTGGGTGCATACTCCAAAAAACTGTAATATTCTGCTCTTTGTGCATTGTAAACTGATACACTTATAGCAGGGAATGAGCTTGCACATGCTGTTTTATCTTCGGAGTGTTTACTTGTATTATTCGTTTGATTTTGTGCTCTAATGTATGCAGGAGAAAAGGGATTTCCCTCATAAAAAATAATAACAATTGCCCACTTTTTATCTGCAGACAATGCATCAAAATACCACCATTCATAACTACCTGGATTTTCTTTTTTATGAGGTAACTCAGATGATAGTTTAGAACGTATATACATCTTAGGTTGGTACTGTAGGTGGTTTATTTAAGAGTTCGTTAACTTCCCCTATGGAAATAACATTATCCCTTTTAATTATAGTGCTAATGAGCTTTGCGCTGCTCTTTCACTTAGGCACAACACTCAATTATTTACGAAACCGTAAACATATACGCTGCATTCCACAATTTGGAAAAGATATCAATAATCCCAACAATAATTATATTACCGATTTAAGTGTTTGTATTCCATGCCGAAATGAAGAACATAATCTCAGAAAAACGCTGAAATCTTTGGTCAATCAAACAAAGAAAAATATCTCTATACTAATATTGAATGACCAATCAACCGACGGAACACAATCAATTCTGGATGAATATAGTACTAAATATTCGCACATTAGAGTGATTCAAGGAAAGGAAAAGCCCGAAGATTGGTTGGGTAAGAACTGGGCCTGTCATCAGCTATCTGAACAAGTGACCACCAAATTCATGGTTTTTCAGGATGCGGATGTCTGGTTATGTCCCTATGCGTTAGATACTATCACCAATTTATTACATTCTTATGATGCATTAACTGTCTGGCCCCATCAAAAGTTATATACTTTTTTTGAGCGATTGATTGTCCCTAGTGTGTATTATTCTTTTTTTACTTTATTTCCTGCTGCCTATTTACATCGTAAACCAAGATGGCTGCCTACATTCTTATATGGACGGGTCAAAGAATTATTCACTGCTGCAAATGGACAGTTTATGGCTTTCAATATGTCAACGTATTGCAGCATAGGGGGACATTATAATGTTCGGAATGAGGTAGTGGAGGATATGGCTTTAGCGCGTCTGATAAAAAAATCCCCTCATTCAATGGGAATGTTTCATGGCAAAAACACTATTTTTTGCAGGATGTATCGATCTGGAAAAGAGGTATGGGACGGTTTTGGCAAGAATTTTTTACAGGGTTTTCCCAATACGTTTACTTTTATATTTCTAGGTTTGCTACATCTAATCGTTTTCATTTTCCCTGTAACTGTACCATTTATTATTTACGGATTTGGGCGTGCTACCCTCTATGAGCTAACCATAATTTATGTTTTAATTTCAATAATTGTGCTTCTATTTACTCTTCAACGATTGTCACTAGATAGTTTATTCGATTGGAAGCGAAGTTATTCATTCCTCCATATTTTTTCTGTGATTTGGTTTCAAGCACTTGCAATTCGTTTAATTTGGAATAAATTGAGCGGTAGGAAAGTCAAATGGAAAGGACGATCAATTTGAACTGCATTTTTTTTAATCATATAACTCATAAAAAACTATGATGAGCCCATATTTAGAAAAATTTATGGTGTTTTTGAGAGTGGAAAAAAATGCTTCTCATCACACTCTAACCTCCTATAAGACTGATCTAAATCAGTTTATTTTTTTTCTTATCTCACATTTTGATTCGAAAGAGTTTTCTATAGAACAGATAGATCGGTTAGCCATTCGTCTTTGGTTAGGCGAATTATCTGAACAAGGACTAACACAAAATAGCATAGCACGAAAAGTTGCTGCATTGCGTTCTTTCTTTAAATATGCGTTTAGAAATGGTTGGATAAAAAAAAACCCTGCACACCTTTTAGTCATTCCAAAAAAAACTCGAACTCTTCCAAAAACAATTCCTGCACCTGATCTGCAACGTATGCTCGATAGCTATCGCAATTTGATAGATTCCGTTGGATCTATCCAAGATTCTGTTATTCTTGAACTTTTTTATACATCTGGTATACGTGTAAGTGAATTATGTGGACTCGATACACAAGACGTAGAAGTGACCAAAGCATTGATTAAGGTTCGCGGGAAAGGAAATAAAGAAAGAATCGTTCCTATCAGTTCGTCAGTTAATAAATTGCTGAAAAATTTTCTTAATCAAAGAAGCCATCCTGCACAGAATATTCAAAGCATTTCTGATGAAATTAAAAGAACTTCTAAAGTTAAGAAAAAAGAAAGCCCATTATTTATTGCCCCTTCAGGCCAACGTATGTATGCCAAGCAGGTCTACCGTATTGTTAATAAAGCTATTAGGCAATATTGTGAGGTGTCCCAAAAAAGCCCTCATGTGCTTCGGCACAGCTTCGCCACGCATATGTTAGATAATGGAGCCGATATTAGATTAATTAAAGAATTTTTAGGCCATTCTAGCCTCGCCTCAACCCAGGTATATACTCATACTAGTGTGGAACGCTTACGCACAATTTACGAGCAAGCACACCCTCGTGCAAAATCCTAACTGTAAAGGAGTATAGTATGAAAAAAATAATTACATCCCGTCATTTTGAAGCAAGCGAGCAATTAAAGGTTTTTGCTAACGATTACCTACAAAAGCTAACCACCGTGTTCAATAGAATAACTTCATGCTATTTGGTTTTGGAAGAAGATCCAGACCACGATTTTCCTCAATCGGCAAAACTTATTGTACACATTCCAAAAAAAAGCTTAAATGCAAAAAGCGCAAAAGCAACATATGAGAAAGCAGTCCATGATGTGGTAGAAAATATGAAACGACAACTCAAATGTTATAAAGAAAAAAAACTGCATTACTAAAGATTTTTTTCTAATTATTTAAACAAGTAATCTTCCGGTATATGCCCTTTTCAACCCACTCACCAATACCAATCAATGAAAAATTAACCGTTGAAGAACTCATAACAAAGCTTCGCAAACGAGTTAATATAAATCTTATTGCTTGTGCAGCTGAAGATAAATGCTGTGATAAATATGTCCGTGAAGCAGAGTTAAACCGACCTGGTTTAGCTCTCACGGGCTATTTAGATGTATTTTCATGGCACAGAATACAAATTATTGGCAATACTGAAAATGATTACCTTAAGAAATTATCCCAGGATAAACAACGAAAGGCCTTTGATAATATTACCAAATTTGACATACCTATTATTTTTCTGACAAATGGGAACATACTACCTCAAGCTCTGCTTGAAAATGCTACACAACGCGGTATTCCTATTTTTACTACCCCCTATGAGACTACTCGTTTCATGCACTTATTAAAAGACTTTCTAGACGATCAGTTTGCATTACAAACTATGGTACATGGTGCAATGGTAGATGTATATGGTGTCGGCATTCTCATTGTTGGTAAATCAGGTATTGGTAAAAGTGAAGTCGCATTAGACTTAGTTGAACGAGGTCATCGCTTAGTGGCTGACGATGTAGTTATGATTACTAAAAAAGGAAGCGTGCTTATGGCTTCAGCTACCATTATGAGTAAACATTTTATGGAAATACACGGATTAGGTATTGTAGACGTTATGTCTATGTTTGGTATTCGATCGGTTCGCTATCAAAAACGATTGGAGATCGTGACAGAGTTATCACTATGGGATGATACCCTTGAAATAAACAGAACGGGGTTGGATCATGAGCAAGTAAGTATTTTAGATAATGAAATTCCTTATATAAAATTGCCAATAACACCTGGTAAAAATATAACAGTAATTGCCGAAGTTATTGCCATGAATCATTTACTAAAACATTATGGCTATGATGCAGCTGAAGCTTTTCAAGAAAAAATTAAATCTTCCATAGCGGAAAAAACCAATGGAATGAACCCTAGTATGAAACGTGCTATAGAATATTTTGAAGGAGATGTAGAATAGTGATACTATTAATGCCAATCTGTTTAGTCATGATAGATGTGTTTATTTATGTTCATATATAAGACTATAGACGGAATTATAAGACTATAGACGGAATGTCATAAAATGTTTACTAGCCTCATTGCGTTGGAACTCTTGGTTAATATCCCTAATTTAAAGTATTAAACAAATTATGCACATCAATAACCATTACTTTTACGATCAAGAAAGATGCGAGTTCATACCGATAGAATATAATATCTATCAACAGGTGGCATACAATTTGTCTATTTGGATTTTGACAGGTATAACACTTGCGAGTATTGGAATGATCGTTTTAAGTAATTTTGTTGGCACACCTTCTGAGTTAGCACTTACCACAGAAAATAAAATTCTTCTTGAAAAATTAGAAGAAACCAAACAAACTATTACAAATTTAGATCAACAGCTTAAAGATTTAAGTCAACGTGATGCTGAATTGTATCGGTCTATTTTGGGCTTAGAAAAGTCTTTGGATGAAGAAATACTGCTCGGTATTGGAGGGTCAAATTTGTACAAGGAATATGAAATTTACAGCGAAAATGCTGCAGAAATATTAGAATGGACAAGTCAAAAATTAGATGAATTAGAGCGAAGAATAAATATTCAAGATCTTAGTCTAGAAGAAATAAAAGCTCAATACAACGAAAATAAATCAGCATTAAAACATATACCTGCCATTAAACCAGGTGGTGGTATTCTGTTAAGTGGATTTGGTATGAGGCGGCATCCTGTACTCGGATACACTCGTCCTCACGACGGATTGGATTTTAGGGCTGATATCGGATCCGATGTCTACGCAACAGGTGATGGTGAAGTCATTTTAGCAAAACGACGTGGCACCTTTGGACGGACAATAATCATAGATCATGGGTTTGGCTATAAAACTCTCTATGCACATCTTAGTGCTTATGAAGATTATATAAAAGTTGGAACCAAGGTAAAAAGGGGACAAGTAATCGCAAAAACAGGTAATACTGGTCTAACCGAAGGCCCGCACCTTCACTATGAGGTCCACTTCAACAACAAACCTGTAGATCCTTTAACCTATTTATTTGCCGATATTTCTCCGGAAGAATATCTTCTATTTAAACAAATCGCTGAAAAAAATAATAAGTCCTATTAATGTCAATAAAAAAGCTTATCTACTCTTCTTTTAGTAGACTCGTTACAGTTTTATGTATACTTTTTTTTTTAAGTCACTATAGTGTAGCCCAACCTAGCGATTCAACTTTATTTTTGAGCACAAAAACGAAACAAACAAACTCATTACTAATACAACAAGCACTTACATCTAAACTTGGTTTTGATCGACTTGCTCACTTAAGTGATTATTATGGCCACCGACTAAGTGGATCAGAAGAATTAGAGCAAGCGATCGATTGGATTGTTGGTGAAATGAGCAAAGACGGTTTCGATAAGGTTTGGAAGCAGGAGGTGATGGTACCTCATTGGGAACGTGGTCATGAATATGCTACGTTAAATGTTCCAATACAAAAAGATTTACCTATGCTTGGATTAGGCGGAAGCGTAGGAACAGGTGGCAAAGCTATCACTGGTGAAATAATCATGGTTAACTCTTTTGAAGATCTTGCAGCAAAAAAAGATTCGATCCCTGGAAAGATCGTATTGTTTAATGTTCCATTTACTACATATAGGCAAACCGTTCAGTATCGAGTTAATGGAGCCATAGAAGCTGCTAAGTATGGCGCAATAGCAAGTTTAATAACATCAGTGACATCTTATTCTATGCAAACGCCTCATACTGGGGTAATGTACTATGTAAATGGAATTCAAAAAATCCCACATGCTGCTATTACTGTAGAAGATGCTTTACTCATAGAACGATTCATACATCGTGGTGAATTCATTGAGATTAGCCTATATATGGAAGCTCAGCAATTTGAAGATGCGATATCTAATAATGTTATTGCAGAGATAAGAGGTTCAGAATTCCCCAACGAATTAGTTGTACTGGGTGGACATATAGATTCCTGGGATGTAGGCCAGGGTGCAATGGACGATGGTGGTGGCTGTATAGCGGCATGGGAAGCCGCCAGACTCATTATTGAATCTGGCATTCGCCCTAAAAGAACTGTAAGAGTTATTCTATGGACCAATGAAGAGAATGGTTTACGTGGCGCTAATCATTACGCTGAATGGGCTGAAAAAAAAGAATTCTCGATCGAAAATCATGTAATAGCAATGGAGTCCGATGCGGGGGTATTTGATCCTATTGGTGTTGGATTTTCTGGAAGTGATCAAGCCTATCAACAATTAAGTGAGATTGCCCAACAATTGACAGATATCGATGCTGCAGAACTTCGAAAAGGTGGTGGTGGTGCAGATATAGGTCCACTCATGAATAAAGGCGTTCCAGGTATGGGGCTAAACGTCGAGTCTGAAAAATATTTCTGGTATCACCATTCAGCTGCAGATACCTTTGACAAACTTAATCATGAGGATTTCAACAATTGTGTTGCTACTATGGCTGCATATACATTTGGAGTAGCAGACGCGGAAATTCGTTTAGCTCGTTAAATCCAAAAAATAGCATTCACGGTTGTTAATTTATGACTAGAATAAAATTGATTGGTGTTCACTGGTGAATCGAAAGCAAAGACTTAACCACCTTTAGTTTTTAGATACCTTAGCCAAATACGTTCACCTTGTTGAATAGATTTAATCATCCAATCTTTTTTCAATTCAAGGCATTCATGTTGGCTTAACTGCCACTCAGATTTAGGTTGATGCATAAGTTTCGTTCTTAAACTGTGAAGACAGATAGCCGCGCTTGCTGATAGGTTATAACTTTCTACAAAGCCAAACATGGGTATGTTTACAAGTCCATCGGCTAACTGTACTACTTCCCGGCTTACGCCATTTAATTCTGTACCAAAGACCAATGCCGTTTTTTGATCTATGGGTACCTCCGAAATGGGAGCATTACCATGGTGTGGGGAAGTGGCTAAAATAGTATAGCCTTTATTTTTCAATGACCTAAAACACTGTGAGACGTTGGACTCATAGGTAGAATATTTATGCAAAGTCAACCATTTATGACTGCCAAGAGAACTGGTTGAACTCGACTCAAAACGATTTTTGTTTTCTATAATATGTACATCCTGAACACCAAAACCATCACAAGTACGCAAAATAGCATTGGCATTGTGAGTTTTGTGAATATCCTCAAGTACAATTGTTATGTTCCTAGTTCGGGAGCTAAGCACGTCATCAATCCGTGATAAACGGTCTTCATTGATAAATTGTGCGAGGTAGGCTATTTCTTCTTGTAAACTATTAAACCCTTCCAAACTTACAGCGAATTCAAATATGTTAAGCCAGCTTCAATGTTTTGAATAGGTGTCTCTGTGCGTTCGTCTTCCACAAAGAGATAATCCACACCAGAGATGTTATTTAATTCGAAAATTTCAGGGAATGGGATAATCCCTTTACCTATAGTAGTTTGATCCAAATTATTATCCGCATCCTTAACATGATAGGACAAAAACCGCCCTGGATATTTCTTAACAAATTCTAAAGGATTGACCCCTGCTTTACGCACCCAATACAAGTCAGCCTGAAAAGATACTTTGTTCGCATCGGTTTCAGTGATTAAGATATCCATCGGGATCCGGTCATCCGAAGTTATGAAGAATTCAAAATCATGATTATGATAGCCAAATCGTAAGCCAGCAGAGCTACATAGCTCACCAATTCTATTTAAGTTTTCTGCAACACCATAGTAATCCTCTCTCATACTTTCATCTAGATAGGGAATAACAAGGTGTTTGGTATCCATTGCTAAGGCGGCATTGATAAAAATATCGGCTTGCTTATCCGTAAAATAACCTGTGTGTACCGAAGCAACATACATTCCTGTATTTTTGACTATAGTATTGAACTCCTCAGGGGTATACTGCCCAAAAAGTTTCCCATCCGTACCTAGTCCATAGGCTTCTATACATGAATATCCCAAGTTTGCTATGGCTGAAATGGTTTCTTCAAGATCTTCATTAAGTTCATTTCTAACGGAGTAAATTTGCACTCCAATATCCTTAACCAAATTGTTGATGAGTGTTTTTCCCTGTTCAATAGAACCACTCTTAGAAGTACAAGCTGTCATTATATAGGGTAAACCCACCAAACCAGCACCAACAACACCTAGTTGTTCTAAAAACGTACGTCTGCTGTTTAAACTTTTTTTGTCCATTAATTAAAACTACACATTAAGATTTATTAGTAAAGTGCGGGATATTTATCATTTTTACAAAAGATATTCTGATATCAGCAAAAATGGCGAAGTTACCTTAGCGACTATAGTGCGCAAACGATAAGCCTCTAATAGCAGCAGCTAAATATTATTTTTATCTTGACCTCATGGATAAAGCAGTTATGAATAAAACGGTTGCCTTCAAAACCCTAGGGTGTAAACTCAATTTTTCAGAAACCTCTTCAATGAGACGAGAATTTCTAGAGGCAGGATATATTGAAAAAGAATTACAAGAATCCGCAGATATATATATTATAAATACCTGCTCAGTAACTCTAGATGCTAACAGTACCTGCAGAAAAACGGTTCGGCGTGCCAGAAGAACCAACCCCAATGCTTTTATAGCCATAGTCGGTTGTTATGCCCAATTAAAACCAGAAGAAATTGCATCCATTGAGGGAGTTGATGTGGTACTAGGTGCGAAGGAGAAATTTGAATTACTTCATTTATTCGATGACTTTATAAAGCAAGAAAAAACCATTATTCATCGTGAAGATGTAAATAAGGCCGCCAAATTTCACCATGCATTTTCTTCTAATGATCGTACAAGGGCCTTTTTAAAAGTACAAGATGGATGCAACTATAAGTGCTCATTTTGCACCATTCCATTAGCTCGGGGTACAAGCAGAAGCCCTTCAATTGAATCGGTAGTACTTCATGCTAAACGTTTAATTGAAAATGGCTTTAAAGAAATCATACTTACTGGCGTGAATACAGGTGATTTTGGATTTGGCCGAGATGATTCTTTTATAGACTTACTATCTGAGATTCATAAACTAAATGGATTGAATAGACTACGCATTTCATCCATCGAACCCAACCTATTGCATCCAGAAATTATCGATTTGATAGCCTCTTCCAGTACGCTCCAGCCTCATTTTCATATTCCCTTACAGTCAGGTTCTGACACGGTTCTAAGGCTTATGAAACGTAGATACGACACGAAGCTATATCGGCAAAGAGTAGAATATATACGAAAACAAATACCTGATGCTTGTATCGGTGTCGATGTGATTACCGGTCATCCAGGCGAGACAATGGAACTCTTTCAAGAATCAGTTGAATTCTTAAACGAATTGGCTATCAGCTATCTGCACGTTTTCACTTATTCAGAACGTCCAGACACCCATGCTTTAAGTCTCACACCTATTGTTCCTAAATCCGAGCGCAAACGCAGGACCGCTGTATATCGCATGCTATCTGAAAAGAAACGACACAGATTTAATCAACAATTTAGAGGTGATACACGTCCTGTACTCTTTGAAACTAACTCAAAAGATGGGCTACTAATGGGTTGGACTGATAATTATGTAAGAGTAGCTGTCCCCTATCACCCCTCTTTAGAAAATAGTCTGATTTTATTACCGCTAAAAAAGTACACGTCTCGTGGGTTCTATGAGGAAGTAATTGAAGGTACTATTCTAGATGAACTAAGTGTAATGGAGTCTCTGGTCAATGGGTAAAGAAACACTTGAAAAAGAATTAGCTCGTTTTTTAAAAGAACAAACCTCTCATTTAGCTCCAATTCCTGTAGCACTACTACAAAAATATATAATCGAATTAGAAGAAAATACTTCTACGCCTGAAAGCGTCGAACTTCTCATTGTTGTTACTAAGAAAGATGCTTATCAACTTACTAAAGGTAGTAGCAACAAGGACTCAGAGATTGATTTACTACTCAAAAACCTACTCAAAGCTAAAGGTTTAGATCATAAGAAAATATGTATATATGCACTTGATGTACCTGATGCATCACCGATTTCTACAGCAAACAGACCAGATGCATTGGTCGAAAAAGACTCTCAAGAAAAGCTTATTAAGCGTTTCCTAGGTGACATTAAACATATACAGCCGAGCTATATCATCCTATTTAACGGGAGAATAGCCCCGCTGTTTGATGGTTCTAATAAATCCATCCTACCCTTGGCAAAAATGGGTGAATTATTCGAGTTAGAACATAGCCAATGCCTAGTCACCCATTGTTTAAACGATTTGCTAAGTAATAAATCTCTTAAGCGCGAGACTTGGGATCATGTCCAAAAAATTCCATCCAATTTTTAAAGTTACTCTAAACTTTCATTACATTGTGCCTTACCAACTGAACAGGTTTAAAAGAAATAGTTTTACGTGGAGAACAACAAAGAAAACTTACAGGGACGTGTCCCGCCCCAGGCCGTAGAGATTGAGCAAGCGGTAATTGGCTCAATGCTTATAGAACATGGAGCGGCTACAATAGCTCTTCAAATGCTGAAAGTGGAAGATTTCTATCAGCATTCTCATCAACATATCTTCCAAACACTTTCAAGACTTTATGAGAGGGATAATCCTTTAGATTTATTGACGGTCGAAAATGAACTCAAGGATCTAAATTTACTCGAAGCGGTTGGAGGTCCCTCCTATTTATCAGATTTAACAAGGATGGTCAGTTCATCTGCTAATATTGAGTATCATGCTCAAATAATTACTGAAAAAGCAATCAAACGAAATCTTATAAAAAACTGCACAGAGGTCATTACTGAATCCTATGACTCTAGCTCAGATGCTTATGATGTATTAGATGATGCCGAACAACGTATTTTTGATTTAGCGAATCAAAAAAGTAAAAGTAGTGCTAAACCAGTAGCAGATGTTTTAAAAGATACCCTAGCCTATTTGGAAGATATGAGGGGAAAAAAATATGGAATAACAGGAATACCTTCTGGACTTAACGTAGATGAGATTACAGCGGGCTGGCAAAAAGGCGACTTAGTAATCATAGCCGCTCGCCCCTCAATGGGTAAAACAGCTTTTGTACTTACGGCTGCTCGGAATGCAGCATTGCATCATGATGAAAACCTTAAGACCAATGTGGCAATATTCTCTCTCGAGATGTCTAACCAATCTCTAGTACAACGTTTATTAACCATGGAAGCACGTGTACGATCAGACGAAGCTAGAAAGGGAACACTAAATGATGAACACTTCAAAGACCTAATTGAAGCAGCAGGTAGACTTTTTGCCTCACAAATCTTTATTGATGATACCCCAGCAATAACACTAATGGAACTTCGAGCTAAGGCTCGTAGATTGAAATCCGAACACGATATAGGGCTTATCATTATCGATTATCTACAACTTATGCAAGGGTCCACTAGAGAAAATCGAAATCGTGAGCAAGAAATTGCCTCTATTTCTAGAGGATTAAAATCATTGGCAAAGGAGCTTGATGTGCCCGTTATTGCTCTCTCACAGTTATCTAGAGCAGTAGAGCAGCGTGGTGGTGACAAGAGACCTCAACTGAGTGACCTTAGAGAA
Organism: Balneola sp.; assembly: GCA_002720745.1. GTDB lineage: Bacteria > Bacteroidota > Rhodothermia > Balneolales > Balneolaceae > UBA1275. Next base: position 390,299 of record PBJO01000007.1, read on the forward strand.
TCTGGTTCTATAGAGCAAGATGCTGATGTGGTTATGTTTTTGTATCGCCCAGAATATTATGGCATAACAACCACAGCAGAAGGACAATCGACTTCTGGTATGGCTGAAGTCATTGTTGGAAAGCAAAGGAACGGACCAGTTGGATCAAAAATGCTTTATTTTGTCAAAAATTATGCTAGATTTGAAAATTTAACAGTAAATGATCCCCCAGCTGACTTTATTGGTGCTCCATTAGAAGAAAATCGACTTTCAACTACGAGGGGTTTTTCTGCTTCCAGCGCAGCAGATGCAATGCTTCCAAGTAGTCCAATACCCCCGGACGATGAAGCTCCGTTTTAATAGGCTAACTATCAATTACTTCTTCGAAGAGGGCATCAAAATCACGAGATCTAACCCTCCAGTCTAAATGCCTATTTATAGATTGTAAACTTCTTTTGGGCAATGGTTTAGTTTTATTAGTTAATAAGTTTTTTAATAAATAAAACAACTGATCCTCGTCTTCATACAGTATCTTTGAATGTAATAATGGATTATGAAGACTCTCAGGTATTAGTTCTGGATAATGCAAGGTTGAGGGCACTAATGGATGGCACCCACAATAAATGGCTTCCATGATGGATACGCAGAAAAACTCATAGCTAGCAGTTGACACCACTATATCGCCTGAGTGTAGCAACTTACTATAGCTCTCTTTATCGTCCACATAACCAAAATGACGAATTTGATCACCAAATCGTTGCCAAGCTTTTGTGAATTCTTCGGGCTTGTCATGTGTACTATCCCCCGCTAATATTAGATCAAACGCTATGTCTATATCGTTTAATCTGTTAAGTACCCTGAAAAACATAGCTGGATTGCGATCAAATTGCCATTGTTGATTCCATACAATTACTGGCCGTTTATTTTCTTTTCGAGTATCTGGGCTGCTATTAAAATAACTGAGATCTAAACCGGGGTACAAAACGACGCTTTTAGCTCTTATTTCGTCTACCGTTATATAATGTTTATCACCAGGAAAATGATCCAAAAAACCCGAAAGGGCTTGCAACAAATCCTCCAAATGAAATTCTGACGAAAAAATGAGTTTATCGGCAACTAACATACTCAGGTAATTAATGTAACAGTAGGTCATGTCACGTTGCTCGCCATTGGGGATGGGCCGGGTAAACTGGTTATCATGCATGTACATAATCTTTGGTGTATGTGCAAACCGAGGATTTGTCAATGCAATAAAAGCAGGTAAATTCATCATACTACTGCTAAGCAATAGATCAATATCATCAGGAATATTCTTGGTCATTTCTGCAAGTGTGACAGAATCTCCATGCATACGCCACTTCCACCCTTTATAATTTAGTTTTACCGGGATTATTTCATGCTTAGAATGCCTAGCAAGACCCTTTAAAAAAGCGCGATGGGATCCACTGTAATAGGGCTCTACTGCTAAGACATTCATTACCGGAACCTCTGCTGGATTTCGCTTAATGACATAAATAAAATTGTGGGATGTTTAAGGGGGTCATAATAGGGTTCATCACAAGCAAATAACTCATCCACCAATGCTTCCATCTGCTCTTGTTTTAATTTACGACCTTTCTGAATAGCCGCCTTCGTGGCAAAAGCTAACGCTAAACGTTCTCTAGCATCAAAACTAACTACGTTATCAAGTTCACGGTACGTCTGCAACAAATCGGTAATCATACCAGCCTCATCTCCTTTGGTAATATCAGAGGGAACTCCATCAATCAAAATAGAATAACCACTTAATAAACTAACAGAAAAGCCAATTTTTTGAATGAGTGGGTATATCTCCTTAAGTAATGTGTAATCACTTGCAGACAAATCTATTTGCTGGGAGAAAAGTAGTTGCTGAGTACTTGGAAGTGCTAAATCAGCCGCTTTTAGTGTTTTTTCGAATAAAATTCGTTTATGCGCATAATATTGATCAATTAAGCACAAGCCCGTTCGCGTTTGAGTAACAATATAACTGGCATGTAACTGCCAATAAAGACCATTAATAAGACGATCATCATCACCCTCTACTAAGGTAGTCTGACTTCTTTGCTCCCATGGCTCATTTGCATATTGTTGACGGACTATTTCACCTTGGCCACCTAGTTCATTAACTAGATTGCTTGCTTTCAAAAAGTTTAATCCCTTCGCTTTTACCCCAAATGGATGTTGCTCATCAACAATCGCTTGGCTTTGTTGATGATTAATTCCTGCACCCTCTAATACTGATTCACTAGGAATAATCGGTACATAAAGGTGTTTATTTAGTGTTTTCTTCAATACAGAAACGCTTAACTGTATGACCGAGCGCTCGTCTTCAAATTTTATTTCTGACTTTGCGGGATGAACATTTACATCTATTTTATCAGGCTCTATTTCAATAAATAGAATAAAGAAAGGATACTCATTGGCATGCGTCCAACTATCATACAAACTCAGTAATAGATGCATGAGATAGCGATGCTGAAAAGGCCGACCATTTACAAATAAAAACTGTTCTCCTCGCGATTTTTTACTCAATTTCGGATCTCCCGCAATTCCATGCACAGAAACGTAGCTAGTTTGTTGATTGAATGGGATTAAACTGGCTTTATATCGTTTTCCAAACATACTCACAATACGTTCATTTAAAGACTGCATAGGCAGTTGATACACTGTATCCGCGCCCGATATGAAGGTAAAAGAAATTTTAGGATGGCTAATCACTGCATGTTGCACTGTTTTTAATATATGCCGGAATTCAGTGGCATCTGTTTTTAAAAATCGTCTCCGCGCAGGTACATTAAAAAATAAATTTCGAACAATGATTTGGGTACCATTTTTTGCAGCGACTGGGCTCTTTTGCTGTATCTCACCACCATGCGATCGCAGCAACCAACCAGCATCATGATCATGCAACTTGGATTTGGCTTCCACTTGGGATATCGCTGAAATAGAGGATATAGCTTCTCCCCTAAATCCCATTGTTCGGATAGCAAATAAATCATCTAGAGCTTGAATTTTTGAGGTAGCATGCCTTGTAAAACATCGTTCCAGGTCAACCTCACTCATTCCACACCCATTATCTGTTACTTGAATCAAAGTCCTACCAGAATGTTCGATGATCAATTCAATATTGTCAGCCCCAGCATCAATAGAATTATCTAGTAGCTCCTTGACTACCGAGGCCGGACGTTGTATGACCTCACCAGCTGCAATTTTATCAATAATGGTGTCAGGTAATAGGCGAATATAACTCTCAGGTTCTTTCACCTTTGTCATAACACACTAATAAGATAAACAACTAATGATAAGAGTATGAACAAAAAGAATACCCGAACAAATTGTTTGGGCTGCAGACGATTATGTGTCTGAAATTTTATGCGCTTTTTCCGGCTTTCTTTCTCATCCTCTTCTGGATTATAATACCTAAACGGCAAATCGAACTGTTTGGGTTTTGGTCGATGACCAAACATGGGTTTCATCATAACATATAGCTTTTATTTCTTACTGAATAATACCGAATACATCATCAAATTTCAGCTTTAGCATAAAAGCAATATATAATACCTAGAGCTATATTCTTTGACACTTGAGATACATCGAATTCATGCAATTTGTAGTAATTACAAGTGTGTAAATCGAGGCCAGAAAGCTAGGTATTCACTTGCAGCAAATTAATTAACCGAACTAATTCATCATTTTTAAAGGGCTTTTTAAGCTGATGTTTGACCAATGGAGAAATTGGGCCATCCTTGAGCATCTCATCTGTACGTTGATGATCGGCGCTCAACAGAATAACTGAGCTATTTCTTTTAATTAAGCGGTCGGAAACCTTATTGAGCCATTGGATACCCGATTCTGTTGGCAAAAATAAATCACAAATAATGATGTCCGGTATATGCGCTTCAAGCCAGGCATCAGCTTCTATACTACTACCTACTGTTTTTACTTTAATTTCATAAATCTGAAGGAGGTCTTCAATAACTTCTCGAAGTAATTGATCATCTTCAACAACTAAAACAGTGTCTTTTGACATATTCCTTTATTAGAGAGAATTACTTCAGCAGTAGTCCCTGCTACATCTTCATTGTTGTAGAGCATGATTTGAGCATGAATTCGTTGAGCAGCAGCATGTGCTATGCTTAAACCAAGCCCACTTCCTTCAACATGCTCAACATCTTCCCCACGCTCGAATGCTTTTATTAAGTTTACAGATGAATTAGCCCCTAAACCTATCCCACTATCTATCACCTTTATCGTAAGTGTATTGTGACTCTGTTCTAAAAACAATGCGATTTTGCTATTATCAGGTGAGTATTTCGACGCATTCTCAACCAAGGTGCCTAATATGATGCTGAGTAAGTGATAATCTGTTTCGTACTCAAACGATTCATCTAGCATCTGAATCTCTAACTCTAAATTCTGTGATTGTTTTATCAACTCATTAAGACTATTTCGTTCATTTTCAAACCATGTAGTTATATCTCTAATTTGCTTACCAGTGGCCTGATGTGAATAATCTCTGTTATGTAATTGCTTCATGTTCTCTAATAAAAACTCCATGCGACGACTTAATTTCTCTAATCGATCGCACCACATTTGCAGCTTATCCGGCTCTACAGTTGCTTGTGCATCTAGCTGAGACTTAAGAAGCTGTATAGTACTCACTATCCCTGCTAAGGGTGTTCTGAGCTCATGTTCAAGCACTGAACTCACAAAATTGTCGTAGGACAAATGTGCGTTAACTTGGTAGAGGAGCTGTTTAGTTTTACTATGGACTTGACCCTCAGTACTATTTGAAGGCACCATTGAATGAGCAAGTTCCACAGACTGATTAGTGGTTAATTCCTCAACCAACGCTGAGAGTAATGGATGTAATTCGTTCACTGAAATGTGTTAGAACCTAATTGTGTAACCGAGTAACTTTTCCGATGTTCTCTTTTTTACTGAAATGTAAAATAGGAAATCCATAGGTAGATTTCCTATTTTCTATTAATAACTAAACCAACTTTAAATAAAGCCAATAGTAAGCGTTGGCTTCCTATAAAATCCCAGTTGAGCATGGCAACCACTAAAGAAAAAATTATTTATACCTACACAGACGAAGCACCCGCCTTAGCCACTCATTCTTTTTTACCAATAGTAAAGGCCATTACTCGGGCAGCAAAAGTAGAACTTGAACTTCGAGACATCTCCTTAGCAGCTAGGGTGTTATCTCAATTCCCTGAATTTCTCTCAAAAGAACAAGTAGTAAGTGATGATTTATTAGAGTTGGGAGAACTGGTAAAAAAACCTGAGGCTAATATTATAAAGCTTCCAAATATTAGCGCATCAATCCCTCAGCTCGTCGCAACCATAAAAGAGCTTCAAAAAGCTGGGTTTGGATTGCCAGACTACCCTACTACTGCTAATACACCAAAAGAAATTGATATAAAAAATAGATACGATCGGGTTAAAGGCAGTGCTGTTAATCCGGTATTGAGAGAAGGTAATTCAGACAGACGAGCACCCAAAGCCGTAAAAGAATACGCTCAGAATAATCCTCATAGTATGGGTGATTGGTCTCCAGATTCAAAAACTACTGTTGCCACCATGGCCGGCGAAGATTTCGCTAATAATGAAAAATCAGTAACTGTGCTAAAAGATGGTAATTTTAGAATAGAACATATCAATGAAGACATGGAAGTTACGGTGTTAAAATCTCGAACCCCTATTCAAAAAGGTGATTTACTGGACGGCACTTTTATGAGTATCAAGGCTCTAAGAACGTTTTTAAAGGAGCAAATTCAAAAAGCAAAAGAACAAAGTGTGCTGTTCTCTATTCACATGAAAGCTACAATGATGAAGGTTTCAGATCCTATCATTTTTGGCCATGCAGTCGAGGTATTTTTCAGTGAAGTATATGAACAATATCCCCACCTACTTGAAATGATTAATCATAATTCTAACAATGGATTAGGAGATTTATTAAATAATTTAAATAAACTCTCTCAGCCTGAAAAAACTATCCTTCAAGCAGCTGTTGAAAAAGTCCTTGAGTATGATACTGAAGTAGCTATGGTAGATTCTGATAATGGCATCACAAACCTTCACGTTCCGAGCGACGTAATTATTGATGCATCTATGCCAGCAATGATTCGCTTATCAGGAAAAATGTGGGATAAGAATGGTGAGACAAAAGATACCATAGCGGTTATTCCAGACAGTAGCTATGCGTCAGTTTACCATGAAGTTATTGAAGACTGTAAACAGCATGGCGCCTTTAATCCGTCCACTATGGGTAGTGTACCAAACGTCGGATTAATGGCTCAGAAAGCTGAAGAGTATGGATCTCATGACAAAACCTTCGAAATTAATGAAGCTGGCACTGTTCGAGTAGTCACTGATAATGGTCAGGTGATGATGGAGCACCAAGTAGAAAAAGGTGATATTTGGAGAGCATGTTTGGTAAAAGATGCTGCTATACAAAATTGGGTACATTTAGCAGTAAATCGATCTAGAGTCTCAAATACACCGGCAGTGTTTTGGCTAAATGAAACCCGTGCACACGACTGGCAACTAATTAACAAAGTTCAATCTTATCTTAAAGATTATGACAACGCTGATCTTGATTTACGCATATTATCACCAAGTGACGCTACTGTTTACACCCTAAAAAGACTTCGGCAAGGTCATGATACTATTTCTGTTACAGGAAATGTACTAAGGGATTATTTAACCGATCTCTTCCCTATTTTAGAACTAGGAACAAGTGCCAAAATGCTATCGATAGTACCCCTCATGAATGGTGGTGGTTTGTTTGAAACCGGGGCAGGTGGATCTGCACCAAAGCATGTTCAACAATTCAAAAAGGAAAATTATTTGCGTTGGGATTCATTAGGTGAGTTTTTGGCGTTAGCAGAGTCCTTGGCTCATTTGGCCAAAACCTTCTCTAATAAACGTGCATTAATTTTATCTGAAGCTTTACAAAATGCTAATAGTACTTTCTTAAAGGAAAATAAGTCTCCAACCCGTAGATTAGGCGGTATTGATAATCGTGGTAGTCACTTTTATTTAGCTATGTATTGGATCGAAGAATTGGCTCAACAACAAACGGACACCGCACTAGCTTCTATGTTTGCGGAAATACATAAAGAGTTGAAGGATAATGAACAAACTATTGTTTCTGAATTAATTGATGTTCAAGGTCAAAAACAAAACATAACAGGGTACTATTTCATGGAAAAAAGCGTTTTAGATGTAGCTATGCGTCCAAGCAACACATTTAATTCTATACTTGATAAAATTGAAATACAGTAACGTTTTTTAAAAACGCATATAAATATGAAAAAACCAAGTATTTATAAAACCCAGAAAAGCCTTAGTACACAACTTGGTTTTGGATCTAAAATTCTGATTGTATTATTATTAGGGTTTACTTTTAAGTCTCAAATAAAAGCTCAAACAAATGATTCCTATCGCTATTTAGCACAGAGTAAAATTCAGAATGGGTTTAATGTAGATTTCCAATGGATTAAAGCAACGGAAGATTCTGCAATATTAGCTGTACTTTTATCCATACCACATCATCAATTAACCTTCGAACGACAAGATGAAAGTAATTATACTGCTCGTTATCAATTGAATTTAGAAATCTACAAAGGATTCTATGAAGATGAGAATACAAGAGAATTAGCAGAGCGTATTTTCATTGGGGATACTATTTTTGTCAGTGAATATGAGAAATCCTTAGATCCTAATGAGATTACTGAAGTGTTAACAACATTATACTTACCCAGTGATAAGTACACAATCTACATGGATTATAATTACATAAAAGGCAGACCAGCGATTTCAGGGGTACAAATAGACTCAGAAAAATTACAACGTCTCAATCCCAACCGTCGCAGAACTAGAGACAAGAACTCTGGGGACCCTATTTTTAAACAATATATTCCAAAAGAGATTTTAAGAGAAATTGGACTACAATTGCATCCACCCAAATCTCAAGAATCTCTGTTTTTTTTCAACAACTCAAGTGGGAGTGCTAAGGCAAATATTACCTTTTCCACACGAAATGAAAAAAAAGTTGTTAAATGGATTGGGTCAACAAGCCAAATAAGCTATAGTGAAAATTCCTATATAGGAACTCCAACTTTTGCTCTTGATTCGATATCTACCTTTGATTTAGTTATTTCTACAGTATCAAAGCCAGAGAATATAGTATTCTCAAAAGCTATAGAAAGTAAGACTTTACCCAGGTTCAAAGTAAACTTTCCGCTTAATAATCAACTTATTGAGAATACACAAAATATAAATACAGAATTCTACTTGATTGATTTAGAAACCAAAGTGCTGGACAATAAGAGGTACAAATTAGATCTGCAATCTAATAATGATAATATTAACTCATTGAATTTTGAGACCTTCTGGCAGGATATGCCCATCAGCCTTTTACAGCTCGATGTAGCCATAGAAATGCTTCGTTATATTGTGCATGAACAAACTATTGAAGATGTTTTAAAGAAAAAAAATGAAGATAAGATGAGTTGGTTTAATTCGTTTTGGGATTCAAAAGATCCTATACGTGCGACTGCTAAAAATGAATTAATGAATGAATATTATAGTAGAATTGATTTTGCCTTTGATCAGTTCTCAACAGCTAGTCAACCCGAAGGTTATGACTCTGATCAAGGACGAATTTACATTAAAATTGGACCTCCGAAAGAGATTATTCGTACTTTCCCTACTAGTAGAAGGGTTATAGAAGAGTGGATTTATCCAAATAGAACCTTTATTTTTGCAGCTAGTTCTGGCTTTGGAGATTTCATACTAGTCAATGCGAATAGGGAGAACTAGTATTGAACACTAAGCCCCGTTTAGCCGTCTCAATCGGTGATCCAAATGGTATTGGCCCAGAAGTCACCTTTAAGATGCTACTATCCCTTGATCTATCTCTGTCCACTCCTATTGTGTCGGCGCCTCATCTATTATTTCAACAACTTGTCAAAGAAAAAAATAATTTTTATTCGGGGGCAATACGAATAACACCAAGTATAAATTACATTTCAAATCACACACAAGTGGTGGAGGGAGCAATTAATGTACTTGAGTCTTTTAAATGTTGGTCTGAGCTAGAATTTTCTAGTTCTAACTATGGTCAGATCACAGCCTTGGCTGGTGAAATAAGTATGCAATCGGTATTTGCCGGGATTCAACTCTGCCTAAAAAAACATGCACATGCCCTTGTGACGGCTCCTATATCTAAAGAAAGTATTCAACTCGCTGGATATAAAGTACCTGGACATACAGAATATTTAATGGAACAAACAGGCGCAGAAGATGTGGTCATGATGCTTTCCGGTAGAGGGTTGAATATTTGCTTACTAACCACTCATTTGCCGCTAAAATCAGTGGTTAATCACATAAATAAAGCCACTTTAGTTTCTAAAATTAGAATCATTTGTACTCATTTTAACTCCTATAAACCAGACCGAGTACCTAAAATTGCTTTATTGGGAATTAATCCACATGCTGGGGACGGAGGGGTGCTTGGTTACGAGGAACAGGAGATTATTGAACCTGTTTTGGAGTCGTTTCACAATGATCCTAAAGTCGAGCTATCAGGCCCCTTCCCTGCTGATGCATTCTTCGGTAGAAAACAATTCTTAGAATATGACGTGGTTCTTGCAGCCTATCATGATCAAGGTTTAACCCCCTTTAAATTATGGTCTATGGGTAAAGGGGTTAATTGTACCTTAGGATTACCATTTATTCGTACTTCGCCCGATCACGGGACCGCCTTTGACATAGTAGGAAAATGGGAAGCTGAGCCTGACTCTATGTTAGAAGCCTATAAAGTTGCCCTAGCTTATTTATCTAGTCCCCAAAAAACAGACCCAATATGATTCGTGGCAACCAAAAACAGCCTATCTATTCTAAACTTGCTGAGATTTATGATCATATTATGAATGACGTAGACTATGCATATTGGGCTGAATATATAGATGATCTATTGCATCAACATCATCCAGAACCAACCTCTATTACCGAACTTTCCTGTGGAACTGCATCCCTAACCTTAGAATTGAGTAAACTAGGGGATTATAACTTACAGGCCTGTGATGCTTCCCTGGATATGGTTCGTATTGGAAGCAATAAACTGAATGGTTTGGCTTATCCTATTTCTTGTTTTCAAGCCTCATTCAGTGATCTAAGGTCTGTAAGAGATCAAGATGCACTGATAAGTGTATTCGATAGTGTTAATTATTTATTGCAACCACAAGAGATTTTACATTTTTTTCATGAAGCAGCCAAATCGCTAGCAAAAAACGGGCTTTTAATTTTTGATTTTTCTACTCCTAAAAATTCTATTGAAGCGGTTCATCATTTGAATGAAATTGAAGGTGAGTATCGTAATATTTATTACTACCGAACCAGTAAATTCGACTCAAAATTAAATTTACACACCAATTCTTTTGAAATTATTGACCGTAGCCTAAATGTAAATCAAACTTGGATTGAAGAGCATCAACAAAGAGCATACGAACTCGAACACGTAAAGAAAATTTTGAATAAAAGTCCTCTAAAACCTTTAAGTTTCTATGATTCTTTTTCCTTCAATGAAGCAAAGCCCACTTCAACCCGAATAACCGTTGTAGCTAGATGTCAGAATCAATAGTAGAGTTAAAAAATGTTTCGCTGAATTATGACCACAGAAGTATTCTAATCGATGCCAATTTCAAGTTAATACAACAAGAGTTTGTCTATTTAATAGGACCTACAGGTGTGGGGAAGAGCAGTTTTTTAAAGCTATTATATCGTGATGTTGTTGCTCAATCAGGTGAAGTGATGGTGAATGGTTATCGACTAAAGAATCTGCAGGTAAAAAAAATACCCGAACTTCGAAGAAGTATGGGCATTGTGTTTCAAGATTTTCAGTTACTTATGGATCGTACAATTTTTGAAAATGTTGCATTTAGCCTGCATGTGACAGGATACCCCAGCCCAAAGATTACTACAAAAGTAAATGAATTACTCACACTTGTTGGTCTTAGTCATCGTTTTAAGCAAATGCCGCAAGATCTGTCAGGTGGAGAGCAGCAACGCGTTGTTATAGCACGTGCACTGGCTAACGAACCTCGACTACTACTAGCTGATGAACCCACTGGTAATTTAGACCCAGATGCCTCCAAAGAAATAATGGAAATTCTGCTTAACATACATAAAAAAGGTACCGCTATTCTCATGGTTACACATGACCATAGTCTTGTAAAAAAATATCCTAGTCGAACCGTGTTACTCAAAGATGGAAAAGTTAATGATTTAGATATCTAATAGGCTTACTTGGGTATTCCGAATATTTTGCAACTTATAGTATTATTAATTGAATAAAATTAGCAGATAAAAGTATAATTAAAAATAAATTGACGCATAAATGATTAGCCAAGAACAGAAACGATGGACACAATTTATACGTAATAGGGCGCTTGAATTAGGCTTTGACGCCATTGGATTTGCTCAAGCAACTTATTTAGAAGATGACGACAGGCGACTAAGTACATGGCTAGAAGAAGGACGAAATGGAACTATGTCTTGGATGGAAAATTACCATGAAAAACGTGTTGATCCACGCATACTTGTTCCTGGCACTCAGAGTGTAATATCCCTATTGGTTAGTTACAATACAAAAGATGTGCCATCCCACCTAAATCAAGGGGTATCTTTTGCAAAATATGCCCAGGGACGAGACTATCATCGGGTAATCAAGAAAAAACTCAAACTACTTTACCAACAGGTTCAACAAGAAATTCCGATTGCAGAAGGGCGTTATTTTGTGGATTCAGCACCGGTTCTCGAAAGAAGCTGGGCTCAACGATCCGGCCTAGGCTGGATTGGTAAAAATGGCAATCTACTCAACAAAAAACTAGGCTCTTACTTTTTTATAGCAGATATACTGCTAAATATTCCACTAGTATATGATCATGCTACTAGCGATCATTGCGGCACATGCCGGCGTTGTATTGACGCCTGTCCTACCAACGCAATTTATGAGCCCCAGAAGGTGGATGGATCTAAGTGTTTATCTCATTGGAACATTGAACATGCTGGAGAAATACCAACTTTTTTTCAGGAAAAAATGGGGAGATGGATCTTTGGCTGTGATATCTGTCAAGAAGTGTGCCCCTGGAATACAAAAGCACTTTTAGGGCATTGGCCTGAATTTCGACCAAATAAACATTGGATTAGGCTTAGCCCACAGGAATGGACTCAACTTAAGAGAAAAGACTACGAAGATTATTTTAATGGAACAGCAGTCCGACGTGTGAATTACGAGGATTTTCTAAGAAATGCTAGCATTATTTTAAACAACAATCAGTAATCTTGTACAGTATGCTTCTTAAACTTATACAATATCTCTCTTGCTCTAAATTTATGCTTTTACCGTATCCAATGGTATGACCATCTTTTCCGCAATTTCTTGATAGCTTTTCTACTCAATATGCCGTTTTAAGATAACTTCTCTATATTTTTCAGGATATTGATAAATAGCCTTATAGACTTTATTACTCCGTTCCCGCCTAACCATGGGTTCGTCGGTGAAACTACCTTCATCAGCAAGATTTATAGAGGCATACAGTTCATCAGATTCATCTGTATGAAGACTCAGGGTTTGAATCTTTTTCTTTCGTAAATAATCGATTGTATTATATTTAATTATTCGATACAGCCAAGTAGAAAAAGCATAATCATTCTTATAATTTTTTAGACTTTTAAAAGCTTTTAAAAAAATATCTTGAACCTAATCCTCCGCAAAATCAGGATTCAGAATCATTTTACTCACCTGAAAATAAACAGGTTTTTGAAATTTTTGAGTTAAATCAGAATAGGCTTTTTGATCTCCCTCAACAGCTATAACCACCAATTGATCGTCGTATGATGAGTTAAATGAGGCATCTTGACATTCGGTATGTTTGGAAATATGCTTCGCTATAGTGTTTAATTTAGTAGTATACCATGCCTAATGCCACCGGTAGACACAATGAATTCTTCCGCTCTTGCGTATCTTAATACTCCCTCTAATATGAGTAAACCAGCCAAAAATACATCTACTCTACCTTTCATAACTTCGGTATGTAATTCAAGCAAATACTCAAAGGTATGTATGCTGAATAGCCTAATAATATTAGTTAATTTATCGATACTTAAACGGTAATTATTTATATCAGGGGATCTATAAGGAAACATTTGTTGATCAATAGCCGCTAATGAGGTGGCCGTACCAGAAACAGCCACTATCTGTGTTTTAGAAGGAAAGCGTAATTGTGTTGCATGTAATAAAGCTTCTATTGACCGCCTGCACTCCCCTATCTCTTCTTGGAGAGGAGGTTTATGTATTAAAAAACGTTCATTAAACCGCACACATCCCATATTAATTGAAATTCCACGGAGTAAGTTAGTTGAGTTACCAACAGCTAATTCGGTACTACCTCCGCCAATATCTACGATCATGATTGAATCTGATTCTACCTTTGTTTGGCTTATAGCCCCTAAATAGGTGTACTTTGCCTCATCTTCCCCACTAAGTATAACAACCTGAAAACCAACAGCTTCCTTAACCAGTGTTAAGAATTCTTGCTTATTCGCTGCATCTCGAACGGCACTAGTCGCTGTAACCACTGTTTTTGTCAGTACTTCATCACCATATTTTTGGATAATACCTACATATTCTGATAAAACTTCAAGCACTTTATACATACTTTCCTTGGCAAGAAGTCCATTTGAATCAACCTCAGATCCCAACCTAGGTAAACGCTGGACCTCCTCAAGTACTCGCAATCCTTTTTCTGTTTGCTCAACAATGAGTAACAAAACAGAATTAGTACCTATATCAATTGATGCTCTATACAACAGTGTTTATTATAAAGTAGATACTCTTTGGATTAGTCAAGGTAAGCTAATTTGAATCAAATTAATTTGTGAATTTAGTAAACAATTGGCTTTAACCAGAGTGCAGACCACTCTCGGATATCATTTTGCTCAAGTATAATAAACTCATTTTGAATTACTTGATCCTTAAAAAAAGGAATATCAATACTGAGTAAACCAGATATGAGAAGTGAACCATATTTATTTAAGTATTTTTTAAACATTGGAAGCAAATCTCTGAGGGCATGAATATTTATGTTAGCCAATATCATATCAAATTGTTGATCTGGATTAATTTGTTCTATACTTCCATGATATACCTTGAAGTTATCTACATTATTTAGATCAATATTCTCAGTTACATTTTCAATACTCCACGGATCTATATCAAAACCCTCTACCATGCATGCACCAAGTTTACTAGCTGCTATTCCTAGAATACCTGTCCCAGTGCCTGCGTCTAGAATCTTATCATTTTTTTTTACAGCTGATGGTAACCAAGAAAGCAATAACCTAGTTGTTTCATGTGTGCCTGTCCCAAATGCCATTTTAGGATCAATCACGATTGGAATGGTGTCGGCGGGAATAACTTTTTTATTCCAACTAGGATACACATAAAAAGACCCTATCAACTGCGGTTGAATTTTTTTTTCCCAATCCTCATTCCAATTCCTGTGCTCTATTTTATATTCAGCAACAATGGATAATTCTGAAAAAGATGCCAGGCACGCTTTAACATTTTTTTGGACCTTAATCCAGACGCTAAAATCTATATATGCCTTTAGCAGTGCTTCTGTTTCATCGAAGCCAGAAAATCCCAACTCATTGAGCTCTGCAATAATTACTAATGGATCTGTATTATTAAGCGCAAGTTGAAGCTCCAAATAGGCTTGATTCATGATGATACTCTAAGTTTGTAGACGTTCAATAAGCCTAGCTGAGGCAATCAACCTTTCTTCTTCAAATACGGACGCCATGAATTGCAATCCCATGGGTAAACCATTCGAATGAAACCCAATAGGTACGTTAATTCCACCAATCCCCGCTAAGTTGGCTGAAATAGTATATATATCGTTAAGATACATTTGGACAGGTTCATCTAACTTACTTCCTATAGGAAATGCAGTAGTAGGCGCGGTAGGACTCACTATTATGTCAACCTGTTCAAATGCTTGGAGGAAGTCTTGTTGGATTAGTCGTCGTACTTTTTGTGCCTTAGCATAATAAGCATTATAATATCCAGAACTCAAAACATAGGTGCCTAACATGATGCGTCGTTTTACTTCCATTCCAAAACCTTGAGTTCGACTGAGTTTATACATTTTATTTAAGGCCGTATCCTCACTCTCGAGTTCTTTGATCTGATCAATAGAAGCTCTGTGGCCATATCGTACGCCATCATAACGAGCTAAATTACTTGAAGCCTCGGCTGTAGCAAGGATGTAATAGGTAGATATAGCATATTCACTATGAGGAAGTTTAATAGGTACTAATGTGGCACCATCTACCTCTAACTGGTAAATTAAACTCATTATTTTTTGATGGATTTCGGCATCTAAGCCTTCTCCGAAATATTCTTCTGGAATACCTATTCGTATGTTTTTATTGGGATTATCGACAGCATACATATAATCAGCGACGGGATTTGTAACCGATGTCATATCATTTTTGTCATGGCCAGCTATACTACCTAAAATTAGTGCAGCATCTTCCACAGTATTCGTTAATGGTCCAATAGTGTCAAAGGAGGATGCGTAGGCAATCAAACCATATCTTGAAACTCTACCATAGGACGGTTTAAGCCCTACGACACCGCAATAAGCAGCTGGTTGCCGTATAGATCCACCTGTATCAGATCCAAGGCTAGCTTGTACAAATTGTGCCGCAACAGCTGCCGCACTGCCGCCAGACGAACCACCTGTTACATAACCAATATTATGGGGGTTTCTTACAGTTCCATGGACTGAATATTCATTGGTAGAGCCCATAGCAAATTCATCCATATTATGCCTTGCCAAAAATAGGGCATCGTCATTGTGCATTCGATCAATGACAGTGGCATTATATACACTTTTAAAATTACGAAGTATATTGGATGCACAGGTCGCTGGTTTCCCAGCTTCACAAATAGCTTCTTTAATCCCAATTATTGCACCTGCTAGTGGCCCTGCTTTGCCTTCTTTAATTTTAGCTTCAATATTATCTGCCCTCTCATAGGCACTTTCATAATCGATATGCGTGACCGCGTTAATATCAGAATTTCTTTTTTCAATAGTACTTAGATGTTCTGCTACTAAATTTCGTAATCGAAGTTTTCCACTGGCGATGCGTTTTTGAACGGATCGTATAGTTTGTTTAGACAAAATAAAGCCTTTCTATTTTGCTGATTCTTTTTCTTCGTTTTTCACCGTCTCTTCAATATCGCGGGAAGTTTCATCAATTTCTTTTCTTATATCGCGAGAGGCTTTTCTAAACTCTTGTATGCCCTGCCCTAAACCTTTAGCCAATTCTGGTATTCTTTTAGCTCCAAAGAAGACTAAAATGAAAAGTGCAATGATAATAATTTCAGTTGGTCCTAATGAATTAAACATAAAAAAGTGTATTGGTTAATTCGATAATGTATCTTTGTTAAGATAGCAATATTTTCGGCACGAATTGAGTATAAAAAAAAATTTGGGAAAGACTTGAATTTTTTGCTACTCTCTCGTTTAATAAATAATTAATCTTAACGTACGTAAAAAATTATGATTTGGACCGTTGAATTAGCTGCCGCTCTAGACGAGGCTCCCTTTCCAGCAACTCGCGAAGAGTTAATAGAATGGGCAGAGAGAAATGGCTTACCTAATCAAGTTATTGTAAACTTAGAAGAACTTGAGGAAATAGATGAAGGCGAAGAAATTATTTACGAAGGAATAGAAGATATTTGGCCAGATTACATTAGAAAAGAAGATTTCTTTCACAACGAGGAAGACGAAGGATTTGACTATGATGATGTGTAATTAGGTTAACAAGTAAAATAATCTAAAATATCAATTTACCTTTTTTCAACACATTACTCTATTTGACTAATCAGCTTCCTTATTCAAACATATTTCACTAGGTCACTTAATCAATAACTTTAGTTCATTTTCAGTAATATCAACTATCAAACCTATAAACCTTCGTCTATTCCCATGAAAATGTAGTCAAAAAGAGGTTTAACTGTCTTATTTTCTTTACCTTTAAAGCATATTGAAACACCTTTTGATCGCATATTTTTACGCATTTGAGAACAAAGTGTATCCTTTTAGTCTTTAGTTTGTTTATTAGCTTTGGCACTTCTATCATTAGTGCTCGGGATGTTAATCAAACAAGACAAGAGTCTGAAGTTAATCTAACGAGTAAAGACCTAATTAGGAAAGTTCGTTTCAGTGGCAACTCTAACATTAAAGATAGAATTTTAGAGGGACTCGTTAAAACCCGAACAAACAGAGAGTTTCTTGCCATACCCCGCTTCACACCATGGCTATATATTCATAACCTTAGTAATGGCCGCATAGGCGAAGATCCTTCTCTTCTCGATCGATCTGTAGTGGGGAATGATCTAGAGAGAATACGCTTATATTATGAATCACTCGGTTACCGAGATGTACAGGTCGATACCACTATTGTTAACTTGCAGGAAAATAAGGTTGAGGTATCATACATTATTCAGGAGGGTACTCAATACTTGATCGAATCGGTTGGATTCACTGGATTTCCATCCAGTTTATCCAAAGAAACTAAAACACACTTTTACGCTCGAAGCCCACTTACCAAGACGGCGATCAACGACTCAACATTTCAATTATTTGAAGCCTATAATGCTACAGAACTAAGGCAAGAGCAAGAACGGATTTTATCTTTTTTAAAAAATAACGGCTTTGCGTCCGCTAGTCGTGACTCTGTTATTGCGTTTGTTCAGCCGGGGGAACAAACGCATGGTCTTAAAGTGCTTTTTTATGTTGCTTCAGGACGCCCATTTCATTTTGGTGATGTCAATATTGTTTACAGAAATGCTCAGGATCCAAACTATAAAATGCGAAGTTTCCGTTACAGTATTAACAGGGACCTAATGCCCACTAAGCCACTGAGCCCTGCAGATACATCCAATATCTCACAGCAAAATGTACTCGCCTCAATCAACCTTACAAAATCGGAAAATCTTCCTACAAAAAATAAGGTCATAGTAGATCAAATAGCCATAACACCTGGAGGTATATATACGGAAACAGATTATTTTCAGAGTATTAGGGAATTACAGAATCTTGGTATGCTAACCATTAAACGTTTTAGTTTATCAGAGTTTGGAATAAACCCTGATTTTAGTACCGATACTATTCCTGTTTACATAGAGTTAGAGAGTATTACTCCTCATCGAATTACTACTGAACTTTTTGGGATGAAGAGGTATGGATTCGGAACAGGTTTTGGAATTGATTACAATAATATCAATGTCAATGGTCTAGCCGAAAGAATTAACATAAGTATAAATTCAAGTTTTGAATTTGTAAGTGAAGAAACCATTCAACAGATCACTCCTGAAGATCAAGTTCAATCTTCTTTATTTCGCAGCTATGAATTACGAGGTGAATACACCCTGCCGAGATTGGCTCGACCATTTCGATATTTAAATGAGATTACTAATTTTGTAAGTGCTCGATCAACCTACTCATTATCATACAGCCGTTCTGATCAACTCTATTTTGATATAAACTCTGACCTACAGTTCAATTACCGACTTGAAGTCCCCCACTCTAATTCCAGACTCTCCATACTTGATTTATTTGAATTAGATATTATTGACACAAACCCATCTTCGGAATTCAAAAATAATTTAATTGACGAATTCGGTCAGAATAGTTTAGAATACATTCGTATTCTTCAGGATTTTGAGCCACAAGTTTCCTCAATTATTAGGTACAGCTTTAGAGATTACACCACCAATTTGATCAAAAGAAATAATGGCTATTTTAGGGAATTATCCATATCTGCTGGTGGAAATTTACCCTATTTAGTTGACCGATTTTTAGTCACCCCAAACGAACTTGAAGGTGAGTTACCGACTCTATTCAAGCTTAGTGATAACCAACTTTTGTACTCACAATTTGTAAAATTCACAATGGATATTCGCCGATATCTACCTTTAGCTTCTGGTACTATTTTGTCATACCGACTCTTTGGTGGAATTGCACACCCTTTTGGGAATAATACTTCTATTCCGCTAAATCGTCGCTTTTTCGCAGGTGGAAGCAACGATATTAGAGGTTGGGCTCCTTTTCAGTTAGGTCCAGGAACTATAAGTTCTGATCAAGTGACCATCAACGGCGGAGAGATCAAGCTTGCATCATTTGTAGAGAGTAGACAGGTATTGATTCAAAATCTATTAGGTGCGGATTGGTATGGCGGCCTGTATGCCGATGCTGGGAATATTTGGTATGGTCCACGGAATGATTTTCGATCTCAGGATAACAAGGATCAATTAGAACAAGGACGATTTTTATTTTCTAATTTTTACAAGCAAATTGCAGTTGGTACAGGAACTGGGATACGCATAGATTGGGATTATGTAGTTATTCGTCTGGATTTCACATTAAGAGCTCATGACGTAAATACTGGATGGTTTAATGACAAGAAATTGTATTTTAGTTTTGGAATAGGTCACTCTTTTTAAGATTTACATTATGAGTACATACAATCGTTTAAAGCAACAAACAAAATTAGTTCTTCAGTCTAGATTTTTACAAAACCTTAGTACTCTTGAACGGTATGAGATTTTACAATTATGCCATCGTCGAACATATAAATCCGGTGAATTCATATTTTACCGAAACGATCCGGGTACCGGTATGTATTTTATCGAAGATGGATCGGTTGAATTAACGGTCATGACAAGTCTAGAGGATGAGCAAGATATAGATGAACATAAAAATGCTTTTTTATTAAATTCTCCAGATAGTTTTGGGGCTTTATCTATTGGTTATAATCTTAAGCGTAAAACATCCGCCCTTTGTAAAACTGACTGTACATTGTTAGGATTCTTTAAGCCTGATTTTGAAGTATTGATGGATCGACATCCCCAAATCGCTGTTAAATTTCTGCAAATGCTAACCAATATAGCACTTCGTCAACTTGAGACTGCACTTACCACTATTGAAGAAAATCATGACCCCAGAATTGCCGCGCAAATAGAATTTGATGCCTATTATGACATCGAAAGACTAGATTAATGAAAAAGGGTCTGTCGATTGAGCTCCCCATTCATAGCACCGCATTTAAGGGCAAAGGGGTTGGACGATACCAAGAGCGTGCTGTTTTTGTAAAAGGTGCAGTTCCTGGCGATGTGGTCAAAGCCCGGATTATCAAAAAGAAAAAAAGCTTTCTGGAAGCTAAATTACTTGAAATAATTAAGGCTTCTGAAGATAGAATCACTCCAAAATGTCAGCATGCAAGAGTATGCGGAGGGTGTAGTTGGCAACAGTTACCTTACGAAAAACAATTAGAATATAAGCGACAGCAGGTAGAAGACCATGTTCGTCGAATTGGCAAATGCGATACTCCAGTTAATGATACTTTACCTTGCGAGCAGCCCTTTTATTATAGAAATAAAATGGAATACAGCTTTAGTCCTCGGAGATGGCTAAGCGATGAAGAAATACAACGAGAAGAATTTGTCGATGACTGTGGATTTGCAGCAGGTTTACATGCCCCAGGAAGGTTTGACAAAATTTTGAATTTGAACGAATGTCATTTACAAGATCCTATTTCATTTGAATTATTAGATTTTGTTCGAAACTATGCTTTAAAGCACAAAATTGACGCTTTTAATACCTTTGAAAAAACAGGATTCCTTAGACATTTGGTTATTCGAAAAGCGTACCATACTAATGATTTAATGGTCAATCTTGTGTGCTACTTTGACGATCTAGACATAATAAAGGATATATATGCAAAAATGCTGAAGCACTTTCCCTCTATCACTACCTTTATAGTCAGTATTAATGATCAACCTAACCCGACAGCAACAGGACGCTATCAGTATGTCTTACATGGTCCAGGACATATTGAAGATCATATTGGCCCATTCCGTTTCACAATTGACCCAAAGGCTTTTTTCCAAACTAACACTGCTCAGGCGGAAGCCTTATACTCCATAGTGGCCAAATTTGCTGATATACAAGACGCTGATGTGGTCTATGATTTATACTGTGGAGTTGGAACGCTTAGTCTTTACTTAAGTAAGCATGCATCTAAGGTTGTAGGAATAGAATTGCTGGACGAAGCCGTTAAAAACGCCCGTATTAATGCATCAAAAAATGGGGTTAAGCATGCTTTTTTTGTCAAAGGTGATATAAGAGATACTTTTAACAAAAGCCTGATACAGCAGTTTGGCCATCCAAATATATTGATAACAGACCCACCTAGAGCAGGTATGCACCCCAACGTTATTACACAACTATTAGAACTCAAGGTACCGAATATCATTTACGTAAGTTGCAATAGTTCAACTTTGGCACGTGACTTGTTCCTACTATCTGAACGGTACACAGTAGATGCCATACAACCCGTGGATATGTTCCCACAAACCTATCACATTGAAACAGTTGTCAGTTTGACCTTAAAGTCCTAACTGCATCAGAGATGAACGATTTTTTCTACCACCTAGATAGCATTAATAGCATTCGTTGTTTCTGTTCTGTAGTTAAATTAATGCGTACTAGAGGTTTGGTGCATATCCTGCTTATGATGCTGTTTTGGTTGGGATTATCCATGGATGCAATGGCACAAAATGGTGAACTAAGGGGTACCATTACCGATAAAAGAACAGGTGAGTCTCTGTTTGGCGCAACCGTTTTCCTTATTAATATTGAATTTGGCGCTGCTACCAATTCCGATGGGCAATACGTTCTTTCTGAGATTCCAGCCAACACCTATAATATTCGGGTAAGCTTCATTGGGTACCAAACCCAAATCATTTACAATGTGGTAATTCGCTCAGAGGGAAATATTGATATGAATGTCCAATTAGAACAGGCTGAAATTGGTTTGAACGAGGTAATTGTAAGCGTTAATCCTTTTACTAAGCTTGAGACTACACCTCTTTCGATTCAAGATTTGAACCAACAAGAAATTGCCTCATATCCTGGTGGGAATAATGATATAGCCAAAGTAATTCAATCCTTCCCTGGAGTATCTGGTTCGGTAGCTGGTTTTAGAAATGATGTTATTATTCGGGGTGGGGCCCCCAATGAAAACGTGTACTATCTGGACGGAATTGAAATCCCCACCATAAATCATTTTTCAACTCAAGGAAGTGCGGGTGGTCCAGTTGGCTTATTAAATATCTCATTCTTTGAGGGCGTCACACTAAGTACCAGTTCTTTTGCAGCATCATATGATAATGTGCTAAGTGGTGTATTGGTATTCGATCAAAGAAACGGAAACTCTAGGAAGTTTGTAGGTAACTTCCGCTTGGGCTCGTCCGAATCTGCTCTAACTTTTGAGGGGCCATTATTCAAATCAGATAAATCCGAGGCGAATACTAGCTATATAATAAGTATTAGACGCTCCTATTTACAACTACTGTTTCAGGCTATTGGCCTACCTTTTTTGCCTGATTATTGGGATTATCAATACAAAGTTACTCATCAAATAGATTCCAATAATGAATTACTTTTCACAGGGGTGGGTTCTATTGATAATTCATCGGTAAATGAACTCGATGAATTCGATGCTGAACAGAAAGCTATTCAGGATCAGGTACCTGTATTAGAGCAACAAAGCAATACTATTGGGTTTCGATGGCGTCACAGATTCAATAATAATAATGGACTAATGGATTTTATTGTTAATCAAAATAGTCTTTACAATAAATTTTCACGATATACTGATAATGTAAACGAACAAGGTCTCTATTTTCAAAACGATGCCAATGAACTTGAACTGAAACTCAGGCATCAATTCAAGCTTTTTTCAGGCCCATGGACCTATGCTTTTGGATACTCTGTTCAACATGTTTCCTACGAAAATACCACACAGGATTTAGTTAAAGACAGAAATTTTATCACTGATTTAACATTCTTACGGTATGGTGCTCACCTTCAAGCGTCTGCAAAAGGGTTAAAAGATAGATTGCAATTTTCAACTGGATTAAGAGTCGATGACAATGATTTTATGAGAGATGGAGTAGGTCTATTTGGGCAAATTAGTCCACGAATATCATATTCTTTTAAGCTCGATCCTTCCGGACAATGGAAGTGGAATCAGTCATGGGGTATCTACTACAAAATACCCCCATATACCATACTAGGATTTGAGGGTAACATGGGTTTTTGGGTAAATAGAGAGGCTAAATACATTCGAAGTGAACACTTTGTTGGTGGTTTCGAATATGTTATCGATGAATCCTCACGAATCTCACTAGAAGCCTTTTATAAAAAATATTCCAATTATCCCATCTCTGTGATCGATGAGGTATCATTAGCGAATAAAGGGGGTGGATTTGAAGTATTTGGGAGTGAATTAATTCAAAGTAATGGCTTAGGTAGAACTCAAGGAGTAGAACTATTATTTCAGCAAAAATTTAGTGGGAAGTGGTATGGAATTACCTCTTTTACCTGGTATAAAAGTGAATTTAGCGGGAGTGACTTAGTTTATCGACCCTCTCTATGGGACAATCAATTCCTTATATCTGCTTTAGCAGGGTATAAACTCCGAAATAATTGGGAATTAAATTCTCGGTATCGTTATTTGGGTAGGGCTCCTTTTATTCCGACCAACTTGGATCAAACTTTAAAATTTTATCCTGCCATAATTAAAGATTACAGTTCCATTGGACAGAATAGACTTAATGCATACAATCAGGTAGACATTCGGGTCGATAAAAAGTGGAGTTATGCGTCTTGGAGTTTAGATATCTTTTTTGAAGTGCAAAATATTTTGGGTAACGCAAACCCTGAAGAACCCAGTTATGGCTTGGCTCGGGATGAAACTGGAGAAGTAGTGATTCCCGAACGCTTAGTACAAGTTAACACGAGTACCTCGGTGAATGTTCTACCTTCCATAGGTTTGGTAGTTAACTTTTAGAATAACGGTTAATCTAACTGGAGCTACTCACACGTTTTACCAAAAAAACCCAGTGATGATTAGGATAAAGACGGGTAAAAATGAGTGTTTGCTCTCCTCCGTCTTGAATATTGTACTTCTTCTTAATCTCTTGAGAAGAAAGTGGATAATTCAACGACCATATATTTATGAACTTAGATGAATAGTTTTTTTACCACTTTATAAGGGATTTATGAGAAGGTGAAAAACCATCCAATACCTCGAAAACACGTCCAGGGAAATACTTGATCCAATCCTTCGAATGTTAGAAGTGGGTATACTTATTTAACTTATAAAAATCAAAGCCTGCACCTAAATGATCCATGCAACCTAGTTTCTTCGCCCCAACTATCGGATCATACAAATAGGATTTGACTCCATTTGAAAAACCCTTGTCATCTATGAAGCTAATAGAACTAAACTTGGTTAAGTGATCAGCATCAACGAAGGGTATATTCACTGGAGCTATGCCATCTTCATCGACTAGTATAGTGAAATTATCCAGACCCTGCTTCACGATTTCGTTCTTCTTAATGTCAACCGCATGGTAGCGTATTTGGCTCTTGTCTTGTTTACTCAGCCGATCAGAGATATATCGATAATTATAAAGTAATTCTTTAAGTTCATTATTCACGGAAACTGCATGGATACTTTCAGGAGGGTATTCCTTATTAAGCATCTCATCGATATGTGCCATAGGTGATGCTTTCAAAATCAGCTGGTCCATACTAGTACTAATTTGCTCCCAGAACTCAAATGGTTCAGGTTCTGAATCCTGTATACTAACGACCTTATCTCCATGAACTCTTCTGGCAGGATCTAAAAATAAACCCATGGTACGAGCAGAATTACAAAGCTATACCAGTTTAAAAGACACTAAAAAACTTTCTAAAGAACCACTTACCACCCTAGCGTCTATTCCCAAAATATTAAAATTGTTTTGAATAATACTACACAAATCTGGATTAGATTCTACGTACCAAAGTTCAATCCCCTCTTTGGCGAAAAAGTAACTATCCACGCCCATACCACCTGTACCATCGATAATAATTTCTGTTTCTACTAGTTTCGCCTTATACCTTCCCGTCCACTCTGAAGAACTCTGTTCTACATGAATTGGTGGCGGATAAACTAATCCCTTGGCAGACGTCCATAAAGGTATTTTTTTGTGCTTTTTCTTTTGACTGATTAATTGATCAATTAAAAATGCTTTGGGTAACCTCTTGGGAAATGACTTTGAGAGGATTATTTCTTCAATTTTACCGTCTCCAAACTCATCTAAGAAATGTAGATATTCGGAATTATATATGGCAATTATAGATTCAATATCTTAAAAGTATATACGTATTAAAAAAGAAATTCTAATATAGAATAAGATTTTTAGTATTTGGTAACCTATAAATATCACTATTACATGACGTTATGCATTTGACCTCAAAAAATAACAGTATTTTGACTGAAGAAAATACAGTAGGTATTATTGGTGGTGGAATCGGTGGGCTTATGAGCGCATGCTTACTTGCAGCAGACGGCTACAAAGTTAATTTATTCGAAAAAAACGGGCAATTAGGAGGAAAAATAGACGAACAAAGTGCACAAGGCTACCGTTTTGACACAGGGCCTAGTCTATTGACTATGCCTTCTTTGTTGGAAGCTTTTTTTACTGCTTGTGGAGAATCACTTGAAGACTGGCTAATACTCAAAGAAGTTCATCCTATTTGCCGATACAATTATCCCGATGGCGAATACTTCGATTGTTTTAAAAATCCCAGTCAAACAGTTCAGGAAATTGATCGTATTGCTCCGGAAGATCGACAAGCTTATGTTGATTTTTTAGAATATATAAAAGTTCTCTATGATAAAACAGCCGATGCTTTTCTATTCAATACACTTAATAGTTTCTCCGATTTAAAAGGGCTAAACCTTACCTCTTTTTTTAGTATCGACGCCTTCAAAAGTGTCAGCGATGTCATTGATGAACGTTTTAACTCAACCTACTTACGTCAGTTTTTTAAACGATTTACTACCTACAACGGTTCTTCACCATATTCTGCGCCAGGTACACTTAATGTAATTCCTCATGTTGAGCTCAATATAGGTGGTTACTACATACAAGGTGGAATGCACACCTTGGTAAAACAATTAGAGTTGCTAGCAAACAAATTGGGAGTTCAAATACACACTAACACCGATGTTCGTAGAATATTGGTGGACACTAGCGGTACTAGAAAAAAAATTGAGGCAATAGAGTATGTTACCGCCGAAAACTTTAGATCACAGGATCTTTCAAACGAATCAGAACAGCTAGAATCAACAAAATTTTACTGCAGTAAAGTAGTATCAAATAGTGATGCTTACGAAACTTACCAACACCTACTTTCTCGTAGAGTTCGTCCAAAAATGCAGGTACTACAAACCCGATACTCAGAGCCTTCATGCTCAGGCTTTGTTTTGTTACTAGGCCTTGATCGCCGCTATGATCAGCTCAAACATCACAACATATTTTTTAGCAAAGATTACAAGCAGGAATTCCACGATATCTTTCATAAGAAGCAACTACCCAATGACCCAACAATCTATATAGCAAACAGCTCTTACTCTGACCCGGATGATGCTCCTTATGATGGCTCAAATCTATTCATTTTAGTTAATGCACCTTATCTAGATACATTATCAGAAGATTCAACTACAGCAGTTTATGCCAATAAAATTATATCTGATCTCGAAAACAGAGGGTTAGTTGGATTATCTCAACATATTCAATATCAGGATATCCGATCCCCGTTACACCTTTACGACCGATATAGGTCCAATAAAGGTAGTATCTACGGAACTTCCTCTAATGGACTTTTTTCTGCCTTTTTAAGACCTAGAAACCAATCCAAAACAATCGATGGACTGTTTCTGACAGGTGGTTCTGTTCATCCCGGTGGGGGAATCCCTCTGGTTCTTCAGTCAGCATTTAACGTTCAAAAATTAGTGAAACGGAGCTGAAATTGATCAACTCGATGTCTATAATTTATGCATCAATCAAGCGATCGAATTTTTATCTAACTCACCCAAATGAACCACCTCTGCTTTAGATAGCTTAGATTGGTTTATTTCAAATATAACCACGGTTCGGTATTGTTGAAATCCTTGTTTTCCAGCCGCTCCAGGATTCATATACAGCATATTTTTACATTTTTTATCTCTAACAATTTTCAAAATGTGAGAGTGACCACAAATGAATAGATCTGGTGGATTTTTCATAATATCCTTCCTTATGGGTAGACAGTATCTACCTGGTATTCCTCCAATATGAGTCATCCAAACATCGATACCCTCACAAGTAAAACGAAGATGCAAGGGATAGTCCTGTCGTATCTCATGCCCATCTATATTCCCATATACTCCACGTAATGGCGCAATTTTTTTGAGTTCTTCGGCTACTTCTATGGCTCCAAAGTCACCAGCATGCCAAATTTCGTCACAGTCCGAAAAGTACAAGCGTAACTGAGGATCGAAAAAACTATGGGTATCTGAAATTAAGCCTATTTTCATAATTAATTAGTATCATGTATGCTATCTTTAAATAGCTTTAGGCATAGTCAGCTGACTAATCCAAAATTACAAGTTTTTTAACAAAACGACAGAAATACTTGACCTCATTTAGCATCGTCATACTGAATTGGAATGGATTGACTCAACTTCAAGAATGCCTACCAAGTGTCTATGATACTGACTATGAATTCATGGAGATTATTTTGGTGGATAATGGATCAACCGATAGCAGCCTTGAATGGGTTAGACAGTACTTCCCGGATATCACTGTACTAGAGCTTGGTACTAATTATTTTTTTTCAGGAGGAAATAATCGTGCCATAGACCATTGCAAGAACGAATACTTGATTTTTTTAAATAATGATGTCAAAGTGGAACCTATGTGGCTTGATGCCCTTAACACGTGCATCTTATCAAAACCTAAGAGCCAACTCTTTCAGCCTAAAATCTTATCTGCAAATAAACCCACACATTTTGAATATGCGGGAGCCGCTGGTGGTTTTATAGACCGATATGGATATCCATACTGCCGGGGGCGTATTTTTGATGTTGTAGAGGAGGATACCGGTCAATACGATAATGACATAACACTTGATTGGGCATCAGGAGCCGCCATGGTTATAAACAGAAACCTATTTCAAGAACTTCGTGGATTCGATGAAGATTTCGAAATGCATATGGAAGAAATTGACTTATGCTGGCGTGCTCGCCACAAAGGCCATGCAATTAGCTTCTGTCATAGCGCAAAAGTCTACCATATCGGTGGGGCTTCCTTAGCTCAAGGGTCGTACAGAAAAATTTGGTACAACTTTAGAAATAATTGGTACATGCTTATAAAAAATCTACCCAAATATCACTTATTTCATACACTATTAATTCGATATATTTTGGATATCATAGCTCTTAAACGAGCTCTTTTCACAGGAAAATTTACTGAGGCTAAAGCCATATATACTGCTCATTTATCTTTGGTAAAAGAAATACCTAAATTATTTCGGAAAAGGTCGTTAATTACAGTTACTAAACCAGAAATGGCTAAGGATAGTACACATATAAGTAACGCCTACAAACGGCCGTTCTTAATCTGGGAGTTTTTCGTCAAAAAAAAGAGATATTTTAGTGAAATTCAAAAATGACAATTAAAGGTTAATGATTGATCGTATACCCATAGATGCAGTTGGGATTCAAGAACGTGTATCACGAATATGTACTAGAAGTATTAAAAAAGAATCAAAATTACAGGCACTTGATCTAGCTCTTCGTATGATTGATCTTACTACTTTAGAGGGCAGCGATTCTGATGGAAAAGTTCGTCAATTATGCAATAAAGCATTACGGCCCTACACAAAACTACCTAATATACCATCGGTAGCAGCAGTCTGTGTTTATCCCAACCGAGTTGCATTAGCAAAAAAAATCCTTGAAGATTCCTCTATATCTGTTGCAAGCGTAGCCACCGCATTTCCAAGTGGTATGTCTTCATTACAAATCAAACTTGATGATGTACACTACGCAGTTTCTGAAGGAGCGGATGAAATTGATATGGTTATCTCTAGAGGAGCTTTTTTATCAGGTGAGTATGCTAGAGTATATGATGAAATTGCCCATATCAAAGAAGCCTGCGGCAGTGCACATTTAAAAGTAATATTAGAAACGGGAGAACTTGGATCCCTTGAAAATATACGTATGGCTAGCGATTTAGCTATGAAGGCGGGCGCGGATTTCATCAAAACGTCTACTGGAAAAATATCTCCTGCAGCTATTATGCCTGTTGTTTTAGTTATGTTGCAAGCTATTCGAGACAATTACAATTCTACCGGTGTTAAAGTTGGAATGAAACCAGCAGGTGGAATTCGTAGTTCAAAGCAAGCCATTCAATACTTAGTAATGGTTAAAGAAACGCTTGGAATTGAGTGGCTACATCCTTCCTTATTTCGATTTGGTGCAAGCTCATTAGCCAATGATGTACTCATGCAATGGGTCAAAGAGAAAACAGGGCGTTATCAATCGCTTAATTATTTTTCAAACGATTAACTATTATGTCACAAATGAAGTTACATGATCAATCCGACCGATCAACCCAAAAATCTATTCCAATAGACTGGTCGTACGCAGAGGCACCTGAAAACACCTCTCATGCTACATTTCTCAAAAGCTACGGACTCTTTATCAA
This sequence comes from Balneola sp., assembly GCA_002720745.1. Lineage (GTDB taxonomy): Bacteria > Bacteroidota > Rhodothermia > Balneolales > Balneolaceae > UBA1275. Next base: position 420,039 of record PBJO01000007.1, read on the forward strand.
TGGTAGCTTTACGAATTATGACGAAAGCCAATCTTTTAATAGTATCAACCCAGCAAATGGGGAAGTCCTATATCGTTGCACAGAGGCCTCGGAAATCGATGTAGATATTGCTGTGAAAGCTGCTAGAGCATCTTTTGAGGGAGAATGGGGCAATTTTTCGGGCACACAGCGATCACACTACTTATATCGCATTGCAAGAATGCTTCAGGAACGTGCTAGGGAATTTGCCGTACTTGAGAGTATGGATGGTGGAAAACCTATACGTGAATCTAGAGATATTGATATACCCTTAGCGGCGGCTTACTTTTTTTACTATGCTGGATGGGCCGATAAATTACCCTATGCCTTTCCTGGAAAAAGCTCTAAACCGCTAGGTGTTTGCGCACAAATTATACCTTGGAATTTCCCCCTCCTCATGCTAGCCTGGAAAATAGCCCCTGCACTAGCTTGTGGGAATACTGTTGTATTAAAACCTGCAGAAACAACGTCCTTAACTGCACTCAAGTTTTGTGAATTACTACAGGACATTGGATTACCAAATGGAGTGGTTAACATAGTGACTGGTGCAGGAAAAACAGGTGAATACTTAGTTCAACATCCTGATATCGATAAAATAGCCTTCACTGGTTCGACTGGGGTTGGTAAATTGATTCAGCAATCTATTGCTAAAAGACAGATATCTGCAACATTTGAACTCGGCGGTAAAGGAGCTTTTATTCTTTTTGATGACGCTGCTCTAAATGAAGCAGTCGAAGGCATAATCAACGCAATATTTTTTAATCAAGGACACGTTTGCTGTGCAGGTTCTAGATTGTTAGTTCAAGAAGGAGTAGCAGAAAAGGTAATTGATTTATTAAAAAACCGAATGCAGCATTTAATCATTGGCGACCCCCTGGACAAAAATACCGACATAGGAGCGGTTAACTCCAAAACACAACTTGAAACTATTCAGCGCTATGTGGCAACAGGCATCAAAGAAGGCGCTTCTTGTTATGAGTGTTCGGGCTCTTTGCCGAACTCAGGCTATTATTTTCCTCCTACCCTTTTAACTGGTGTATCTCAATCTTCAACAGTCGTGCAAGAGGAAATTTTTGGCCCTATTCTAACTATTCAAACATTTAGGACTACCGACGAAGCCATTGAAAAAGCAAACAATACTCCTTATGGACTAGCTAATGGTATCTGGACGGATAAAGGATCTAAAATATTTTATGTTGGCAGTAAGCTCAAGTCTGGTGTCGTATGGTCAAATACCTATAATAAATTTGACCCTACATCCCCTTTTGGTGGGTACAAAGAAAGCGGAAAAGGCCGAGAAGGTGGCATTTCAGGACTGCATGCCTATGTAAAACTAGTAAATAATGGAGGTATGAACTAATGGCTGAAGAACAAAATAAGGATCTTACCTCACAATCTAAATCGATAAATTCCATACCAAAAACGTACAAAAATTATATTAATGGAGAATTTCCTCGTACCGAATCTGGAAGATATTATTCTGTCAAAGCACAAAGTGGCAAACATATTGCTAATCTTAGCCTTTCTACAAAAAAAGATATACGTAATGCTGTTCAAGCGGCCAGTAAAGCACACGCATTTTGGGCTAACAAAACCGCATATAATCGTGGGCAGATTATTTATAGAATAGCTGAAATTTTATTTGGGCGACGAGAGCAATTTACCAACGAAATGGTTCTTCTTGGTTATTCTAGGGAAGCAGCAGAAGAAGAAATTCATGCCTGTATTGAACTCATCATATATTTTGCAGGATGGGCCGATAAAATTGGTCAAGTTTTTGGAAGTGTAAATCCTGTAGCAAGTAAGCATTTCAATTTTAGCCGACAAGAGCCTATGGGTGTAGTTGGGATCATCTGTCCAGAAACACCTAGTCTGTTAGGTATGCTAGGACTACTTATGCCCAATATGGTAGCTGGTAATAGTCAAGTTATTGTTGCTTCTAAACAATATCCTTTGTCAGCGTGTACGTTTGCAGAGGTATTAGCAACCTCTGATGTTCCCGCAGGGATAGTGAATATTATAACCGGCTCGAAAAGCGACCTCATCCCTTCTATATCTAAACACATGGACGTGAATCTACTGGTAGGTGATACGTCATTGGATACTGATTTTCAGTTTACATGCGAACTAGAAAGCGCATCAAACATGAAAAGAGTGTGTTATTGGGAATCATTTATCTCCTTAGATGAGCTTAATTCTAGGCCTGATGAAACCATAGCTACCTGTTTAGATTCGCTAAAAGATCCCTATCATATTTTATATGTTCAAGAAGTTAAAACTACGTGGCATCCTGTTTCTGAATAATCGCATGCATAATAGTCTAAGCACCAATAAAACACCACTTTTCAGTTTTAAATCTAGCCATTTTCTAGTTTTATTGAGCCTCAGTTTAATGAGCTGCAATTCTACAGAAAAAGTGCAGAAAAATGTAAACATTCATTCAGTTAAACCTAGTGATGAAAATGAGGAAATGAGTCAAAGTGCACAAGAAAAATTTATTATTATAGAAAGTACGGATGTTAGCAATCAACCTGTAGTAAATGCACTACCCAAATTGAGCGAACCAAATACTAAAGAGCCAGAAATAACAGATATACCCCTATTAGATTGGTCGGATTTTTATACTCATCTACATCTTGGAATACCTGATGAACTTTCTACAAATCCGGAATTGGAAAGTACTGAAGCTGTAGAAAAAAATCTTTATGAGGGATTTCGTATTCAAATCTATTCAGGTCCTTCTCCGTCTATAGCAGATACGGTAGCTAAACAGTTTAGAACCTGGTCCATACAATATATATCAGGATATTCTCCGGAAACCTACATATTTTTTAAAGCTCCATACTACAGGGTTCACGTAGGCGATTTTCATGATCGTACAAGAGCTTATTCGACATCTCAAATTATTAAACGCCAATTTCCAGATGCCTGGGTTGTGTATGATCGAGTAGTACCCTGGAACGTCCCCTCAGATTCTGTGTTTATTCGATTTCAACGTAACTAATACCGTAAAAATCTTTTCTATATAACTTTGTTAATCTCGTAATACTTCTACATAACCCTCTCCACATCTCTCCACATATTTAATGAATCCTAGTCTGTTACAATTATTAACAAAAAATTGGTACTTCAATGCGGGAATAAAAGCTATCATAAGATTTGTTATAGTACTGGTATTAGTATTCACTCTGACCTTATTGCTTTTCAAAGGATTAGATATTTTAAGTGTTGAAGACATAAAACAGTGGTTACAAGAGGCTCAAAAATGGTCACCTATTTGGGTCGGTAGTTTAATAATAACACTTTTAATGGTCGACCTTTTCATTGCCATTCCAACGCTATCATTGACCATTTTGTCAGGGTTTTTTCTAGGATTAGAAATGGGAGTCCTTTTTTCCTCTCTTGGATTGATGTTGGCTGGATCGCTAGGCTATCTTATTAGCCGTTATCATGGAGCAAATTTATTGAATTGGGTGTGTAAAAATGAATCTGAACAGATAGGTATGATTCATTTGTTTCAGACCCTTGGACCTCTAACTCTTTTACTATGTAGGGCAGCTCCGATGTTGCCAGAAATAACTTCTTGCTTAGCTGGCACTACCCGAATGCCTTACTGGAAATATGTCTTTTTTTACGCTTTAGGTAGCCTTCCATACTCTGCTATTGCAGTGTATTCAGGTTCGATAAGCACCGTTGATAACCCTTCGCCCGCACTCTACACCTACGTGGGTATGTTTGCGGTTCTCGGACTAATTGGATTAATCGTACTATACTTCAAGCGTCATGAGCTCATGTCTATAGGAAAAGAAAAAATAATAAATAAAAAATAGTGATCGAAAAATGTTTATCCATTAGGTATCATCGACTCTTCTTATTCTATACGTTAAAACGAAAAAGAAGCACATCACCATCTTTGACTATATAATCCTTTCCCTCTTGTCGCATTTTTCCCGCTTCTTTTGCTCCTTTCTCTCCTTTCAAATAAACATAATCGTCAAAAGAGATCGTTTCTGCGCGAATGAAACCACGTTCAAAATCGGTATGAATTACTCCAGCCGCAGCAGATGCTTTTAAGCCAGAGCGAATCGTCCAAGCTCGGGCTTCTTTTGGGCCTGCTGTAAAATAGGTAATCAATCCCAAATTAGCATAGGCTGCTGTGATTAGCCGATTTAGTCCAGCTTGATCAATTCCCAACTCCTTCAAAAACATAAAGCGCTCTTCATCATCGAGTTCAGCTAACTCTGCCTCTATTTTTGCACAAAAACTAACCATTTCATTACCCTGTGAGTTGGCATAATCAGCAACCTGTGTAACATATCTATTCTCTCCACCTACAATATCTTCTTCACTCACATTACAGGCATATAGAACCGGTTTTTGTGACAAAAGAAATAAATCACAAAATAAATCTTCTCCTTCTCTGAAACTTCGAGCATTATTACCTTCTTCTAAGTGCGCTAATAACTCTTGTGCATTCTTTAAATCAGATTTTGCTTCTTTATCCCCGCTTTTTGATTGCTTGTTAAGATTTTGAATTTTTTTCTCCAAACTTTCGATATCCTTCAGTATTAACTCAAACTCAATAATTGATATATCTCGTTGAACATCCACTGAACCTTCGATATGAATAATATCATCATTATCAAAGCACCTTACTACGTGAATAATTAAATCTACTTCCCTAATATTTGACAAAAAAGCATTTCCCTTTCCTTTTCCTTCCGCCGCACCTTTTACCAATCCTGCTATATCCACGAATTCAACAGTAGTGGGAATAATTTGTTCCGATTTGGCAATCTTTGCCAATGTTAATAAACGCTCATCCGGTATAGATACCAATCCAACGTTGGGTTCTATAGTACAAAAAGGAAAGTTAGCTGATTCTGCTCTTGTATTACTTAAAGCATTAAATAAAGTCGACTTTCCCACATTTGGTAAGCCCACTATTCCACAGGTTAGACTCATAATTACTCTTTAAAAATCAATTCGTTTTTGTTGAAAAAAGTCTCTTTCAGGGAGGCTAACAGCGGTTAATTTACCAAATTGAGGATATACACAGCCTGTATCTATCCCAATCATATTAACTCCTTGTATTGGGCTGCGTACTGGGGAATGTCCAAATATTACGGTTTTTTCCCACTGGTTATAAGTAGAGTTTAAGTGATCCGTACTCCACAAAAAACTACTATATAGTGACTCATTTTGTATTGAATCTGAAATAGGTCGGTCTATAGGAGGACCACCATGAACAAAAAAATATTCTGGGGTGTCATAAAATAAACGAGTACTAGTAAAGAAACGTAAGTGCTCAAGTGGTATTTGCTCTTTGCCTAACGCTTTTCGATACGATTCCATGGTTGCAGTACCCCCATTTTCAAACCATTTCAGCCACGTTTTATCCTTGATATAATTCAACAGCATAGCATCGTGGTTTCCACGTAAAAATACGCAACTATAATCTCGCTCTAATGCAATTAAATAGTCTATAACCTCCTTAGAATGAGGGCCTCTATCCACATAATCACCTAGAAACACATAGATACGGTTTGTACCAAATTGTGCCAACAAATCCGCCATAAGTACTTCTAAACTCTTAATACAACCATGAATATCCCCAATTGCCACATATGAGTTTGAGTTTTTCGAACTTTTATACCTATCCAATTAGTCCTCTACCTGTTTTCGAAATTTTATGTTCATTTTGTAACTGTATAAGCGATGCATCTAGAATACCGTTCACAAAGCGACCAGATTTAGCCGTAGAATATTTTTTAGCTATATCGATTGCCTCATTGATCGTAACCTTAGTTGGTATATCAGGAAAGTTGATTAGTTCACTCAGAGAGATATATAAAATAATTTTATCGATAAGAGCTAGGCGACTTATTTCCCAATTTTTTATGTGTTGTTTAATAATAGCGTCCCAATCATCTTTCCGTTCTAAAGTTAACACAAATAAGCGCTCTCCAAATCGCAAGGCTTCTGCATCCTCTTTTAAGTTTTCATTTAGCAGGGTATTCATGATGTGAGAAATTGGCTCTCCACTCTGAAGATATGCATAGATTGCCTGAAGAACTGTTTCACGAACAAATCGTCGCTGAATCATAATCGAAGAAATCTTTTTTATTTAATAATTTGTATTTGTTACACTATCTTAATCGTCATCTAAGCGTATAGGATGATTAGTTTCGTGCTAATAGATATTAAAGATACAGAATGCTGATATAGCATTGAAACATATTAGATATGTTTGGTATCTTTGATTTATGCGTCCTTAGCTCAGTTGGTTAGAGCGTCACGTTGACATCGTGGAGGTCACTGGTTCGAATCCTGTAGGACGCACTCATAAACACTCAGGCTTAACCATTTCATGTTTACTGATTCAATTCGCATTACCTTACCCGATAATACTACTAGAAAATATTCTAAAGGAGTCACTGGACTAGCTATTGCAGAATCTATTTCTGAAGGTCTTGCACGTGTAGCTTTGAGTATGTCTGTGAATGGAGAAATATGGGATTTGGATCGTACAATCCAAGAGGATGCTCATATAAAAATTCACACTTGGGAGAATGAAGAAGGTAAATATACCTTCTGGCATTCATCAGCCCACCTATTGGCCGAAGCAATTCAAAATCTTTTTCCAGAAGCAAAATTTGGGATTGGTCCTCCTATTGAAAATGGATTCTACTATGATATCGATTTTGGAGATTATGCCCTTCAACAAGAAGATCTACTTAAACTAGAAAAAAAAATTTTAGAAGTAGCTAGACAAAAAAATAAGTTTGAACGTTCATCAATATCTAAATCAGACGCTCTCACCCATTATCAGGAAATAGGAAACGAGTACAAGATTGATCTTTTAGAAGGTCTCGATGATGGTGAGATAACCTTTTACAAACAAGGTTCTTTTACAGATTTATGTCGAGGACCACATCTACCCAATACCAGTCTTGTAAAAGCAGTTACACTAACTAGTATAGCAGGAGCGTATTGGAGAGGAGATGTTAAGTCTAAGCAATTGACTAGAATTTATGGAATAAGCTTTCCCAAGCAAAAATTGCTCGAAGAATATTTACGTCAAATTGAAGAAGCAAATAAGCGCGATCATCGTAAATTAGGTAAGGAAATGGGGATTTATATGATTGACAAAATGGTAGGAAGCGGCCTACCACTTTGGCTGCCCAAAGGTACAACTTTACGCCGGACCCTAGAAGCCTTTTTACGAGATGAACAAATCAAGCGAGGTTACCAAGAAGTTATAACGCCACATATTGGCAATATCGAACTATATAAAATATCAGGACATTATCCCTATTATAAAGATTCACAGTTCAACCCAATTGACGTAGATGATGAGCAATACATGCTCAAACCTATGAATTGCCCACATCATCATAGGATTTTTGACTCTTCGTTACGTTCTTACAGAGAGTTACCCATTAGGCTAGCCGAGTTTGGCACGGTATATCGGTATGAACAATCTGGAGAATTAAGTGGACTTTGTAGAGTACGCGGGTTTACTCAGGATGATGCACACATATATTGTACACACGATCAATTAGAATCAGAAATTAGAAATACCATTGAGCTTACTCAATTTGTGTTTAGTACATTTGGCATGCCAATAGACATACGACTTTCATTCAGAAACGATGAAAATCAAAAATATGGGGGAGATCTAAGATACTGGGATAGTGCTCAACAAGAAATCCAAAACGTTGCTAACGACATGAAGCTGAAGTATACAATAGCTCCTGGTGAAGCTAGTTTTTATGGGCCAAAAATTGACTTTATCATTCGTGATGCTATTGGCAGAAAATGGCAATTAGGTACTGTTCAAGTAGACTATGTTATGCCAGAGCGTTTTGATTTAAAATATATTGGTGCAGATAATAAAAAGCATAGACCCGTGATTATTCACCGGGCACCATTCGGTTCCATGGAACGCTTTACTTCTATATTAATTGAACACTTTGCTGGCAATTTCCCTTTATGGCTTGCTCCTGAACAAGTTAGAATTCTACCCATATCTGACAATCAGAATGAAGTAGCACAAAAACTCTGCAATGAACTATTAAATAAGGAAATACGAGTTACCGTTGATAATCGATCCGAACAGATTGGTGGTAAAATTCGGCTTTCAGAAACTGCAAAAATACCATTTATGGTTATTTTAGGTGCTAAGGAAGTAGAAAACAACCAAGTATCTTTACGGCGACACAAAATGGGAGATATCGGAAGTGTTCCGACGAATCAATTCAAAGCAGATTTAATAAAAGAGATCACTGAAAAACACCTCCCTTTGAAGTCTTGAACCTATCTAAACAAAGCTATAGGCTATTTCAAACAATACATACTTTATCTATTTAGAGATAAATTCGATAATTTAGTATTATTCATCATATACATTAACAACCATTGAGGATTTTACTATCGCTAAAAGACATTTCCGAGGAAAACCCGAACCACAAGGTCCTCGACTGAACGGACAAATTAAAGCACAACAAATTCGAGTCATAAGACCGGATAATAGCCATGAACTTACTACTCCTGAGCGTGGTATACAACTCGCAGAAATGTATAACTTGGATTTAGTTGAGATCTCACCAAATGCCAACCCTCCCGTCTGTAAAATAATTGACTATGGAAAATATCAATATGAGAAAAAGAAGAAAGAAAAGGAAGCTAAAAAAAAGCAACACACTGTAAGTGTGAAGGAACTAAGATTTCGTCCCAACACCGACGATCATGATTTAGAATTCAAAACTCGTCACGCGCGTGAGTTTTTAGATGGTGGTGATAAAGTAAAGGCAACAGTTCAATTCCGAGGGCGTGATATGCTGTACACTGAAAAAGGAGAATTGTTATTGCTACGCCTTGCTAAAAGTTTGGAGGATGTGGCTAAAATTGAATCCAAACCAAACATGGAAGGTCGTCGAATGATCATGATTCTTACACCTAATAAATAACACAGCTACGTATTGCTTGACTTGAACATAGTCCGTATCTTTTAAACTTAAGAACACACCTATTGTGATTGATTATGCCAAAAATGAAAAGTAATAGTGGCGCAAAGAAGCGATTTAAAACAACCGGATCCGGTAAAATTAAACGAAAAAAGGCTTTTAAGCGCCATATTCTAACTAAAAAGAGTAGTAAGACTAAGAGGCAATTAGGCCAAAGTACATTAGTTGCTGTAGCTGACGTGCCTCGAGTAAAACAACTCTTAAGTCAATAAATTTAACTCTCTAAATACATCATAAAATGCCACGTTCACTAAACTTAGTGGCTTCCCGTCGCCGTCGCAAGAAGATCATGAAACAAGCGAAAGGTTATTGGGGTAAGCGAAAAAATGTGTACACCATTGCAAAAAATGCTGTAGAAAAGGGGCTTCAGTACCAATACCGTGACAGAAAGAATCGCAAACGTGTATTCAGAAAATTATGGATTGCTCGTATAAATGCTGGTGCTAGACTAAACGGCTCAACCTATTCCAAGCTCATACATGCTATGAGTCAAAAGAGTATGGTAATTAACCGTAAAGTACTAGCAGACTTAGCAATTCATGATCCAGAGACTTTTACTGCCATTGTTACCGAAGCTCACTCATAATAAAATCTAAGATCATACAAACCGGTATACCTCAATCTGTTGTATTGTAAGGTGTACCGGTTTTTTTATTTTCGTATGTTATAATGTTTTCAAAGAGTATAATGTATTATCAAATATGACCTAATTCATACATGTAAAACTTTATTTATGAATTCAGAAATTGCCAAAATAGAGCAACAGATCAAGAATTTTACAATTTCCAGTTCTGACGAGTTAGAAACTTTTAGACTCAAGTTTCTTTCCAAAAAAGGTTCCATTCAGGAATTATTTAAGTTCATGAGAAAGATACCAAAGCAAGATAAAGCAGCTTTCGGAAAATCTTTAAATGAATTGAAAAACTTAGCACAGGATACCTTCGATCAAGCAAAGATTACTCAAACTGACACTCATACGGTTTTTGTATCTGCAACAGATGATATAAGTTTAACGTCTTTACCCTTACCTGTCGGTTCAGTTCACCCGCTGACAAAAACACTGCAAGAGATAAAGAATATCTTTTATAGGCTCGGATTTAATATTGCAGATGGCCCAGAAGTGGAAGATGATTTCCACAATTTCACAGCCTTAAATTTTCCTCCTAACCATCCTGCAAGAGATACTCAGGATACTTTTTTTATTAGAAAAGATGAAGATCCAACGATTCCAGATTTGGTATTGAGAACCCATACATCCCCTGTGCAAATACGGCTGATGAAGAAACAGGCTCCGCCCATTCGATCTATAATACCTGGAAGGGTTTATAGGAATGAAGCCGTGTCCCCCAAGTCATACTTTCTTTTTCATCAAGTAGAGGCGCTTTATGTTGATCGATATGTAAGTGTAGCTGATTTGAAAGAGTCCCTGATTACATTTGTAAAGTTGATGTACGGTTCTGATGTTATCTACCGCCTGCGCCCAAGTTACTTCCCATTTACAGAGCCTAGCCTCGAAATGGATATTTGGTGGGGAAGTAAACCCAACGGAAAATGGTTAGAAATTCTAGGCTCTGGAATGGTTGATCCAAATGTATTTATGGCAGCAGGGGTAGATCCCGAACAATATTCTGGCTTTGCTTGGGGTATGGGCGTTGAACGTATTGCTATTCTAAAATATGGAATAAGTGACATTCGTACATTTTTTGATAATGATATTCGTTTTCTTCATCAATTCATTTGAACAAAAATTAATACCTAAACATTAATCTTGAAGAACACTCTTTTGATTACGCATTTATGAAATTATCCTACAACTGGTTAAATGATTACGTATCCCTACCTGAAGATGTCCAAGAAACTGCCGATACACTAACTTTGATTGGACTTGAAGAAGAAAAAATACAACATATTGGTGCATCACTAAATCAAATAATTGTTGGTGAAATTCGTACAGTATTTCCTCATCCAGAATCTGATCATCTATCAATCTGTACTGTATTTGACGGAAATAAGGAGTTAGAGATTGTGTGCGGAGCAAAGAATATAGAAATAGGTCAAAAAGTTGCTGTAGCACCTGTTAATTCTTCCCTTCCAATTCGAGACGAGCAGGGTAAACTAATTAAAATTAAAAAATCAAAAATACGTGGTGTTGTTTCAGAAGGTATGATTTGTGCTGAAGATGAGCTAGGTATCTCTGATGATCATGCTGGCATCATGGTACTTCCGCCAGATACCTCCCCAGGAATTTCATTGAGTGAATTGTTTTGTAGCTACCAGGATAGTGTAATTGAAATTGCGATAACACCTAATCGGCCAGATGCAACTTCGCATATCGGAGTAGCGCGTGACCTTTCTGCAAAATGGGCAGTCCCTCTTAACATCCCAGCTGTAACTACACGTGGACAAATAGTCAACCAAGGTAAGAAATTCACCATATCGATTGAAGATCCTAATAAATGTAGTCGCTATGTTGGCATTGTAATGGAAAATATTCAAGTATCCTCTTCCCCTACTTGGTTAAAAAATAGATTAAATGCGGTAGGTCTTCGTTCGATAAATAATATAGTTGATGTTACAAATTACGTCATGTATGAATGGGGACAGCCCCTACACGCATTCGATGCTGACAACCTGAAAGGGTCTTCTATTCACGTTAAAAGCTTTGATGATACCCAAGAGTTTACCACATTGGATGGGATTATAAGAGAAGTACCTAGAGGAAGTCTTTTTATCTGTGACGATGAGCAAGCGGTTGCCATAGCTGGAATTATGGGTGGTGAAAACTCTGAAGTAAGTCTCTCCACTACTACTATTATGATAGAAAGTGCCTACTTCGATCCAAGCACCATAAGGAAATGTTCAAAACAACTGAGCATACAAACCGATGCCTCTTACAGATTTGAACGAGGTATAGATACTAATAATCAACTTATAGCCGCAATTCGGGCGGCTAATCTGATTCAGGGAATAATTCCAAATGCCCTTATCACGGAAACTATTGACCTACATCCCGCTCCTAAGAAAACCTTAGAATTATCACTTAGAGTGTCACGAGTCCATCAAATATTAGGGGTAAAAATCGATGAAGAATGGATTATCAAACAACTTAACAGATTAGAGATCATCAGCAAAAGAAGTAGTTCTGGAACTATTGAGTGTCAAATCCCAACTTTTAGACCCGATATTGAGCGCGAAATTGATCTAATTGAGGAAATTGGCAGACTATACGATTACAACAATATCCCTTCACCAACCAATGGAATTAGTTTATCATCTAGTCCCTTTTCAAACTGGGAACAAAACAAACAAAAAATAATAGAGACTCTTGTCGGATTAGGCTTCAACGAAATCTATTCAAATTCACTTATTTCTGAAGCTGAAGCTTCTCAATTTGGTGATATTGATCAAATGGTTGCCACCTTAAATCCACTTACCAAAGATATGACCACTCTTCGACCATCTTTGCTTCCAGGATTTTTAAAAGCTAGTTCCTATAATAAAAATCGTAATGCTAAAGGTCTACGATTCTTTGAACTTGGTAACGTGTTCTTTAGCAATGAAAAGGGTACTTTTCATAAAGGAATTGGTGAACAAACCAACGTACTAATTGGTTTAGCTGGGCAAAGGCATGAGGATCACTGGCTAAGCCCCTCGTCTAAATATACTTTTATGGACGCAAAATCGTTAGTCCATTCGTTGTGGGTTTCATTGGGAGTAGATCATAGGATTAATGAAAAAATAGATGGTTATAACAGTTTACATTATTATATGGGAAAAAAATATTTAGGTAACCTATCCCAAGTAAGTAAAACACTACAAACCATTTATGAATTGGATGAAGCCGTTTATTTTGCTGAGTTTAATGTTCAGTTAATCCATGAAGCTCGACGCAATATAGGCGTACCAACATTAAAAAAAATACCAAGGTATCCGGGTATCGAGTATGATATCTCATTGATTATGGATAGAGAAATAATGGCTGGTACAATAGAAACTGAAATATGTAACATGGGAACAAATCTACTCAAAAAAGTATGTATTTTTGATGTATATGAAGGGAAAAACATACTCAATAATAAAAAAAGTATTGCCTACCGGTTGTACTTTTCTGACCCAAATAAGACATTGAATATCAGTGATATAGAGCCTATAATTGAAAAGGTTGTAAGATCATTAAATAAGAAGTATAATATAGAATTAAGATCATAATTCTATGAATATAAACTCAGAACAAACAGAACGCTTTAAAGAACTCCTAGAAGAAGTTTATACAGAAATTGATCTACTTAAAAAACAGCTTAAAGAAACTAAAAGAGAACAGCTAAATCTCATTAAGAAGCTTGAAGAAGAGCGTGGAAAACAGACAGATATTTTTTCAGCAATTAGCGACTCTGAGCGTTTAGCAATGCGACAACAAATTAGCACTATGATCCAGAAAATTGACCGTCACTTAAAAAGTACCTAACTAGTTGAGTGATTATTGTGAAATCATTAAAAGTATCCATATTAGGAAAACAGTACCCACTCATGGTAGAAGATCATGAAGAGGAAAATATGATTAATATTTGTAGGTACGTCGATGAAAAATTACAAGAATATCGACATCAACTAATCAAACAACCTGAATCAACCGTAATGGTACTTGCCGCCTTAAGTATAGCAGAGGAATTGTTTGAATTACGAGAACAACTATCTAAGTCTGAACTGAATGAAACCGTAACGATGAAACGGGTGAATTCAAAAATTGAGCAATTACTCGAAGATATTAGAGGATAATTTGTGCCTAAGATTTTGACTACCCTATTTATTGGAGACATTGTTGGAGAAGAAGGTTTGGGGGTCGTGCGCAGCTTTTTACCTTCATTGATTCAAAAACACAAAGCCGACTTTGTTATAGCAAACGGCGAAAATTCTCATGAAGGACATGGTATAAATGACGCTATTATAAGAGAATTGCTCAGCTTAGGCGTTCACGTGGTTACAGGTGGAGACCATTCCTTTGATAAATGGAAAGTGTTTCCATATATGAGAAGCAACAACCATATATTACGGCCCCTTAACTATCCTACTAATAATGCTGGTTTTGGCTATGGTATATATTCAATTCCCTCAGTGAATGTTTCCATTGGAGTTATTAATATCCAAGGTAGGACCTTCATGAAAGCCATTGATGACCCATTTAGATCGGTTGATTGGGCCATTGATCAAATTCAAAAAGAAACCTCGCTTATTTTTATCGATTTTCATGCCGAAGCAACTGCTGAAAAAGTCTCCATGGGCTGGCATGTAGATGGACGAGCTTCTGTGTTGATTGGAACCCACACTCACATCCCGACCAATGATGCACGTATTCTTCCCAAAGGTTTGGGTTATTTAACCGACGCTGGGATGACTGGCTCCTACGCCGGATCATTGGGGATGGATATGAAAGTAGCAATAAAACGATTTACAACAGGAGTTCATCAAAAATATAAAGCAGCTACTGGAGACGCTCATATAAGTGCTGTTTTAGCAAAAATCTACATTGAAAGTGGAAAATGCATGGAAATACGCCCATTGATTTTCCCAGAATTTAATAAAGTGTCCGAAAAACCCAACTGATTTTGAATTCACTACTTCGTATTGCTAATGTCAAAAAAAGTTTTGAAGCCCCAGAAAATGGAGTAGTCAATGTACTTAATGGTGTTAACCTTGAGATTAACCCGAAAACGATTACCTCTATCATCGGTTCGTCTGGAAGTGGGAAAAGTACTCTCTTACACATTATCGCAGGCTTAGATAAAATTGATTCAGGCTTAGTAGAATGGCAAGGAGATGATATAACCCAATGGGATGATGAGAAAATAGCCACTTTCAGAAATACTGAAATGGGCTTTATATTCCAATTCCATCACTTGTTACCAGAATTCAGTGCAATAGAAAATGTTATGATTCCTGCTATTATTCATGGTAAATCAGAAAAAGAAAGTAATCGTTTGGCGAAAGAATTATTAGATGAATTTGAGCTAGGTCACAGAATCGAACACCGTCCCAACCAACTTTCTGGCGGTGAACAACAAAGAGTCGCTATGGCTAGGGCACTTATTAATACCCCGTCCCTTATTTTAGCAGATGAGCCAACGGGTAATTTAGATGAAAAAAATTCGTCCACTGTACTTAAATATTTACTTAGTCTAAGAGATCGATTCAATGTGTCGATACTTATGGTAACCCATGATATGAGTATTACCGAAGACGGTGATTTTATATTTGAAATGAACGATGGTAAATTGTTACCCATATAATTATCCTGAAATTACTAGAATGGATATTTACAACATTGTATTAGTATCTAATAAAGAGAAATATATTAAAATCAATTCAACCTGAACAATTAAGGTTTTGCTAAATGCACAAAGCGCCTTATTTTTTGCTACCAAAAATTTAACATTAAATGTATCATGGCAGATTCCAAAAAAGACGATTTAACTAAAGACCCTCTAATTCAGTGGTTTGAAAAAACCAGTGAATATATACAAACCAATAAAAATACTATTATTTGGATTTTGGTGGTTATAGTGGTAATTACTGGATCAATCATTGGGTATTCGTTTTAT
Organism: Balneola sp.; assembly: GCA_002720745.1. Taxonomy (GTDB): domain Bacteria; phylum Bacteroidota; class Rhodothermia; order Balneolales; family Balneolaceae; genus UBA1275. The sequence continues at coordinate 435,682 of PBJO01000007.1, forward strand.
TCTAACTCGCAAGAACAACAAGCACAACAGCTTTTATCAATTGCTGAAGGATACTATGCCGAAGGTGATTACCAAAAAGCCTTAGATGGGGATAGCTTTGAATTAACCTATGGTTTCCGCACAATTGCAGTCGACTTTGCCGGAACCTATGCAGGTAACTTAGCAATCTATTATTCTGCCATTTCAGCCTATCAGTTAGAAAATATTGACGAAGCGCTAGACTATATCGAAGAATTTGAGGTTCCAAAAGGTATTTTAGGCGTCGGGGCAAAAAATCTGCATGCTAAACTCTACTTAGCCAACGGTAGTTTGGAGTCAGCTGCTAAAACATTTGAGTCTGCTGCACGATGGAACAACAATGAAGCAACCACTCCAGATAATTTATTAAGCGCAGCGGAGATATACTCTGAATTAGGTAATACAACCAAAGCAGCTGATTTAGTTGCGGAGATTCTGACTCAGTTTCCTAATAGCAGCCAACAGGCACGCGCTGAATTTCTTAAAGGTAACTTGGCGATTCAATAAATACTCACCCTTCGTTTTTGAGCTGTATGTATTTCGATAAGTTACGATGTGCTAACTGCGAATTTTGTTCTAGCATAACTTTTATTGGATTCATTATACTATTCTTCCGTTGCAGCATTTTATTAACATGATCGACACATCTAATCCCATACTCTATATCTAAACGTTCCTTTAGTTCAACTTTTTGGGCAGGAAATTCCCATCTACTTAATGCAGGAGCACTAAGGTATTGCACAGCTGAGTGCTTAAATTCTTCTATTGTTTTGGCTACATGACCAGGAAAATCTACTCCATCTAAATGCACACTAAGCCCTTCACCACCTATAGGAGTAGTTATGATAGGTAATTCCATTGAAATAGCATCCAATATTTTTCCCTTTACTCCTGCACCAAAGCGTAAAGGAGCTAACAATACTCTATATGCTTCCACTGTAGAGAAAACATCATCTACCCTACCCTTCATATGAAAACCTATTATAGATGGATTTTTTAATCGCTTCATTTTTGCATCCATATACGCTCCATAAATGTGACACTCACAATTTTTATTCCCATGACCACGCAACGCTACATTAATATGTGGCCATAATTGATACTGTAAAAAGTGTACGGCATCTCTATTGGGTGCGTGCTTGAAGTTGCCAATGAAGCATACATGAGTGCGCGTATCATTATTTAATGGACTAAATTACCCAACTGGTCTACTAGAAAGTATAGGCTGATACAGTAGTTGATTAGGCGGTATGCCATAATACTTCTGTGCATATGAAAGTTCAACATCAGATACCAAAAGACTCAGATCTGATCGGTGCATACTTACCATCTCACGAAGCGCAATAGTATTGTAAACAGATTTAGTTTTAACTTCGTGTTTAGCCACATATAAATGAGTCAGATACCCCCTATTTTCAAGCTCTTCAAGGGTTAATTGCCTGGCACGACGTAAACCGTGTAAGTCTTCAGTATCTAATATTCTAATTGCTTTAGGACAGGCTTTCATTACTAACCAAGAAAACTGCTCTTCGGTAGGATATCGATCAAAAATAACTATATCCGGATTTATTTGGGCTAATTTAGCACTAGTCTCACTACTGTTAGAATCTATGGAGTGCCTATAAACCCTTTCTAGGTCTTCATAAAAGGCCGAATAGGATCCATGTTCCTCAGTAGAACTTAGGTGGAGTTCAAAGCCTTCTCTAATAAACAACCTTATTAAATAGTCCAACCTCACACCAACTGCAGATGAGGATGGTTCTGGCCATATCAAACAAAAAAAAGCACTTTCATTAGTTAAAATTAAACCGAATGGTTGAGCTAAATCCTGACTGAATAATAATCGACCTACGAATGATTAGACTCTCAGGCTTATTATATGGCACCCAACTTCCTTCATCCCATCTTTGGTTAGCATTCGTGTCCAAGTATAGCCTAAGATTATAGGTAGATGCGCTCAGGGAGTCTATTTGAAGACGTTCTACGAACTGGCCTTGTTTGAGTAGTCGACCTTCCTGAGTACGTAGTTCGTAGGTAACAGTTTCTGTGAAAAGCGAATCACTAGGGCCAATCATTTCAACTAGCTCTATTGCTCCCCAATTGCTTGGACCAGAAACTGAAAAAGGTACCAACACTCTTCTTTGTGTCCTCGGGTTCCAAGCCAGAAATTGATAATCTACTCCATCCGACCACTCCAAATCAGGATACAAAACTAGGCGATTAGATTTAACTATATTCTTAGACCAACTATCGCGTTCGACCACACCTTCTACTATTAGCAGTGAATCGATAATGGCAACATTACGAATAGGTGCAGCGTATTGCAACTCAACTGAATCCCTCATACCTAATATACCTTCAGGACGCACCCCGATAAATCGTTGAATTGTTGTGTCTGCCGCTCCTGAACCAATGAGTTCTTGAGTAAAGGGTTCCATAGTATTACCAAAAAAGTCCTCAAAACCCCTTATTGTTAGTTCATACGTACTATCCTGCACTAGCGGCCTACTAGATTGAGCTAAAACAATGCTAGGATCCGCTGGTGCTATATACAAAGGTATAGCTGAAAATTCAGGTTCAGCAAAGCCTGCTTCTAGAGTAATCTGACCAGTAAATTCATTCACAAGTGCCTCGGAAAAACGAATTCGAAGTCGAGTGTCTGAAAGTAAACCCACCCCTAAGACCTCTGGACGCACGGTGTCTGCCTCCATTATGTGAATGGAAGCTAAGGTATCAATAACCCCATTCTGTACATTAACTGAACGTGTATTAAAGGCATGAGCAGATTCCAATGATGAGTCCCAGATTTTATTTCTGTTGCGATCTTCAAAATTAACAATACTGTACTCTGTTTCACGTACATAGTTAAATCGAAACGTACCTCCAGTGTCTGTTTCCGTTCGATAAAGTGCTTTTTTCTGTACATCATACGTATTGGGGAATAAAAAAACTTCCTTTCCTTCAAGACCTTTTCCCGTTTCTGCATTCAATACTTTGCCTATCAAGCCACCTTTATCTATTTGATCACCTGTTGAAAAAGCAATGACCTCAGAGGCACCCATGGCATTATTTCGGGTATCTGAAACTTTATTGCCCAAGGTTATTAAAAGTGTGGTTGAATCAGGTAGGGGTGACTCAAAATCGATGAATAATGTCTTTTTTTTCCAGGACAATTGATAATCGATACCAATATCAGGCTCGATTTGTAAATTAGACAATATAGAATTTCGATTCACATATTCTGAAAACTCAATTTCTACGCGTTGCGAGCTAATACCCGTTTGTAGATTTTGCGGTACAGATCGAATTATACTAGGACCTTCTTTATCCGTTGGCCCACCCGTCGGAGCAATAGGAGTTGCACAGGAAAGTAAAGAAAATAACAACAAACCCAGGCAAATTTTCGTTAAACCGCATAAATATTTCATGGTAATTTTTTCATGTTTCACACTACAATATAAAAGGTTGCACTGAAAGTTTTGTATACTTTAACCGATTAATAATACCACAATTATCAACTTCATCCGCAGTTAAAATGCCTCATGTGTCCTTCATAAAACGAAGAATGACTTCAGTTTTTTGGTTACTGTGTTTACTTTTATTTCAGGTTTCCTGTGCCTCATACCTTTTAGATGAAACACAAGAGGGGATTAAAGACGCTGTGTATGATCAGCGCTATAGTGAGGCTATTGCTGGTTTAGAAGAGTCAAAAGATAAAGAGATCTATAAAGAAAAAGATTCTATCCTCTGGAATCTAGAAATGGGCATGTTAAAACACTACAATGGTGACTATGAAGAGAGTAATATGTATTTTTCAGATGCTGAAATTGCCATAGAACAGGCCTTCACTAAAAGTATTAGTCGGGGTATTTCTGCTTTCCTTGGAAATGACAATCAACTTTATTATGACGGAGAACCCTACGAAGAATTCTATCTTCATGCCTTTAAGGCCTTAAACTATATTCATCTAAACAAAATAGATGCTAGTCTTATCGAAATTCGAAAAATGGTCTATAAAATTGACCAACTCAATATTAAACTACGAGGACTTGCCGACACTTATGCTAGTACTGACACCCTAGCCAGCTCAATCGACTGGGATACTAAAGATACTAACGTCCAAAACTCTCCTTTTGCTCGGTACCTAGCAGCTAATTTATTTACGGCCCTAGGTAATGTAGATGCCGCTCGGATAGAGCGTCAGCAATTCAATAGAGCCATAGCAGAACACTACCACCTAATTAATTTTTCATCACAATCAGATACTAATCTCACACAATTAAATAGAAATGTAATACCAGAATGGAGTTTTGGCCGAAATAACAATATACTTGTACTAAGTTTCACAGGTATGGCGCCTGAAAAAATACAACAAGACCTGCGAGTCTACAATGAATATTGGGAGACTGAGCTAAAGGTCTCCCTACCCAATCTTAATCCATATCGGTCGGAGATAATGGGGGTTCAAATTTGGGTTGGAGACTCACTAATGGGACTCAGTATAATGCTTGAGTCCATGCACGAAGTAGCTAAAGAAGTCTACACCTCAAAAATGCCCATTATATACGGGCGAGCAGTACTACGAGCTATATCAAAATATTCTGGTACGCGATGGGTTGAAAATATGCGGGAAAAGGAAGATTCGTTTTTTGCCCATTTATTAGAATTTGCAGGGGACCTTTACAAAGAAGGTTCTGAAAAAGCAGACCTACGTTCCTGGTCTAGCCTTCCTGGAAATGTATTTGCCCACGCCTTCCAATTAGATCCAGGCTCATATGAAATTGAGTTTCGGTATATAAACAAACAAGGGCTACCCATATACTCAGAATTTAGAGACATTCAAATCAAGCAGAGGCGTTTGGTGCATCTGCTTGAAACGCATCTAGCATTTTAATGCAATAGCTACTAAGCTCATGAACCCGTATTATTATAATTAGATTACTAACGCAAAATAATCACACTATGAAAACAACCATTAACCTTAGTCTTTTTGTTCTTCTGGTAATTAGCATTCAATGTAAACCAGTAAACAGTATCAGCCGAATATCCCCCGATAACACAACCGAATTATCTGGTAAATGGAATGATACAGACGCACGATTGGTCTCCGAGGAAATGATTGGTGATGCCCTAAGTAATCGATGGTTAAGCAACTACACAGAATCCACAGAAAAACCACCCGTAATCATCGTTGGAACCGTCCGAAACGAAAGTATGGAACATATAGATACCGAAGTAATCACTAAAGAAATGGAACGAGCATTTGTCAATTCCGGATCAGTAACCTTAGTAGCTAAAGCATCAGAACGTATGGAAATTAGAGATGAGCGGCTAGACCAACAGAGCTATTCCTCCCTTGAAAGTATGAGTGCAATGGCAAGAGAGCTAGGTGCAGATTATATGCTCATTGGAAATATCAGTTCTATCATGGATGATGCACCTGATGGTCGAACCACTGCTATATTCTATACCGTGAATTTAGAACTCATCGATATTGAAACGAACGTTAAAGTTTGGATTGGGAACAAAAAACTTAAAAAACTAATCGAACGTAGAAACTATCGTGGATAGCTATACAGCTTCATTGACATTCAATAACTACTGGATAGCGTAGAACCAATCTGCTTAGTACGTGTTAGACTAATACCTCGAAGTTTCGGCTGCTGTTCAACTAAAATAAGGTTCACTTTATGCGTTTTGACTACGGAATCATAGGTGGAGGACTCTCAGGTTGTTTACTTGCTTATTATTTAATACAGCAAGGCAAACGAGTACTTTTAGTTGAACGTAATACCGTTGGATCTGGGGCTTCAGGTACTCCCCTTGCAATAGTAAATCCTGCAACAGGTAGGTTTGCTAAAAAAGGGTTTAAAAGTTTAGAGTCAATTGCCCAAATTGACGCCTTAAAGCAGATAAGTCCGTTCTCCAATGCGCACGATTTAATTCAAAACAGAGGTATAATCCGACCTTGCTTTGACGCAGAAATAGCGCAAAAAACCCACCAAAATTATCTTGCGGATCAATGGGAAAAAGGAGTTGCAGGATGGATGAGTGCGGAAGAAATAGCCGAACGATTTCCTCTGATTAACCCTAACTTTGGAGGCTTAATTGTACACAATGGGTATGTAGTTAATCCTAAAATGTACCTTCAAAATCTGATAAATTGGCTAAAGGATCATTCTAACTTTTCATTACTTGAAGAGTATGAGGGTTTTAACTCTCAATCACATAAACCGGATAATACAAAACAAAACACAGACCCCAATTACTGGGTATTTAGAGGTGATGATATTGAGATGCAAGCCAATATTCTTATCCACTGTACCGGGGCAGAGAAAATCATTAATGCAAAGATACCTGGAGTCATAGTTAAGGGACAAATCCTGCAATTTCGGTTAGTGGATTCAGCTTATGATGAAACAACAGTGCAGGTGATTACTGATCAAATTAATCAAACAAATAACTGGAGTTCGTTTTTGAGAGAATACGCCATTAGTGCACAGGGTTACTTATGCTCTTTGGATGGTCGTAATTTGGTCATGGGAAGCACCTATGAACATCAATTTTCTAGCCCAAAACCGGATTTTAAAGGTACCCAATATCTAAAAAATAAACTAGACCGAATACACGAGAATCTTTCTAACAAGATTGTTCAGGAATCTATGTGGGCAGGGTTCCGATTTTCTACCCCAGATAGGATGCCTATTATAGATGAAATACCTACTTACCGAGGGCATTATGTATTTAGAGGCCTAGGCTCAAAAGGACTTTTACATAGTCATTACTATACGAAGATGCTTTCAGATTATTTATGCGGAATAGGCTTTCTTTCAAAAGAAGTAAGATTAAGCAGATTCAAGTAATAGATATTTTTTGACTTATACTTCGCCATTATTTGAAACTGAACTTGAAAATTAACTATAATTTAGTTGGGTTGTCATAATAAATCTCTGCTACATAGATATTTTATAGTTATTTAAAATCGTATTACTATTCCACTCAATGCACCAGTTAAATTAGCTCCGCCAATACTAGAGTCTGTAACTATAAGTCCTCCTACAGAAAATTCAAGATTTTTTAAATCAATCCCAAAACCAGTGGAAAAAGCAGTAGATGTTCCACCACCTATTCGAGTACCAAATCTTATAGGGATGAAATCAAAAAACCTATATTGTGTGCCAAAGGTAAAAATTGGTTCGGTTATATTATTACTAATATCATTAAATCCATATGAGATATCTCCTGAAACAAGTAATTTACCTACTATTAAAGCTGCTCCTAAATTCAAAGTGGCCGGTAAATCATAAGATCTTTCAACGGAACTCTCTGAAGTAAAGTTGCCATAAATATCATTTTGTAAACTATCAGCTAAATCATTAAAAAAATCAGCTGGATCTTCATCTCCTATGTCGGGATCAAATTCAAAGGTGCCTTTTCCATTGAATACCATAGGTTTATTGTTGTATGATATTGTTCCTTGATCAGTTAATGATAGAGAAACTCTTAATTGCTGATTTTTGTCTAATACATTTAAAATAGGTAGTGAAACATCCATTGCCAGCGTTACACCTAAATCTAGACCAAAGCCTGACCCAAGGGTTCCTATATCAGAACCACTATAACCAGTATAGTCAGCAAGCAAAGGATCTTTACCATCTGACTTTTTTTCTGCATATTCTTCCAAATTATCCGATATCTCTCCATAAGTATATAATTTGTAATCAAAATCGTGGATAATCATGTTACCTTTGATGAAGGGAGAGTTAACTTGGAGTGTTGATGCAAAGTCCAATTCAAATGATTGTATACCTATTAGATATTTAGGTGCAATCCCAACAAATATATCAATATCATTAATGAGGGGTAACTTCTTAATTATGCCTTTAAATGGTATTGGTAAAGCTGTTGCATATCCAACTGAAACTTCAGCATATGATAAAAATTTGGTGTTAAGATCAAATGGATGTGGTTCTGAAAATTTATCTGAGTCTAATCCACTGAAAAATACATTGGCAAAACCTCTATTTATAGTAAATTCTTGATTGTTTCTAATCCTAGTTGCTATTGAAAAACCAGCTCTTTTATAAAATGGCACCGATTTCCCACCCATAGTCGCGCCAGATGTTCTCTTTGAGTAACCAAAGGGTACTATGTCGTTTGATATATTAATAGCTCTCTGATCGTTGTCGTTTGTTCCAAACCAAGAATCAAGCATGTCTTCTTGGACTTGTCCCTCAATTGTCAAACCTTTGGTTAAATACTCATTATAAACATTAATATTGAGTAATGATCCGTCTAGGCTAATTCCAGTACCCATAAACCCAAGCTGATTTAGATAAACCGATCCTTCATGATTATCTATCATTAGATTTGCTGGATTTAAAAAATTAGCATGATATCCATCAATTAATGCAACTCCGCCTCCACCCATACCTAGGGTCATTGCGTTGTAATGGCGATTCTGTGCATTAGTGCTGTTATCTATAGAATAAAAAACTATAAATAATGCTAAAGAAATTAATTTATATCTATAGTTTTTCATCTAGTTGTCTCCTATCACATTTTCCATATCTAGGCTTGCTGAAACATCAACAGTTAATGAATCTGAAGACCTTAACTTAATTTCCGAATTATCATAGGTATTTAGTTTTGCTGTGAAGACTATATATTTTGTTTGGTTAAATAGGTCAAACTGATCTTTTGTGAGTGATATAGTAGTACTATTTATATTTGGTGCGCTAGAGTATCTCGTTAAATCATCGATAGCTGAAGTAAGAACATTAATTGGATCATCATTAAGCATCGGAACATCAGTTAATCTTTCTTTAGATTCATCTAAAAATGTAAGTTCTATTCCAAAACCTAGCGGGATGCTATTTTTATAGTTAATAATTAATTGTCCACCATTAATACCTATTGGGTCATCCTCTGACGGTAAGTCCGTCAAAGCATCTGATTCTAAAGTATCTGTGTACGTAGCTGTATTAGGTGTTTTTAAAGCTAATGGTAACTCAACTTCAAAACTTGGAGTAAATTCAAGTGGTGTTGATATCAATGCCTCTCCACCATCTTCATTAATAACAGCTTTACCAATGAATCTAATCTCTTTAGGAAGGTTATTTAGAAAATCGATGACTGTTGAATTGTTCTGATTAAATTCTATACTACCTTCAATTAAATCTCCTGTTATACTAGGAGATATTTCAAATTTAACCATCTCAGATGAAGTCAAATCAATGCCATTTTTCTGCAATCCAGATATGTTATCAGATCCACTTACAAAATTTGAAGAACCTTCACTACCCGTTAAATAAAATTCATTATTATCACCATCAATACCCATTATTGAAGCATAAATTGATGTAGATATACCTATGTTTGAAGTATAATTAATAGATAGTTTAGCTTGAGTAAATTCTAAATTTTCCAATTTACTTGATAAATCTTCCAATCCGCTAATTTCTATTATCTCTGCTTCTGTCTCGTTGTATAAATCAATTATTTCAGTACCATTGGCAGTGTCATCTTCACCTAATAATACTGTTTTAGATTTTACTACACCGTATGCTTCAGCCACTTTTATATTTGTGATCGAAACACCAGATGATACGGAATGTAATTCATTAACCGTCCGAAATCTGTCATTCAAAGAAAGTATTTTTGTGTTTTCGGTAATTGCTCTTATTGAGTAACTGACTTGATTATTGGTGGCATATAATCTATATCCAGCTAAATCTATTGATTTTGCTGGTGCACTTGATTTTCTTTCGATCTTATCTTCTCCAACATATGAAATAACTAATCCATCAGATTCTGTGTATGGAGCTTTTCTAATTGAATTAAATGTAATAATTAACTCTTCCACTGTAAGGTCTAAATCGCTAACAATAGGATCAATATCAATTATACCTGACTCTAGTTCTACAAAATGTTCAGTAGTAATAAATTGAAATTCGTCTGTTTCAATATCAGAAGAATTACTTGTAGAGAAATCCTGAGGTTCGAGTGCAGCTTCTACTTCAGAAGCAACTAAATCAATACCCTCTATACCATTTACTATAAGTGAATTAACATTTCCTGTTAGAACTTGTGCATTCCACGCAACTGAAACATCAACGTTTATGTCTTCTAATTTATCACCAGCATTAAACGCTATGGTTGCGTTCCTTGATGTGTTGGTATTGAAGTTTGTTATAGATGCTTCATTAACATAATTTTCCCCTGAATTTAAAACGATAGTTAGTTCGGTTATTGTAAATCCTAAATCGTTAGTTAATGTAAGTTGAATCGAGCCACGTTTTATTGTAGCACTCTTAAAAAAATCAGTATTATTTCCAACATTAATATTAGTAGGTGTAGGCGAACTACCACCAGGTATAGGAATACCAACCGGTATAGTAGAAGGATTTATTCCCGTTAGGTCTTGAAAATTTGCTTCGCCCAAATTACCAGTCCCAGAGGAAAAATCACCTATACTAATTTCTCCAACCTCTGCATCAAATTCAGTTTTATCAGTATCAATTTCTGGTATAGCATCGTTCAAGTCTCCAAACTCGAACTCTTCTTTTTTATTTATTGAGATAAATCCAATATCATCTCCTGACTGTACTACTGTGAAAAGAGAATCCAAGTCATCAGAAGTAGTATCGATAAGTACATTACTAATATTTGCATCACCCATCACTAGAATAGTATAATCGGTAATTAGTGGAGCTTGAAACTTTTGTGATAAAGTGAAATTTGGAGCTTCTGGTACTTCACAAGCAGCAAAAAATACCAGAAAAATCAAAAATGTAGTTCTCATACGTTAAGAAAATGATTTAGTATTGATTTAAAAAATAATTTATTAGATATCATAAACCTAATAAAAATGTATGAAAAGATTTATAGTGCGGAGAGGGAGGGATTCGAACCCTCGGTACCCCGGTGGGGGCACACACGCTTTCCAGGCGAGCCCGTTCAACCACTCCGGCACCTCTCCAAAAAAAAAATATACACCTATTGTAATGGATTAACAATCTACACTACCAAAATTAAAAAATTCGGTTCTTTGGGTTTTTACAGTTTTTCCTTCTTTCACAGCTGGGATAAATTCCCACATAAATGCTGCTTCGATTATTGCCTCTAGAATGCCAAGCTGAACCTGGTCTCTCTCGATGCTCTCGCCGTTATCAAGCAATTGTTCAATGGAAGAAATGTATGCTTCCACAACCTTTCCTGAAGAATCAACGATCATTTCTACCCCAATTTCATATTTATCATTACTCGCCAATACTTCATTAGAATAGGAAGGTTCTACTATTTTTTTATAACGCGCAAATCTATCGGGATCACCGGTGATTTTCTGCTCATTCCCTATCCAACCGGTACTAACATTTCGAGCCTGTTCAAAATCATCGACCAATAAGTTCGGTCGCTCTATAGTTAAAAAATCTTCTTCAATGAGTCGGTACTCAGGAGCTAAGACTGGCACCATTGGTTTAGGTGGAGCAGCTACACCAATATTTTGACGTGTTATAACCATAGGTTGAAGTATGATTTCTTCTTGATAAACAGCCATTAACCCTTGATTGTTTTGTTCTTCTCTTGGTTTCATAGGCCACTTAAACAGTATAATAAATAGCATCAAAACCCCACATAGTGCTCCCATCATACGAAGTATATATGATTTTTTGTATGATAACCAATAAGTAGGTGATGAGTAAAACAACATGATATGTAATCTAGTATTAAAAATGACTAGATAGAAATTGAAAGCTTGGCTTAACTTACTTTAATTTATCCTTGTTTAGTTCTTCTGCAAGGATTCTAGCTCCTTTAACGCATCCGACATCCTTTCTTTTACGATTTGTTTTAATTCGGACATAGAGTCAAATTCTTTTGAGTCAATGCTTGGAAGAACTCGCAACCGGAAATTGGCTTTAGATCGAAATAAGTAACTCCCAGGGCGTAGAACTTCAAATGCTCCTTCTATAACTAAAGGTTGAATACATAAACCATGTTCCAAAGCCAATAAAAAAGCCCCATTTTTAAAGGGCTGTAAACTACCATCAAGCGATCGTGTACCCTCTGGAAAAAGCATCACAGGTATACCAGATTTTAGAGGTTGAAGTAGGTTATTCAACTTCTTTAGGGCAGATTTTTTGGATCGATTAATGGTTAAATGTCCTGTCAACCGAACCATCCAGCCCATAATTGGGATGTATGTCATGCTATGCTTGACCACCCATTTCATCCGAATCGGTAACTGATAAATAAGTGGAATATCTAAAAAGCTTTCGTGGTTACAAACATAGATTGTTGGTGTAGTTTTATTGAGCAACTCAGCGTTTTCGAGTTGGATTTGCCAACTTGGACTAGGATGCATCATACACCAAGCCATCCAAGATAGTACTCGATTAGGAATGCGCCGATATGGATCTACAGGAAATGTAATTAGAAAAGTGAGTGCTATGAGTACGAAGAAAACAATGAATAGCAGGATATAATATAGCCACATATAGATACTAAATAGTCTAGTTGACATCTACATTACCTAGTTTTGTGACTCTAATGCCTTTCTAATAAATCCCTGATGTGTTTCTAGCAACGATTCCGCTTGTTCTTTTGATTTCTCCCCAAGAGCCATGACTAACGCAGTTTTAACATGCCCATTAGCCTGCTCTAACACTTTAGAAGCTGTAATATAATCAAGTGAACTAAAATTCATGATAATTCGCTTAGCCCTTTCAACCAATTTTGCATTGGTTAACATTAGATCAACCATCACATTTTCATATACTTTACCTTGTCGTATCATCGCACCAGTGGTAATCATATTTAGTACCATTTTTTGGGCTGTGGCACTTTTCATTCTGGTACTACCCATTATTACTTCAGGGCCGACCGGCACATCAATCACTAAGTCTGGGTAGATGGTGAGTTGCTGTTTTGGCACAGTCGTTACAAATATTGTTTTACAACCAAGTTCCATTCCTCGCATTAGCGCTCCATGCACATAAGGGGTTCGTCCACTTGCGGCTAGACCACAAATCACATCAGCCTGTGTTGGGTAAACCATATTCAAATCAGCAATTCCAATATCTTCTTGATCTTCTACTTTTTCTTGGGCCACAAACATTGCAGTCTCGCCGCCAGCAATAAATCCCTGTATTTGTTCGGGTTTTGTTCCAAATGTGGGAGGACATTCTGCGGCATCTAATACACCTAATCGCCCACTAGTCCCCGCCCCAAAAAAAAGTAGTCTACCACCAAGCGATAAAGCTTGTGCTACCCAATCAATAGCTAGAGCTATTTGAGGTAGCTTTTCACCCACTGCCTCTGCAACCTTTTGGTCTTCTTTATTAATTTTTTTTGCAATATTAAGCGCGTCATCTAAGTCGATGTCTTGAGTGTTAGGGTTACGTTGTTCTGTTTTTAAATTATTTAACTGCTTAAATAGTACTTCATTCATGAGAATATCAGTTTCTTCTTGCGGCCCACCAAGGCTTAACGTTAGAAATATTTATTGAGGTTGAGGCAACTTTAGATGTCTTGTATTCATTTTTAGTTGATTTTCTTTCAAATAGTATTCCTGCCATTAACGCAATAATATTTGAGTCAGGCAAGTATTTCGAATACCTATTACTTAAACGGTTATGCTCAAGATCGGATACATAATAGTCAGAGACAAAATGAGTATTATACTGTCCTTTAATAAAATTGGGATGCTGCATGCAATAATCACAGAAAGATATAGTGGTCTGACAACCCTCGATTTCATATTCAGTAAGTGCCGCTCTCATTTTATGAATGGCTTTTTCACGGGTAGCTGCATGTACGCTTAATTTAGATATCAATGGGTCATAATGTATGGACACTTCAGTACCCTCTTCCACCCCGCTATCCACGCGAACTCCCAAGCCAGATGGAATTCGATGCTTAGATAAAAAACCAATGTCTGGTAAAAAGTTATAGAATGGATCTTCGGCATAAATTCTACATTCGATGGCATGACCTTGGATCTGAATATCTTTCTGTATCAATTCTAGTTGTTCGCCCCTAGCTACTTGTATTTGCAACTCAACCAAGTCTAAGCCTGTAATCATCTCAGTTATAGGATGTTCGACTTGCAACCTAGTATTCATTTCCAAAAAGTAATAGTTCAAATGATCATCCACCAGAAATTCGACAGTACCCACTCCATGGTATCCACAGCCTCTTGCGATATCTATGGCAGACTGAGCCATTTTTTCCCGTAAATCATCTGTTAAAATAACACAGGGCGCTTCTTCCACCACTTTTTGATGACGCCTTTGAATGGAACACTCTCTATCGAATAGGTGGAAACACTGGCCATGTTCATCTGCTAAAATTTGTATTTCAACATGCCGAGGATTCTCAAGATATTTCTCAATATATACCCGCGTATCTCCAAAGGCATTTTGTGCCTCGGAAGCCGCCACTTTTACCGCCTTTCTAAGCTCTGACTCCTTATGAACTATTCGCATTCCCTTACCACCACCACCAGCTGCTGCTTTAATCAGAATAGGATAACCAATTTCACGTGCGATTTGCTCAACATTATTTTCAGGGAATATAGGCTCAACTAAGCCTGGTGGTAAAGGTATTCCCCGCTCTTGTACAAATGCTCGAGCTTTCATTTTGTCTCCCATCAATTCAATGGCATTTGGTGATGGACCGATAAAGATTATTTCAGCATCTTGACATTTCTTAGCAAAGGTGGCATTTTCGCTTAAAAAACCATAACCCGGATGAATAGCCTGCGCGCCAGTACTAATCGCGGCATCTATCATGGTATCCATGACCAAATAACTCTGAGAAGAAGCCGCAGGGCCAATAAAAATAGATTCGTTAGCCAATCGAACATGGGGCGTAAATACATCGGCTTCGCTGAATACTGCCACTGTTTGAATGCCGAGAGCTGAACAACTTCTGATAATGCGAACGGCTATTTCACCACGGTTTGCAATAAGTATTTTATTAATCTGCCTCATATATTTGTAGGGTGTGAGAATGAATTCTCTTGTAACATCCTAATAGATAAGACAAGATACTAAACTGGACACTTTTGTCTAAGTCGAAGTTGTATAATGATGAAGAAGGCTTATACCTAGAGATGTCGATTTACGAGGCTATATTAATTTTGTATAATATCTGAGGAAGAATACTAAGCTTCTCAAGTTTTGTAAGGTGGGCTCTAGAAGAGAATACATCATAGTTATTCTCCTCTATTTTATCTAAAATTTTGGCATAATTATAACGTGCTAGATATACAGGAAGTCGTGCATTGCGATCTAACATAGATATACCCTTTTCTGCACGTTCATAATATTCTCGTGCCCTCCTTATTTGATACTTCATAAACTCAATAAACCTATCGTCCATCTGTTTGCGCAAAATGTCGTCATCAGTAAGCCCAAAAGCAACTAGTTCATCCTGCGCCAAATAAATACGGTCACGATCTACATCCTCACCAACGTCTCTTAATATATTGGTTAATTGCATAGCTATACCCAAATCCGTCGCATAATTAAGCGCTTGCTCATCTTTATAACCAAACACAGGCGTAGTCATTAAACCAACAACAGAAGCTACTTTAAAGGAGTAGTCATAAATTTCTTTGAAGTTTAGATATCGATTTTTATGCAAATCTTGCTCTACTCCATCAATAAGCATTAGAGGGAGTTCTTCTGGAATTTCATAATGGAGGAAGGTGTCTGCAAAGGCGGTGAAAATAGGGTCTTTAAATTGAATTTTACCTTCATAGATATCTGCGATTTTAAATCTTAATTCATCCAACTTGCCAGTTAGTTGTTCATTAGGCACGAACCTTGAATTAATCAAATCTACATTATCATCTACCAAATTGTCTATGTAACGACAATATCCATAAATTGCAAAAATACCACGCTGCTTATCATTGGGTAAAAAGCGTGTAGCCATGTAGAAGGTTTTTGCATAATAACGAGTAATAGCCCGACAGTGGGTATAGGCAGATTTTAGTGAATCGTTATTCATCTCATCAATTACAGAACGATGAAAAGAAGTACGCTCATATAGAGGTCTTATTAAACCGTACGGATATTTGATTATTATACTCATGTACAATTAAAGTACGTTACAGCGCGAATAGTTCCAATAATAATTAAATAAATTTTATACGCCTCAAACATATCTATCTTCAGAAAATTTTACTATACTTGAACGTTATTTTATAAAGAAAAAAATGGTTATCAAACTAATAAATATAAATTAATATACTAAACAGCCTTTATTATTTAGTTAAACATTGGTCATAAGCACATAGAAGTTAATCTATATGTAAGTAAAGTTGTTTTTTTTCTTTTGAAAACAAAATTTAGCTAAACATAATTGAAGGCTGATTAGATATGTTCTTACAAAAAATCTGTCCCTCAAGTTGATGATATATAAGCTAAAGACTCATGAATAAAAAAGTTACCATCTACGACGTAGCAAAAATGGCCGATGTTGCCATATCAACCGTATCAAGGGTTTTAAATGGATCACTGAATGTATCGGACAAAACTAAGTTAAGAGTACAAGAAGCCATTGAGACACTTAATTTTCGACCTCAAGTAAATGCACGAAAATTAGCTAGCAAAGAACCACAAATGTTAGCTGTTGCGGTTCCCTCTTTTACCACACCTTTTTTTAATGAGGTACTAAAAGGGGTTAAAGATGAGCTTAAGAAAACAGATTTAGATATTATACTCTACAACACGGGATCCAAAAATCCTGAAAAAGCTGTGACTAACTTTTTTGACCGTGGCTCAGCTGATGCAGTTATCCTTATTTCTATTGATGTCAGTGATTCATTACACAAACAATTACAAAGCAGTGGAATACCTACAGTCTTGGTTAATTCACAACATAATGACTATAATTATTTCATGCTAAATGACTATCAAGGCGGTTTCATGGCAGGCGAGCACTTGATGCATTCTGGATATGAACGCATTGGAATGATTAGCACTCCAGTTAAAACTAGAACATCCAATGAGCGAGAGAAAGGATTTAAAGATGCTTTTAAAAAACATAATAAAGATCTTAAGAAAGAATATTTTATAACCGGAGATACGAGCAAACATGCAGGTTTCACTGAAGAAGCCGGTTTCGAAGCCATCAACAAATATTCCAATATGAATGATTTCCCCGAAGCTATTTTTTGCCTCAACGACTCAATGGCTTTAGGGGCCTTACATGCGATAAGTCGACTTGGTCTACGAGTGCCTAGAGATGTTGCAATTATAGGTTATGACAATATAAAGCTGAGTAAATATCTTGATTTAACGACTATTGATCAACAGATGCATACCATTGGAACTCAAGCAATATCACGTCTATTAGCCATAATCAAAAATAAAGATACTCAACTATTTCAGACCATGATAAACCCTATTTTAATTCCTAGAGGGTCAACTAAGAATTTATAAAATCACGTGATGTTTCTGTATTTTTACTCACTATAACCCTTAAGTTTAACCAACTTTGGATATTAAGTACGCCCTCACTCATTGCATTACTTCAAGTTCCCACCCAACTGTAACAGATCTCTATCAAGGTAAAGTTAGAGAGGTATATACATTAAACAGCCAAATACTGGGTATTGTAGTAACGGATCGAATATCTGCTTTTGATTATATTATGCATCAAGCTATTCCTTTTAAAGGCCAAATACTCAATAAACTAGCTGAATTTGGGTTCAATAAGGTTGCGCATATTATTCCGAATCATATTATTGAGATACCACACCCAAATATTACCATTGCCAAAAAATGCGTCCCCATACCAATAGAAGTAGTTATTCGGGCTCACCTTACAGGTCATGCTTGGAGAACCTATAAAAGCGGAGAACGTATACTTTGTGGAGTAAATTTACCCGAGGGTCTGAGTGAACATGACCCCCTTCCAGAGCTTATTCTAACGCCTGCAACCAAATCATCAAAAGGGCACGATGAAGATATTTCAGAAGAAGAAATACTCGCTAAGGGTATTTTGAGTGCTATACTTTGGGCAGAGATTCGAGAAAAAGCCTTTGAATTATTTAAAATAGGCCAAGAAGTAGCGCGCGAGCAAGGGCTCATCCTTGTAGATACTAAATATGAATTTGGCTTGTATTTTGATGAATTGACACTTATCGACGAAGTTCATACTACCGACTCTTCTCGCTATTTTTATGTTGATGGCTATGAGCAACGGCAGAAAGACCGACAGCCTCAGAAACAACTTTCTAAAGAGTTTCTGAGAGAATGGCTTATGAAAAATGACTTTCAAGGGCTAAAAGGTCAAAACCTTCCAGATTTACCCGACTCATTTCGAATAGAGGTGTACAAACGATATGAACAACTATACGAACAATTAACTGGTTCATCCTTTTCTCCTACTATCATTGAAGATATTGACAGTGATCTAAAAACAGTTTTTTTTCCATACATTAGCTAAGCTTTAACAAGATAAACCGGTTAATAAACAAATGAGATAGAATAATGTATGTGTTCAGTACTACTAAACTCGGTTGCCTATATATTCACCTTGGAAGCTCTCCTTTGGATGGCATAATGGTTAGTTCTTCTACTACTGTTCTAGTACCTAACCTAGTTAGACCAATAATTACTTCCGCCACATCAACAGGGTCGATTAACAGCTCATGATCCACATCTAAGCCATCCCATGAACTAGAGAGTGTTTGTCCTAGGAGTATATTTGTACAAGCAACATGCGGAGCGGTTTGCTTAAGATGATTCCGCAATGCTTTTCCATACCCATATAGGGCATGCTTACTTACGCTGTATGCACTCGCATCATCATAACCCACTATTGAGGCCTTGGAACAGATATTAACAATAAGTGCCTGTTTTTGGTCGCCTAATATGGGCATTAAATAATCCGTAACCCGGATAGTTCCTAATACATTTATGTAGAACTGATTGATATAATCTTGATCGGTAGAGTTCTGCAGATTTTTAAATAAAAAATCTCCTGCATTATTTACTAATATAGATGGCTTAGGCTGCAAATGATCTAAATCCCTGAGTGGATTATCCGCTAGGAAATTGACCTCTACAATCTCTACCTGTGGTGACCCAGCTTCAAGGCATTCTTTTTTCACCTTTGATAAATGATCAATCGAACGCGCCGTCAATATGAGAGGAAAACCTGCAGTAGAAAATGCATGAGCTAATGTGCGCCCTATTCCGCGAGAAGCCCCTGTAATACATGCAGTATTCGTTGATTTAATCATGGTACATCGAGGAATTTATGGGTTTGTAAGCTTATAGCCCATTGTGGATTCTTTTTAACATAATTGACGATTAAAGGAATAGATTCGGCTGTATCCCACTCAGGCTGAAGGTACAGCCTTGTGGATTTGGGGCACTTTTGAGCCTCTAATTCTGCCCATTTAATGTCTTTATTTGTTAATACTACGACTTTTAACTCATCTACATGCTCATACACCTCAGACAAGGGCTTTTTAAAACGTTTGGGTGACAAGGTTACCCAGTCTAGTATACCAGAGATTGGAGAAGATCCACTAGTTTCAATATGAATATCTACTGATAATTTTTTAAGCCCCATGGATAGGGGCTGTAAATCATGAAGCAGAGGTTCACCACCCGTAATTACTACCTTTTCAGTACCCGATTTTTTTACATGCTCGCAAAGGTATTTAACCGTAACTAAAGGATGTTTTTCTCCATTCCAACTGTCTTTTACATCACACCACCAACATTGCACATCACACCCAGCTATTCGTATAAAATAAGCTGGCACACCAGTATGGTGTCCCTCTCCTTGAATAGTATAAAAGTGCTCCATTATTGGGTAGCTCACATCCATGAACTTACTATTAAGTTCGTTAGCTATGACAGTGGCCTTAAACATCGTTATCAGTATAACTTACCCATGAGGTATCGGTCTCCCAAACTGTAACTTCTAGTTCTATATCGGAAGGAATTCTCTTCTTGGTTTCTTGATGTATATATTCTGCAATCCGTTCGGCCGTGGTATTCTCCTGCATAAGGTCATTTAAAACCCCATGGTCAAACCCTCCTTTTTTTGAGTCTTTTGCAGCCCATTTTAACTCTTTAAAATCACATACCATGTCTGAGGTACCTAAATAAGCAGAGGGGTTAAGCTTATGCGATTTAGCTTTTATATGTACTTTATAGGTATGACCGTGCATTCGTCCACACTTTCCATCATACCCATTAATATAATGGGCTGCGTCAAATTTAAATTCTGTATGCAGTATCCAAGTAGGCATTGTAATCTTAGAACTAGGTTAAGTTAGATACATACCTAAAATAATGCTTTTTCTATTTATTAGTTATTGAGCCTTTTAATGGTACAACCAATGGACTTTGTAGAGGACCGAGTTATAGCTTGATCTGCTGACAGTTGTTCTATGGCATCTTCTATGTAAAACTCTTCTACATCTTCAGCGCTGTTTGCATTATCATCAATAGCCCCCACATATACTAGCTTGTCGTCAGCGTTAAATAAATATACATGTGGAGTGCGTGAAGCGCCAAAAGCATCGGCTATACGGTGATTTTTGTCCAAAACGTAAGGGAGATTATAACCTGCTTTTTCTGCATGTAAGATCATATCCTCCATTCCATCCCCTTGCTCTCTGTAATCTTCATTTGGGTTCAACAAAATAAATCCAATATCATTTACTGTGGCAAGTTCTTGAACCACAGGATACCTATCTTCCCATTTGATAACCCAAGGGCAGGTATTACACGAAAAAATAACCAGTAAGCCATTATCTCCTTTTACTTCATTTAAACTTAAGTTGCGACCTGAGATATCTTCCATTTGTACATCACCTAGAGGTAATGTGCTTCCTAATGGAAGTTGCTGAATATCCTGCGCGGCTATGCTAGTGGCTGACACCAGTCCGAATAGCGCGATTACGAATGAGCTTTTTACTACTTGTTGAACAATGTTTTGTTTCATACAGCTTAGATAATTATTCGTTATAGTTCTTGTTGATTTGCCACGATCTACTTAATTACATCTAGTAATACTTTTTCAAAGTCCTGATAATCCGCTTTTCCTTCCCACTCAGTGTGGGTCGCTCCATATTTGTCAATAATTAGGGTATAAGGAATAGCACCGGACCATTTTTCAGAAATTCCTGCTATAAAATTATTGTCTTTACCCTGCTTAAAAAAGGTAGTGAAATCAACTCCCTGTTCTTTTAAGAAATTAGTGGCTTCTGCTCTGGCCTCTTCAAAGTCCGCAGAAATGAACACTAACTCAAACTCCTCGCCATGTTGTTCCTTTAGTTCCATGATATATGGAAACTCTTCCACACAGGGCAAACACCAGGTAGCCCAAATATTGACCAAAACCGGCTTTTCCCCTTTGAAACTAGCTAGATGGCTTTGAATCTCATTAACTGTAGCATTTTCTAATATGGATACCGATTCACTACTCTCTTGTTTAAGCTCCTGATTAGGTTTTTGAGTACATGACCAGCCAACTAGTATAAAAGCTACTAAAATACCAACAGCCATCAATCGTAAATCAACCATTCTTAAAAAAAATTTCATTCTCATCATCAAATAATTACAGTAATGTACATTTAACTACTAAATAATTCACGCATTAAAACAATTCTATCCTCGCTTGGCCTATATTGAAACTCGGATATCATATCTAAAGTACTATTTCCTAGATTTTTATACAATGCCAAACGATGTCGATCGTGTTTTAAAATTGCTAAATGCTCATGGATAGCATCAATATCCCCCCTAATGATGGGGCCTGTCATAGCTTGTTCAACAGACAATTCATAGAGTTGCTCCAGCGTTCTCCCCATTGTGTTATTGACAATTTGCTTTGCTTCAACATTGGTAAATTGTTCGGACTCTAAGAAATCACCCACCATTCCATATAAGGTTGTAAGGTAGTTACAACTCATAACCGCTGCGATATGTAAAACCTTTTTCTGATGCTCATTTACTCTCAAGTACCTCGCTCCCCATTCCAAGCACCAGCGTTCAAAAATCAACAGTAAGTCTGGGTCACCCATTGCATCAAACAGAATGCCCTCTACTGATACTGTATGTGAACTAATAGGCGCAAGTGGATGTAGAACAGCAATATATTTATTTTCACTTTCTTTCTTTTTTTTATTAATTTTTCCTCTCTGTCGATTTCTCTCCCTGTTGACTTTTGCCAAAGATGCAAGCACACCCAGAGGCAACATTCCCGAGCAGTGTACCGCCGAAAATACCCGTTCTTGCTCGTGAAAAGTTAACTCTTTTACCACCTTGGACACCCACTGATCCTGCACACAAATCATGAATATATCGGCCACTGGATACATCAGTTCATGCTTATGCTTGACAAGAACCCGGACTCCTTTCATTGATTTGAGCAAGGCCTCAAATAATTTCCCTACACGACCATGTCCGATTATACATACCGACAAAACTGGGTTATTCATTTTTTCCTCCTTCGTTCAGGCTTGGGACTGCTATGGCGCATACATACAAAGGATGAATCCATACCCTCCCCTCAAACCAATCCTTTGACGCGTGGCTTGCGTAAAACGTATAAACCCGTTCCTGCCCGCTAAGTATGCTTGGGTGCCTGTTAATAGACCAATTCTCCTTAGTTGATGTATTTACGGCGGCCATCCGCACAACTACCTTGGTCATGTCGGCCAGAATGCCCTTGCCTATACATTTAACTACCGATTCTTTGATCGCCCACAACCAGACAGGATGATCAGAAAAAATATCGTTTTGGAGCTCTTGCTGCGTGAAAAATCGGCTTTTTAGTGCTTCTGAAACCATTCGACTAGGTATTTCTATATCAATTCCTATACGTGATTGATCTGAAATAACAGCAGCTAGCCACTGTTTGGAATGACTCAGGGATACCGATGGAATAGTAGCGTTCTCTACTTTCTCAATATTTGTTTTTTTATAAACGGTTTCCCGATTATTCCTTGTGGACATCTTTGAAAGCCCAAGATAGGGCCTCCCAAGTTCATCCTGAGTGAGGTATACATCCGCCTGAGAAGTTGGTAACAGCCCTTGGCTGAGCTTATATCTTTGATACAGCTTAAACAAAATACTTCGAACGCCCAAAAACTCTACTTTTCGAGTCTTGGTGCTTATTTTTTCCAGACGCTTATGTTGATCAACGGCCAAAAAGCTCGCTAGTGAATCTTGGGTATCAACATGCTTAACAAAATCTTGCGAAATGGGCGAAATACTTAGGTAAATATAGGGGCTAATATTGCTCATAAATAGTTAGTCATAATTTAGCTAGGATTTCGGTATTTTACACTAGTTATTGATGCGGTCTATTCAATTCCGTATTTCAATGATGTAGTTTATTATCTACCTAATAATCTGTCTAAAACTCTACTCTATCTTTTATGTCGAATCAGGAACTTATTCATTCTGAACAAGAACAAATCCGCAGAGAAAAAAGAGCTCAACTAATCGATATGGGCGTAAATCCCTATCCTCCGGAGTTCAATCAAACACATAACAGCGCTGAGGTTATTTCCGATGAAAGCCTGATAAACGAGGAAGGCGATGAGAACAAAACTTTTGTGTCAGTTGCTGGACGTGTAATGGCTCGTCGTATTATGGGAAAAGCGACATTTTTTCATATTCAAGACAGTCAAGGTACCCTTCAAATATACATTCGACGGAATGATGTAGGGGTGGAAACCTATGATACGGTCTTCAAAAAATTGGTGGATATTGGTGATATAGTCGGGGTAACAGGGTTTGTCTTTAAAACCCGAACAGGCGAGACAACAATACATGCGGAACAATTTCAATTATTAACTAAAACACTGCGTCCACTGCCTACCCCAAAAGAAGTGGAAAACGAGGAAGGCGAAAAAGTAACCTACGACGCTTTTTCGGATAAAGAACTTCGATACCGTCAACGCTATATAGATCTAATTGTTAATCCAGAGGTTAAAGAAACCTTCATTTTGCGCACTAAAATGGTGCAAAGCATGCGTAATTTTATGAATGAGCAGGGTTATCTAGAAGTTGAAACCCCTATTCTACAGCCCATCTACGGTGGAGCTTCCGCCAGGCCATTTATTACTCATCATAATACCNTGGATATGGACTTGTATTTACGTATTGCTAATGAATTATATTTAAAGCGCCTTATTATAGGCGGTTTTGATGGGGTGTACGAATTTTCTAAAGACTTCAGAAATGAGGGCCTTTCTCGGTTTCATAATCCTGAATTCACTCAGGTTGAACTCTACGTGGCCTACAAAGATTATGAATGGATGATGGATTTTACCGAGAAAATGATTGAAAATGCAGCCAAGGTACTTCATGGAAGTCCCAAGGTTACCGTAGGTGATCATATTATCAACTTCAGCTCGCCTTGGCCGAGAATACCCATATNTGAGGCCATTGAACAATTTACTGGGCATAACCTACATGGTAANAATTTAANTGNACTTAAAAACATCGCNACCAAACTTCATATTGAAATAGACAAAAGCTGTGCTGTTGCTAAAATTGTAGATGAAATATTTGGGACATATGTAGAGCCTAAGCTCATCCAACCTACCTTTATCACCGATTATCCCGTTGAAATGAGCCCTCTAACCAAAAAGCACCGAAGCAAAAAAGGTCTAGTTGAACGATTTGAATGTATTTGTAATGGGAAAGAAATAGCCAATGCCTATACCGAGTTGAATGATCCTGTGGACCAACGTGAACGACTCGAAGCTCAGGTATCTTTAAGGGTAGGCGGTGATCATGAGGCAATGACGATAGATGAAGACTTTTTACAGGCTCTTGAATATGGAATGCCACCAACTGCGGGAATTGGNATTGGAATTGATCGGCTATCCATGATAATGACCAATTCCGAATCCATAAGAGATGTACTCTTCTTCCCTCAGATGAAGCCTGAATAATAATCATGAGAATGGAGCGATTTTTAGCCTATCGATACTTCTGGGGAAAACGAAGTGGTAATGGCTTTTTTTCGTTCATTAAAACTATGTCTATCACTGGGGTGGCCATAGGCTCGGCTGGTTTGCTTATAGCATTATCCATTGTACATGGGTTTAAGGAGACCATCCAAGACAAGGTTGTCAGTTTTGCTCCGCATATTACGGTTAGTAGCTTCTCTGACCAACCACTTTACAGAGCTGACACACTTAAGACCTATATAAAAAGTATAGATGGTTTGACCTACCTTGCCCCAGTAATACGTGGCCAAGTTATATTGCAACATAAAGAACAAATTACTGGTGCTATGTTAAAAGGGGTTCCTAATGTGCTCGAAGACCCTTCGATAGCACCCTATATAACTTCATCTAGCTCAACTACAAAAGATACAACTAAAAAAAGCTTTGACACTGCTAATAATTTGATACTCGGGCAGGATATCGCTCAGAATCTGGGAGTAGATATTGGTGACCGGATTATTGTTTATTCGGTTTCCNATCAATCAACTAGAGACACCTTTGGAAGCCCTGAATTAAAACAATTCGAAATAAGTCATATTTATAACACAGGTATTCAGTTTTTTGACAGCCAATATGCCCTCGCGAATGTAGAAATTGTCCGGGAACTACTCTCTATTCCCTTCCCGCAAGCACAGGACCTTGAGCTTCGAATTCAAGAGCCTACACTAAGTTCAATCGGTGAATTCGACCGGATATTAGAACAAAAAATAAGCTTTCCATACTACAGTGAAACTATCGAAAATCGCTATGGCAACCTCTTTGCGTGGGTAGAATTACAAGAGAATATCATTCCCTTAGTCATAGGTGTGATGATTTTAGTAGCTGCTTTCAATCTCATTGGAGCTATACTTATGATGGTCTTAGAACGAACACAAGACATAGGCATCCTTCGAACTTTAGGAGCAACACAGCAGCAAATACAACGAATATTTCTAATGGAAGGATTATGGGTTTCTATCCTTGGCCTCATCATAGGTATGGGAATCAGTCTAGCTTTTATTTTTGTACAAAGCGAATTTGAACTTATTCGACTTTCTGAGGAAAATTATTACATGTCGGTTGCTCCCGTTTCACCTCACATACTTGATTATTTGATTGTGCCCCTAGTAACCATTGCGCTTTGCACTNTAGCATCTTGGATACCTGCCAGAATTGGTGCACGCTTTGACCCTCTATATGCCATAAAACTAGGCCCCAAATAACGCAAATGCCTAATTAAAGCCTCGCCTATTTTTACTTAATTAGGGTCATATTTTAGACAAAACCACTCCGTTAATCGTTGCTAATCGGTAGATATAAGTAACCGTTGCTATACATGTTGTATCAAANAAGAATTCATAAGAANCTATAGCTGTGTATTTATTCCATAATACTTCCACCTCTCTACCCATCAAATCATATATATGTAAAGAAACATGACTAGCTTGAAAAGCTTCGAAACTAATTGAAGTAGCAGAGTTAAATGGATTTGGAAAGTTTTGCTGAAGTTGAATTTGAACCGGAAAGTCTGTTTGCTCTNCCATCGACTCATTGGAAACAGCCTGCTCTATTATGATGATTAGCGAGAACTCAGCAAACAATCCTTCCTGATCCGTTACGCTCCCGCTTAAAACCACTTCACCAACGTATACTAGTGAGTAAATAAGTAAGCTCGCCGTAGAGTCAATAAGATCTACTGCGATGACAGGAGGTGAAAAATTAAATTCAAAATTGAGATCTGGAAAAGAGTCATCCGAATNCTGCATAACCTCACCTAGCGCAAATAATAGTGTATCATTCTAGTTGAACCGTAGGGTATCCAGCAAACCTATTAGACTAGGCGGCGTATTGCCAANANTGACTACATTTGAACGAATTCTCAGTCTGAACCGCTAATTCATTAAATTGATGCTCAGTTATTTCAATCTGATCAATATGAGTAGAATTGGGTCGCAAATTCAAGATCAANNAAACGCCTGATTCTTGTATAGGAATTGAAGCAGCTAAGGAATAAAATAGTTTATTATTTTGGGTATAAACGCTAAAAAAAACTCCGTTAGTTTTGGTAAGAGTCCCTGTTGTTATGACTTCAATTAGATCAAATTTAAGACTATCATACAGTAATTCAAAGACAATCCCATAAAGATCATCATTTTCTCCAACATCAAGATAAATAGGATAGGATAAGGTGTCTGAGACATATGCCGTTGTATCTGGCATAAAAAGTGCTGACTGAGCCTGTAACTTCCCTTTCATAATCCTTATATCTCGTTAGCTTTTTGTCTTGATAAAAAGATAACCGAAACATGCAAAGAAGAGACTACCCGAATGGGTAGTTTTTCAGTTAATTCGTTTAAGAATTTTCAGTTAATTCGTTTAAGAAAAGGATAATATAACAAGACATCATATCACACAACCACTTTATTGATTCATACTTACTATATGCATTCAAGAGTAGACCAATCCATACCAAAGGCACCAGCTACGTCTTCATATACAATAGTCCCCTCTACAATATTTACCCCTCTCATTAAGTCCGCATCCTCTTGAACTGCTTGCTTCCAACCTTTATTGGCAATAGCTAGTGCATAAGGTAAAGTAACATTTGTTAATCCTAGGGTAGATGTGAATGGTACTGCCCCTGGCATATTTGCCACGCAATAGTGCAGTACATCATCTGCAAAGTANACAGGATCTTGATGAGTAGTGGGTTTTGAGGTTTCAAAACAACCGCCTTGATCAATCGCTACATCAACCAGAACNGTGCCTGGCCTCATTTGACTAAGCATTTCACGCGTGATGAGATGTGGTGCTTTTGCACCCGGTTTTAGAACTGCTCCAATAATTAGATCAACAGTTGGCAACATAGCACGGATGTTGGCTTCAGAAGAAAAAAGNGTGTTAATGTTTTTTGGCATAACATCGTCTAAATACCGTAGCCGAGNCATATTTATATCCATAATTGTGGTATTCGAGCCCATTCCTGCCGCAATTTTGGCCGCATTCACCCCTACTATTCCGCCACCTAATACCAAAGTATTTGCAGGAGGAACACCTGGGATGCCCCCCATAAGTATGCCACGCCCTCCCATAGCTTTTTCTAAAAACTTAGCCCCTTCCTGAGTTGCCATTCTACCAGCCACCTCACTCATAGGGATAAGCAAGGGTAAGGATCGATCTGCTTTCTCTACCGTCTCATATGCAATAGCAACGCATTTTGAGTCAATAATCGCATGGGTGAGTGTTTTATCAGCAGCGAAATGAAAATATGTGAACAAAATTTGTCCCTCTTTTATACGGTCATACTCCTCTGCTATTGGCTCCTTTACTTTCATTATCATATCAGAAGCGGCCCACAAAGCATCCACATCGGATTCAATCACAGCACCGGCTGTTATGTACTCTTTATCGGAAAAGCCACTATCCAAACCAGCATTTTTTTGAACTACTACTTTATGTCCATGTTGAACTAAAGTCACTACACCACCAGGTTGAATAGCTACTCTATTTTCTTGTGGTTTAATTTCCTTGGGAATGCCGATGTTCATTACTAAGCCTCTTAAATAATTAAGGTGGGCTGAATTTTAACGCCCACTCATTTAGTGTTTTGATTCTTTAACCCTATTAATGAAATAAGATTAACGATGGAGAGTGAATTTATTGATGAAAAAAGAAACCTAAAAATACGTTTTTCTCTAAATAAAGCAGTACTGTTTTGTATGGATTTTTTTAAATGTTTATAATCCGAACACTTAATTTAACCTATCTTATTCTATTTCCCATGACGACTACCTTCTTACCCGCAATTTTTAAGTTCAAACGAATACGTTTTTTTGTCCAAAATTTACTTATTGCCTTGTTTCTTTGCTCCTGCTCAATTAGTGGACAATTAAAGACTACCATTGACTCACCAAAGACAACACCAGATAAACAAACCTCACCTTCTACCATAACTGATTTCGCAAAAGACATGGATCGGACCGATGAAGGAGTCATTACGGTTATGCAAAAAGGAGAAAAAATTTATTGGGGAATTGCCGATTCCTTATTAAATAGAGACTTCCTTATGGTTAGTCGTGTAGCGGGCGTACCAAATGGATATTATGGTTTTTATTCAGCTGGAGCTAAAACAGCAGAGCGAGTATTACAGTTCAGCAAGGTGCATGATCGCATTTTAATTAAGGAAGTATCTTATGAAAACATAGCCGATAGTACTTTACCTATTTATGAATCGGTAAAGGCTAATAATTTTGCACCCATTCTTGCCGCATTTGATCAAGAGTTGTACGACGCAACTAATGGGGTCACAGTTATTGAGCTCAGTGACTTTTTCACTGAAGATATTGAAGCGATCAGTGGGGTTATTCCCTTTTTACGACGAGAATACCAAGTCAGACGCTTGGATGGTAATAGAAGCTATGTTGAAAGCGTAAAGAGCTTTCCTGAAAATCTTGAGGTACGTCATGTCCTTACGTACCAAGCTAACAATCCTCCGTCATCATCATCCAATGCTACCTTAAGTATTCGAATGAGTCAGTCTATGGTATTATTGCCAAAAGTTCCCATGCAAAAAAGACTTTTTGATTATAGAGTAGGTTGGTTCACCATCAGGCAGATAGATTTTGGTTCTGAGCAACAAAAAGCAGTTCGAAAAGCTTATATTCGACGCTGGAGACTAGAACCAAGTGATTCTGCAGCCTATTTTAATGGGGAGTTAGTCGAACCCATAAAACCTATCGTCTATTATTTAGATCCAGCAACACCCGAAAAATATCGCACCTACATAATCAAAGGTATAGAAGATTGGAATGCCGCATTTGAAGAAGCTGGATTTAAAAATGCTATACAGGCTAAACTTCCTCCCACTCCAAGTGAAGATCCGGATTGGAGTCCAGAGGATATTAGATATTCAACCGTTAGATGGGTTGCTAATGAGATTCGAAATGCGATCGGTCCTAGTGTATCAGATCCTAGATCGGGTGAAATCATTGAAAGTGATATTGTGTGGTATCATAACCATATGCGATCCTATAGAAACCGCCTAATGATTGAAACAGGTGCTGCCAATCCCGATGCTAGAAAACTCAAACTAGCCGATGATTTGATTGGCGAGACCATGAGAAGGGTAATTTCACATGAAATCGGTCACGCTTTAGGACTACCCCACAACATGCAGTCCAGTTCTGCCTACCCTGTAGACTCACTGCGATCTGGTAGTTTTACCCAAAAGTATGGCATTGCTACAACCATTATGGAATATGCTCGGCAGAACTATGTGGCCCAACCAGGAGATGAAAATATTCGTTTTATCCGTCAAATAGGCCCCTATGATCTCTATTCGGTCAATTGGGGATACAGGTTGATTCCAAACGCAAAGACACCTGAAGATGAAAAGGCTACCCTAGATTCATGGATCATAGAAAAATCGGGAGATCCTGTGTATAGGTTTGCAGGATCAACGGGCTATGACCCATCCGCACAAACCGAAGATTTAGGGGATGATCCTGTTAAAGCAAGCACTTATGGCCTCTTGAATTTAAAGCGAGTTGTTCCCGAATTAATGGAATGGACCTATACTGAAGGTGAGGGCTATGAGGATCTAGAGGAGATTTATGGAGAACTCATCGTTATGTGGTCACGCTATTCTCGACATGTTGCAACCAATATTGGCGGGATATATCAAAACAGAAAATCAGCAGATCAATATGGTTTTGTTTATACCCCTGTGAGCAAAGAAAATCAACTTCGTTCTTTAGAATTCCTAAATGAATATGTTTTTTCTACCCCATACTGGCTCCTGGACACCAACATATTACAAAACATTCAAGCAGCTGGTAGTATTGACCGTATACAATCTCTACAGGGCAGATTACTTGGTTCTGTGCTTAATCCAAGCGTCTTACTTCGTATGATTGAATATACAGAACTTGGATCGGATGTATTGCCCCCAGATGAAATGCTTCATTCTCTTCGCCTTGGAATTTGGAAAGAAATTTATGAAGAGGAAGGAGAAATTGATGTCTATCGACGTACCCTGCAACGCGAATATCTTTCACGTTATGAATCTTTCTTAAACATGGATCAAATGGGCAGCAGCAGGAATCCTATAAATCTAAAGAATTCTGACATTCGACCACTAATACGAACTGAATTAGCCTTTTTAGAACAAGACTTAAAGCAATATTTAGACAAAAAAATAGAAAATAGCATTCAAAGAGCTCATTTAGAAGATGCTGTTATTCGGATTAAACAACTACTAAAGTACAAAAAGGAATAAGTATAGACTCAATTCACTTAACTTAGCCAACCCCTTGGCCGTTATTTGAACCGAGGCACACAAAAAAGTACCTTCATACCTATATATTCCTTAGCCTCCAAGTATTCGAGCAAATTCTTTGCTTCATTACGATCTAAGTTCAATTTAGAACATAATAAATCAATCTATACAATCCTTTAGATTTTTCAATTAACTCAAAGTCTAATTTCTGGTAATAGTACACTGGAGGTATTGCTGAATTAATTTTCAATAATCATTACAATTCTTAATTATTATGTAGTGTTGAAGATGTGCATAAATTACTAGAGCATTACCACAATGTTAAGGTACTATTGGCTAAAAAAGTATGAAGATACTTGTTTTCTTTTATTTATGATTAAAAGGTGGTAGCTTTTAATGCTGTTTAATTAATTGTGCACCATTGAAGATTGTTATAATCGGTACGGGTGAAATTGGATATGACTTAGCAAGTGTGCTATCCAAGGAAAAACACGATGTGACCATACTCGACCGGGATAAAGAATGCCTACAAAGAGCTACCGAAAACCTTGATGTTTTAACCGTCGAGGGTAATGCTACATCTGCAAATGATTTAGTAAAGGCTCAAGTTGGTGAAGCTCATATATTAATTGCCGTTACCAGCGTGGATGAAGTGAATATGATTTCGGCAATGATGGGTAAACGATTAGGATGTGCAACTGTCATTGCGAGAGTTCGCAGTGATGAATTCTCACAAGTCAACGCCCCTCTTTCTCCTAACGATCTAGGCATAGATGTTATGATTCATCCGGAGTTAATTGCTGCGAAAGAAATTGCTCACCTATTAAAACGTTCAGCTGCTAGTGATGTAATAAATTTAGCAGAAAATAGAATGCAGTTGGTCGGTATCCGATTGGACAAACACTCTCCTCTATTAGGTATAACTTTAATAGAATATGCTCAAATGTATGCTCAAGCAATCTTTCGTGTTGTTGCAATTGGCAGACTCGGACACACGCTTATTCCTAGTGGTTCTATTAAAATGCAAGCATTTGACCAAATTTTTATTTTGGCTAGAACCGAAGACATTCCTGGACTTATAGCCAGCACAGGTAAAAAAGAAACCGAACTTAGTAGAATAATGATAGCAGGAGGATCGGCTATTGGTCGTATGATTGCGCGCCTATTGTGTTCGGATGAAAGAAAAAAATGGAGTGTAAAACTAATTGAACCTAATTTTGAACAGGCTAATGAACTTGCAGTTGAGCTAAAAAATGCCATGGTTCTCCATGGAAACCCAACCGATCCAGATCTATTAGCTACTGAAGGTATAGGTGAAATGGATGCATTTGTAGCAGTTACAGATGATGAAGAATCAAATATTATTTCCTGCCTAATGGCCAAACATCTCAAAGTAAAAAAAACCGTTACTTTGGTTTCTAAACCCGACTTCATTCCCCTCAGTCAAACCATTGGGTTAGATGCAGTGATTAATAAAAAAGTAGCTGCTTCTAATGAAATTCATCGATATGTACGCAAAGGAAAAGTAATTTCTGTGACTGAATTAAGAGGTATTAAGGCAGAAGTAATTGAATTACAAGCAGGTAACCATTCGAAAATTACCAAAAAATCATTGAATAAATTGCAATTACCCGATGGGTGTGTTATTGGTGGAGTGTTACATGATGGAAAGGTAGAAATAGCAACTGGTATTACTCAAATAGACACAGGCGATCGCGTGATGGTTTTTTGCCTGCCGGAAGCAATAGATAAAATCAGTCAATTATTCCAGTAGTATAATGGCTAATGGTACCATATCTAGCTTACATCGCCCAAAAATTAATTTTTTAGTGGTATTGGGTATATTAGGAGCCTTTATATTTTTTTTAGGCTTCGCTCTACTTTTACCCGTTGGTATCGATTTAATTTATTCAGAGGATACCTGGCACAGCTTCCTTATTTCAGCAGGTATAGCATTTATTTCTGGCGGTTTACTTTGGTGGCTCTTCAAGCCTACTGAAGAGATACGTATACGTGAAGGTTTCATGGTAGTTGCTTTAACTTGGATTACTCTATCGCTTGTAGGGGCTTTACCTTTTATCATATCAGGTATTTTGCCGTCTTATACCGATGCCGTTTTTGAAACAATGAGCGGTCTCACTACTACAGGATCTACGATTATGGGTGGAACTACCTCCTCTGGATTTCAAAATCCTACTATAGAATCTCTACCGCATAGCTTTCTATTTTGGCGCTCCTTAGCTCAATGGCTTGGGGGAATGGGTATCATCGTTCTCTCATTAGCTATTTTACCTTTATTGGGGATTGGCGGAATGCAGCTTTTCCAGGCTGAATCTCCTGGGCCTACTGCGGACAAATTAACACCAAGGGTTCAGGAAACGGCTAAACTACTATGGGTGGTATATGTTGCATTAACTGTCCTAGAATTTATGTTATTATGGTTGCACCCTGCAATGAATTGGTTTGATGCACTGAACCATGCTTTTACTTCTCTAGCCTCTGGTGGATTTTCTACCAAAGATGCTAGTATAGCAGCCTTCGATTCTGTCTATATCGACATAATTATTACTCTATTTATGTTCTTATCCGGAATTAACTTTGCCATGCATTTCCGACTCTTCAAAGGTGACTTGGATACATTTTTTAACAATCGAGAAACACGCTTTTACACCTTAATTACCTTTATCGGAATCATGATAATTACTTTTTCACTTTGGTATTTTGATGGTCGAACATTTTTAGAGGCTCTCCAATATGGTAGCTTCCAAGTAGTTGCAATAATTACTACGACTGGATATGTTACGGATGATTATGAACTGTGGTATACTTTTGGAGCATCAATTCTCCTACTTTTCTTTTTTACAGGAGCCAGTTCTGGATCTACAAGTGGTGGTTTAAAAATGGTTAGATGGATGATACTTATTCGTAACCTTGGGCGCGAAATTAAACAAATCATTCATCCAAGGGCAATTATACCTATTCGTATTGGTGATCAAGCAATTGAACTCAGTATACAACGAACTGTGTTAAGTTTTTTCATACTATATATCCTAATTTTTGGATTTGGTGTTATATTAATAAGCCTTTTTGGCTATGATTTAATGTCAAGTATTGGAGCAAGTATTGCTGCTTTAGGAAATATTGGGCCTGCTTGGGGTGAATTCGGCCCAACAGATAATTTTGCTCAATTGCCTTATGCTGCAAAATGGATCTTTATCGTTTTTATGATGGTTGGGCGTCTAGAATTATTTACGGTAATTATATTGTTCTCCCATTCTTTTTGGAAGCAGTAGTAACCAAGTATAAAGAGAAAATAGAAACTAAAGTTTACCCCTAATTTCTAGCCACTGTAAAAGAGCTGGTAAAAAAGTGAGAGAAGTCAGTAGGGTCATACCTATTCCTAGTACTGCCATGATGCCCAAAGATTGTAAACCAGGATGAGCTGTAAATAATAAACCAGCAAAGCCAAGCATAGTAGTGAATGATCCCATGGTGATGTGTTGCCCAGTGCTAGCTAAAACCACCGCTAAACGTCCTTTACCTTCTTCTTTATATCGATAAACCAAGTGTACGCCACTATCTTCACCAATACCAAGGATAGCAGGTAGTACCACCAAATTATAAAAGTTAAACTGAAATCCTGTGAGTAGCATTATTCCAAATAGAAATAACAATCCAACCAACAGAGGTAACATCGCAATAATAGACCACTTGATAGATCGAAAGGTAAAAAGCATGAATATAAAAACAATAGCAAAAGTAGCCCCTATCATATAAGGACTTTCTGATCGCATCAAGTCCAGCATTGAGGCGGCTACGATACTTGTACTAGCAGCGTATTTTATTTTTCCATTAGGTAAAACTATTTCGGAAATATCATCTTTGAAGGCTATAGACTTTTTACCGTCGGATAACCCAACCGAGGGATATACAATGACAAACCGTCCTATTTCACCATCTTTGGATATAAATTGAGTTTGCAAGTATTCTGGTATCTGTTCAATAGTGAGTGCGGAAGTTGTCTGTGATGCTTTAAGAAGTTTTTCAAAATCCTCCGAGTTTTGATTTGCTAATAATGGATCCTCTAAAAGCCCACGAATATATTTTATTTTTTTTAGCTTAGATTCTTTTTTTGCTTCATTTAAGGGAAAGCGCTCTTGTAAAGCTTCAATGCTCGCAATAGTTGGGCTAATAGTATCTATATTGGCTCGTTGTCGTAAGACCTCTAATAAATGCTGAACTTGCTTGTCATCATCAGCAATAATATAGGCCGGATTTCTTTTTGTACCCGTACTAACCTGCCCGGATAGCTTACTAAACTTTTCGTATTTGGGGTATCGAGGCTCTAGTTTACTAAAATCATATTGAAACCGGAGATTTCCCGCGTTTACTAAAACTACCCCTGCAGTAACAATTCCCAAAAGCACTACGCTTTTATAAAATGGATAAACTCGGGTAGCATATACTTTAGTAACTTTACGTGTTGAAAATAGAATCAAGTTGTGCCTCTCCAGCACTACTAAAATGGAGGGGAGTAAGTATAGCATAGACAACAAGGCGAATAATATTCCCACACCTGAAATAAAACCAAATTCAGAAAACCCTCTAAAATCAGCCAATATCAATACAAAGAGTGCAGCAGCGGTAGTAAGTGCGCTGACAATAATAGCTTCACCCGTAGTCTCATGAGTAGTTAAAATGGCTTGCTGAATACCCAATCCTTCAGAACGTAGCTCGATATACCGGGCATAATAGTGTATACCATAGTCTATCCCAAGTCCAAAAAGAATCACAAATAGAACAGATGTCATGGTATTTAGCATACCTAATACGAAATAAGTCAAACCAAATGTCCACAACAAACTACTTATCAAAGGAATTCCTATGATTAACACGGGCAATGGCATCCTTATGACATGATCCATAAAGCTATGCGCGTTATCAGTACCCCTTCGATAATGTAAATATTTCTTTAGGAAAAAGTATAGCATTACCAATAAAATAACACTACTAATTCCAGATGCAAAACTACCTACTACATCACTCATGATGGATGTTAATTCCTCTAGGTGTCGCTGCAACCTTCCCCCATGGTAGACCTTCATTTGAGTATGATAGTCCGTTGGTTTCATTTCAGTTAATAAGCTGTCATACTCGGCAAACATATCATCTAGAAACTGAATATCACTCTTAGAACCTGTAGGATAGAAATTCAGTACCATAATTGTACTATCTTCATTTAGCGGGTATTCAGAAGGTACAATGGATGCATAGGAAGCTCTGAAATCCTCTACATCAGATTCTTCTTCTTTAAGATCGTCCTCAAAGCCTAGATCAAAATAAAAAGGATTTGCCTTTTCTTTAGCCAGTTGAATTTCATCATTTAACCATTTTATTAAGTCGGCCAACTCTTTTTCACTTGCCAAGTAAAGGGCATTATCTTGTATGAATTCGGTGTCTTTGGTGTACTCTACTCTTTCAAAATAACCTTCATTATACCGAGGGTAAAATAGTGCTAAACTTTTTGGAATAAGTTCTTCTGCAAATCGTTTATTAGCTTGAAAATCAGGGCTCTTAATAACCACCTGCATAGCAGTTTCCCCGCCAACCATATCCTTGAGTTCATTCAATGCTTGCACATTAGGATGACTTTTTGGCAATAAATTAGCTAGATCGGTATCTACTTTTAATTGAAGTGCATAGTAGCCTCCCACACAAGACAAAATGAAAGCTCCCAATAAAACTTTATATGGGTGATAAATATTGATTTTGAGTAATGGGGTGAGCCAATTCAGAATAAACTTCATTCAATAAAGGTACGAATTTCGAAATTAAAGTGGTGCTTGTACTAACAACCGTATTGAAGAATAAAACTAACTATAACTAATAAATCATTTGGGCATAACTTGATCAGTCATGTCCTAATGGATAAAACCCAATGTCATCATAGTCAGCTTTAGTAGAATCACTGGTGGAATCACCATCACTTAGTATAAGAATTGCAAGCGGGGTAGTTGGCATTATTTCTCCAAATAGTCGTTCATAGTCATCCTTTAGATTGCGTGAAAATAACAACCATTCTCCAGTTGGCTTATTCGTTTCCCCCGTTCCAACCACAACAATTTTTTGATTACCAAAAAATGTAGAAATCTCTGTCCCTATAGGTAAACTACTGCTCCAAGTATATCGTATGCTCTGTGGAACATCTTTTACTAAAGCCATCCTTTTTACTTTGAAAACGATATAAATACTAGCGGCCGTGTCATTTAATTTATTGTCTCCTTCATTCGCTCCTGCAGGAACATCCCAAATTCTCCATTTCCATGAAAGAATTGGGGTATTGTTAAGGTTTAAATTGGTAACTTGATGTAATGGAAAATTAAGATGTTTTGCAATAACCCCATTAAACCGTAAGAATTTATTCACTTCATTCATTGAACTTTCTTCTTCTGTAATTTGGTACAAATAATCATTTTTTATTTCCTCAGGATAAAAGTAAGGTCGGTTAACACCTCTTTGCTCAAACCAATTATAAGGTAATTGCCCAAGGCTATCGCTCTCAAAATCTTCGACTATTAGGCCACCTGTTTCAGAGATGGTTAAGCTTTGAATATATTTTGTATCTTGTGCCATTGAGTTATCTGATACCATAATAAACCAAGAAAGAAAAAAAACAACAGCACATAAGTTCAATACGCTGGGATACTGATTCTGCATTAATTTAAAAAAAGAACTATAAAAAGTTGTAATGGTCAAATTAAATCTTTTGAGTATAATAATTGGTCATTTTTCAAACGGTAATCGTGAGTAAATAGCCCCATAAGTAAGGAACATATAATATCATGATTAGGAGAATAAAGGATGATTTAAACTCCCTAAATATTAAATATAAGGATAATAACTTTATCTTTATTCCAAGTATACTATTGCTACTTATAGGCTTCTCCATTCATTATTTTTTAGGTTTTGAGGCGGCAATTATAGTAGTACTACCTCTTTTAACTTTTATCCTTCTCGCCTTATTATTTCATGTATATAGAAGTATTGAGAAAGATTTAGAAGAAGAACGAACACAAGTTCAGGCTGTTCACAGTATTTATTCCTTCATTACTCCTAGATACCCTTTGCCAAGTATGTCTAGTTGGTCCGCTTATCCAGATTTAGCCAAAACAATCTTGCACGAATGCATGATGAATAAACCAAGCTTAGTTGTGGAACTTGGCAGTGGAATTTCCACCCTAATTACCGCATATGCCCTTGAACAGCACGGAGAAGTCGGGGCTCACATCATATCATTAGACCACAGCGAAGAATATACTCTAAAGACTAAAGATCTACTCAAATCACATAAACTAGAAACCAATGCACAGGTAATATATAGCCCTTTAGGGCCTAGGCAAATTGATAATAAAATTTATAGCTGGTACAGTTTAGACGGGCTAACAACAAAAGGAACTATTGATCTATTGATAGTGGATGGACCACCAGTTAAAACTAATCAACTAGCCCGCTATCCTGCTCTACCTTCACTAATCTCCAGACTCTCTAAAGAATGTGTGATCATTCTGGATGATGCTGCTCGCAGAAGTGAACAACAGTCGGTTAATCAATGGATGCATGAGTATCCAGAGTTTACGCACGAATACATAGGCAATAAAAAAGGCTTGTCTATTCTAAGAAGAACTCTTTAGAGTATGTTAAAGTTCTTGTTAAACACTAACGAAGAAACGAAAGCCCAGCCCAATGCTTTAGAGTTTTCCAATCTTGTTGGCTAATTAACCCGATTAATCTGCTAGCAACTACATACATTACAAGATATACCAGACTAATACTTAAAATGGAGTATAGGGGGGCTAGATTTGTAAGTAAATATTCCTTTACCATGAACATTAGTGCGCCTATGCTCACAGAAAGAGCTAAGACTTTGCCATAAAATGGAAAAGGCAGTACTTTCCAAAAAGGTAGTTTCATGTGACTGCCTATCCTTCTAAGAAGTAGTAGCCAGTTGTACAAATTAGCAATGAGCGTAGCTAGTGCTGTACCTACTATTCCAAAATATATAGTCATCGGCACACTTAACAGTACATTTGCTGCCAACAGATTAAGACTGAAATAAAAAACTCCATTTGTATCCCCAAAAGCTTGCAAAATACTCCCATAATGAGTCACTCGAATAAGCACAATAAGGTTGTATAATTGAAAAGGTAGGACCGCATTAGCATAAGACACCCCGTCTGTTTCGAATAAAAATGTGATAAGTTCAGGTGCTAATATTGTGAATAATATAGTCATAGGTATTACCAACAAGCTTACTTTTTCTATACCTCTATACCACAGAGCCAATAGTTTATCTTTCTTTGATTGCAGATTAAACTGCACATATCGAGAGATGAGCACCGATCCTACTGCTAATGGAATTACTCTGATTAAAGGTACTTCATTAGCTGCAACAGAGTACTCCGCATAAGCGGTGTTGACCAAAAATATAGACACTATGAATTTATCAATGTACTTATTAAAACGACCCACCAAAGATGATAGACCCAAGGGCAGTGCAAACTTAGCTTGATCCGTCAACGATATTTGCGATTCCATCCAATAATCACCCTGAAGTTCACGTTTCTCGGTAGTGGTTAAATCTAATTGCGTATCAACCAAGCGTGCATCTTTCGGTAAAATGATTCCTAGTAGGACCAGTGAGCCAATAAATCGAATGACTGAATAGCCAACTAATGACCAAATAGCTAATTCTAAACCATAACCTAAGGTAAGAGGAAGTACAAGCGCACAAAAAGCCACAATCGAAGTACTCATTTCATACCAAGCAGCCTCTTTTTGTCGATCCGAAGCTAGCAGTATATTAGTTGTTGGCCAAGTTGGTATTTCCAATACGCTGACCAATGCCATAAATGGTAAAAAATGCTGAAGCATCCGTATTGATTCTTCAGGCCATTGGCTAAGTAAATCTGGTAAAAAAAAATTAAACCCCAAAATAGCCAAGCCTGCCACCGTACCACTTATTAATAGAATAGCAATGGTTTGTAAAACAAAACCTCTCCTAGCCGCATTTGTTAAACGTTCAAAATAGTAAAATACACTATCAGGAAAGCCCAATACCGCTACATTTCGTGCAACTTCATGAATCATTAATATATAACCCATTATCGCAAAGTCTGTTTTTGAGAGTAATCTTACCACAGCTATAGCTAAAGCTAAATCAATCACAGTCGTGATGATGCGTGCAAATACAACTACTCCAGTTTTTTCTGTTAGCGAAGAAGGTAGTATGTTAGCTTTAGATGACACGATATCCAATAGTTATACTCATACTTGTGATTAACTCCATTTAGTTCTTAATCACACTCAAAAATAAATCCGATAATTCTCTAGTCTTATGTTTGGCACTGAATCTTACAATCCGATTAAGATGCTTTTTTGATGTTCCACTCTTTAATGAAAACGACCCTCGTTGAACTTGTAATTCATATAGCTTTTGTGCTATTTCTTCGGTTTGAAAACTCTCAAATTGATAGCCTCTTTGGGTATTTGTTAATATTTCTTTCATCTCAAGATTGGTACCAATCGAAATAATGGGAGGTGTTGCGGGTAAATAATCCCAAAATTTTGATGGAATAACCATATTTCGAATAGGATTTAGAAGTGATATAAGTCCATCAAAATTTTCAATAAAGTCAGGTACTCTATCATATGGAATTGGTGATAGTGATATAAATTGTCT
Source organism: Balneola sp. (assembly GCA_002720745.1). Lineage (GTDB taxonomy): Bacteria > Bacteroidota > Rhodothermia > Balneolales > Balneolaceae > UBA1275. Next base: position 476,704 of record PBJO01000007.1, read on the forward strand.
AGTTAAGCCCAGGTTTTCTAGTTCTTTTTGTACTTGATTCTCTAGAGTTCCAATGTGATAGAGCCGGATGTTAGAAAAAAATGTTGAATGGTTCTTTTTAATGACCAGGAAACTTTTAATTAAAGGTTCTATAGGAGAAGAGGATCTAAATTTTCCTAAGAACAAGAGCTTAAATGGTTCACTTTTAGAACTTCCTTCCGATGTAGAGGTTCGATCACGATTTGCCGATGAATCAATAAAAGCTGAAAGTTTATTTGTTTCCCTAAATAACTCGTTATTTTGCTCAAGTTCCATATTTTGATCCAGCTGAGCTGAACTATTCAAAAAATCATAATCAAATGCATTATGGATCAAATGCATCTTATCGGCATGTAAAGCATACGATTCTTGATACAATTTCAAGGTTTCATCTGCAGTGAAAACAATGGCTGCTGCCTCTTGAATTACCTTAACCTCCAAATTCTTCTCAACTTTCTTTGCCCAATTAGATTTCTTCGCTGACCGTATTGGGCATAAGGTAAAAGGATCACGGAAATCGACCACAAAAGGTACACCTAAACGCTTAGACAAGGTTCGAATAACACTAAGACCCGACCATGGGTCAGCTGTAACCCACAGCAGATTCGGTTTCTCTTGAATTAAAATTTGTTCCATGTAATTTAGATGAGAACGAAGCAGAGGATACCAAGTATCCATCGGAAAATAGCATTCAAATCTGTCAATGACCCGCTGAATTGGAGCACCGACTTGTACTATATCCTTTTTTGCTCGCATCCCTTCCTCTTTTTTCTCTTGGTCTTCTGGAATATACTCAGATCTATTTGGTAAGGGAATTTTATATTTGGTTATAGAGGTATTGCTTTGGGATTGAGTCTCAGTCAAATTACATGATTCCATATGATTGCTGATATGTGGGTCTACCTCTCCTAAATCACTACTGGAACGGTTAATAGTACGATCAAAAGGCGTCTTTAGCTCAAAAAGCTCCACACCTTCTAATGCTAACTTTTCCTCATCACTTAACTTCTGTCCTTTTACCTCTAAATGAACGACACAAACTTGCCAATCTAAATCCTTTAAATGTTTAGCAAATTTATAACTTCGCAATGCTCCAACTCTCTTTCGCGGAACAAAATACGGACTTATCATTAGCACTTTTGGAGATTTTGGTATCTTTATGCTATTCTCCATGCTCAGCTTTTTGTAACAAAAGGTTTACTGGTTGGTTACCTTATTTAAGGTATTAGAAATCTTTTGTGAATGTTGCTCATTAGTCAAACGGTGCCAGCAATTTTCAGCAAAAGTGTAGAATGGCTGTTTTTGATGATACCACCCAAAATGCAAACAATAAGGTGTTGTCATTAAATAATCTGTTTTACCTGAAAATAGACTTAAAAATGCGATTAATAATCGTCGCATACTAACTGACTTAAGTCCCCTTATTGAGTAGGTGAAGTCATCGCAAAAGTACTTGCAGTTTACATACATAAATTCGTCATCATGCTCAGTAAGGTCTTGTATATAATCTAGTTGAAGACTGTTATGACCCTGCAACCACGGATATACCGAAATATTTAATTTCGACATAGCCATAGCCAAACTCCATTCACATGATTCCATGGTTCTTCCTTGTTCCATTTTTCTGCTACGGAAATGCGTTTCTTGTTTACGATATAACATTTCGGAGGCTAACAAACAAACTTGTTTCGTTATCTCATAATCCTTAGCAAACATAACACCTGATTGTACTCGGCTCAAATAACTTAGGCCAAAACGTTTTAAGGTTCGCTGCCTTCTACGTAGAAGGATGTCAAGTAAAACTCGTACACCTTTGGATGCTCCAAAGTAAATATCTGAGACTAAAGTGCCAGTAATTGTAAAATCAAAATTAGAAAAAGTACTCCACATACTTTGAGGATCTTTACACCAAATGATATCACTATCAAGAAATAGATTTTTCTTATAAAAAAGGTAGTGATGTATGTTGTGCTTAAAACCTACAATCGATGCATGCTCCTCAGGTAATTGATGAACTATATCAAACAGATAATTCAACTCCTTTTGTATTAAAATTTCTTTATGTTTTGCACTACATGCTAGAGCAATCGGACGAGCTTTGTCATATCGGCGCAGAGTTATGATTGACGCAATAGCATGCTTTAAAAACTTAGGATGTCCATAACTGACATAGACATAACCTTCATTTTGTTTATTTGAATTAATAACAGATTGAAGCACGTGTTTATTTTAAATATAGAACTTATATAGGGATTCTCAAAAAAGCTATGAATTTCTTCCCGCTCTCTTTCGAAGTGTTGACATCAGGTAATCAAAGCCTCGACTTCGGATTATGCGTTGAAACTGACGATTATATGACTCTGCGGTAAATATGTCGTCTATGCTCATGTCTTCAATCCTCCATTCACCAGAATTCCTAGACAAAATGTAATGTACAGGAGTTCTGATATTATCCCACTCCGTAAGTGTTTCTACATATACTGAATCATTTGTTCCCTCAATTCTTTCATAACTAACTGTAGCTCTATAAATATCTAAATTTGCTAAGGATTGATCTCTAATAATAGAGGAAAAAAGCTGTACAAATTCTATTCTTTCTTCTACTGAAATAGTATCATAAGTAACTTCCAATGCTGTTTTTGCCATTTGATTAAAATCAATAATACCATTCACAATATCTTTTAACTTATCTCTCTGAATGGTTGAATTGTTTGTACCTTCAGTGCCCAATAATTCCTTAATTTGTAAGTCGCGTGATCCCATCAGTTCTCTTACTTCAGCAGCTGCCTCAGAAGACTGGGCTAGCACATGATTTGGATAAAGCAACACTAGTATTATATATATGTATCTAAAGCTGTTCAAAACATTCACTCATTTAATTTATTTATAGACAAGCCAGCAACCTTATTTAAGTTTGCTAAGTTTATGATATAGTCAAAGACGGTTTCTTTTTCTTCAATCCTAAGTTCTAATTCTTGTTTTAACGCGTCAACAACATCGCGTACATTACCAATACCAAAATCATAGTCTAATTGCTCCATTCGTAACCATTCTTTGGTAATTTTCAGCGACTCAACAGAGCCTTCATATTTACTTTTAGCAATAGATGCGTCTCTATATTTCTCGTGCACTTCTAACATTACTTTATCCTGTATAGCTTTTTGCTGAAAATATAACCTGTTCATTTCAAGTTCTGCTCGTTTCAAGTTCGTCTTCATCTGGCTGAAATTTAAATTTTGCCTAATTGAAAACCCAAAAGCCATATTTAAGGTATTACCATCAGATGAAATGAAAGGATTATCTTGACGAGGACGAGAAGGCGCATGAGCATAGGTGCCTGTAAAACCCATGAATAAGCCTGGCCTATACTCTGCTTTTTTTGCCTCAATAAACATTCGTGCACCTTGTTCTGCATAAGCGAGTGCTTGTACTTCAGAACGATTAAACAGAGCCATTTGTTGATAAAAGCTTAATGAAGAAATTTTGCCTTTTGGTGCTTCTAGATATATGTCAGCAGGCAATAATACGGCATGATCAGCCCCTAGTATGTAGTTCCAAGATTCTCTAACGAATAATAGGTTTTGATTAACTTCATCTTTTTTTGCCTTATATTGAGCTTTAAAAACTTTAAATTTATAAATTTCTGACTCATTTATCTGATCTGGACTATTTTTTCTTTGCTGATCTATTGACCTTTCAACCGTATTCATTGTTTTTGTAGCTAACTCTAACAAACGTTCAATTTCTAAGGCTAGCTTATAGCCAAAATATAGTCCATGAAGCTGAAACTCTACTTCTTGTAAAGTAGATAAGGACTGCTGCTCAGCACTTTGAACTCCGAATTGAGCCGCCTTTACTGCTTTATCCACCGCCCCCCAAATAAATAAAGGTTGAACCCCAATAACTCGAAATCTATTTGCAAAGTCCCAGTTATCCCAATCATAGGTTGCGCTAGGATCTAAATAAATTTCATTATCAGGATACCCTCTCGGAGATATAACACTTGGTAATATACCATGTTCAGATTCCATTCTCAGTGAAGGTAAGAAGCGTTGATCGCGAAACTCTTGAACTTGATTTTGTGCTAAAGAAACAGACACTTGTGCGGCTTTTGTTTGACCTAATTGCTCTAGAGCACGATCGATAAACTCATTATATCCAAGATATACGGTATCTCGAGCAAATTCATTATATAAACTATCCAAAGCTTTTGTATACGCCCATGAAGTAGCACTAATGATATGAATGAACAATACTAAAGAAAGTGCTATGATACAATGTCCAAGGTATTTTGGATAAAGTAAATGTGTCATAAATTTGATCATAAACTATAAGATACGAATTCTTTTAACTAGTATAACGAACTACTGCCTTCAGTGGTATACTCAAATACAATAAAAAAAGCCCCTGTAAAGGGGCTTTTTTAAATGCGGAGAGTGAGGGATTCGAACCCCCGGAGACTTGCGCCTCAACGGTTTTCAAGACCGCCGCATTCGACCACTCTGCCAACTCTCCATTAAATGAGTATCTTCTAAGAATCACTAAGTGCCTGAGCTCCAGAAACAATTTCGGAAATTTCTGTAGTAATTGCACTCTGTCTAGCCTGATTATACTTTAAACGTAAATTACGTTCTAAGTCTTTAGCATTTTCAGTTGCACTATCCATTGCGGTCATTCTAGCACCCTGTTCAGAGGCATTCGACTCTAATATTGCTTTCCAAAAATGCATTTCTATATACTTTGGCAGTAGCTCATTAATAATAGATTCTTGATCCGGCTCATATATATAGTCAAGTTGCACTGCCTTATAGGTATCAGCTACAACTAAATCTTCAGCTTTTAGTGGTAAAATCTTTTCAACCTTACGATTCTGTGTAATTACCGACTTAAATTCATTATAGGCCAAGTACACCTCATCAATATTTTCTTTAATGAAGTTTTCCATAATATCATTCATTAGAGATGTACTAAGTTCGTACTCTAATTGATCAAAGAATCCTGGATATTTAGCATCAACTGAATATGATCTCTTACTGAAATGGGTCGTTGCTTTTTTGCCGATTGTAATTAAACTTAGACCTTCGGCTTCTTTTCCATTTTCGAAGTTATTGGCTACAAATAACTCAATTTCCTTAAATAGATTATTATTAAAACCACCACAAAGTCCTCTATCTGAGCCTACTACGATAAATAGACTGCGTTTAGGTTCTGATGTTTCACGAAGTAAAGGGTAAATTAGTTCTTGTCCTTGAATTAGGCGACCAATTACAGAGGCCAAGGTATTAGCATAAGGCCGTGTTTGTATTATACGGTCTTGTGCTTTGCGTAACTTAGCAGCCGCAACCATTTTCATTGCTTTGGTAATCTGCTGGGTATTATTTACAGAGGTAATCCTATTACGTATATCGCGTAAATTGGCCATGCTTAATTGGACTAAACAGCGTTAATTTGTTCAATGATCTGGGAAGCAACAGTTAGTATATGCTCACCAAATTCATCGGTTAATAGTCCATTAACTCCTAGATCTGCCATTTGTTTCTCGTATTTCGAAGTTATAACATCTAAGAATTCAGTTTGGAAGTTCAAAATGTCGGTCACTGCAAGTTTGTCAAGAAGACCCTTATCGTTAACTTTAAGAAGAACAATTTGGTATTCAACCGGAAGAGGCTTATACACATTTTGCTTTAATAACTCTGCAGTTCTCTCTCCTCTTCTTAACTGTGCTTGAGTAGCTGGATCTAAATCAGATCCAAATTTAGCAAATGCTTCAAGTTCGCGATACTGAGCTAAGTCTAACTTCAGTGTTCCAGAGAGTTTTTTCATGGATTTCACCTGAGCAGAACCACCTACCCGAGAAACGGAAATACCCACATCAATAGCTGGTCTAATACCAGAATTGAATAGGTCTGTATCTAGGAATATCTGCCCGTCCGTGATCGAAATTACATTAGTTGGGATATAAGCTGAAACGTCACCAGCTTGAGTTTCTATAACTGGTAAAGAAGTCAAAGACCCGCCACCTTTTACTTGAGGTTTTAGTTCATATGGAATATTATTCATCGCACTAGCTACTTCATCATCGTTAATGATTTTCGCAGCTCGTTCTAATAGTCGACTATGAAGATAGAATACATCACCCGGATAAGCTTCTCGTCCAGGAGGTCGCTTCAAAAGAAGCGAGAGCTCACGATAAGCAACCGCCTGTTTTGACAGATCATCATAAATAACCAAGGCATGTCGTCCCGTATCCCTGAAATATTCACCTGCCGCAGCACCTGCAAATGGGGCTATGTATTGCATAGGCGCAGCTGAACTAGCAGGAGCATTAATAATTACTGAATAGTCCATAGCACCATTTTCTTCAAGAACTTGCTTTATCCCAGCAACTGTTGATGCTTTTTGACCTACCGCTACATAAATACAAAAAACTGGTTTATCAGTTTTTTGAGTTTCTTTCTGATTAATTATTGTATCAATCGCAACTGAAGTCTTACCAGTTTGCCGGTCACCAATAATTAATTCTCTTTGGCCTCGACCGATTGGTATTAATGAATCAATAGCCTTTATACCAGTTTGGAGGGGCTCAGTTACTGGTTCTCTGTAAATAACTCCTGGTGCCTTCCGCTCTAATGGAACGCGTACTGTCTTTCCCGATATTGATCCTTTACCATCTAGCGGTTTACCTAAAGGGTCTATTACACGTCCTAGTAAACCATCTCCAACAGATATAGATGCAATATCGTTGGTTCTTTTAACTGTTTGACCTTCCTCAACAATGCTAGAAGAACCAAATAATACAATACCTACATTATCTTCCTCTAGGTTAAGTACCATTCCTGTTGCAGCTTCACCCTGTTCATTTTTAGCATCAGGTATGGTAACTAGTTCACCTGCCTGTACTTTGGATAAACCATAAACACGCGCAATACCATCACCTACTTCAAGGACGGTACCCACATCATAGGTATCCAATTCATTATCAAATCCGGATAACTGTTTTCTTAGTATAGCCGAGACTTCATCTGGTCTTACTTGACTCATGTTGTTGTGTTTTATAAAAGTCTGATTAATCGAAAAACAAAATTACTGAGAAAGAAGTGTGTATTCCAACTCATTTAATTTATGTAGAACACTGCCATCTATCACGGTGTCTTCCATTTGAATCGTAATACCACCTAAAAGTGAAGGCGTTACTTGAGTATGAAGTTTCACATTCTTTTTAGTGATGTCTTCTAAGGTTTTAATTACGGATTCTAGTTGGTTACTTCTAAGCTGATATGCCGATTTTAAAGTGACCTCAATTATTCCTGCTGCCTCATTATATAAAGCAAAAAAGGATACAGTTATCGAGGGTAACAACGCAGCTCGTTCTTTTTCAGCGATGAGCAATATGAATTGCTTTGTCAGTGATCCAATATGCTTTGAAAAGATTTTATCTAATATAGCGATCTTCTCCGATGGTTTGACAATAGGACTTTGCAATGCCAAAAATAGGTCGCGCGAACCACTAATGGTCTCATCTATAGTCTTGATATCCTCCAAAACTTCTTCTAAATATCCCTGTTCTTGTGAAAGTTTTAAAAGTGCTTTTGCATATCTTTTTGCCGCCTTAGAGTTAATCATACACCTTAATTCTTAGACAAATTGTCGATATAATTATCAACTAATTTTTTATTCTTTTCCTCATCCAACTCAGCATCTATAATCAAAGAAGCTGATTTTATTGCTAAGTAAGCAACCTCTTGTCTTAATGCTAATAAAGCAGACTGTTTTTCTTGTTTAATATCCAACTTGGCTTGCTCAACTATTTGCTCTGCTTCATCTTTAGCTTTTGCAACTCGTTCAGTACGAATTCGCTCTGCTTCTTCTTTAGCTTCCTTGCGTATCTGGTGAGCTGTTTGCTCTGCCTCACGAAGTGCTTTTTCATTGTCTTCAGAAATAGCCTTAGCTTTTGCTAAAGCAACTTCTGCGGCCTCTAATGACTCACGAATTGTGATTTCACGACCTTCAAGTGCAGCCATTATCGGTGGCATAGCGTATTTTGTCATGATTAGAAGAAATACAATCAATGAAATTGCTATCCAGACAGCAAATCCTGTATTAAAAGACAGCAATCCGCCGCCAGCTAGGAGGTAAAGCATGATCATAATTTTTAAAATTAACCTAGTGCAAGGATGATACAAATGATGGCGCCGAAAAGAGCTACACCTTCGATGAAGGCAGCAGTTAAAATCATTGCTCCACGGATTTCATTGGCTGCATCTGGTTGACGTGCGATACTCTCGGTAGCTCCCTTACCAATCATTCCGATGCCAATTCCAGCTCCAACTGCTACAATTCCAGCTCCAATACCAGCTGCTAATAGTCCCATAGTTTTATTTATTTAGTTTTAGTTGTTTGTTTAATGATTATACTGATTGTTCAGCATGAATGTGATCATCATGTACGTGATCATGTTCATGCTCTTCGGCAGCCATTCCAATGAATACTGCTGATAGTAATGTAAAAATATATGCCTGCAATAAGGCCACTAGCAACTTGAGTACATACAATACAGAAGTCATAGCCACTGAAAGAATACTGACACTGTAAGCGGCCACACTTCCATACATATCATTAAAAATAAAAATGAGTCCTAATATTGCTATGATCATGATTTTGCCAGACATCATATTCGCAAATAAGCGAATTGCGAGGGCAAATGGCTTGGTTAGTAAACCAATTAATTCAACAGGAATCATTAAAAATTTGACTCCTAATGGTACACCTGGAAACCAGAATACATGTTGCCAATGATCCTTAGTACCACTGAATTGTGTAATAAAAAAGGTAAACAATGCTAGTACTGCGGTGACAGTGATGTCGGCAGTAGCTGTGGCTGCCCATGGCAATAAACCAAATACATTCATAAAAGCTATTGACATGAACATAGTGAATAGATAGGGCACATATTTCTTATATTTCTCTCCATCTATATTAGGTTTGGCTACTTCATCTCTTACAAATTCATAAAATACTTCAAACAAATTTTGCAATGCTCCTTTAGGCGCAGTCGATGTACCAATTCCTTTTTTGTAGCGCGAGCCAGCAAACATAATGTATAGAGCAAGCGCTCCGAGTCCAAACCAAAAATAAATAAGGTGTGATGTTAAAGAGAAGTCAACCAAAATTGTGCCATTAGTTGGCTTAATTGCATCATCAACCTGCTCAAATTCGCCTGATGCTAACGCTTTTTTAGTAGATCTATAAGTAGAAAATTGAATTATTCCGTTCGCATCTTCCCATAAAAATAATCTAGGTAGATATAATTTGGTACCAAAAAAGGTGAAATAATTATGGTCAGCAACTGTCCCCATTATATCAATAGAAGTTTCACTTTTCTCCATATCATCAGCTTCGGTATTAATTGCTAAAACAGACGGTTGAGACAATAAAAGCACTACAATCAATAAAGGTAAAAACGTAAAATAATTTGTCATTCCTCTACGGGATGTTTCAATAATCTATGATGGATAAGTAACAACTCAATTACAGATTGATAAAGATAGGAAATAATAAAATTAACTGTAAAAAACATTTGCTCAAATTGAATAGACGATAATGAAACAGAGAGTAATAATATGACCAATAAAAAGCGAACTAAGGTTGCAGTAAAATAGATCTTCACAAAGTTAAGAGAGGAATTGGTACTAAATCTTACCCAAACCCATATTGCAGCACCAACAAAAATGAGTGCAATCAAATAAGCAATAAATGCTTCTGATGTATTTCCAGGCTCAACCCAATATCCTAAGAGGATAAAAATGACTAAGAATGGTAATTGGACGAATAAGTAAACAGTTAATACCGATGTTTCAAAAAAAAACTTCTTTAGCATAGCTAAAAAAATATATAAACTAGATTAAACTGGTTAAAGTAATTTATATTTTCAATCCCCTGATTCTTTACCCTGCCCATCTAATGTTGGATCTTTTAGTAGGTGAAATATTCGAAAGAAAAATAAAATTATCCCAACTAGTGCGCCACTTATTAAACCAAATGGTTTGACCTCGAAATACTCATCAATATAATTACCTAGGATAATAGGTAATGATAGTAACAATGCTATCTCAGATCCCAAACTTAGGTAAATACGATAGGGTTTAGTTAACCAATTTGAAATCATAGCTAAAAACTTAATCTAGATCATGATTAACGAACATCCTTTAACACTCTGTCTACATACTCTTCATCACTTGTCATTGTTTTGTCACCCATTCTGCAAAGTCCAATTACTTTAGCACCTTCTTCAACTACTAGAATTTTGGTAGTTAAGTTACCCTCCAAAATTGCTGATTTACGAAGCGTTACTTTATTTTTTCCTATCACATCACCAGTTATCTTACCAGCAATATCTGCATTCTGACATACCATACCACCCGTAATGTTTCCTTTTTCAGATACAATAACTTTCGCGCCGGTTTCAAGAGTTCCATTAAGCACTCCTCCAACTCGTATATCATGCTCTGATTTTAGAAATCCTTCTAATTCAGAACCCTCGCTAATAATGTTGACAGATGGATAATTATTTTCATTCGACATAGTTATACACTTTGTTTTTTTATGTTTTTTATTTCAATAAATAAATTTCAGGATTTTGTGGTAGCCCGTCTTTCCAAATTTCAAGGTGAAGATGAGATGCTGTGCTCTGAACACCTGCATTACCTACCGAAGCAATCACATCACCCTTGACCACCACGTCTCCTTCTCGCTTGTAAGAAGTTCGGCAATGTTTATAAACACTCAACAGACCATTGGTATGTTGGATAGATATTACATAACCATTCGCTATCGTCCAATTAATATTTACAATTGTTCCCTCAGCCAAAGCTCTAATCATTTCGCCATCAGTTGCCGCAATATCTAATCCAAAATGCTCTTCCTTGGTGTTAAATGGTCTCGAGATAGTTCCATCGACTGGATAGGCTGTGGGAAATATCAGTTCACTTTTCAATGATGAAGATGATGTTAGACCCTGTGTACTGAAATTTAATACTTCTAGCGGAGATGGACGGGATATTCCCCCAAGTGCAACTTCATTTTGAACTAAGAGCAAATTCTGCAATCTTTCATCCAAATTTAAGGTTGTATCTGTATTCAATCTTATTATACTTCTTATCTGTCCGAGTTGTTCGTCTCGTATATCTAAGGAATCCTGTAGTATATCTAATTTACTGATTACCTGCTCAATTTGCTTATTAATGTGCGATCCTTTACTACTGTATACCCATTCACCAAGAGGTGTAAACACTAGTGTGAGTACAAAAACAAAAAAAACAAAACAGAATAAAATGAATACTCCAAAAAAAAGTCGTCTTGGCAAAAATTGATATTCTCGCGATCCATCTGGAACTGACTCATCGATAATAATCAATCTCAACCATTTATCATTAAGTCGAACTAAAGTTTTTAGTAATTCGGTATTCATTTAATTCAGTAGTTATTAATCAATTAGCGCATCTAATTCATGCGCAAGACTTTGTGTGATTGACTTTGTAGTATATGCTTTTAACCATTCCTCATTCAATGGCTTTAAATTCCCAGCTTGAATATCACCAATTGCTTTTGAAATGATTCTACTTACTTCTTTGATGTTGTTAGGTGAGGTAATATAACTGCGAGTATAGTTTTTTAAAATTTTTTTTGTGTCCCCTTCAGGAATCAAGGCAATAATAGGCCTTCTAGTAGCCATATATTCATATATTTTACTTAAAGTAATAGTATGCTTGTGTTTTTTATGTTCATTGTTAAGCCATAGGATAGAGGCTTTTTGCATACGAAGAACTGCTTGATTATGAGGAACATACCCATGGTTATAAATATTGTTATGCAATCCCAATTCGTTGATTAACGAAATATATGGGTCAATCGGACTACCTTGAAAATGCAATTCAAGGGTTGAGCTAAGCGAAGGTACATTTTTAATAAGTTCATTTACTGCTCTTATAAAAATATCTGGACCACTATCTGAATAAAAAGTACCCGAATAAAGTATTCGAATTGTTTCAAGCCGAGAGGTTTCTTTTTTGTTAATCAATTTATTTTTAAATCTTTTATCAGGAAACAGTGAGGTATCAAAATCAACAGGATCATAACCATGAGTTTGAACCACAACACGAGGCAAAAAAGGGTATCTTCTATGAATTGCACTGGCAATAGGTTCATTAATAGCAATTACCGTATCTGCAAAAGCAATAGTTCGTGACTCTAATCGTCTCATCAATATTTTATGGATGGGTGTTGGATAGTTGATTAGATGACTTTCTAACCAATCGTCTCTAAAGTCCATCACGACAGGAATCTGAAAAGAGGCTTTAAGCTTAGCAACTAACATTAAATTACTGTAAGGAGGAGCGGTTGCGTATATAGCATCTATAGAATGCTTTTGAATAATTTCTTCGGCTTGCTTAAAACCCTGTTTTATCCATCCTTTTTTATTATCTGGTAAATAAAAAAAGTGAGAGAATCTACGTAACCATTTTTCTATACGAATTCCTGGGCGCCATTGCTTTTTCGAACTGTTCCAATGTAGGGGAGTTCCACCCTTAACCCTGTATACTTGTACGCAATCCTTATCAATGAGTTTTTGAAGCTCATGTTCCAGCGAGGAATCGAAACTATGATAAAGCCCTGGCTCTGGCACCAGAATTATTGGCTTCCACCCAAATTCGTTAAGATATTTTACGTACTTGAGTGGTCTTTGCACGCCGCTCCCTCCCATAGGTGGAAAGAAGTAAACAATAAACAATAGCTCCTTTAATGGCCTCTCACGGATGGGTATCTCTTCAATTGTACCCACTTTATACCGAATAGTTAGGTGCTTCTTTTGTTATTTGTACCGTGTGTGGATGACTTTCTTTGTAAGAAGCGGCTGATATTTGCACAAAATGTGTTTTTTTTAGCTCCGAGATATTGCTTGCTCCGCAGTATCCCATAGCTGCACGTAGTCCACCTGACATTTGATGAACGACCTCACTTAGATAGCCCTTATAAGGGACACGACCTTCTATTCCCTCAGGCACCAACTTTTTTAAATCATCTTCGACGTCCTGAAAGTAACGATCTTTAGAACCTTTTTGCATGGCACCTATGCTGCCCATTCCACGGTACGATTTATATTTTCGTGAATCAAAAATAATGGTTTCACCAGGACTTTCATCAACCCCTGCAAACATAGAGCCCATCATAACAGCATCAGCGCCGCCAGCTATAGCTTTGGGTATATCTCCTGTCTGCTTAATTCCACCATCGGCAACAAGCCCAATGCCATATTCGGAGCAGAAATCACTTACCTCCATTACCGCACTTAACTGTGGGACGCCAACTCCAGTTACAATACGGGTAGTACATATTGAACCTGGGCCAACCCCTACTTTCACTACATCAACCCCTGCATCTCTCAATGCTTTTGCCGCATCTCGGGTGGCGATATTACCGCCAATAATATTCAAAGAGCCGTGTTTTTTCTTAATGGCCTGGATAGTTTTGAGAACCCCTTCAGAATGACCGTGGGCTGTATCCACCGTAATGATATCTACACCTGCAGCCACCAAAGCGCTCACTCTATCAATAGTATCTGTTGTTACACCCACAGCAGCTCCAACCCGCAGTCTACCTAATTCATCCTTGCATGCATTAGGGAAATTCATTTTCTTTTCAATGTCTTTGAAGGTTATCAAGCCTACTAAGATTCCATTTGAGTCAACAATAGGTAACTTTTCAACCTTATGAGATTGAAGTATAGCCTCCGCTTGTACTAAATTAGTTCCCTCTTTTGCAGTTATTAGCGGTTGCTTTGTCATTATGTTACCTAACTTCTTATTCATATCTGACTCAAAGCGTAAATCTCTATTAGTTACAATACCTTGAAGAGCTCCGTGTTCATCTATGATCGGGATTCCACCTATTCTGTGTTTAGCCATAAGATCTTGGGCATCCTGAACCAAGGCTTTTGAAGTCAAGGTTACTGGATCAACAATCATCCCGCTTTCGCTTCTTTTAACTAATCGAACTTGCTCCGCCTGATTCTCTATGGTCATATTCTTGTGCAGCATGGCTATTCCGCCCTCTCTCGCCAATGCGATAGCCATCCTATATTCTGAAACGGTATCCATAGCCGCACTCAAAATTGGTGTATTCAACTTGAGTGTTGGAGTTAGCTGGACACTGAGATCTACGTCTCTCGGAAGGACTTGAGAAAAATGAGGGACCAAGAGTACGTCGTCATAAGTGAGGCCTTGTCTCGTTATTCGATCAAAGTTACTCTGAGTAGATAGATTATTTGGATATTTAGACATAGGGCAAACAGATTACGTTTAGTTTAATAAAGATACAAACTTCTCTTCTGTAATTGAATGCGAAAATCATAAAATCACAAGCCTTTAACTTTGTTTATTTAGTCTCACTTTATAATTATAACGATTGAATTTTCAGGGCTTCAACAGCAGTATTAAGACTTGAGGTACCATCTAAATAAGACTGAACCCAGTAATGAACTTTATTCCTTCGATTATGAACATAAGGATCACAACTAGAATAATTGCCTCGTAACTCTTCGACCATTACCCGTACGTCGTCATAAATTTCTACTTTTAAGATATCGGGTATTTCATGCCATCCTAATAACTGAAAAACTTGTTGTAATTCTTGGTATTCCCGCTCACTCTCATTGCTTATTCGGGTCAATAATGGGCGGATGAAAGGTTTTTTTATTTTCTTTATAACCCTGCTAGATGGAATTTGTAACGGACTATGCGTGGCTAATGAAGTATTAAATGAGTGTGATGTTTTAGATGAATTAAGCATAATATCTCCTATTTTATTTTGATTCAAAAGCAACTTACACACTCGGTGTGACACCATTATGTCACCCTATTTTGATTTATTTTGGATATAAGGATTTTTTTGCTGCTAATAAGGTATTCTTCATTAGCATGGCTACCGTCATAGGACCTACTCCACCAGGAACAGGAGTAATCCAACTTGCTTTTTTTCGTACTGATTCGAAATCTACATCACCCACTAGCCGATACCCTTTGTCATGGGTTTCATCCGCTATTCGATTGATGCCCACATCAATGATAACTACACCTTGCTTAACCATTTCAGCCTTAATTAAATTAGGTTGGCCAGCAGCTACAATCAATATATCAGCACTAATGGTATGGGCTGTCAAATTTTGGGTATATTTGTGACAGATAGTCGTAGTTGCTTTTCCTGAAAAGTTTTCTCTAGATAACATTACCGCCATAGGACTGCCTACAATATTACTAGCACCAATAACTACCGCATATTGAGATTTAACTGGAATGCTGTAATACTTTAGTAATTCCATAACTCCCGCAGGAGTACAGCTTTTAAAGCAAGGTTGATCTAGTGACAAACGCCCTACATTCATAGGGTGAAATCCGTCCACATCTTTTCGATGATCAATTGCTTCTAATACAGTGTGTTGCGATAAATGACTAGGCAATGGCATTTGAACTAATATTCCATCAATATTGTCATTTGCATTGCATGATTGGATAATTTGGGTAAGCTCTCTCTCCGAAATTGTGTCTTGTAATATCATAGTTTCGGTCTGAATTCCCACCTGCTGACAAGCTTTCGTTTTGGTTCCCGTATATACAATAGATGCGGGGTCATCTCCTACCAATATAACCTGTAGATATGGAGCGCGATTACCTTTACCACACCATTGCTGCACATCATCCTTCACTCTGTTACTCAGAAGTTCTGCAACCATTTTACCATCTATTATTTCAGCGCTCATATTTCAATTTTACTTGTTAAATCTAGACTGTTGTTGTCTTAGTCAAATCTGCATTAACAATCGGGTTAATACTTATAGTAAAGGTACGTTAATATTTTCTCATGTACGGCATCTATGGTGGACACTTTTGCTGCAAAATTATTGGCGGACATACTGAATATAAGAGTATTTCCTAGCACCGTAGTTAGATATCCACTCAAGCTTCGAGCTCCTCCGACATATCCGGTTTTAGCTTGCACCTGCCCCCTAAGTGGACTCGATTTCATTCGGTAATGCAGAGTGCCATCCTTACCCATTACCGGCAGTGATCCTCGAAAATCATGAGAATTTGGACTATTAAGCATACTAAACAGCAAATCTGTTAATAACGAAGTTGTTAAAAAGTTTCCACCTGCCAATCCCGAACCATCTCGCATGACTACATAGGTCGTATCCAGACCCATTGATCCTAGTATTTTACGGACTTTTTTTATTCCATCACTCGTACTACCTGGACCAGGCTGAGTCTCAGCAGAAAGAGTTTTCAGTAGCATTTCAGCATAAAAGTTATCGCTTTCCTTATTCAGCCAAGTGATCAATTTTTGGAGTTTAGGAGATTCTACCGCTCCTAAGTACTCCCAACCGGTCATAGGATCGGAAGCCGTCTCGGTAGAATACCAATTCGGCGGGTAACCAGACCATAGCGCTGAGCCTAATTGTTCACTGGCAAGCCCGATCAGTGTTTGGGTAGTAGAGGGTTTCAGTAAATCCGGCCACCAACGCTCAATTCTATAGGGAGCCCTATACTTTACGATGTCTTCCATGCTATTTGCTTCTAAATAATCCACAAATGAGTCCATGAAGAAGGCAGGAGCATCATAAATGGCTAAAGATTCCGTTTCTTTATAGCCCTGGGGTAAACTACTGGCCAAATACAGTTTATTAGTTTGCCACGACCTCCGGTAATATTCATCATATTTTGTATGCGCTGGTGCTATTCGTTGTTCATTAACAAATTGAACATAATCAGTTTGTTTAGGAAACCAGCTTATTTGTGGGGTTGCACCTACCTCACCTTCGGCCAATACTTCTAAATCTACCGCATTGTTATTGAAGCTGAGTTCACTAATCTCGACTCCATAATAAAAATTCAAATCGTCCCAGTCCCAACCCTTTGGATATATCTCGGCATCAAAGTAACCTAATCGGCCAATCCATTGACCCGTCCAGTTAGAAATCCCAGCATTTTTGAGTAACTCGCGAATTTGTTCAAATACATAATATTTGTTTTTCTCATATAAAAATCCGGAAATACTTGGGTCCCCTTTACCCACTATCATTAAATCTCCTACCCAAGTAGAATCATCCAGATATCCTCTAACGTAAATAGGTGTTTTATAGCGAAATTCACTCCCTAATTCTTCTAAGACAGCAGCCGATGTGATGAGCTTCATATTGGAAGCAGGAACCATCCATTTTTGATCATTCCAAGATTCTAGTGACTGACCTTGTTCATCTACTACTGAAATAGACCAATGTACTCCTTTAGATTCCTGCTGGATAATAATTTCTTCTATAGTCTGAGCCTGAACGATTATTGGTATTAGGAATAAAGCCTGTAAGACAAAAAATGGCATGGTAACTTCTTTTATCTGGTTGTTATTCGACTGCCTTATTTTTTTTATATGCGACATTATCTACATACCCTATCTTCTAATTTGATTGAATTGGTGAAATTCTTTCTCCCTGAAAAGCTCCACAAGATCTACCTCACTGGGTACAACCAACAAATTTGAACGAAAATCGTCATAATTCATGAGGGTTGAAACTCTGCTTAATAATCGGATGTGACTTCTTTGATCTGAGCAAGGACTTACCATTAAAAATATAAGTTGAACAGGTTTTGAGTCAATGGAATTAAATTCGATTGGTTCTTTGAGACGAGCAAAGGCTACATGATTTTGAGTGACAGCATCGGTTTTACCATGGGGTATGGCCAAACCTTGACCGACCCCAGTTGACATGATTTTTTCACGCAAAATAATAGCCAATCGAATTTCTTCCAGTAATTCATTTTCGATAACGTCCACAAATGTATCTACCAAAGCATTAATAGCATCGAATTTATATTCGACTTCTAGATCTAATAGAATATTTTTCGGACTAAGTAACTGATAAATAGTCAATGATAAGTCAATCTAATATAGTGAGTAACATATATAAAATATACTAAGAGAGTAGTGATAAATCCATCTTATCCCCAACATATTAAACAAACAAAGTAATGACGAAACTTAAAAAGTGAAAGACCGCATTTTTTTGTAAACTTAAGTATGTTAATCCGCCAAATCTTATCGGTGCTTGAGAAAGATTTACGAGTCGAATTCCGCAGTAAGTATGCCTTAAATATGGTCTCTGCTTTCATAGTAGCAGCACTTTTGCTCATTCTATTCACTCTACGAGCTCAAGAGCTTCAACCTTCACCCAAAAGTGGTCTTATATGGATTGTTGTATTGTTCGCCTCCCTAACAGTCCTAGGACGAAGTTTTATTATGGAAACTGATAAGGGCACCTTTCAGACCCTACAGATTTACTCGAATGCTACTACAATCTATCTTGGAAAATTTCTATACAATTTGGGTTTCAGTCTACTAATCTACCTACTTAGTTTTAGCCTATATGGTTTTTTAATAAAATGGTCTATCCTTTCCTATCCTGCTTTTTTATACATTATGGTGTTTGGAACTATGGGTTTATCATCTGTGTGTACATTAATTGCAGCCATTGTCTCGCAAGCTGATCGTCAGGGAGCCATTTTCTCAGTACTTAGCATCCCTTTATTTATACCATTTATTTTGTTGTTATCCCGACTAACCAAAAAAGCTTTCCTAGATGGAATGACTGGTTGGTGGAATTCTGAAGCAGCCGCTCTTGTCGGGTTCGTGGGGGTAACAAGTGTGGCTGGTTGGTTGCTTTTTGACTTTATTTGGGAGGAGGATTAATGGCTTTTTTGTCCGACGATTTAATTGGTCAGCAAAGAGTGAAGGAACTCTTAAATAGCATAATTAAAAGCGATCGAATTAGCCATGCCTACCTATTCTCGGGGCCAAAAGGAAGTGGCATGTTACCTTTTGCATTGCGATTCGCTGAATGCATAAAGAACTCTAAAAATAATACTAATATCGAATCATCGTGGCAAAAACACCCTGACATCCACGTATTCATACCTATGCCTAGCTCGGCAGGATCTCAAGAAAGAAATGAGCGCTTAGAATGGCTCAATGAAGACAACTACAACCTTATTGAGTACGCAGACCGTCCTGACTTAGATAAAGAACGCGGTAGAAATCGCCAAGCTTTTTATTCCATTGACTATTTTCGTTCTGAAATACGTCCGGTGACAAGGCTTCGTCCCTATCAAGGTGAAAAGATAGTGGTTATAATGACAAAGGTCGAGACCATGAGGAAAGAAACAGCCAACTCTTTTTTGAAGTTACTTGAAGAGCCTTCTGAGGGACTTCTGTTTATCCTTACCACTCATCACTACGAACAACTCCTTCCCACTATTATCTCCCGTTGCCAGCATATTGCATTCGGAAAAAATACATTAACTGACGTACAAAAGGCATTGATTAATCGCGACCAAATGCCCAAAAAAAAGGCAGCACTGGTTGCCAAACTCACCCAGGGTAATTATGCCAAAACTAGAGATATTGACCTAGATTTTATCCAACAAAGTCGTGCAGAAATGATCGATTTCATTCGGAGTTCATATGTTTTAGATGCTATAAAAATAAATTCTATCATACTAAATTGGACCTCCACCAGAAATACAGAAGGTCTCATTCAACTCATAGAATTATTAGAATCATTTTTAAGAGATTTGGTCGTGTATACTCACACCCAAAACACTGAATCACTTATCCATGAAGATGAAGTGGAAACCATTAAAAATATTGTTCTAAATCTTAAAAAAGCGGACTATCATGCCATGATTGATTTATTGGCACCTGTTAGTGCTGAATTAAGGCAAAATGTCCAACCAAAATTGTTGTTCACTGTATTAGCCTTTAATTTTTCAATGCTACTACGAGGTCAAGATGAATTCTCTGTAAAAGATTATGCTTTTAAGCATTTACCCGCTTTAAAATCACGCTCATAGAACATGTCAAAAAAAATTCAATTTCAAAAATTAGAGGCTGCAGGGAATGATTTTATTCTGGTTGATGCGAGAGAACAAGACATACCCTATGAACAATTAGAGCTTATTAGCCCAAAAATTTGCCATCGCAAAACTGGTATTGGTGCCGACGGATTGCTCATTCTTTACCCCGATTCAACGATGGGTGCAGACTACACAATGATATATAAAAATGCAGACGGTAGTGATGCGGGTATGTGTGGAAATGGTGGGAGAGCAACTGCCCTTTATGCATCACAAAATGGCTTTTCAGACAGACATCGCATTCAAGTACATGATCAAATCTATGAAGCATTTATTCATTCAGGAAGTCACCAGGTAGAACTTCAATTCCCAGACTCTGATGCTCCTTGTCCTCTTTCAAAGCAATGGCTTGATCATGTAAACTCAGCATATCAAGTACAGAATATACACAAAGAAAATGCCAATGCTCGAAAATTCATGGCAAAAGCTGCATTTAAAGCCTACCCACAGACCGAACATGTAGTACTCTTTACCAATGACCCGTTAGCCATACAACCCGTTGAATTATTGTCGAAATTAGGACATAATATTCGTAACGATGATATTTTTTATCCCAAAGGAACTAATGTGAATTTTGTTTATAGCCAACAAGCTTACCATATTCAGCTAGAAACTTATGAACGTGGGGTTGAAGATTTCACCCTCGCATGTGGAACAGGTGCCGTAGCAAGCGCATTGTCTATGCATATTAATCAAAACAGAAAAATTGGTTCACATGTATACAAAATTACGGTTCAAGGTGGACTTTTAGAAGTTTCTTTTGATTACTCAGGCATGGATATAGCACCCCAAGGTGAGCATGATAAAGTGTTTAAAAGAATTTGCCTTAAAGGTCCTGCAAGACGGGTATATAGTGGCATTTGGGCGGGCAATTAGAGTGCAAAAGATCACTGAATATATAAATAGTTCGATATATCAAAACCTATTAAATAACCTTTACTTATTAGTAGGCATACTCTTTTTGGTTTCGCTGAGCTGTAGTTCAACAGTGAATATGATTCCAAGTAACTCACCAATTCCGCAGGTTAACAGTTTATTGTTGCTCCCAGGTCAACAAAGTATTCCAGATAATATCCGAAGTGTTCAGTTTTTTAACTCTTCTCAGGCTAACTCTCCGCTGGTTAGAGCCCAATTAAAATCAAATGACCGGCTTATTCTTCGATTCGATGAGTTAAGCGAAACAAACGGAATGTTTCGTATTCACTTTTCACACCGCAACAGTGACTGGACTAAAAGTAATCTACCAGTCACTTGGTTCATAGGCTCAACGAATGAACAAATAGTTCAAGGTGGTATAAAAAATCAAAGTAATGGCATACCATTTCACACTTATGACATTCAATTTTTGCTTCAAGACCTAGATTTTTTGGTTAGTGGATTTTACTTCATTCATGTATCAGACTATACAACAGGTATCGAGTTATTTAGCCTCCCATTTGCACTTACTGAGCAGCGTGGAACTCTAGAGCTTAATGGAAAAACTTTGTATAATAAAAAATATTTAGGTATCGCAGTTGATAGAATATTTGCAGAGTTTAGCTTTCCAGAATTTGTTGAGATGCCTGTTTTTGACTTGAACTTTGATGTAATTCAAGACGGATTTCTTCGTAATGCTACAAGAGCTACAGGAAAAGATTTTAGCGAGGAAAAAGTCGCCAAATTTTACTTAGAAGAATCTCAAAGCTATCTTGCTAATTCACGCTTTTATAAACTAAATTTATATAGCATTAGTTTATCAAACCAAGAAATTTTAGAGTATCAAGAGTCCAATGGTCTTCCTCAAATAACCTTAAAAGAAGATTTTTTATCATTTAGCGATTCCCCTTTCATTCTTCAATCGATGTTTGGTAATCCTAGCTGGTCCATCACCGCTAGATATGCCTTTGTTAATTTCAGATTTAATCCTTTGGGTGACGGTCTTAATTCTGATGATCTTTTTGTGATAGGTGACTTTAATCAGTGGTCAGAAACCAAGCAACATAAAATGAAATGGAACCCAGAATTACGTTTGTTTGAAGCCACTATATTACTAAAAGAAGGGTCTTACCGCTACACCTATGCCACTCGTAATGGTACACAACTAGATATAGTCGAATTAGGAAGTAGCCTTACCAAGGAGAATCAATGGTATACCGGCATATTAATTTACCGTGATCCTAACCTTCAATATGACCGTATCCTATTTATTGGGAGAGTTCAGTTACAACAGTAGTCACTTGGCTAATTAGACCTTCGATTGGGTAAGTTTGTGATTTCTTCTACTAAGTATTAAAAATCTATGCCTATCGAAAAGTAGTGAATGGGTTGATTTGAAAATCCATCTCTATTGTATGCCCAACCCACATCATAACGTAAAGGTAAACCAAATATAATGGTTCTCAAACCAAATCCAGAACCGATTAACAGATCTCCATTTATATACGAAAATATATTTCCATTTTCGTCTTGAAAAGTGGTCGGTTCGCTAATTTTGAAATCAAGCGAAGCATCGTTAACAATAAAGTTACCGTTAATATCGGTGATACCATAGTCAATCTGTTGCCCCCAGGCGGTACCCATATCAAAGAAAGCTACACCTGTTACATTATATAATGGTAAAATAGGAAGGGCTCCTGGTATCACAGCTGCAAATAAAGGAAATCGAAACTCTGCATTAATGAGCCCGAAATTATCTCCGTATACCGAGTTGTATCTATGCCCTCTGAGTGGAACCGCGGGTTGAGTGAAAAAGGTATCGGCTAAACGCTCAAAAGGAATTCCATTATCTGACCACTGATAATTAATCCATCCCATCATTCCCCCTAAAAAGTAGGTTTGTGAGTCTTTTCCTACAGATGCCCCACCACTTCCTCGTAGGGCAATAGAGTAGGAATAACCAAGATTAATGTAGCTTCTAAAATCTCCCATAACCGAAGCGAAACTTGGGGCATCTGTACCGATACCAGGACTACCTGAGAAACTAAGGGTGTATCGAGTACCCCCTTGTGGATTTATGAATCCAGGCATTGTAGCATCTTTGGTGAAGGACATAGTTGGGTATAAAAATGAACTCTGTAGGTTACTAGCCTCGGTGACTCCGTACGAATAAAGTCCGCCTAAAGCAGCTATAGCATCGTAATCCCGTGCGATTCCAATCCAATTTAATCCCCCATCAATGCGAGTAAATTTATCAAAAGGATATTGAATAGATATTCCACCCCCGTATGTTCTAAAGCGTAATAAATCACCTCCGAATGTTTGATACTGTCTAGATGTATGAAAATACGAGGCAAACAAATTCGTTCGGTTCTTTAAAAATCCATATTGTAATGTATAGTCACTATTACGTAAATCCGTCTGGAAATTGGTTCCCATTGAAAGCTGATGATCACCTAAAAGGTCACTAATCATAAACTGAGTAAGTGCATAGGCCCCATACGTTGAAGCTGCTACAGTTGGGCTATATGCAATGTCTGTTGAGAAAGTAAGTCTATAGGCTTTTGGGACGTAACGCCCATCTGTTGTAATATTATTATTGGGTTCAAAAATAAATTCATCTTCTAATAGAATACTACTGTCCAAAATAACTTCCTCTGAAAAAACATAGTTTCTGAAATCGAGCTCACCGTTTTCTTCAAATGAAACTACTTGATAATTTGAATCATTAATTCGTTCTTCCTCTTCCAATTCTTCGCGCTCTGCTCCACTTAATAATCCCTTGCCATAGAGTTTATTTGCATAACGAATAGCCGGGACACGCTGCTCAGGCGCCTCCAAACCTCTTCTTTGCGCCCAGTAATTTGGTTTCAGACTAATTGCTTTAGCATTATTCAATGGATTTTTTAGTAAGAAAATATCTAAATAACCTTCATTAATTGAACTAAATGCTACTCTTGACCCATCAGCACTGATCGAAAACTGTGAGACACCTGTCTGTAGATTGGTGAGAACTTTCCATTCACTGGTTGAAGGATCTGTCTGATAAAGGTTTTGAATACCATTTTGATCCGATTGGAAAACAATTGTACCATCCTGGATCTGTTGGGGTTGATGTTCATTCCAATCCTTGCTAAATGTAATTCTTTTTAAAGTATCACTACCTATTTCTAGTTGATATAGGTCACTTTGATAAATGGTCTTCTTTTCAAGCAATGAGCTTTCTAATGTTGCTCGCTTAAGTTCTATAATATTCCCACGCTCCGAACTAAACAAAATACTTTTAGAATCTAGAGTCCAACTGGGCTCATAGTCAGATACAAAGTCTTGGGTGAGATTGGTTAATTGCTTCTCATTTAAATCGTACACAAAAATATCTTGATAAGGACCAATATTCCCATCAAAAGCTAATTTATTACCATCTGGGGACCAAGACACCGATCCAATCGCATCCAATTCAGTCAATGATATTTTTTCGACCTTGGTACTCTCATAATCAATAATGGCAATTTCATCAAAACCCTTACTTTTTGTGGATAGTACTATTTTTCGACCGTCAGGAGACCAACTAAGATTGGGCTTTAAGATATTTAATTCCTCGAATGCAGGGTCATCTTCACCTCTAATAACTGTTTTTAACCTCTTTTTAGTAAGTGCATCTATTACTATAACATCAAAATAACCTCTTTTATTGGTTATGAAGGCTATTCTATCGCCTTGAGGAGAAATTTTTGGAGATGTATTATACGATCCATAATCACCTCTTTCTGTCATTAAACTTGCTACTTGATCAGCTAACTCGCGTTCAGCTACTTCTGGGAAATATCTTTTTCGAAGTGCATCTTCCCAACGGTCTGAAAGCTCTTGTACTGTTAAACCAATAGATTGCTGGAACCCATTTTCAATACTTCTTGTGTTTTTAACCTTTTCAAGTACTTCTGCAATCTTTTCTCGGCCATATTCTTCAACAATATAATTCCAAACGGACTGTCCTCCTCGGTAGGCATAATAGCCACTTAAATAGGGAATTGATGGCAGATAATTGTTAAGTATCGCATCCCTGATAAACATATCGGTATTCGTATCCCAACCCAAAGCCATATACTCCGCTAGACCTTCCTCAAACCATAGTGGTAAAACTAACTGAATGTTATTACGTAATATGGATTGTATTGAGCCACCATAAAACAGATCATTAAACACCGCATGTACTAACTCATGATGTAACGTCCTCCTAAAATCATTATAATCTCCATCGAAAGGTACGGTCATCCTATTCTTCATCTTATCAGTAACCCCACCTATACCCTCGGCACTGGTGGGTAATGCAACTACATTTGTCTGAGAAAAGTCGTTATGAGAATCATAAATAATTAACGGAATACGACTAATAATTTCGTGATTAAAGTCTTCGCTAAGTTGCTGGTAAGCAGATTCTATACTCTTTGCTGCAAATTCTGCTAGCTCGTAGTTTTTATCTCCATAATAATATACATCAAAATGTTTTGACTGAATAAACCGCCAATCAAACTGCTGGTATTGAACTCTATTCTTACCAAAATTCACATATTGGGCTTGGACCAATGACGCAAATATTAAAGAAAAAAGAAAACCAGAAAAGAATAATTTGTTGAGAAAAGTCATTCTGAATTTCATTCGTGAAATAATTGGATTATACTCTCACACTCTAACTAAATATTAATAAAAATAACGAATATAGGAATGTTATACTTATAGTATTTAGATATTCTACTTAAAAATAACGAAATGCTAATGCAAAATTGTTCGATAAATATTTTCCGAAGATGAAGAATTTCTCCCCAAGATTAAGAATTAATCTTACGCACAGGAACAAAATCTATTTGCCTTTTTAGAGGGTTAACAGCATCTACTTTAACCAGAATTGCATCTCCAAGTTGATAGCATGCGCCGGATCGCCTACCTAATAGCGAGTGAGATCGTGGCTCATAATGAAAGTAATCTCTTTTTAAATCACCCACACGAATCATACCCTCGCAAAATATATCATTTAGGGTTACAAAAATTCCCCGCTCCATAACCCCACTTATCACACCCATAAATTCTTCTCCAATATGTTTACTAAGATATTCAACCTGCTTTAGTTTAATCGAATCTCTCTCAGCATCTATAGCTACCTTTTCGCGCATACTACAATGCTCACCCTCTTTTCGTAATTGATTTAGCTCATAGATTTTTTTGTTTTGAGCATAGGCTTTCAATAAACGGTGCACAATCACATCTGGATATCTTCGAATAGGTGAGGTGAAATGTGCGTAATGATGAAAACCTAATCCAAAATGTCCTAAATTATCTGGACTATATACTGCTTTGGCCATGGCACGCAAAGTAAGTCCGTTAACAATATACTCCATAGGGGTTCCTTTGACCTTTTCTAACAAATGGTTAATAGAGGATGGTTTGGCTATCTCATGCATATCAAAAGAAATCCCCAAAGGTCGAACTTGTTCGAGTACATCTGCTAATTTTCTCTCATCTGGTCGATCATGTATACGATAGAAAAAAGGGAAGTCATCTTTCTTTGACCGATCTCTTAAATGTTGTATGTGTTCAGCAACCGTACGGTTAGCAAATAGCATACATTCTTCAATTAAACGATGGGCAAAAAGTCGTTTTTTTAAAATTACTTTTTCAGGCTCACCTTTATCATTTAAAATAAATCTTGGCTCGGGCGTGTCAAAATCTATCGCTCCTTCTCTAAACCTTTTCTCAAGTAATTTTCTTGCCAAATTACCAACTAAGTTAACTTCTTTGGCTAGTAAATGATTTTTCCCATCCAATATTTCCTGTACCTGCTCATAGGTAAACCGTTGATCGGAATGTATCACAGTTTCATTAATCTCATAATTTACTAGTTCTGCCTGGTCATTTACTTCCATAAAGCAAGTGTAACAAAGTTTATCTTCTTTCGGACGTAGACTACATACCACATTACTTAATCTCTCTGGTAACATATGAATAACCCTGTCAACCAAGTAAATACTTGTTGCCCGTTTATTAGCCTCTTCATCCAAAGCGGATCCTGGTTGTATGTAATGAGTTACATCAGCAATATGAACCCCAAGCAGAAGATGTCCGTTTTCTAACTCTTCAATACTCAACGCATCATCAAAGTCTTTTGCATCAACTGGATCGATGGTAAAAACTGTTTTGCTTCTATAATCGATACGCTCATTAATCACCGACTGATCGATTTGAAGCAGTATGGCATCGGCTTCTGATTCGACTTGATCCGAAAAATCGGCAATAAGTCCGTTTTCAGCTAAAATAGACAACATATTTGCATCATTGGTCCCTGATTTACCCAACCTGCTAAGAATTTTAGCTTGTGGTAAGGCCCGGCGATTTACCCAGCTTTCAAGATTAAATGTTACCTTTTCACCAGTTTGAGCTCCATTTAAGTCTTTTTTTTTAACATAAAAATCTACATTTGCCGATTTTCTATCACTTTGAATTATGTAGGTATCCGAATTTGTTTTGCATAAGGTACCCACATAAAATGAACTCCCACGCTCAAGTACATCAAGCACTTTGGCTTTGGGATTTCTAGCCTGCTTTTTAGTTTTCAGTACCTTAACTAATACAATATCTCCAGCTAATGCTAGGCCTGTATCACTTGCATGAACCCGTAAATCCTCGTCTAAACCTTGAACTATCACAAAACCCGTACCCCTCTGGTTAAACTCAATACGCCCCTGCAATACAGAGTGGTCTTGGTTTAAACGAACCCAACCTTGATGTATTCGAACACGTTGTTTATTACTTAAACTATTGAGAGCTTTCTGCAGCCGCTTAGACTCTTTCTTAGAGTACATTTCTAGGGTTTTCTGAAATTCATTCTCATGTATCTTTTTTTCGGGATGAATGCTTAGTAATTGGAGTAATGTCTCTTGTAAGCTACTTATTCGGTCTTTTTGACTCATATATGGCTGTGGAACTGATTGAAATTGTGTCTGCTTCAGAATAAGGTTATTCCATGCTAAGTGAAGGTTTTTCTTCTTTTCGAGAGAGTAGCCGAGTTACTGGCTTAAATAATTGCCCTAGAAAATTACGCCAAGAACTAAATGAGACTTCGGTTTCTAAGCCAATTCCATTTATATCTTGAGATTGCTGTGAATTATCCGACCCCGAGTTGTTGCTAAATGTAGGATCTTGTCGGTGAAATGCGGTTAAAGCCAGTGTTTGATTTATTTTGTAAGTAGCTCCTATGTCTCCAATAGTAGACTGACTACCTGTGATTTGCCCCTCCCGACTCAGTATGATTCGATCATTATACAAACGAAGCGCTACACCCAAATCAATATTGTTGTAAGTATTTAAATTGAAATCTATGTCTAAACTCCCTATATCACTACGCAGTAATGAATTCATTTGATTAGATAGTAGTGGACTGATCAACTGACTAGATAATAATGGATTTAATACTGCAGCACTTCCACTAAAATTGTTGGTTAAGGTATTAGTTGCATCCGAAACAGCTGAGGAGGATGGAATAAAATCACCCATTAACAAGAAGCTAGTTGCTTGTATAAGTTTTTCATCTTCATTGCGATTGAGTGCATTAATTTGAGTTTTCAAGGTGGAATTTTGTTGAGTTTCAAATGTATTAGGTAACCTAAAAAAGAAATCATTTTCAATATTTTCTAATGATCCACCTATACTCAGTACCAATTCAACCGGTACGCGAGAAGCTTGTTCTTGATCGATCTGATCACGTGTTCTGGTGAGAGTATTAATGTCTGGTCTAGCTTCGTATAATGCCTGCACATTTAATTTGGCATCAATGGGATCACCATCCCAACGAAGGGTACCGCCTGGTATGAGTTCAAAAGTACGAGTAAAAATATCTCCACTCACAAAATTATATTCTCCATCTTGAATATCAAATTGTCCAAAAACCGATAATGCTTCATCCTGTAATTGAATACGAATATTACCTAGGCCATTTGCGTCAATTTGATCCCCCGTTATAGGGTCAAAAATCAACTCCACAGTCATTGGTATTTGAGAGTCAAATTGTAAGTCCAAGGTAAAGCGTTCAGTAAAAGTACGTTCTGTTTGCACCCCCATAATCTGACTTTGCCCACCTATGATCCCAGATCTATTATTTAAATTTGCGAGGTCAACATTCGAAATATTATCCACAAATCGAATGAACTTATTATTTTCTTCAAACTCTGTACGTTCAATCAAAGGCAAACCAATAGAAGAATATGGCCCTATTTGTATAGGTCCCTCAGAGAATAAGAGCGGATTTTCGTTTGTCCCGGTCATACGGATGAGCGCTGTACCGTAGCATTGGCCAAAAAATGGTGCTTCCTCGTCAAAGTCAGTATTTAAAAAATGAAAATCATCCATTTGAAGGTTAAGATCAATATCGTGTATAGGCCCAAAACGGTTAAGATTATAACTCCCATTTAAGCTGGCTGTACCACCCGATGGATCCATGATATAGAAGTTGTGAAAAACTAATCCATTTTTGCTAGAAAACTCAAGAGGACCTGTAGCATAGTAATAGGTTTCCAAAAATCTAGGCCGAATAAACACTGGATCAACTTCACCTATAGAATAATTAATGCTAAAATCGTAGTCCGAATCAGACCCCCAGACTTTACCTATCCCAGTTGCAGTTCCAGACATTTCAGAAAATACATTTGGAGTTAGAAAGGGTAGAATCCACAAATCAATATTTTCAAAATTTAGGTCAAAATAATAGAGAGTATCACTAATTTGAGATTGATTAATTCCCAGAGTATTAATGTATCCATCAAAAATAATATTTTGCCCTGCTCGCCCAGAACTGTTAAAATAATCAGGGTACTGTACAGAGTCGGTGAAGACAGAGATTTGAGTATCAAACCGATTTTTGCTCGAATTAAATATAGAACTCAACGATAAATCACCCACCATTTGGTTGTTTAAAGAAAAATTATTGATAGATAAAAATCCTTGAACACTTGGTGACTGTTGTAAGGTTCTTGTTGAGAATTCACCATCCATGAGTCCATCAATATCTTGTTGTACATTCAATAATCCGGCTAGACGATTTAATTGAATTTGATCAATTGTAAATTGAATAGAATCTTCTGGTATATTACTGTAAATGCCGCGAATATCAATGAGTTCATCATTATTGTGCATACTAACCTGATTAAAAGCAATATCTAAATTACGATCTACATTAATAGCTATATCTCCAAAGTTACTCCAAATGTATGAACCAGCCCCTAGCTCTAATTCATCAAACACAAAATTATGCTGACTTTCCGTGGCAAATATATCTCCGCTCGAATGTAAAAAAGCTCCCGACGGCAAACTACCAATTCGCTGATTAAAACGTATACTGTCTGACTGCATAGAAAACTGCCACTGTACATCACCTAGTTTAATATCTGAGGTTTGGATTGCATTAACATTGGCTCGAGATTCAATTACTGAAAAATCCAAACTGGTTGAATCATACCTGAAACTAGCCGTTAGTTGTGAATTCATACTATCTAGTTTTAGTTCATTCCACTGAAAATAAGGATCAAAAGTATCTACATTCATTAGAATCCGCTCCCTATTAGCATCTAAGCGACCACTAACAACCATCGAACTCTTTTGAATAGGATGTTTAGCCCAAATAGTTTTCACCAGTTCATTGTCTTTCAAAGCAAACTGCCACTCTAACTGTGTCTGATAGGATGCACTATCCGGGTGATTCAACTCAGTCCTAATAGATTCTTTCTGGGCTACTGTTTGCTCTCTTTGCAGCTCATTAAAACTCAGTCTATTCCATTCTCTTTTTAAGTAGTTAGACCAATGATCGAATAAAAACATCATACTCTGAGTATTAAGTACTCCTTCTACCTGAAAATCTAAGGGAGATGATGTCACTCTTATTTGCTGACGCTGAGGTGATTCAGCAATATAATCGATAAAAAACTGTCTATCTAACCAAGTTGTATCATGTGTGATGATGGACGGTATATCTGCACTAAGCACCCCCTCGGAGAGTTTATTATTTTCGATACTAGCATTAAAGACCCCAATAATTGCTGGCATCGTGATGTTCTTGTTAGATACGAATCTACTTAATTCTTCTTCATTGTTCTTCTCAACCACATTATTCTGCGCATCTTGGCTATTTTGGGTTTTCTGCTCAACATTTATCGTTTCTTTTGATTTGGAATAAAGGTGTAAGCTATCAATTTGAAAAGTGCTTTCTATTTCCATCATCGACAACCCGTAATGCCCCATACCCTCCCAACTGAACCTACCAAATTCAGAGTTGAATCCAGCATTAATTGAATAAGGTTTTAACTGCTGCTTATTGGCCTCTGAAATGAGCTCTGATAGGTTTATTTGAGCTGTATCAGGCACTAAATTTAGCACTACATTTGTGTATTGTAGCGCGCCAAAGTCTACTCTAGGAAATAGTGCATTGAGTTCGTATTCATCTTCAGATCCTGTTAATTTAAATTTATTCAGATCAACATTACCATTTATAGTTATTTGCTTTTCTAGCAACACTTGATCTAACCAATCATTCAGTACAAATTGATTAAAAGATGCCGAAACACTAAAACTAGGATCAAATAAACTTTGATTAGAATCGGTACTTTTTTTCCTTATCAGATCAAGACTAATTTCAGGCTCTGAAATAGTTTTGAAATTGACTTGATTGTTTGAGGCTGAACTAAGAGATATTTTTTGATCTTCCAAAGCGTCATTAAACAGAAAATGAACCCTTTTAGAAGCTAAGCTCTCAGTTGATATAAAAGAATAATGAGTGTCTATAGATGCTAATATGGCGGGATCCCATTCCAAAATATCCCCCTCAATTAACCACTCGCCTCTACTTTTTTTTCCTTCCACCAAAAGTTTTCCTTGTTTAGAGAGTACATTTAGCCTTTTTATGATGATGTCCTTATTCTCCAGTGTGATGTCGCCGGTGAATTCGGTAATATATACCAGATATTTTCTTATGGTTTCCAAAGCTGATGAAGGTAATATATGTAGTGCTAAGCCTTCATAGAATGGGGGCAATAATTGTAGCGATTGCAGTTCTAGGTCATGTCTATCTAAAGACTTATTAATTTGTACTTCAGAAGTAAATTCGGTGGTTGATAGGTTTATATTTTCAGCTTTCCACGATGAAGTAGTCCCACCTAAACGCCCACTAAAAGTGACATTATCCTGCCAATAAGGAAGATTTAACTCGGAATGAACATCAGCAACATCTATCCAAAAAGTCCCTTCTTTCTTTTGAATCCCGAGGGTAGCTCCACCCCCATTAAACGTAATTTCATTTTGAAGAAAAAATACGGAAGTATCATCTGCTGTAGTCATCGGAATAGCTAAGTCTGTCGTGCTAGGCTTTATTACGATAGAATCTATTCCCACACTGAGCTCTGTTATAATAAAATTAAAGCCATTGTTAAGCCTAATACTTACTGAATCAATAGTTTGGTCAAAAGCAGTCTTAGAAGTAATGGCTCCACTTATTTGTGCGTTAAGACCCTTTGCGTGTAAATATGGGAATTCCAAATATCCATTTGCTAAGCCTCTCAGCTTCCATACATAGGATAATTCGCTAAAACTAAGCGTTTGTACACGTGCTGTGCTATCTAGATTAAAAATGCTCAAATGACTGATTTTTGAATTAAATGGAAAAAAACCAGTAGCCTCTTCAAAATCTAGTTTATATGATGTATTCCCCGGAAGCAATACCGAGTTAATTAACCATTTTTTAGGCGCACCAAATTGAAATAGAGCAATCATCAATACAAATAGGGCCATTAGTACGCTAAATCCACCTATAAGATTGCGCCAGAACATAGAGGGAGTATGTTGTTCTGATATCTGCATAATTTATGAAAAAGTTTCAATCGTTTGCTTCCAAATTGCAGTTAAACGATTCTCATTTTCTACAGTGTAGACTACAGGTGCTTCGATATCTTGAAGAAGAATTAATCGAATGTGGGATTGTTGAGCTTTTTTATCTCGTTTCATTTGTTCAATAAGATCGGGAATTAAGTATCTAAGGCAAGCTAAACTAAAATTATATCTAGATGCATATTGCAGTATCAAATTTGGGTCAATTTTAGCATGAAGAAATTCATTAGAAGTTAAAATTGCAGCATACATACCTGCAAATATAGCTTCTCCATGACTAAAAGTGCCATAATCTGCAATATTTTCAATGGCATGACCAAAAGTATGACCAAAATTCAAAAACTCTCTTCTGCCCTTCTCTAAAGCATCTACAGCGACAATTTCAGACTTAATCTGAGCACTCCGATAAATAACATCCAGCCATTTAGACGGTTCATAATCATGATTTTGAGTGAATAATTTTTCTAAAATGGTAAAAATACCCCGATCCTGAATAAAGGCATATTTAACAATTTCACTTAACCCATTGGTCCATTCTTTTTGATCTAGGGTCGAGAGAAAATGAGTATCGGCAAATACACCAGATGGTTGATAGAAGGAACCAATTAAATTTTTCCCAGTCGAATGATTAATCCCTGTTTTACCACCTATGGAGCTATCCACCATAGCTAATAAGGTAGTTGGAACATGATATAAAGGTAATCCTCTTAATGCACTAGCAGCCACAAATCCACCCAAATCACCAACAACCCCACCCCCAATTACAATAAAAGGGGTATTGCGCTCAATTGGTTGTTCTAATACCCAGTGCAATAAACTACTAAACTGACTAAGGTTCTTACTTTTTTCTCCAGATGGCACAATGTAGCTAGAAAGATACTTAAAGATTTTTCCCAATGTATTTTCAATCAAATCACGATGATATAGATGCACTTTTTGGTCCACTATGACCAAGGCTCTCTCTAAATCGCTAGACCCTAAAAAATACTCAGAAATCTTTCTTAACTCTTTATGAACTAGCTTGATAGTATAGCGTGATTCATTGGATATATTAAGTATAGTAAGCCTGTTGTCCATAAACTATGATGAATGAAACTGAGATACTTGATCGAGAATCTTAATAGCCACCTGGTAGGGAGACCAGTTTGATTCTACCGTTTGAGTGATATGTGCTTGCTCGTATAATGACAAACGATTTAAATATACGTTTTTTACACGTTTTTTTACTATTTCGAGATTCCTTGACTTAGCCCATTCACGGGCAATTAATGGACGCTTCTTGTTATTGATTAGGCGTCTAAATAATATCTCAAAATCTGGCCGAATGAATATGAGAATCGATTGTGCTTTTATCACATCCAGAAGCTCTTGATTTTGTAATGCACCCCCACCTAGGGAAATAATTTTTGTATTTTTGTTTACTGTTTCTATCACAAGTCGACGCTCTATACGCCTAAAATAATCTTCCCCATGATCCCTGAAAATTTGAGGGATTGATTTACCCTCATCAACCTCTATTTGGACATCGATGTCAACAAAGCCGGAATTCATTATATTACCAATAGCTTTGGCTGTTGCGGTTTTACCGCTAGCCATAAAACCACATAACACTATTGGTTGAGTTAGCCTGTCCATAAGGTAATTTGTTCTTTGTTCATTTTATATAATACAGATCTTTGGCAACTATATTGTGTTTCTTGGCTCCAACGGTTCAACCATGATCACCTGCTCTTTTTGTACAATTACCGCACCAGGGGCTGCATTTTTAGCTTTTCTAACATACTTTTTTAATGTGTAGATTACAGGAACCCATCCAGATCCTTTTGCCTTAGATTTATGAGCTGCAAAAGAGGCTGCAATTTCAACCACTGATTTATCAGGTTTTTTTTGCTGAGCTCGTATGATAACATGAGAGCCAGATACAGATTTTGCATGCAACCAAATATCTTCTTTATGAGCTAAGTTGAGCAATGCATCGTTGGAACGTGCATTTTTGCCAATCCAGATAGTAAAACCTAAAACTAAAAATTCGTAATAGGGTTTGGATATAAAATAATTCGAATTTTGTTTTTCTTTATTTGAATTAGTCGCATAGGCTCTTCGTTTTATTGCATTGTTAGGATAAGATGAACTTTGGTTGGGCTGATTATTCAAAAGACCTTTTTCAAACATTTTTCGACGCCAACTATCCAATTCCCTAATATCATTTACAGACTCTAACATATCCTTCCCTATCAGTAAGCTTTCTAAGCGCCGGCTAATTAACGGTAGCTTTTGCTCTACAACCTCCATACTCCGCTTAGCATTACTAGCTTTTTTGTAGTATTGCTTTGCATTTTCTACAAAACTTTTATCCAGATCTACCTTGATCTCTATCTCTTCATTATTTCTAAAATAATTCTGTGTGATTAATACATTAGAATCTGGTTTAGCCTTGTGAGCCATTGTCATTAAAATATGCCCGTATTCCTCCCAAAGGACAGCTTTTTCTTCATTATCAACAGCTTTATCTAATTGCTTAATATTGACTGTAGTCTTTTTTATTGCTTTGTCAAGTTCTTTTTGACTTATGCGTAACAATTGCCTGTATCGACCCTCACGCTGTAGATTGGATGAGTGCCGAACTATTAAGTCAGATATACTTTTGAATGTCTCTTTTGTTTGTTTGGGTAAAAAGGCTTCGGGAAATAAAGTTCTGCTGCCATCGGCTAAAAGCCTAAACTCAGCACTAAATGCTAGTTGATGATGACATATCACAGCGAATGTATGAAGATTCCTTAAATCAGAGATTTCAGGTAAATGTATGAGTATAAGTTCTTCTAAATGAGTTTTTTCGATAGAAGGGTTTAACGAACAGAGTCTATTCTTAAGGTTTATTGTCTCTAATTGCTTTTTTATTTTATCTTTTTGGTCTATCAGTAATTCATCTGTAACTGCTTTTTTAATCGCTTGACTAACAGCATCAAACAATTCTGTTTCGTTACTAGAGTAAATGTTTTGCTCTACTACCTTCTTCCATCTTTGTTCAGCAATCTTCAGACTTGGATGGCAGATCTTAAAAGAATCAAAAAACTTACCTTTAGCCTCGAGGTATAGGTTGGTCCTAGAACCAAAAACTTCAAACCAAAGGGTCGATCCACCTGAGAAACGTATACCAAGATATCTTTCTTGAGTGAAAGAGAGAATTTTTTCCACCTTTTGGCCATATAAATCAGGAAAAAAATTAATGATATTTTTTTTCTTAACTGAATTCCAACTACGTATATACACATATGGAGTTGGTGGGATTGCATGAAATCGAACACAAAACTCTCCAATATAAAGCTCAACTACATTTTTCAGCGGAGAAATTATACGATATAAAGTTTGAGACTTTAATTTGACGTTCAACTCTTTATTTAAATAAATTAATTCGTAATAGTTCAAAAATATAATTGGTGTACTTTATTGTAGGATATATCTATTTGAATAGTGGCTATAAACAAATAGTGAATTTTTATTAATCTAAAGGTGTCATAACATAAATCAAACTGAATGAATTATCCTATTTTCCTTTCTATCGTCAACGCTATACAATCGGATGTCGAAAATAAAAAAATCCAAACCGAAAGCTTTAAGACGTGGCAAGATAATACAATATTTGCAACTGGATTAGAATTAAACATCAAGTTAGAAGTAAGTACTCGCTACCTACAAAAATTATCGATAAACTTTGATTGGGATAAATATCGAGAATTCAAACTTGCAAATCAGCTTAATGGACTTGACAGCCATCCATTACTTGGTATCAATGAGCTGCAAAATGCTAAAACGAAACCTAATATAGATGTTGAACTCATGTTATCGTTCAAACCCGATCATTGCCAGCCTAAATTTAAAGAAGGTAAAGGTAATTACAGAATGGATTTTGCAAATCAATGGATGGATTTAATTACTAGGCGCATTCAAGTTAATTATGGCCCTCAATTTAATATAACACGTTGGCATGTAGAAATTGAGGGAGACGACAGTGGGAAATACTTATCAAATATCCAGTTAATTTCATATTTACAATTCGATTTGAGTAAAACAAATGATATGCAAGACTTAAAGTGCTTTGTTAAAAAAAGTCTAAAATCTTTACTTGTTCGCAGTAGTAGAGTAATAAAAATTTCAGAATCAATAATTGAGCAAACGATAAATTTGGCTATCTAAATATATAAGATTAATTTAGTATTATTAAGAAACTTCAGACCCCCTCGTAGCTAGTCTAACAATTAATAAATATTATGCTGTTCATCATGAGGGACAGAATTTATATCTATTTTAAGACTAAAGATGCAAGATCTAAGTACTGATTAAGAAAAAAGCCTCGTAAAAGAGGCTCTAGAAATCATTTTTTCTTCTTATGACGATTTTTGCGTAATCGCTTTTTTCGTTTGTGCTTAGCTATTTTAGCACGTTTCCTTTTTTTTCCACTTGGCATACACAGTACCTTGTTAATAATTTATATCGTTATAACATTTGGAATATATAAATTTAATTTAGCAAAGACTATTTGAAAAAAATAAATTCAAAACTACAAGGAGAGTGTTTCATTTACCGATTGTTTAAAATCTTTTGAAATTTTCAAGACAGGTGCATATTGTTCGGGAACGATAACCTCTTCATTAGTTTTGGGATTTCTGGCTACTCTTTGAGCTCGTTTGACTACTTTGAAACTGCCAAAACCTCTAAGTTCGATATGCTCTCCTTTTTTCATGGCGTCAATAACTGTTTCCATAAAGCCGTTAACAACTGCTTCTGTTTCTACTTTAGTTAATCCAACCGATGAGGATATGATATCTACTATGTCTGACTTTGTCATATTAAACCTTTTATTTAGATAAACTAAATCATATTCAAATAAGTAAACGACAGATCTTAATCAAATCGTTCATTCTACAATAATAAATCGTCCCAATTTATTATTTAATAATCTCAAGTATACTTTACCAATTCTTTATTACTTTGGTTATTATGTTTGAGTAACAAATAAACAATAATCACCACATCTAATAACATATGGAAACTTTTGAGAATATAGTTGGCACATTAAATGATTTGGTTTGGAGCACTCCATCTTATTTCCCTTTCATGGTTGCCGTACTACTCAGTTTTGGAATCTTTATAACTCTTAGATTAGGATTTGTACAAATTAGACATTTTAAACATGGAATTTTAACTGTAACGGGAAAGTTCGATCACCAAGATGCAATTGGTGATGTAAACCACTTTCAAGCATTAACTACAGCTTTGTCAGCAACAGTAGGTATTGGGAACATTGCAGGAGTTGCAATTGCTATTCATTATGGAGGGCCAGGTGCACTATTTTGGATGTGGGTCACTGCCTTTTTTGGTATGGCAGTTAAATATACCGAGTGTACTTTAGCTGTGAAATATAGAGTACAAAATAGTGATGGATCAGTCTCTGGTGGTCCCATGTACTATATCGAAAAAGGTCTTGGCGAACAGTGGAAATGGTTAGCTATTTTCTTTGCAGCCATGGCCGTTATATGCTCTTTCTTAACTGGAAATGCCGTACAGGCGAATACCGTAGCTGACACAATGAGTTCCACTTTTCTTATACCAGGTTGGATAACAGGACTTGCAACTGCTACTATTGTTGGCTTCGTTATTGTTGGTGGTATAAAACGTATCGGTCGAGTAACTGCGAGTTTAATGCCCATAATGGCGCTTATATACGTTTTTGGAGCGCTCATTATTTTGTTATTAAATACCGATAAAGTATTACCTGCATTCGGGATAATAATTGAGTATGCATTTACGCCTAAAGCTGGTGCTTTTGGTGTTGGTTCTGGTTTGTTTTTGACTACCTTAGTGTGGGGTATTAAACGAGGATTGTTTTCAAATGAGGCTGGTCAGGGTTCGG
This sequence comes from Balneola sp., assembly GCA_002720745.1. GTDB lineage: Bacteria > Bacteroidota > Rhodothermia > Balneolales > Balneolaceae > UBA1275. The sequence goes on from PBJO01000007.1 coordinate 515,482, forward strand.
CGCCTATTGCTCATGGAGCGGCAAAAACTAAAGAGCCGGTTCGAGAAGGGGTAGTTGCTCTCTTAGAACCCTTTATTGATACACTTGTTGTATGTACAATGACTGGTTTGGTCATCGTGAGTACAGGGGTATGGGAACAAAAACATCCGACTGTTTTTACATCCAATGCCATTGAAGCTAGTTTTGAAATAAATGATGAAAGTAACATTTTAACTATTTCCAACGGAGTTCCAGTTAATGGTGAAATTCTTCGCAATGACTACTCTTATGGAGAATTTTATACCGATATGGGCAGAGAAAAACTATTTAGTGGTCAAATTGTACTATTAGAAAGTGGAACTGTAACAATTAAAACTTTAACCGGAGAAAACTTAGGAGAGCTTCAAACAAGTATTGTTGAAAATGGGGCCCCCCTAACTGCATTAGCTTTTGAGAAAGGGCTCTCGCCCCTATTCTCAGGTGGTAAATATATTGTCACCATTTGCGTCATCTTATTTGGGGTTTCTACTGCGATTTCTTGGAGTTATTATGGTGATAGATCAATTCAGTACTTAGCTGGTGATTCTTCAGTTATTTATTACAAAATTGTGTACTTGGTTATGCACTTCCTAGGAGCAATTTTAGCCCTTGAAACGGTTTGGGCAATTGGAGATATTGCCTTAGGTCTTATGACATTTCCTAACATAATTGCACTTTTTGCTCTATCAGGTATGGTTGCAAAAGCAACAAAAACTTATTTTGACTCCTATAAAGCTAACCAAGGGACAGAATGATATGCCTAAAAATAAGTACCTGCAGATAATAGAACATCCCCTGGTTCTTCTTTACATTACAAAACTTAGAGATCAAAACTCTGAAGTACAAGTATTCAGAGAAGCAATGGACAAATTAGGGGGTATTCTTGGATATCATGCACTTTCACATGTTAGCACCAAAGATGTGCAGGTTCAAACACCCCTAGAAATTACTTCGGGTATGAAATTGAATAAAACCGTTTATGTAATTCCTATACTCCGAGCAGGTTTAAGTTTGGTACAAGGAATACTGTATTTTGTACCTAATGCCAAAGTTGGCCACATAGGAATATACCGCGATCATCAAACTCATGAACCTATCAATTATTATGACAATTTACCTGACGGTCTGGATAATGGAACCTGTATCGTTGTTGATCCAATGCTTGCCACAGGCGGTAGTGCATCACACGCTATTAGTTATCTAAAAGAAAATGGAGCTAATGATATTGTTTTTACTTGTGTAATTGCAGCACCAGAAGGTATTAAAAAAGTACATACCGATCATCCCGATGTCCCAATTGTCACCTCCTACCTCGATCGCGAGTTAAATGATCAGGCATATATTCTACCTGGACTTGGTGATGCGGGAGACCGGTATTTTGACACCACTCCATTCTAACTATTTGCTGTGAAAGTCTTTCAGATTGCAAATAATACGTTTATAGTATTTGCCTTATTTAGTGTAGTACTGCTATCCTGCCAGGATTTATCTGAATTTGATACCAAACAGATTGATCAGGTATTACATGCAGATAAAATTGGGTCTTCTGAAAGCTGGGGCTTTCGCCTTAATTTAATTGATGAAGGACGAAAAGTGCTCGATTTAGAGGCTAATTATGCAAAATTTGTGGAAGATAATCAGGAAAGCTTTACCGAAATTTCAGGCCCTATTTTGATTAATGTATATAATGAAGAAACTGGTGACTTACAGAGTATTATAACCTGTGATAGTGCTCTGTATAGGTCATCAGTTGGAGTATTTGAAATGTTTAGTAGTGTTAAAATTAACACTACACAGAAGAAAATTTTACGTTCTGACTATCTTAAATGGCAGCGTTTTCAAGATCGAATGAGTACTCCCTTGTTTGTTACCTTTATCGCTCCCCCAGATAGTATTTCTGCTTTGGGTTTTGAAGGAAATACTGATTTAAGTGAGTACACCTTAAATGAAGGAGGAGGTACTGTTGTCATTGATTAGGCATAGAGAATACCCTCCAATAAAATCCTCCAAGATATCTTCGAATCCACAAAAGGGTTTGTTCCTTTATGTTAGCTGGTTTATGATCTTGCTTTGTGTGATTTATAGTCCACTGAAAGCACAAAATATTGTCGAAATATTGCGCTTTGAATCAGCGGAACGAAGTATATACAATCAAGAGCCCGTTCAACGATTAATTCAAGCTCGCCTCACTGTAGACGGTTTGACTATGGTATGTGATACAGCTTACAGGCACCTTAATCGGAGTGAATTACTAGCTATTGGTAACATAGAAATTAAAACAGAAGATGCTATTATTTGGACCGATTCGCTTCGTTATTTTACTAAGAACGAACAAAGTCTTCTTAGAGGTCGAGTGATAATAGAGCAAGAAAATACACGTTTATTTGGCACAGCAGTAGATTATAATTTCGAAGAAAAAATTGCTGATTTTACCCAAGGAATTAAACTTATAGACAGTACGGGAGTACTTACTGCTAGTAAAGGTAGTTACTTCGAAGATCAAGACAGTGCTTTATTTATTAAGAATGTTCAATTACTCACCGAAAAAGAGTATGCAGAAAGTGACTTCATGATCTTAGCACGCAAATCTAAAAAGAGCTATTTATCAGGCAATGTCCTCATTGATAATCTCACTGAGCAGCAGCGTATTCGAGCCGATTCAATCTACGCTGACTCAACAGGCTTCCGCCAACTCATTGGAAATGCAGTTATACGAACAATAGACTCCCCAGTCAATGATACCCTTGATAATCAAACTCCGGAAATCACCCCCAATATCGAATCAGATACGACCTTTGTATTTGCTCCATATATCAACATATATGATCAGGATAGTACCTTTATTTTTCAAAGTGATTCACTGAGCCAGAGTTGGAGTACAAACTTCTCTACCCGTTCGGATAGTTTGAAATATGTATCAGAATTCGAACAATTTACTCTAACGGGTCAACCTGTTGCATGGTATGATAACACGGAACTAAGTGCCCAAACCATCATTGCTAAAATCGATAGCAGTGAATTAAGTATTCTATATTTACTTCATGATGCATTTGTAACTGTTAGAGAAAAAGAATCGGGCCGTTTCAACCAGTTAAAAGCTGATACCGTCGTCACTCGCTTTGTAGACGGAAGCATTCATACCATGACCTTAGAGCCAAATGTAACCATTCTATATTTTACGCAGAATGAAGAGAATCAAAATGATGGTGCAATTGAATTGAATACTCCCCTAGCGAACATTCGTTTTGTAGAGGATGATATTGATGAATTATCCACTGCTGCTTCACAAGGCTTCGTTTTTGAAGAAGATAGCAGTCTGTCTCTACGCAGACTAGAGGGTTTCCATTGGAATCCAGATAGTCGTACTGAAAAGCCTTTTCTTAGTTTAGAGTACCGATTTACTAAGGTAGCTAGTCAACCTCCGTTTTCTTTGCCTCCTCGATATCAAAAGTATGTAAACGAAAAAAAAAGTATTGATTTTGATCCAAGATAATCAAATAATATTGTAATGGATGTACTTAAAATTTTTTCCACTTTCCTGTTTCTTAGCCTAGTTGCTTTATTTGGGGCTATTAGCTGCAGTAATTCCCCTGAAATAAATATAGATACCGCTGCAAGTGAATCTACCCTACCTTTAACAGCAAAAATAGAGGTTGAATCTTACTCGGATTGGATAATTCTATATGATGCCCAAACTCATGCTTCTATGGATGCATGGACTGGGTTTAACCAAGAAGCAATATCCAAAAAATGGGAAATTATAGACGGATTACTCACTATTTCTAAAGAAGGAAATGCAGTAGACAAAAATACCGGTTTTGGCCAGTCAATTGTGAGTAAAGAGCTCTTTGATAACTTTGAGTTAGAAGTTCACTACAGAATGTCCCCAGGTGCGAATAGCGGTATTATGTATCATGTAACTCAGGCGAACAACTATAAAGATGACTATGAAACAGGACCTGAATATCAATTGCTGGATAACCAGTTAGCACCCTCTGAATCACTCCCCCATCGACAAGTGGCTTCATTATACGATATGTATGCCCCCAAAACATCGTCACACCTACCTGCGGGTCAATGGAATGTAGCGGGGATAAGAGTGCTTAATAGTGAAGTTGAACACTGGTTAAATGAAGAATTCGTCCTTCAGTACAATCTTAAAAGTGACGATTTTATTCAGCGTAAAATAGAAAGTAAATGGCATGATGATTCTGACTGGGCTATGGCAGGAATTGGACATATCTCCCTTCAGGATCATGGGGATAAGGTCGAATTCAAGCGCGTTGCGGTTCGACGAATTAAATAAAAACCCCATCAATCCTTCTAATAAACATCCTTTTATTTAAGCTAATAGTTATGGTCTGATTTGATGCTGGCTTACAGGCTGTTGTTGGCTGAGACAGTGGAGCGCTCCTAAACCACATACTAGTTCACGGGCATGAATGCCTCGAACAACTTTATCTGCAAAACAATCTTGTAATATCCCCAAGGCAGGCTGATCATTCAAATCATCAAAAATAGGAACCCAAACCGAATCATTACTTATATAAAAGTTTGCATAGGAAGCAGGTAATCGTTGCCCCTGATAGATGACCGGAGAAGGCATGGGTAATGCAACGAGTTCGGGTTTGGAACCATCAACAAAGTAAAACCCATTGAGGCGTTCCCAATTTTCTTGTAATGCTTTGTAGTTTTCGTCTTTACTATTACTCTCTAATGCACTTATGATAGTACGAGCTGAAACAAATCTTGTCATATCATCAATATGACCGTCTGTATCATCCCCGACTAGTCCATCACCCAGCCACCAAATTTGCTTGGCACCATAAAACCGCTCTAAGTATCCCTCAATCTGTTGTTTATTTAAATGGGGATTACGATTTGGGTTAAGTAAACATCCTTTGGTTGTCATTAAAATACCCTGGCCGTTGGTTTCTATCGCACCACCTTCCATTACAATACCTGGTCGGTTACTTGGTATGGCTAAAAAATTCGCTATCTGGTCTGGAATTGCATTATCCAGATGAAAAGGCGAATATTTACGGCCCCACGCATTGTATTCCCAATCTAATAGTAGTAACGAGTCAACTTCCTCTTCTCGAGTCAAGAAACAAGGCCCATGATCTCGACACCATGCATCATTAGTAGGGAATTGATGTAACATTAACCTACCTAAGTTCCCTCCTTTTTCCTTAATAATTTTTCGAACATCTTTAGCCATTTTGATAGTGTTAACGTTAATGTGGACGTACTCTTCATGGGTAAGGCCTGCTGCAAATTCAGCAAAAATGGGCACAATCCGGTTTAACAATCCCGGCCAAGTATTAGGATTATGCGGCCAACTTAACCAAGTGGCCTCATGCGCTTCGAATTCTCCAGGAAAACGATATCCAAATTCTCTCACATCTATTCCAGATGTATTCTCATAAGCATTTGATTGCGCAAAGGATGAGGCTTTAGATTCCATTGGGTTGGTACCTTCTATGATATTGCTCTCAAATAAATTCAGGATTCGTCATCTAAAAACCGCTTTGTAATGGATTGGTAACTGTCAATTCTTCGGTCACGAAGAAAGGGCCAGTGAATTCTACAATGATCCGATTGGCTGTAATCTATGGCTTGAATCATTATTTCTTCTTGGCTATCTGATGCTTGACAAAGTACCTTACCAAAGGCATTACAAGCAAAGGATTTTCCCCAAAACCGTATTTCACCTTCGATCCCGACTCGGTTAACCGAGAGTACAGGTATTCCATTAGCCACTGCATGGGAACGCTGTATTATATGCCAAGCTTGATGTTGCTGTTCATTGGTTTCTGAGTCCTGAGAACTGTCCCATCCTATGGCGGTAGGGTATACCAAAACATTGGCTCCTTTTAATGCAGTTAAACGGGCTGCTTCTGGATACCATTGATCCCAACAAATAAGCACTCCTATTTTACCATAACGCGTTAGAAATACCCTATATCCAAGATCTCCCGGTGTAAAATAAAATTTCTCATAGTATCCAGGATCGTCTGGTATATGCATTTTTCGGTATATCCCCAGCATTTCTCCGTTGGCATCGAATACCACAGCTGTGTTGTGGTAGAGTCCTTGAGCTCGTTTTTCGAATAAGGAAGCTACTATAACAATACCCAGCTCGGCTGCAAGTTCAGAAAATATTCCTGTAGATGGACCAGGAATCGATTCTGCTAAGCCAAAATGGACATGATCTTCGGTGAAGCAGAAATATTGCGAGGCAAATAACTCTTGTAGAATCATCACCTGGGCTCCCTGCTCTGCTGCAATTCGAATCCTTGTAACAGCTTTTTGCCGATTTGCTTCTAGACTTGGGCCACAACTCATTTGGATCATAGCAAAGGTAACTTCTTGGATTGGCTCTAAATATGTAGAGGAACTCATAAGTGTAAAATATGACAATAACTGTTCATGGGTTAACTTTCTTTAAGTTACGCAGAAGCTAAACCTGGATAAATACCCTGTATGCGCTTTAGCAAATATTTTTTTATCGGATTATTACCTGCAATTATTTGGTTTCCCATAAGCCACTTATCTCCACCATCCCAATCGCAAAGTTCACCGCCTGCTTCCTTTACAATTAACCCACCTGCGGCCACATCCCATGCATTTAGGCCTTGTTCAAAAAAACCCTCAACCCAACCAGCGGCAACAGCACATAAATCATAGGAAGCCGAACCTGCTCTTCGAACGCCATTAGTTTCACGAAAAAGTAGTTTTAATAATGCTAAAAATGGATCAACTTGTGAGAATTCTGTATACGGAAAGCCCGTTGCAATAAGTGACTCATCTGGTTTAGAACGAGAACTGACTTGAAGTGGTGAGCCATTCAAATAAGCTCCCTCTCCTTTGGTAGCATAAAAACACTGCTTATGAGCTAATTCATAAACTAAGCCCACCACTAATTCTATTCTATCCCACAAAGCTATCGAAATGCAATAGGGTGCAAAGCCATGGGAAAAATTCGTTGTACCATCAATAGGGTCTATAATCCAAATCCTTTGATTTAGTTCTTCCAGTTTCGAGTAATTTTCTTCGGCCCAAATTACATCATTTGGAAACAATTCTTTTATTTGATCGACTAGGTATGCTTCTGATGCAAGGTCGGCGGTTGTAACTAAGTCATTTTTAGCTTTTTCCTCAACCCTGAACTCACTATCCGCTCGGAGCTTGTTGATAATTTCTTCGAGTTCAGGCAGAAGTGCCTTAACAGCATTGAGTTCTTTTTTGTAGTTTTTTTTTGTAGTACTTTTCATTTATATCATTAGTCCAAGATAAAGTTATTTTTAATATTTGGAATGAATCCAAGCTTCTTTATAACCCCTATATAGCACTGTTCAATTGGGAGGCATAACCGCATAAAATCCTTCAAAACTTAGGGTTTTCTCTTTAAACTAAGCGTTTTTTTAGAGATATTTAACGTACTTTTTAATACCTATATTAATCTATCATATTTTTATGAAAGTCTCCATTGCAAGTGATCACGCAGGATTTAAAGCAAAACGTATTGTATTGGAAATATTAAAGGATCTTCGAGTTCATGTTGACGACTTTGGCACCCATAGTGAAGATTCAGTAGACTACCCAGAATATGCTGTAAAAGTAGCTCAAAGAATTGATCAGGGTGATGCTGACTTAGGCGTTCTCATTTGCGGCAGCGGACAAGGGGTGTGCATGACAGCCAATAAGTACATTGGCGTGAGAGCCGCATTGGTTCATGATGCCAAAACAGCTGCTCTCACAAAGCAGCACAATAACTCTAACATACTTTGTCTGCCAGGTCGAAGCCTAGAAGACAAACCTGAAGTACTAAAAAACATACTAATAAGCTGGCTAGAAACCCCGTTTGAAGGCGGCCGACACGAACGTCGTGTCCAAAAAATTTCTAGCCTCTTCTCATCTCATCCATAATTTATCGGCTACCACCTATGAATACTATTAAATCTCAAGATCCCGCTATATTTGATTTATTACAAAAAGAAACCATTCGGCAAAATGATAATCTAGAACTTATCGCCTCAGAAAACTTTGCTTCTAAAGCCGTTATGGAAACGAACGGATGTACATTAACTAACAAATATGCTGAAGGATATCCAGGAAAGCGGTACTACGGTGGATGTGAATATGCCGATGTTATCGAAGATCTGGCAAGAGAGCGAGCCAAAAAATTATACAGAGCTGACTGGGTGAACGTACAACCCCATTCGGGAGCTTCGGCGAATGCAGCTGTTTATTTAGCAGTGATGAAACCCGGTGAGACCCTACTAGGTTTTGATTTAGCGCATGGCGGGCATTTGACTCACGGTTCACCTGTAAATTTTTCAGGCATTTACTTTAAACCAGAGTTCTATGGGGTAGACGAACACACTGGTCTTTTGGATTATGACAATATCAGAGATAAAGCAAAAAAAGTTCAACCCAAACTAATATCTATAGGTGCTTCAGCATACTCCAGAGACTATGATTATGAAACATTCCGAGCCATTGCAGATGAAGTAGGAGCTTTATTATGGATGGACATGGCACATACGGCTGGACTTATTGCGACGGGTAATCTAAACGATCCCCTGCCTCATACCCATGTTGCTACAACTACTACACACAAAACACTTCGAGGACCTCGGGGTGGGATGATCTTAGTGGGTAAAGATGGTCCCAATACCCTAGGAGTTGTTGCGGTAAAATCCGGAAGAACTAAAAATTGGTCAGAACTTTTTGATTCTGCCGTATTCCCAGGTACTCAAGGTGGGCCGCTTATGCATGTAGTAGCTGCAAAAGCTGTTGCCTACCAAGAAGCTCTTGAACCTGAGTTCAAAGAATACCAGACCCAAGTACAAGCCAATGCAAAAGCCCTCGCAAATCGCTTCTTGGAATTAGGATACACTATCGTAAGTAATGGAACCGATAATCACCTCATTTTAGTCGATTTACGAAATAAAAATATAACTGGTAAGGTAGCCGAAGAAGCGCTTGATCAAGCTGCCATTACCGTGAATAAAAATATGGTTCCCTTTGACACAGAAAGCCCATTTATCACCTCTGGGATTCGAATAGGAACACCTGCAATGACAACGCGTGGATTCAAGGAAAATGAATTCATAGAGATTGCTAACTTGATCGATAAAGTAATCCAAAAGCCTGAAAGTGAGACAAATCATAAAGCTGTTGCTAAACGGGTTAAAGAGATGTGTGATCAGTACCCATTATATTAATATAAAGAGCTACAGAGGACCATTTTGAAGGAACGCCAAATTATAAAAGGCAATCCACCAAAGGCTCTAAAGCCTAAGGATCGAACGGATCAAATGTCTTTTTTAGAGCATTTAGAAGAGCTTCGCTGGCGTTTAATTAAAGGTATATTAGGCGTAATAATTGGAGTGATAGGAGCTTTTATTTTTTCTAATTTTATTATAGATACCTTGCTGCTTGGCCCTACTAGAGCGTCGTTCTTCATGTATGAAATTATTCGTGTAGATGCAATAGACCTAACCTTACAATCAAGAAAATTACCCGGACAGTTTTTTACCTATTGGGGTATGTTATTTATTTCTGGATTCATAATAGGTTCGCCTTTGATTTTCTATCAAATATGGGCATTTATAGCACCGGCTTTAGAGAAACAAGAACGCTGGAAAACAATACTTACTGCATTTTTTATTACTTTCTTTTTCGGCATTGGTATCGCTTTTGGGTATCTCATCCTCGTTCCTTTTGCCTTACAGTTTTTTGCCAATTTTAATATCTCTGACAGTGGATTGGTGCGAAATGATTTTGATATAAATGCTTACTTCAGTTCTTTGGCCATATGGGTAGTTAGTTGTGGGGTTATCTTCCAAGTGCCTGTTTTAAGCTATGGTCTTTCGAAAGCAGGTTTTTTGACCCCATCTTTTCTGCGGACCTACAGAAAGCATGCCATCATTTTATGTTTAATAATGGCCGCTTTTTTAACTCCTCCAGACCCAATTTCACAGATCTTAATTGCAATCCCATTGACTATTTTATATGAGTTAGCCATAGGAGTTTCTGCTATAGCTGTTCGTCAACGTAATAAAGAATTACGCAAAGCATTTGGAGAGTAATAACTCTTTTATGTAGTGGGGGAAATATTCTAAAAGAATCTTATATTTCATTTGTTAAATATCTTGTGAGTTTTATGCAGTACACTATTACCTATTTTTCCACTACTATGCATTCATTCGCTATCTTTATTGCTGTTTTAACCACCATTCTAATTTCTGGATGTAAAGAAGATCCCTATTACTTCACTTACGATTATTCTGACGCTCCCAGTTTTCCAAACGTCTCTGAGGCCATAGAAATAATAAACTATGAGGATGGACTAGTTGTCTACATTATGGACCGAGGTATAGGAGGCCAAAAAGTAACAATACGTGACAATATCTTCCTGTATTATACTACATTTAGAGGAGGAACTTCCCGAGACAATATCATTGACAGCTCTTATTTGAATGGATCCCAGGCATCTACTCAGTTTGCCGAAATAGGTACATATCAAAGAAGTCGAGGTGTTGGTTTTGTTCGCGGGGTTTTGGGTATGACCGAAGGTGAACATAGAGTTATTCAGGCTCCTGACTCGCTTAACTCATATGGGGATTTGGTCTACTGGGACATTATGCTGGATTATATTGCCTATTAAAATACATATACTCTAGGCACCGTAGGGGATATATTTGTGGTGATTTCATATGCTATTGTATTAGTTTTTTGTGCCCATATATTAGCCCTAAGTCGTTGTGCATCTAATAGATAAACTGAGGTATTTACTGGTAATTTATTTTCGCCAAGCCAAATAAGCGTAAAGTCCATCGTAATAGAACCTACCTGTTCGTATAATGCATCATGGATTCTGACTTTCATTTGATTACTCAATAAACGTGACAATCCATGAGCATAACCGACGGGTATAGTCCCTACCCATCCGTCATTTGGTGCTCTCCAACGTGATCCATAACTCACCGATTCCCCTGTCTTCACTGGTTGATGATGCACCAGTCGACTCTGCCACGAAAGTATAGGAAATAGCGAGTCAATGGCCCGTTTGCCCGCACTATATCCATATAAACAAATACCAGGCCGAACTGCATCATATAATAATGAAAGATGCTTTGAATAATGAAATATAGCCCCACTATTAGCGGTATGACGGAGCCATTCTGCAGGAAAATGAGACTGAAGATGTTGAAACTGATCTAACTGTTGGGCTACTGTTGGAGAGTCAGGATCATCAGCTAGGTAAAAATGTGTATACACACCCTCTCCCCGTAAATCTGTACGCTTTTTTATGACTTCTAAAATAAAGGGAAGCTCTTCGAGAGAGGCTCCCAAACGCCTCATCCCGGTATCTATATTCACATGGTACGAGCAACCAGACTCTAATAGGTTTAAATGTCTGGAATGACTCACCGATGCGATTAAATGATGGTTACTAAACATAGAAATGCTACACTCATTGGGAGGTTCAAATACTAATATGGGCTGCTTTATACCCGCCTCCCTTAGTCTTGCTCCCTCTGAGGGACGTACTACGCAAAAACCATGCACTACGGGGCTTAAATGTTTAGCTAGCGGGATTGCCCCATGTCCATACGCATCATCTTTAATAACAGGCCAGAGTTGAGTGTTAGCTGTTATACAGCTTGTGACAGCTTCAATATTATGATCTAAATTTGTAAGGTCAATCGACACATACTGGTTCAAACTAGCTAGATTAGAGTTCGCTTCTGAATTTGAATGGTTTGGATTCGACATAAAAGAAATATCTTTAGGTACTTCTAAATGCTCTAGAGCCATGAGCGTTTCTTGTACTTTTTCAAGATAACTTGAGCCGCATTACGTCCAGCTGCACCAAATACACCCCCGCCAGGATGACAAGAAGCACTCGAAAGATATAGATGCTCAATAGGTGTCTCATAAGCACTCATTTCAGGAATAGGACGAAACATAAACATTTGATCAAAACTCATTTCAACATGCATAACATTACCCTTGAGTAAGCCATGTTTTCGTTCTATGTCCAGAGGACTCTGGATGTACCAATCTATGAGTTTATCTTTCATATTTGGCGCATATTCTACAACCACATCATAAATTTTTTGGGCTTCTCGCTCACGGATATCGTCCCAATTCTCACCATTTGCAAGATTATATGGGTGCCATTGAGCCCAAACAAACATTGTATGTTTTCCATCCTTTGCTACTTCTGGGTCAATTTGTGAGAAAGTCATTGCAAGAGCCGCTGGTTTACGTGGCGGTTTGGATTTAATATAATCTCCAATGGCTTCATTCATATATTGCACCGATGGAGCAAGCAACTGAATACCATTATGGATGAAAGGATCTTCCGGGCATGCAGTATAAACAGGTAATTCCTCCACTGCGCACCGAATTACCATTCCAAAACCATTACCAACATTAATGTTTTTAACTTTTTCGACCATTGAACTAGCCAAATGATCTGGGCCAACCATTTTTAGCATAGTTGTTTGAACATGAGCGTTGGAGACAACAATTGGCGCGAAAAACTCTTCACCTTCTTTGGTTTGTACCCCAACTGAACGGCCAGAACGCACCAAAATCTTTTCTACGGGGGTATCGATCAAAATAGTACCTCCATGAGCCAGAATGAGATTTTTCATTGCTTGGGTAAGCATTCCACTCCCACCCTTTGGATGCTTTGCACCAGATTCATGCAGCATAGATTGCCATCCCACAAAATCACCTGTAGCACTTTGGTCCGGTAAAGGCCCCGATTGAGCAGCGAACCAGACTAAAGCCGCTTTTAGATATGGACTCTCAAATGCATCATCCACTACTTTCCCATAGCTTGACAAAACTCGTTGTAAGCCTGTTATATGTTCTCCTTTATTGAACATAGAACCATCACGGATTTGGGCTTTAACGATTTCACTAACAATTTTACCCCCTTTAGGTGGGGTCATAAATGAGGCGAGTACTCCTTTGTTAATCTTACCCCAGAATTCAATGAAATCCTTATAGTTTTTTACATCTTCGGGGGCTATGGTCGCAATAGATTCAATGGTTCTTTCAAGGTCTTTCCAAAAATGTATTACTCCTTTAGATGTTGGAACTGGATAAGACATAATTGGGTCCATATCGATGTATTCCAAGCCATATTCTTCCAGTTTTAATTCTTCAATTATACCTGTTTGATGAATCATTATATGAACGGATGACCCTACATCCATACGAAACCCATGAGGATTTTCAACAGACTTAAACATAGTTTCGGTGCGTACTGCTCCTCCGATGTTATCGTTTTTTTCGATAACTAAAACTTTGTAACCGGCTTTAGAGAGATAACAAGCCGTGACTAAACCATTATGTCCCGAACCTACTACTATGGTATCGTAAGATGATGAAAGGTTCATATGTACTATGCTATAGCTTAGAGTTTTGCTAAAATCGAGTCCCACAATAGGATTTAGAGAAGCAATAATTTAAGCAATGAATATTTTTAATAAATAGCTTTTACTACTCTTCACCTAGTGTTTTTCGTTAACATGAAGTCATATTAATGTTTGTTCATAGAGACTAGAAAATCTAAGTTATCCCTTGTCCCCTTTATTTTATCCAAGATGAATTCCATTGCTTCAAAAGGGCTCATGTTGGTTAAGTGTCGACGTAATAACACAACCTTTTCCCTTTCCTCATCACTAACTAATAACTCCTCACGTCGCGTTCCAGATCGAAAAATATCAATGGCTGGGTAAATTCTACGATCCGAGATACGGCGATCTAATACTATTTCACTATTCCCTGTTCCCTTGAATTCTTCAAATATTACATCATCCATACGAGAACCCGTATCAATTAAGGCGGTTGCAACGATGGTTAGTGAACCCCCTCCTTCAATATTACGGGCAGATGAAAATAACTGCCTAGGCACTTTTAATGCTTCAGAATCTACCCCACCGCTCATGGTCCGTCCTTTATTACCTGCGCATACATTATATGCTCGAGCTAATCTCGTTATTGAATCCAATAAAAGTAGCACATCATGTCCACTCTCAACCAATCGTTTGGCTTTTTCAAATACAATTTCCGACAAGCCTACGTGATTTTCAGGTTTCTCATCAAAAGTGGAGGCAACCACTTCTGCCCCTTCTACACCTCGTTCCATTTCTGTAACCTCTTCAGGGCGTTCATCAACCAGTAAAATTAATATTTTTGCCTCTGGATGATTTTGACTGACCGCATTGGCAATATTACGTAATATGGTAGTTTTTCCTGTCTTCGGTTGTGCAACAATCAAACTACGTTGCCCTTTACCTATTGGGGCAAACATATCAATTAAACGGGTTGTGTACTCATTAGGAACATATTCTAAAAGGTAGCGGTGCTCTGGATGGACAGGTAACAATTCGTCGAAATAGCCTCTGTTGTCTACATCACGAGGGATACGCCCGTTAACCCCCTCCACTCTTAGAAGAGCAAAATATCTCTCGCCCACTTTGGGAGGGCGGATAATACCGATTACACTATCACCTTGACGGAGTCTAAATCGCTTAATCTGCGAAGGTGATATATAAATATCATCAGGACTCGCCTTATAATTATAATTCATGGATCTCAAAAATCCATATCCATCAGGGAGAATTTCTAATGTTCCTTCATTAATAAGGTAAGTTCCAAGTTGAGGCTCCAATTCTACTAAACGTTCCTTAAGAGTAGGTGCATCGGAAGTTGGAAGTTCGTCATGCTCATACCTTCTGCGATTTCTTGCTCTATTTGGTGCGTTATTGTGCTGACGATCGGAGTTTTTGTAACTACTACGCTTATTATTTTTTTGATCCTTGGCTTCTTCTTTTTCATCTTTATAACTAATGACATGATCGCCGCCGCCATATAAGTTATTAGCCGTCATTTTAATTTGAGTTGCCGTGCGAGGTTCAGTGAATAAGAGTGGGGTACTTATTTCTTTCGAAGTACTAACTTTTTTAATTTTTAGATTCGACATTTGCCTGGAGCTTATCTCGATAATGGTATCAATAAGCAACTGTTTTTTTACCCCTGTTACCCTTCTCACGCCTAAAGACTTAGCAATAGCTTGCAAATTTGGTAACTTTTTGGATTTTAACTGTGCAGGGTCATTCCAAGAATGCCCATCATTCGTTTGTGATGACATAAAATTAAATTAAATAAACGTGTTAGTACCGACGTCATGAATACATAGAGTTCACGGATGGAAAGGGAGTCAAAATTCAGGCCGTACAAGAAAAGCACATTCATATTCGGCTCATCCAATCTTTAACAGTAGAGTAAAAGTAAAAACTTCCAGTAAAAATAACCAAAGATGTCTTAAATTCGCTTAATATATATTTTACATTGCCATCATTCATAGATTTCATATTAAAATGTGATGGGATATCTACCATAGAGGCGGCTCTATTACCTTCTAATTTGTAAAAATAACGATCGGAAAAACCCAAAGTTTGATTTAATATTTCTTTACTTATTTTATCTTTCATCATTCCCATAACAATAACTTTTCTGTTGTTTTTAAATGTCTTAACGGTATTAATGGTAGATTTGATTGCCTCTAAATTATGAGAACCTGAGAAATACCAAGCATGAGTTGAATGTATATGCTCAAATCTTCCTGGTACTCCTGGAAATTCTTTAACAGCAGTAATAAAATTTTCTTTACTAACCGGAAATTGATCAAATAAACACTGAGTAGATTGATAGGTCATGGCCACATTCCAAGCATTTACTAGTTCCAAGAAAGATGTTTTGAGCGCGATGTTGGGTTCTTTTAGTATGATATTATTGTTTAAAAAACTTGGCTGTAGTTGTTTGGCTTCAAATAAAGGGGCTTTTTGTCTATTGGCACGCTCAGCGATTACCCTATATGCTTCATCAGAAATATTACCCACAATACAAGGTACTTTTTTCTTTATTATACCAGCTTTTTCTGAAGCAATAGAAGCTAAATCTTCACCAAGTATATCGGTATGATCATAGGAAATACTAGTGATAATACTTAATTCAGGAAGCAGTACATTAGTTGCATCTAATCGCCCTCCCAGGCCAGTTTCAATAATTGCTAGATCTATATATTCATTATCAAATAGGGTGAAAGCGATAACAGTACTTAACTCGAAATAGGTAAGTTTATATAAATTAAGCAACTTAGAAACTTGAGCAAATAAAGCCACTAATTTATTATCTGATACAGGTTTGCCTAGTATTCGAAATCGTTCATTAAATGAAATTAAATGTGGTGATGTGAATAAACCTGTTTTGTACCCAGCGCGACAGTAAGTGGCCTCTAGTAAGTGACAAACTGTCCCCTTTCCATTAGTACCAGCAACATGAATAGAGGAATATTTTTTATGAGGATTGCCTAATTCATGTAAAAAATCTTTGACCTTCTTTAGTGAAAAATTAGCAGCTTTGGCTCCAACTGTAGAAAATTTTGGAAGGCTATATAAATATCTCTCAACATCGTCAATATGGCGAAATTCTTTAGACATTTTCTACAAGATAGTTGACTGATTTATCTTATTGACCCTGTCTAATATATCCACATCTTTACCGAATTGAATTGCGTCTAGGGAGTGTATGAGTTGTATTCCATTCATAGAACTTATTGAAAAAACGACATCCGCTTCGAGCAATGACTCTATGTGAAATAATCCCTCTTGAACACTAAATAAAGACTGATTGTGTAACGCACGCAACAAGGCTTCTCGCGGGGTGCCTTGTAGAATGCCACAAATTATGGAGGGGGTGTATATTATTTGATCTCCTACCCAAAAAATATTAACAGAACTACATTCTCCTACATAGCCATCTCCATATATAACCTCTCTGTTTTCAACAGGAATATGGGCTTCAGACTCCAACATCCAAGTCCCGTTAAGGCAAACCCAAGACTCAGTTAACAAGGTAGTCTGAGTTCTTTTAACCTGTTGTTCATCCAAAAGCTTTTTAGAGGCATTTACAATCAATTCGATATCCTTACTAGCTTCCATACTCAGCCTTAATTAAACTTGTTAAAGGCTGTAATTGTGAAGAATTTCTATATCCAACTTGTGTCCAAAGTATTTGTCCATCCATTAAAAAAACTAATGTGGGAATACCTGGAATTTGGAATTCGTTAAACAAGTTACTCCCATCTATTATAAGATGTTGCTTAGAAAAGTCATGATCATTTACATATGATACTTTATTGTCTTCTTTTAGTCGTATACCCTCGACGTGTTTACCATAACCTTCTAGCGTATCTAAGACTAATGCTATAACGAGCTTTGGCGTCTTTTTATAGTGATCTGCAGTTGAAGGATTAAATTTACCCATGATTTGCTCTATTTGATTTGCCACTTCAGCTGACTTATCCGACCAACGAGCTGCAAAAAGCAGAATGATTGATTGATCGGAAAGTGAAACCAATTGTAGGCTATCCGTTTCTTGTTCTAAAAAACCATTTTGCAATACAGAAACATGCTCAACTAAAAATAAGTCTGTTTCTTCCTGGAGGATACTATTGAAGGTCTCCAATTGTCTTGAATTAAAATTAAAGGAAAAAAATACGATAGCAACCAATCCTAAGAATGCGATCACCAGCACAAATGGAACAAACTGTTTAGAATCTAATTTCATGATGAAAGTTAGTGCTTTCTATACTTTATCGCCTGAGTTAATACTATAAAAGACGGGCTATCTGAAATGCACCAATTAAAGTTTCATTCATTCTTGAATAAATTTCTATAGGTTTAATGCTTTCACTTAATCACACGATAAATTGCAAATGAATAGGAAAGAATTCCTTGCTTATTTCCCTAAATAATGAGTCTATTACCCAGAAATTCAATGTTTTTCTGATTTTGCATGAGTTTAGGGTCTGTTTTATGAATCGGAGTTGTGTGACTGGCAGAATAATTGCCCAAAACTTGATTCCAAAGTACCCGACTATACCAATCCGAGGTCCATAAACTTAGTGCCCATCCTTCAGGTCACCTTGCATGCTCTTTATTGGGTTCGTTGGTTAAATCACCATTTCGAAAACATTCCGGAAAATTTGATACCAAACCGTTCCATTAGACCATTCCAGTGCTTGGGCTCAGCCCGTATTGAATTGACTTAAAAGAATAAGAAAAACTAAACCAAGTAGCCTAATTAGTAGCATAGAATAGTATCATAATGGAATAGCTAAATCCCCATCCATATCATTCACCCTCATAACCGACCATGCGCCTAACAACATAAAAATTCCAGCTGTCACTAAAGCCCATATTGCCTCCCCTCCATAAAGATGTTTAACAATAGGGCCACCAATAATTCCATTAACTATCTGTGGAAAGGTGATAAAAAAGTTGAATATCCCCATGTATACACCCATTTTTTTTGCAGGAATTGATCCAGCTAAAATAGCATATGGCATAGCTAAGATACTCGCCCAAGCTATCCCAATACCAATCATAGAGAGAAGGAGCCAATATTTATCCTGAATGAAATAAATTGATATAAGACCCAGGCCACCTAAAATGAGGGAGATTGCGTGCGTCTTTTTGCGGCCCACAGCTGCAGCAATTTTTGGCAGGAAAAAGGCAAAAATTGCAGAGATCGCATTGTACACCCCAAAAATAACCCCAACCCAATTTCCAGCTTCTTGAAATAATGGAGAACCTGTATCCCCTTTAGCCACTCCAAAAACATGCTCAGCAATAGCTGGTGTGGTAAATACCCACATTGAAAATAATGCAAACCATGAAAAAAACTGAACTAGACCCAACTGCTTCATCGTTTCGGGCATAGAAGCAAAATCTTTAAATATATCAACTAAAGAAGGCTTTTCTTCCTCTATCGTCTCATCTTCTTTATCATCAAATTCAGCAAGCTCTTCCGGACTATACTCAGAGGTTGTGATCACGGTCCATACAATAGATCCCAACAGTATAGCTGCACCCACCACAAATGAGATGATTAAATTCAAAGGGATTTCACCTTCCCCTGCTGTTTTACCCCACCCAAAGCCTTCAGCCAGTATATATGGTAACCATGAACCAACTACGGCACCAATTCCAATTAGTACAGTTTGAATGGAAAAACCTAGTGTTCGTTGTGAGCTAGGTAATTTATCAGCAACTAGGGCTCTAAATGGCTCCATAGCTATATTAAAGGAGGCATCCATAATCATGAGCATACCTGCACCTACCCACAAAGCAGGAATAAAAGCAGCAAATAATCCCGCATTAGGCATTAGAATGAGTCCCAAACTAGCAAGCACAGCACCTGCTAAAAAATATGGACGCCTACGCCCTAAACGAGTCCATGTATTATCGCTGTAGTGTCCTACAATGGGCTGTACGATCATACCAGTGATAGGCGCTACTAACCAAAACCAAGAAAGATGCTCTACATCAGCGCCAAAGGTTTGAAGTATTCTACTGGCATTGGCATTCTGCAGGGCAAAACCCATTTGAATACCTAAAAAGCCCATACTCATGTTCCAAATATCTGCTTTTCTCAAGTTGGGTTTTGTTCGATTCATTGGTTACTCCAAATAATGTTTAAGTTACTAAAGCGGCTATTATATGATTTTAGTTTAATGGGTACTTAATATCACCCAAGAATTAGCTGGTATACTCAGGACATCGTCTCCGTTTGCTTCATAAAAAGCAGAATCCATCCCATATGTCTTATACATATTACCCACTTCTAGTGGTAGGTTAAAATCTTGAGTCATTTGGGTATTATTTAGCCCTACATAAACACCAAATTCTCCTTTATTACGCTGATAAGCATACGTACCTTCTGGCGAAGAAATACGCACCGGATTAGCTCCATAAGAACCGTTCCAAAGAGCTTCGTTTCGATTATTCAATGCCAATAGATCGGTATAAAAATCTACCAGTGCATAGTCCTTCCAATCGATTTCATCTTTTTCAAAGAATAATAATTGCTTGTCCAGCACCGCTTCTTGCCCACTATAAACTAAAGGCATACCGTCAATAGTAGCTGAGAGAACCGCAAAATTCTGGAAATTATCACCATATAAATCAGTATCGGTTCCTTTCCAAGAATTTTCATCATGATTCGACGTAAAAAACATACGGTACGAATTGTCAGGAAACTTTTTTGCGTCTTCTACTAATAAGGAATCCAAGCGATCAAAAGTCATTGCTCCCTTCGCAATCTCTCTTATGATATGTGCATATTCCCATGCATAATTCATATCAAAAGCTTCTAAAAGCAATTCAGGCTCCCCATCTTCGGCTAGCATAAAAACATCCTTAACTTCGTCTAATTCGATATGAGTACGTACCCAAAAATCGGTGGGAACCTTACCTGCTACATCGCATCTATACCCATCTACACCAAACTCGGCGACCCAGTACTTCATGGCATCGATCATTGAAGTTCGCATATC
The DNA here is from genome assembly GCA_002720745.1 of Balneola sp. Taxonomy (GTDB): domain Bacteria; phylum Bacteroidota; class Rhodothermia; order Balneolales; family Balneolaceae; genus UBA1275. The sequence goes on from PBJO01000007.1 coordinate 535,937, forward strand.
TTCATTGGCATAGTTGAGTTGAATTACATCGGTCCAATCTGTCCCTAATGGTGGAATGAAATCACCTTCCTCATTAAGTACATACCAATCTTTATTTTCTGTCCAGGGATTATCCCAAGCAGTATGATTTGGCACCCAATCTAGAATCACTTTCATCCCAAGGTTGTGTGCCTGTTCAACTAATGCTCTGAAATCTTCCTCTGTACCATAGTCTGTGCTTACCGCTTTGTAATCCTGTACCGAATAATAACTTCCCATACTATCTTCATTCTCTTTTCGATTAACTTTACCAATTGGATGGATTGGCATAAACCAAAGAATATCTACTCCCATCTCTTTTAATCTAGGTAAATGTACTGAAAAGGCATTAAAAGTACCTTCCGAGGTATATTGACGTACGTTTACCTCATAAATAGTAGCGTTTTTACTCCATTCTGGTTGAGTTACTTTGGACACAGGTGCTACTAAATCCATGGTAGAAGATTGTGTGCAAGCCACAGTGTGCATAAAAAACCCTAAAACAAATAAACTGAGATTACGTGATAAATAAGATTGATGATGTAAATTCATGATTCAATGATTGATAGATTATTATTACTAACATTTACGGTTGAAACACCTGAACCAACGAGCTCATTGGTGTGAGTTCAATTGAGATAGCCTCCCCTTTGAAAGGGTGTTCGAAGGTTACTAGTCTAGGACAGTCGGATATATTAAAGAATACCCAAATCGATTCGTTGAAATAAACCCGCTCAAATATCAGTACATCCTCTTCAATGGTTTCGAATCGAAGTGATCCATAATGAAGCGCTAGATGATTGGCCCGGAGTCTAGCCATATTGGTATAGTGGGATAGACTTTGCTGTTCAAGTGAATTCAGCCCCTCAAATTTCATAGGTCGTCGATTATCGGGATCATTAGCCCCAGGTAGTCCAAATTCATCTCCATAATAGGTGACTGGAATTCCAGGGACAGTAAATATCCAGGTGTGCATGAGTTGTAACCTAGCATAACCTTCTTCGCTAGGATCAGAAATATCCCGAGTCCAAGCAGCTAGTTTTGCATCTTCTTCCCAACGTACTTCCCCACTGGCTAAACTAATGAAACGGGCTTTGTCATGATTACCTGATATGACACCCATCTGATTGGTCATTCCATAATATCTAATACTTTCTCTGAGTTGCTCAGCTAAAGAATGCATCGATTGGTTTTGACCAAAGCTAGATTGTGCTGCATCAAAGAGGCTAAAATCGAATTGGGCATCCAATAATCCACTCCGAATATAACTAGCAATGAGAGGCCTGCTTCCGTAAGTCTCTCCTATCTGATAAAAAGTACGTTCTTGGTTTTCTCTGAGTTGCTTGTTAATTTTGTGAGTGAGCATACGCCAAAAGACTAATGGAATATGTTTAGTTGCGTCGTGGCGAAATCCATCGATATTAAACTCATGAATCCAATATAAAGCAGAATCAGACATCGCTTCTACAACCTGTTCCTGTGAAAAGTCCAAACTAGGCATAAAGGTATCGAACCAAGTGGTCAGAGGTTGTTCATCCCAAAGCTGGGTATTCATAGTTCCGTCAGGCAGATATAAATCGGTTTTCCACCCTGGATGTTGCTGCATCACCGGATGCTCTTGATGCACATGATTAGCCACATAATCAAGCAAAACATTCATATCCCTTGCATGGGCAAGCTCAATTAATTCCCTTAAATCTTCCTTTGTACCCATTCGATCATCGATTCTAGAAGAAGAAATAGGCCAATAACCATGATACCCAGAAAAGGTACTTCTTACACCTTTTTGGTCCCACAATCCATAGGCTCCCTCTGGATTTTGAACAATGGGAGAAAGCCATAAGGTATTCACCGAAAGGGAATCAAAATAACCTGACTGAATAATCTCGATAAGGCCTTGCAAATCACCCCCGTAGTAGTTTACTGAGGGATGTATTTCAGGGTCATTTACTCGGCGGTTATTCTCTTTGTTCCCATCGTTAAACCGATCTAAAAATACAAAATACATATTCCATGATGATCGGTCATGCCGGGTTAGTTGATCCGCATTCTGCAAAATATTCCCATTTTGTATTGGAATTCTAAGATTATGTAATACTTCAACATCATTTGCTAACCAAAGCCGTAAGTAACTACGATCAACAAAACGGGCCCGCTCGGGAATACCCAACTCCCAATAATCACCCATTACCCGCACTTCTACCGCTTGGTTCTCCCACAGTACCAAAAGTTTATGATCATTGGTCGAAAACTGAATGGTACTCTTGCTTTCTTTCCCACTGCTTAATGTAGACTGACCTGATGGAAATTGTCCCATTTCTTGATCCAAAGGTAGGTATGATTCCATTCTGAAGCTTAGCCGATGTCCACTAACCTCGGTTGGTATCAAGACCGCCGGCTGACTACTTCTCTTCCCTACTTCTATCAAACTGTTATAATCTCCAAAACCATTAGGTACTTGCCGTGAATTAGTTGGGTCTAATAACTCCTTACCATCCACCACAAACTTATAGGCATATACTCCCACTTCTACTTCCATTTCAACTTGCCAAAAACCATCGCTGTAATACATTGGATTGGCTGCAACGTTCCAACCATTCATTTCTCCCTTTATTTGAACCAAATCAAAGGTTCTTTTTGGATCGGGATAAGAGAATTTTACTGTAAAAAAACTGCTATTTTTTGCAAGTATATGTCCTCGTTCTCCATCAATCAAAAGTTCAATTAAATCCACAGGCTGCCGTAATTTCCCTATAAAAAGAGATCGCTCTTCGTTGAATCGTATATGGCTTATTCCCTCCGGTAGCTTACCAACTTCTAATTTTTTGGGCTCCCACACATAATCGGACCAAATGACCACCGTAGTATCGTTTAAAATCACTGGAGTATTCAGCCCTATAAATGGAGATACTTCATTCGTTTTAGAAGGGGTATCACATGCAATCACTAATAAAACCAACAACCATAATGCATTGAAATAAGAATCAAAAACGAGTCTTTTTTGTTTCGAGTGGCCTAGTTGGTATTGGATTCTATGATTTTTCCTTATTAGCAATTACTTTAAAAGAGTGATGGTATGGGTTTGTGTATTTGAACCTTGCACTAAACGCACAAAATAGATTCCATTTGAAAGCCCTGATCCTGTAAAATTTACAGTATGACTACCTGGGGCCAACTGCCCATTTATAAGAATAGCTATTTCACGCCCAAGAAGGTCATAAACCCGTAAGGTAGTAGCACCATACTCGGCTAAACTGAATGAAATTTGTGTATTTGGGTTGAATGGGTTTGGATAGTTAGGATAGAGTTTAAATTGATTTTTTACCTGCAAGATCTCTCGACTTTCATTCGATGTCACAAGTCCTGAGTAATCAGTACTAGTAAATATGTGAAAAGCCCCAGGCGCTAAATCTAATTCTAAGGATCCCTCACTTACTTGTTGCACAGTCTTATTAAGATAGTCGAACCATTGCCCATCTTTAGGAAAATTGATTGTACCGGTTACAGCATTCACCCCAAAATTCCCTACGATAACCACTTTTTCCTCTCCATGACTTAGTCGAATAATTTTAGTGGAGGTTTGAAGTTGATGGGTAAAACTTTCTGGGGAAGTGAAGGCGGGAGTAGCTTTGCGAAGAGCGATGATATTAGCCCATGTTTGATAGAGTGCACGGCGCTCTGCATTTTCTCGGTAATCCCATCTGATGGGCTTAGCAGCAGTTCTACTTGGTGCAATTGTTGGGCAATAACTTGCATCGTTCAAACACTGTTCACCTGCATCACCATAACCATATCCTAATTCACCGAATTGCCATAGCATTTTAGGACCTGGTAAGGTAAAAAAAAATGCTCCAGCCAATTTCATCCGATCTAATGCCGTAGACAATTCGCGAATATTGTAACCTCCAGAAGAATTCCCAAATGCAATATTTTTAAACATAAGCCATTGCTCATCATGACTTTCCATATAACCTATTAAGTTCCTTTTTGAAAAACCGCGATGACTTGCTAAAACGCCTCTGAGATCAGAGTTGTAGCCCATAGTAGCTTCATTATATTCATAGTTCATATTACCCCAAATTAGCATCCCCTCATCAACTAAGGCTCTTTCTTCTGAATTATCAGCAAAATGTTCTAATATGACGTATGCGTTGCTATCAATAGAACGAATAAAATTATTATAGTCTTTCCATATAGCAATTCTAGAAGCATCGTAACTACCCCATGCTCCCACATCATTTAAATTATCCACTTGAGTAAATCCCTTACTCAAATCAAAGCGAAATCCATCTATTTTATATTCTTGCATCCAATATTGCATAATTCGCTTAGAAAAATATCGGGTAGCTGCACTTTCATGATTCAAATCATAACCAACATTAAATGGATGCTTAGCTATAGGGTTTGCATAGGGATTTTGGTTAGTTGGAGCACCATAATCATCCTCGTTCCATAGGCGAATAATTGGACTGCGCCCAAAAGCATGATTGAGCACCACATCAAGAATGACAGCTATTCCTCTTGAGTGGGCAGCGTTTATAAAAGCTTTAAATGTATTTTTTGTTCCATAGTACTTATCGAGAGCAAGATAAAAAGCAGGGTTATACCCCCAGCTAAGATTTCCCTCAAATTCATTTACTGGCATAAGTTCAATAGCGGTAACCCCAAGCTGATCCAAATAATCTAAGGTATCTATAAGTGCTTGGTAACTATGTTTTTTTAAAAAATCCCGCAATAATAGCTCATAAATTACTAAATCTTTAATTTCAGGTCGACTGTAACTAATATTTTTCCAATTATATTCTTCGTATCCGGGTTGTAGTACTCCAACTGAAAAACTTGTATTCCCATAAGGATAGGCAGGAATATCTGGATATACACTTGCTGGTATATATGTATCATCATCGGGATGAAGAATGAGTTCACTGTATGGATCCGCTATTTTAAGTTCCCCATCGACCAAATACTGAAATGCATACTCTTTACCAGGAGTTAGCCCATTAATATCTAACCAGAACCAGGTACTATCAGAATTGTAAATCTCTTTATGCATTAAGTAATCAGCTGAAGGTGTCCAGTCATTAAAATCTCCCAGTACATATACAAATTCTTTATATGGAGCAAACAACGATAGGCGAACCGAACTATCTGAGAGGTATTTTATCCCATCCTCAGTTTCTTCAGGCCTGGGAATAGAAGTGAATTCATCAGGACGAACGACCACCCTAGTGATAGTAGTATCGCTTAACTCTTGTCCATTTTCAGCAATTAATGAAAATACTACCTGCTCTTGATTCTCACTTGGTTTAAATACGTAGTAAATTGTATCATTTGAAGTCTTTTGAATCAATTGCTCATCTTCGTATAAACTCAATTGTAAGGTTCCTGTTGTTGCACTACCAAGACCAAGAATCTGCAATGAGTCTGATTCTTTAAGTAAAGTTAATTCTTTTGCTGGCTTCACAAAGCGGGCTTCTACACCACCAGAACTTAATTCAATATATATATCGCCACCATCTGCATCTCGGCCTACAGCAATAGGTGCCCCTGATAAGGTTCTAGTACCCTTGAATAACATGGCAACCTTAAGTACTTCTTCACTGGCAGATGTGATTCCAAAGAAAGAACGTATGTTTGGTGTAAAGGTAAATTTCCAACGGCTTTCCCCTATCTGCTTCGCCTCTAGGTTCGATGGATACGACTCCCATCCTGCCGGTACATATTTCCAGTCAGTTCCACTACTGCTCTGCGCAGTAATAACACCAGTGTGAAGAAAAACGCGCCCACTAAAGCCTTCTAAGGCTCCATTCCCTTGTGTAGCATCAAAATATACGGTAAGGGAATCATACTGTGTGGCGAAGCTGGGTTCAAAGGTCACTACTTGACCCTCTACATTGTCTACCAGCAGTAAAAATGTAAAAAAGATAAAACCAAATTGAGAAGAGCAAATAAGTTGCATTAATTTGATTGGTAGTTTTAGTATACTTAAGAAATACCTGGTAGATTTTAGCATCTAGGATTTTTTAAGTATTCCATTAGTTGACTTTCTAAGGATTAATTCTGGTGAATATATAATCTGTGAAATAGCTTTACTCTCATTTTTCATTCTGTCTAATAAGGTTTGTGTAGCTATCGCACCCATATCTCTCATAGGTTGACGAACCGTTGATAGACCAATGTATTCGGATATCTCTATATCATCATAGCCAATTAATGGGATAGAGATTTCTAAATCTTCCATTGCTTTAAGTACTCCGACTGCCTGAACATCTGATGAACAAAAGCAGGCATCCACCTTGGGATGCACTTCATTCATTAGTTGCATGGCTGTATATCCTCCCCGTTCCGTAAATCCATCTCTGTAATTAGTATCCCCTGAGATAATTAAATTGGGATCAAATGAAAACCCAAACTCCTCAAATGCCAATTTATATCCTTTTATTCGATCCTTAATAGGCTTTGAACTTTCAAGTGCTGAAATCATACCTATCTTCTCATATCCAGCATCTAAAAGTGTCTTAGTTGCGGTATAAGCTCCTTGAACGTTATCTACTGAAACAGAGTCAAAACCTTCGTAAAACTCATCGATTAGGGTTATGGATACTGGATATTTTTGAAGTTTATCCCATTGATCGGCATTTAAATGAATCGAGATAAATAAGTAACCTTCTGCTGCACGGCGCCGGATCACATGTTCAACTTGATCAAAAAAAACATCACCAGTACCTGTGACATTAAAGATACTTAGTTCATATCCTAGCTGGGTTAATTTATCCTGGATACCTCCCAAAATTTCTATAAAAAAATAATTCGACATTACCGGTACCACCGCCATTATAGTATTGAGTTTTTTACTAGCCAAACCTTGAGCATATGCCTGAGGATGATAACCTACTGCTTCAGAAATTTTCAACACTTTTTCCCGAGTTTTTTGTGAAACACTTGTACTTTGGTTAAACACTCGAGATACAGTGGCAATACTAACCCCTGCTTTTGCTGCTATATCGTAGATAGTCGAAGCCAATGATCGTTTTTTACTTGGTTAAGTACACAGAGGCCTTTCATAGCCTCTGTGAATTAAGACTTTCAAATAATATTAAGCTGCAATTAATTCAGCTCTATTATTACAAGAATTTATTTAATGAGTGTCATGCGTTTATTGCTCACAAAGCTACCTGCTTCTAAACGGTACAAATACACTCCAGATGATAAAGATACTGCATTGAACGCAACAGTATGCGTACCAGCATTCATTACTTTACCACTAACCAATCTAGCAACCTCTTGCCCTAATAAGTTATATATAGTCAGCTTAACGGGTGAGGCATCAGCAAGACTAAAACTAATATTTGTAGTAGGATTAAATGGATTTGGATAATTTTGCTCGAGAGCAAATTTCCTAACCATTGAATCATCTAATTCTGAGGAAGTAGTAGGAGTATTATAATCTGGTGGTGTTTCCCAAGCTAAGTCTTCAGCTACCCAGGTTAATGTTGGTAGAGTGAAGCTGCTTGGCCAAGTCACTGAACCATCACCAGCAACAATTGGCTGTACATATTGATAATGTCGTCGACCTGCATCAAATCCTGAACCATGAGTAAACATAGAACCATCTTGTGATGTTGGTTCACCGTATCCAATGCGGAAACCCATGTGATTCAAGGTTGGTAATTGAAGGTCTAAATCAAGTGTATAAACCATATCACCATCATCATCTTTAAATCTCAATCTTTCACGCATTTCATCTGGCATAGTCATGAAATTCTCACCAGCATCACCTGGAACAATTAAGCTCTGTGTAAGAACAAAGAATGGCGTGTCAACATATAGATATACAGAGTCATTCGATACATCAAAAGGTGCTGAAGCGTTCTGTACCGCTGGCGACATATCAATTGAAAAAGTTACCGTTATTGCACCACCATCTACATTATTAGGTGTAAGAAGTGCTTTTGGTTCAACACCATTGAAATACTCCGATCTCTTGGGCTGATTAGCAGCATCTTCAACTATCAATTGACGATCAGCACCACCCGTAACACCAGGTTCTTCCCAGCCTGAACCATCATGAGTAATTCCAGCCAAAAAGTTAGTACTTGTTTCATCATCCCTAGATGCATCCCACTTCAAATAGTATTTATACTTGTGTTCAGCTCCTACAGGGACATTTAATGGAATATTTGATTCCTCATAGGTTCCAGAAAATGAATTAAAAGTCATTTCATTTTGAACACCCCAAGAATTGAATGAGCCTCTAACAAAGACTGAATCAATTGAAGAATTGAAATACCCTAAACCTTCAAGAATTCCAACATTTACCTCAAAACTAAGTGTAGTACTCAATATTGGTGTATCAGAAGGTGGAGTATCATTGAAATACACCCACTTAAGTGTTGTATCTTCTTCTGGAATATGAGTGAATCTATCCGCCCTGGATTCCCAAGTAGTTTCACCATCTACCTCAAATACAAATTTGTAGCCCACCTCATCTTCAATCAAAGCAGCACTATCTCTATGCATTTGAGCAATCCCAGCATAGTATATATTACTTCCACTTCCTCCTACCTCGTCAAGATAGAAAGCAGAAGCAGACCAGTCAGCTGGATTATCAAAAAATACTGGATTTCCTCTAACTCCAACCATGTCGGTTTCAGGATCGAAATCTCCAGTTTGAATTGGACCTCCCATATTGACTTTAAATAATATAGTTAAAGTATCATCACTTGGTTCGTATGGTGGTTCTCTAAATTCATACCATTGCATTGGAACTACCGTATCACCACTAGCCGTAGCAGGAAGAACAAATTGATTATTTCCTCCACTTTCCCATCCCTGTTCAGCACCATTGATTAATGGTGTTTCAGGATCTACACCAGCCCAAAATTTGTAATTCAATAAGTCACCTGGTGACATATCAAATGTTGTTCCCCAAACATCACCATCTAAATGTTCCATTTGAAGTGAACCTGTATCCCAGGTGATAATTTCACCAAGACCAGTTTCAGCAGCATCTGCTCCGGATGGAGCTCCTTTAAGTTGAACTGTATGGTAGTCTTGTAGGGTATCTAAAAGAGTAGCCATATTAACTGTAAATGTGACTGCTACTGGCTCAGTATTTACGTTTGCAGGTGGAAAACCTAATCGGTCAAAATTGTCCCAATGAAGTGTAGTATCATTAGCTGGCATGTCGAATGTACGATTTGGATCTGATTCCCAACCGATAGTGCCTTCTTCATTCACAGTGATAAATTTATAAGATACCTCAGTAATAGGTTCTGCCTCACCATGACTTATTTGCTTGGTTCCCTCAAAAAAGTAATTATCTCCTTGGTTAGCGCCAGGTTCAAGAGTTATGCCACTCGCCCAACCATCAAAACTTCCGCGAACACCAACAGTATCTGTAGCAGGATCAAAATTCCCAGACTTGATTGCAGGCCCCATATTTACTCTGAAAAATAATGAAATACTATCATCAGATATCGGGTATGGTGCTTCTCTAGTTTCATAAAATTGCAAATCTACAGTAGTGTCTGCACCAGCAAAATCACTTGGCAAAATGAATACATTATTATCTCCACTTTCCCAACCCTGTTCACTGCCATTAGTTAAAGGGGTATCGGGATTTACTCCTGCCCAAAATTTATAATTCAAAGTATCACCTGGAGACATTAGGAAATCACTCCACCAATAGTCACCACCCATTGAATACATATGTCGTGACATAGAATCCCATGTAATCATACCATTCGAGGCAGCTCCTGTGGCATCTGGCCCAACAAAACCACCTCTTATTTGCATAAAATGATGACCTCTTAAAGTATCTGGCATAGTAGATGTATTCACATTAAAATGAACCATAACTGGTTCCTTTTCTCTAAATATATGGTCTCCAATAAAATCAAGATTGTCTTTATCATAAACTTCCCACTCAGAATCTGCACTTTCAGTTCCAAATGAAGACAGTGCAACGGGATTCCCTTGTTTGATATTTGCTTTACGAACAAGAGTATGATCTTTAGTTGCCGCAGAAACACCCGCAACATCCCAACCACTACCAGGATCATTATCAGCTGTACCAAAATAGTCAACGAT
>PBJO01000008.1 GCA_002720745.1 Balneola sp.
GGAGCATAGTTAAATTCCACTTCTTTTTCTTCTATGGCATGTGGGGCATGATCGGTACAAATCACATCGATAGTACCATCCTTTAATCCCTTTATCATGGCATCTACGTCGTGCTGCGTACGCAATGGTGGATGCATTTTTACATTAGTACTAAAGTTGGTTTTCTCGACCTCTTCATCGGTCAAATGGAAATGATGAGGGCATACCTCCGTAGTTACTGGAATCCCTTTGGCTTTGGCTTTTCGGACCAAATCAACCCCTTCTGCCGTACTGATGTGAGCTACATGAACGTGGCCTCCGGTATATTCAGCAAGTAATATATCGCGAGCTATCATGACTTCTTCCGCTATGCCTGGGGTACCATCTACTCCTAATCTGGTGGAAACAGCCCCTTCATTCATATGTCCAGGTCTAGATAGACTAAGATCTTCTTCGTGATTGATAATTGGTGCATCCAACATTGAGGAATACTCTAAAGCTATTCGCATAACCTGCGCATCATAAACTGGGTCTCCATCATCACTGAACGCTACAGCCCCACCTTTTTTCATATCGGCCATTTCAGATATACTCTCACCTATTCGATGTTTGGTTACGCAACCAATGGGATGTACATCTACAGGAGTTTCTTTGGCTTTGGAGATGATGTACTCAACCACGTCTCTGGTATGTATGGCTGGATTTGTATTCGGCATACAAGCGACAGCTGTAAATCCACCAAACGCAGCGGCAGCACAACCTTGCTTTATGGTTTCTTTATGCTCGTAGCCTGGCTCACGCAAATGTACATGCATATCCATCCATCCAGGGCTCACATAAGCCCCTTTAAAATCATAAGCATCTTCATCGTTATGAACAGATAATTCAGAGCCTATATCAGCTATAAGTCCATTGATAATACGAATGTTTTGAACTTGGTCAGTTAAAGTAGTGGACGTTACAATTCGGAGGTTTTTTAATAGCATGTTCGTACCTGAGCAGGCTTTATTTAATAGTAAGTATAAGTGAGCGTTCAACCTGTAGGAGTAAATATACATAGAACAAAGCAAAGGATGTAGAAACATCTAAGATTTGCTATCTTTTGATATGGATTTACTTAAAATACCGAAGCAAAATATCCCAAATGTTAGCGAACTCACCCAACGCATTAAAGCACATTTAGAACAACACTTTATAAACATTAATGTACTCGGTGAATTAAGCAATGTTAAAAAAAGCTCAAACGGCCATATTTACTGCATACTAAAAGATTCCGACGCCCAATTACCTTGTGTTATGTGGAGAAACCAAGCTCAGAGGTATGCTTCGCTCTTTAGTGATGGAAAAGAAGTGATTCTAAGAGGATCTATTCAAGTATATAAACCTCAAGGGAAATATCAATTCATCATTGAAGAAATGGAAGCAGTTGGCGTTGGGAATCTGCAAATAGAATTTGAGCGACTAAAGAAAAAATTAACCACTGAAGGACTATTCGATGCAAGCCATAAAAAACCACTCCCCCGTATCCCTACCAAAATTGGGGTGGTGAGTTCGCGTACAACTGCCGCCTTCCAAGATATAATATCCACCCTTTCTAACCGGTGGCCATTGGCCGAAATTTCTCTTTACCACGCTAGCGTACAAGGAGCAAGAGCTGCAGGAGAAATTTGTCAGGCCTTAGAATTTTTGGGGAAATCCAATGATCTTCAAGTTATCATTATAGCTAGGGGAGGTGGATCACTCGAGGATCTATGGCCATTTAACGAGGAATCCGTAGCCCGCACTATTCATTCCTGTCCAATTCCGATAATCAGTGGAATTGGACACGAGATTGATTTCAGCTTATCAGATTTTGTAGCGGATCAGCGTGCGGCAACACCAACTCAAGCTGCTGTACTAGCTACACCGAATCGAGACGATGTGTTAGCTAGCTTGGATGAATGTGCTGAAAGACTTCATGGTCGCCTAGAGCAACGATGGAATCAGGCTAAGCAACGGGTTGACTATCTTACCAAGTCATATGCCCTAAAGAAGGTACAAGAACGTTTACAAATTTCTGCTATGAGGGTTCGTAATAATCGACAATCCATAGAGCATCACTTGAGCCAACTTACACAGCAAAATAAAACCAACTTCATAAAGCTTGAGCACCGTTTAAAACGAATGAATCCTAATGAAGCCTTGGAAAAAGGATACACTCGAGTATGGCAAAACGGACAGTGGATTCGTCATTTAGAGGCTCTAAACTTAGAATCCTTTGTAGAAATTGAATTTAAGCAAGGACGCAAACGCTTCAATCCTTAATCGCATTAAGCTAAATCTGCTAAGGTAGCATCACTCTTTGTTAAGAATGTTTCATTTTTTTATCTGCTTTTGTAGCGTTGATCGCCATTTAATTGCTTTGGATAACTACCAAATATTTTTACTTCCAATGCCTCATCTCGTAATTCATCTATTGCAATTGAAGTACGACTGTCGAATACATTAGCTTCAATATCTACATAGAATGAATACCGAAAAGGTTCATTTATTCGAGGTCGAGATTCTAACTTACACACATTAATCCCATGCCTATGAAAGATATTTAGACATTCAACCAAGGACCCCTCTTGATGCGAAGTTACCATCATAAGAGATGTTTTTGAAGGGAATTGTGGATCTACTTCAATGGCTTCACGAGATACCACCACAAATCGGGTATAATTCTCTAGTTGATTAGCAATATCATGTTCAATAATATGAAGGCCATATAATTCTGCGGCATGTGCACCAGCTATTGCGGCTTGTGATAGATTTCCGTCCTCGAGAACCCGTTTAGCTGAAATAGCAGTATCTAGGTAGGATTCCACAGTGCATCTAGGAAGGCGAGATAAAAAATGTGTACATTGTTCAATAGCTTTAGGATGGGAAAAGATTCGTCTAATTTTATTGACATCAACTGGCTCAACTGCCAATAAACAATGAACAATTTTAATAATTTCTTCTCCAATAATATGCAAATCGGACACTCCCAAAATATCGTAAATATCATTTATAGAACCTGCTGTAGTATTTTCAATGGGTAACATGGCATAATCCACCTGCTCGTCCTTTAATGCACGAGCGGCTTCTTTAAAGGTGTCGTACCCATAATAGTCGACACGTTTATGTCGCTCCTCAAAATGCCGCACAGCCGCAAGATGGCTATAAGCTCCATCTGTACCTTGGTAACTAACTTTTATATAACCTTGGCCATTTTTATTTTGAAGGTCCACTAAAGAATGTGTTTGATAGCGCACTGAGTTAGTAATGATTTCTCTAAATAAATGCTCAGCATAATACCGGTCTAAGCCAACTTCATTGGCAAAATCACGAATTTTATTGAGTAGTTTTTCTTCCCTTTCTAAATCTCTAATGCCACTATTATTAGCAAGTTTTAATGCCGCAACTTCTTTAACAACTTGTTGACGTTGGGCTAATGCTTTAATGATACTTTTGTCAATATCATCTAGTCTGTTTCGTATAGAGTATAGCTTTTCGTTCATTTTTTAATTACTAAAAACATAGTGGCTGTTAATGAGGTAAGATCTTGAAGTACAATAGGCATGCAAAAGTATGGAAATTAATTATTGATATGAATGCAGAATATAGCACAAATTTTCCCTTTTCAGAACCTGTATTATGAACTAGTAAATAGCTATCCATAAGTAGGGGGAATTTTTGTTAGTTCTTCATATAAAGTTCATATTTAGACTATAATTTATGTTTCAATTTGGATTGTAAGTTTTGGCAACTAGCCATTCACACTTTAAAATACCTCTGGAAATTTTAAGATTTTTTAAATAAGTGTGCACACCACTTACTCATTCTTATATCAATTATCATTTATCAAACTTACACATCATGTCAATACTAATTAGTGCTTTAATCGGCTTAACCTACACATTTACCAATGCATTTATTCTCAGCTCTCCTGCCGTCAGTGAAATAGAGAATTCAAACGATAAAGTTCAAATCGTAATTGAAAGTAACGATCAAATGCGCTTCAACCTTTCTGAGATTACAGTAAAACATGGACAAATAGTTGTGTTAACTCTTAAACATGTGGGTAAATTACCTAAAGCTGCGATGGGTCATAATTGGGTTCTGCTCCGACCCGATACTGACTTAGCTACTTTTGCTATGTCAGCCATGAAAGCCAAAGATAATGAATATGTACCGGTAGAGGCTCCTGAAGTTATGGTAAACACAATATTATTAGGCGGTGGAGAAATGACTACGATTGAGTTCGAGGCACCGGCACCAGGTTCTTATTCATTTATTTGCAGCTTTCCAGGTCATTATGCCTTAATGCAAGGAACGTTTACAGTAGAGTAAGGTTTTCATTACATTCCTCATTATTAAGAGAGCATAGTACCCCTAGGTACTTATTTATTTCCGTTCGCTGAATTTTATACGTAAGATTAGTCGATTCATGAACAATACTTTCAAAACGCCGGTTAAAAGTCGTCGTGGGCTTTCCTTTTTTGTCGGATTCATTGGTGCTTATATAGTACCAATTGGGCTTAATAATCTTTTGATAGCAATAGGTCTTAGAGAAACCTTTAGCGCAACCAATACCGAGTATATTGCGTATTGTTTATCCGGTTTACTCTTAGGATATATCACAGTGTCCATAACACCAGTACACAGGGCGCGCATACTTTCCTACTTGATTGGTAGTATACTGTTAATGGATACCATTGCTTTTTTTTCGGGTCGGCTACCCTTGACTTTTCTGATTGACCGTATCGTTTTCTTGAGTTCATTCAGTTTTACAGGCATTTTGAGCGTATTAATGTTTAATGATTCCAGGGTCGACTCAAAATCTAATACCGGTAATAATTAAGCTACACTGAAGCGTAATTATTCGATTCGTTCAAGTAATTCTTGTCGATCCATTTGCAAATATACATTTGTAAGTGATTCCTTAGAGGTACATTCCAGTACAGCTAATAGAGTTTGCAATTCTACCTCCTCTGGATAGGTTGGTGGAATAAAGGTTAATATAACCTGTTCAAACAAGCCCGAATCTACCGCATCTTAACCATGAGCTATGATACCTATAAATTAATCTGAGATGTTACATCATGACCTAATTTCAATCACTATCTATAACAACCATTTTTACGGTCTCAATTCTACTTTGTGTCGCTTTACTAATAATGAATCTTAATTCATCGATAATAAACTCTTCATTCACTCGTGGAATTCGACCTAAATGGTTGATTATATATCCCGCAAGAGTGTCGTACTCATTTGGTTCTTCAGGAATATTTACTTCCTCAAATTTTTGATTGAGTTCTTCTATCTCTACGTTTCCACTGACAATGTATGTATGCTCAGCAATACGTTTCATGATTTCATCTTCCACATCATGTTCGTCCTGAATATCTCCAACTAGTTCTTCTAGCACATCTTCTATAGTGACCATCCCAGCAGTTCCACCATATTCATCAAGTACTATAGCTACTGATAAGTTTTCCTGTCTAAATTCTGCCAATAAATTCTTTGATCTCTTTGTATAGGGTACTAATTTAATCGGACGTAATATTTCTTGTATGGTTTTTGGGTTGTTAAATAAATCATATGCATATACAACACCAATCACATCATCAATAGATTCTTTATATACGGGTAACTTTGAGTGACCCGAACTTATAAATAGCTGACTCACCTCCACTATTGAGGTCTTTTTTTCTACGGCTTCTATTTCAATCCTAGGAACCATACTCTCTTTTACACGTTTATTAGACAACTCGAGTACATTATGTAATATCTCTGAATCATCCTGATCCAAGTCTCCATTTCCTCCGCTATCCCTAAGTTCTTGGACAATCCGTTCGACATCTTGCCGCCGATATATTAGAGAGGTACTCTCTGATTGATTAGAAATTAAGGAGATTATTTGGCGTGAAGCTCCATCG
Source organism: Balneola sp. (assembly GCA_002720745.1). Taxonomy (GTDB): domain Bacteria; phylum Bacteroidota; class Rhodothermia; order Balneolales; family Balneolaceae; genus UBA1275. Next base: position 5,925 of record PBJO01000008.1, read on the forward strand.
GCAATAATGATTAAAGGCCGTAACGCAACATGCAATATTCGGAGTGGTAAAGCTATAAAGTGTATGAGGTAATCTGCTTGTGCTCTAAATATGGCTTTTGGTAAGATTTCACCAAAAATCATAACCAAAATAGAGGCTAGAACCGTCTGTAAGCTCAGAACCATGAGCTCACTTGGAAGTTCCCCAATGTAATCGAGATATATCTGAGTAATTGGTTCTGCTAAGAATATGGCCATCAAAGTAGCATAGATCACATTGACAATATTATTTCCCACCAATGTTGTGGTCAGAAAGGTTTCTGGCCGATTTTTAAAAAAATCAATGGCTTTTGCCATCAAATTAGTTCGTCGCGATACTACTTCTAGTTTAAGCTTGTTAGCGGAAACAAAGGCGATTTCAGAACCCGAAAAAAAACCACTCAATACCAAAGTTCCAAGAATTAGAAGCCACTCATTCATTTCGCGGCCCCATTAGATGTGTAGTTTACAGATAATCTACTCGATGGAGGTTCGTCGTTCATTAATTAAATATTGATTCTCATTTATTCTGAAACTCAGGCTTTCTTTTATCTATAAAGGCATTAATACCTTCCTCAAGGTCACGAGTTTCGAAAAGCTTAGCAAACAGCTCGGCTTCTTTCTCAAAAAATTCTTGTGAATACGAGCCCTGTCGAGACTTCATGGCAAAAATAATACTTTTTACGGCTAAAGGTGCCATAGAACATAATGGGGCAATCCATTTTTTTGCTTGATCCAATACTTCTTCGTTTTCATTATCTAATATAGCATTAAATATCCCTACATTTACCCCTTGGTTTGCAGAAACTGTTTTAGCTGTAGTCATCCATTCCATTGCTTTGGCATATCCAATTAGGTGCGGCAGGCGAACGGTTCCACCAAAGCCAGGAATCAAGCCCAACTTTACCTCTGGAAAGCCTATAATAGCATTTGGTGCCGCTAGTCTGAAGTCACAGGCAATGGCCAATTCAGCACCGCCTCCCAATGCATAACCCTCGACAAGCGCCACAGTAGGTACAGGCAGCTGTTCTATCTTTTTAAAAATACGCTGCCCTCTGCTAGATATACTCTGTGCCTCAGCCTTTACTTTTCCTTTAAATTCTTTAATATCAGCACCCGCAGCAAACGCCTTATCCCCTGCTCCCTGTAATATAATGCAGCGTATTAGGTTAGTTGACTGCTCCAATGTAGAATGAATTTTGGTCGACCATACATCTAATTCCTTGAGTACATCAGTATTTAATACATTTAAGACCTTTGGCCTATTAATGGTTAAAACTGCTATGTTTCCCTGAACTTCCCAAATAAGATGCTCAAATAATTGTTGCATAGCTATTACCTCATTTCCTTCTTGGCTGAGCTATTTGGGTTGGCTAAACCGATTGAATCAGAAATACCACTAGTGGCCGATCCTTCATTTAAGATAGTATGATCCAAAAAATCCATACTGTGAGATGCTTCATTAATCAATTCAGCTTCATTTATTCTTATCAACTGTTCCACTGAGTAGTCTCTTTTTTATCTCTACACTTTCAGGATTCATTTCTAATTTAAACTGCTCTACCAACTCATGCGCCCTTAATTTTTCAGCATTCGCTTCTATTTCCATAGTTTGAGTATCAAGACTCTCAAGGGCAACTTCCATTCTTGCTTCATTTTTGGCTGATTCTTCGTTGAGGCGATTGATCATCTCGTCATGTGTCTGGTCTATTCCACCCACCTCAAACTGCTCTAAGGTATCAGCTATTTTCGCCTGCCATTCCGAGCGCTCACTTGCTCTGAGAGCTTCTTTTGCTTCTTCAATTTTACGGTCTTTTTCACGCATGAATACCTCTTTAATTTTCAAGGCTTTTTCATAAGCTTTTTCAGCAAATTCTAACTGGTTCTTGGTTGAGATAAGGTCTGCCTTTGCCTTTTCTAATTGTAAGGCATACCCTTCAGCTATATCGTCCCTATTAACTTGAATGGCTGATTTGATTTTTCTAGTAAGATCTTGCACTCTTAGATTTCCCCTACTAGTCTCGTTTTTAAGCATGATTAAATTAGCCTTGACCGTAGCTATATTCTCATTCATTTGAGGGATCTGGTCATTTAATTCACGAATATTTTGCTCTAGAATCAATTTTGGAATTTCCATAGAGCTTACTACACCCCCGAAAAGAGATTTGATGGCTCGAATAAAACGTTGAAACATAAGTTTTGGAGTATTTAGATTAATTGATTAAGACTATTAGTAGTTATTATAATGTATTTAAAATTACGGATAAACTCAGTTAAGAATAAACTCTTAAGCCGTTTTTATCTAATATATGAGAAATCAGTGGTTGTGATTCTACCTGGAAAGTTCCCCATTCTATTGAAGAACAGGCACTGCGTTCAAGTTCACCAACATCCAATTCTTTATTCGTGTGTAGGGTCATTAAAGTCTCACCCTTATGAACGTATTCTCCAAGCTTTTTTTCGAGTATAATACCCGCTAATGGATCAATAATATGTTCTTTTTGTTGCCTACCTGCACCCAATCGCACACCTAAGGTGCCCAGCTGATAGGCGTCTAGACGTGTTATATACCCTTGCTTTTTACTCGCTATAGTATAGCAATATTTGGGTGTTCCTCTAGAATTTGGATTATCTATATATTTCAGATCACCACCTTGTGCCTGAACGATATCTCTGAATTTTTGAAAAGCTTTTCCGGATGAAATAGCATTTTTTGCTTCTTTGATACCCGCTTCAATCGATGTAACAGTCCCAGCAAGATACAACATAGCCCCCGATAGAAGTGTACTTTGGTATATGGTGTCTGAAGGTCCATTTCCTTTTAGTACGTCAATGGATTCTAGCACCTCTAACCAATTACCAATAGCTGACCCAGTTGGAGTCTCCATGCTTGTAATAAAAGCAATGATAGGTTTATTAAAACTCTGCCCTATATCCACCAGAGTTTGTGCAAGTTCAATAGCATGGGTTTGGGTTTTCATAAATGCCCCTGATCCGTATTTTACATCCAACACCAAGGCATCAATTCCCTCTGCTAATTTTTTACTCATGATGCTACCAGCAATCAATGGAATAGATTCAATAGTAGCTGTTACATCACGCAGGGCATACATCTTCTTATCTGCTGGAGCCATTTCAATTGTTTGACCTACAAGAACAATACCGTGCTCTTTTACTATTTCAACATACCTTTGTAAAGAAAGATCTACATTAAAACCAGGTATAGACTCTAGCTTATCCAAGGTTCCTCCAGTGTGCCCTAAGCCCCTGCCCGATACCATTGGAACACTGACGCCTAAGCTAGCTACAATAGGAGCAATTATAAGGGATAATTTATCCCCTACACCCCCAGTAGAATGTTTATCCACTTTAACACCTGGAATATGTGTCAAATCCAATATACTACCAGAGTTTAGCATAGCATGTGTAAGTGAAGTGGATTCTTGATCATTAAGACCATTTAAATATGCAGCCATCAAAAAAGCACTCATCTGGTAATCAGGTATAAACCCCTTAGAGTATTGCTGAACTAAATAATTTATCTCACTGTCTGACAGTTCGTTATTGTCTCTTTTTTTTCTAATTAAATCTGGAATTTGATAATTCATAAAGGTTTATAACTTAGTTCTTAATAATTAAAGTAGCTAAGCTTATTCATTAATTCTACTTTATCAAATAGGAGTTTTTACTGGGTCACTTTCTACTATTAAGATGCAAAAGTAGTTATATCTAAGTAGAAAATGTAACTTTGTATATAAAGAAATGAACCAAAATTAAAAAGAGCGGGAAGGAGCTTGAATTAGTGATAAAGTTGGAAATAAAGAAAAAATCATAAAGAATCGTGAGCCCTAACGTGAGAATATTAGCTGATCAACACATCTACCATTTAGAACAATTTGTACCCCCGCATGTTGAATTGATTTACTATGACAGTTCTAAACACCTGCCTAGGCTAGACAGCTTTGATGCTTGGATACTTAGAACCGTGACTAAAGTGAATCCCAAAACCGTACCTACTCTCCCAAAAAAACTCAAATTCATCGGTTCAGCTTCTTCAGGTACCGATCATATTGACAAGGGATACCTAAATGACCTAGGTATACAATTTGATTATTCTCCCGGATGTAATGCAAATGCTGTAGCGGAGTATGTACTTACTTCGATGCTGACCTGGTGTGAATTAAAGCACAAAGAGTTAATTGATTATAAAGTTGGAATTATTGGTATGGGACATACAGGAGAGGCCGTAGCCAAAAAATTAGAAGTAATCGGGGTGAATTATGCTGGCTATGATCCTCCCAAAGCACTACGCGAAAAATCATTCAAGAGCTGCAGCCTCAACACTCTCCATGAGTGTGCCATACTGAGCTTTCACCTTCCTTATATTAGTCAAGGCAGTAAATGTACTCATTATTTTATGCCTAACATTTTATCGCTCAGTCCTAAACAAGAGCTCATTATTAATGCAGCTAGAGGCGGTATAATTAACGAGAGCTATCTATTGAATAGCATTCGTTCATACGAATCGTCTCATAATAAAATCGACGTAGTTTTGGACGTCTGGGAAACCGAACCGGTGCCCAATCCAGAATTAGTAAAAAAGGCAATAATTGCCACCCCACACATTGCCGGATATTCTAAAAAAGCAAAGCTTGAAGCTTCCAAAGGGGTTTTAAAAAGCCTCTTGAATTATTTTGATCTTAAATGTGCAGACAATGTAAGTCAAGTTAGTCCTTTAAATCTACAAAAATCAATACCAAAAGAATCGAATTTAAATGAGATTAAGATAAAATCCTATTATAAAAGTATTAATGTTTTACACGGTTTATATAAATATGATTATGAGATGCAAAATTTGATAAGTCGATCCACTCTTGAATATGAATCGAACCGACACAAAACAGTAATAGGCGAGAGCTTTCAATCAATAAGAAATACTATTTTGCTTAGAGAAGAATTTAAGTACATGACTTTTCCAGAAGGTTATCCTGAGTATCTACGTCCTATATTTAAAATAAATTGAAACGTTATCTGCTAAAACATGCACTGAAGTCTGGGTAGACCTAAAAAAATCAAAAGTTCAATCTTATAAAGAAAATAGCTTAGCTGCGGTACGATCGGTTTGTGCTTCTATTTCTTGTTGGCTTAATCCAAAGAGTTCTCCTAATTTTTTTTGGACGTGATCCAAGTGAGCAGGTTCATTACGCTTACCCCGTAATGGCGTTGGTGAAAGGTAGGGTGAATCTGTTTCTAAGATTAACTTGTTGATAGGTAACTGCTGAATAGCTTCGGCAACCCCTGCATTCTTAAAGGTTATTACCCCTCCTATTCCCAAATGAAATCCGAGATCTACAGCTTTCATTCCCTCCTCATAAGTTCCATTAAAACAGTGCCAAACACCTTTAACCGAGCCATTTTGATGTCTAGCTATGGCATCTAGTAAGTCCTGTGTACTTTCCCTATTGTGTAAAACAATAGGCTTGTTGGTACTTTTTGCTATCTCAAAATGTATATCAAGACTTAGCATCTGTTCTTCTTTACTTTCCATTGACCAATAGTAGTCTAAACCTGTTTCACCAATCCCAACATATTGGTTTAAGCCGGCAAATTCGAGTAACCAGCTTTCTAATTTACTCGGCCATAGTTGCTCTCCCCAAATTGATATTTGCTCCTTCACTTCGCAAGGATGTAAACCAATCATAGGGTGCAAGTTAATATCATTTTTACCACTATTGAGATAAGTAATCGTTTCCATTTGAGCAATAGAATCAGGATTGATGGCAGGCATCAATATGTGCCTTATACCCAAATCGATTGCCCTACCAATCATCGCCAAAACATCATTTGAATAGTCTGGTAAATATATATGGGCGTGGGTATCTATCATGGTATATACTATAAAGGCAAACTATATCTTAAATGGTTTAGAAAAGCTTGACTTTACATATATTTACAAAAAGTCAGACTTGTAAAATTCCCTAATCATTCTACTTTTACAAAGGTATTAACATATTTTAAAATCTTCATCATAATACCTAGCTTAAACGGTAAAAACCGTGTCAAAATAACAAATTAGTCAGATGTCAGTATCCCTTACCGATTTTGATATAAGCAATCATGAACGCATCCCCACTCAGTTGTTTAAAACAGCAATAGAAGGATCTTTGTATGTAGCTAATACTATAGCTGAACTTATTGATTCTAGAAATAAAGAATCTAAACCTACTGTGTTAGGACTTGCAACTGGGTCTACCCCAACTCAAGTTTATGATGAGCTAGTTCGAAAGCATAAAGAAGAAGGATTAAGTTTTGAGCGAGTTATCACCTTTAACCTTGACGAGTATTATCCAATGTCTCCTGATGCTCATCAGAGTTATAACCATTTTATGCATGAATATCTCTTTAAACATATCAATATTAAGACAGAGAATATTCACATACCAGATGGTACATTGAAAAAAGATAAAATTATATCATTCTGTGAGGAGTATGAAACAAAGATTGTGCAGGCAGGTGGTTTAGATATTCAAATTCTTGGAATAGGCCGTACTGGCCATATTGGATTTAATGAACCTGGATCTATCATAGACTCAACAACGCGCCTTATTACACTGGATCGATTAACAAAGTTAGATGCTTCCAGTGGATTCTTTGATATTGAAAATGTTCCAAGAAGAGCGATTACGATGGGGGTTGGAACGATTTTACAAGCAAAAAGAATATTTATGATGGCCTGGGGTGAGGGAAAAGCGAATATCATTCGAGACACCATCGAAGGTGATATTAATTCATCAATTCCCGCTACTTTTTTGCAGCAGCACAACCAGACTGAAGTTATATTAGACACCGCTGCTGCTGCTGAATTGACCCAAATTAAAAGCCCTTGGCTTGCGGGCCCCATTAAATGGGATAATTTTCTGATCAAAAAAGCCGTCATTTGGTTGAGCCTTAAATTAGCTAAACCCATTTTAAAACTTACTGAAGAAGATTACCGTGAATTTGGAATGAATGATATTCTAGTTGAAATAGGCACAGCTTATAATGTAAATATCAGGGTTTTCAATCAAATTCAGCATACAATTACTGGTTGGCCTGGCGGTAAACCCAATGCCGAAGATACCTATAGGCCAGAACGTAAAACCCCATTTCCAAAAAAAGCATTAATTTTCAGTCCACACCCCGATGACGATGTCATTTCAATGGGTGGTACTTTTATAAGATTGGTAGACCAAGGACACAAAGTGTATGTAGCATATCAAACTTCTGGTAATATCGCTGTATCTGACGAAGATGCTGTCCGATTTGCTGATTTTGTTTCCGACTATCATAATGCATTAAAAATTGATGGCTCCCTGGTTGATTCAATATTTAGTGAAATAACAAACTTCTTAGCCGAAAAAAATCAAGGTGAGCCCGACTCTGAGGAGATTAAAATTATAAAGGGGCTTATTCGACGCGGTGAAGCAAAAGCAGCTTGCCGATACATTGGCATTCAAGATGAAAATATTCACTTTTTAGACCTACCCTTCTATGAAACTGGGAGAATACGTAAAAAGCCTGTTAGCCCAAAAGATATTAAAATAGTTAAGAGGCTAATTGAAGAAGTTAAACCTCATCAAATATATGCTGCAGGTGATTTGTCTGATCCACACGGAACACATAGAATTTGTCTAGAAGCTATCTTGCAGGCTCTTCATGAATTAAAAGATCAAGATTGGATGAAAAATTGCTATGTATGGCTTTATCGAGGTGCTTGGCAAGAGTGGGATATTGAGGATATTGAAATGGCCGTTCCTCTAAGCCCGGAGGAAACTGATAAAAAACGGCGCGCTATCTTTAAGCATCAATCGCAGAAAGATCGCCCTTTATTTCCAGGTACTGATAAAAGAGAATTTTGGCAACGAGCAGATGACCGGACCCGTTCTACTGCAGTAGCCTATGATAAACTTGGTTTAGCCGAGTATGAAGCAATGGAAGCCTTTGTACGTTGGAAAGAGCTTGATTGACGAAAGATTAAATAGAATAATGATTGTGATAAATTTAAATAAATGACCATCTTTTAAATGAAAAAATCGAATATTTACAGCAGGATTATTATATATGCAGTGTTTAATCCATGAGTAAATATACCGTTATTCTCCAATTTTTGTTTATATTATTACAATGAGGTCAATAAATGCACATAGCAAAGCTAGTCAGGTCAAAAAACTTTCATTGAATTATCTTTACGCCATTATACTAATAATCACCTTTTGTAATGATAGTGTATTAGCTTGTCATCACCTAGGTCAAAAGAGTTATGTTGAGCCTTCTAATATTGGTATTAATGAGTTTTCTACTGAATCATACTCAGAGGTATTCTTGGGTATTTTAAAACTCCATTCGATAGGCCAAAGGGTACCTCACTCATATACTGGTCAAAAGAAACATTCTGTTAAAAACCTGCAAAAGAAAATCAATCATACAGTATCTACTTTCCTTTATTCACACTTTAAAGCTGATTCAGAATACATTACTAATGAACTTAATTGTTGTATTAATTATAGTAGTGGGTGCACTTATACCTACCTCTGTGAATGCTCCTATAGTGTCAATAATGATTTGTACCATAATCAATTAAACCTTAAACAAGGCCCTTCAATATCTTTACACTCAGTCAATGATATCTCTCCTAATAAGAAAGGTTCTATAAGTTTAATTGTTATAACTAATCTAATCCCCCACCCTTCCTACTTTAGCCTATACGAGAGCTGGCTAATATAGAGAATTAGAAGTTCCAAATAGCGATAATATTATCTCTTTTTATCGTTCTAAACCCTAAAGTTCAGTAGAATCTTACCCATTCTTCTCGTACTACTCAATATTCAATTTCTAATCCATTACACATGTTCAATCGATATTATCGGTTTACATTAAAACAGCCTTTATTACCCTTAGGAATCTTTTTAATATTATTATTTTTGGGCTTATCGGTAGCGCCATTTAATTGGAATCTATCATTTGAATCCGAAACAATACCCGTTGATGCGATACCCGATTTGGGTGAAAACCAACAAATTGTATATACCGAGTGGCGAGGGCAATCACCAGAGGATATAGACGACCAGATAACTTATCCGCTTAGTAATTATTTTTTAACGCTACCTGGTGTCAAGGACGTTAGGGGCTTATCGATTACAGGACGCTCTACTCTTTACATTATCTTTGAAGAGGACATAGAATATTACTGGGGTAGAAGTCGGATTATTGAAAAGATAAACTCTTTGCCAACGGGGTTAATACCCGAAAACACTAAACCCGCACTAGGACCGGACGCAACAGGTTTAGGCCAAATATTTTGGTACTATTTAGAGGGTGTAAATAACTCAGGAGATGAAGTTGGTGGTTGGGATCTAGATGAACGTCGAACACTACAAGATTACTACATAAAACCGAGTCTATCCTCTGTAGCTGGAGTTTCTGAGGTTGCTTCTATTGGAGGATTTGTTAAAGAATTTCAGATTGATATCCATCCAACGCTTTTGGAACAATATCAGTTAAATACTCAAGATATTTTAAAAGCACTCAAAAAAGCCCAAGCAGAAGGTGGCTTGCGAACCCTAGAATACAATCAAGTTGAATATTTACTTCGTGGAAATGGCAGTATAGAAGATCTAAACGATTTAGAATTGATTCCCATACGGGTAGTTGACCAAATACCTCTTTATTTAAAAGATGTTGCCAATATAACACATGGTCCAGCCGACAGACGCGGTGTATTAGATGTTTCTGGAAAAGAGACAGTAGGAGGCGTAGTAGTTGCTCAATACGGAGCTAATCCTGAAAAAGTAATTGCAGCAATAAAACAAAAAATCGACGAATTATCATCCTCTTTACCCAGTAGAGTTTTGGCTTCAGGTGAGCTAACTCAATTGAAAATTATACCTTTTTATGACCGTTCAGAACTTATTGAAGAAACAATTGTGACGCTTGAATCCGCTTTATGGCTTCAAATTTTAATTACTATCTCCATAGTATTACTCATTTTACGCCGCCTTCGTATTGCCTTACTTATTTCATTAATGCTACCAGTGTCCGTTTTATTAACCTTTATTGCCATGAAATTAGGAAACGTCGACGCAAATATAGTAGCTTTGTCGGGTATTGCTATTGCCATAGGAACAGTAGTTGATATGGGTGTAATCTTAACGGATACAATTATACAGCATATTGACCAAGAAGATAGTGAGGCACAAGAAAAGAAAGAGCTATCGAGCGGACTACGCTTTTTAGAGAAGCGTCTCCTTCTTATAATTTCAGCGACTAAAGAAGTTGCAGGTGCTATTATAACGGCTATAACCACAACCATCATTAGCTTTCTTCCAGTTTTCTTAATGATAAATGCCGAAGGTAAGCTATTTCAGCCATTGGCATATACCAAAACCTTCGTATTAGCCGCTTCTATTTTTGTTGCATTATTTCTTTTACCCGTATTAGCCTATCTCTTATTTGGACAGGTAGAATCCCGATATTATTTAGAAAAAAAGAACAAATATAGTCTGTTACACAGATTTATCATTAATCCAATATTACAAGTCAAAACCGATCGCAGACTAACAAAATTCGTTAATGAACTTAATTATAAGAACTTTCATGATACCATGATAGTACTAATCATCCTGTTGATACTCGGATATTTAACACATGCATGGGCACCTCTTGGACCTGAAGTACCTTTATTCCTTCAATGGATATTTATAAGTGGTTTATTGCTTGTACTAATAGGTAGTGTGCTTAAAATCATAACCCATTATCCTAGTTGGTTAGCTTGGTCTTTTGCACATAAAAAATTGTTTATAAGTCTTCCTATTGGAATTATACTTTTTGGACTTTTTGTATGGTTGGGCTTTGCAAAAATCAGTGCTATTCCTACTTCACTAATTCAGGCAATCGGGATTGATATAAGTAAAACAGATTGGTGGTCAGCACTAGACAAAGAGTATCCAGGCCTAACTACAGAGTTTATGCCAAGCTTAGATGAAGGAGCATTTTTATTCATGCCCACCACTACACCCAATGCAGGATTGGAACAAAACGTAGTATTACTTCAATTTTTAGATCGACTAGTTGCAGAAATACCCGAGATAGATAAAGTAGTGGGAAAATTGGGCAGAGTCGAATCAGCTCTCGATCCCGCACCAATAAGTATGTTCGAAAATATCATCACCTACAAGCCAGAATATGCCTATGATATATCAGGAAATAGAACACGTCAATGGCGCGAACATATAAAATCATCGGATGATATTTGGAATGAAATTATCCAGAAAACTCAACATCCAGCATTGACATCTGCGCCAAAACTACAACCTATTGAAACAAGACTTTTAATGCTACAAACGGGTTTAAGAGCCCCAATAGGCATACGTATTCAAGGTGAAGATTTAGGTCAAATCGAAGAGGTAGGCAGGCAGCTTGAGATGGTATTAACAGATCTTGATTATGTGAATCCTGCCACAGTATTTGCCGAGCGTAATTCTAGTAAACCATACATAGATATACAATGGGACCGTGAAAAATTAGCCCGTTATGGAATGAGTGTTTCAGAAGCGCAATCATGGGCTCAAATTGCATTGGCCGGTAAAGAAACTGGCAATGTAATATTGGGAAGAGAACGTTATAGCATTCGCCTTAGATTCGCTAAAGATGTACGCCAAAGTCCACAGAATATTCATAATCTACTTATTGACACCCCTAAGGGTGCAAGAGTGCCATTAAATGAGTTAGCAAAGGTTCAATTTAGATTGGGACCACAGGCCATCAAAAGTGAACAATCATTTAAAGTTTCCTACGTATCTTTTGACATAATCAATGGAATTGAATATCTAGACGCCATTTCTAACATTAACGCTGAAATTAATCGACAGGTTGCAAGTGGAGCCATAAATATACCAGATGGAATACAATTAAGTTTCAAAGGTAGCTTTGAAAACCAGCTCAGAGCAGAAAAACATCTTAAGGTAGTCATACCCTTAACATTGGTTTTAATATTTCTAATTCTGTATATCCAATTTAAATCTACAGCTATAAGCTTAATGATTTTTAGTGGTGTATTCGTGGCTTGGGCAGGTGGTTTCATCTTGTTGGGATTCTTCTCAAGTAATTTCTTCACTAGTGTCTCCTTATTTGGCTTCAACAGCCTACAGGAGCTTCTTGGCATACAGCCGGTCGCGTTAAGTATTGCCGTTTGGGTTGGCTTTTTAGCTTTGTTTGGAATAGCGTCTGATGGAGGGGTTGTAATGGCTACCTATCTACAACAACGACTTAAAGAATTTAAAATGCAGAACCAACCTGACTTAGAGTATATTTCGGATAAGCCTGAGCACGTAGTCATGCATATCCAAAAACTTAGAGCAATAGCTGTTGAAGCGGCTTCAAAACGTATTAGACCCACCATGATAACTACAGCTACAACTATTTTTGCTTTGATACCTTTATTCACTTCTATGGGTAAAGGGTCTGAAATAATGATCCCTATGGCCATACCGACATTGGGCGGTATGTTTGTCCAAATAATCACCCTATTTGTCGTACCAATCTTATTTATTTGGAAAGAAGAACGAATGATTTCGAAAGGAGCTAAAGCCTACACTCGTAAGCATATGGCTAAATCAATAAATATCCCACCCACTACACTACTCATTATGTGTATGTTAGGTATCACTGGAGTTGGATTGACGTCTGAACGCACCGCACAAGCTCAACATACATTAAACATGTATAAATTAGAGGCTCTTAATAGTCATCCTAGTTTATTGTCAAAAAAGAATGAAATTGCCTTATCAGAATTCGAATCTATATCTATCGGGGTAATGGATCCGACCATTTCTCTTGGAGTTTTTGCTGCTCCGATTGAAACAGCTTTAGGCGCACAAACAACCAGATTATCTATTAATCAGAGTTTACCCCTTCCTAGTTCACTTAAATTTCAACGCTTAACTCTTGAAGCACTAGTCGAAGCTAAGGAATTCGGATATCTTGAGGAGTTAGAACGTCATTTTCTCGAAATGGATATTGAATGGGCTGCCATCTACAGGAAGACGATGCAAATTGAATTTTTAGAGCAACAATTAGATATTTTGAATGAATTAACTCAATTACTAACCACTTTCAATAGTGAAGGATATTCGACCAATAGAAAAATTTTAGAAATCGAGCTACAGGAAGTAACACTCGATCAGCAGCGAAATGAGGCTCTTCTGGCTAGAGCTCAACATGTACAGAATTTTAATGGACTTCGATCTGTACCTATTACCGATTCGCTCAGCTACCCTTTTAAACTGGAATCTAATTTTTACGCTACAAACAAAGATACCTTTTCAAACAAAGTCGAGTGGGCAGATTCAGAGGATCTGAACGAGACTTCACTAAAAGGTTTATCTACTGAATTACACCTACTAAATAGCCCAGGAATACAAAAATTACAGGCTTTAGTAGAGTCCAAGAAATTAGAGTTATCTTCTGCAGAATTGAATCGCTATCCAAACTTTAGTGTCGGGCTAGACTACATAACAATTTCAGCAAACCCAAGTCAAGTTGGGATACAAAATAGCGGGAAAGATGCTATAATAGCTAAAGTTTCTTTGAGTCTTCCAATAGCTCAAAAGAAAAAACAAGCAGCTATTCAATCGAAAGCATCCGAATTACAAATTAGCGACTATCAGTTACAGGCATACATGATTGAAATAAAGACAGCACTTGAACAATGGATTACTAGCTTAGAAATCACTGAAATACAACAAAACAAAATTGCGGATCAAATGGCTGTTCTTGATGAATTACTTTCTTTGGAGCAACAAGCTATTGAATCAGAACAAGGAGACTTAAGTAGATATTTCGAGTATCTGAATAGAAAAATAGGCCTTAAAACAGAATTACTCCAATATCAAGAAAATGCATTCATAACCAGTATGATGTTACAAAGTATACTTAGTCCACTTTCAATTGAATTTATCAAATAATATTATATTTAATATCTAAGTTATGTTTAAACAAAAATACAGAATCTACCTACTCTTTATTGCCTTGGTTACATTGCAAGCTTGCGGTAAAGTTGATTCATCCTCACCAAATGATTTAAAGGAAAAACCTGACACAGAACTTCATGATGATCCACAATCGGCTGAAATCTATTATTGCAGTATGCATCCTGAGGTCAGACAAACAGAACCTGGAGATTGCCCTATTTGTGGAATGGATTTAATCCTAGATAAAAATAGTACCTTCGATATTGCACAAGCAACTTCAGGAAAATCAAATTCATTGGAAATAGGACGTTATGTCACTGAAAGTATGAATTTACAAACAGTTGAAGTGAAATCTGGTTTAGTTAACATAGAAATACAATTGCCTGGAAAAATTGAATTAGACCCAACAAAATCTGTACGAATGTCTACCTATATTGCCGGAAGGATTGACCAACTATTTGTCAACTTTGAAGGGGCATATGTTGAGAAAGGACAAGTAGTAGCTACACTATATTCTCCGCAAATGATTACCGCCCAACAGGAATATCTTACACTAATAGAAAACAATCCTTCAAGAGTCAATTTAATCGAGTCTGCCCTAACTAAACTACTGCGTTTAGGTTTTAGCGAAGAGGATATCTCTAATATCGAGCAGACAAATACACCTACCATACACATTGAACTCAGGGCACCCGCTGGTGGTTATATACATGGACTTCGTGTACTTCCAGAGCAGTATGTAACTCAGGGAGAAGCCCTATTCTCAATAAACGATCATCGTAAAGTATGGCTAGTACTAGATGCCTACGAACACCAGCTCCCCTATCTTCAAGTTGGGCAAGAAATCGAGTGGAATTTATTACATAAGGTACAACCCAATCATATCGGCGTACCTATAAAAGGTTTGATCGAATATATTGATCCTCAACTAGATCCAAAACTTTTCACAGCTAAGGTGCGAATAACCCTAGAAAATGCAAACGAAGAACTACGTCCTAATCAATTATTATCAGGTAATTTAATGGTGCCATATAGCCTGACAGAAGTATTACATATACCCAAATCAGCTTTACTATGGACTGGGGAGCATAGCTTTGTATATGTAGTAGTTGAAACAGATACAGGCTCTTTGTATGAGTTACGATCTATACATGTTGGCCCTGAGACGATAGATGGTGTCATAGTTCATTCTGGTTTGAATGAAGGAGACGTAGTTGTTAGTGCAGGTACTTTTGTTATTGACGCAGCATCACAACTACAAGGTTTAGCAAGTATGGCACAGCATACTCTTACTAATACTTCAACAAAAAAAAATACCGATACAAAATTAAGAATATCGGATCAAAATAGCCCCGCCAGCATAAAAAATACCCTTGAGGCGCCTCTGAGTGCTGAAATTGATTCTTCATTGGCACTTTATCTTTCCATAAAAAATAGTCTAATTGAAGGCGAATTTGATGCTATTACAGAAAAAATAGACCAATTATCCAAATTAATAAATAGTTGGGTGTCAGATGCAACAGAAAATAGTCATACGTTTATGTTTTTATCCCAAGCAGTTCAATCTCTTGCTGGTTCGACCGATATTATTACTTCTCGCATCAATTTTGTTGCATTTTCACGAATTTACATTGATTTTATAAAAACATTTAATAACGACGAAAAACTCTTTGTCCAATTTTGTCCAATGGCAAATGAAGGTAAAGGTGCTTACTGGCTAAGCCAAGAAGAACAGATTAAGAATCCCTACTATGGAGCTATGATGCTTCGTTGTGGAGAGATCATTGAGCAAATATAAATTTTCTTATTTATTTAAAACCGTAGATTTAGTCAATGAAACATTTTAAGTATAAGAGCCATATTACCTTCTTAAATATACTATTACTTAGCTTTTGGGGATGTTCTGATAGTCACTTAGAGCAGAAATTTATAGATAATCCTAGTTCTCTAAATAGTACTTTTCCACGTCTATTCACAGATAACACAGGAACGGTGCATATGAGTTGGATTCATAAAATAGGTGAGGTAGCCCAGCTTCGGATAGCTACATTGACATCTCCGAGTTCTACAGAAGTTACCGATGAATTGGGTTGGTCAGCATACACTACTGTTGCAAAATCGGATGATTGGTTTGTTAATTGGGCCGATTTTCCATCTGTTATTGGATTAAACAGCACCCCTGTGGCCACTCATTGGTTAGATAAGGTGCCTGGATCACCTTATTCCTATCATGTAAAGATTCAACCCATAGAAGACCAAGATTGGAGTCAAAAATCCAGTCAGGCCAACACACAAAATAATCAGATAGAATTTCAAAATGAGGCTTTTGTACCCCATACCGATAATACAAACACAGAACATGGATTTGTGAGTATGCAACCCGTAGATAGTTCTACTTTCTATGCGATATGGTTAGATGGCAGAAATACTAGTAGCATGAATCACGAGGATATGGATCACAATGAGTATTCCATGGAATCTGATAAATTAAATACAAAATTAGGAACCGCAATGACCCTTAGAGGTGCATTATTAGGTAGGAATGGAGAAATTATTGGGTCACATTTAATAGACGAAGCCGTTTGTGACTGTTGTAACACATCACTAGTAAAAACAGACCGAGGTTTAATAGCTGCCTATCGGAATAGAACCAATGAAGAGATACGAGATCTTTATGTCTCTAGATATGAAAACGGTTTATGGGATACACCTAACCCGGTACATAATGACGGTTGGAAAATTGCAGCATGTCCTGTAAATGGCCCCCAACTTGCTTTTCATTCCGGAGTAACCGCTGCTTTATGGTTCACTGGAGCAGATAATATCGCTCGTGTTAAAATGGCATTCTCTGACGATTATGGAGAAAACTTTAGCACCCCTATTTTACTATCCGAAAATCAACCATTAGGTCGTGTTGACATAGTAATGCATAATGAGCACTCAGCTTGGGTAAGCTACGTTGAACGGTATGAAGATGGAGCTCGGTTACACATAAAACAGGTCATGAGAAATGGAATCATCTCGCAATCCCTCATTTTGGATGACATGGAGGCTTCTAGAAGTAGTGGCTTCCCACAACTAACCTCCTTTGAAGATGGCCTTCTTGTAGCATGGACAGAATTAGGCGAACGAGCGTCGACCATACGTACTTCATATATTAAAGGTCTTTAATTGAATCTTTATCTTCCATACCCTCACTGGATGAAGCAGTCGAAAGTGGTTTAGTAGGTTTTTCTAATAGGGCAATATCTTGTAATTTACGTTCCATCACGTTGGTTCGAGTGCTTCGAAGTGTTTGCAGTGATTTGTGCGCTTTTGCAAAATCACTATCCACTTTTTCTAGATGAGCAGCAAACTTACCAAACTCTGTTTTAACCGATTCTAAAATTTTCCACACCTCACTACTTCGTTTTTGAACTTGCAGCGTGCGAAAGCCCATGTGTAAACTATTAAGTAATGCTGAAAGAGTAGTTGGCCCGGTTATGGTAATTCTATATTTACGCTGAAGTGATTCAAATAGACCAGGATGGCGTAATACTTCTGCATATAAACTTTCAATTGGTAAAAATAAAATTGCAAAATCAGTCGTATAAGGTGGATTAATATATTTTTCTGAAATATCCTTTGCAAAAGACTCTATAGTTCTTAGTAGTATATTTTGAGCCTTTTCTATTTCTTTAGAATTACCATTCTCATACGAATTAAGTAGTACCTCGTAACTCTGAATGGGGAATTTTGAGTCAATCGGCATCCAGACAGGGTCATCTGAATTTTTTCCAGGTAATTTGATAGCAAACTCGACAAATCCTTGACTATCTTTTTTTGTGGCTATGTTCTTTGCGTATTGATCAGTTGTTAGCAGTTGCTCAAGAATATTCTCCAATTGGTATTCCCCTAAAACACCTCTAGTTTTTACATTATCTAAAACTTTTTTCAGATCACCAACTCCCGTAGCCAATTGTTGCATCTCACCTAGACCTTTATGTACCAATTCTAGACGCTCAGAAACTAACTTGAACGATTCACCTAGACGCTTTTGTAAAGTTTCCTCTAATTTTTCATCTACAGTTTTTCGCATTTCTTCGAGCTGCTTAGAACTGTCGTTCCGTATTTCTTTTAATTGGTCTTTTACTGTCTGATTAACCTCATTTATTCGTTTTTCTGCATCTTTATTTAATTTTTCTTGTTTAACAATTACTTCTGCTAATTTGTTTCGAAGCAGATTATTTTGATCATTTATATTTTGTTTTTGTATAGTTTCAAATTTATCAAGTTTTGCTTCTAACTCAGATCGCTGAACTTGAGCAGCTTGGGTATTTTCTGTTCGTATCCTAGAAAATTCATCCCGCAGTGTTTTTTCATAAGAATCCAATTTATCGAAAAGAGGTTTTTGACTTTGTTCAGAATCCGCAGTAGCATAATTTTTTTGTAATTTCCAGATAAACAGGAATATCAGAAATTGAAATACTAGTAGTGGAAGCAGAAAATAAATATTAAAGATCATGAAATTGAATAGGTTAAAAACTTTTAAAAATGGAAATAATTGAGCATTAAGTGAATGACTGATAAATGTACTGAGTGTCTATATCAATTTCTGTCACTCTTGTGAAAAGAATAATATTTTGTACTTTCTAAAAAAGAATATTTACATCCAATAGATTACACAAATTGTCAAAAAATAAAACTAAAATTTTTCTCCTAGATACCAATTTCAAAAAAGAAGTGTGGTTTCTAATACGCTTATTTACTATTAGTTTCGTTGGGACTACCACCATATTCTGGATTGCAGAATATGATAAAAATGGTATAAATAGCTTCATTGATGTTATATGGTGGTGGGTAGTTACTTCTACAACAGTTGGCTATGGGGATATAACTCCTAGTAGTGATTTAGGACGTATAGCTGGTGTCATTGCTATTGTAATTGGTATATTTGGTTATACTCATACCATAACACTCATACTAGAAAGGGTTAAAAAACGATTTTATCAAGAGGAAAAAGGTTTATTACCATATAAAGGTAAAAACCACATAGTTATTTGTGAATATACCGCGTATGCGGATGAATTAATTCATGCTCTAAGGGGATATGAAAAAACTAAAAATATAGATCGTGTAATAATCGGCTCACTTGTTGAAACCCGCCCCTATCCAGATTGTCATTTTATTCACGGAGTATCTGTTAGTCCAGTTATACAAGAAAAAGCATGTATTGATACAGCGGATGCTATTTTTGTATTTGAAAATATT
The DNA here is from genome assembly GCA_002720745.1 of Balneola sp. Classification (GTDB taxonomy): domain Bacteria; phylum Bacteroidota; class Rhodothermia; order Balneolales; family Balneolaceae; genus UBA1275. The sequence continues at coordinate 25,198 of PBJO01000008.1, forward strand.
CGCTATACCGATCCTGATATAAAAACTTTACATGTAGTTAGTCGTATTATGCGTAAAAATAAGCATGCACCTATATATGTGGAATTGGATAATACTGAACATCCTTTATTAAATACTTTACCACGAAGTATCATACCAATGAAAAATCATGACATAATTCATGCAATATTAGCAAAAGAAGGTTTTGATATTGAAAGGTATTGGGATAAAAAATAGTGTCATTATAATCTTAGATATTTAATCTCCATAACGATTTAATTTCTAATGTTTCCAAGATTATATAACTATATCTCATTACGCAGCATCGAACTGAATAGTATTTCTGTTAATCGCACTAATAATCTTCTTTCACTGGCGACAAACATTGCATCGCAACTACTCATTAAAAAAAAACCTCAGCTAAATTTTATTTGTACACACAACTCACGCCGAAGTCATCTTGCGCATATTTGGGCAAAAGTAATGGCGAATCATCTACAGCTACCCACTTTGGATTGCTATTCTGGAGGTACAGAAGCGACTGAAATACATCCAAATATCATAGAAACTCTTACACGTGCAGGATTTCAAGTCGGCCTAGAATCCAATAGTCCAGAATACAATCCTATCTATTTGGTACAATATTCAGAAGATTACCCGCCAGAGCGATGCTTTTCTAAAGTGTATAATAAAGCGCCAAATCCAAACAATGATTATATCGCCATCTTGACCTGCTCAGAGGCTGATGATGCTTGCCCAATAGTATTAGGTGCTAATACTCGGTATACCATTACTTATGAAGACCCAAAAGCATCTGATGGTACGCCCGATGAAAATGCTACTTATGATCAGCGCAGTAAACAAATCGCGTCAGAAATGTTGTATCTAATGACTAAGATAAAAGAGGACTTAACAAAGTAAATGTACAAGTATAAATCCCTTAAACTACCCTTCTAATTCCTTAAGCATCTGGTCGATAGCAGCCTCCAATTGTTCATCACGCCTCGAAGTAATAACATTGGGTTGGTTACGAATCAGTAAATCAGGTATCGTTTGTTTGTTTTCTAACCATTCACCTGCTTTATTTTTTGCACTAATTGGTACCACTCCCCATACGCTCCCGTTTGGAAGCCCTTCCCAGCCTGCAAAACTACAGGTTCCAGGCACTGGTGTTCCAACCATGGTTCCTAATTTTAAATCTGAGAAAGCACTCGCATAGCAATGCCCATCACTATACATATCTTCGTTAAATAAACCTATAATTGGCTTGGTCCAACGCGAAGTAGGCTCACCTCCCACAACCATTTGTTCAGTAGCATAAGTCAAAAAGGGAGTCCCTGTAAAAAACATTTGCAAGTCGGCTACTAAATCACCACCACCATTATTTCTTGCGTCAACAATTATAGCTTCTTTATCATAATGCTTACCTAGTATGCGATCAATGACGTCTCGAAATTGCCGATCACCCATACCCGAAATATGAACATAGCCTAGACGCCCATTAGATCGTTCCAGGACCTCAGCTTCATTTATATCCACAAACCGATTATATAACAAGCCATTAAATGCTCCCTGACTAATAGGCAATACAGTAAATTCTCGTCCATTTTTACCCGATTCATCAGTTATAGTCAATAAGGTCATTTTCCCAGTTTTACGATTTAAATAGGAAGCCCAGTCTTTATCGGCTAATACCAGTTCTCCATCAATTTTTTGAATAATATCCCCAATTTCAATCTCCAGACCAGCCTTTACTAATGGCCCTCCCTTTACTAATTCACTGATTTTAATTCCATCTCCCTGGTATGTATAGTCCATAAAAATACCTAATGATGCAGTTTCATCTCCATCAGAAACATTTCGGTAACGCCCACCTGCATGCGAAACATTTAACTCTCCTACAAGTTCGCTAATTAATTCAGCAAACTCATAATCATGGCCTAAATCATCTACTTTAGTGCGGTACTCCCCAACCATCATGGTCCAATCAATACCATGAAAAGTGGGTTCATAAAATATTTTCGAGGTTCGAAGGGCAATATGGTCAAACATAGCTAAGCGTTCTTTATCAGCATCTATCGATGTTTCAGAGGCAATAGGTACCGCTTTTTTTATGCCTTTATCAAGGTCTAACTTTGAAATACGGCCACCACTAAGTAAATACAATTGTTCCTGCTCCTTATCCCACATTAACTCCCCTGAGGATCCATTTAAAGATATGGCTACTTTAGTTTCTCTGCTTCGCAGATTTGTACTCCATAAATCATACCCTCCATCGAAACGGGTTAGATAGTACATAGTACCACCATCTTTACTCAGTACAGCATCGCTCATACGAGAAGAATGAATAGTTAATTTAGCAATTCTATCTTCAATGTTGTCTAAATCTATACTAAGAGGTTCAATCGGATCAGATTTTGAGTATGCACCTTTCCGTGATTTTTTGTCCTTATTTTCTTTTGCAACGCCATTCTCTTCTACGGTTTCTTGCTCAGATTGCGCTTCCTCAATGGCCTTTTTCAACTTATATTGTTCTTCACTTAGATTATATTCATCCCATCCTTCTTGGGTAAAAAACATGGTATAGACATCATATTCTGTATTCCCACTAGTAGCATAACTTTTAAGACCATTACGATTGCTCATCCATATCATCTGTTTCCCATTCTGCACCCATTTTGGCATACGATCGTAGTATCCACTGTTAACCAACGCTTTCGGCTCTTGCTTACCAGTGGCGTCAATTAGGAGGACATCTGCATTATTGAGTAGTTTGTCAAACTCTACTAACAGCCATTTATTATCTGGGCTCCAAGAAAAATATTTATCTCCATCGCGCATATGAAAAAGTTGTGTTTCGTCCAATAACACCACCTCATTTCCACTTTCAATATGTAGTACTTTTATATTCTTGCGGTCTTCTACAAATGCTATTTGTGAACCATCTGGTGAAAATTTAGGCATATAATTATCTTTTTCATTACTAATTAACACCTCTTCCTGCAATAAGGTTGCTGCGTAAAAAAATGGTTCCTCTTTTCGTACTATCTTAGTTTGAAAAATACTCCATTTTCCATTTCGCTCAGATGCATATACCACCGATTTCCCATCCGGACTAAATTCAACAAACTGTTCATTCTCCGGAGTTGAGGTCAATCTCTTGGTCAATGAACCATCTAATGATGTAACAAATACCTCTCCGCGGGCAATAAAAGCCATTTCCTTGCCATTAGGACTAATTACCATTTCAGACACACCACCATTGATTATGATTCGCTCTTGCCCACTGATTACTTGCTGAGTTCGAATCGTCAGTGGTACCTTAGAGGGTTGCTGACCCAGTTGCATAGTATAAAGCTCACCATGATACCCAAATACGAGTACTTCTCCTCCAGTGGCCAATGTACCTGCACTTAAAAAGCGAACAGGATGGATTTCAAAGAAGGTAAGTTGTTCAACCTGGCCACCGAAAATAGTTTTCTTATAAACATTAAAGGTTCCTGAACGTTCACTCAAAAAATAAAAAGCTGTACCATCACTATTCCATACCGGGTTTCGATCTTCTCCTTCAAAGTCTGTTAATTTTGTATGACTGGATTCAGAACGATTGAACAACCAAACATCATGGGTAACAGCCGACTGGTGATGCTTTCTCCAAACATCCTCCCTCCCTGGCATATCTTCGTATAAAAACCCACTATTATCCCGTTCACTTAATGCCTTCACTGGAATACTGAATACCTGCGTAATACCTCCCCCATGCACAGGCACAGAATACAATTCAGTATGGCTAGTGGCAGGATATTCCCTATTTGCCGAATCGTCTATGCGATGAGCATCAAAATAAATTATTTGCCCATCGGCTGAAAAACTAAGCGGTATTTCATTGTTGGAATGATAACTCAGCCGAGTTGCCTCTCCTCCTTTGGCATTCATCAAAAACACATCAAAATTACCATAACGCTCAGAAGCAAAGGCTATCTCTTGGCCATCTGGGCTCCATACTGGTTGTAAATCCATTTCAGGATGAAAGGTAAGCCGCTCAGCCTGTCCACCTTCGAGTAGCACTGTATATATATCTCCTTGGTAAACAAACGCAATAGTTGAACCATCTGGGGAAACACTGGGGTAACGCATCCATTCTGGGATGATTTGCGCAAGGAGATTAAATGACGTTATACTGATAAGTAAGGAGAAAAAAATAGTTTTCATGAGTCGGTACTTGTTGATGAAAATTGAGCTTACGAAGGCTAAGGTCCCTTAAAGAACATAATCAAATAGAAGATAAATAAAGACCTCATTATTTTATGCCCTGAAAATGTTGGTGGGTTCTTTTGATTCTAGGTAATAGATGAGAATTTATGTAATTGTATTTCAAAGTACTATAAATGAGAAAGATGCGTTATGTTATTCAAATATCCTTTGATTTCATCTAATGAAATTCGCCATGATACCTAATTCCACAGAATCAAATAATACCATAAGTATTTCTTGGGGCAACAAGCAAGAAATACTAGTCGTCACTTGCATTGCCATCCTCACTGGATTTCTCTTAAAAATTCCGTCTATTTTCGATCTGAATGAAGACGCATATTTTGCTCGTAATTTTAGCATTATTGGTATGCCATCCTTACTTGGCTATTCCCTGTACACATCAAAACAATCTATAAAGCAATACTGGCACATTTTGGTTATTGCGCTCAGCCTTGTTGGCTACCTACATATTATTCCTACTGATTTAGAGAATCCTGTATTCGTTCTCATTTGCCTACACGCGCCGGTAGTACTATGGTTTTTATTTGGGAAGGCTTATCTGGATAATGCATGGAAGTCCCCTGATATTCGAGTAGATTTTATTCGCTTTAATGGAGAGGTAGTTATCATGGCTGGTCTATTACTAATTAGTGGTTTATTATTTTCAGCTATAACTATTGCCCTTTTTGAACTTATTAATATGAGAATTGAAGATATATATTTCGAGTACGTTGGAATTTGGGGCATTGGTGCCATACCTGTTCTGAGCCTTTACCTAATCCATAACAACAAGAACTTAGTTCAGAATATTTCTCCGGTAATTGCAAAACTTTTTACCCTTCCTGCCCTTATCCTACTTTTGATTTTCTCTGTTATGCTTTCACAAAGCCAACAAATGATATTTGATGATCGCGAATTTTTACTGGTCTTTAATCTTATTTTACTCGCTGTGATGGCGCTCATCCTTTTTTCATTCAAAAACCTGCAAGACAGTACATTTCAACATTATTTATTGTTTGGTCTTACAACAATAACCATTATTGATAATATCTTTGCCCTATTAGCTATTGGCTATCGTTTAATAGAATTCGGTATAAGTCCTAACCGTCTAGCTCTATGTGGGTTAAACTTCTTAATGTTTGGTCATATAAGCATAATATGCTTTCGGATTATGCAAGTTATTAGCCGTACAAAATCAATACAATCAGTGCTTAGAACAATGGGTAAGTATTTACATATTTATCTACTATGGGCAATTTTTGTTATGGTAGGTTTTCCTTTGATTTTTTAAAAATATTATTCAATTAATAAAAAGTTTGACTTAGTTAGCCCACAACTCATTATCATTAAAATTTCGAAATCAAGGAAATATCATCTCTTTCCCAGAACACACCAGTATTCATTTTGCTATTGAGAGTTGGTGCAGCTTACTTTACTAGACATTTCAAAGAAATTTCTAGTAAGAGTACATTTTGGTGTTTTATTTACCTAATGAAGGGGCCCAATTAGTACAAAGCACTCCAATCGTTGCAATATCAGGATGCTTACAATCGTCTTTTTTAAATCTCGCACACGTTGTACAATCTGTAATTTTATTCAATTTTTTATCGCTTACAAAATTGTCACATACATACAAGCTACTAATCTCAATGTTGTGCGTTGTGCAAATATTTTGTTCGGTTAAGGAAGTGCAAGTACCACAACTCGAAGTTAATCTAATAGACATTTTTATAGAAATTATTTATTGATTTCATATAAGAAATAAAAAATATATGTTAATAGTTCATATTTCGCGCAATTTATAATAGGTCTAAATATAATTAATGAAATTATATGAATTTGTATCAGCTGATCTAAGAAAATTCACATATGATAATAACTTAAAAGATTCAAATAGAGTTTAGAGAAGTTGCAACTACATTTATGCCATTACAATTGTTTCTATTGTAAAAGGTATTTTACAATAGAAACAAAGCTTTTTGATGTAGAAATTGTGAAGTAGCTTCCATTACAATTTTCTTAAATTAGTATTACTAAAAACAATACGATGAAGAAACTGTTAGTACTCACATTTATTTTTACACTTTGCAGCTGTTCAGTTGGTTCAGTTGTATTGTTAAAGCCAACAGTTGTTGTAAATGAAAGCCAAAATAATTATGAATACATATATGGGCTCGAGACTCAAAATATCAATTCAAATATAGGAGTTACAACTTACGGCGGATATTTTTATTCTGCTGGGAAAAGTGTTAACCAAAGCGACCTGATTACGGGCGCTTTTAGCAAATCAGGGTTTATAAAGCTTATTGAACTAAAAGAAGACCTTATTGACCAAGCATTAGTTGTAAATTATGGAAAATTTGGTCGGAGAACCGTTGGGCTTCGGTACACAATAGAGGTTACTATTCAACTTGTGTCTGCAAAAATGAATGCTCTTGTTTCGACTTGTACAGCGTAGGGAGTTGGAGAAACGGAGGCAAATAACACTCGAATTGCTATTGACCGGTGCCTTACAACTCTTTTTGATTCTACAATTTGATCGAGGTTGTTTCAGGTGTCTGTCAAATGTCTGTCAGTTTTGATTACTTTTGAGTAGTTCTTTGTGTGATTTTAGTATCAAGTGCCTTCAAAGAAAAAACCCTCCTATTATAGTGGGCTTTAAGAATGTGTATTGTAGCGGTTAGGCTTTCTCCCCCAATTTGGGCTCGCACCAAGGACCCTCTGATTAACAGTCAGAAGTTTACTTCGCTAACAATGAATTTTAATCAACTATTAGTCTATACACTAAGTTAAACATTAAGAAATTTGTATTAATTAAACTGCCAAATAAGTAATATAAAACGATATACCATACCTTAGAGTATTTAAAAACAGAGACGATAAGTACTGGATAGTCTTTAAAGTAAAATCAACCGTACAAAGATATTTAATGAACAAAGAATAAATTTTTCTACTGCTCCAAAGACCTTTTAAATTAAATACAGAGGTATAGATGCGTTAAAACTTGCTCCCCGGGTTGGATTCGAACCAACGACCGATCGGTTAACAGCCGATTGCTCTGCCACTGAGCTACCGAGGAATAAGACATATAAGGTTATAGATAATAAATATAGACATAATCGATTACTTCAGTCAACACTAGAGTGCATTTTTTTTGGATTCTAGTTACCGTTAAAATATTCTCACTAATATATCGTTGAAGTAGTTGTATAAAAAACTAATCTTCATGTAATATTTTGAGATTTTGGCTATGAAAATATTACAAAATAATATGTGGCCCCTTCCATGACACCAACTTTAAAAAAAAGCTGGCTCTGAATTTTCTCTAAGATGTAGTCCTGTAATCCAGCAACCAACACCAAAATCCTTAGTATTTTCATATATCTAAATACTAGCACAATAAGCTGATCTAGCAGCCCCAATTAGCAATGAAATAGAATTATTAATTTGAGCGATCCTGTAAAAGAATCGCCTGGGATATACGAATGGTAAGTTAGAATTTTTTAATTTACCTGTAATCTAGATCATAGATTTTTAAATTCATGTCCAAAGTGATCAATAAATTTTGCAGATGTAACTAATTTACATTTACTACCACCTGTTTCGAATTCAGGAGCATCCAATTCCTTTTGTTCGGCAACCCTAGTATAATAATTTTTTCTAGAAGGATGATCTGTAGAAACTAAATTATAAACTTGTTTTCGAATATTATTATTGACTAAAATCTCAACAGCAGCAGAAACATCTTCACCATAGACAAGGTTAACAGGTGCGTCTCCATTTTTTATACTTTTTCTGCCTATGAGGTATTTAAAAGGATGTCTCTCTTTTCCTATTAAACCACCTAATCTTAATATCACCGCATCTTCAACTTGAGTCAGTAGCTCACCTTCAGCAGCTAAGATTACATTCTCATTATTTATATTCGATTCTGCATCTGATTCTTCAACGCATCCATGCATGCCCTTGTAGACTGACGTGGAACTGCACATTATAATCTGACTTGATTTGCTTTTCAATCCATTAGCAAGCGCCTTGATTTTAGCTGGATACTCGCCCCGTTTTCTCCCTCTTCCAGGTGGTAATGCAATCAGTACAGCTTCAGTATCTGGAAGAGATAACTCTTTACCTTGATGTATTTTCATCAGTATTGGTATTACACCTCGCGCTTGCAGTTCAGGTAGCTTGTTCTTAGTGGTGGTTGTACCGAATACCCTGTATTTTTTTTCAATGAAATCGGCAGCCACTTGAGACCCTAACCAACCACATCCAATAATAATAAGTGAGTTCATATAATCTTCATAATTAAAAAGCAATTTACGCCATTGTACATAAAATTTAAAACCAAAGGCAATAAAGACATTGAACCACATAACTAAATCGAAAACCGGTATCCTGCTAGTTAATTTAGGTTCACCTGACACCTACGAACCTGCTGATGTAAAAGAGTATCTGCGTGAATTCCTTTTAGATGAACGAGTTGTTGATTTGCCTAAACCTTTACGTAAGCTCTTAGTTGAGGGTATTATATTAAATATTCGCCCTAAAGAGTCAGGAGAAGCATATGAGTTAATCTGGTGGGATGAAGGTTCTCCATTGGTTGTTATTACAGAACAAGTTTGTAATAAACTTAAATACCGTCTTGGAGATAAAATCCCGGTATCTATTGGAATGAGATATGGTAATCCTTCCATAAAAAAAGGAATTGAAGATCTTCTTCAAGAAAATGTACACTTGGAAGAGGTTTTTCTGGTACCCCTTTATCCACAGTATGCTATGGCAACAACGGAAACTGTGACAGAAAAAGCTAAAGAAGTATTCAAAGAATATTTTCCACATCTAAAACTGAGACTTAAGAATCCTTTCTATAATGACCCTGATTATATCAAAGCACTAGGTGAATCAATGCGTCCTCATCTTACCGATGATATCGATCACCTAATCTTTTCCTATCATGGAGTTCCAGAGCGTCATATCAAAAAGAGAGATATAACCGGTGAACATTGCCTAAAATGTAACGATTGTTGCAATGTAACCTCAGTGGCCCATACATATTGCTATCGCCATCATGATATCATGACTACAAAGAATGTGGCACAATACCTTAATCTGGATTCAATGTCTTTCACTTACAGTAATGCCTTTCAATCCAAGTTGGGAGTAGATCCGTGGCTAACACCTGCTACTGATAAAGAGCTCGAACGCCTAGCTGAAGAAGGGAACAAAAAAGTGGCTGTAGTTTGCCCTGCATTTATTTCTGATTGCATCGAAACTTTAGAAGAAATCGGAATACGTGGAGAGGAAGAATTCATGGAAGCTGGCGGTAAAGAGCTCAAACTAATCCCTTGTATCAACGACCATGACCTATGGATTCATACCCTTGAAAAATGGTCACTTACTGTACTTAACAGAGACGATAGGATAACAGAAATAACCACTACCTAATGCCAAGTATTGGAGTACTTGGTGGTGGAATTTCTGGCCTTGCGGCAGCCTGGTTTCTAAAACAACGCGGTGCTGAGGTAACTCTTTTTGAAAAAGAAACTCCCGGGGGTGCAATCAGAACTGAACTGAAGAACGGTCTTGTACTTGACCTAGGTCCAAACTCTCTGCGTGATAAATCTGGTGAACTTTTACAACTGATTTCTGAACTTGGGCTTAAGGATGAAATGTTAATGATATCTAAAGCATTCGAAACACGAAGTATTGTGCGCAACAGTAAATTACAGTTCATTAAGCCATCACTTACTTCACTCTTGAGAACTGATTTGCTAAGCCTAAAAGCTAAGCTAAGATTTTTTGCTGAACCTTTTCAGCCTATTAAAAAGAAACAGGAAGAAAGTGTTGGAAGCTTTCTAAGAAGAAGACTAGGTAAGGAGGCTGTAAATTATCTAGCAGATCCAATTTTGTCAGGCATTTATGCTGGTGATATCGACAAGTTAAGTAAGACTGAAATCTTACCTGAATTTGCTCGATATGAATCAGAATATGGGTCTCTTTTTTTAAGTATACTTTCTAAAAATAAGATTAAAAGTGACCCTCAAAAACAAGCCGTTTTTAACTTTCGCAACGGACTACAAACATTGCCTAATCGTCTAGCCGAAAAACTAAATAAAGAATTAATCCATACAAAAGTCACTTGCCTTGAGTTTGTGGATGATCATGTGAAAGTCACTACTGAAAACGATATATATTTTTTTGATCAAGTACTTAGTTGTTTACCTGCTTATGTATTATCATCGCTCATCTGTGAATATGCTCCTGGTTTATCAAATCATTTAGAAAAAATTCATTATCCTGCAGTCCTTTCAACATGCGTAACTTATTTAAATAAAGATATTCCAAACAATACTGATGCATTTGGGTTTCTTGTACCTCGTATTGAAGGATTTGATCTTTTAGGAGCAATCTGGAAATCGAATATCTTTCCTTCCCATGCTCCAGAAGGGCAAAAGCAATACACTCTTCTTGCAGGTGGTGCACATAAAATAATCCAAAAAAATGAGATAACAGAAACTCAGAATAAAATCATTCAGGAATTCTCTAGAATCATGAATATTAATGCTGAACCAATTCATTCAGATCATATGTATTGGGAAAACGCAATTCCTCAGCAAAATCTTGGATACTGGAAAATGAGATCTGAAGTTAGTGATTTCATGAAAATGCACAAAAACTTCACAATCGGAGGAAACTACCTCTGGGGAGTGAGTATTCCAGACTGTATAAAACAAGCAAAACTAACTGCTCAACAGCTAACTTGGTCAAACATGAAATAATCTTCACATTATCTTCATATTCATTTTATAATATTGTCTATACTAACTAATATTCAAACTCAAACAATTAATGAGATTTTCTGTTGTTGGCATTTCTCACTGGAAAAGTGGGGTCGCAATACGTGAGTTATTTTATTTGGACAAAGACAGGAAGAAGAGGCTCAAACAATATACAAAACAAGTCCCTGGAGGAGTACTCACACTCGAAACTTGTAATAGGACTGAAATATTTGGGTTTTGTGAACCAAAAATATTAATTGAAGCTTTATGTTGCTCAATCGATGTTGATTCTTCGTTTTTAAAAGAACATGGTTATGTACTATCCAATGACAGTGCTATCCGTCATATTTACAGGGTAGGATTAGGTATGGATTCCCAAGTATTGGGAGACTCGCAAATCATACAACAATTAAAAAAAGCATACAATGAATCGAGAAAGGATCAACTTTCTGGAGAATTTCATCAGCTTATTCAATCCATATTTAAAGCTCACAAAAGAAGTCGATCAGAAACTGATTTTGGCCGAGGAAATGTATCAGTTGGATTTGAAGTAACGCAGCGTGCCCTCGAGCATTTTGAAAATATAGGCAATATCAAAATTCTGCTTATTGGCGCCGGCAAAATGGGTAAAGTATCCTGTAAAAACCTGATTTCTAATGGTGCTAAGCATATCTCGGTTATAAATCGTTCTATCAACCGTGCTAAGAATCTTGCAAATTTGCTAGACATTAACATTAGTTCATTTTCAAAACTAGAACATGAATTACATAACGCTGATCTAATCATAACAGCAACAGGAGCACTTGAACCCATTCTAACCCCTAAAAATTTTACAAATATCCAAAAAGAAAAGCTCATTATTGATCTATCTGTCCCCCGTAATGTAGCGCATGAAGTGTGTGAAATCAATGGAATTACACTGATTGACATGGATTCAATTAGTAAAGTAAATCAAAAAGCTTTGGAAAAAAGGAAGAAGGCCATTCCTATCCTTGAGAATATTATCCACGAGGAATTTAAAGCGTATAAAAATAATATTGACCGTTCCAGGTTCCTTCTCCCACACATTAAAGAGGTCGATTACAAATTAAACAGTATTACCGAAGAGGAACTTCAAAAAGTACGCAATAAAGTAGATCCTGAAACCTTTAATCAACTTGAGAAGATCACTGACCGTGTCAAAAAGAAAATCCTAGCTGTTCATATCGATCGTCTTAATCGGGAGTACCAAAAAGTAGAACAGGATGCTTAAAATAGGCACCCGCAGAAGTGGACTAGCCCTATGGCAAGCCAATTATGTCCAGCAGTTACTCAAAAATTCAGGATATGCATCAGAAATTATTGAAATTGAGTCATTCGGAGATAAGATTCTGGATATTCCAATTCATAAGCTCGGAGATAAAGGGGTCTTTACCAAAGCACTAGATATTGCACTGCTTAATGAAGATATCGATCTCGCAGTTCATTCTTTAAAAGATGTACCCACTGAACTTGAAGAAAATTTAAGCCTAGCAAGTGTTCCTACCCGCGAAAATCCCTTAGACGTGTTAGTCAGGCCATTGAAGAGACAAAACTCAAAGAAAAATATAATTGCCACAGGCAGTGTCCGTCGAAAAGCATTCTGGTTAAATAAATATCCAAATTACAAGATCACTGGACTCAGGGGTAACGTCCAGACACGCATTATTAAAGTGGACAATAATTACTGGACAGGCGGAATATTTGCTTTTGCTGGATTAAAGCGGCTGGGACTAAGTAACCGGATATCAGAAATGTTGGATTGGATGTTGCCGGCACCCGCTCAGGGAGCATTGGGAATAGTATGCAGAAGCAATGATGAAAAAAACCTCGCTATCTTTAGAACGCTAGAAGATAAATTTATCAGAAAATGTGTGGATACCGAGCGCTTGTTCTTAAATACACTTGGGTCGGGATGCTTCTCCCCTGTCGGAGCTTTAACCACCTATAAAGATGGCGTTTTCTCATTTAATGGAGCAATATTATCAAAGGATGGTGCTGAAAAATTGGAGATCCATGAGAATCTCCTCAAAGATAAATATAATTTAGAATGGGGTAAAAATCTCGCTAAAAAATTGATTAAAGACGGTGCATTTAAACTCTTAGAACGTTAAAAATATGTCATATCCAACCGTTTTATTTTGTAATCCACTCTCTGAAACTTATCAGAATCACCTATTGAATACTGCTTCTTTCGATTATGATATAATTAATTTTATATCCTTTAAAGAAGTGCATACAAATGAATGGCTCCCTAAAACTACTCATGATTCTGAATATTGGGTTTTTACGAGTAAAAAAGCTGTAAAAGCCGTTTTTAAACATCATAACAAACTGAATACACCTAAAACGATATTCTGCGTAGGCCCAAAAACAGCTTCTGTTATCAATGATCACGAACTGTCATCTTTGATTTGTTTTCCAAATGAATATAATTCGAAGGCATTAATTGAATTAATACTGGACAGTAACGCTGACCGAATCACTCATTTTAGAGGCGATTTATCCCCTGAATATCTAGTTAGTATACTAAAAAAGAATGGGCTGAACGCTAAAGGTATTGTTGTCTATAAAACAGATAAAAGAAAAGAAAAAGTCTCACTAGATCTTTATGACGGATTGGTTTTTATGAGCCCATCAGTAGTCCATGCTTTTCTTGAATCTAACACTCCTTCGAGTGAGACCCCAATATTTTGTATCGGAAAGACTACCGGTATAGCAGCAACGAAGTCAGGTTTTAATAAGGTGATAGTCACCGATAAAGCAACTTTTGAACATCTAGTCAAAACTATTGAAGAACACATTCTATGAATAAATTTCCTGTTTTACATAATACTTTATTACTAGATACACTTGAGAGTAAAAAGACTCCACGCCCTCCTGTTTGGATGATGAGGCAGGCAGGAAGATATTTACCTGAATACATGGAGCTTAGTAAGAAGTATTCTTTTTTTGAGCGCGTTAAAACTCCGGAACTAGCCTGTGAGATTACACTACAACCAATCGATATAATTGGAACGGATGCAGCCATTTTATTTTCTGATATACTAGTCATTCTGGAATGTCTGGGTATAGAAGTCCAACTAAAGCCTGGCCTCGGTCCTTATATCCCTTTTCCTATACGATCCTCAAAGGATATGAACAAGATTAAAATCCATCCTGCTAAAGAATCTCTTGATTATGTATATAAAGCACTAAGCTTGACTCGCCAGGAGCTCAATGGCCGAGTTCCGCTAATCGGTTTTGCAGGCGGACCTTGGACTCTCTTCTGCTATTTGGTGGAGGGACAAGGATCCAAAACTTTTTCTTTGGCAAAACAATTTATTTTTTCGGATCCAAAATCAGCCCATCACGTGCTGCAGATACTTACCAATCAGACAATCGAATACTTTCATGAGCAGGTAAAAGCAGGAGCACAGGTCTTACAGATATTTGAATCCTGGGCGGCAGCACTTGGTCCGGACGATTTCATGACTCACGCTTACCCCTTTCTAAAACAAATTGTAAATGAGGATTATGGAGTACCTATGATTTTATTTGCTAAGGACGCTGAATGGTGTTATCCAGATTTTCAAGACGAAGGCGTAAAAGGATTTGGGATCAGCTGGGGATGTACTCCTGAGAATGCTCGTTTTTTAGCCGGAAATAAGACTGTGCAAGGTAACTATGATCCGTCTAAGCTGATGTCTACGCCCGATATTATAACTAAAGAAGTAACGGAAATGATCGAGCGTTTTGGTACACATCGATTTATCGCCAACTTGGGACATGGTATCCTCCCTAATGTTCCTGTAGATAACGCAAGAGCCTTTGTGGAAGCTATAAAAAATTATCAATCTCCCTCATGAAATACTTTGACTCCAAACGGAAAGAATTCACGAAACTTATCAAAAAACTCCAGATCAAAATCACCGGAGCTATTGAAAAAGCAGACGGAGAGGCTGAATTTCAAATCGACAACTGGAAGCGAGAAAAATTTGGGTTTGGGAGTACCCGTATAATTGAAAATGGGAAAGTATTTGAAAAAGGTGGTGTTAATATTTCAGCTGTATTAGGTCCGCTACCTGAAGCCCTTCAGCAAAGTCTTGATGAGGAAAACTCTGATTTTTTTGCAAGCGGTATATCACTCGTTCTTCATCCCCAAAATCCTTATGTACCTTCCGTTCATGCCAACTACCGCTATTTTGAACTCTTTAGTAAAGATTCTAGTGAAATCAAAGACCAGTGGTTCGGAGGCGGAGCTGATCTAACCCCTTATTACCTCTTTAAAGAAGATGCTGTTCACTTTCACCAAATTCATAAAACAATTTGTGATCTAACTCACCCAGCTTTTTATCCCCGCTTCAAGAAAGCATGTGATGAATATTTTTTCAATCATCACCGGAATGAGGCTAGAGGAATAGGCGGTATTTTCTTCGATCACGTGAGGGCAAATGAAGATACTTCTGCACAGGACCTTTGCGAATTTGCCTACAATGCAGGCTTGGGATTTATAGATGCCTATATTCCAATTGTTAATCTGAGAAAAGACATCAATTACAATCAGCAAAACCGGGACTGGCAGGAAATCCGACGCGGTCGCTATGTAGAATTCAACCTGATCCACGACCGTGGTACCCTATTTGGACTTAAAACAAAAGGGCGAATTGAATCAATTTTAATGAGCCTGCCACCTCATGTGCAATGGCGATATAATCATAAGCCCAAACCCGGTTCTAAAGAACAGCAAATGCTTGACCACCTAAAAGAAGTGGACTGGCTTAATCTCCAAAATAATTAGACTAAACATGAGATATCCAGGAACACGTTTAAGACGTAACCGAAAATCTGTAGCAATTAGAAGCATGGTTCGGGAAAATCAACTCAGCCCCGATGATTTTATGGTTCCCCTATTTATAACTGAGGGTGAGAATGTGAAAGATGAAATACCCAGTATGCCTGGTTATTTTCGGCATTCACTGGATCGTTTGAATTACG
The DNA here is from genome assembly GCA_002720745.1 of Balneola sp. Taxonomy (GTDB): domain Bacteria; phylum Bacteroidota; class Rhodothermia; order Balneolales; family Balneolaceae; genus UBA1275. The sequence goes on from PBJO01000008.1 coordinate 41,205, forward strand.
AACTGGATGAGATTGCTGAACTGGGAATAAGATCTGTATTGTTGTTTGTAAAGGTACCAAAAGATAAAAAGGACAACAAAGGAACAGAGCCTCTCCGTGATGACGGCCTTATGCAAAGGGCTATCAAGCATATAAAAGAATATTATCCGGATCTGTTCGTTATATCTGATGTAGCACTCGATCCATATTCATCCCATGGCCATGATGGTATTGTGAAGGACAATGAAATAGTAAATGATATCAGTGCCGAATTGCTAGCAAAAATAGCTCTGAGTCATGCAAATGCCGGTGTAGACATGGTCGCACCCTCCGATATGATGGACGGACGTGTAGACTTAATAAGAAAAAAACTGGATCAACACGGATATGAAAATACAGGTATCATGGCATACAGTGTTAAATATGCCTCTGCTTTTTATGGCCCGTTCCGTGACGCGCTAGATTCAGCACCCGGATTCGGTGACAAAAAAACCTATCAGATGGATCCGGCAAACAGTAAAGAAGCATTGGTTGAAGCACAGATGGATATACAGGAAGGGGCAGACATTATCATGATCAAACCAGGTCAGCCCTATCTTGATATACTAAAAGCTGTCAGTGATAAATTAGAAACTCCAGTTTCCGTATATCATGTTTCGGGTGAGTATTCAATGATAAAAGCAGCAGCAGAAAAAGGTTGGTTAAATGAAAATGAGGTGATAATGGAATCACTGATCTCGTTCAAAAGAGCCGGTGCTAGTTTAATCGTAACATACTTTGCTAAACAGGCAGTCAAATTACTAAATGAAAGTAAATAGATGAATATTAATACGAGTAAAGAACTTTATAAAAAGGCTAAAAATATAATTCCAGGAGGTGTTAATTCACCAGTCAGAGCCTTCAATAGCGTTGGAGGTTCTCCTTTGTTCATCAGAAAAGCTGAAGGTGCTTACTTATATGATGAAGATGGAAATAAATATATTGATCTGATCAGCTCTTGGGGTCCAATGTTGCTGGGTCATGCCGATCCTGATGTTTTAAAAGCAGTTACTGAAACGGCCAAAAATTCCACTTCTTTTGGAGCCCCTACTCGACTTGAGATAGAGATTGCAGACCTAATTACTGATACTATAAAGGGTATTGATAAGATCAGAATGGTTAATTCCGGTACAGAGGCCTGTATGAGTGCAATCCGTATCGCACGCGGTTATACAGGCAGAGATAAAATTATCAAATTCAAAGGATGTTATCATGGGCACGGTGATTCTTTTCTAATTGAGGCGGGAAGTGGCGCTCTTACAATGGGACATCCCAGTAGTCCGGGGGTTACACCTGGCACAGCTAGGGATACGCTCATTGCTGAATTCAATGATCTAGATGAGGTTGAAAAATTACTGAAAGCCAATAAAAATAAAGTTGCAGCCATTATACTGGAACCCATAGCAGGAAATATGGGCTGTATACCTCCTGAAAAAGGTTTTTTAGAAGGACTTCGCTCACTATGTGATGATCATGATACCGTACTAATTTTTGACGAAGTAATGACTGGATTCCGGGTAGCATTTGGCGGAGCACAGGAGATATATGGCATAACAGCAGATATGGTTACCTATGGTAAAATTATAGGTGCAGGACTTCCAGTAGGAGCTTACGCAGGGAAGAAAGAGATCATGGATTTTGTCGCTCCAACAGGGCCAGTATACCAGGCGGGAACTTTATCAGGTAATCCACTGGCGATGGCAGCAGGATACACACTACTCAAGAAATTACATGATAACTTATCGTTATATGATGAACTGGAAGTAAAATCTAAAACTCTAGAACAAGGACTTAAAAAAGTTTTGGATGACCATTATATCTCGAATTATACAAATCGAGTAGGGTCTATGATTGGAATTTTCTATAGCAATCATAAGGTGACAGGATTCAAGGGGGCCAATACTACCAACAAAGAGTTATTCAGAAAAATTTTTCACCATATGCTGGAGCGTGGGGTATATCTCCCACCGTCTCCCTTTGAGGCTTTCTTTTTGTCAAATGCTCTTAAAATTCAAGATATATCATTAATAATTAGTGCGTTTGAAGACTCTATATCATCCATATGCACTAAAAATTGATGTAACGAATGCTAGCTAAAAGGTGAATCCTAATTACTATGTACATATAATCGGGATGATTAGCTTCCTTGAAATAGCAGACTTGTGTATTTTCGAGATGTAGATCCATTTTATAACCTTAAAGAGATAAAAGGCTTCTTCATCACAACCTATTACAAAGAAATAAAAAGAAGTGATGATAATAACAGTGGGTGGACCTATTTGAGGGTATTTGAAAATGGTCAATCAATAAAATATTGCACTATAAAAGTATAACAATTTTATCGGCTCCATGGGTTGTTTTCGAACCTACAACCAGTCGGTTATCTGCCGATTGCTCTATCGCTGAACTACCAAAGAAAGAAAGATTCTTTTGTGTTCTGAAAAAGGATAACAATTCCAAACAGTGCCCGTTAGTGCTAAATATGCAATTAATCAAAATTTAGCTGACGTGAGAGAGTTATTTCTAAATCTATCCTCATCAAAGTTACTGGGTATAGTGCAAACATTTTTTCTGCCAAAAATTTTGTACCTATTCTTTGAAATTACATCATATAAGTAGTCAGTATATTTTAAAGGAATGAATGAAAGGTAAGAGAGGAATTTAATCGGCGAATTGATTTGTTTTAATATTTCAAATACTGCCTCAGATTTTTTATAAAAATTTCCATTTCTATAAAATATAATACTGGTTTCTGTGTTCTCTAATACATTCTCAGGTAAGGTTAATGTAGCGTAATCCGATTTGGACCAAGAAAATAATAGATTTTTATCGGAATCGTACTTCATCAAGAAATGAAGTAACGCATTACAAAGATTACAAAATCCGTCAAAGTATACGATATTATTTTCCATCTATATATAACTGTAAATATTGTATTTAATCCATTAAATTAAAAGGGATATTTTTTTTGTCAATTATTTAGAATTAGTCTTGATAAGTATTATATTATATACGTTATCTAGAATAGATCTAAATAGCATACCTTAATTTAATAATAATATTTCAAAAAAAATGAATTCACCAATACGACTGTTCACATTATTCATTGCCTTAATTACGCTGAGCTACTGCGGGACTACTAACACAGAAGAAGAAGTAGATAAAGCTGGATTCTTAAAAAGTAATTTAGGTGATATAAATAGTATCGCCTTAACAAATTTTACTATTCCTTCGTCTTACGATATAGAGGGCACTCTAGCACCTGGAGCTTATAATGGTCAAAAGCGCCGGTTAGCTCAACTCAAAGAAATTGCTGATTCCTCAAGGAATGAACCAATTAAATGGGACCTAAAAGCAGCTATTGCAAATGAAAACTATGATATGTTTAATAGCGCTGATGCACAAGGAGGTTCAAATATTCGTACTAAAATAGATGAATTAAATTTTGATAATGGTAATACTAGTGTAGCTGATAACTTTGCCACCTTAGCTGATTTACTTGTTCAATCTAGTCAAACAAATTATACGATAGACGCATCAAATGGTACAGCAGGTATGATAACAACTGGTAGTAAAAAAAGACATGTTAGTGCAAATGGGTTAGAATATGCACAAATACTAGAGAAAGGTCTTTATGGTGCTATGATGTATGATCAAATGGTTGACGACTACCTCAGAGATTCTCAGGCAGGCAAAGACAATGAACTAGGAAATAATGAATCATCTATTGATAATTATGCATCATATGGTACTAGCCGTCAACACAAATTTGATGAAGCATTTGGCTACTTTGGTGCAAATGCAGCAACCTACCCAAATACTAGTAATACCTCTAGCGGTGATGGTATGTTTTTGGCAAATTATACTTTTGATTTTAGCGATGAAACTGAAGAAGCATACGAAGTTAATTTAGCTCAAGCAGCAATGAATGCTTTCATTGTTGGTCGGTCGGTATTAAAAGCAGGTCAAGGCTTTGGACCTTCGCAAGAAAGTGTTAATGAAGATTTATTTGTTGCTGCAAGAGCAGACATAAAATTATATGTAGAAGCAGGGTTAGCAGCAGCAGCTATACATTATCTTAATGATGCGATTGCTGATGTATCTGATGCAGATAAAATACATCACCTATCGGAAGCACTGGCATTTATATATGCAATGTCATTCAATTCAGAAGGTCGATTAACAGCCGAAGAAGCTCACAATGCATTAATTGCAATGGGTTGGTCAAGCTCAGATAGTTCATTAAATGGAATCTATGGAATAAATTTGTGGACAGTCACTGACGATCAAATGACTTCTGCGATAAACATATTAGATCAATCGTTCCCAGGCTTTAAAGATGCAAATTTCTAAAATGATCGTTGTTAAGTTTAAACGGTTTCAAGCTCTTCTTCTCTCAGTGTTGTTAGCATGTTTTATTACTAGCTGCGATAACGGAGAAGGAGCTTTGGACCTTAATGGGCAAGATAATCATACTGAGTTATTAACTAATCAGGTTAATAATGTCATAATCCCATCTATAAGTAATTATCAGGACGCTACTGAAACGTTATACTTATCGGCAAATAATTTCTGTAATTCAATAAATGATAGTAATCTAAATAGTTTTAGAGATGCCTATCATAATACCTACAAATCATTTCAGTCTGCAGCTTTGCATAATTATTATGCTAATGTCAATTATGATCTAGTCAATACAACTAATTTGTTTCCAATTGATACACTATTACTTAAAAATATAATAATATCAAGTACTTACAATTTTTCTTCTGAATCGCAAAAAAGAGCAAATGGATTCCCTGCTATAGATTATCTCATTTACTCATCTCAGAATTCTATAAGTACATTTGTATCAGATGAAAAAAAATGTTCATATCTACTAAAATTGACGGAGTCAATAAAAAATAAAGCTACACAATTAGATGAGATGTGGAGTGGAAGTTTAAAAGAAAATTTCGTTAGTAATGACGGTGTAGAAATTGGTAGTTCTATTCATGTTCAACTTAATAGTGCATTATCTTATTATGAAGATCACATAAGAGAAAATAAAGTTGGTTTACCAATTGGAAGAGTAGGTCCACTAGACTCACCTATAGAGCCTGACCCAACTAAAATTGAGGCCTACTACCAGTCAAAATATAATGGTAATGACTTATTTGCACTATCATTGGTAAAAGAGTCTATTCAAGAAATGGAAGATTTGTATCTTGGTGGAAATACCTCAAGAGATGATTTAATCAATTCAGGCTATGATAGGCTTTTAATCAGCAGAGGCCACACAGAAGTAGATTCCGATATTAAATCACAATTTGATTTAATTTACACGAAAATTGATGAAAGAACCTCTATAACAGGAAGCACAGATTTATATGATGCTATTCAAGGACTGATTACAATACTGAAATCTGATATGTTTCCATTGTTAAACATCCAAGACGCTGATGGTAAAAACGATGGTGATTAGTTAAATAGTTAGTTGGAGAAATAAACTATATTCTTTACATAACCACGTCCCTAATAGAAGACTATTAGTTAGTTAAACAATATACGATGACCTAATCGTTAAGACGTCTATCTTGAAAAATAGGCGTTTTCTTTAAATATTGCAAAATGCTAGCAGAGACTTTTAATAAATTAATAAATAAATCATTTGAAACAACAGATATTTCGCCCCTAATAACGTTCCGAATATTTTTTGGGGTAACTCTATTTATAACTATTCTGCGATTTTGGATAAATGGTTGGATCGAAGAACTCTACATAAGCCCGGAATATCATTTTAATTTTATTCCCAACATAGATTTTTTACCTGATGTTAGTGTGTATATAATATTCACAATTCTTTTAATTTTATCTATATTTATAACATGTGGCGCATTTTATCGTACTAGTACAGCCTCCTTTTTTTTGCTTTTCACATATATAGAATTGATTGATAAAACGTATTATCTCAATCATTATTATCTTGTTTCAATACTTACCTTCTATCTAATATTTCTACCTGCAAATCGAGCGTTTTCTATAGATTGTTATTTTAATCCCTTATTAAAATCGAATCTATGTTCAAAATGGCACATAACTTTAATCAAATGCCAACTCTCAATAGTTTATTTTTATGCAGGTTTAGCAAAAATTAATACAGACTGGCTCATAAAAGCTCAGCCACTTTATACATGGCTACCTGGTAAATTTAGTATACCAATTATAGGCAAATTCACTCATTTAAAAATCACAGCATTATTATTCAGCTGGGTCGGTTGCATTTATGATTTAACCATTTGGCTCTTTTTGTGGATCAAAAAAACGCGAAAATATGCATTTTATGCAGTCATTGTGTTTCATGTAATGACAGGCATACTTTTCCCAAGAATTGGAATGTTTCCGATGATAATGATTGCAGCTACTACAATCTTTTTACCGTTAAATTTCCACAATAAATGCTTAGAGTTATTATCAATAAAAAAACGTGAAATTAAATCAGAGCGTATAAATAGAAAAAAGAAAAAAAATATTCTTTTTGTATACTATTTGATGGTTTTATTCCTAGGTATTCAGGTTCTAATGCCACTCAGGCATCATATTTTTTCTAATAACATTTATTGGGATGAAATTGGCTATCGATTTAGTTGGAGGGTCATGCTTATGGAAAAAAATGGCTATACAAATATAGTAGTTATTGATCCACGTAAAGAAATACAATATCAATTAGATCAAGACTTATATCTAAGTAAATTTCAACAACAACAAATGAAATCACAACCTGATATGATTATCCAATTTGTCAATTACATAGGAGATCAATTCAAAGACATTAATGGATACCCACCAGTAATTAATATTCATAGTAGAATGTCTCTAAATGGAAGAAAAAGTCAACCATTTTTCATTGATACTGTAAATGTATACAAAAATAATTCTGACAAATTTCTACATGATTTTAAATCTTAGAATCTTAGTTTTTTTTGCTACTCTATTTATTTGGCAAAATAATTATATCTACTCTCAAGAGTTCATTTTGTCAGGTAAAGTTCAAGATACCTCAGGCAACCATCTACCAGACATTGTTATATATTCTAATCAAATTAATCAATATTCAATTAGTGATAGTTTAGGCAATTTTGAATTTATTTATAAGAAACCAAGCCTTGTTAAATTATATGCGAGCGGACTAAATATAATTCCAGATAGTATAACTGTTGATTTAACAACAACAACAAACATTATATTTATAGTAAATTTCAAATCTGTTGAATTATCTGAAATTACTATTCGTAACCAAAATAGTATTTATGATACTCGATTCCTTAGATCAGTGGAGAATTTTGGTATTTATGAAGCAAAAAAATCTGATGTTATCAACCTTGAGGATTTAGTTGTAAATAAATCAAATAACAATGCCCGACAAATTTACAGTAAAGTAACAAGTATAAATATATGGGAAAGTGATTATTTTGGATTGCAACTTGATATTGGAGGAAGAGGTCTAAGCCCAAATAGATCTTCAAATTTTAATACACGACAAAATAACTACGAAATTAGTGCTGATCCTTTAGGTTATCCCGAGAGTTATTACACCCCCCCCTCTCAAGCAGTAAATCAGATTCAACTAGTAAGGGGTGCAGGTGCGCTGCAATATGGAACACAATTTGGTGGATTACTAAATTTCATAATGAAAGACGGAGAAAATAGTGATCCTATTAATATAGAATTATCACAAAGCTATGACAATCATGGTACATTTAGTTCATACAATAGTCTATACGGTGGGACAAAGAAACTAAATTATTTTCTTTACATACAACATAAAAAAGGTGACGGTTGGAGAGAAAATTCAAGTATCAAACAATATGGCTTCTATACTTCCATAAATTACAGATTAGGGCAAAGATTTCGCATATATCTTGACTTTACACATATGAATTATGTTAGTCAGCAACCTGGTGGACTTACTGATGAGAATTTCTATATAAATCCAAAATTATCCAACAGAAAACGAAATTGGTTCAATGTAAATTGGAATCTTTATTCAAATAAAATTGAATATTCTCCCTTGAATAGATTAAAGATAAATAATATAACATATGGACTGATTGCTAGTAGGAAATCGATAGGATTATTAGATGATCCTACGGTCATAGATAATATTGGTAATCGCGACTTATTACATGGTAGTTTTGATAATCTTGGAATCGAAACACGTATTCAATACGATATACCTCTAAAAAATAATTTAAATAACACAATTCTATTGGGTTCAAAAATTTATAGAGGTGAAACCAACTTCAAACAAGCAATAGGTAGCGCTGGTTATGACGCAGATTTTAGTGAGTTAGATACAACAATCTTTTCAAAACCAAAATCTGATTTTAAATTTCCTAACTATAACAATGCAATATTTCTAGAGTCTGTCATTAGATTAAATAATAAAATAAGTTTTGTGCCAGGATTCAGATATGAACATATTAAAACCGAATCAAATGGTTATTATACATACAATAAAAAAATAAATAGTTTTGAAGATTTTGTAGAGGAAATTATAAGAGATACTCTATCTGAAAATCGGAGAATATTCATATATGGGATTGGCTTGTCCATTAGAAATAATTTGTTTACTGAATTTTATGCTAATGCAACATCGAACTATCGTGCTATAAACTTCTCAGATATTCAAATTCAAACGAAAACACAAATCGTAGATAAAGAGATAAAGGATGAATCGGGATATACCATTGATATAGGAATGAGAAAAGATAACCAATTGCTATCAAAGTATGATATCTCTCTTTTTTACACACGGTATTCTAACAAAATTGGAGACATAATTGATGACGGACTTCGAGTGAGAACAAATATTGGGTCAGCACAAATTTTTGGTTTAGAATTTCATTATGAAAAAAATTTAAGCACATCTAATATCCTTAACAGATTCGATGCATTTAATTTTTATTTAAATGGATCAATTAACCGGGGAAGATATGTAGAAATTAATGATAGGCAACAATCATTCGTTAGTAGTGGTAATTATATTGAAGAAATACCTAAATATATTTTAAAGACAGGAATTTATATTTTGAAAAACAAAATGGCGTTCAGTTTACAATCACAGTTTACAGGACTTCAATTTTCAGATGCAGCAAATACCGACGAATCTACTCAGGGTATATATGGAATAATACCAGATTATTATGTGATTGATGTTTCATATGAATATACGATTAATGATTATTTAACTCTTCATTTAGACATCAATAATATGACCAATAATTACTTCTTTACTAGAAGAGCATCCGCATATCCTGGACCAGGCATTATACCCGCTGCTAATCGTACATTAAATTTCACACTTATAATGACATTTTAAGCTACTAAAATATACCAGAGCTGCTTATTTCCTTTATTAAAATTCTAAATAAAAATTCCTTCAGGATATTGCACCCTAGTAAGGCACAATCCATGGGCGGGCGCGGTGTATATTTGATGATCTTTAAGATCATGTATCCAAAGTAAGGTACTCGATGAGTTTAGATCCATATCTTGCAAATGCCACATAGTTCCAACCAACCTACGAACCATGTTACGCAAAAAGCGATTTGCAGTGATTCTATAAAAAAGCTCGTCTTCCTCAACAGACCAGTTTGATTCTACTATCTTACAAAAAGTGTTATAGCTCTCAGGATTAGTTTTTGAAAGTAAATCAAAGTCATGTTCCCCTATTATCTGAACTGCCAGTTCGTTAAGTACCTCTAAATCCCAATCCTTCCCTGCATACCAAGATTGATGAGCTCGCAACGGACTTGGTTTAGTTACAATACGATACATATAGCTCCGATATAAAGCATCGAAACGAGCATGGGCATCTTCTTTAACCTCCCAAATATTGGAAATGTAAATAGATGGTCCAAGTATTCGATTCAACCGATGACATAGTAATGAGCGATTCTCCTCTGGATTACTGGAGGTTGTTTTTCTAAATCTATTCCAATCTTTAGGATTGATATCAATATGCGCGATTTGTGCCTTTGCATTAACGCAAGCATCTGTTCTACCCTGACCTATAATTTTCATAGGTTGCTGAAAAAGTAAATGAAGGGCTTGTTCTATTGTCCCTTCCACTGTTGGGGCGTCAGGCTGAATCTGCCAACCTGAAAAAGAAGCTCCATCGAATTCAATGGATAAAAAAAACCTAGACATTTTATAAGTTAATCCTAAAATTCATCGTATAATAGATTACAGGTGGCTGTTGAATATGATTAATATGCCGTCTATCTAAGTAGGATGACTGACTACCAAATACCGCCTTAGAATAGCCCAAAGATCTCATATCAGCCACACCAACTGTGTTTGATTCCAAAATATGTGGAACAATAGCATGTGAGCCAATCGAGCCTAATCCTAAATGTGCTTGCAGTCCTATTTTATTTGCATCTCTAACCAATCCAAATGCATGAATACCGCTAATAACACGATTAATTACCATTAAGGTTACTAAAGCTGGAAGTTGATTTTTGCTCTTATCAACTCGCTCGCGCATATCATTAAACTGACTTCTACTAGAATTAGATCTCCAATTCCATTCATTTTCTGGAATTAACTCCAAGCGTTTGTTCCAATTACGTGTTCTTAATTGATAATCATTATACAAAGCTAGGTTATCATGATTAGATACAGCCAAGTACATTTCCCGGTCTCGACTTGTTAAATCAATTCCTGCGTTACTCTGGGCAAAGGTTACAAGTTCATCTTCTAGAAAGGATATCCGATATCTAATACCAACGTACGAAAGGATTAGTGAAACGTCTACTGCCATATGCCATTGCCCCCGGGTCCAATCCAAAGGATTGGCATAGTGTTCACCCCAACCAGGAAAAAGGAAAGAACGCCTCAGTGCCGTTCCTGGATTTTTCTGTTCATAAATATTATTATCACCCTGAAAGGAAAATTCTGAATCACTCCAAGAATTCTTTGATGTATCGTTTGAACTGAGTGGTAGCACATTCAATGGATCATTTTTCACCATTTGGATTTGAGCTAAAGTTGGCATAGAATAACTAAACAAGAATGTCAGAGTTAGCACTGCAGCAACATTTTTCAATTCTTGTTTGATAGAAATATTCATTTAAACTGCCATTTTTCGTTCTCGCCCCCAATGTCGCAAGATAGAGATACTAAAACCAATCATAAGTAAGAAGGTTCCCGCCCATACAACAGAAATCAATGGTTTTTTCTCTGCAACAATAAGGATCCATTCATCACCAGATCCTTCTGGTAGTCCTATAATACTCAATTCAATACTATCACTCTTGGGATCGAGTTTGGTAAAACGTACCAACAAGTCATAGGCATCAATTTCTACTGGGAACGAAGCCGTAAAGTTTTCGCCTTCCTCGTTATAAACAGCAAATAGAGGTTCTAAACTATACTTTGTGTTGCTGGGTAGATGAATAAAGTCGATTTGGGCTCGAACGCCCACCCCTTTACCCGTAGGAACATTACTCGAATCCACCATGATAAAATCATTGAATTGAAATGAGAATGGGCCCAGTTCTTTACTCTGTCCTTTTGTAAAACTGATTACCTGAGCTTCCTTGTCTATTAGACTCACGTCACCTTGGCCCACCTGACTTCCTCCTAACGACCCCGTTGTTGAATCTTGATTAAATGACATTGGCTGTATTTGCGCTGCTTTAATATTTCGATTATTAACATTTTCAATGTATGAACTACCAGCAACATACAGATATACATCACTCAACCAGCCTGTTCGCACATCGGGGTCTACTGACCATTGAATATTCTCAGCTGTAGACGTAGTCAACATAGGATAGACTTCAGGATTCATACTGAAAGTTCGCCCATTTTTTAAATCTGTAAAATTAAGAGCATAGGTTTGTTGACCTAGCCTATTTTGATTCTCAATAGCATAACCGCCATATAATACTTTATAACGATTATTGAGTACCTTGGGTTCATTTAGTTTTAGTTCTAACATTTCAATCGTCTGCGTAATTGTGAATCCTTTTTCATCCGTTACTTCACCATTAAGAACACGTTCATTGTAATCAGCAGTCCGCTCATCAAGTAGAGGCTTATTGTAGGCTGACGAAAATAAAATACCGACTAACAACAAGCCAAAGCCTATATGAGTTGTCGCTCCACCAATAAGTTTGGGTTGTTTTTTGGCTAATCGAAACAACACCCAAAAATTTCCAATAATTGCAAAGAAACCTGCAAACAAGTAAATCATGTAATAGAAATTCCGCACCTCATAAATCAATATTGAAATTATTGTAGCGACTGATGTTGCTAATAAAGGCTGAATTAGAGCAGATGAAAGAGATTCGGCATCGTATTTTTGCCAAAATAACATTTGCCCAACAACTGTCATCAATGCCATGATTATCGCAATGGGCATGCTCCAATCATTATAAAAACTTATTTCTGGTGGAGTAGGATTTTCATTAAATAGTAAACCAATAATCGGAGAACTTGTACCAAGTATAATCACTGCTCCAAGAATAAATAACGCAATCGCTCCAGATACCGTCATAAATTCCCTAGTCAAAATACCATGCTCTTTATTGGGACTCGGAAGCTCTTTGTACCGATAAAAAAACATACCTAAACCTATTATTGTTACCATCAACATGAAAACTAATAGCTGATTATACAAGCCTAAATCCACAAAGCTGTGAACTGATGAGTCTGCCAAGATTCCAGATCTCGTTAGGAAAGTCTCATAAACAATCGCAATGTATGCTAGTATAGCAAATAGCAAGGAAGACTTTTGTGCAATTGAACTTTTCCGTTGAATAATCATCGTATGAATACCTGCTGTACCAAATAACCATGGTACCAATGAGGCATTTTCTACGGGATCCCAAGCCCAATATCCACCAAAGCTAAGTGTAATATAGGCCCAATAGCCTCCTAGAAAAATTGCAGTTAACAAGGATAAATTAGCTCCTAGAGTCCATGGAAGAGCAGGTCCTACCCATTCATTATATTTTCTTTTCCATAAAGCAGCCATTGCAAAACAGTATGGAATTGTCATCATTGCAAAACCGATAAAGAGTACTGGCGGATGGATCATCATCCATGGACTTTTTAACAAATCATTTAAACCTGACCCATCCGCTGGTACAAAATTTGGATTCGCTTGAATAAATGGTGCATTAGGCATTTCTTCAGCGATACTTCGGAATGGCGAAGCTCCCAAACTTAGAATATCTGAATGCCAACCAACAATCATTGAAAGTAAAAATACTTGAGTTAATGAAAGGAAAAACATAACCGGTGCCCGATATGGCTTCCTAGTCCATTTTATCAACATAAATCCACTTAAACAGGAAAAAAGTATCCATAGCATGAAACTTCCCTCTTGTCCTCCATAGAATGCAGACCATAAATATTTTGGTGCAAGATCTAAGCTAGTATAATTGAATACGTAGTAGTACTGAAATTGATGTTCAAAAATCAATTTCACCAATAAAGCAGAAGCCAATAACAAGAAAAAACTTTTCATAATGAAAAATAAATGACCCCATTGAATCATTTTTTCCTTGTCTTCACGGGAGGCAATACCGTAAAGAACCAAACTAATGACCGAGCTAATAAACGAAGCGCTTATTAACCACTTTCCAATAATTCCTTCCATGATTAGCGTCCTTGAACCCCCACGGCTACGGGTCGAGTTCCATAACTATCTACATCGGTAGCGTTATATTTAGAAGGGCATTTCATTAGCATTTCGTCCGCATAAAAAACGTCATTCCTAAGCTCACCGACGACCACTAGGCGATCTGCTTGCTCAAAATTATTTGGTTTTGGTCTGCTGTAAATAACTTTTTTGACTTTCCCAGACTCATCCTTCATATAAAAACTGAACTGCATCGTCTCTCGTGAAAAACCATACTCCATTCCTGGCTCCCATGTGCCTGGCACATGAGCGTTTTTCAATTTAGCCGCTTTGTCAAAGTCGGTGTAGGTGCTTATGCTCTCTCCAAAATTATATAGGAGCAAAGAGGTAAAGGCAATTATCGCAATGCTACCAAAAATTAATTTAGGCTTCATTTGATAAATTATTTAGTTTGTTTTCGAGCATGGTTACTCTTTTATCGACACGAGTAAGGTACACAATAAGCACCGTCCAAATAATTAAGGTAACACCTAAAACAACAAAAATAAGATTATTCGAGCTCATAAAGCTCGCAAATAATCCCTCTCCTTGGTTAACTGCGGTTATCCATTTATCTGAATATACCTGACTCAATGTATCGACTGGTGTAACGTCTGTAGAGTCTTGGAACATATTCGAAACTATAAATAATAGCTGAGTTATGTACATAGTTTATAATGGATTTCTTATTATTTGTTCAGAAATGTATTTAACCCGATATGCTCGGTAAGTTATGTTGTATACCCAGCATGATAAAGCGATAAAGCCCACCATGGCTGGATATAGAATAAACCTAAGTTCGGCGGCAGTAATTTCAGAAAATGCTGGATTCCCATCAGCTCCTGGATGAAGGCTAGTTAGTTGGCGTGGGACAACGTACAGCAAAAATGGAATAGTGCTTACAGCAAAAATATTATATACTGCACTAATTCGCGCCCTTTTTTTAGATTCATCAAATGCTGATCTTAGCATAAAATAAGCAACATAAATCATAAGAGCTAGTGCAGCCAAGTTCATTTTAGGCTCAGCAAAAGTCCACCAGGTTCCCCAGGTGAAACGAGCCCACAAAGAACCGGTCATAAGTCCACATATTCCAAAGACGAACCCTGTTTGAGCTGCCGCCTGAGCTTTAATATCATCTGACCAATTTGCTTTTCTTAAATAATTGATACTGTGATAAAAACTTATGAGAAACATAATATACATTGCCATCCACATAGGAACATGAAAAAATAAATTACGAGCAGTCTGCTCCAAAACCGGTATAAATGGAATTTGGATGAGGAACCCACCTATAATAACCAGACTCATCCAAACAATGATTAGATATTTCCAGAATTTCATAGGNGCAATTTAGGNTTTATTATAAACTATAAATATANTAATTTNNACCCTANTNTGCTCTAAATTTAGTCATAATTAATAGCTCTTGTTAAATGCTCAACTAACCCTTGGGGCTCAATCTCTTTTNCAGCCAATTACGCTCCCAATTGGCTACTGTTGCCAACCATAACAGCCCTGCCACAATAAGACCCGCAGCGTATAAAGTAATTAACTGCTGTAACTTAAATAACTGCCACTCTAATAGTATAGATGCAAAGATTACTGATAAAGAATTACCCAAGGTAAAAAGCAACCACTCGGTACTGAACACTCGGCCTCGAAAATTGTCTTCGGATCTTTTTTGTAACAGTACCGTAGAGGTGACCCAATTAGCTCCAGATGCGGCATGAGCCAACAATACAAANACAAACATCATCCACCAGATATCAGTCAATCCAACCACCAAATACATGGTACCAGATAAGGTNATACTTGCCCCCATAACCATGATCCATTGACCTTCATCAGTGAAATATTGTCTAGCAATAATGGGCCCAATACCGGTCCCTATCCCCCGAGCTGCGTACAATAATCCCAAACCAATACTACCCATATGCAATATGCTATCACTAACTAAAACCAACATATAAACTAAACCTCCTAAAAATATAGTAGAGGTTCCCTTAGCTACAGCTGGACGTAGAATATGATGATTATCGCGTAGATAACGAACACCGAGTGTGATATCATTNCCAATATTTTGGCGAATATCTTCCCAGAATGATCGTTTATTTTGCCCCTNAATATTATTTGAGCGCCGTTCCTCCTGTGGAATAACTGCTCTGTATATAAACCATGCTGAAACTAAATAAGAAAATGCGTCCAAGATAAAAACACCTTCCACCCCGATCCATTTTGTAGCAAAACCACCTATTGCCATNCCAGTAGTAAAAATTATACTCCAAGTAGCCGTAGATATAATATTAGCATCCATTAGGCGCTCTGGAGGTGTCACATTTGGTATAGACGCGGTTTTAGCGGGTTCAAATATAGCTGAAAGCATCATCTGAAAACTAGTCAAGGCATAGGCTATCCAAAGAAGACTTTCTTGTTGAACAAGCAACATAAGTAACAAGCTTATGGCTCTTCCTCCATCACATATAATCATAATTAATCTGCGATTAAATCGGTCTGTCAAATAACCAGCGATAGGTGAGAAAAAGGCTAAACTTAGCATTTTAACAATGATCACTAAGCCAAGTAAGAACTCAGAATCAGAATATCGTTGCACCAATGCATATAGCGCCAAAAGACCAAACCAATCCCCAAAATTAGATATTGCTTGAGCAATCCATAATCTGCGAAAGGAAGGATACTTTATTATAAGTTCAAAAAAGGGCGTGAACGCCTGTGCAAAATTTTTTTTAGGCGTTTTAGTATCTATCATAATCTTAATTCACTCCTGTTGAACCAAAGCCGCCCTGGCCTCGCGGGGTTTGATCTAAATCTTGTTCTTTAACCCGAACAAGGTCTGCTTGCTGTACTTCTTTCACAATCATTTGAGCTATTCGGTCTCCGTGTTTCACCGTAAATGTCTGCTGACCATGATTTATAATAATAAGATGAATCTCTCCTCGGAAATCGGAATCAATTGTTCCGGGACTATTTACCAAGGTTATTCCATGCTTTATTGCAAGACCGCTTCGAGGGCGAATTTGTATTTCATAACCCATTGGGATAGATATCTTTAAGCCAGTAGGCAGTAACTCACGTTCTCCTGGTTCTAAGTTAAGCTCTTTTTTTAAGGCTACCCGAACATCCATACCAGCAGCACCTTTAGTCTCATAAGAGGGTAGCGGAAGATCACTAGCATGGGGTAATTGAAAACACTTAATTATTGGTTTGACCATCACATTAGGTTGTACGTGTTGTTTTCCATCATTCATTATTTACCTCAATCCTTTCCAGTTAGTTCGAACAGAGTTATCTTGTCTATATTCTATCAATTTTACCACCGCACTTCCCAAAAACATTTTAACCCTCGCCTCTAAAGGAATTCTAAAATTATCCTGCGCAAAAAAAGCTTCAAAGCGACCACTAAACCCAAAAGGTCCAACAATATCTACGGTACGTCCAGTTGTCTTGTAGGTAGCTACCGAATCCTCAAATGCCTCATATGTCCGCAATTCAGATATTGAGCTATGATCAAAATCAAGATAACCAAGCTTTTTACCGACATATACTGGCAGACGCGTCTTCATCCCACCACCTGCAAATAATCGCGAATAAATAAATACAATATGACCTGCTGTGGCAGGCTTGACCAAGGATAATATACCCGTAGTTTCATCCTCTTCTTTGTAATACACCTGCCCACTTGTGCTATCAAATCGATAAACAATTTCATACANTTTTTCTTCATCAATGTTATCCTTCCAAAAAAGACTACTTACTGGTAAACCTTCTCTATTGACGTAAAATAGAGTATTAAACTCATCGCGTTCATACCCGATCAAAGGGAGCCGATCATTAGATATCATTCGTGTGAACAAATGATGGTGCACTTGCCCATTGTACAACGAGTCTGGTAAAATACTCACCTCCACCCATCCTAAGGTGAAAAAACCATAGCTAACCTCATACCTAAACCACTCTCCCGCATTCAATATTTCTGATACAGTGGGTTGTATTTTGACTGCTGTTCCTCCCATCTCTTGTTCATGCACGGGATGGTCTTGTTGATGCGATTGCAGCTCAAGAAGAATCTTGCCAGTAGCTTCACCTGTCATACATACCAAGCTAAAAATAACCAACAAAAACGAGTAAAAAATAGTCTGCCTGCTATATATTAAGCCATGGTAAGCTACTTTTTTAGTCCAATAATTCATGTTCCTTTGCAAATTGTTCAAATGCTTCCTCATCAAAACCTACCAAAACAGAATTTTTTAATACTAATATTGGGCGTTTAAGCATGCTTTGATGCTCATGAACAAGCTCTAACAAGTCCTCATTACTTAGATTTTTATCCTTAATTTCTAATTTTCTATAGGTGG
Source organism: Balneola sp. (assembly GCA_002720745.1). Classification (GTDB taxonomy): domain Bacteria; phylum Bacteroidota; class Rhodothermia; order Balneolales; family Balneolaceae; genus UBA1275. The sequence continues at coordinate 59,274 of PBJO01000008.1, forward strand.
TTCCGCGTTTATTCACAAGCACATCAGTACCTAATTTACTTGCAAGTTCAGAAATTTCTTCTTTAGAAAGAGGTTCTTTTTTAACATTGATAAATTCATAGGTGATATCTTTTTCCTCTAACCAAGAACGTGTATCTTTAATTTTATTGCAATTAGGAATGCCGATAAGATAAAGCATGATGGATTTAATTGAATTAGTTACTNAGACAAAAAAATACGGATTGGTACATTTAAAACCCATATCATATAGACAAACTAATGAATAGCATTAACCGTTTATTAATTCTCTATTCTTTTCTATTTCTTTGGTTGTTACTTAGTAGTTGCCAGCAAGACAGCGCCCAGCAACAGTATGAGGCAGAAGCCTACGGTCCAGTCGAAGGCTATACACAAACCGATTTACAACAAAATGTACTTTCACATGACAAAAAAGATTGGCAAGTTTCACCCTACTACGAGGGATTGATCCGAATACTTCCTCTTTTTCCGAATCCCATAAACTATGGCGGAACAGCATATTTAGAAATGACACTCAATGGTGCTCCAGTTCAGTCGTATGTGGAGCTGGGNTATTTAAATTATAATAACCAATGGATTCCTCTTCAACAAGAAACCGTGAGTTCGGAGTTTGAGTTGGTCACCTTTGTGATTGACTCACGTAATTTTGGATCTAATGCAGAACTCGCCCGTGGTCTACATCGACTACTTCTTTACGACGGAAATCAACGGCTCATAACTTATGGCGACATTCTTATTAAATAACACTCCTTCAAATCAAAATGAGAAAATTATATACCTCTGAAATCGAGGTACTTTCTCGACTTATTTTCCCCGAACCATACGATGTATTGTTAGAAGAAACAAGACTCCCACCAGGTGCGCTTAGAGATGATTTAATGACACTAATCAACTATCGATTAATTGAGGTTTGGCANAGCNGTTCGGTGGAAATTAATCGCACAACTTCTTATGATTCAGATCATATCGAAGCATATACTTTCAGAGCTACAGCAAAGGGACTTAAATATATTCGTAAATAATTCTTACGTGAAACAAAAAATTAACTTTAACAACGAGGAAATACACCTTGAAATAGATCCCAATGAGAAGCTGGCCCTCATAAATGGGGAACACTTTGAGTATGAGATTAGCGAGTATAATGGCCGTTATTATTTTCGTATTGCTAATCAGCAGTGGATTCTAGCGAATGTGCAAGTAAAGGGAACTCAAATACGATTTAACATAGACGGGTATCCTGTACAACTTCAGATTAAAAATGAACAAGCTTTACTCCTTGAAACTCTTGGAATGAAGCCGGAGTTGGAACAATCTACTAAAGACATTAAAGCTCCGATGCCAGGAAAAGTACTATCAATAGAAGTGGAGGAGGGGAATCAGGTCAGAGAGGGTGAAACCATATTGGTTCTTGAAGCCATGAAAATGGAAAATGAAATCAAGTCACCAATTCAGGCCCGGATAAAAACAATTCAAGTTGAATTAGGGCAGACTATAGACAAACAAACCTTATTAGTGGAGTTAGAATAAGTTGGATAAATTTATTGTAAAGGGGCCTACCCTGTTGAATGGAGATATTGCTATTAGCGGCTCAAAAAATGCTGCATTACCTCTTTTAGCTGCGGCTTTACTGGCTGATGAGCCTACGACTTTAGAAAATGTTCCACGGCTTCAAGATATTTATACCTTTAGTAACGTATTACGCGTAGTTGGTGCTCAGGTTCAATTTCAAGATACCGAAAACCGAGTAATCATTGACCCCTCAAATGTTAACTATCTAGAGGCACCTTATGATTTAGTTAGAAAAATGAGAGCCTCATTTTACATGCTTGGAGCCCTAGTGGGTAAGCATGGCTACGCCAAAGTCTCTATGCCAGGTGGCTGTGCATGGGGGCCACGTCCTGTAGATTTACATTTGAGAGGAATGGAGGCTATGGGTATTGCAATTAGCTTAGATAAAGGGTATGTAATTGCTAAAGCTGGTTCAAGTGTTCCAGGTGGTCGATATAGGCTTGAACCTAGTAGTGTTGGTGCAACCATTAATTTGTTACTCGCAGCTGTTCTCCGAGCTGAGTCTTTCACTATTGAGAATGCAGCTAAAGAACCTGATGTAGTGCAATTATGTAACGTATTAAATAAAATGGGAGCTAATATCAGCGGGATAGGTAGTGATAACTTATCCATAAAGCAGGTAGAGACACTCTCAGGTGGTACCTTCGAAAATGATCCTGATAGAATAGAAGCCGGGACTTTTATGATTGCTGCGGCTATGTTACCAGAATCCTCCTTGCGTTTAATTGGTTGTAATGCACAGCACTTAGGTGATTTTCCAGAATTACTACGGAAAACTGGAGCAAAGGTCGATGTAGAGGGAGAAGTCATTTCGGTTCAAGCACCGGAAATCCTTCAACCCGTTAGTATAACCACTGAAATTTATCCAGGCTTCCCTACCGATTTACAAGCACAATGGGCAACCATGCTAAGCCAAGCATATGGAAATTCAACCGTAACTGACACAGTCTATTTTGATCGCTTCAGTTATGTACCCGAACTCAGTCGCCTTGGAGCGAATATAAAACTAAAGCATAACACGGCCTATATTCAAGGACCTACATTGTTGGAAGGCGCTTCGGTGATGAGTACAGATTTACGTGCAAGCGTTAGTTTAGTATTAGCTGGAATGGCGGCCAAGGATACTTCCGAGATTTTACGTGTTTATCATCTAGATCGAGGTTACGAAAGCCTCGAAGATAAACTGACTGCAATTGGTGCCAAACTGACTAGAGCCCAAGAATAAATTTACTTTAGTCCAACTTTGACTGTATATTAAGGATGAAGAAATTCATTATGTGAACGTGCTCTTCTATTTTTTAAGAAATAATGCACTTCCACATTCTTAAAACGAATATTTCACTAAATATGGTACGGTTGAGTTCTCACAACAAAGGTACTTTTGTATCTATCTTACTGTTGATAAACGCACAGAAAAGCGTTACAGACCTACTTTATTTACTTCTCGATGTGCTCAAAGTAGCACCCACTATACTATACTCACACAACTCTGAGCATAGTCAAAACCAAACTAATTTAACTAGGGCATCTACCCAACCAACGACCTGTACATCTAGAACAATGAATTCAGCTGACGAAATAGCGACCAATAAGAATAAATTATGGCGAAGAATTCAATTTTTGGCTAACCATGCTCGTTGGTATTTAACACTGAATTTCGATGAAAAATCAAATTATAATACACTCTTCCGGCAGTCAAACCCGGATTGCGCTCCTCGAAAATGGAGAATTGGCGCAACTCTTCATAGAATCAGAGGAAAATCAACGCACCGTAGGCAATATCTATGTAGCACGTGTTCATAAAGTAATGAGTGGTATTCGTGCCGCTTTTATTGATATGGGCACTCCTAAAGATGCCTTCTTGCATTTCTCGGACGCAGGTGATCATTTAGATGAGTACATTAGTAAGCTCAATGGCCCTAAAGCCATTCCTAAACACTTGCATAATACTCTTTCCAAAAAAGAGGAAATGACGAATTCAGATCGTCAAGTACTTGCTGGGAAGCTACTTAAAACAGGCCAAAAATTACTCGTTCAAATCGTTAAAGAACCCATCGGATCTAAGGGTCCTAGAGTATCCACAGATATTACAATAGCCGGTCGTTTTCTTGTACTCATACCAATGGGGGACTACATCGCTGTTTCAAAGCGGATTAGTAATTATAAGGAACGGCGCCGTTTAAAAGGAATTTTGAATGGGCTAGTACCGGATGGGTTTGGTGTGATTGTACGAACAGTAGCCCAAAAGCAAAATCAAGAAGCTATTGAGGAAGATTTGCATAACGTGCTCAAAAAGTGGGATAAATTAACTAAGCGTCTTCAGGATGCAGAACCACCTAATTTATTGCACAATGATTTGGACATGACCGAGAGTCTAATAAGAGATTTATTTGCTAAAAATTATGACCGGGTGCTTGTAGATGACTCTAAAATGTTCAAGCATGTAAAAAGTTATGTGCAACAAATTGCTCCACATATGGTGCCCAATGTGAAGTTATTCAAGGGTAAGGAACACATTTTTGATAACGTGGGTATCAGTGAAGATGTCAATTCCATTTTTAATCCACGCGTTCGAATGAAAATGGGAGGTTATCTCATTTTCGAACAAACTGAAGCCATGTATGTGGTAGATGTAAATTCAGGACCCTATGCAGCTAAACAAAAGCAGGAAGATAATTCACTAAAAACCAATTTAGAAGCCGCTCGAGAGATTACTAAACAGCTCCGATTACGGGATATTGGCGGGATCATTGTAGTAGATTTTATTGATTTAAAAGACGAAAAAAACCGAAAGAAAATTTATGATGAATTAAAGAAAGAATTCAGGAAAGATCCCGCTAAAACGAATATTATTGGGATGAGTGATTTTGGTCTTATACAAATAACTAGACAACGTATTCGGCCATCTGTAATTAATTCTGTATCCAAAGTTTGCCCTATGTGTGGTGGATCAGGTAATGTTGTTACTAAAGATACTATACTCACGGATATTGAAAGTTGGATCAGTAAATTTAAGCATTCAACAAGCTACCGGGCTGTAGATTTATATGTGAACCCCTATCTAAAAAGTTATTTAACAAAAGGTATTTTTAGTACACGCTGGAAATGGATGAAAAAATATCATGTTCGAGTATCATTGGTTGGTGATGATAAAATATCATTAAACGAATTTCATGTTACCTTAGCGGGCTCAGAAGTTGATATCACTGATGCCGTAGTACAAGGTGTCTCCCTCGATGAACTGCTCAAAAGGCACGAATTAGAAGAATTAAAAGGTAGTAAACGCGACTTAGATCAATTGGAATACATGAAAAAAGAACGCTTGGATAACAGCAGTAGTAATCTTACAAATAAAGGTAAAAACTCACGCGATAATGATCTACATACCACGTCGAAAAATACGCCTAAATCTAATGGGCGGACTGCACAAAAAAATCATTCGAATAGAAAAGATACTGATGAATTTAGGAATGACAACTCACGTGTAACCGTTGTATTGAGAAAGGATTCAACTAAAGAAGCTTAACTTAAATACATTTAAAATAAAGAATGCTTAATTCAACTTTGGAATTGAACTGAACACCCATTATTCATGCCCATATTAAAGTTAAAAGCACTAATATTCCATTTGTTTTAGTTTTCTTTAGAGATATTGAAAATATATTAAGTACCACCTTATTTAAATAGTTTTATTATGTCAACATTTAAACTTCATGCTACAACCGTTGTTGGAATTATTCACAATGGAAAAGCAGCTATTGGTAGCGATGGGCAGGCTACGTTGGATAAAACAGTCATGAAGTCAACGGTGAAAAAAGTACGTAAAATTGGACAAGGAACCATACTAGCTGGCTTTGCAGGCTCTACAGCAGACTCATTTACCCTATTCGAGCGTTACGAAGAAAAGCTTAGTGAATACAACGAAAATATGCAACGTGCGGCAGTTGAATTAGCCAAAGACTGGCGTAAGGATAAATATCTACAAAAACTTGAGGCTCTTTTAGTGGTCATGAATAATAAACATGCTCTAATTATATCAGGACAAGGAGATGTCATTGAACCTGATGATAACATAGTTTGCATTGGTAGTGGTGGAAGTTATGCTCTCTCTGCAGCTCGAGCCATGGTTGAACATTCTCCTGAACTTAGCGCTCAAAATATGGTAGAAGAAGCTCTGCGAATTGCTGCTGATATTGATATTTATACCAATCATAATCGTACTATTTTAGAGCTTTAGTAATGAACAAGAAAATGCCTTTAACACCTCAACAAATAGTAGCTGAACTGGATGAGTACATAATTGGCCAAAAAGCGGCTAAACGTTCCGTTGCTATAGCTCTTCGAAATAGGTGGCGTCGAATGAATGCAGACCCTGATATTCGCGAAGAAATCGTACCTAATAATATACTCATGATTGGCCCAACTGGGGTAGGGAAAACAGAAATCGCCCGGCGTTTAGCTAAACTTGCCATGGCTCCTTTTATCAAAGTAGAAGCCTCTAAATTTACCGAAGTAGGCTACGTTGGTCGTGACGTAGAATCCATGGTTCGAGACTTAACCGAATTTTCGATAACTATGGTTAAAACTGAGATGCAGGAACGTGTGAAAGGAAAAGCCGCTGAGAATGCTGAAGAACGAATTTTAGATATACTTATCCCGCCTCTAAATTCCAAAGGCCTTGGCTTTGGCAACGCTAATACAAGCAATAATACTAGCGAAGTAACGACAGCAAACCTTAAAGATAATCCCGCTAGCAATGATGCAGAATTGAACCAACGAACAAGAGAGCGATTTCGTCAAAAATTGCATAATGGGGAGTTGGACGATCGAAATATAGAAGTAGAGGTTAAAAAATCAATCCCTCCAACGATGCAGGTTTTTAGCCCAGGAGGTATCGAAGAAATGGGTATAAATTTACAAGAAATACTAGGTAACCTAAGTGGAAAAGGAAAAACCAGTAAGAGAAAAATGAGTGTTGCCGAAGCCCGTGAAATATTAATTGATGAAGAAGCTGAAAAACTAATCAATCATGACGATGCTATCCAGGAGGCATTAGAAAGAGTTCAAAAACAAGGCATCATATTCATAGATGAAATTGATAAGATTGCTGTATCAAAAACAGGTGGTAAAGGTAGCCCAGATGTGAGTAGACAGGGTGTGCAACGAGATTTACTACCAATAGTGGAAGGAAGCACGGTTAACACTAAGTATGGTTTAGTAAAGACCGACCATGTTCTATTTATTGGATCAGGTGCTTTTCACGTTGCCAAACCATCTGACTTAATTCCTGAACTTCAAGGAAGATTTCCCATCCGTGTTGAGTTGAACTCGCTAAGTGAAGGTGATTTCTATAATATTTTAAATCAACCAAAAAATGCATTAACTAAGCAATACGAAGCTATGCTTGCAGCTGAAGGTGTTCATATCTCATTCACTGACGAGGCAGTAAAAAAACTGGCGAAAATCGCAGCAGAAGTTAATGATCAAGTAGAAAATATAGGGGCAAGACGACTTCATACAATTATGTCATCTCTTTTTGATGAATTACTATTTACAGTTCCAGATGACATTCAAAAAGGCAATATAACTATCGACGAAGACTATGTGAACCAACAACTCGAAAACTTGGTTAAAGACAAAGACTTGAGCCAGTATATACTTTAAACTAGGTTCTTTTTTTGAATTTAGATACAGTTTATTATAATTATGCTTATTTATTTGAAAAAATCTATTCAGTTTATAAATATCATCCACAAAGCTGATGATCAGAACTACCCAATATGACATTAAAACGAATCATTGTGCCTAACATATTCATAACCTTCATACTAGTTTTTTTAAGCCTTTCTGGACTAGATCCAGTTATTAAACCTAAAGATGATCACTCCAAGAATCTAAGAAAATATGTAGAGGCCAACCAACGAATACTGCAAAACTATTTTGGTAAGCCAGATCTGAACAAAATGATAAGTAGTAGTATTCGCTACATGGTTATTGAGCTAAGTGATTCTACACTTAACATTTCAGGAACTCCTATTGACACCACCCAGGTATTTAGCTCAATCAATTCACTACGAAGTTCATATGAAACCTTTGAACAAGCCTATCTTTATATTGCAAATACAGTGGATTCAGCAGACATGTATAAACTTACAGAAGAAGCTTTACGAGGTATGTTTGCCACGCTAGATCCTCATTCAGTATACATCGAACCTGAAATTAGCGCATTAGATCAAGAAAATTTTGCTGGGACGTTCCAGGGAATAGGTGTACAATTCAATATTATCCAGGATACTATTACTGTCATTTCTGCCATTGCAGGGGGGCCTAGTGATCAGCTAGGTATCATTTCAGGTGACCGCATTGTTGAGATTGAAGATAGCTCAGCTGTTGGCTTTGATAATGACATGGTCCAAAAAGCTCTAAGAGGTGAGAAAGGATCTAAAGTGAAAGTTGGTATAATACGCCCAGGCGTTAATGAAATTCAATATTTTACGATTACTAGGGACGATATACCAATTTACACTGTAGATGCATCCTATTTATTAGACGAGCAGACTGGCTATATCAAAATCAATCGCTTTGCCGCTACTACTCATGATGAGTTCATGCAAGCCATGGATAATTTAAAAAATGAGGGTATGGAGCGACTCATTCTAGATCTACGAGGTAATCCTGGTGGATACCTGGGTCAAGCCATTGCTATTGCGGAAGAATTTTTCCCCGCGCAAACTTCCATAGTCTCAACTGTTAGCAGGCATTCTCGGTTTAACCAATCTTATTCTTCCAAGAAAAATGGAAGCTTTGTGCACAAACCCGTCATTGTCATAGTAAATGAAGGTTCTGCCTCTGCAAGTGAAATTGTTTCAGGTGCCATACAAGATCATGATCGTGGTTTGGTAGTGGGACGAAGAACCTTTGGTAAGGGTTTAGTTCAACAACAATACCAATTAGTAGATACCAGTATGGTTAGAGTAACTATATCACGGTATTTAACTCCATCTGGTCGCCTTATTCAAAAGCCATTTACTGAAGGAGGCGGCGAAGAATATGCTTATGAAATTTACCGGCGAGATAATAGCGCAAAAAGCGACGCCATTGAGTTTGTAGACCATATACCAGATTCATTAAAATTTACCACGATCGCTGGAAGAACAATCTACGGTGGTGGTGGTATAATACCTGATTATATAATTGAAGCAGACACTTCAAGATCCGCTTACATGATCAATTTTGCACTAAGAAAAAGAGCCTCTTTCGAATTTATTCGTAGCTATCTTGATGCTAATGGGGTTGAGTTTCGCAATAAGTGGGAAAATAATTTTGAAAATTTTAGAACTAATTTTCGTTGGTCTAAAAGCGAATTAATAGCGTTTAAAACGCTACTTGAAGAAAAAGGTATGATGGAAAAAGAGGGCTTATCCGCACCTGAGTTCAAAAATGATTCACTTTTTATCTATCCGGGTTATTTCGGTGATGTTGCATGGATGGCAGAGGGACGCATGAAGGCTGAATTAGCTAGACAAGTTTGGGGACTACCTTACTTCTATCCTATTGTTAATGATGTATTCGACTCTACCTTAGACGAAGCCGAAAAATTATGGGATGAAGTTGATCGCTTAAGTAAATTGGCCGCTGGGACTCTCCCTCTAAATAAAGCGTCTAAAATGTAACCAGTTAATTCTGGTTCAACTTTTAGAAAGCATATAGGCGTTTCATTAAAGAGGGAGCTGCTGCGATGGCTCCTAAATTCATTTGCTTTGGAAAAGAAGAACTAATAATTAATGCAACTGACGCTTATGTAGACTACATTCATTTACGTCCATCTAATAAATCAAGTGATCTACATGAATATTGGAAGCAAACATTTAAAAAAATTGTTAGGGATAAATTTTAATTTATTGGACCAACAAACTATATAAATATAACCTTGATACCAAGGCAAACTATGCGCGAGGGTATCGAATAGATTCGACCATTTCTTGTACCTCTACTGGTGGATCTGGATAAATCATTCCTATAATTAATGAAACAACTAAATTAACTAGCATTCCTAAAGTTCCAATCCCTTCAGGTGAAATACCTAACCACCAATACTCTGGGGTGTTGTATTCAGGATACATTAGCTTGAAGAATCCAATGTAGGCCAAAGTAAACAGGAGTCCAACAATCATTCCAGCAATCGCCCCCTCCCGATTCATTTTTTTATAAAAGATCCCCAGAATTATTGCCGGAAAGAATGAAGCAGCAGCCAGACCAAAGGCTATGGCAACAACTTCTGCAACAAATCCTGGCGGATTTATACCAAAATAACCAGCAACTAATACTGCAAAACCTGCTGAAATACGTGCAAAAAACAGTTCTTTTTTATCGGATATATCTGGTTTGAATTGCATTTTAATTAAGTCATGAGATACTGAAGTGGATATAACTAAAAGTAAACCAGCAGCAGTCGATAAAGCTGCAGCCAAACCTCCCGCCGCAACAAGAGCTGCAACCCAATTCGGTAGTCCTGCAATTTCAGGGTTAGCCAGCACCATAATATCTCTATCAACATAAAGTTCATTTTCCGTTGATGTCAAAAGATTCAGCAGGGTAACTTCCCCGTATTCTCCCCTTATGATTTTCCCATTAGCACGATTTATTTCTGGATTTCCCACTATAGCTTGACCAGGCGCATATGTAATTCGACCATCACCATTTTTATCTACCCAATTCAGTAGAGCCGTTTCCTCCCAAGTAGTAAACCATTCCGGCATCTCTTCATAGTGTTGTTCATTAACTGTGGTAATAAGATTAGTTCTTGAAAAGACGGCAATAGCAGGTGCTGTAGTGTATAATATTGCAATAAAAATTAATGCATACCCCACTGATATCCTTGCATCTTTAACCTTTGGAACCGTGAAAAAACGTACAATAACATGTGGTAACCCTGCTGTACCTACCATTAATGCCACTGTTATGAAAAATATATCCTGCATACTTTTTTTCCCAGAAGTATATGCAGCAAAGCCCAATTCAGTGTGCAATTGGTCTAGTTTATCCAGTAGGTAAATATCCGATCCATCTACAAGTTTAGATCCAAATCCAAGCTGTGGAATTGGATTGCCTGTTAATTGAGCCGATATAAAGAATGCAGGTACCATGAAGGCAAATATTAAAACACAGTATTGAGCTACCTGTGTATAGGTGATGCCTTTCATTCCACCCAAGACAGCATACATAAATACTATAGCCATCCCTACAATCACTCCCCAAAAAATATCGACTTCAAGAAATTTTGAGAAAACCAGTCCAACGCCGCGCATTTGTCCTGCTACATACGTAAAGGAGACAGTCAATGCACATATCACCGCTACTGTTCGTGCTATTTGTGAATAATACCGGTCTCCTATAAAATCCGGAACGGTAAACTTGCCAAATTTTCTTAGATAAGGAGCTAAGGTTAAGGCTAAAAGTACATAACCCCCTGTCCAACCCATTAAATACACTGCTCCATCATAACCCATAAAGGATATTAGTCCAGCCATTGATAAAAAACTCGCTGCTGACATCCAATCTGCTGCCGTTGCCATACCATTAGTTAATGGCTTTACGGTACCTTTAGCCACATAGAATTCCGAGGTGCTCGAAGCTTTAGACCAGATTGCTATTCCAATGTATAAACTAAAGGTAATCCCTACAAAAATGTATGTCCATATCTGAACACTCATGAGTCTTCCTCAGTTTCTTGAACTCCAAAACGGATATCCAAATTATTCATGAGATATACATACACAAAAATGAGGATTACAAATACATATATAGATCCTTGTTGGGCAAACCAAAATCCTAGTTTGAACCCACCAATTTGAATATTATTTAACATAGGAGCTAAAAGGATGCCGAATCCATAGGACACAATAAACCATATTGAAATTAGAATAAGGACGTACCGAATGTTAATCGCCCAATATTCTTTTAAATTGTCATCAGTCATACAACTATTAACTTACTCTACAGGTTGTGTAAAGTATGCACTATTTTTCGGTTCATTTCAACCCAAAACGGATTTTGCTATAAGGAACAAAACGCACCAGCGCGCTAGAATAAATACTTAAAAATCATCTTTACCCATTCATATCCGCTTAAAAGTATACTAATAGTGAGTTTGGAGGTATTGCTGTATAATTTTGCATAAAAAAAACCCCAACTAGCATTCAGCTAGTCAGGGTTTATCCTGTTTCTCCATGAAAGAAAACGGTCTAATGAATCATGGGATTTTTAACTACACCCAGATGTCGAACCACATGTAATACATTTTAAACAAGTTCCGTTACGAACCATCGTCATGCTACCACACTCAACACAAGCATCTCCTGTGTAACCGAGTTGTTTAGCCTTCTCATAGTCATTCTCGTATCCAATTTTCGCAGCAGAAGCATTGCTTGTAGCTGTAAGTTCAGGAGAGAGTGTTGCAACTTGAGCAACTACCGATACAGGCTCGGTTACCGGAGTTGGTGTCTGCTGGTGGGTTGGGCTAGATCCCATTGGTAAGTTAGCCTCATAATTATTATCCAAACTTGTAACCTTCAAGCTTCGCATATGGATATCATCCACAGGCACATGAGCTAAATCTTCACGACCAAGATAAGTTACCGCCAACTCTCGGAAAATGTAATCTATAACTGAGGTAGACATTTTCACGTGAGGATTCCCATTTACCATGCCACTTGGTTCAAATTTAGTGAACACAAAAGCATCGACAAATTCTTCTAGTGGTACGCCATGCTGTAATCCCAGAGAAATTGAAATAGCAAAGCAATTTAGTAGACTACGGAAAGCAGCACCTTCACGATGCATATCAATGAAAATTTCTCCTAACTGCCCATTTTTGTACTCTCCAGTGCGGAGGTATACACTCTGCCCACCAATTTTTACTTTTTGAGTATACCCTTCACGACGAAATGGGAGGCGTTGCCGTCGAGCCACATATTTGTGTATAATTCGCTCGGCAACTTCAACTACCTTGCTTTGTGCTTTGGCTGTGACAATATCAACGGTTTCTTGTACCTCATCCTCAATTTCTTCGAGTACATCAGCCATGCTATTAAGTGGCTGACTCAATTTAGAGCCGTCCCGATAAAGTGCATTTGCCTTTAACATCATTTCCCATGACATCATATAGGCTTTTTTCATATCCTCAACGGTAGCCTCGTTTGGCAAGTTGATGGTCTTGGATATTGCTCCTGAAAGAAAAGGTTGGGCTGCCGCCATCATACGTATGTGACCTTCAGCTGATATATATCGTGTTCCCGTTCTTCCACACTTATTTGCACAGTCAAAGACAGCCAAATGTTCATCCTTCAAGTAAGGTGCACCCTCTACCGTCATGGTTCCGCAGACATAATCATTTGCTTGCTGAATTTGCTCTCGACTAAACTCTAAGTGACGTAACATGTCAAAGGTAAAATTGTTAAGATGTTCGTCTGTCAATCCCAGCACCTCTCTACAAAAATCTTCTCCTAGGGTAAACTGATTGAATGCAAATTTAATGTCAAAACTACTTGGTAATGCAGCCTCTATCGCACTTATTTGACCCGCTCCGAAGCCTTTTTCAGCTAGACTCCCTGGATTAATGTGAGGACAGCCCTCTAAGGTGGCATACCCTTTAGCAAAATTGATGATTTCTTTGGATTCTTTTTCCGTGTATCCCAAGGTCTCTAGCGCATGAGGTACACTTTGATTAATGATTTTGAAGTACCCGCCCCCCGCCAATTTTTTAAATTTTACCAAGGCGAAATCGGGTTCGATACCAGTGGTATCACAGTCCATAACTAGGCCAATAGTTCCAGTTGGTGCAAGTACAGTTACTTGAGCGTTTCGGAAACCATGCTTCTCCCCTTTTTGGACTGCTGCATCCGCTGTTTCACGGGCGGCTGTCAACAGATAATTGGGACAAAAGGCTTCATCTATACCGAGTGGTGTAACAGTGAGTCCTTCATAAACCTGGGTTGACTCATTGTATGCAGCGCGTCTGTGGTTCCTCATTACTCGTAGCATGTGTTTTTTGTTACGCTCATATCCATCAAAAGGCCCTAACTCGCCGGCTAGCTCTGCCGAGGTTTCGTAAGCCTTCATGTGCATGATTGCGGTAATGGCACCGGCGATAGCAACGCCTTCTGGACTATCATACGGGATACCCTGTACCATAAGCGCAGCACCAATATTTGCATAGCCTAGCCCAAGCGTTCTGAAAGCATACGATAGCTCAGCAATCTCTTTAGAAGGGAACTGGGCCATAAGTACTGAGATTTCAAGCACGGTAGTCCAAAAACGTGATGCAGCTCGTATAGACTCAACATCGAAGATTGTACAACTACTATCGGTGAAAAATTTCATTAGGTTGAGCGAGGCTAAATTACATGCTGTATTATCCAAAAACATATATTCCGAACATGGGTTGCTTGCACGTATTTCTCCATCTTCTGGACAGGTATGCCACTCATTTATCGTATCATGATACTGCGTACCTGGGTCAGCACAGGACCATGCCGCGTAAGCAATCTGGTCCCAAAGCTCGGTTGCTCTGAGGGTTTCACACGGCTCAGGGGCGCGACCTTCTTCTTCGGCACGTTCTTTTTCAATACGCCAGTGCAAATGCCAATCCTTGTCATCTATTACTGCTTTCATGAACGAATTTGGCACACGCACAGAATTATTCGAGTTTTGTCCCGATACCGTGTTGTATGCTTCTGAATTCCAGTCTGTATCGTAGGTGTCAAACTCTAAATCAGTAAAGCCTTGTTTGGCCAACTGAATTACCCTTTCGATATAATTTAAAGGAACCTGTTCTTTCTTGGCATCCCTGATTGCCTGGGCTAACGCCTTATTTTTAAGCGGATTTCTGCTCATTTCACCATTAAAAATACGCCCTTCTATTTCTACTGGTTTGTGGCATAAATCAATAATCTTTTTAAGATGGCTTTGAGATATTTTTGATCCAGCTACCAGTGCAGCTACTTTCTGTTCCTCGACTACTTTCCAATTGATATAACTCTCAATATCTGGATGATCTAAATCGAGTGTAACCATTTTTGCAGCACGTCTGGTTGTTCCTCCTGACTTTATCGCGCCAGCAGCACGGTCACCAATCTTAAGAAAGCTCATTAAACCAGAAGAACGTCCACCTCCACTTAATGGTTCATCTTCACCACGAATAGATGAAAAGTTACTACCAGTACCAGACCCGTACTTAAATAGCCGTGCTTCGCGTACCCAAAGATCCATGATGCCACCCTCATTAACTAAATCATCATCTACGCTTTGGATAAAGCATGCATGTGGTTGTGGATGGGTATATGAATCCTTAGAACGGGTCAGTTTTCCACTTTTAGCATCAGCGTAGTAATGCCCTTGAGCTGGGCCATTGATGCCATATGCCCAATGAAGTCCCGTATTGAACCATTGAGGACTATTCGGCGCTGCCATTTGTGTAGCCAACATGAAGGCAAGCTCATCATAAAATATTCTAGCATCTCCTTCACTGTCAAAATACTCATACTTCCATCCCCAATACGTCCAGCAACCTGCTAGTCGGTTGAATACTTGACGACTATCCACTTCATGGGTATATTGCTCATTCTCAGGGAGTTGATTCATCGCTGCTGTGTCTGCTACTGATCGCTGCAACCACGTTGGTATTCCTTTTTCATTTACCTTTTTTAGAACTGCAGGTACACCTGCTTTACGGTAATATTTTTGTGCAATAATGTCAGTTGCTACCTGCGACCAGTTTGATGGGACTTGTACATTTTCCATATAGAAGACATTAGATCCATCGGGGTTTTTTATTTCTGAAGTACGACTGTCAAATTTTAAAGTATCGAATGGGGTTTTCCATGTGTCTTTTGTATAAAAACGATTGAATTTCATGTGGCTATTTCGTTTGCGTTGATTTCTCGTTAGTGTAGTTGCAGGTTAAGCCTGCATCGATGATATTTTATACTCCAATGACCAGCCAGCCAGCCTAAGAAGTGACAATAAATATATATGCTGAAATGTATGCTAACAAATTAAATCTGAATTTCTTTTCCACAAAACTCCTCACTTATCCACATTGTAAAAATTACCTATATTATTACTAGTGTTTATGCATTATGAAGCCGGGTAATTAAGCTATATATTTTATTATATTATTTTATAGAACCAAAAAAAATGTTCTTAAAAGAGCCATTAAGGCGCATATTATACTAATGAATATTTTTTATTCTGAACTT
>PBJO01000009.1 GCA_002720745.1 Balneola sp.
GTAATGGATATCCGAGTCTATGTGCACTTGCAAGTATTTTTTTTCTATTTACTTCTGATATTCTTCCCTCAGCTCTTAGTGCTCGTGAAATAGTAGAAATAGAGAATCCGGTTTCTTTTGAAATAGTTTCTAATGTGATTTTCATAAAAAAATCATTTTCCTTAATAGATATAAGATCTTTTGACTAGAAAAAACAAATATAAATTAATGTATACAATTAGCGTACCTGACCGTTACTAGGATAATTTTCAGCTGGATATATTGCTTTCGGTAAATTTAAATCTTTAAGTATCGGCTTATTTTTTTCTGAGGTATCAACAAATTTTCGCCATGCATTACGTTTTGCTATAGCACCATTACCAAGTAATTTATTTAAAGCATTCACTAGTTCAGGATTAATATCTGCTATATTATAATTTTCATTAGGGTCTTTTACATGGTCAAATAACATAACACTTAGTACACTATCACTTTGATTAACAAATTCTGAATAAGTATATCGATCCGTACGTATAGTATCACCATAATGATATCTACTAAATACTGCTTTTTTCCATTCCTGATCAGGATTTTGCATTAATGATACTAAACTTGTCCCATGTAGACTGAATAAAGATCCATCATTATCAATAGTAGGTTTCGGCCTTTCTAAACCAGCTAAATCACTGAATGTTGGATATAAATCTACAAATTCTACAAGAGCATCAGCTTTTTTTCCACCCTTAATATTAGGATCACGAATAATTAAAGGTGATTGAATAGAGGTGTTATAATTTGAATGTTTACACCACAAATTATGCTCGGCCAAATTCCAACCGTGGTCACCAATTAATGCAATTGTAGTTCGATCATAAAGTGATTCCCCTTTACTGTTGTAAGTTGTTTTCAATTTATCTAATAATCTACCTATCTGAGCATCAACATAACTTGTACAAGCATAATATCCACGAATTAGTTGTTTGGCATATTCATCAGTAACATAATCCTGAGATTCATCACTGAATTCTACCTCAGTATAATTTCGTAATTCCCCAAAATTGTGAATAGATTCATCAGGTGCATTTACTGGGTTCGTAAAATTTGGTGGTAATTCAATTTCTTCTTCAGGATACATATCCCAATATTTTTTTGGACAATTGAATGGTAGATGCGGTCTAGCATAACCAACCGCATAAAAGAAATTATCTTCTTTTAATTCCACTATCTTATCCATCACATATTTTGTAGTTCTACCATCAACATAATAGCCATCATCTTTTCCCTCTGTTCCTATCTCAAATGCTGGTATATCACGCCAATTCTCACCTGGCAATTTCACTAAATCATCCCAAGCCTCTTTATCATCATCAACATTATGATATACTTTCCCTATTGATAATGTTTTATAACCATTATTTTTAAAGTGCTGTGGCATAGTCACACTATTCCCAGGATTATTAAGTCCGGCAGGTTCAGTAAAATCATAGTGTGATGCAGTAGCTTCAAGGTTTAGTCTTGAGTAATAAGCCCAATGTCGTCCATATGGTTGGTTTGGTAACTTATAAGGTCTTGAACCTGTCAACAAACTGAGCCTAGATGCTCCGCAAACTGGCACTGAACAATATGCTCTTTCAAATACAGTCCCATCCTTAGCCAATAGATCAATATTTGGGGTTTGAATTAAGTTATTCCCATGTAGCTGTAATGACTCTCTATAAGCCCCAAGTTGGGGTCGTAAATCATCGACTATAATAAATATTATATTCTTTTTTTTATCATCATTCCCCAAAAAGAATAAAGCTGGTATCGC
This sequence comes from Balneola sp., assembly GCA_002720745.1. Classification (GTDB taxonomy): domain Bacteria; phylum Bacteroidota; class Rhodothermia; order Balneolales; family Balneolaceae; genus UBA1275. Next base: position 1,790 of record PBJO01000009.1, read on the forward strand.
GCTTGCTGTCAAACATAAGGCGCCATACTTCATTAAAAATTTTCGACGATTTAAACCCATAGTAATAAATTAAATTTTGATTTTTTTTATAGTAATAAATGTTAATCATTAAACAAATAATCTGAGCAAAATAGTAGCTATTTAGTAGGAAATTTTGCTCACCTACTATTTTTTATCAATCAATTTACCTACATTAGAATAATAATACTCTTACAACATTTAAGGATCAAATTAACCAACAAGACTAAATATTAAACAGCTTTAAATAACCAGATATTAATGTTTTTAGGAATTGATCTTGGCAGCTCATCTATTAAATTATCATTGTATGATCCAAAAAAAAGACAGACAATAGGGTCTATTTCTCATCCCAAAATTGAGATGAGAATCACATCACCGAAGTCGGGATGGGCTGAACAAAATCCTGAAGATTGGTGGGAAAAATTTTTGGAAGCTTATGAAATTTTAATCAAGCAAAAAACTATTGACACCAAACTTATCTTGGGTATTGGCATATCATATCAGATGCATGGATTAGTTGTTGTTAATAAAACGAAAAAATTATTAAGGTCTTCCATAATATGGTGTGATAGTCGAGCTGTTAATCTTGGTGAAGAAGCTTTTAGATCAATAGGGCAAAATTATTGTTTAACTCACCTTTTGAATTCACCAGGTAATTTTACTGCCTCAAAATTGGCTTGGGTAAAAACTAACGAGCCTGATATCTTTGATCAGATATATAAAATAATGTTACCTGGCGATTATTTTGTCATGAAACTAACTGGTGAAATCACTACAACAAAATCAGGACTTTCGGAAGGTGTTTTCTGGGATTATGAAAATGAATGTATTAGTGAAGAAGTACTAAACGTATATGATATCTCTAGAGATCTAATTCCTGAAATAGTACCTTCAATAGGTAGCGCTTTAAAAGTTCAAAAAGAACTTGCAACAAAACTTGGATTGAATGAAGATGTTAAAATTACCTACAGAGCAGGCGACCAACCTAACAATGCATTTTCACTTAATGTACTTAATGAAGGTGAGATAGCAGCAACAGCTGGTACTTCAGGAGTAATCTATGCTGTCTCAAATAAAAAAACATATGATTTAAAATCTCGCATAAATACTTTTGTACATGTAAATGACACTCAAAACAAACCTTCAAATGGTGTTTTAATCTGTGTGAATGGAACTGGTATATTATATAGTTGGCTCAAAAAATTACTTAATACTAAAAATCTAAATATTGATTATACCGAAATGAATGAAATGGTAAAATCTATCCCCGTTGGAGCTGAAGGGTTGTTATGCCTCCCATTCGGAAATGGGTCAGAAAGAATTTTTGAGAACAAATTAATCGGGTCCCACCTTTTAAATTTAGATTTTAACCAACATGAAACTGGACATATACTAAGAGCGGCAATAGAAGGAATTATATATGCGCTTAATCTAGGATTTGAAATGCTATCAGATTTAAACATAAATAGAAATACAATTAAAGCAGGCAACGCAAACTTATTTCTAAGTGATATTTTCAAAACTATATTTGCAAACGTCACAGACACACCATTAGAAATATTCAATACAGACGGAGCTACTGGAGCAGCACGAGGTGCAGCACTAGGCTTTGGTATTTTTGAAACGATTGAAGAGGCTTTTGATGACTTACATTTACTAGAAGTAATAGAACCAAACTCTGAGCTTTCTAGTATGTATAAAGAATCATTTGAAGGATGGAAAGAAACCATTTCAAAACATTCATTTATTGATAATTAACCATAAAAAAACCATACTATTTTATGAAGCCAATAATAGGAGATCGCGAATATTTTAAGGGTATTTCTAAAATTGAATATGAAGGTAAAGACACAGAAAAACCATTAGCATATAGATTTTATGATAAAAACCGGATGGTGGCTGGCAAAACAATGCAAGAACATTTCAAATTTGCTGTTGCATATTGGCATACACTTACCGGTGTAGGTAGCGATCCATTTGGTATTGGCACCAAAATATTTCCATGGCTTAAGGAAGAAAACGCTTATAAAAGAGCAACAGACAAGATGGATGCTGCATTTGAATTTATCACAAAATTAGACTTGTCTTATTATTGCTTTCATGATGTGGATTTAATAGATGAAGGTGGAAGCTTAGAAGAATTTAGAAAACGAGTAGATTTTATAACTGACTACGCAAAAAAGAAACAAGACATTTCAGGTGTTAAGTTACTATGGGGAACAGCAAATCTTTTTTCACATCCCAGATACATGAATGGCGCATCTACAAATCCTGACTTTGATGTAGTTGCTTTTGCTGGTGCGCAAGTAAAAAATGCACTAGATGCTACAATTAAGTTAGGTGGTGAAAATTTTGTCTTTTGGGGTGGGAGAGAAGGCTACATGTCACTGCTTAATACAAACATGAAACGTGAGCTAGAACATTTAGCAACCTTTTTACATATGTGTAGAGATTATGCTCGAAATAATGGCTTTGAGGGCACATTCTTTATTGAACCTAAACCTATGGAGCCAACAAAACACCAGTACGATTTCGACGCCTCAACTGTTATAGGGTTTCTTCAAAAATATGATTTAATCAATGATTTTAAGCTAAATATAGAAGTGAATCATGCAACTCTTGCTTTACATACCTTTGAGCATGAATTACAAGTTGCAGCAAATCATGGATTACTGGGTAGTATTGATGCTAACCGCGGCGACTATCAGAATGGTTGGGATACAGATCAATTTCCTGTTGACTTATTTGAGATAACTCAAGCTATGCTCGTTTTGTTACAATCTGGAGGACTTAAAGGCGGAGGTATTAATTTTGACGCAAAACTACGTCGAAATTCAACTGATCTTGAAGACTTATTCTTTGCGCATATTGGAGGTATAGATGTTTTCGCAAGATCCTTACTTATAGCAAATGATATACTTGAAAATTCTGAGTTTTTGAACCTTAGAAAAATGCGCTATAACTCTTTCGACTCTGGCAATGGAAAGGAGTTTGAGGAAGGTAAATTCAAACTCGAAGACCTTTTCCAACATGCCTTACAAAATCAAAACATTCAGCCCATAAGTGGTAAACAAGAGTTGTTAGAAAATCTTATCAACAAATTCATTTAATTCTCTAAATGAAAAAAGCTAGATATCTATTTCCAAATGACTACATGGCAGATCCTTCTGCGCATGTTTTCAATGAGAAAGTGTATATATATCCTTCTCATGATTGGGACAGTAATGTGGTAGAAAATGATAACGGTGATCATTTTAATATGAAAGATTATCATGCGTTTTCAATGGATGACATTAATGGACCTATTAAAAATCACGGTAAAATTTTAGATTTAAAAGATATCCCATGGGCTTCAAAACAACTTTGGGATTCAGATGTTGCTTTTAAAAATGATACCTATTACCTGTATTTTAGTGCAAAAGATAGAGATGGGATTTTTCGAATTGGGGTAGCAATATCTAAGGGTCCTATTGGGCCATTTATTCCGTTACCCAATCCTATACCTGGAAGTTTTAGTATTGATCCATGTTTATTCGAGGATGATAATAGCTTTTACTTGTATTTTGGCGGTTTGTGGGGTGGCCAATTAGAAAAATATCGTAATAATATTTATGATAATAACAATAAACTTCCTGGAAATAATTCACCTGCTTTAGGCCCCAAAATCGCAAAAATGTGTGATGATATGTCAGGTTTTGCTGAATCACCAAAGGATATTCTAATCATTGATCAAAATGGTGAATTAATTACTCAAGGAGATACAGATAGAAGGTTTTTTGAAGCCTCATGGATGCATAAATATAAGAATGAATATTATTTCTCATACTCGACAGGGGATACTCATAAAATATGTTATGCAACTGGAGACAACCCTTATGGTCCTTTTGTTTTCCAAGGTACAATATTAACACCTGTTATTGGTTGGACTACTCACCACAGTATCATTGAGTTTAAAAATAAATGGTATTTATTCCATCATGACTGCTTACCCTCTAATGGTATAACTTGGTTAAGAAGCATGAAAGTAATTGAATTAGAGTATAATTATGATGGTAGTATTAAAACAATTCAAGGGTCCCGTTAATTTGAAAAAAAATAAATTTCATATTGTGTTTACAGTATTTATTGTAACACTAGCCTGTGGAGCCAACACAGAAACCAAGAGAACACTTAAAACTTCATTTGATGGTAAATTCCTTTATGGGGCTGCTTTAAATAGTGATCAGTTTACTAATAATGACAAGCGTGCTATTCCAATTATAAAAGATCACTTCAATTCAATTACCTCAGAAAATGAAATGAAATGGATGTATTTACAACCATCTCCCGACAGTTTCTATTTTGACCTTTCTGATAAATTTGTTGAATTCGGAATGTTAAATGACATGCATATAGTTGGTCATACTTTAATCTGGCATAACCAAATCCCAGATTGGGTGTTCTTTCACAAAGATGGCACTAAACTTTCTCGTGATGAATTATTGATTAGAATGAAAAATCATATATACAAGGTGGTTGGCAGGTATAAAGGAAAAATTAATGCTTGGGATGTTGTTAATGAAGCTTTAAACGATGACGGTTCTATGCGAAGTTCATTATGGTATCAAATAATTGGTGACGATTATGTAGCCCAAGCATTTAAATTTGCCCATGAAGCAGACCCAAATGCCCAACTTTACTATAATGATTACAACTTACATAAATCGTCCAAAGCAGATGGTGCTGTTCAACTCATTAAAGCTATTCAAGATCAAGATATACCTGTTACTGGAATAGGTATGCAAGGACACTGGGGCCTTGACTACCCTACTAAAGAAGAACTTGAAGAGAGTATTAAAAAATTTAAAGAATTAGGTTATATAGCAATCACTGAATTAGATATTGATGTATTACCAAATCTGTCAGGATATCAAGGTGCAGATCTCAATATAAATGAGTCATCGAATAATAAATTGGACCCCTTTAAAAGTTTTTTACCTGATACAATTCAGAATGAACAAATTATTCAATTTCAGATGCTTCATGAAGTATTTTTAGAACATTCAAATAAGATAAATAGGGTGACGACTTGGGGTGTGACTGACGGGGACTCGTGGAAAAATGAATGGCCAATACCTAATCGAACAAACTATCCTCTTTTATTTGATAGAAACGGTAAAGCTAAACCAATTGTAGATTCAATCATTCAGCTTGTTGAAAGTAACTAAATTTAAAATGAATTAATTTATGGCTGAACTGAAGCAATATCTAAGTAAAAAAGAAAAAATCGGGTATGGTCTGGGTGACATGGCTTCTAATCTTTATTTTCAAACGTTTGTTGTCTTCATGCCTATTTTTTACACAGATGTATTTGGATTAGCACCAGCAGCAATGGGTACTATGATGCTTTTCTCAAGATTCTGGGATGCTGCAAATGATCCCTTTATGGGGATGATCGCAGACCGTACAGAAACAAAATGGGGTAAATTTCGCCCGTATATTGCTGGTTTCGCTATACCAATTGGTTTAGCAGGCTTCCTTGCATTTAATACCCCAAATTTTGGTGGTTCTGGAAATTTAATCTATGCCTACGTTACCTATATACTACTTATGATGATGTATACAGGTGTAAATGTGCCATATGCTGCTTTAATGGGTGTAATAACTCCAAATTCTGCAGAACGGACTTCAGTATCGCAGTATAGATTCGCATTTGCATTCATTGGGCAATTTGTAGCTGGAGCTGTAACATTAGGCTTGGTTCAATATTTTGGGTCTGGTAATGAAGCTACAGGTTGGAAGATGGTAATGTTGCTTTATGGCATATTTGCAGCAGCATTATTATTTGGAACTTTTTCCTTAACTAAAGAACGAGTTTTACCAAAAGTTAATAAACAAAATAAAATTAAGGATGATCTAAAGGACCTCATAAAAAATAAACCATGGATATTAATGGGTCTAGCAACTTTCTTTCAGCTTACCTATATAGTTATGAGAGGATCTTCTACGACTTATTATTTTAGATATTTTGTAGGTAATCAAGAACTTAATTTACTGGGTATAAATATAGATTTAGGTTATGCCCTTTTCACCTCCTCATTTATTGGAGTGGGTACTTTTGCAACTTTTATTGGGGCCTTATTGACTAGTCAATTCAATAAATACTTTTCAAAAAAAATAATCTATTCCCGATTTTTAATAATAAGTGCTATTTGTTCTCTATTATTTTATTTCCTTTCTCCTGGACATATAATATTGATGTATTTATTAAACGGCCTAGTTTCCTTTTTCTTTGGTTCTGTATCTGTGACTCAATGGGCAATGTATACTGACACAGCTGATTATGGTGAATGGAAATTTGGGCGTAGATCTACTGCTTTAATAATGGCAGCATCATTATTTGCATTAAAAATGGGATTGACCGCTGGTGGGGCTTTTGTTGGTTGGATTTTAGAGGGATATGGTTTTATTGCCAATGAAGTTCAGACCGAAACAGCATTACATGGAATTAGAATGTTAATGAGTTTATTCCCTGCAATATTTGGAATAATAGGTGGTATATTGATCTTATTTTACCCAATTTCAGATAAAAGAATGGTTAAAATTGAGGCAGATCTTAAGAGTAGAAAATAAATAATGATTTAAAAATTGACACTTAACCTAAAATATTAAAATGTTAAATACATATTAATAATAAACTTTTAAATACGCCTGCGAAGACAGTTTTCTGTTCTTAGAATCGTAGAAAACTTTAAACTACACTAGATCCGAATGTTAGATTTAATACTGATTTTTCTAAAAAAAATTGCCCTTGAACGTAAAAAAATAATTATTTGGTTCTGTATTCTTTCTGCAATCATATTAAATAAGAATGGATATACACAAAGTATCATTTTAACTCATAATGGAGGCTTCGAAAATGCAAATGTTGGTGATTCAACGGATGTAGATAACTGGAGCTTAATCGTCAACGAAGACTCTGAAGCTAGATTTAAGATAATAAATCAAAATGTTCATTCAGGTGATAAAGCATTACAAGTTGTAATTGGTGGTATTGGAGCACATGAATGGAACATACAAGCCGTTAATGAACCAGTAAAATTAATTCCTGGCTTAACACATACGTTTAAAATTTGGCTAAAAGCATCATCTAATGGATCTTTAGCAAATATAACAGTTGGAAAACCAGACTACTCAGGTGAATTAGGTAGAGTTGGGAAAGTCAATATTGGTACTACGTGGGTTGAATATAGCTTTGAATTTGAGGTGGGTAACAATGATTCACTAGCTAGAGCCCCTATACACTTTAATTTCAATGAAAATAAAAATGATACAATCTGGATTGATGATTTTAGTATATCCTATCCTAGGATTGTAGGGGAGCCGATAGTAATTGAGGCTGAAAATGGACTCATGGGTAATGAGTGGATTACAGATACTGATACTGATGATGGTAATACATATGTAACCATTACAACCGATTATAATGAGAGTACAGGCAATGATTCCATACCAGGTAATAATAGAACAATAAATTACCAATTAAATTTCCCTGACACTGGTAGTTATGATTTATTTGCTAGGATATGGGTTGGACCTGATTCAACTAAAAATGATAGTTGGTTTATACCAAAAAAATTTGGCCTATTTGATCCCAATATTGCTTCCAATTGGATTAAAGTGGATAATTTAGCTAGAGTAGGATTTAATATTCCAGGGTCTATTGTAAAAAGTAATGGTTATGTAGGATCCGAAGAATGGAAATGGATAGTATTAAATAGAGATATATCGGAAGTTTATCATTCAATTAGAGTTAATGACCTCGATAGTTTAAACCAAGTATTTCAGATTGGTGCAAGTGAAATTGGGCTAAATATTGATAAATTAGCTTTTGGACTTTCTAATTTTTATTACACTGTTGATAATTTAAATAAGGCAGAAGCTGGTTCGTTAATTCCTCCAGTAGAACCCAAAGAGCCAATAGCCAAGGATAAAATTAAATGGTTGGGTAATAACGCTAAATCAGCAACTAATTGGGACAAATATTTTACATACTACTGGAATCAAATCGTTCCTGAAAATGCCGGTAAGTGGGGTAGTATCGAGAGGGTCCGAGATCAAATGAATTGGACGTACTTAGATGAAGGTTATAACTTTGCAAAAGAATATGGTTACCCTTTTAGGTTTCATGTGCTAATTTGGGGAAATCAACAACCTGATTGGATAAATAATCTAAGTTCTGAGGAACAACTTGATGAGATTAAAGAATGGATGGATGCAGTTGCTGAACGTTATCCTGACATTGATTATCTCGAAGTAGTTAATGAAGCTTTAACCGGGCATAATCGCCCCAATGGCGTTGAAGGTCCTGCAAATTATATCGATGCTCTAGGTGGTACTGGAGAAACAGAATATGATTGGATTATTACTGCGTTTGAAATGGCAAGAGAGCGTTTCCCAACGACTCCTCTTATGATTAATGATTATGGAATAATGAGTAATCTTTCTGCTGCTAACAATTACATAAAGATTATTAAATTATTAAAGGCTAGAGATTTAATAGATGTAATAGGTATACAAGCCCATGCTTTTAGTACCAGAGGCTCAGCTGCAGGTATTAAAAATATTTTAGACAAATTAGCAGAAACTGGTTTACCAATTCAAGCAACTGAAATGGATATTGATGGACTACCTCGAAGTTCAAATAGTGTTTCTGATGAAAAACAATTAGAAGATATACAACGTATTTTCCCTATATTTTGGGAACATCCATCGGTAATGGGTGTAACTTTCTGGGGTTGGCAAAGAGGAATGTGGAGAGACGAATTTGATGCTTTTTTAATGAGAAGTAATGGAGAAGAACGCCCTGCTTTACAATGGCTACGTACTTATGTTGATACCGCAACTATTGAGTATAATGTATCTAATGATTTGATGGAATCAATCCCTATTGGCTATAGTCTATCTCAAAACTACCCCAATCCATTTAACCCATCTACCCAAATTCTATATGTATTACCAGAGGCGACACCAGTAACTCTTGAAATATATAATATCTTAGGACAGAAGGTAGTGAATCTAGTCAATGGACAAAAATCTGTTGGTCATCATACGGCAACATTTAATGCCTCGACACTATCTAGTGGAGTATATCTATATAGGTTAACAACTCCTTCGTTTACTGAAACTAGGAAAATGCTTCTAATTAAGTAGAAACTTATAATGTGTAGTAATGATATTGAGCTCATATAAATCATATAGTATTAGCTTTAGCAAGCGATTTACTTTAGTCCATATTATAACATTTACTATTTCAGTCGCCTTTTTATGTTGCGTATCTCCACTCTAGAGCCGCATCAACTTCAGCGTTTTGAATATAAACTGGATTATGCTAAACGTATCAGAGAATACTTCAATTATTACCTAAAAGCCAAGGGCGAACCTGAATGGAACATCTAAGTAGAAGCGTATCAAAGACGTTAGGAGATATGTGGTTTGTTGGTTTAGTTGAATTTTATTAATAGAATTAAGACAAATAGAAACTTGGGCTTCAAGCGTGCTTCTCTAACTCTAATTTAACCAAGCCAACTAGCCCACAAAAAAGATCAAATCGGTAAAGAAGGAAATTTTGTGTAATAGGGTATTATTCCCTATTACATTTTAAATTACATCTAAATCTTAATAAGAATGTGATAAAGTATAAAATGCAAATCAGGTTATCAGTACTGATTTTACTAGCCAATTCACTGTGTGTCTTTGCACAAGAATCAGGAATTGTCATAAATGAATTTCTTGCCTCAAATGTGACAACGAACCCTGATATAGTAGATTTTAGAGATTTCTCCGACTGGATCGAATTGTATAACAATCAGGATTTTGAAGCTGATTTAAGCGGGTATTATCTAACAGATGATCTTAATGATCAAACAAAATGGNAGATTCCGCAAAATACNNTTATCCCNAGCAAAGGCTTTTATTTTCTGTGGGCTGATGGTGAGAACGATATCCCAGGNCAAAATTATATAAGAAACTGGTGGCCAAATAATATTTCATATACAACTCAATGGTCTCACACCAATTTCAAACTAAATAAAGAAGCCGAGCTNATCGCNCTTTTTAATTCTAANGGTATACTTATTGATTCTNTTAGTTACTCAAATCAGATTGAAGATGTCTCCTATGGTAGAAAACCAGACGGCTCTTCCAACTGGTTCAGGTTTGGTGAACCCACTCCAGGAAAGTCAAATTCNACCGAAAGTATAAGATCCACTCTATTCGCCGGAGACGTAATTTTCTCACAACCAGGTGGATTCTTCACTTCTTCTCAATCAGTGGTTCTNNGTTCGAATTCNGATATNGGGACAATTANATATACNTTAGACGGTAAAGAACCAACTAGTGAATCAGCTATATANGAAGCNCCTATTTCTATAAATAAAAATACCGTTCTAAAAGCAAGAGTNTTTGAGGAAAANAAAATACCAGGAATNGTTTACGGAAGTTCTTATTTCATCAATGAAGATCGTAATCTACCCGCNTTCTCCATCATTTCCGACCCNGAATATATTATGGGTAAANATCTTGGTATTTATCTNAATACACTNAAAGAGAGGGAAATACCTGTTAATATTGAATTCATCCCATTAGGTTATGATGCGGAATTTTCTCAACAAGTTGGAATGAGAATCGGTGGAGAGAATATATACAGATTTGCCCAAAAACCTTTGAATATATATGCCCGTGGAGATTATGGTGATTCAAATATTGATTATCCGATCTTCGATCACCTGCCTTTCAAATCATATAAAAGATTATACNTGCGCAACAGTGGTGATGACTGGCCATATACAATGATCCGTGATGGTATGATATCTAGCCTAATTAGGGATCANNTTTCAAATNCAGTGCAGGCTTACAGACCTAGTGTGTTATACCTGAATGGTGAGTACTGGGGAATTTATAATCTGCGTGAAAAGCTGGATTCTCAATACTTCTCTCTCCATTATGGTACTGCTGAAGCCGATCTTGATCATTTAGAAGCAAATTATAGAGTCATTGAGGGTGACTCTACCGATTATCTTNCNTTNCTTGANCAGATTTCTTCAACCGACATCATTACTCCGGATTTCTATTCTAAAATTAACGGTCTGNTCGATGTTCAGAATCTTATGGATTTTGTAATTGTTCAAGCTTATCTAGCAAACAGTAGCTGGGGGCATAACAGAGAGATTTGGAGAGATCGCGGTAATGATAGTATTTGGCGTTGGGTACTGGTTGATATGGATCGAGGTTTCAATACCNGCAGAATTAATAGTAATCAAATTCAAGATATNTATGAAGATTTTGAACTTTTCAGNTATNTGAGTTNNAATGAGCAATTCAAAAATGAATTTCTTCAACGCTANTCTGAACGGATTAATACCACATTTGCTACTAATAGGGTGNTCTCGATCATTGACAGTCTAGCCTCTGGNATTGAAGCCGAAATNCCTCGTCATATATCAAAATGGGGAACTTTTATAGATACACTATCCATAACTGAGTGGGGAGAGACATCTGGTATTTCCTCTATTGAANGTTGGAANGCTGAGATACAGAAATTCAGAACNTTTGCAGAAAAACGTCCNGCTTCAGCAATACGAAATTTATCTGACCTNTTTTCTCTNAATGGNCGCTCAACACTTTCNATAAGTTCGAATATACAAGGTGCTGGAAAATTGGATGTGAATGGATTTTTNAAAGATATNGATGCTTCAGGACTTTACTTTAATCGAATTCCGATCCCGATCAAAGCTTATTCTCCACCTGGATATCGATTCAGCTCCTGGAAGCAGATTGGAGGAGCTTCNNANGAAACCCTTATATCCAAAAAAAGTGTNTGGAGTTACTATGACCAGACAGGTGTACCTTTCCGCTGGAATAANCTTGATTTTGACGACACTACCTGGAATTTAGGTCCAGGAATANTAGGCTACGGGGATGATCAGGATACGCAAATCGAGTATGGATCAGATGCAAAAANAAAAAATATAAGTGCCTATTTCCGTCATAGTTTTGAACTAACTGAAATATCAAATATCNCAGAANTAGAATTTGAAATATTAATTGATGACGGTGCGGTTTTATACATGAATGGNAGTGAGATCGCACGATTTAATATGCCNGATGGNGCAGTTAATGAAAATACNCAAGCTATTGATGCTATCGGATCNAANGATGAGNCAACCTATCATNAATTCCGTATCAGCCCTGAGAATTTANTNANTGGTGAGAATTTGATAGCCGTTTCAATACATCAAAGTTCNCCTNCCAGTTCTGACCTAAGCTTTGACCTTAGCCTATCTAAAATTATGGCATATCAATCTGCTGATACTACCCTAATCTCAAAAACAGATTCAATCAGCATAAGTCTTTTAGGAGATACTGAACTCATTGCAGAATTCATACCTAATAGTTCTAGTTTCATCCCTTCAGTCATCGAACAATCTTTGACTCTTAATAAATCTGGCTCACCGTACTATCTATCCGAGAATGTAGAGATCAAATCCGGAGCAGTCCTTGAAATTGATGCAGGAGTTGAATTATTGATTGATCAAGGCAAAGGAATTACTGTAAAAGGAACGCTAACCATCAATGGTACGGAAGATGAGCCCGTTAGACTGAATCCTTATATTCCCGGTCAACANTGGAAGGGTTTATTTTTTGATAATGCAGATTCCAAATCAATCTTAGATCATTTTATTATCACTGAAGCAAGTGGGATAATAAATCATGAATATTTCTTTTCCGCTGTTTCCCTTATTAACTCAGACGTAGAGATCTCAAACTCCGTTATTAGAGACATTTNCCTGCCGATTTCTTCCCAATACAGCAGATTAAAGCTAACAGGCAGCAGAATATCCAATGCTACTAAAATAGGTGACTATGTGAATGTGAATGGTGGAAAATTGTGGCTGATTAATAACATTTTTGANGGCAATAATATTGAGGACATGGACGCTATTGATATTGGATTTATGGAAGACACCACTATTATTCAAGGTAATAAATTTTATGATTTCATTGGTGATAATACAGATGCAATAGATGTTGGAGATTCGTCAATAGACGTTNAGATAATAGGGAACAAAGTTGTNAATTGTGGTGACAAAGCAGTGTCCGTAGGTCAGGGTTCAGAAGCTCGNATCTTTAAAAATGTCTTTGCNAAATGTAATTTGGGAGTTGGTATAAAAGATTCTAGTTCAATTGGCTACATATATCACAATACATTTTACTCAAACAATGTGGGTGTAGCTGTATATGAGAAAGTCCTTAACCGTGGTGGGGGTTCAGCCGAGGTTAGAAACTCTATCTTTATGAACTCAGCTGATGCACCAGTAACCTATGATCAATTCTCTTCGGCCAAAGTGCATTATTCCATAAGTGATACCGATACTCTCGAAGGGAGCTTCAATCTTTTAAGTGATATCTATCTTATAAATCCTGATAATGAAAACTATTATCCTCAGATTGTTTCCCCAGTGATCAATGCTTCTGAGAATACATATGTTGATTATGAAAGTGCCGACCTATTATCAGAAATCGGAGCATTTCAATTTCAGGGTATACTTAATTCGGATCTAGTGATCAATGAAATCAATTATAATTCCTCGCCGGATTTTAATTCTGAAGACTGGGTTGAATTTTATAATACTACAAATTCTCATCTGGATATCAGCAAGTGGGTATTCATTGATGGGTCTTTTGAACAAACCTATGTATTTGAGGATAATATGATCATCCCTTCACGCAGATATTATGTTATATCCCGCGATCTTGCATTATTCAAAGATTTATTTCCTACTGTAACTAATGTCACCGGAAGTATGAATAATGGTCTGAGCGGCAATGGGGAATCATTGTATTTGTATAATAATGATGGCTTTCTTATCGATTCAGTCACTTTTACGGACAGAAGCCCGTGGCCTAAACAAGCTGATGGAAACGGTTCAACCCTTGAGCTTAAATCCCCGTTTCTTGATAATGGACTACCAGACTCTTGGCAAGCTTCTCCAGGGCACGGAACACCCGGATTAGATAATTCTCAGTTCACATCAAATGCATTTGAGGATGACACTATTCCAGAAAAAATTGCTCTATCTCAAAATTATCCTAATCCATTCAATCCTTATACCTTAATCAATTTTGATTTACCTGAAAACAGTCAGGTTTCTTTGAAAGTCTATGATATGCTTGGTCGGGAAGTAGCAATATTGGTTAATGGTCCAATTAAAGCAGGGTATCATAAGGTCACCTTTGATGCGAAAAACCTTGCGTCAGGAATGTATATCTATCGTTTGATAGCGTCTAACACTATAGTCACTAGAAAACTTACTATAATAAAATAATAATTGAGAGATACCCTCTTTTTTGCCTATTAAATGGCCAACAAAAAAAGCTATGCTTGTAACTAATAAGATGATTAATACTTCCATATTTGGTCCATTTAATTTAACTAATCTTAGCTCCTAAAGGCCATGGTTAAAATGGGTATAGGTTTTGTGCGCTATATCCCACCACTGCACTTTTTTATAAAGAAAGTAAGTCCACGAAATTAATCGACTCACTCCATGTTTATATATAGTAGATGAAATTAGGTGAGTAAATTATAGCACCCCACAAATTTTAAGCTAACGAGCTCAGTACTATAACTTGAAATAAACTATTTAATCAGAATCATTTTTCTGGTTTCAGTAAATGATGGAGTTGTTAGTTTGTACAAGTACACTCCACTCGATAAACCAGAAGCATCAAAAGTAGCAGTGTGATAACCCGCTGACTTCTTACCATTCATCAGCTCCATAACCATTTGACCTACACTATTAAACACTTCAAGGCTTACTAGCGTCGCCTCTGGTAGGGCATACTGAATCTGAGTAGATGGGTTGAATGGGTTGGGGTAGTTTTGATCTAAAGTAAACTCTACAAGTTTATATTGTTCTTCAATATTAACGCTTGTTCTGATTTCATACCCTGGAGAATCCAAAAATATTCCTTTAGAATCAGAGTCAATAATTCTGAAGTATATAGAATCACCACTTGATTCAGGAATTTTAAACCCATTATACTGCGACTCTAGACTTGGGTAAGCCTCAACAATAGGCACTAATTCAGAGTCTGATGATAAGTAATAAAAGATATCTAGACTGTCAATTTCAACTATAGCCCAACTTATTGTGACATTGCTCCCAGGCCTAAATGGCAGATTAAATCGTCTAGATGCTGAAACAGACTTTATCGATTTAGGTTTTTTAATATTTACGATATTTGAAAAAGCATAAACCGTGAAATCGGATGTGTCTTGCAACTTAAAAAGTAATGAGTCACCAGGTAAGTTGGGAATTACAAAGTTTTTAAATGAATTGGATGTGAGTTTCTCAGCTAATAAAGTAAATTCATTTGATGAGTATTGCTTAAAGAAAAGATCCACCTTATCAACAGAGTCCAAACTCCATGACAGTGGTAGTGTATCTCCTACCGCAAAAGTTAAGTCATCGTTTGGTGCAGTAAATCGGATTGGTGAAGTTGCATCTGAAATTACATCTTCGGTATATACCTCAATTCCCGCAGTTAAAAATACAAATGGAGAATTCCAGTATGTGGTAATTTCATTGGTTGAGTAGCTACAATAATCATCTAGATAAGAAAGTGCTGGAAGAACTGAATTGTAAGCATTTGACCCGCAATCTAAATTCTGGTTTCTAGGGTTTGCACCACCTGCTATCCAACCAGGAACCGGATCAATAATATTATCAGCTGCGGATTGCCGATGATGAATATGCATTGGAGATTGATCCCCAAACCCAGTCACATAGCTATATGAAACGGCATTTCGGCCAAGTAAATAATCCATGATATCAATTGCCCCTTCATAAAATTTCTGTTCACCTGTAAGTTGATAGGCTAATAAAATTCCCATTCCAAGGTTTCCTGCACCACCATTTGAGCCCCAATTAAATTGCCAACTTTGTATGCCAAAAGGAGAACGGTATGGAGCTGTTTTAGAATCATTTACATACCATTCATATGCATTTATTAGCGTATTTTTCATTGCACTTGTATCAGCAAGTCCAGTTGCTGTTAACTCTTTTCGATGATGCACTAGCGAGAATAAACCTAAAGCTTGTACATTTCTCCACCCAGAGTTTCCAACACCATTCCAACCATTATCTGGATAAAATTTATCCTCTTTCGTTGTGATATATAACTCTGCACGAGCCCAAAAAAATTCATCAGAAAAACTGTTGTCACTATAGGTTCCGGTTTGTATATCAGGATTAAATTGTGCATTTATTTCACTCTGATTATAACTTATATCAGAATTTACAATTGCCCAATTATATGCTTTTCGAGCTGCTTTTAAAGCACTAGTTGCAAAACTAGTATCGAAAGGTTCATAGACTCTCGCCGCCTGTGCCATTACTGCAGCAAAATCTAGGCTTGCAGCCGTTCCTTTCTGAACCACATAGCGTGGATTTGTAGCTTTAGATGGCATGATAGTACTACTAAAATTAGCATGAGTAAGTTTATGGTATACCCCACCATCACTCGTGTCTTGCATAGTTAATAGCCAGTCCAAAGCATATCTGTTTTCGTCCAAGATATCGGGAATAGTGTTATTACTTTCAGGTATATTCAAATTTTGAGATTCAAAAAATGAAGGGAAATTTTCGTAAGCAAAAAGCATATGATTAATACTTGAAGAAATTGGAACTACATATTTGTTGAAATCACCAGCATCGTACCAACCTCCCGGTGAAGAAATATTAGAACCATTAGGACGACTTGTGGACGCTGCCGATCCATGAATTATAACCAAAGTATCAGGATGACCGGCACTTCTAGACCACTTTTCTGCGTATTCTTGCCCCAAAGCTGTAGACGCTCGATTGAAATACATTGCTTTTATCAAGGCAGCATTTAGCGAAATAAATTGATGATTACCGATGTTAAATGGAAAAGACTCGCCACCTCCATCAACTCCTAAAATATATGCCCCTTGTCTAGTAAATTCACTAAAATTGGCCACTTTTACCGTTTCTCCACTTAAATTATAAAAGCCACCATTTTCTAAATTCCCTTGGTATACAATATTACCGTTTTTCTCTTCTCGTAAATGGTAAGTAGTTGCATCATTTGAAGGTGTTATGGCTAGTTTGTGGCTCTTTGGATAAAATCCAAGTTGGTTGAGTTTTACCTGGGTAGATTGTTGTTGTGCTACAACTAGTGTGCTTGAAAGAATAATGGGAACCAACAGGTATGCTTTTAGGGAATAATACATGAATGAATATATAGTAAGGTGTTCTTATTAAGTTATCTAGTTCAATATAAGTTTTTGCCCCGCAGTTACCTCATATTAGGATTGTATAAATCTATCAATTGTCATCTAAAACGAAACCCAAATGTCAGCATTATGTAGCGGGTCAATGTATTCCACTCTTGTTGCATTAAAAAATTAGGCTGACTTATTCTTTGAAAACCAGTGTATTGATTTAAAAGATCAAAAGCGGTGATTGTTAATGAGCCCTTTTCTGCCTCGAAAAAGAAATAACTCATATCAATGTTGATTAATGGGATATCAACAGCTTCGTTAAAGCTCTGCGAGTCGTAATTAAGTATGTTTGCTTTAGCTTGGAAGTTCCACCTATTATTGGGTGTGTATCTCAAATCAAAAGAATAGCTTGTATTGTAATAATAATTATTTTGTTGATCGGCTAATGAGAATTTTGAATCTGTTATATTTATACCAGCGCCCAAACGGGTAGAAAAAATTGTATTCTTACGATTTTCCAATGTTAAATTAAAAATATGGTTTTGATTTGTATTTATATTTTCTTGTTCATTAATAAATACACGACTTTTACTCCAGCTTTCACTTGCTTTCAAATTAATATTAATTTCTAAAGCTCTAATGGGAGTAGAAAATTCAGATGAAAATGTAAAATTTAGATCATTTTTGACATTTATTGGTTGTGTTATTTTGATTAAATCATCGCTAATTGTTTGCTTCCATCTAATTTTTTCTTTTGTATAGATACCCGAAAGTCTTATTGAAAATGAAGTGAATGAAAATTGATCGAATATATTCCAATTAGCAACACCTTGGTGTCGATATTCTGGTTCAAGGTCTGTATTACCTTTTATGATGTTTAATTGATTTATAGTATTACTTACCGGAATTAATTGATCAGGATTTGGCATAATCATGTTGGTCGTATATCGGAAATTAATTCGGCGTCCAGGTCGATATTCAAACTGATAATTCAAGCGAGGCATCAAATAGCGATATTTCTTTTTTTGAATACTTACTTCATCTTGTATTTTTTCAAATTGATTTACATTACCCAAAATTTGAAAATTCAATTGTGACTTCTCTTTAGATCTATTTAAAATTATTGATGGGGATATTAAATATTGATTGGTAGTAAATTTAGGTCTTTGAAGAAGCTCAGCACCAATTTTTTCAATAATTTGACCTTCCGATTTAAAAAGTTCATTTTCATCCATACTAAATTTTGCCCCAAAACTAATGGCCCAGCTGTTTTTTAATTTTATTAAGAGCGAAGGTTCGCTGTTCAATAACACTCGACTCCTAGAATTATCTTGAAATTGTTGTGACATAAGTTGATTTAGTGGATCAAAAAAGTTGATCTCATTTAACCATTCAATTTCATTAGAAAGGTCATTAATAATCGCACTTGAAGACGTTTTAAATTGTAATTTGTCATTTTTAAGTTTGACAATATAACTTGCTTCTAACCATCCATATATATCACTAGATGAAACGCTTGATTCATTAATTTGGGTATTTAATAATTTTTCTTGATTCTTAGAAAGTGTGATGTTGTTGCTTCTCTGCTGGCTTTCTATAAATGTAATTTTTCCATTTATAAATAGACGTTTATCTGCATTAAAACTGTGTCTTAATCCAAAATTCAAATCACTTGGTTGATCTATATCTACTTCAACTGTACTTATATCTTGATCATATGAACCATTAGGATAAATATTCTGAATATATGCATGTTCTATCAAATCTTTATCTCTTCGATTACCTAAATAATTCACAAAATATCGATTCTCACTCGCCGGATTAAATGATAAGTTAAAGCCACCTGCAATTACATCATTTATACCTTTATTATTAAGTCCAAATTGATTGTTATCTTTATTAGTAAAACCTGATTCATTCACATTATTATACATACCTAATAAAGCATTCTGTGTTTTTTCAGTGAATTGATAAATCTTTGATGATAAACTATAATTGTTTATTGATACTGAACTCCCGGCAGATATCTCACCGAAGAAACCTTTTTTATAATCTTCTTTTAATTTTAGATTGATAGTTTTTTCCCGCTGTCCATCATCTATTCCCGAGAAGATACTTTCATCAGATTTTCGATCAATAACCTGAACTTTACTAAGTGCTACAGCTGGTAAATTCTTCGTTGCAACTTTTGGGTCATCATCAAAGAATTCTTTACCGTCAACAAGTATTTTGGTTACTTCTTCACCTTCTGCCTTTATATTGCCGCTATTATCTACTTCAATGCCTGGAAGTTTATTTAATAGTTCTTCAACGGCAGCGCCTGGTCTGGTTCTAAAAGCTTTGGCATTATATTCCAAAGTATCGTTTCTAAATATTAATGGTACTAATTCAGCTTCAATAATCACTTCACCAAGTGAATCATTTTGTGTAATTAATTTTAAAATTCCAGTATCTTCTCCGGAAGGAGTCGGTATGTTTATAGTTTTGTAAAAAGTCTTTTTTCCTACAAAAGAATACTGCATGAGATATAAACCCTCATTTATATTCTTTATTTGAAATTCTCCATCAAGATTTGTGACTCCAAAGTACACTAAAGTGGAGTCTGCGGGATTTAGTAAAACAATTGTTGCATATTCCAAAGGTTTATTTTCTTCATCAATTACCTGACCTGTTATTTTATATTGGGCGATAGTACTCCCACTCAAAATAACGAGTAATAAAACGGATAATAAAGTTTTCATAAACTCATCAGTTTACGGCAAAGATGTATTAATTATTTGCCTCGAGTTTGTTTTTTAGTACTTGAGGTACCATTCTTTTTCCATTCTAGAGTTTTTTCACCAACTGTCTTTTCAAATTCCGACTTACTGATTTTTTGTCCATTCTCAGGGACAACTATTTTATTTTCAATTTTCAGATCAATATTCGATGCAAGCACATTCATTTTACCATCAATTTCAATACCTAATATTAACCCAGGTAAACCAAAATAATAATCAGGCCCAAATTGAACTGGAATTTGAGAGGTGAACCAAGCTGTGATGATCCCATCTTTAGTATCTAATTGGGCACCAGTACAAATAAAATCTAATACTTTCTTTTTTCCCGAAGTGAGCCTCCATTTTGGTTGATTTAAATCTTCTTCAACTAAGAAATATCTAGTCATAAACTCAATTTCAGTTACTCTTTTACCATGCTCTATATTTTGATAGATCTTTTCAATTTTAACTTTGGGAGGAGCCAAAAGAGGGAGAGCATTTAGCGCTCTAACTACTGTCGGATCTAATGGTGAATCTTCTGAAGGGACTCCTTCAAAGACTGATTCTGAACCTTTAAATCTTAGTTGATAAGTAAATTTACCCTCTTTAGGTAAATTTTTTATGTAGTTATCCCAACGCGGTTTACCAACAGGTTCAATCCCATAATCTACAATCTTCTGATATTTTACTATCCCACTAGTTTGTGCGCTTAGATTATCAAAAATTAAAACTGTACCTATCAAATACAAAAGCTTAATGAATGTTTTTACCATAAAATCAGCATCATTTTGTCGTTTATATACTTAGATATAATTACATTTAATTATTGTAATTATATCTTATTAAAAATTTTATCGAATACACTCGTATAAAACGACTTATGATCTATCTATCCAAAATTATTTTTCTATTAATACTAATTTTTACATACCCATTAACGGCTCAAATTAGTGACATTAGATATTCTACATCAAATGAAGAAATAATTATCTCGATAGATAGTGACTCAATTGCAACTTATGCAATGTTAGCCGCAGGAGCAGAAAAGAAAGAAACCGTAATTCTTTTGCATGGTCTTCCTGGTAATGAGAGAAATCTTGATTTAGCCCAAGAATTAAGAAAAAATGGCTTCAATGTTATTTATTTTAATTACAGGGGTGCGTGGGGTAGCCAGGGAGAATTTTCATATGCAAATTGTCTTCAAGATGTCTCAGAAGTAATTGACTTTTTCAACAATCCTGAAAATTCTGAAAAGTATAAAATAAAAACAGACTCCTACATTTTATTTGGTCACAGTTTAGGCGGCGGTATTGCTCTAATAAGTGGCGCTTTAGATAATAGAGTTAAAAAAATTGCAGTGTATTCGCCATTTCATATAGGTACAGCATCTGACGAATCACTGCATTGGGCCTATGAATACAGTAAGTCATTATTTATGTTAGAATTAAATCCTGAAAAATTTTACAATGAGTTGTTGACAAACAAACATATATACAATGTTGTTAATTACAATAAAGAATTATTACAAAAACCACTTTTAATATTAGATGAAAATGAAAGAAATAAAATATGGATAGAAAAATTAAAAAATGTGGAATATGTACTAATGCAAACGGACCATTCATTTTCAGATAAAAGAAGTGAATTAATTACCAAAGTAATAAATTGGTTAAA
>PBJO01000010.1 GCA_002720745.1 Balneola sp.
ATAAAAAACAAATACAAAAAAACCGAGCAAATCTATAGAATGATATAGTATGTATATGATATTTGGACCAAACGTATTTATATCATCATACATTACGAATGCCTTTATCAGTAGAGTCGAGTATAAAAATATTTTAAGATATGGCCATATTTTTGGCCACCTTTGATTCAGATATTCATCTTCAATATCTGAATCATTAAATCTTTGTGTAAAATAATTTACTGATTCATTCACGTTACAAAATCTCTATAATTAAAATAATCAGAATGACTCTTGTTACGAATACTTATAAGAAATAGGGGCAAACACAAGAACCTAACTATAGTAAGTTAAATCTTTGACTATAGAACTATTTTGATAAATTAATATTATAAATACAAATCTAATATTTCATATATCATGACCGTATTGATAAGAAATACGTCCTTGACTAATTTTATGCTATTTTAAAATCCTAATTTCTTCATTCATTTTAAATATCTTGGGCATAATCATTACCAGTTGGAGAACTTCAAAATATTAAGAGTAACAATACCGTAAAAAAAATCTCATCTATCTCAAATTGGATTTTAAAAAAAAGCAACCAGAGTCATTCTGATTGCCTTTTATAGAGCGAGAAACGAGACTCGAACTCGCGACCCCAACCTTGGCAAGGTTGTGCTCTACCAACTGAGCTATTCTCGCAATTTTCGAACAAGATGGAATACAAATATAATACCATCTCCACCTCTAGAGCAAATGATTTTTTACAAAGATATATCTGCAAGAGAATCTAAAATTCGAGCCATAAATTTATTTCTATAAACTATCTTCATATGATTCATGTCCGCAATGACTATTAATAACTGCTTACTACGTGTGCAAGCCACATTTAGCAAACGCGGAACAGCCATTCCATTCTTCGTTTCGTCAAATGGCCTAACGCTATAATTACGCCTCCTACCATATTGAATCTCTGCCGTCATAATCGTATCAAATATGATAGCTTCTTTTTCGCGTCCTTGAAAGGTATGGATAGTCCCTACTTCTATATCTAGTGCGCCTAGTAAAATACTTTCCCGTAGCGCTTTACGATACTGATAAACAGAGTACCGAAAAGGTACTATTAACCCAATTTGGGAGGCATCATATTTTTTTAATAGTCGTTCGACTGATTCCATCATAACACGCTGATGGACCTGATTAGACGGCCTAAACCCTCGCTCGCTTTTGTCTTGTATGAGCTCGGGTCTATACTTAGCTGTGTTTACTAATGCTACAGATGCTCGATACCAGGCGTCCATTTCACCCATACTTTTTGGCTGTTGATCAGGCTGTTCACTTTTAAGGCGACCTTCATAAAATACTTTTGAAATCACACCAGCTAAATCTGATTGTAGTCGATATTGTGTATCAAAAAAAGCAGTATTATTCGGAAATTGATCATGCCATTCAAAAAGTTGAGAGCTGTCTTTAGCATCTGCTACCCAAGTGAATATATCTTGTTCGAGAAAGGTACGGGCCTCTATATCCTCAGTAATCGCTATGGGTGGTAATTGCATCGGATCTCCAGTAATGACCACATTGGATTTTGCCTTCGATGCCATGACGAGTAAAAATGCCAGATTCGCCATAG
Organism: Balneola sp.; assembly: GCA_002720745.1. GTDB lineage: Bacteria > Bacteroidota > Rhodothermia > Balneolales > Balneolaceae > UBA1275. The sequence continues at coordinate 1,616 of PBJO01000010.1, forward strand.
ATGCCTCATCCACGATAACGGCATCAAACTTTAGACCATAAAATAACTCAGAAGTGCATACTTTAGCTAGTGTAGTTGCTACCAAGTTTCTTTTTTTTAGTTCGTGTCGCTCATTCACTGTTGAGAGTCGTTCTACCTCTTGTTCTAAGAAAGCGAAACCTCCAAGATCATTCACCCGCTTAGCTAATTCTTGGCATTCCAGCTCTAACGTATTGGATACAGGTTCATCATTATCCATCAAATGATCCACCTCTTCTTGCGCCTTTTCATATCGGCGTAATAATGAATTCCACTGTCCAGCTCTAAGTTTACGCTCTTCCAACTCTTTTTCTACTTGAGCCTTAAAAGAATGCTTGACTAAGCGTTCGTTATCTAGCCAAGGTTCTCCAAATCTTGAGAGGGATGTTGGATGCTGATATAAGCCAATTTCCTCAATGGACTGTAGCACACTTAACAAACTTACATCCACTGCCCTGTTGGTGTTCGATACCATAAGTACCTTTTTACCCTGCCTTAAATATTCCGCCGCCACTCTTCCAACACTAGCCGTTTTACCAGTGCCAGGAGGGCCCCAAATGAAAAGCACCTGTTCAATCATAGCCAATTGAATCGCCTGTCTCTGTGAAGAATTAAAACGCCCTAAATCAGATGTTTGTATAGCTTGTTCATTACGAAGTGATCCTTTATCCAAATTCAGCATTTGTTCTAACAAAGCATGATTTATTTTCTGCTTCTTACTACTTGCCTGCTGCACCCGTAGTAACTCCAATTGCTCTTGAAGTTTAATCCAAACAAAATCATTTTGCCATTCAACTTCTACCCGATCGATTTCTAAACCATAATCACTATCAAATTCTATCCAGATGACCCCATCTTTAAACTCTAAAATTTCTATGGCTTCCCAACTTTCTTTATCTTGCTCTTCAGATGTACTCTTGTTTTGATTTTGAAAGCTTGCTTTAACCTGATCAGCAAAACGTAAACCTATTTGGTTGGTCTCAAAGCCATATACATACTGCCCTCGGTCAGTTTTTTTTTGACCATTGTATAGCCACTCTCTAGAAGGTAATAAACGAACTGCTTCTAACTCACTATCTATAGCTTCCAGGGCATGTTGTATTACTGTACTTAAATCTTTATGTGCTTTGGGCATATTTGTTACTGCTCCCAGAGTTCATTTCGAATCATCTCAGCACTTCGATCACTTAACCTATAGGTTAATTTTAGGCGGTTTTTTTCTGGAATTTTTTGTTCTACCAAGCGTGCACTCTCTGGAGTGTATAAAATCAAATCAGTATCCCGCACAAATAAAGGAAGAGATTTTCCATATATGCTGCCTGCAACAAATGAGCCATCAAAGGCTAATGTAGGTTTAAGTTCATTTATAATTTTAGGGATGCTGTCTTCTTGTGCAGTCACAAGACCAATAGTTTGTAGACTTGCACGTTCGGTTACCGATAAGATAAGTTCAGGGTCATAATGGTAAATAATGGGAATTACTAGCGTATGTTCCTGCAATGGGCGAAATTGGCTCATAAAGCGTATAGGAATAAAAATGGCATCATAGGTAGCCGCCTTTTCATACTCACTTACTAGTAACTGTTCGCTTTTAACACCTACCTGTGTACGAATAGCCGTAGATAACATAGAAGCCATTTCAGCATTTTCGCCCACGCAAGTACAACTTTGGATCCGGTCAGGCCAATCCATATAGTTCAATTGCTCCTGAAATAGTAGCTCAATCTCAGCATCGTCTAAACCATAACCAACCAACTCCTCAACCAGTGACTGTATCTTGGCGCCCCCAACTTCTAATCGCTGCTGTTTATCCAATAGTGTTCTCTGACGCATTATAATGAAGGCCTTTCCTTTCTCACTTTTCAGTAATCCTTCTTCTGCTAGAGAATGATAGGCTTTGCGAACCGTATGAAAACTAGCTTCTAACTGACGCCCTAATTCTCGTGTAGATGGTAACGCCTCCCCAACTTGAAATTGTTTGGTAGCAATCATCAACCTTATACGATCGGCTATGTATTTAGCTGAATTTTTCATGTTTTCTACAAGGCGTATTCCCTTTATAGGTACACAGAATTTATTGATCTAGTAGTTTTTTCCATTCATCAATAAGTAATAAAGCCTGCATTGGACTCAGTGCATTTGGATCAATGGCCTGTAGTTTGTTACCCAATTCTTCGAGAGCCGGATCTACAGCATAAGTAAATAAACTCATTTGATTCCTCTCTGCCATAGTCGGAATCTTCTTAGATAGATACTTCCCAGAGTCTTTTCTTGCCTTTGTTTTAGCAGTACCTTCCCCATTATCTTGAATCTCCAAACGCTGCCCCTCAAGTTCTTCTAAAATAACCTGTGCCCTTTGAATTAATTCCATGGGAAGCCCAGCCATATTGGCTACATGAATTCCATAACTATGGTCAGCTCCGCCACGAACTAGCTTTCGCAAAAAAACCACTTTTCCTTCATATTCACGCACTTGGACATTGTAATTAACAATACGTTCATACATAGATGCAAGAGCATTTAACTCGTGATAGTGGGTGGCAAACAAGGTCTTTGCTGCAACAGGAATCTGATTGTGAAGGTACTCGACCAAGGCCCAAGCAATACTTAGCCCATCAAAGGTACTGGTTCCTCTTCCCACTTCATCGAGCAATATGAGGGAGTGTTCTGTGGCATTGTTGAGTATGTTGGCCGCCTCGTTCATCTCAACTAAAAAGGTACTTTCACCAGCCGCTAAATTGTCCGAAGCACCAACCCTAGTGAAAATCTTATCAACCAAACCAATGCGTGCATGTTCGGCTGGTACGTAGCTTCCAATTTGTGCTAATAGTACTATGAGACCGGTTTGGCGTAGAATGATACTTTTACCTGCCATATTTGGACCTGTAATGATCATAATTTGTTCATCTTTCTGATCTAAATAGATATCGTTGGGAATAAAGGGTTCACCCACTGGTAGAGTTTTTTCCACTACAGGATGCCGACCTTTAATGATCTCGAGTGTACTACCTTGATCTAATTCTGGTTTTGAATACCCATTAGTAAAGGCAATCTGAGCTAGTGATTGGTAAACATCCAAGGTTGATATGGTGGTAGCAATACGTTGAATATCATCCGAAAATTGTGCTATATGCTCTCGTACTTGTTCAAATAAATCGGCTTCTAAAGCCTTACTTTTATCCTCTGCAGAAAGAATTTTTTCCTCTATCTCTTTTAGCTCAGGGGTTATATATCGCTCAGCATTTACTAAAGTTTGTTTACGAATAAAATAATCTGGGACTTTATCTTTATGTGTATTTGTAATTTCGATGTAATATCCAAATATCTTATTGTATCCAATTTTTAATGAGGAAATTCCCGCTTCCTGAGTGAGAGTATCTTTTATTTTCGCAATGTATCTCTTGCCATTTTGTGCAATATCTCGAAGTTCATCTAACTCGGAATTCCAACCTGCTCGAATGATTCCACCATCTCGAATCGTAGCCGGTGGTTCATCGATAATATGCTCTTCAATGTAATTTACCCACTCCAAAGTATTAGGTAAGCTTTGAAGTTCTTGATATAAAATATCGGATTCTAACTCTGCAGTGTGTGCCAATAAATCTGGTATTACCTGAAGAGAAAAACCCAACTGCCGAATGTCCCTTGCAGTACAACGTCCGACACAAATTCTGGAAATAAGTCTTTCTAGATCTCCTAATTTTTTTAGGGATTCGCGTATATCTTTACGCACTGTGCGCTGTTCAAAAAGTATTTCTACGCGTTTAAGGCGCTCTTGAATAGAATCTAACTGTTTTAATGGGTGAGTTAACCAGCGCCTAAGTAGTCGCCCACCCATGGGGGTAATTGTTTGATCCAAAATTGAAATTAATGATCCTTCTAGTTTCCCTTCGTGAATAGATGCACTAAGCTCTAGGTTTCTTTTAGTTGAGGGATCCAAACTCATGTAGTTACTTTGCTCATAACGATACATCTTCCGGATATGGCCCATTACCCGCTTTTGGTTAGATTTTATGTATTGTAACAGAACACCAGCAGCCCGTTGAGCAAGGTGCATCGATTCAACCCCAAAGCCTTTTAGAGAATGAGTGTTGAAATGAGCTAGAAGTTGATCTCTTGCATACTCACCTTCGTACATCCAAGATTCAGTCAAACTGATATTTGAGAATGAAAAATGGTCATTAGCCCATTTTTTTTGGGAAGCTGAAATAACAATCTCAGAAGGTTCGAACATAGATAAAATAACATCCACTTCATCATGCCCACACTCTAAGACTCCAAATTCCCCTGTAGAAATATCAGCAAAAGCAGCACCTAGTTTTGTCCCTTCTTTGTAAATAGAAAAAATGTAATTATTACGATTATAGCTTAACACTTTTTCTGATAAACTCAACCCTGGAGTGGTAATTTCTGTAACCTCTCGGTCTACAATTTTCCGACCTGCTTTCTTAGCACTTTGAGGATCTTCAGTCTGTTCGCAAATAGCCACTTTGTGACCTTTATTCACTAATTTGGATAAGTAAGAATCAAGTGCATGAAACGGGAAACCTGCCAAAGCGGTCTTATCTCCCCCATTATTACGTTTAGTTAAAGTAATTCCAAGTTCTTTGCTCACCAATTCCGCATCTAATCCAAAGGTTTCATAGAAATCCCCAACCCGAAACAATAAGATGGTTTCGGGATGTTGTTCTTTAACCTGATTGTATTGCCTCATCAAAGGCGTTTGCTTTTTAGCGCTCATGGAGATGTGCTAACAAAATCAATTAAACAAATTATTTCCAAACTATCGATGAAACATACCAAACCCATCACTTAAAAACATAGTAGCAAAGCGCTATTTTTAACCCTGCCGGTAAGCCTACTGACTTTTAGATGCTTTAATACTACGTTATTTCCTTTAATACATTGAATCTTAAGGTGAATAATGTCAAAAAATGATTTACGCTCATATTGGAGCAGGGTCATAGAACTAACTAAACAGGTTAATGTCATATTCAATGCCTCTGCCATTACCTTTAATTTGTTTATATGCGCAATCCCCTTCACCCTGATTCTCATATCAATAATTGGATACATACTCTCTTTTGATGCTGCTTATACGGAGCTAGTACGGTATGGCACCGAACTACTACCCGATATCACCTACGAACAAACAAATTCGGTCACTGTTGAGAGTGAACGTATTGTACAGGCACTCTTAACACCATTAATTCAAGGTAGAAATGTGTTAGGCTTAACGGGTATAATAGTAATGCTTTTTTTTACTCAAAGTTTNTTTCATAGCCTCAAAATAGTTTTGTTTAATGTTTTTGATATNCAAAATAAAAGTCATCCAATTAAAGGTTTATTGACAAATTTTNTAGGGCTAGGACTCTTAGGTACCGTATTTTTATTTTTCAGCCTATTGGTCTCTTTTGTTTCGCTATTTGAATTACGAACAATTGCCATACCACTAACTGAGATTGTTATTGAACTGCCATGGATTTATGAATTGCTAGATCTATTACTTCCCTTATTGTTCACCTTTATGCTATCTTTTGTAATATTCCGTTTTATGAGTGAAAGGAAAATTTCCATCCCCGATGCATTACAAGGGGCCGCCTTATTCGCTATTCTGTTTGAAAGTGCAAAATTACTACTGAACCTATACCTAAGTTACGCCATTACGCGTTATGAATTTATTTACCAAGGATACACAGTCATTATTGTGTTGGCATTGTGGGTTTTTTATCTATCTATTTTATTTGTAGTTAGCGCGATATTATTACGGGCAAAAGTTGATTACAAAAAATAATTAGATTTAGAATTGTTTTTTTATCAAAATGAACGCTACAATTTTATGCGTGTTCTATTATAAGGTTCGTTTTTAGTTATTTGAACTCCTTTTTTCTCATGTGAACCTTGCGATTTATTCAAAACCTATTCACACAACATACAATGCAATGGAAAAGAAACATTTTTTTATCTCTATCATACTAATCTTTGGAATGATAAGTTTTGCAGCTAAACAGTACGCAGCAATCTCTTGGAATATAAATAAGTCTCATACGAGTATTACTTTTGAAGCCAAACACTTTTTTACAAGTGTCCCTGGGGCATTTGAGCAATATGAAGCAACTATTTATTTTGATCCTGAAAATCTTGAGGAATCTAGTATTGATGTACAAATCGATGTAACCTCAATTAATACTAAAAATGCGCGCCGTGATGGACATCTGCAAAACGAAGACTTTTTCCAATCGGATCTATATCCTCACATAACATTTACAAGTGAAAAAATAGTAACTATAGATAACAATAACTTTGAAGCTCATGGTACTCTAAGTATCAAAAATGTAAGCACTGATTTCATATTACCATTTACATTACTTGGAATCATGGACAGTCCTAGAAGAGAGGATACTTTAATTGCAGGATTTGAGTCTGAATTTTCCATACTACGTAATGATTACAATGTTGGGGCAGGCGATTGGTTATCTGATGCTGTTGTAGCTGATGAGATTAAAGTAAAAATAAACTTAGAGGTAACTACTCAGAAAAACTAAGTTTTTTGAAATTATTTTCAACTTATGGTGATAACCTATTATTTTTTAGTATTATATCATTAATGCTTTTTTTTATTAATCGTTAAATTGTACTTTTAGACATGATCAGCAAAAAGTATCTCATATTAACACTCTTGCTCGCAGTAGCATCATTCACCCGCCTCTTTCCACACCCCATGAACTTCGCCCCTATAGGAGCCATGGCTCTTGCTTCTGGAGCCTATCTTGGAAGGAATGTATGGGGGTTTTTAGCTCCTTTAGGAATATATTGGATTAGTGATTTATTGGTCAATAATATACTATATGCTGAGTTTTATAACAGCTTTATATTGTTTACACCAGGATTCGGTTGGCTTTATCTAAGCTTTGCTATGATTATAGTTTTGGGATCTATCCTTCTGAGCAAAATCTCTGTAACAAGAGTACTTGGTGGCGCCTTGGGTGCTTCTGTCCTATTTTTTATCATTTCTAACTTTGGAGTTTGGCTATCAGACTCTGACTATCCACTTACGTGGGGTGGACTCTTACTATGCTATGAGATGGCTATTCCTTTTTTCCGCGGTACACTAGCTAGCGATTTAATGTACTCAGCCGCTTTCTTCGGAATCATGGAGTGGGTTAGACATTCTACAAGTACCTGGAGTTGGGATGAAAAATTAGTCGAATAAATCCATGTTTAAAATTTTGCTAAATGTTTGAGTTATTCTCCGACCAACCAGTGTATGACTATCCAACTTTAATTAATGTTGGATATTCACTTGTTTGGGCTATTCTACTTTCTTCAGCAATTGCAATTACTCATAAAGTAACCCATACCGGTCCTAGTTATCCTAAACACCTTTTCCAAACTATAGCCCTAGGTTCAATTGTTGCAGCGATGGTAATGATGGCTATTGGAGATAGTTTAGCAAGAGGTCTCGGTGCGTTTGGTGCATTGGCGATGATACGTTTTAGAACTCGTATCCAGGACCCAAAAAATATGATTTACATCTTCGCATCATTAAGTAGTGGACTAGCAGTTGGTGTATTTGGGTTTACAATCGCTTTCACGGGCACCATACTTTTCTGCGGTTTTGCTTTGATTTTACATTTCACAGACATAACCACACGCAATGAAATTAAAGCTAGAGTGAATATCAGAATGGAGAAAAAAGACATAAGATCACAAGTACGTTCATTAATTGGTGAACAAACAAAAGGCTTTCATGAAAAAAGTACCATCTTAAGAGAAGAGCGAGTAGAGTGTAATTATGACATAGTGTTGCCCTTTCCCAATGATCATTATTTCCTTTTAGAATCACTCCAATCAATAGATGGTGTTGAAAGAGTCTCAATTAATTACAACCAAAATATGGAAGAAATTTAGGTCATTTTTATGAAAAAGAATTCCTTTTTTTGGTTTACCGGTATACTGTTCATTTTATTATTAATTATAAATACACAGTATTTCAAAGGTAATAGATCCTTCTTAGGAGTTAGTTACTCCAATCCTTATACCATCAACTCAGATCGATCTGCAACAGTTTTAAACACTCTAGTGTCACCTGGTGAAACAGTCACAAATGGTGATACTCTAATCACCCTCTACAGTCCGGAACTAGAATTAGATATAGAAAAACTTCGAAAAACAAATTTACTTACAGAATCAGAAATCGAAGAAAAAAATGAGCTACTCGAATCTGAGTTAGCTTTATTTGAGTCAGAAAAAGAACAACGCCAACAAGAGATTAATGCAGAAATCAAATTGCTTAGTCAAAGACTAAATCTTCAACAAAAACTTAGTGGTAACGAAATAAATTCAGTTGAAATAAATCAAAGCAATGAAATACAGCTTCAAATTGAATCTTTACAACAACAGCTTTCCTTAGAATTACTAGCGATTGACATTCGAGTAAATGATGTGACCCAAGAACATATATTCGATATTTCTCAAATTCGAGCTCGTCAAGAGCTAGCAATACAAGAATTAGTTTGGAAAGAGCGTATGTTAGATAATTTAACACGTATAGCCCAAACTGATGGCGTTATAGAACGAGTTTATGTTAAGCCATTAGAACAGGTTGATTCATATACCCCACTACTATCAATCAACCCACGTCATCCAACTTCTGTATTAGGATATCTAGTAGGGCAAAAGGATAGAAATAGACAAATTGGCGATACTGTTACCGTACGTTCTTCTCAGGAATCAAGCCTGATAAGTACTGGAGTAATAACAGGGTATGGCTCAGTTGTAGCTCTTCCTACAATTCTTCAAAACTCAAGTTCAATAACCACATTTGGTCTAGAGATATACGTTAAAATTCCAGAAAAAAACCCGCTACCCGTCGGCGAAAAAGTAATTATTGAGTAGTATGAGAGTTATCTTATTACTTTTATTAACAATACTCTTTGAGAATATTGATATTACAGTAATGCATGTCCAAGCATTTGATAGAATTAGTAAAGATGGCGAGCCAATATTGATACTAAATCTTAATAATGAACCGATTGATACCCTTGACCGTCTCCATTTTATTCGCCTTTCATTAGAACATATACCAATACGGTCTTTTCAAGAGCAAGTCAACCTTCTAGACCCAGAAAGAGCACAACCTGCTATTATAGACGAAATTCAGTTTCGATTTTCAAACGATGAGTTTCAACCACAAGATCAACGCTACGATATTAGATTCCGTCCAGCTAATCCCCTAATCAGAAAAAAAACAAAAGAACTCTATCAAAATCGGAAATTACAACTCCAAACCGATGCCGCAAGGGCCATTGATAAGGAAATACTTGAACGCTATGAGCTCATTATTTCCTGGATTGAAACACAACAAACTCTTAAACTCATCGAAGAACGTATATCTATTAATAAACAACGCATTGAATGGCTAAAAGAATATCCTGGGGCAGATTTTTTCGATGCAAATAGCTTTACAGAAGCTCATGCAGATAAGTTGAAGTTATGGAGTGATAAAACTGATTTAGAACTTAAAGTCAAAGAATTGCATCGATCAATCAATTTGAAGTTAGGAGATAATATTAGTCATAATTATATCATAACATGGGAGCAAAACATTACTTTAAGCGCACAAGACATTGAAGCTTACTTAAAAAGTTCAGTAGAGCATTCTCTTTCGGAACCACTTCAAGTATATTTAGCACAACTTGCCTTTCAAGAAACACAGTTAGAGCAAGACATTGAACGAGTTAATACCGATATGGGATTTATCCAAACCGAGTACTTTCCAAACAGAACCAATAAAAGTCTGCTAGGAATTTCAGCGGGTATTACCCTGCCTTTGTTTCATAGAAACCGAACCGATTTAATGAATTTATCATTGGAAGAAAAAGAGCGCAGTCTTGATATCTTAGCAGAACAAAAAAAAGCTAGCTTGGAGCAAAATTACTGGAAATCACATTTAAAAACTGTATTAGAAAAGTACCTCGAATTAGTCCAGCTATATACTCAAATGAATCTACAAGAAATGCGAAGTACGCTTCAAGTATTAGATGATTATGAGCCACTCAAAACTCTTGAATGGCAGGAAATGGAGTTAAATTGGAAAGAAATTGAACAACAGTGGTATTTTGAATTGATCAAAACTTATATCGGGTATTTGAGCAGTAAAGAACTTTTATCTCGTGAACCTTATATAGACTGGTTGGATGATAATTCCTCCTAGTTCTATAATACCTATATCTATGTCATTGACCCAATCTCCACGGTATTTAATCACTGGCGCGAGTTCTGGCATTGGAGAGGAACTTGCGCGCCAACTAGCTAAAAAAGGATATTTTATTGGTTTAGTTGCTCGTAGAAAAGAACGACTTAATAAACTAAAACAAGAACTTTTAAAGTCACCAGGCAAGGTATTTATACACGCAGTAGACCTTGCAGATGAGATAGAAACTACTAAAGCATTTACTAAATTAGTATCAGCTATGGGTGGACTAGATGGGATCATTTTAAACGCAGGTGTTGGTCGCGACGACCTTAAAGCTCCATGGGAATCCGACGCTCAAACCATAGATATAAATATACGTGCTTTTGCGCATGGTCTACACTGGGCTTTTGCGCACTTCCAAAAGCAAGGTCATGGCCATATTGTTGGCATGTCATCCATCGCATCTCATCTAGCATCTGGACATGCTCCCGTATATACCGCTAGCAAACACTTCGTATCAAATTATATGACTGGATTTCGCATGAAAGTTAATGCCTTAAATATGAAAATCTATATCACCGATATACGACCAGGTTATGTAGTCTCGGAGATGACACAAAATAATCCTAATACCTTTTGGATGTCTTCTACTCATAGAGCGGTTAAAATGATGATTCAAGGTATAGAAAAGAAGAAAAAGCGAATATATATCACCAAACGATGGCGATTATTGGCAGAGCTTGCCGATTTGATTCCCTATTTTATTTGGAATCGGCTCTCTTTTTAAAGCGTCGACAACGGTCGCTGCAATATTTGACCTGGTCCCAATCTTTTTTCCATTTTTTTCTCCAGGCAAAAGGGCGGTCACAAACTGGACAAATTTTAGTTGGTAGCTCTGATTTTTTCAACCCAAAAAAATTATCCCTCCTTGTCTTGCTGCTTTTTACGCGCGCTAATTTTCATTTTTGCAAGTTCACGCTTATTTAAAGTTTTAATGCGGTTTTCGTTTACATGCCGTGCAACCATATATACCTCATCTAAATAGCTGCGCCAAGCATCGGAAAACAAACTTCTGGTAATTTCTGAAATATTTGATTTCACACTTTTATAGTCCAAGGGATGTTCTGTTTTAGGTTTTTTCCCAGGAATCAAATACAACTTATTCTCTCCTTCTAATTTCTTCATAACTCTTTTCTAAATCTATAATGGGTGCAACAAACATCGATTGATCGTATACATAAGGCCTATGACGAAACCGTGGAGGCACCTTTATTAATTCATTACACCACAACATAACATATTCTCCCGAGGAATCGTAACGATCAGCTTGTAATTCAATGTTAAAAAATCTATTTCGAGGATCATGACCCAATGTAGCATTATACATCCAATTCCCATAATTAGATGCTGGATCATAATCCAACAACATAGACTCAAAATATTCAGCTCCCCAACGCCAATCCATACTCAGATTCTGGGTAAAAAAACTAGCAATATTTTGTCGTCCTCGATTACTCATAAAACCCGTAGTGGCCAATTCACGCATATTCGCATCGACAAATGAAAACCCCGTTCGTCCCGAAATCCAGGCCTCAAAATAATCTTTATTATGTTGATATTTTCGAACATTGGACTGAATACCGCCTTTAGAAAACCATTTATACCCATATTTATATGCAGCAAATCGAAAAAAGTCCCGCCATAACAACTCAAAAATAACCCAATAGGTCGAGTCATTTTTGATACGTTGGCGTTCGTATATATGTATTTCACTGGCAATCATACGCGCCGACAAACTTCCGTTCGCCAACCAAGGCGAAAATTTGGTCGAATAGTCTGTACCTACTAATCTATTTCTTGTTTTTTTATATGTCGCAACCAAATCTGTTTCCCATAAATAATACTCCAACCTTGCTAAACCTGCCTCTTCCCCACCTTTGAATAGCATCTCCCATTGGGCTCCATGTAATTCAAGCTCATCCGCTAAATGGGCTACTGGATTAATAGGAGTACACCCTATGGTTTCAATACTTTGAAGTTGACTATTTATACTTTCTAACTCAGCAAAAACAGAGAGCGCTGAAGGATCCTCCCCCCAATCGCTTTTCTGAAGTCTGTTAGCTTGAGTAGGAGTGGCTATAGGCTCAGGTATCTCTGCATATTTTTCTACTTTTTTACGAAAAGAAGTAAATCCATTAGGTAAACTTTCCAGTGTGAAAGGAAGATTCTCTGGATCAATTAATGTACCTGACCAAAATCCCTTCCATCGGCTCGAGGTAAGTTGGTGAGCTAAAGCTTCTTCAATCTGCGTCTCTTCATAGGCATACTCATAAGAAAAAAAGAGTTTGGCCTTAGGCAAGGCCTTTAACAACTTGGGAAATAGTTCCTCTGGCATTGCATTTAAAATGAGTAAATCTAAACCGATACTATGCAATTGTTTGCGTAGATTCTCTAAAGATTCATGTAAAAAGCGTCGTCTATGTTTTCCCATCCTTGGTAAACCAAAAGAAGTAGATTGAAACATTCTTGGGTCAATCAGATAGATAGGCTGAACTTTACCTTGCTGGATTGCCGCATATAAGCAAGGATTATCATGGATTCGGAGATCATTTCGAAACCAAACAAATATTGGGTTTTGAATTATATCAGCGCTCATATACAAATGGGTGTTAGGAATAGAAAAATCTAGATTGGTCTGTTGAGTATAATTTGTTTTCATAATAAAACGAGAAGTACGTACAGGTTGTTCCCATACTCCTTATCTTTCAAAAAAAAAATTATGCAAAAAGTCGTACGTATAGCCGGAGACGGTATCGGAACTGAAATTACAGAAGCGGTAAGTACTATATTAGAACAAGCAGGCGCTCAAATTGAATGGATAGATGCCCGCGCAGGACTTGGAGCTTATGAGGAACTAGGAAATCCCCTACCAGATAAAACAGTTGCCGACATACGTGAGAACAGACTTCTATTAAAGGGTCCACTTACGACTCCAGTAGGCACTGGCTTTCGCTCTGTAAACGTAGCTCTGAGACAGCATTTCGACTTGTATGCTAATATTCGTCCAGCCCGAACCCTTCCGAGCATAGACAGCCCCTTTAAGAATGTGGATATGGTTATCTTCCGCGAGAATACCCAAGGCCTATATATTGGCAAAGAACACTGGTTAGATGAAGACAAAAAAACACATGCCGAAAGTATTGCTGTAGTCACAGAACAGGCAAGTGAACGCATTATCCGGGCTGCTTTCGAATATGCGCTCACCCATGATCGCCAAAAAGTTAGCTTAGTCCACAAAGCAAACATTTTAAAATATACTACCGGGCTATTTTTGGAGGTAGGTAAAAGAGTAGCTAAAGATTATAGTGGTATAGAATTTGAAGACTTAATCATCGATAATATGGCCATGCAAATGGTTATGCGGCCGGAACGCTTTGACGTGGTGGTTACTACTAACTTATTTGGTGATGTTCTTTCCGATTTAGCATCGGGCTTGGTGGGTGGATTGGGTGTAACCGGTGCGGCAAATATGGGCGAAGAAGAGGCCATGTTTGAAGCCGTGCATGGCTCAGCACCAGATATTACAGGTCAAGGAAAAGCCAATCCAATGGCTTTATTATTCTCCTCACTCATGCTTTTAGAGCATATTGATCAAAAAAGTATAGGCAACAACATTAGCAAAGCTATTTACAAAACTCTGGTAGAAAAGAAAGTATATTGTACTCCTGATATTGGAGGAAAAGGCACTACTCAGACGTTCACCCAAGCGGTGATTGATAATCTTTAAAGTAGCGCATTAAGCCCTGTATTAATTTAGGATATAAGCAAACTGAATATAATAGCCCAAGCGAAGCTATGAATTCGAAGTCCATCGATTAGTTTGTCAATAAGCATAATTAATACTGCATTAATGACTAGCATAAATAAGCCCAAACTTAACACAATAAAGGGCGTACTAAGCACAACCAGAATAGGTTTTAGAAGTATATTAACAAATGATGGACCTATGGCGACACCCAAAGATGTCCAATAACTACGGGTTTCGACTCCGTCTAGAAGACGTGCAGAGATATATATACTGCTACGCTAAGAACTAAAAATTTAACCATGATTATTTTGTATTTCTAGTATATATGCAGAATAAAAACTTTCGTTGGCAAGTTGTTCTATTGTATTACATTAATTTAAGATAGCTGACAATTACTGTTTTTTTGCTACATTTTGACTCATAAGTAAAATTGATCCTATTAGACTGGAACATCCGTTGAATTATTTGCTTAAAACATTCGAAGAACTTACTCCCCTAGATAGCATGCAGATATATCAACTACGCCAACAAGTATTTATGCTCGAACAAGAATGTCTATATGCTGATATAGACGGCCTTGACCCATCTTGCTGGCACTTATTGGGAGTAGAAGAAGAAAGGCTTATTTCGTACCTGAGAATTGTCCCCCCTGGGTTTCACTTTGATGAACCAGCTTTGGGAAGAATTATTGTAACCCCAGAAAAGAGGGGTAATGATATAGGATCAGAACTCATAAGAACCGGAATACAATTTTGTCAAAATACTTATCCTAATATTGGTATTTCAATCGAAGCCCAATACCACCTAAAATCATATTACGAGCAATTTGGATTCAATGCATTGGGTGATATCTATGAAGTTGATAATATCCCACACATAAAGATGAAACTATGAGAATGATTACTTCTTAAAACTCATTTCAAATAGAATAAGGTGAATGAGTAGTTTAATGTCAAAAGTTTCATCTGATTGGTAAACAGTTACAATTCACTAATTTCAATTAATAAAGTTTTATTAATTTCTGTGTAATGAATTTCAAATCAATAACAATATTTTCATTATTTATAATATTTTTTTGCCTGTCAAGAAGCCGATAATGAGATAATACATGAATACCCTACTGCACTTTTAAATTCTGTCTCCTTCTTAGACTTAGCCAATACAGCTCTTGATGGGGATAAACTTAGTGCATCTTTAAAATGATAATACAATTATTAACGGATAGACAGTCTTTATTACTCCAGGTGACACTCAAGCATTTCATAATCACAATACCAATATGCTTTATTTTGTACTTGTAGATAAAGAAAAAAGAATCAGAGGATATTATGATGGCACAAATCTTGAAGAAATGGATAAATTATTAGACGATATCAAAACTCTTATTCAATCATATGAAAATTCTTAATATCATGAAGAAATTATTTTTAAACTTATCGATTTCATTACTTATGTTAACTAGCTCTTTTGCACAAGAGCTTGTAATTGGTGAAGAAAGGGTTGAACCTGGAATTGTTTTCATTTTTGAGGGTGCAATCAAGGATGTGATTATTCCCGAATCAAATAACTTAAGTGTCAATGAAACCAATATTCACATTGAAGCTCGTGTAAATTGGGATTCAACAAATATTCCTGAGGGAACACCAGCAGAGGGTTTTGTAGCTTATCTAAAAATCAATGCGATAGTTTATAATCAAAAAACTGGTTTAAAAACATTTGTAGATTTAATTCCACATATTAATTTAATCGATAATTTTCACTATGCTAGGAATATTTCACTTCCAGGTGAAGTAGATGATTTATATACAGTTGAATTTAAAGTTAATCCACCTCACGAATTTGATTTAGCATTCCACAAGGACTGGGTTGATGAATATGGGACAGATCTATTTAAAAACACTACTTTCATATATAAAAACGTAGATTTTGAGTTAATTGCCAAAGCGTCAAGAAATTAGAGTTTTAAATGAAGGTGATGGTGTAATTTCAGCTATTGATGAATGCCATATGAATTATAGTATTGACTCTTACACAGTAAAAGTATTGTTAGTCATGATTGGCATTGACGATATCAGTCCGACAAAGCCATGTCAATAATTTCAAATTGACCGATATAAATGTAAAGTTAAGTACTTAATAGTTTTTACTCTCGCATTAATTTTCACCATAAGGTTAGGTTCCTAATATTATAATATTAATCCTCTTAAGTGATTAAGCACAAGTAAAATCAATTTATTTAACGATTTTCTTTTTAATGAATTATTTTGGTTTTGGATACCAAATCATTATGATTTGGAATAAAATTATGAAAATATGCAAATAAATAAAAAGTTCAGAATAGGTGGTATTTGACGTAATTTTTATAGCAATTAATGATACCGAAATACAATAAATAGAA
>PBJO01000011.1 GCA_002720745.1 Balneola sp.
ACCTAAAGGCATTGTAATTCGACCAAGCTCAACAGAAACCTCTACATTGACATCTTTTAAAATATTAATATTATTTTGTGCATTTTCTTGAGTAGCTTGATCACTATCAAATTCATGAAATTCAACACTTTCAGTTTCAGAATCATTTTCATCGGATCTTGATTCTTCATCATCTGAACCCATTTCATCAGGGCTTTCAGTTTCATCCTGTACATTTTCTTGTTCGGTTGACTCATCAGTATCCGTCGTTAAATCCTCTTTTTCTAACTCTTCATCATTCATAATTTTTTTATAGTTTATTTTGAAGTTTATTCCTCTATAGCATCAGTAATCTTAATCGATTTGTGCCCGTCACTTTGGCCAGGATAAGCTTTAAACTTAATCTTATTCTCAGCTAAAACGTTAAGAGGTTGACTGATTTTTTGTCTTAATGGTAATACATCACCCACTTTTATTTGATTCAAATCATCAAAATCCAAATTGACTTGTCCCAACAAAACTTTTAATGTTAATGGGACTGTTTTTATTGTTCTTTTAAATGCTTCCTTGTCATCTTGGGTCATCTTATTCGCCATTAATGGCTGACTTTGACTGAGATTGTCCGCCACAACCTCTTTTAATAGAGTAGAGGTATAACCAATCTGAACTAATTCTTTCTCTTCACCAAAAATCAATTCAAATTCTACAACAACTAATCTATCATTTTTCTTAATTGATAATAACTCAATTTCTCTTTCAAATATTGATTTATTAAGGTTCAATGATATGATGGGTTCCCATACTTTCCTGATTTGGTTTACAACACCTCTAGATAATCTCGATAAAATTTTACTTTCAATTGCAGTTAAGGTTGTTTTACCTGGTTCGATATCACCCGATCCTCCACTTTCCCTATAAATATACTTTTGACAAAACTCTGTTGGGAGCATGATAAATAAGGCGCCTTCAGATTCATCAAATTTATTTTGAGATACTATTACAGTATCACTAAGAGTTTCTAGAAACTCTACACTTGTGTATTCATGTATAGTCCCGGTTGAAGCATCAACTGTAATCTTAGAAATATTACCAAAGTATTGACCCAAATATCTAGCCAACTCTCTGCTATTTTCGCTGACTATTCTCATATATTCTTTACCAAATACTACCCTCGGATGACGGAAATCATAGTTTTTGATAGATCTTTTTCTGTCTGTATTACCAGTGTCTAAATTATCAGTGTCTGTATTATCAGTGACTGTATTATCAGTGACTGTATTATCAGTGACTGTATTATCAGTATCTGTTGTTTCTTGATCCATTTTTTTATCGACTTTAAATCAAATTATTGCATAATAAATTGTACGAAATATAAATCGTAAACCAAATTATTACCAACGGTAGTACTCATATACTTATTTAGTTTACTTTTTAACTCTTCCTTGAAAATAATTCTATTTTTTACTTCTGCAAGCTCATCTACAGTTTTACCTGCAAAATATTCACCTGTTAAACTAGTTAACTTTGGCTCGTATTTACCAAATTCTGCCGAAAAATCGATTAAAGGATTAATAGCAACTTTAACGCTCAAAAATCTATTTGCACCACTACCTCTAGGGTTTACAACGGTCTTCAGCTCAAGTAATTCATATTCGGCTTCTGGTTGATCTGGGTTTGTAACATTTTTATCAGGTTTTTCTATGTTTCGAGCCTTGTATATATCTGGGTAGAAACTGTTAACTAATAAATATGCAATACACAAAAATACTAGAGCAGTAATAACATATATACCTGTCTCAATATATCTAGATTTGGAGTCCTCACTTTCTTCTTCAACCTCTATGTCATCAATCTCTGCCATTTATCATCCAACCTCAAACATTTGCTCGATTACATACCTTTCTACCATATTCCATTCCTTTTTAATATAAATTTCTACTCTTCTGTTTTCGAGTCTCCCACCTGGAGTAAAATTAGTTGAAACAGGTTTATGTTCACCATAACTACTAGCTTTGAAATCTTCGGGTGGAAATTCAGTAGCATTTACCAAATATTGAACTACCGTAACAGCCCTTGCAGCCCCTAAATGCCAATTAGAATTAAATTTTTCACTATATATTGGCACACTATCTGTGTGGCCTTGTACCTCTACAAGTGATTGCTCGGCCACAATTACATTTGCAACGGAACCTAAAACTAATTCTGCAAGAGGTAATAATACATCTGAACCACTATTAAAAGTTAATGAGTCATTAAGCGTTATGAGTACTCTATCAGGATGTTGAAACTCCAAATCCATTTGTTCCGTTACATTAGCTTCTTTTACTACATCTGCTAATTCTTGCCAAGCAGCTCTGGTTTGTTCGATATAATCAACTATGCGTTCCGGTGTTGGCGTTTCACTATTTGACTGAGGCGATTTGTTTGCAGCCTCAAGTAATCCAGTTTGTTCTTCAAACAAATCTATAATTGTATCATAAGTAATTGTTGTTACCCCTGGGGAAAGTATCCATAGGACTAGGAAAAACGACATAAGTAACGTGACCATATCCGAGTAGGTTACTAACCAACTTGCACTTTTTTCTTTAGATTTTCCCATTCTGTAGATTCTAGTCCTGTTGTTTCTTTCCAGATTGTATATAATCTTGCATCTCTTTCTCTCATACCTTTCAATTCCTGATGATGCTTTAAGTATTCAATTCTATCGCCAGCGTCAATAAAGGTCAGTAACCGCTCTTCTAATTGTCTAGGATTGATCTTAGTCACCATTGCTAATACTGCTTCTTTATACATTCTGTTTCTTTTTTCTACTAATGCAGCTAAAAACTCACACTTACCTGCCAATGGTGAGGCAACTACGTTTGCTATGATTGATCCCCATAACGTAGTGAGTAGCGCAATTTTTACTCCTTGAATAATAGCAGGGACATCGCCCGTCATTGCATTACCAAGACAAATAACCATGCCTACTACCGTGCCAATCATACCAAAACCCGGCGCATAATCTTTAATACCGTTTAGTACGTCTACACACAAATCATACTTATAATTTAAATTAGTTATTTCATCCTCAAGTATTTTTTCTAAAACTTCAGGATCGTAGCCATCCACGGCCATTCTCATTCCAGACTGCAAATATTCACTGTACATATGGTCTACATCTTCATCTATAGACAATATTCCGTTTGATCTGACTCTTCTCGCAAACAATGTTAACATCTCAAGTTCTGTTCGCAAATCTAGATTGACATACTGCATTAATTTACCAACTTGCTGAAATGCTAGTTTCATTTTACTAACACTAAAATGCATAATTGTTGCGCATATACAACCCCCACCCACTATTAAAAATGAGAGTATATCGAAAAACTCCCCAACTCCTTCAAATAATGGCCACCAAGAAATCGTTTTAGGAGGATCAAAGAACGTAAACATTATGATGCTAGCAACTATTACTAATGAAATCAAATAACCTTTATCTTTTAACATTTAGCTCACAAATAATTAGTTATTTCTATTTATGGAAGTATTTAATTAGGTAAACATAATAAAACACCTTACTAAGTTAATCTCAATTAGTAAGGTGTTAATTATATTGATAATTTGCATTGAATATAGTCTGATTATATTCAAATAACTGTTAACTTTCGTTTAACGTTTCAGATTTACTGCCTCAACTAACATTTCATCTGAAGTTGTGATTACTCTTGCATTCGATTGATAAGCTCTCTGTGAGGTTATCATTTCTGTAAATTCCCTCGCTAAATCCACATTAGAAGACTCAAGGAAACCAGCAGCAACAGATGAACCCATCTCACCCGCAAAACCGGTTATTATTTCGCCGGCTGCTGATGAAGCTTTAAAAAGACCACCTGTTACCTGTTCCAATCCACTTACATTTTGAACATCAGCCAATGCTAAAAATGCAATTGGAACTGTATTTCCATTATCATAAACACCTTCAAGCATTCCATCACCAGATATTCCGACGTCAATTAGTTTTCCTTGACCATATCCATCCTGCGATAATGCTTTTAGAGTAGTTGTCCCACCATATTGGTTGAATGATATACCTTCCTGGGGATCACCTAATGCAATAGTTATTGTGTTTGATGTACCGTTTGTACTTTCGTATGTTAATTCGAAATTTGATTGTACAACATCACCGTTTAGAAAATCAATATTCCCAGTTTTACCGCTGGTAATTGTTTCACCGTCCAAGAAACTTGCTTCATAAGTCCAAGAATCCTCGGCTTCTTGGATTATTCTAACTATCAAAGAATGTTGATTCCCTAGAGTATCAAACACAGTGGTACTTATAGTATGAGATCCTGTACTTCCTTCACTAATCGTATTAAATACAGGAAAATTTAAACTACCAGCGCCCACAATATCTAAACCCCGAACTTCTAAATCAGTCTCACCCATTACTGTTGATCTTACACTAATAACTCCGTCTACGATACTCATACTTACATCAAGAGGACTAAGTTGTGCATTATAGACATTGACCATATCTTCCACAGTAGTACCGTCTACGCCATAAGTAAATGTGATTGGATTAACTGGGGCCGTACCATCAGGTAAAATTATATCCAATGTTAATGCGTCACCATTTGCAAATGGGGCGCTTGTTTGATCTAAGTCATTTAAAAGTGAACTTGCCTGTGCGGAACTGCCACTAACCTTCAAACTTGACTGAGATTGAAGAACTCTATAAGTACTGGTTGAAGAATTAAGATTTCCTCCCACTGTTACTACCTCAGTTCTTTTTGGAGGAACAGTTCCTTCAAAATCAACTCTTAAATCTTCTAATGTACCAGTGTTTACATTACCATTAGCATCTGCCATAAAACCTTGGATCATGTTACCATCACCAGAAACTAAAAATCCATCTTTATTGAAAGCAAAATTTCCTGCTCTTGAATAAAAATTTTGACCATTATTATTCACAACAAAGAATCCATCTCCTTCAATAGCAAGGTCTGTATTCATACCAGTTGACTGCAGTGCACCCTGAGAAAAATCTCTATCTACACTTCCAACACGAACACCCAATCCAATTTGATCAGTCAACTGTGGTGCAGCTGACCCAGCTCCACTTCTAGCTTCATTTTTACTCATTAATTGTGAAAATGTTACTCGAGAGGATTTAAATCCAATTGTCTCAACATTGGCAATGTTGTTACCAATTACGTCCATCTTTTTTTGAAATGCATTCAAGCCACTTACGCCGGAATTCATTGATTTTAGTAACGCCATAGTATTATTTATTAATTATTATATTTATTTGTAAAAAGTTTAGTCGTTCTTTATTCCTATTTCTTCTACGTTTCCAATAGCCACTTCTAATCCATTGACTATCAGATATACACCTGAACCTGTAAATTTAACTCTCTCTGCGATTCCTTTGGTGTAGGTAAGTGCTGACATTGGAGAGTTTCCACTTTTAGGTCTAACTTCGACATAATATTGCCCATTAGGCATTTTATTCCCATTAGCACTAAAGCCATCCCAGGAATAATCATGCTCACCTTTCTGCAGGCCTTTAATTGTATCACTATAAACTTGGTTGCCATTTTCATCTTTAATAATAATCTCTACCTCCGTGGCACTTTTAGGTATTTTATAAGAAAAGTCTAATGATGAATTTTCTTGCAGGTTAAACTGATTGGATAGTGCTTTTACTTCTTTTCCAGTCAATGCAGCTGCCATAGAATTTGTTAATCCAGCACTCATAAGATTCTGACTTTGCTGCAAGCCTGTTAATGCACTATTAACCCCTATCAACTGTTCTACAGAGTTAAATTGCGCGA
Organism: Balneola sp.; assembly: GCA_002720745.1. GTDB lineage: Bacteria > Bacteroidota > Rhodothermia > Balneolales > Balneolaceae > UBA1275. The sequence goes on from PBJO01000011.1 coordinate 5,796, forward strand.
GCTGACTAGCAAACTCTGTTCCATCCATAGGATTAATTGGATCTTGATTTTTCATTTGGGCCACAAGTAACTGTAGAAATTCCTGTTGACCCATAGCATTCCGATCGGCTGTATTACCAGCATAAGGATTATTTGCGTTTTGAATTCCATTAACATTCATTTATGCTACCCACTCGTTTGAATTATATCCTAGATTTTTTTGAGTACTTTCCTCAGGCACATCTTGATCTGCATTCTGAGCTGAATTATTTATTACATGTAAATTCTTGGACTTACTCTCACTCTGAGGTGATGAACCGCTATTCTTACCAAAGAAAAAGTTTATATCGGTTTCAAATTTATTCAGAAGACTATTTTTAATTTTATCTACTTCATCCTCAATTTTTTGCTGCAACTCCGAAAGATTAGTCTCAATTCTAAATTGGAACTCATTTTCAAATTTTCTTGCAAATACATCTACTCTTTGACCGTTTTCAAACTCTACATATGATTTTGACCAAATTTTAGAAATCAATTCTTTTTGATCTAAAATTTTATTGATATGCTCACTAAATGAAGTTCTCTGAACTTTAGACAACTCATTATTTTGCATATTGTTATTAATATCTTTCAAGCTAGAATTAACAAATACCTCATCTAATGTATTTCTACTATCCCTTTTATAAGTATTACTCTTTTCTGAAATTGAATTTGCCTTATTTGAAAAAAGAGGAGATGAAATAATCTGATCTATACTTAATTCTTTTGAATTTGCTTGGCTAATAAACCCAACAGCATTATCATCTTCTTCGATTAAATCTTTCCGTAATGATGATTTCTCATCGATAGCCTGCTGAATATCATCAGCAAGTATCTGATTGAACTGCTTTTTCCCAGAATCTATTTTTCCATCCAAGAAACTAACTTGGGGATTTTCTGATTGTAAACCTTTAGTGATAGTTTGTTTGTTCAGAATTTCAGGATTGGAGTCAACATCTACTTCAATTTTACTATGAGCTTCTTGGGTGTCTATGGCTACTTTCATAATGTTAGCCGAATTGTCAAGTGCAGCGAGATTATCAATTAAATTACTAGACTGATTTTGGAGGTTGTTATCATTCTCAGTCCTAAGGGAAGTTTCACCTAATATTTCTGATTGTTCTGCTATTTCTATATCATCTAATACTTGGTTACCTATATTTAGGGTTTCATTTTCACTATTAGCTAAATCTTTTTCTATCCCATCAATTAGTTTAGTGATAGTAAGCTGGCTCCCAATAGCTTTTCCATTTTCAATTAAATCAGCGTCTGATATGTTAATAGTACCTAAATTACGATTTTCCTGACCTTCACTAACCACTAAGGTTGCTTCATCAATATTTATACTTTCATCATCAATTTCTGAGTCATTAACTACCTCTCCTGATGCACCTTCGGTGTTTTCGGGCTGCTTTATATCACCCAAAAACTCATTAAATCCCTTAGGTGATTCATCATTTGCAGTATCGATTGAATTACTCAATACTGTTTTTTGATTTTTTTGATTATCAATATTAAATCCTAAAATATTCATTTAAATACACCTTCAAGTATTATGGCTGCTTTAGCTGGATCCAAGTTGCGAAGAATTTTTTGCTTTTGATTTGTATTCGAATTTTGATATAACTCAGCAACTTTCTCAATTTTCATAGCTTGAATTATTGGGCTTAATTGCTTGTCATCCAGGTTAAGTACTCCTTTTAATTCATCTTCAAAGTTTTTTTTGTATTCTCTTAACAGACTCAAATCATTTTCTAAAGACTTAACTTTTTCTGCTAAATCTGTTTTTTGTGTTAGATATTCATTCTTCTCTAGATTTAATTCCATTAAGATGGTTTCCATTGAATCAATTTTAAAATTATATCTAGCCTCAATGGTTCTAATATCTGTACTGGATATGTTACTAGATTGACTCTTAATTAACTCATTCTCAGCTGCAATAAGAGCATTTTGCTCCTCTACTTGCTGTACAGTTTCTTCAAACTTATCTGGGTTTATGGATGGAAAGAAAAGATAGAATAGTAGACTACCGATCAATAGAACGCCCACGGATACAGAAGCTATGATAATTATATTCTTTTTTGTGAATTTCATACTATTTACGATTGTCTTGCAAAATTTTGAATAACTAAATCAGAGATTCCAATCTCAATTTTTTTATTAACATCTTGAGTGTATCTATTCTGTTTTCTTTCTTTGTCTGTTTCAAAACTCTTTTTTTCAATATGTGCTTTCTTTAGTAAAACAGAATTTTGATCTAATTTTTTGTCAATGTGTAGTGCTTTTTCTATCAACTCTCTTTCTTTACGTCTATATCCTGTTAATCTACTTTCATGAAGCTGGAGATCTCTAATACTTTTGAATTCATTTGTATTTGAAACTTCATTTTTAAATTTTTTAATGCTTTTCAATTCATCTTCAATAAGTGATTTTTCGCGTAGCATATCAGAATGTATTTTTTTTACAGAATCAAGTTCTCTTTTTCTATGTTTTAAAACGGCCTCTAATTTGTATTTGAATTTTTTCACTTCTATAAAACTATTTCTTTAAGTTTAGACCAATATTTGTCTTGATCATATGTTTCATTTATATCTTGTATCAAAAATGATTCCAGTTTTTCATTTTTTTCAATAGCTTCATCTATTTTTTTAGATGAACCCTTAACATATGCCCCTATATTGATCAAATCTTCAGCTTCTTGATAAATTGCAATTAAACTTCTTGCCTTCATCATTAAACTTCTTTGCTCTTTTGTTACAATATTTGCCATAACTCTGGAAATACTTTCCAAAATATCTACTGCTGGATAATGATTTTTATGAGCTAATTTTCTTGATAATACAATATGCCCGTCGAGAATTGAGCGAACTGAGTCGGCTATTGGTTCATTCATATCATCGTTGTCAACTAGAACAGTATATAAGGCTGTTATACTTCCTTCTCTAGTCCGACCAGGCCTTTCTAGTAGTTTTGGCAGCATACTGAATACACTAGGTGTATAACCTTTACTCGTTGGTGGTTCTCCCGTAGCCAAGCCAATCTCACGTTGCGCCATTGCAACACGAGTAATAGAGTCAATCATTAGTAATACATTTAGCCCTTGATCTCTATAATATTCTGCTATTGCAGTAGCAGTAAAAGCTGCCTTAATTCTGCTCATTGCAGAGGTATCAGAGGTTGAAGCAATGACGACTGACTTCTTCATTCCTTCAGGACCTAATGTGTCTTGCACAAATTCTTTAACCTCTCTACCCCTTTCACCAACTAATCCAATAACATTAATATCTGCTGATGAATTTTTTGCAATCATACTCATTAAGACACTCTTTCCGACTCCTGAACCTGCAAATAAACCAAGTCTTTGTCCCATCCCAATAGTATTGAATGCATCTATAGATCGTATTCCCGATTTAAAAATATCACGAATTGGCTCTCTATCTAATGGCGATGGTGGGTTTTTATACAATTCTTCTTTTGATGTCCTTGCAATCTTCCCTTTGCCGTCAATCGGATTAGCATTGGCATCTAATACTCTACCTACTAATTCTTTTCCAACTTTGATGGACATTGAGTTACCTAATGAGTATACAATACAGCCTTCTTTCAACCCAATTGTTTTATTAAATGGAAGTAATAGAGTTTTACCATCTTTGATACCTATAACTTCGGCTTCTACAATGTCGCCATCTATATTTTCTATACCAAATAACTCACCTAAAGTTGCATCAATCCCTGTACATTCAATAACTGTCCCTACAATAGAGTTTAATTTTCCAACTTTTAGTGGTTTGTGCAGAATATTTCCAAATCTTTTTCTTTTGTTAGAAAAAGTATCTAATATTTTATTCTCAAGACTGACCAGCATATTCTAATCCATTCGAGTAAATGCTTCCAAAAGACCTTTTCTTGTATTTATCCAACGCTCTGAATTTATATCTACTATAAATTCACCAGGCAGCATTTTGGGATCAGAGTCTATTGAAATTACTTTCTCAAGCTCAGAGTTATTTATCAAATTTTTTGGTTTTTTCTAAATCTGTTAGTGAGACTTTAATTGATGGTTTTAAATTTTGATCAATTTTATCAATGATCCCATTCAATTTCACGAGTTGCTCATCTACAAATTCATCTGAAACCTCTACAACACCCACAATTTCCTGAGCTATTTTTAAAGCTATTTCAATTAAAAATGATGTGAATTCTTCCCTATCTCTGTACCAGTAAGAACTCAATTCTTGATACATTTTTTCAAATAACAGGTTTTGTTTTTTTAATTCTACTAGCCCTTCATCTAACCCTTTTTGGTATCCTTTTTGAAATGATTCTTCAACCTTTTGAGAATTAATTTTTTCCCATTTCTGCTTCTCTTCAGATATGAGTATTTCAACATTTTCATTTGATCTCAAACGTTTTAATTCTGTATTCTTATTTTCTTCATCAAAAATTTTTTGATAGTTTAAGATTTCAATGGACTTATCCATTTTTTTGTTGTTATAATCTTCTTTTAAGTGCATCACTCAATAAAATCCTCTTCATCTGCATTTAAAACAATATCACCTTGCGCTTCTAAATCACGTATCTTCCGAATAATATTTTGTTGCGCTTCTTTAACATCTGCCGCTTTTAGCGGACCTAAATTTTCCATGTCTTCTTGAATCATTTCAGCAGCTCTACCAGACATATTATTGAAAAATTTGTCAGCTAACTCAGTAGTTTGTCCTTTCAATGCTTTCGCAAGATCAGCTTTATCAATTTCAAGGTTTATCGCCTGCATTGCATCTTTATCAATTTTGAGAATATCAGTAAACAGAAACATTTGATCTCTAACTTGAACTGATAAATCTTCATCAACTTTGCTGATTGAAGTAAGTATATTTTCCTCTACTTCTTGGTCGGTATTGTTCAAAATTTGTGCAACCATAGTGGTACCAGATACTGATTCCTCGCCCTCAATACTCATAAACCCAAAATTTTCTTGTATAACCTCACTAATTTCGACTATAACATCTGGTGAAATTTCATCCATAACTACTAGCCGATTCATTATCTCTGCTTGGACATCTTTTTCAAAAGTTGCTAAAAGCTGAGCAGCCTTATCAGATTTTAGTTGGGAGAAAACTAATGCGATGACTTGGGGATGTTCATTTTTTAAAAAATCAGCTATGTTTGAAGTTTTTGTCTGCTGAAATTCTTCAAATATTGATAATGCTGTATTTTTTTTGATAAGTGTATTGATTTGATCAGTGTCCTGATCTGCTCCTAATGACGCTATCATTTTCTGAGCCTGTTCAGACCCACCAGCTACTGTTTCATTAGATGTTGTCATTAATTTATGATACTCTTCTAAAACCTGGGTAACAGTTTCCTTAGGAATTTTACCCAATCTTGATACATCTACAATTACTTTGGAGATTTCTTGGGGCTTAAGACCTTTTAATGCTTCTTTGGAAGCTTCTAAACCAATACTCATCACCAAGATAGCGAGTTTTTCTGAACCAGTAAGTGATTTAAACTTTTTCATGTTTAGTTACTTATCCATTTTCGAACATCAATCGAGCTACCTCTGTAGCTTTTGACGGTTGACTAACAAAAAGCTTTTCTACCTCATCTTTAATAGCATTACTATTTTGTTGTGGCATTTCATTTTCCCCTTCCAGAGCAGGTTGAGAGGCTGCTTGAGTTTGATCAAGATTTTGCGTGGGCAAAGATGCTAAATCTGGTACCCCAGCTAATTCACCATTTTCCATTTGAAAATTACTAGTAGTTTGCATAACTGATCCAGAAAAATTCTTCCGTACATTGTTGACTAAAAATCCTGCTAGAAGTAATGATATTAATATAGCAGCCACTCTTCCCCAACGTTCCCAATCAAATTCTTGCGATTCTTGGTATTCAAGATTTTCACGATATGGATTATAATAAAATTCAATTTGTGAGATAGCAATTTTGTCTACCAATTCATCTTCATCACCTTCTATACCTATAGCCTTTGCTATTAAATCTCTAAACTCATTCAATCGGACATCATCATATTCATCTGCCTCAAAAATAGTTTCACCGTCATCATTAACATTTGGAATTAATGGGGTATTCAACAATATCGAGGCTGAAATATATGTGATTTCACCCTGAGTTTCTTCTATATACTCTTTGGTTCGATTGACTTCATAATTTCGAGATTGTGTAGAAGATTCTACTGTATTAGACCCAATTATTAATGCTTCATCCATATACTCAACTGGTGTGTAATCTGTAGCATTTATTTGCTCCCTATCCTCATCAGTAGTTGTTTGATCACTATTTGTTTCAGAAACAACTATTCTACTATCAGGATCAATTGTATCTATCTCTTTCATTACCTTTTCAAAGTCATGTTCAACAGATACCCGTACAATACTATTCCCTGCCCCCAAGACTCTATCTAACATGGATTGTCCTTTATCTGTTAGATATGCTTCGGTTTTTTGCTTGATTTGCATATGTACACTACCCATATCCCCTCCAGCATCTTGATCTGTATCGTCACTTAACCGGTTACCCAATTGATCCAATATGACCACACTATTCGGAGATAATCCTTCAACACTGCCTGAGATTAGAGATGCAATACCTGATGTTTGATTGCTAGAGAGTCGATTTCCTGGTTCCAATGTCAATATAACAGAAGCAGAGGCTTCAACAGAAGATTCTTCAAATGGTGATCTTTCCTGTAATACTAGATGAACTCTTGAATTTCTGACTTGAGTTAAACTGTTTATAGATCTAGAAAGCTCTCCTTCTAAGGCTCTCTTTTGATTTACCTGCTGCATAAAATCTGTCATACCCAGAGATTGTGTATCGAACAGCTCATATCCTTTATTCTCTGTATTTCCACCGCCATACGATGCTAATTCAAGCCTGAGTGAATGTACCTTATCACTAGGTACATAAATAGCATTTCCTCCATCACTTATTTTATAATCTATATTTTTTTCGTCCAATTTTTGGACTATTGAATTGGCATTATCAAGATTTAAATTCCCAAAGAGTAAAACCTGTTCATCTTGTTGAGCCCAAAAAAATATAGCCCCAGAAATAATTATAACTAAGCTCAACAGCAACCCAAACATTACTTTTTGAGCACTATTCATCACCCCGAAAAAATCTTGTAATTGATTATCTGTATTAGCCATTACCTTCCTATTATTTTAATTAAATTTGCATTCTACTTATTTCTTGATAAACCTCAACCATCTTATTCCTTACCTCTGTAACAAGTTGGAACTGTATGTGAGCTTCTTGCATTTTCAACATAACTTCATGAACATTTTCTGTTTCACCTGATAAAAATGATTCTGTACCTTCATTTGCAGAGTTAAGGCTTTCATTTAGTGTTTCGAGTGTATTCGAAAGCATATCACCGAAGGCTTCTCCGTAAGTTGAGTTCTCCTCAGACTTTACTTTGGTTATTTCACCAGCTAAAGTTGATTCTATTGTGGGGATATTATTTATAATCATAATGTTTGAATAAAATTTTATTTGAAATTATCCTCTTAAATCAATACGACTTCCAGAGAAGTTATTGCTCATTTTTTTGCTGCCTGAGTAATCATAACTTTGAAATTTAAAATCATTTTTAAATGATTGTTGTATAGACTCATTTTCATGTTGTGTTAAGTCAGGCAACTTATTAGTTGGTGTAATATCCCTTGATTGAATATTTTCTTTACTTTCTAAGATATTAGGGATGTTAAAGTTTATTTTCATTATATCTCCATTGATCTTTTCATAATTTGTTTTGCTGCCTCAATAACACTAAGATTTGCTTCATATAATCTGTTGGCACTAACCATAGCTGCCATTTCCCTTACCATATCAACATCCGGATACTGAACCATTCCATTCTCGTCTGCATCTGGATGACTAGGATCATATTCATACCGATATTTTGCAGTTTCTACGATTTCAGATGTTGGACCCAAATTAATTGCCGAATCTGAACCATCAACAATAGATTCAGGACCTTCCAATTGATTCTGAAAAACATTTAAAAAATCAGTGTCATCTGGCCCTTTACTTGAAACAGATTTAATTTGGTAACCAATCGAACCAGGAGTTGAAGAAACTCTAGAATTTGCAATATTTTGGGCTGCAGCTTCCAAACGTTTTTTTTGGACTTCAAGCCCACTGGCTGCTGTTTGGAAAAGACTATTTGAAGTAATTAATGACATTATTATAATTTAGGTATTAGAGTCTTGAATTTGGATTACCAGTTATCCCTATCTTTGTCAATTCTAGTTGACTTCTTATCATTCTGGTCACAAATTGAACTTTCATTTGAGTTTCTGCCATTTCAATTAGTTCCGTGTCCAGATCAACCTTCTCTTCTGTAATTTCAATTGACGGTTTTACATCAGCACTATCACCATTCAATTTTGCTTCCTTTAAATGCTTTTCAAATTCTACTTTTCTTTTATTGTAACCTTCGGTATCAATATTGGCAATATTGGATGCAGTGATTTTTTGTCTTAGTACTAATGCATCTAAGGCTGCCGAAAGTTTATTTAATCCTGGGTCCATTTTACTCGATTTGTTATTTTGTCTTAGGATAGGAGCAAACCTTGTGCCATTGAATATTATATTCGTACCTTTGAATAAATAAATACCATTCAATCATTTTATTAGTAGTTAGACAATCTTAAAACAATTTATGAAAGGAAAATTCTGCCTTAATAAGGAAAAGATTACTTTTGTTTATGAGATAAGATATTTTGCTGATAACTGAATAAAAACAAGATTTAAGCTATGTTATGCCGTTAGAGAAGCTCTCATATACATACTTTTCCGCTCCAGAAATGGAGGCTAATTATCTCAGTAAACACATTAGAGGATTTAATAAAACTCGACTTAATAATGTTTATGATGTAATATTTGAAAAGAGTAATTATCAAAGTGTACTAATTGATAGTATTAGCGAAAAGATTGAAGATCACAATTTAATTTATTTTGATGATCAACTTAAAGGCAAACAATTTGATGATTGCTTTAAAGTTTATTTAAATAAGAATCAAAAGTTCTCTTTAATTGATCAGGTTTGGTATGAGTTATCAGAGAATTATTTAGGATCCATAAACCAAATTGATTTTATTCCCTACGAGGCGCCCTTTTCCAAGGATATGCTATATAGTTGGAAGTCTATGATTTCAATGATATTGCATAGATTGCGTTCTCCTCTAACAGGTGTAACAGGTTACTTAGATTTACTACCATCAAATGTTAACGATGAAAAAACTTTAGAAAAAATTAATACAATAGGATTAGGTATTGATAAACTTACAGGTCTTTTAGAAGAGATTGAAGAACTAGTTAAGATCGAAGAAAAAATTAATACAGATAATGAGGTTATTGACTTAGAATCTGCCACATATCACTTACTAGAAAAATTTGATGAGTTAAAAGATTTAAATATTAGTATTGTAAATAATCAATCTGATGCGGTTAATACATTTAGAAAAAACGAATTGAATATCATAATTCAAATACTTTTAGAGAATTGTGCGATTCACAGCGATTTTTCAGAAGAAATTAAAATTGAAATTCGTAATAACAGTATACTATTCTCAAATAAAATACCTGAAGATGATAATTTATTGAAGCTTGAAAATATACTGCAGCCCTTTAAAAGCTCAAAAGCTGATAGGATGGGACTAGGATTGACACTTGCTACTGTTTTATGTCAGAGTTTAAATGGTATTTTAGTTCATAGTTACAATAGTAACAAAAGTGAATTTAGTATCATGCTTTGCTTACCATAAAAATAAGGGACAATTCAAAAATTTTTGAGAATTTCATTTAAATGATTAATTCGAGAATACAGACTTCTCAGACATTCTTGGGCTTTAAGATATTTCTGTTCAAGTATTTTCTTGTCTTCATTATTATCTCTAAGGGCATCAATGTAATAGTCTAATGCATTTAAAGGTGATATAAAATTATGCAGCTCTTTTTTAGCATTTTCCAGTATCTCTATGATTTCTTCCTGCTTATTGCTCAAATCGTTCTTGATTAATTAAATTAGAAATATATTATTCAATAAAACTACTACCAAGATTCAATACGTCAAAAAATACTTGTATTACTGATGTTAAATTTTGTTTTATACTCATGAATCCTAATAATCTAAAAATAAAATGTAGTACTTTGGCTCTTTAATTCATAAATAGTTCTCTGATGCTTTCTTTTGGGATTAAATATACTAGTATTTTTAAATCATAATGTCATGAAACTAAATAGATTCCTTAGATGGGGTTTATTCTCCTTAAGCTTATCAGCCATATTAATACTAACCGCCATGAATGTATATACCTTATACGAAGTGCGGGATACACTTATAGAAGGTGAACAAAAAAAGCAGATTGCACTCTTAGACGAAATTGCACTGAATGTTAGAAGAACTATTTACAGGCCCTATAGAGGATTTAATACCCTTGAATTAGAACCTATCAAAGGTAGCCTTGAACTAAATGGACAATTTCCTGAACAAATTCGTGAAAAGTTAGTCCAAGTAGCTGAAAGTCCTGTATTTAATGGAGTGTACTACACACCAGCAGATATTGATCCATGTATAGAGGGAAGCAGAGTATATGAATTGGACCGAGGTTCTACCCTGCTAAGTCTTACTGATAACTATCCACAAATTTTATGTGATGGAGTAGGCTTGGTACGGACAAAAGCAAGGATCGAGCTCAATAACTTTGACTACCGGTGGAATACGAATACGGAGTTTGATGCACATCGTAGCATGAATATTGGTTTTATTAACCTGCATGAAAACTCTGTAATTGGTTATCTAACAGCTATTATTGATCAAAGCTATTTAATTGAAGAAGTTATTGCCCCAGAAATCCAACAATATTTTGATTCAAGTAAGACAACCTCAGTAGTATGGCTGCATGATTGGGCAAACGATGTCGTGTTAGCAACCAATAACAATAAAATACCTTTCGAAATTGAAGAAGTTCAAAAACGGGTAGATTTTGGTAGAATGTTTGAAAACTGGAATCTGAAAATAGCCTTCTTGGATAATGCATCAGTAAAACTGTACAATGCTACCTTCACAAAGAATATAATAGTCTTGGGTTTTTCGGCTTTTCTACTACTAGGAGCTCTATTTTACATTTTTTACACCGCTCAAAAAGAACGAAGTATACTACAACAACAAACTGATTTTTTAGCCAATGTAACTCATGAATTAAAAACACCTCTAGCCGTTATGCAAGCTGCAGGAGAAAATATTTCAGATGGGCGAGTTAGCCAGCCAAAGAGGTTAAAAGAATATGGTGCTCATATCTACCAAGAGTCTGTTCGACTGAATAAGATGATCGAGATGCTACTTGACGTAGCTCGTTCAGATTATGGAACAACACTTATACATGCTAAACCGTATGATCTTAGTGATCTCGTTAGAGAAATTTTGCTGCAACAGAAATCCTTAATTATGAAAAAAGGACATTCTCTAACGCACAATTTGAACTTAGAATATGCCACAGTTCTGGTTGATCCTGAACATATTAAGATTATTCTTACTAATCTGATCGATAACGCTATCAAGTATTCAGTTGCTCCATCAATTATTCATATTGAGTTAAAGGCAGAAAAGGATGGTTACAATTTAATTGTTAAAGATCAAGGTATAGGTATACCACGCTCTCACATTAAAAATATTTTTAAAAAATTCTATCGAGTCGAAGATTCACTCTCTGCAAAAACCAAAGGACATGGACTGGGTCTAAGCATAGTTCAGGGCCTCATGCAATTAAATAAAGGTACCATTAAAGTAAAAAGCGAAAAGACAAGCGGTAGTATATTTACATGTTATTTTCCAAAATATTACCAAGATTCATCCGATTCAATTACCAAAATGTCAAAGAATAGTAATTCGTCAGGATCAACTCAAAGAAATAACCACCTATCCACCGAGACAATGGTTTAAATTATGTCCAATAAAGAAACACGTATTTTACTTATTGAAGATGAACCCAGTCTTATCTTCACCTTACGTGATACATTAGAGAATGAAGGTTACATTGTAATTGTATGTGAAGATGGTGAAGAAGCAGTAGGGCTAGCTCAAAAAAATAAACCAGATATCATAATTTTAGATATAATGTTACCTGGAAAAAATGGGTACGAAATATGCCAGGAATTAAGAGCACTCAAATTTACTATTCCAATAATAATACTTACAGCAAAAAATCAAGAGTTAGATAAAGTGAAAGGATTAGATATTGGAGCCGATGACTATATTACCAAACCATTTGGGGTCAAAGAGTTATTGGCTAGAATACAGGCTCGGCTAAGAAGAACAGGCACCTATTCCTCCTCTAATAATATAGATCTTTTACAATTAGGTGCTACTAAGATTGACCTTTTAGAATCGAAGGTGATTTTTGGAGACGGTAGAAGAAATGAACTCACCGCTAGAGAAACAGAACTTATAAAATATCTGCTAGAAGCTGGTGGAGAACCAGTATCCCGTGATGAGTTACTTGAAAAAGTATGGCGTTATGAATACAGTACCAATACTAGAACTGTGGATGTTCACATTTCTAAGCTTAGAGCCAAAATTGAAAGTTTACCAGATGAGCCACGACACTTGATTACTCTACATGGTGTAGGATATCTCTTAAAAACCTATTAGAAACATTCGAATATAAAATTTCAATTTATCATTAATACTCTTGAGCAAATGACTATTGCAAACGTAGAACAAAATCAACAAACCCTTTTGTTTGACTTTCAAGTAGTATTTTTTGTGTTGGATTAGTTAGCCCATTTTCTATGGAAAAGTTTGCCGAAAATCGACTTATAAAAACACGCTCTGGATAACTAAATGCATTACGATAATTGGCGACCATTTGAAACTGTTCGACCGCTCGTAGCGAACCAAAAGATCCAGCTGAGACGCCAATATAAGCAATTGGCTTTGCTTGAAACGCTTCTGGGAATGGTAAATAATCTATAAACATTTTTAAAATTCCTGGAAAGGATCCATTGTATTCTGGGATTATAAATAGTAATGCATCAGAGGCTAAAATAGGTGCTATAAAGCCCTCAACCTCTGGTATGTTTTCCCCATATGGGCCACCAACCACATGACTTAAGGGGAAGAATGACATTGAATATATTTGTGCATCAACTCCAAGGCCGACATATAGAGTTTGAACATACTCAGCCATTAATTGGCTTTTAGAGTTTGGTCTATCGGTACCAACAATTATTGCTAATTTGAACATATTATTTTTGCTAATCTCTTAATGTATTACTCATTATCATGACCCGTAAATATTTAGATAATGCTTTAATTTTATTTTTTTTGAGGTACTTTGACTGGACATGTAACGAAGTTTACCAAATATCTCTCGTTCTTGCCATGCCCTATCAAAACGTCCTAAACACCAAAATATTCCTGAATAGCTGTTCGGATCGCATCCATCTAAAGCATAACGATTATTAAGCTCTATTAAGACTTCTAATGCTTTTATATGTGAACCAGTCCACTCTATTATTTTTTTTCCCCATAACATTCGCAAGTAATTGTGCATGACTCCTTGTGTACGGAGTTCGGTTTGTGCTGCATTCCAAATTTGGTCATGTGTTTGTGACTCAGCTAATTCCTCTAAGCTGTACACATATTCTCTTGGATCTTGATCATGTTCATTCATTGTTTTCTTTGCCCAATCAGGAAGACTGTCAAATTGATCGTAATCTGGACGGTGATGAGCGAATTGAAAACCGACCTCTCTCCAAGTAATCAATTCATCAAGAAAGGATTCAACATAGCTATGGCCTCGAAAAAATCCACTATTTTTGCCCCCATTTGGTTCCAATTCTTCAATATTCCAACCCAATGGTTGCTTTGATAAGACCTTATCAACAATTTCATAAGAACTTATTTTTCCAAAATGCAGCCATGGACTTAATCCACTCCCTCCCTGTCTATCTGGATGATTTCTATCTTCTTCATATCGAGCTAATTTAAACTCAACAAAATGATTCATTATCTCTAACGCAGACTCTCTAGTACCAACTTTTTCTACTTTTTTTATCGTGTGATTTATAGGTAAGCTATCTAATAAAGTATCCAAATTATTAAGTAGATTTTCATCAAATGCATATCTTTCCTTGAAATTTGTGGGAAGAGTACATTGTCCCCAATTTTTCAAATTTACTAATGGCTCTTTAGCTGGAGGATATTTCAGAGCTTCAACAATATATTTTTGCATTACTTTCCGAAACAGATATGCTGAATAAGGGTCTTTTTCAGAAACACCTAACGGAATAATTCCATTTGAATCAATTGTGATATAGGGTACAGTGACTTTATTTCCAACCCTATCGTTATATTTTCTAATTTTTGAGACAGGAAACTCGTCACTGATAATTCCACAAGCATTTGCTGCTAAGGTATAAATTAGACCTTCAGCATGCCCTTTTTCTAGTTCTATATAAGGCAAATATCGAACACCTTTTATGGAATTATTTGTGAAATAAAGGTGATGCTCCTTTATTCCTTCCAGAATAAAATGATGAAATCGCTCACAAACCCACGGATAATCTACATTTAGTACTTCATAGATGAGTAAGGGTTTTTGAAGATTATTCGCCACTGCGACCGCATATTCTAGAGCATAATTATATTCTATCCTTCTATTAGCTTGCATCCAATATACAACATAATCCCCGTTTTTATTCCAATCATTGTTGTTACGTACGAACTTACGATAGCTATTAATATTTTTTAGTATACTGTTTTTCATTATATATTTTCATTATTTCAAATATGGACTATTGTCTAGATACAATTTAATAACAAATTGACTATTTCTTTAATTGCAAAGTAGGAATTTGATATCAATTGAAGTTTAAGCATTACTGAGCCATTCTTTTTTTGGTAATCTAGATAGTTCAATCAAAAATTTTTTCAATGATGCTTTAATATCTTCCTTTCATATACACTCTTCATATAAAAAGTTTTAACCATAAAACTTACTCTACCACTATCAATGAATATTTCTCGTTATAAATCAATGAAATTCCAGTACCAATAATCCATAAATCTCATTTAAGCAAAAAAAAATATAGTTAATCATATAGTTCTGTTAAATAAGCGAATGATATCTTTTTCATTTTGTTCTTTTTTTCTTCATTCATTCTATCATAGCTACTAACCATCATTCTCATTCTTGGATTTCTTTTAAAAAAGTCTCTTTTATTACCAATAAAACCCCAAAATAATGCGTCCCAAATTTCACACCATGAATCTTTTTTATAGTTACTCATTTTCAAAATGTAATTACTACCGCATATATATGGTTTTGTTGACATCAGTCCTCCATCGGCAAATTGACTCATACCATACACGTTTGGAACCATAACCCAATCGTAAGCATCAATAAACATTTCCATAAACCACTTGTATACATCATTTGGCCTAATTTCACACAATAACATAAAATTTCCCATTATCATTAATCTTTCGATATGATTACAATATGCTGAATTATTAATTTTTGTTATTGTATCATCGACAGGTTCTATCCCAGTAGTAGCATCATAAAATGAATTTGGTATTTTATTTTTAAAACTCCAGAAATTTTTTGTCCTTTCCTCAGTTCCCTTTGAGTAATAGACTCCTCTTATAAATTCTCTCCAGCCAATAATTTGTCTAATAAATCCTTCGCATGAGTTTATTGGAATATTATTTTGATTGTAGAAGTCAATGGTTTTATTAACAACATATTTAACATTTAATATCCCAGAGTTTAAAAGTGGTGATAAAACACTGTGATTCAAGATTGAATTATTTTTTACAACTGCATCTTCATATGGACCAAATTCATGGAATCTATTTTTTAAGAACTCTTCAAACCATTTTTTTGATT
This sequence comes from Balneola sp., assembly GCA_002720745.1. Lineage (GTDB taxonomy): Bacteria > Bacteroidota > Rhodothermia > Balneolales > Balneolaceae > UBA1275. The sequence goes on from PBJO01000011.1 coordinate 21,737, forward strand.
CTTCAAAACAAGTTGGATAAATAAAATCATTAACTAAACATCCGTAATTTTCACTAAAATATTTATCAATATATTCAATAGCTTCATAAAAATATTTATCATTTTTCTGAAAATAAATTTTTGGAGGAATTTTATTCGCAGGATATTTTTCTCTATTGTGTATGTCATAAGTCCATTCACCACCCTCTGGTTTATCATCACCCTGCATTAGAATATTAAATTTTTTTCTTTGATCTTTGTAAAAAGACGTTTGATAAAATTTCTTCTTTTCCTTTTTAAAAAAACTGTTTAGTTCATATTTTTTAAGTAAAAAAGACTGATTTGATAGTACGTTTAGTTCTATATTTTTTTTAGCACAGGAATTTTTAATTTTTTTTTCTAGCCAATAATCGCATGGATCTATAATATTAATTTTAGTATATTTATTATCCAAATTATATATAAAGAACTCAATTTTTGAATTTTCATCATAGGCGTTTATATAATGAGTATCAATCCCATTTTTTATCAAATAATCTTGATATTTTTTCATGCTTATTCTGTGGAATAATAATTTTTGTTTGTGAAACTTGTAATTATTAAAAAACAGAAATTCTTCTATAATATATGTCTTTGTGTTTGACTCTAGAAAAGGCGAATCCTGAAAGAGTTGATTTGGAAAAATAATATTTATTAAATCCATAAATTCTTGCACTTTTTTAATGTGTCGTATCTTTCCGATTGAAATTAGACATTAAATTTCCTGACTCATGGGTTATATCCAACATCTTGATTGTACATCTAATTTTCATTATCACAGTAAACATGATATTCAATTAATTTGAATTCGAGAAACCGTAATATTAATTTGTCTGTATTAACCCATGCAACAAAATTGTCTACAAAAAATTGATTATACTAATTTTATAGTAAGTAAACCTCGCGGTGTTCGAGAATTTTTATTTCGGATAAACTTGAATCAATTTGTTTTCTACAATTAGCTAGCATACAAATAGAAACATTTTTTAATATTTATAATTCCGTCAAAATTATACTTTTGCTGCTTTTAACAATTTGGTTGTAGGTTTTGCATAAGTGCTAATAAAAAAGTTAAATTTGATTATTACACAGAATTTTATTTGTTGATTAAAGGAAAATAAAAATTAGATATTTATCACTCTCTCACAAAATAAAAGGTAATTGAACCAGATTGTGAAATCTGTTTATTTTCGGATGGTAATTTTTCAAATCTCCATCCCCTTAATGCTTTAAAAATTTCATTCTCAAACTCAGGTTTCATATCATGAAGCCTTTTGATTATTCCAATTGTACCATTTGGATTTACTTCGAATTTTACAGTGATTGAACCCTCAATATTTAATACATTTAAAGGCATGACTTGTTTTAATGGTTTTCTTGGCAAATTAGTATCCCAAGAAATTAAATAAGTTTGAATAGCCTCTTTTTTATCATCATTTGTTTTCGGTAGATTACTTTCTATAATTTTAACAGTACTTTTTATCTGTTTTTTTAAAGTATTATCAATTCTAATTACTTTTCCATTAATTCTGAATCTTGCATTGTTTGATGATCCGAGCGATGCCCAAACAAATTGATCAGTAGTACTAACATTCATTAATACGGTGTCGGCAGTTAGTTTTCTTAGATTAAAATTATACTTGAATCTATCTTCATCAGTTAAAAAAGTCGTACTTCCAGAGCTCTTTATCACTGTATCCATGGGAAATTCAAATGTAAGAGTGAAGATGCCTTGGAACAGACTATCTGAATAGTCCCCAGCCACTAACAAGAATTTGAAGTCAGTTTTATTTTCTTGCGTCTCCAAAAATATATCTTTGGATGGCAATATCATATGATACTCATCAAATTCATCAAACAGATGAAGCATATTATCTCTTACTGTATCAATTATACCTCTATCTTTATAATTAATCTCATATATAGCCTTTAGGTATTCCTTATCAGGAAATTGATTTATCTCTATATCGAAGATATTATTAAAGAAATTTATGTAGAATCGATCATTACTTTCTTGTGCTGATATAGACACTGAATGAAAATAGGCTATTAATATTAGAACTAATTTTAAATATTTAAGCATTTTGACTATCCAGATAAATTATACATTTTGTCATTTTTGAGTACTACTGTCTTCAGAAATTTCATAAAATTTATATTTCTGAATTCCTTTCAGTAGAATAACATGATTGGTATCAGATCTAACTGCATCTAATTCAGATTTCAAATTAGCTGTGAAATTATACTCAGATCCATCAATTAAGTAATTTAACTTCGATAGATTGTTATATAAATGTTTTGTATGCTTATATATTTGCATAAATGAGTTAGTGATGTCATTATCTTCTGCCAAAGTAGTGGTATGCTGCTGAGTTACTTCTAGATTAAAAAGATTTAATTCATCAAATATTTTATATATATCTGCATAAAATTTTTCTTTATTATTATCTATTGATAAAATCATTATAATAGTATACAAGTAAAGTAACTGATAAATATATATTTCATTTTTTAAAATACCAATATGTACAACAAAGTCTACTATCTTTGAACGTTTTATTATTATATCAAAAATACTAGCAATTATTTTCTTTTTCAGTTCTAATTTTACAACTAATCTTTCAATATTTTGAAAAGAAGATTTAAAAATTATTATTATTTTATTTTCATATTTATGAATTAGCTTCTCTATATCTTTTGGATTTTCAAGTAAGTCGCTAATATGTATAAATTCATCGGGATTATTTGACTTTGATGCTAAATCTAAGCCTGTTTTTTCTGAATATTTCAACAGCGCTTTTTCTATTTCTTTTTTTTCTTCTACTTCTCTTTTGGTTACTTCTTTTGAGAGATTTGACCATTCATCTATCACACGTTCAAATAGATCTTTTAACAAAAATAATTCTGTTTCAGATAATTCAAACTCCCATCTTCTCTTTTTGTTTATATCTTTTAGTATAATGACTCGGTCGTCCCAGTTAAATTCTATTAGCTGATTTTTGAATCTTTCAACTAATTCAATCATTCTAAATCGAACCCAATCATTTTCAAGATTCGAGTAAAAACTAATAACCTTAATTTGATTGGTAGTTTTATTAGAATATATAGCACAAAAACTTTTTAGTATAATTACTGATATTTGTTCACCTTTTGTTATTTCAAACAACTTCCATGGTGATTTTGAAAAGTAGCCACCTGACAGACCATCTATAACTTCTCCACTCATTAAGATATTTTTGTCTTTGTACTCATCATTTAATGAATCAATAATGGAAGACCAATTTATTTCTTGGTATAATTCATTTTCTAAGGATGCTGATTTATTTATGCTCATTTGATTACAACCTACTTATATCCATTTGGATTTTACCTTAAATAAATTAAAAATTTAGCAAACTAAATGTTAGTTTGAATTCTATTTACATCAAATGACATTAGACAATAATGACAATTTTGAAATTAAATAATTTTTAATGTTTAGGTTTATAGGATTAATAATTCTGTCATCAATGATCTTCAGTTGTTCATCTACTGACTTATTACGAGACAATGTTATTGTAAATGATCTAGGAACTAATGGTGATATAGTATTACTAGGTATAGAGAGATCTGATCGAGATTTAAGTTATGGCTCTATAAAATATTACTTACAAACCGAATTAAACAACAAATTATATGATATTGAATTGAATAGCTCAAATGTTGATACCGTCATACTAGACACATCACTAGTTAAACATTCACTCTTAGTCGAAACAAAATATAGAGATAATGGATTACGTAGATTCACAAGTGCATATATTGATGGAAAATTAATGAATGAAGTCAGCTCTACAGTGAGGAGTGTTTCTGAATGCAGTAAATTTTCTCTAAATTGTAAATATGTGGTAAAATTAAAGATTTATATACCAACTATTGACTTATTAAAATACAGTTCAACAGGTTTTGAATTAGATATGACAACTGACTCTACCTCATTAGCCTTCAGTCATGTTAACTTTTTGATCTTTTCTGAGCAAGTTAATGAACAAATTATAAATTCTAGATTTTATGAATTTTTTATGATTTGGAATAAAGACTAAAACTTTAGTAATATGAAAAAATATATAGAATATTTTATTATAGCGTTTATAATATTTTTGATAATATATTATGGAAGAGGCTGATAATATAAGAGTAAACAGTAGTTGTTTGTAATAAAAATATTAATACTGCAGATCATTATTATACATAAGCCCATATGATAGTTGGAATTGTTGGAGATGCTAAACGAGCAGTGGCATGGGAGCGTCATTTACGTCCACATAACATTGTACGACAAGTCGTATTAGCGCCTCATGTACATGATTTAGATCGAGTAGATGCATGCTTTATTTTGGACGCTACCCCCAATCGTACAGAGCATTTACTCGACGCTCTTAAAGAAAGCATCCCCTGCTTTTTTATCAGCGATTTCATTATTCCATCAAAAGAACTAGAGCGTATTCACCAAACTAGTAAAGAAGCGGGTGTTGAGGTTCAACTAGCTCATTGGCCTACACTTTCCCCTTCGACCCAATGGATGAAAGACAAAATCAGCAAACCTCAATTCATACAAATTCAAAGGAACCTGAATAGATCCAAAATAGCTCACTCTAGCCCAGCTTTTATAAATGCCTGGACCGATGAATTAGCTTTATGTTTAAAATGGATAGATAGTGGAATACATCTGATTGAAGTGAAACAGAGTCACTTATTACCCGACCAACCACAAGCTATTCATCTGCTTATACGTTTCGACAGTGGTGCATCTGCTTCCATTCAAATACAGGTTAGTTCAACTCTTGAGCAACACAGTAGATACATAGCTGCAAATAAATCCTTCATAGAATGTTCGGTGTCTAAACAAGAACTCAAGTATAGTTTTTTAGACACCCAGGAAAGACTTTCATTTGAATCAAAAAAATTTGATTCAACCAAAGCAGCGGAAAAATCGGCCCTTCATTTTTTAAAGAATGTTCAATTAAAGAAAGAGGTAGTTTATTCTGCCTATGATGCTCTCCGCTTTTCAATTAATTTAGAAAAAATTAAATCTAAACTATTATAGATTAATCTGAATAGATCTTTTCGATTAATTCTACGTACCTTTTAGAAACAACTTGGCGTTTTACACTCATTTTTGGGGTTAATTCACCTCGCTTTATAGATAAAGGTTCTGGTAAGAATTGATATTTTTTAATTTGCTCCCAAGGTGGAAGATTCTCATTTACCTTATCCACTTCCCGCTGTATTGCAGTCAATACTAGGGGATCCTGTTCAAAATTGCTCAAATCTACTTGAATTTTTTTCTGGTCTAAATGCTCTTGAATTCTAGCAAAATCTGGGTATAATAAAGCACTACAAAACTTACGTTCTATTCCAACTACAACCGCTTGGTCAATATATGGACTTTTAGTCAGACTATTTTCTATCGGTTGTGGAGCCACATATTTCCCTGTAGAGAGCTTAAATAAGTCCTTCTTTCTATCAGTAATAAAGAGCCATCCATCGGGGTCCAAATACCCAATATCTCCTGTACAGAACCATCCATCTTCGGTCATAACTTCTTTTGTCCAATCCGGTTTACCAAAATAACCCTGCATAATATTGGGCCCTATTGCTTGTACTTCACCATCTTCCGCAATACGAATATTAACTCCTGTAATAGGTAAACCGGCTGATCCGATACGTATTTTTTCTGGCAAACTTGTGGTCAAAATGGGAGAGGTTTCCGTGAGTCCATATCCAATGAGACATTTAATCCCAATCCCATTAAAAAATCTCATAATAGTAGGGTGAAGAGCGGCACCTGCAGATATGGTTCCTTCAATCTTTCCGCCCAAACCTTCTCTAATTTTTTTATAGACTAAGGTATCAGCAATAATCAATTTAATTTTTTCAAAGCCCTTTAAAGGTAATTCTGAATCAAAATGCTCCGCCATTTTTAAAGCCCAATAATAAAGTTGCTTTTTTGCACCTGATAATTCCTGTCCCTTCGATTTCAGACCTGTGTGAATTTTTTCGAGTAAACGAGGTACCGTAGCAAAAAAGATGGGCTGAATCTGCTGCATATCCTCTTTAATTGCCGCTAGATCATCCACATAATATATAGTCGCTCCAGCACCAGTATATAAGTAGGCTCCAATTCGTTCGATCATATGAGCTAGTGGTAGATAGGACAATACAGCATATGAATCACTTGTGGTAGTAAATGGTAATCTTTCCAATGATGAAAGAGTATTAGAAACAAGATTATGATGGCTCAGCATTACCCCTTTTGGAACACCAGTTGTGCCAGAGGTATAATTTATATTGGCCAAATCTTGAGCAGTAATACTGGAACGTATGGACTCAAACAATTCAGGTCTTTCTTCGTAAATTTTTTTACCCAGCTTAAGAAGTGAATCAAAACTCATATATTGCTCAACATCATCATTTTTAAGCTCCTCTTCCATAAATATAATTTTTTTAAGAGTAGAAACTTCCGATAATTGTTCTGAGAGCCCTTCAAACATTTCTTTAGTAGAGACAAAATGCACCACGGTTTTCGAATCATTCAAAATATATATGATTTGATCAGTAGGCTGGGTGGTATAAATGGCAACATTAACTGCCCCAATGGATAGTATAGCTTGATCACAAACTACCCATTGTGAACTATTTGGTGAATGAATAGAAACCGCATCGCCTTTCTTAACGCCGAGAGAATGTAATCCAAGGGATAAGTATCGTATCTGTTGTTTAAATTCTTGAACACTCAATGAGGTCCAATTACCTTCTCTTTTGGTAGCACATGCTATTCCTGATACATTTTTTTCAAGATTTTGCTCAAAAAGTACCGGCACAGTAGTTGCTGACATATCCATATCGCTGACATTTAATTCAGTTGTTAAACAACCTTTAGGTGTATTCTTAGATACTGTAACTAAATCATAAGACTTCTAATATTGACTTCTATTAGACCAAAAGTATCATTATTCATTAATAAGGCAAAAATATACAATAAATAATGCTTATCCCTATATTTCAATAAAAGAAAACAAACAACAACTATCTAAATTATCATTCAATGTACATAGAACCTGGTTTAGAAGAACTTGTACAGAATCTACTTGGTTCGGTGAAACCAAATATGGCAACGATGATGGGCATCGAATTTTCAAAACTTACAAGAGATGAGTGTATTGCCAGTATGCCTGTGAATGAGTCAACGGTACAACCCTTTCGTGTACTTCATGGGGGTGCCTCAGTAGCTCTAGCCGAAACTCTTGCATCTGTAGGTGCGTGGTTACATTTACCTAAGGATAAAACAGCAGTAGGAGTCGAAATCAATGCCAATCATCATCGCCCTGTTATGGAAGGTGGAAAAGTATCAGCTGTGGCTACTCCTCTTCAAGTTGGACGAAGTATACAGGTTTGGGAAATCAAGATAACCGATCAAAAAGAGCGACTTATTTGCACCTCGCGCTGTACTATTGCCATTGTTGATCGTCCCAAGTAAGGTGCTTAGGAAAAACACCTAACCCATTTAGTTGGCTTAATTGTACAACACCCTCATTAAAACTAAGACCTTCAAAGGGATCGTTTGCCAACAAGAAATGACCATCTAAGTCTACCCAATCAGCTAATGATGCTAATTGAGCTGCAGCTGCGATACCACATGAGCTTTCGGTCATACATCCAATCATCACTTTCAGCCCAAGTGATTTAGCTAACTTGGCCATTAGATATCCCTCTCGAATACCCGAACATTTCATCAGCTTAATATTAACCCCATGATAACAATTTTTCAGTTCGAACAGATCTGTAAGCCGTTGTGCAGCTTCATCAGCAATAGTGGGTAGAGGCGAATGTTGGCTCAGCCATTCCATGTCCATGATACTTTCTTTTGGCATAGGCTGTTCCACATATACAACACCGCGCTCCTTGAGCCAATATATCTCTTCAAGTGCCCTCTCCTTTTTCATCCATCCTTGATTTACATCGACACTTATTGGTTTATCCGTATAGTCACGAATTAAATCAATCATTTGGCGATCATGGTCTCCCCCTAATTTTACCTTTATTAATCCAAACGGATCGGTATTTGGGAGTAAAGTATGCACCTTGTCCAAGGGTTGTATTCCAATGGTATATGAACTCTGCGGTGCTTCTGCAGGGTTAAGCCCAAAAAGTTGATATACCGGGATCCCCAAACGCTTGGCGTGTAAATCATGCAGAGCTATATCGATCGCAGCTTTTGCAGATGAATTACCTAAACTATGTGATTGAACATAACTCAATACCCTCTCTAAATCACTTGGCTCAGTAACCCAAGAAAAATCTAGACTAGAATAGAATGACTCAGCTGTTTGTGCAGATTCACCAAGATAAGGTGGCATTGCAGCTTCCCCATAACCAACATCAGTTCCCCATTGCAACTGAACGAAACTTATTGGAGTTTGAGTGCGTGACCCATGCGCTATAGTAAAGGTATGCGCTAGAGGCAGGTTATGAGATTGAAAGCGTAACTTAAGTTCTGCCATAATTCCAAATAAATTTAATGCGGAGAGGGAGGGATTCGAACCCTCGTTACGTGTTTCCACATAAACTCCCTTAGCAGGGGAGCGCTTTCAGCCACTCAGCCACCTCTCCAGTAAAACGATAATCTGCCAAAGAATTACATTATAAGAATTGCAAATATACGTTCCTTAATTGCAGTACGCAATGTGAGTTTAACTTATTTTTTATTTTCTAGTATGTAAATTTGGCCCAGATTTCTGCCATGTTGTGCATAGTCTAATCCATAACCTAATACAAAGGAATTTGGAATTTCAAAACCAACGTAATCCAATTCCACTTGATGAACGGTAGCCTTATTTTTATGCAGTAATGTTACAACAGATAATGAAGCCGGATTATAAGTCCGCATTTCCTTGAGCATATAATTTATTGAGAGTCCAGTATCGACAATATCCTCAACCAATATGATATGTCGTCCCTCAAGACGCGCATCAACTTTTTTTAGAGTAGTAACATTTCCAGAGGATACTTTCTTATCTCCATAACTACTTAATTTTACAAAATCTACCTCACAAGGTAATTGAACTTGCCGCATAAGATCTGCTAAGAAAATAAATGACCCATTCAATACACCAATAAAAATGGGATTCAGATTTGCAAAATCTTTATCGAGTTGTTTACCTAAAAATGAAATACGAGTACTAATTTGTTCTTTTGTTATAAAAGGAGTAAAACGCTCTCCTTGCACTTCAATACTATCGGGAGTATACATAGCTCTATGATTTCAACATGTGGAGGATTTCAAACCAATTTGTAAAACCAATTTAGTTGCTTGGGTGCATTTCTGCCTATTAGCTGGAATACCACAATGGGATGTGTCCTTAGATTTATTTGAGGGAAATAGTACGGCAATTATTGAATTATTGCCATCTTCAAGAATTTTATAATCTGATTTTTCGATCATAGGAATTTTTTGATTGATCAAATAATCTGACATTTTTTTCCTCCCTTTCATACCAAGTGGAGTAAACCGATCTCCTTCTTTCCACTCTCTTATTCGCAACGGCCAGGAAATAGTCTGTGCATCTAGATATAGATCTGGACCTTTCTTTGCCAGTTCAAGGGAATTAATTCCCTCTCGTAATTGAAATTGGTACGGTTCCTTTTGCAGTAATTCATTATTCCTTGGTTGCTCAATTATCTGAGTTTGTTGTGGAGAAATTCGACTCGGCATAGCCAACAGGCAATCTCGCTGCCGGTATACATTCATCCGGTCGTTGACGCACACCTTTTTCCCTGGTTCAGCATTAATTAGTTTTCGCAATTGAATCAATTGACCATGACTCAGACCTTCCTCCTTTCGAAAGAATGGATGCCGTTGAATAAATACCTTTAGCCGATCTTGTTGCGCTCTTTTTGGGTATGGCTTCAATTCAGTGAGATCAACTTTATGTTGATTCGTTTCCTCGTTAACCTGAATAAACCTAGTGGCCCAATGCTCCTGATAGCTTTGCAATAACTGCCCATAATAACTCAAATCTAATAGGTGTTTATCCCAACCTGGAAAGCGTTGGTTTAACATAGGTACCCATTCGTTGCGTAGCCAATTACGATTATATTCTGATTCGGAATTTGTAAGATCCTCTCTATAGGGTACCGCTCGGTTTAATGCATACCGAATCAGCTCTAATTTACTATGCTTTAACCAAGGTCGAAAGCGGGCTGACTCTTCCTCCCACATCTTAATTCCATCCCAATGAACGGGTGAAGCGCCGCGAAATAATTTTAGGAAAACTGTCTCCAAAATATCTTCTCGATGATGGGCCAAAACGATCGCTGCGGCCTTTTCTTCTATACGTAGTTCGCTAAAAATTTGATATCGAATTTGCCTTGCCCAAGCCTGAAAATTACCGAACTCAGGGAGATACTGCACCTTGAAAGATGCCACCTCATAACTATAAAATTGAGCTATGTGCTCTACTAATTCTTGATCCTTTTCGCTATTGTCTCCTCTTAGCTTATAATTAATGTGAATTATAAAAAGTTGCTGCTTCAATTCATATAAAGCAGTTAAAAGAGCCATTGAATCCACCCCACCACTCACTCCAATAATGAGCTTTTTATTCCATAAATCATGCTTTTTCAGAGATTCTTCAAGTGTTTTAATCACTGTAGAATCCCTAAAATTAAACGGGGTATATTCTAATTTGTTCATATGTAAAAGTATCGACTTCCTTCTCCTTATTCAAAACACGTAAATGACCCTGTACATCCACTCCAAGACAAGTATATACCCCAGGTAATTTTAGACCATCCACAACCACTCGTACGGGCATATTATATCCTAATAAGTGAGAGTTCAATATCCTAACCAATTCATTAGGCTGAGATTCCCATAGAGTATAATAGTGCTCAAAAAAATTCAAGTAGCGAGCCAACAATTCTTCGCGTATCCAATTCTCAGGAAATAATAATCGCAGTGAGCTAGCTTTATCCTGCAAATTAATTGGAAATTGATCCTGATTAATATTCCAACCAGTACCGACTACAGTTGCCTTTAGTAAACCGCCTTGAAAAATATTTTCTGTCAAAATTCCTGCAATTTTATATTTACCGACATACACATCATTCGGCCATTTAAATCTCATCTGGTTCATCAATGGATGAAAAAGATGATAGGATCGAATACTTTCTACAATAGATAGAGCCGAAATAAGTGAAAGTAAAAAAAGCCCTTCAATCTTAAGAGGCTTTGTATAAATGGAAAAATAAAGGTTCTTGTAAGCATCCCCAAACCAGCTTTTATCGGATTGACCGCGTCCTTTTAGTTGATATTCCGTAAGTACCAAGCTACCGTGAACTAACACGTGTGGCGGGTTTTTGGCAAGGTTATTAGTTGAATCAGTTTGCTTTAAGAATAAACGATCTCTGCCTACCCACTTAGTGGTAAGGTGACTCTTAAGTACCTCTAAATCTATCACACAATATTAGTTTCCTATGATTATAACAGAATCTTCTGTTCCGAATTCGTTAGTAATATACTCATCTGCTGCATAATCATTTTCCCATAGCCCATTATCAATTAAATATTTGAATCTATATGTTTTTTCGGGCTTCAATCTTAATTTGATTTGGTATATCTCACTCTTTTTTTCAAGTACATGTTCATTGGGATTCCAAGCGTTTAAATCACCGACTATGGCAAATTGTTCCTTCACAACATCAGCTGGCATAGTGAAAGTTACTTTACAAATTATTTTCTTTGAAGTGAATTTCCTTAATAGTGTAATAAATTAAATAATGTTGAATAGTTTGTTACTTTAAAAGCATATACTAAAAATTTAAAAAAAATTATTTAAGCAATTAAAAAATATTTATTAATTTATTATGAATTAAATTAACTTATCATTAATTTATTAGATATTTATAATATAATACAACATTTATTTTACTATGGAAACAATTTCAACGTAAACTAGCGGTAAATTTTATTTAAAATACAAAATAAATAACAGTTTAAGATCGATTAAATATACTAGAAAATAATTGGTAAACCTGTTTTCGATCTTGCGCGTGAACTACTTTTGAACCAAATTTTTTATACTCGAATAGAGAATAGTTATGGATCCATTTTTTAACCGATAAAATGGAAGATGGCTTCATACTTAAGTTTCTAATGCCTAGGCCAATTAACCCACTAGCACCTAAATGGGTACTGGCCAATTCACCGCATACATTCAGTTCAATATTCGCGTTTTGAGCTGCCACCTGTATTTGTTGAACCAATTTCCAAATGGCTGGATGGTCATGTTCAAAAAGGCGTCCAACCTGATCATTTGTTCGATCCACCGCCAAGGTATACTGGGTAAGGTCATTAGTTCCTATACTAAAAAAATCGACTTCTCTGGCAAATTTATCTGCCATCACTGCTACTGCAGGCACCTCCACCATGATACCAAGAGGAACATTCTGTGTTTTAGTAAATCCCTCTTTTACTAATTCATTTTGAACTATGCTCAACTCTTTTTTTAACGCATATATCTCCGCTATATTCGTGACCATGGGTACTAAAATACGGATTCTATCAGGATAGTCCCGTGTACACTTTAATATAGTTCGTAGCTGTGAATGGAGCATCTCTTTTTCATCGAGTAGCATGCGGATACCGCGCCAACCTAAAAAGGGATTAGACTCTTCGGTGGTGAACCCATACAGCTTATCACCTCCAATATCAAATAGACGAATAACTACAGGACCCGTACTATCTTCAAGTAGACGCCTGTAATACACATCCTGTTCTTTTTCACTTTTATGAGTCAACCCACCGTACAGCAAAGCCTCTGTTCGAACCAGACCTATTCCTTCTGCTCTGTAGCGAGTAGCCATTGGTAACTCTTGTATAAATTCTATGTTTGCATGGATTTCCACTCGTTCCCCATCGCTAGTAATAGCGGGATGACGGCTAGGCTTAATTTTTTTCTTAGCTATCAGGGCATCAGAAATCCTGGTTTCATACTGTTGAATTATTTCAGGACTAGGGTCTATTAGTAAGGTCCCGTCTTCACCATCTATAATTCCAACTTTCCCTGAGGGAATATCATTAATTTGGTGTCCAATTTGGACTAAACAGGGAATATCTAAGGACTGCGCAACTATAGAAGCATGTGCTGTCAATCCCCCTTTTTCTAAAACGATACCCACTACCTTGGCCTTTGAGAGTTGAACTACCTCAGTCGGTGACATATCTCTTGCCACTACAATAGTTCCTTCGATATTTTTTTTAGAATTTACCGAACTAGTCAATTCTATACTTAAACTAGCTATCTGATCCGTATTAGCATACTCTGAGTATGTAGCTGCTAACTTAACCAAACGATCTTTAATTGTGATTAAATCAATTATACGTTGCTTGAATAAATTGGAGGCACTATCCCTAAGCCGGCTAATATAAAGTTCATAAACTTGATCAATAGCATGTGTAGCGGAGACTAAATTTATACGTATGAATTTGATGATCTCTGCTTTAATCTGCTCATCTTTCAAAATTAAATTCTGTGAGTTTATTATTTCGGATGCAGCCCCTTTTAACTTGGCGAGTAATTGTTCTAGTTCCAGCTCATAAGCGTCTACAGCGCTTTGATAGTACTCTATCTCTAGCGCAACTTCGCCTGAAGATATTTGCTTGGACAAAGTCTCATAAGTAGATAGTTCTCGAATAAATAAGGGACCAACAGCCGAACCGTCTGAGGCTATTAGACCTTCAAGTTTATTCATCTTTCATTCCAAATTTTTGGTCAATTAATTTTTCGATCGCTTCTAAACAGGCCTGCTCGTCCGATCCATCTATTTCCAATTCCATTTCAGCTCCTTGTTCAGCTGCAAGAGTCATCACACCAAGAATACTTTTTCCGTTTACTCTATAACCATACATATGTATAAAGAAATCCGATTTAAATGAACTGCTAAGTTTAACCAAGGCAGCAGACGGGCGGGCATGTAGCCCTGATGAGTTTTTTATCGTTACTTTCTTTCTAATCATAGAAATTTTCTTTCTGTTCCTATATCGGAATATAGCACTCTAACACAAATTAACTACAGATTGGTTTAGATTTTTCAATAAATGAGCATTACCCTTTTGGCTATTCTTTTGTACCTTTAATATGTTCTAATGTGTTGTAATCCAAAAATTATTAGCTCATGTCTGTCAGTAAAGAAGAAGTGCAATATGTCGCAGGTCTTGCCAAATTACATTTGAGCGAGGAAGAAATCAGTATTCTATCTAGAGATATGAATGCCATACTAGGATATATGGAACTTCTAAACAATCTTGACACCTCAGACGTAGAGCCATTAGAACATGTCATCGAGTTAAGCAAAACCTACCGCGCAGATAAGGCTCATGAGCCCTTAACTCATGAAAAAGCTTTAAAAAACGCGCCAGATGCTGATTCTGATTACTTTAGAGTGCCAAAAGTCATAGAATAAATACGAATGCTCGATTCTCTTTCCTCTCGAACACAGCATCTCATTGCACTAGGCCTACTCTTCATTGTGCCCTTAATTTTATTTTTTCCTTCAACCATAGGGGGGAAGGAAATGCAGCGCCATGACATTACTCAGTGGAGAGCTGGAGCAGAATCCATCATTGATTATCGGGAGGAGTTTGGTGAAGAGCCACTATGGTCAAAGAATATGTTCGGAGGCATGCCTTCTTTTGTTATTTCGACCGCCCGGCAGGTTCCTCATTTAGATACTCTTATTAAACCTATTTTTAGCAAATGGCATCCTGCTTTTGAATATTGGGTAATGCTAGCTGGAATGTATATACTACTCATACTAATGGGGTTTCGACCATGGATAGCCATTACTGGTAGTATAATTTATGGCTTAACCACCTATTTCCCTATCATCATCATGGCTGGTCATACCTCCAAGTTTTTCGCTTTAGCACTAGCCCCTTGGATGTTAGTTGGATACTGGATGATAACTAGGAGCCCGAATATCTTGCGTGGTCTAGTGCTGTTTTCGATTGCAGTCAGCCTAGAATTTAGAGCAGGGCATCCTCAAATCACTTATTACTTTTTATTCGTTCTTCTATTTATTTGGCTCTTTGATGTGTTGAATGGGCTTAAAATTAAAGAACAGAGAAAGTGGATTCAACTAACTTTAGTATTACTTGTGGGAGGGCTTGTTGGAGTCGCTGGTAATGCGGAAAAACTACTACCTTTACAAGAGTATGCCCAATATAGCATACGTGGAGGATCTGATATTTCCGAAACAACAGGCCTGGATAAATCCTATGCATTTGCCTGGTCACAAGGAATTAAAGAAAGTTTAACCCTTCTGATTCCAAATGCTTTTGGGGGATCTTCTCCAAATTATTGGGGGTCTAAAACGGTTACCAGTGGAC
Organism: Balneola sp.; assembly: GCA_002720745.1. Classification (GTDB taxonomy): domain Bacteria; phylum Bacteroidota; class Rhodothermia; order Balneolales; family Balneolaceae; genus UBA1275. Next base: position 37,185 of record PBJO01000011.1, read on the forward strand.
CTCATTATCTTGGCTTTCTCATACTACCTTTTATCATCTTAGGCCTTATAAAACAAAGGGACTATACACCTTTTGCCTTTTTATCTATTGGGATACTTGCTCTATTCTTTTCATGGGGTGAAAATTTCTTACTACTAAACAATCTTGCATTTAACCTTATTCCATTTTTTGACAAATTCAGAGCGCCAGAGACTTGGTTAGTCATAACCTCATTTAGTGCGTCTGTTTTAGTGGCCTATGGTTTGGAGGCGCTTCCAAAATTCAAACCAGAAAAATTCAATATTAACAAAATACGTGTTCCAATACTGGTGATTGCGGGTGTTTTTTGCTTTGCTTTTTTGAGCTATAATAGCCTAAAATATACAAACCCTTTAGAAGTAAATCGAATTGCCAACCAAATTGCTCAACAAAATCAAGTTAATCCCTCAAATGCAAAGGTCAGAAGCCAGGCCACCAATTTTGTGCAACAGAGATTAGTGCCCGAGCGACAAAACTTAGCAAAAGCCGACTTTATTCGTTTTGGAATTCTTAGTGTTGTGCTAATAGGCCTACTTTATGCTTATTTCAGTGCTAAACTATCTTACACGGTAGTATTACTTCTTTTATTTTTTATACAAACCTACGATTTATTGCAGGTTGGTCTTCGATTTATTCCTGAATCGGGATTTACCCACCAAAACCCCTATGATTCAGCATTTATTGAACGGCAAGCAAGACCTCTTGACCGTTTTATTCAACAAAACATTTATGATGAGGCGGGGATCTATGAATATCGAGTCTTGCCTCTTTTAGATAATCCGTTCAACAATGCGGTACCATCTTATTTTTATCCTATCATAGGGGGATACAGTGGAGCTAAATTGAGTTTATTCCAAGATGTTTTTATGTCTAATAATGCGGCCCTATTTGATGGACCTTTGGGTATAAATATAGATCTTTTACGACTTTTCAATACCAAATACATCAGCTACAGTGGCGGCTTAAATATTCCAGGAATTGTCCCTGTTTACTCTTCAAAGCAAGGTTCGGTTTATGAAGTTCAAGACATCATGCCAAAAGCATTTTTTGTGGATTCCATCCGGCTTGTGAGCGGCGGAGCAGAGGCTTTTGATTATTTAAAAAATCCAAGTAGAATAGATTTTTCCTCTGTGGCTTTAGTTGAACAAGCCGATCTTTGGGAAGATCAAGCAATTGAGAGAATTAACAGACTATCTTCTTCTCCGCTGGTCGATTCGACCAGCATTGTGAGAGTTACAAAATACACTGGTGCTGAGCTTGAAGTTAGTATACAACGCTCCTCACTGGGATTTCTAGTTATAAATGAATTGTACTACCCTGCAGGCTGGAAAGCTTTTTTAAATGGGGAAGAAATCCAAATATACAAAACGAACTATTTTCTACGCGGGTTAATCATACCACCTGGTGATCATGAGCTCATACTAGATCTTAAACCAGACTCATTTAGTCAGGGTATATTCATTTCATGGCTTTCCATCTCCTTTCAATTAATCATAGGATTATGGGTGGGAATCATGTGGTTCCGAACCAAAGAATCGTAAATGGAAAAAAAACCTAAGGTCTTAGTTGTTAGCTATTACTGGTATCCATATGCTGGCGTTGGTACTTACAGAGTTTCTAGATTCGTAAAATATCTTCAACGCTTAGGCTGGGATATAGTAATTTTAACCGCAAAAAAGTCTTCTTCAGGATACATTGAAGACCCTCACGATCCTCTACTAGTAAATGTAAAAGTATACAGATCATCTATCTTTGAGCCGATCCATTTACTATCAAATAGCAATTCCAGCAAAACTAGTAGTACACACAATCCTTCAATATTTTACTCAAAGAATAAAGGGCTACTTGCTAAAATAGCTGTTTGGATGCGATTAAATATTCTCATCCCAGATGCTAAGCTAACATGGAAGTGGTTCGCTGTGCCTTTAGGCAAAAAAGTGATTAAGCAAGAAGCCCCCGATATAATTTTTTCTACCTCTCCACCTCCCACAACGCATCGCATAGCACAACAATTGGCTACATGGAGTAAAATTCCATGGCTTGCAGACTTTAGAGATCCGTGGACTAATATTTACTATTACGATGAAGCCCCCTTGAGTCCACTAGCCCAGAAAAAGAATAAACAACTCGAAAAAAAGGTGTTACAATCGGCTGATAAAATCACAGTAGTCAATCATGGTTTTTTTGACAAAATGCCCGATTCCATAGACTCCAAAATCCAGCGTATCACAAATGGGTTTGATCCTGATCATATCAAACCCGAAAAAAGCAAACCTGAACGAAATAAACAATTCACAATTCGATATTTTGGCAATTTAAAAATAAATCAATATCCAAATGCTTTTTTAGAAGCCCTTAGCCAAATCGAAAAGGAATCTCCAAAAATAGCCTGCCGAATGCGTTTCGAATTCTTTGGGAGTTTAGATTCCACTATAGAAGCAGATTTAGAGTCAACGTGTAACAAGATTTCATTTGAAAAGAACGCGTTCATTCAGCACTCAAGTATGATGGGCTTACTACCCAAGAGTGATCTTTTGCTTCTATCCATTGGAAACTCGAAAAATAGTAGCTATGCCTTATCTACAAAAGTATTTGAATACATGATTTCCGGATCTAAAGTTCTTGGTATTGGCCCCATTCAAGGCGCAGCAGCAGAAATAGTTAACACGACAGGCATTGGGGAGTTTTTTGAGAGAGCAGATATGAATGGGGTTTATACCTATCTTATTGAATGTTTTAAGGAATATGAGCGCGATAACCAAGCCTTAAATGAAAGGAACTTGGCTATGAATAAATACAGCTTTATTCAGTTAAGTAAACAGTTAGATTCGATCTTAAAAGAGCTTATTCATTAGTTTATGGCTTTTTTTGAGCCTTTTTAGTAATCAATGCCTTTCTTTTCTTCTTACCAGTATGGGCATGTGGTATACTATCCACATAATTAAACTTTGTTGGTATTTTGTATGAATCAAGCGATTCACGCAAAAAATGAACCCATTCATACTTTGTGAGCTGTTCGCTTCTTGAAATGATATACGCATATATTTGTTCTCCAGTTAGATCATTTTCCAATGAGATGCAAGCACAATCCTGTACGGATGGATGCTGTAGAATCTGATGCTCAATTTCTTGAGGAAATTCTTTTTTGCCTCCAATATTCATTACATCGTCATTTCTACCTTTCATTTGAATGTGACCGCTGGCTTTATGAATCCCAAGATCCCCCGTTCTAAACCATCCATCTACCAAAACCTGATGACTTCGCTCTGGGTCATTCCAATAACCAGGTGTTTGAATAGAACCTTTTACCATAATTTCACCTATCTCTCCAGTAGGTAAGGGAGTCATCGATTCATTCATAATAGCAACTTCTACATTTGGCGAGGGCTTACCCAAGGTATCTAAATGGGCTGCATCGTCATGAAATTCAGTAAATATATTGGCCGCGACCTCTGTCAACCCATAATGCATACAGATTCGAGTGGATGAAAGCTGCTCTGCTAAATCTCTTTTTTGTGCAGCTGACATGGGCATGCTACCAAATTCAATGTATTTTAACTTCTGAAAATAGGGTATATAATGATCTTTCATGAGTTTTTTCATAACCTGAAAACCGGTAGGCACCATACATAAACCAGTGGCACCATCTGAAATATGATCAAAAAACCGCTGGGGAAACATAAATCCCTCTTCTAACACAGCGGTAGCTCCCATCATCAAGTTTACACGTAACCTCCGAAGACCAAAGGCATGATATAATGGCAAAGGGATTATTTCTTTATCATCATGAGTATTCCCAATGAATTCGTTAGAATTTCTAACCCCAGCCAAAATATTTAAATGACTCAGTTGTACTCCTTTTCGAGAACCTGTCGTACCTGTAGTGAATAAGATATCCGCGATCTCATTGCTTTCAGGAAAAGGATTTATTAACTCTGGTTGACGTGTATCGATATCCTGTTCCAAATCTTCAAAGGGAAAATTAGCTTCTAAAGTAGTTGGAAATAATGATAAGGCAGGATTGATTTGAAGGTAAAGTGCATTACGCTCTACTGATGTCATCCTTGCATCAACCGGTACAGCAACTGCTCCTATTCGATGGCAGGCTAAATAAATTGCCGAAAAGCGTAAAGATGACTGACCATGAAAGAGTATTCTATCTCCTCTGTAAACTCCTTTAGCAATAAAATAGTGAGCATATGCTTTCACCCACTGCCCAAGTTCTGCATAGCTAAGCGAATTTTCCTTCCATATTATAGCCGTTTTATTTGGCTTCTCTTCAATTACTTGAAAGAAGGAATGAATAATGGAAGAGGAAGGTGACATTCAGCTCACGATAATTCTTCAATGATTTGTTTAAAATGAGCTACTGATTCTAGTTTTACTATTTTTTCGGTAGTAATTTCAATGTCGTATTCATCTTCTATAGCGGTAATAATATTAATATGACCTAAGGAATCCCATTCAGGAATGTCTTTAGGACAAGTTTCTTCATTTATTTGGGCATCTGGTGACAACATCAGTGTTTGTCTAATCAGTTCTTCTATGTTGTTCATTACTGTTCTCACATTTTAGGAATAATTCTACGCCCAATAGCTTGGTAGCGATCAGGAATAGTTTGAGTTACTGTTGCACCTAATGCAACAAATGCATGATCTCCAATACTAAGTTTATTTAGTATAGTGGCTCCAGGACTAATCCAAACATGATCTCCAATAGTAGTAGAACCAGCAATAGAAACCGCACCTGTAATAAGACAATGCTTACCAATTTGCACATTATGTGATATATGCACCGCTTTAGAGATCTTAGTTCCTTCACCGATTACCGTATCTTGAATAGCACCCCGGTCAATAGTACTACCGGCTCCTACCTCTACCCGATTGGATATTCGTACCCCACCATTATGTGGAAATCGCTCCCATACTCCATCAGAAGTTTTAGCTAGGCCGAAACCTTCAGCACCTAAAACTACACCAGCTTCAATGACTGCTTCCTCTCCAATTACCACCCCATCATAGAGGTGACAATTACCATGAATATTAGTTTTAGCGCCAATAACGCACTTACCAATTGTGCAATTAGGTCCTATGCTAGCTGTAGCATCTATCTCTGCTTCAGGATGTACTACGCAACTGGGATGTACTCCCGTTTCGTTTGTTTTAACAGTAATTGATCGAATCATCCTAGTAAAGGCAAGTTTTGGGTCTTCCACCTTAATTAGTGTCTTTGTGGATTTCATTTTCGAACTCAACACTATGCGCATATCACACACAACAACGGTTGCCTTTGTTTTTTCAACAATCTGTTGTTTGTTATCTGCGCTTGGATGACACCAGGTAATAGCTTTTTTGCTTGGGCCGTAAGTTTTGTCTTCAATAGAAGCAACGATATGTAGTTGATGATTATCAGCCAGGCCCTCACGGCTATAGGCTGCGGTCATCACTTCTAAAAGTTCATCCAGAAAAAAAGGCTGTTTGTAGGCCATAAATACTGATACTCAGGTTACGTCAGAAATTAAACTACAATTTAAGTCTTTTGACTTCAAATGCCTCAGCAAACATCTCATTAACCTGCACCCCACGGATACGAGCTAAGCCCTCAATAAATTCTTTTGTAAAATAAGGACGCTGTTTCTCGAACTGTGAATCATATGCTAACATCATCTTCCACTTAAGATCTAAATGCCGCTGCTTTAGTGGCACAAATGCTTGGGTATCAAAACTGATGTGATTCCAAGGAAGTTCATATCCCCAGATACTAACTTGTTTAAATGCTCTCAAACCTTCGTTGTGAACGACCTGATGATCTTGATGCAAATCACTACCTGATGGAACCAATACTAAATCTGGTTTGATTTGCTGACGTAACTTAATCAATTCTTCAAGCAACTCTTGTCGGTGATAAGACAACATTCTAACCTGATAGTCATAAACAAATAGCTGCTCTTTAGGGATACCTAGAATATCCATAGACTCATGGAATTCATTTCTTAGTTGTTCAGGATTGGCTCCTTCTGACAGTGAGGCTCTGGCAGTAGAAAAAGCGGCTACAAAGATCTTTTTACCCTCTTCTAAAAAGCGCGCGATCGTTCCACCACAACCCAATTCGGCATCGTCGGTGTGTGGGGCTAGAATAAGTACTGTTTGGATGCTTTGCATAGGGCTAATTTAGTTTATTGTACTTTTTTATAAAAAATATGTTCAATCTTAGACAGACTTCGCTTCGAACGAATATGATTTTTTATTACAGCTAGATTAGATAACTGAGTTGTATTGATTAATGTAAATGGATAGCCTATGTGGTTGATCAGGAATTGCTGCATCTTAATATGCAATTTTTTTCCACGTGCTTTTGGGATAACCCCTGTCATTAGTCCCTTATATGTTTGCTCATCATTTATTTTTAACATAAAAAATCCAACCATTTCTTCGCCGATTTCAACAACAGCGGTTAAAACACTTGGATCATTTATATTGTTTGTAATTGCTGCACTGTAATATTTCTCACAAGCACTATCATTGAAGAATATTGGGTTATTAAAACGGGTTTTATATCCCTTATTTTTACACATGGATTCTTCGTTCAATGCTGAAATAAATGAATGGTCACTCTTATTGATTAAACGAATTCCTTTATACTCTTTTTGATTTGGCTCAACCTTAGTTTCAAACTGAATAAATGACTCTACCAATGAAAATCCATGTTGCTGAGCCTTAATAATTCCTGAAAAATTATCACTCAACAGCCTTAGTTCATACAGACCTTGCTTGACACACAAATTTAACATGTTCGCGGAATCCATTCTATACCATGATAAACCATAAAAATCAGTCATCCATTGGTCTAATTTCATTTAATTATTTTTTTTATACGGTTTTGCGGGATTACCAAACCAAATCTCATTATCGGGAACATCTTCGCGTACTTGTGAGCACGCACCAATTACACAATTATTCCCAATAGAGGTATTAGGCATTAGGGTAACATTAGCGCCAATCATGGTACCATGACCGATTCCCTTTACTTTTTTAACATCATTTTGTTCTAAATTTGGTGTATCTGTTAAAACAAACGAATACTTAATTAGACAATTATCACCTATGACTGCATTTGCTGAAATAGTACACCTGCTACCCATTTTAGTATTATTCCCAATGGTTACATTATTTCTTATTTCACAATATGCAGTAAATGAACAATTTGATCCGATTTTTGCCCCTTTCCTCACTATACAGAATGGTCCAATTGTTGTATTATCACCAATTTCAACATCATCCTCAACTAATGCTAAGGGATGGATTTTTACATTAGTCCCGATCATTGTGTTTTTTGAGATCATATTCAAGTTAATTATTAGTTAAAAATAATTGTGCTGCATCTATTACTCGTTGTTGCTCTCCGTGAGTTAAACTAAAGAAAATAGGTAAACGAACGAGCTTTTGAGCATTTTCCACTGTTCTAGGTAAATGATAACTATCTAAATGTTGATGGGCAAAATTACTGGTATGTAGTGGTACATAATGAAAGACAACCAGTATGTTTTTACTTTTCATGTGGCTTATAAAGCTATCTCGTTGTTCTGAACTTTCTAGTAGTAAATAGAACATATGAGCATTTGAAATAGTGCTATTGGGCACAATTGGTAGAGTAACTATATTTTTATCAAACTCTGAAAAAGCCTTATGGTATCGTTGATAGAGTTCATTCCTTTTGAGTTGAATTTCATCCAAGTATTCTAATTGAGCTTTTAGAACGGCCGCATTAATATCCGATGGTAGAAAGCTTGACCCGATATCTACCCATGAATACTTATCCACCTCTCCCCTATAAAATTTACTTCTATTAGTCCCTTTCTCTCTGATAATCTCAGCTCTTGCTTTTAAACATGGGTCATTGATAATTAATGCACCACCTTCTCCCATGGAGATATTTTTAGTTTCATGGAAAGAATAACAGCCCAGATGGCCAATTCCACCTAAATATTTATCTTTGTATTGCGCATTTATTCCCTGTGCCGCATCTTCTACTACCCAAAGTTCATGCCTCTGGGCAATGTCCATAATAGTATCCATTTCACAGCTAACCCCTGCATAGTGTACGGGCATAATTGCCTTTGTATAATTGGTTATGGCTTGTTCAATCAACCTCTCATCTATATTTTGAGTGTCTGGACGGATATCAACAAACACGGGTTTAGCACCTCTTAATACTACAGCATTTGCCGTTGAAACAAATGTATAAGAAGGCATTATAACTTCATCACCCGGACCAATATCTATAAGTAACATTGCCATTTCTAATGCATGTGTCCCACTCGTTGTCAGAAGAACTTTTTCTAAGCCAAATTTCTCTTCTATAAATGATTGGCACCAGTGCGTGTAAAACCCATCACCTGAAACCTTATTCTTAAGGTATGCATCTTCTATATACTTTAGTTCTGGCCCGTATAAATTTTGTCTATTAAATGGTATTCGGTCTATCATTCTTTGTTAAATAAATCTAATAACTGTTTTACTAAGGTTTTTTTTGAAAAAACTTCACCCATTATACGACGATTAGATTTGGACTGGGTTTCTAAAATTGGTTTTAATGTAATGTCTTCCGATGAACCAATAATTATTCCCAATTTTTTAAAATATACGGAATGATTTGCCTCAGGACGCAAATAAACAGTTGCACCGTTTGCTAATAAATAGGTAATATTCCCCATACCTTGTTGTCTCTCTTGGGGAAAGATAGCCATATTAATTTCGGATAAATAACTACGGTAGCTGCTTAAAGAAAGAAGTTTCGGGACAGGAATAAAATTATCACCAAACAATTTATAACCTATAGTTTTGATTTGCTCTAAATTCTCATTAAAACCGTATGATAGAGGCATATATAATGAGTAATCATCCTTAGTTGATAAACGTTGATAGAGTTGATTTAATATTCTCATATGCTCATTTGATGGATCAGCCGAATGACCAATCATTATTTTCATTGAAGTTTGTTGAATAAATTCAACGGGTTCTGGTTCAGGCTTTTCTGTGAAATCAATTACGTTACTTGGATATTTGAACGACCAAATAGGTGTTGAATCAATATTAAAAAATGTCCTGATATCATTATACTCTCCTGGCATACCTACTGCTATATAACCAATATTCCGTACCGCCTTTGTTTGAATCAAAAGCAGGATCTTATCTCTAAAATTAAGAGTGGACTTTTTAAATTTATGTAATTCTGCACCCCAATAGAACCATACTCCTTTTTCTCGAAATAATGGCGCACCTAGAAGGATTATAAGCATAGTCAATAATTCATTAAGTCCATGTAGAATTACTTTGTCAGCCCGAATTAATTCCTTACTAAAGCGCCATAAAAAGAAGGGTTGCAAAATCAAGTTAAAAAGAGAGTACTTTTGGAGTACTATATGTTGATTGCTAGATACTAATTGCTCATCCTTTTTTTTCCACACAAAATAAAGGTGGCTATTCTCTCGGTCTACCTCATTTACAAACTCAATGAAATCCCTTATTAGAATACTTTCAGTGCCAATATGTACGACGTGCTTTTTAATAATTTAATGATTTATGTACCAGCTTATAACGAACGCAAGGTAAAAAATAATTATGTGTATATTTAATCTAACATAGTCTAGACCTTAACTTCTTCTATTTGGGAATTATAATAAAACAGGGTATTCGGAATGCTGCATTTACTTATTTAGGTATTGGACTTGGTCTATTGTCTACAATCTTTCTATTCCCTCATATTTTGGGGGCTGAAAAGTATGGGTTAACCAGAAGCTTAATCGCTATTACGACAATAAGTAGTCAATTAATCACACTTGGTATCCCCAACACAATACTAAAATTCATACCTACACTAGAGAAAGATCAGGGAGTTAGAAGTCAGTTTTTTAGAAAGATTATAAGTCCCTGCATCATCTTCTTAGCTATTTATGTTACTACTTTTTTCATCTTTGAATCTCAATGGTTAAATCTATACAATAACTCACCTTTACTTGAAATTTACCTTTGGTTGGTTCTACCCATGGTTTTTGCGAGTACAACTTTTTCTCTTTTCTCCGCATTCATAAAAGCTTCATTAGATACCGTATTTGCTACTTTTTTACAGGATGTACTGCTAAGAATACTGATTCTCATTTTATTAGTCCTCTATTTCTATGACATACTCAGCTTCACACATTTTATGCTGGGTTTTGTGGGTACATACCTAATTAATGTGCTTATTTTGTTGGTATACAGCTTATCCCAAAAATATTATCTGCCTTCAGGAAGTGAACCTGCTGACCCTTTTAATTCAAAAGAAACCTTTACCTATAGTTTCTTCGCCTTTTTTAGTGGCTTTACCATGATATTGGTCAGCAATGTTGATTTAATAATGGTTGACATGTTTGAAGGCCTTCAAAACGCCGGTATTTACGCTTTAGCCATGTATATGGGTACAGTTATTACAGTTCCAAGAAAAAGTTTAGCTAAAATTATCCACCCCATTCTAACTAAGTCATTTAATGAAAATAACCTTGCTGAAATTAAACGACTTTATATACAATCTTCAATTAATCAATTACTATTCTCTCTAATTATTTACGTCGGTATTTTAACCAATTTAGACGATTTATATGGTTTACTACCCAATGAATTTTCCGATGGTAAGCATATCATTGCAGTTCTAGGTTTTGCTTATTTAATTGATTTAGCTACTGGTTCTAATGGACAAATAATCATAACGTCTAAGTATTTTAAATTTGATTTTATTTCTTCATTGGTACTCATATTTGGCGCCATATTACTTAATTATTTTTTAATACCAAGGTATGGTTTAATGGGTGCAGCTATTGCTACTGCCACCTCTGTTGGTATCTATAATTTCATCAAAACCATATTCGTCTGGGTAGTTCTTCGCATTCAACCATTCAAATGGCATACCTTGTCCATTTTAATGCTTGGACTTGTTTGTTATCTATTAGGTGTATTAATAAAGATCGATGCACACCCATTACTTTCAATCACAATTCGCTCTATTATAATAGGAAGTACATATTTAGGACTAGCCTATACAATTCGTTTGTCAGATGAATTTAATTCAACCATTAAAAAATTAGTAACCAAATTAAATATGAAAAATTAAGCGCTTATAAAGCAGTTTTATGAAATACCTGCTATTTTCAATCCATTGTAAAAACATATTTTTAGGATATAATTAAACGCACTTTTTATGGCTAAGCCTTCTTATAGTACCCCACTTGGAATGGTAGATATACTACCTGATCAAACTCCATCGTGGAGAGCACTGGAGCAAATCATCCACGAAGAAGCGGCTAAGTTTAATTTTCAGGAAATTAGGACACCAATTCTAGAACCAACAAAACTCATAAAACGAGGTATTGGACAACTCACAGATATTGTAACTAAGGAAATATTTGCCTTCCAAAAAGGTGATACTAATTATACACTTCGACCCGAGCTAACTGCTCCAGTTGTGCGCTCTTTCGTACAGCATCACCTAGATCAGCGCGGTGGCGTCCAAAAACTTTACTACATTGGCCCAATGTTTCGTGCCGAACGACCTCAAAAGGGAAGACAACGCCAGTTCCATCAATTTGGCTTAGAGGTTATTGGTAGTGCTGATTCAGTTGCAGATATTGAAACTATAGCTTTCATGATGCGTATTTACCAGCGCATTGGAATTAAAAATTTCACTCTTAAGCTTAATTCCATTGGAGATCTTGAAAGCCGTGAAAGATATAAACAAGTACTAAGAGACGATTTAGAGCCTCATCGCTCTAAGCTAAGTGAGCTATCACAGCAAAGGTTAGAAAAAAATCCTATGCGGATTCTAGATTCCAAAGAACCTGAAGATCAAGAATACATAGCTAAAGCACCTAAAATCCAAGATTACTTAAATGAAGATTCTACTATACACTTTGAGAAGGTAAAGCATGGTTTACAAGTACTCGATATACCCTTTGAAGTGGACACTTATTTAGTGCGTGGCATGGACTACTATACGCGTACAGCATTTGAACTTAGCAGCCCTGACCTTGGGTCCCAGGATGCACTAGCCGGAGGTGGCCGATATGACCTACTTGTAGAAGAGATTGGAGGAAAGCCCACTCCTGCTGTTGGTTTTGCGGCAGGGATGGAGCGCTTACTCATTGCATGTGAAGAATTAAACATATCTTTATCAGAGAAATCTGTACTTGATATATATATTGTGAGTTTAGGAGAAGAGGCGCGGAATTGGGCATTAAGCTTTCTACCGGAATTGAGATCCCATGGTTTATCAGCTAGCATGGACTATACAGGAAGATCCATGAAGGCTCAAATGAAGGAAGCAAATCGAGAACATACACGTTTTACTATAATTGCAGGGGAAAATGAACTCAACAATAGAGCATTCATTCTACGTGACATGAACAAAAGTGTTGAAGTAAATTTAAGTGCTAAAGAAATAATAAGCACTGTTTTAGCCCATAAAAGCAGGCCAAAGTAGTTGTTCATTTTAAAATTTCTGCATATTTATAAAGCCTTTTACTTTAGCTTCTTGGCTTTACTGTTCTAACCATTCTCGCAGTTCTTTAATGTCATTCGGGTATCCGAGAATTGATAACACATCTCCTTGCTGCATCTTGGTTCTCCCTTTGGGTATGATAATTTCTTTATTTCGCTCAATAATGGTAACTAGGCATTCACCCGGCAACTCCATTTCCATAATCTCTCTATCTATCCAGAGACTTGATTGGTTATTTTTCCTTAAGCGGACATGAATAAGTCTCTCATCACTCAAAAGTACCTCTTTGAGAGATCGTTCATTCCTCGCCGAGACCCAGCGATCTAAAAATTCTTCTGCCTCAATCAATTCAGCCATATGGCCTATGATTCTCATATGCAGCAGAGGTTGTTCTTCTGGGGTTACTAAAAAAATGAGGGCATGAATTTTTTCTTCCCCAAATGCTGGCATAGTTAAGCCACCTTGGCATTGAATCGCAACCATTTCCGGCATGCGTAGACCTTCAAGTTGGACATATTTGAAATAAACCCCTTGTTTCAATCTTATGGCTTGTATCGCCATATCCGTGAGTGCCGAAGCCCAACCCATTTCTAAATTATTCTCTTTTTGAAGTCGATGCTCTAAACTCTGTACCGCTTTATTCGATAATACATCTAGATTTCGATCCTTGGACTGAGCTCTTATGATCTCAGAGCGAGCAATAACCTCTTGATAGGTCATTGAGCTGTCCATGTTTTTTTCATTGATTATCGTCATTAATTCATGCTCCAATGCCTCATTGCGCATTTGACCTAATCGAGCATGAACGTGATAGATAGCTCCTTGTCTCTTAACTTTACCTTGGGCATAATAAAAATACCAAGCAATACAGATAATAATTAAAGTTCCCGTCAAACCGACAGCTAGGAAGCCCATTTGCGCTATCAGCAACAAAGAAATTACCATGCCAAGTACTTGTACCCACGGATACAACGGTGAACTAAATCCTGGTTTATAGGCTTCTATTTTACTCTCTCGCATCACTACCACTGCAAGATTAAGTAGAAAAAATAGAAGCAATTGGAACGCACTTGCTAACTTAGCTACTCCTTCTACATCGAAGAGCAAAAGAACCAATATCATTATAAAAGTAGTACTGATTACAGAAATATGAGGTGTTTCAAAACGACCAATCTTACCAAAAATGGTTGGCATAAGACCATCTCTACTCATGGCCAAAGGATATCTCGAGGCCGACATAATACCGGCATTACCGGTCGATGCAAACGCCGCAATGGCTGCCACAACAATCAATAGAATACCAATTGATTGAGGTATCCAAGTAACAACTACTTGTCCCGCATCCGTTACAGGTGTCAAACTTGAAAATAATGTTGATGCGGGTAGGACTTTAACCATGATAAAAACACCTAATACATAGACTAAGCTAGCTGTCAATAATGATAAGCTCATCCCTAGAGGAATTGCTTTATCTGGATTCTGGACTTCTTCAGATATACTTGCAACTTTTGTCAACCCAGCATAAGAAACAAAAACTAAACCCACAGTCGAAGCAAAACCACCAAATCCATTAGTTAAAAAATTATCCTTTTGCATTTCTGGTAATAAAGAATTACCGGTTAAATATTCAACCCCTTCTAATAGGAAATAACCCATAATTAAGACTAAAGCCGATACTAGGAGTCGTTGTAAAAAAGCTGTTTCCTTTGCACCAAATACGTTTAACAACCCAAAAATGACAGTCAGAACAAGTGCGAGTGGAGTAGGGGGAATATCAATATATAGACTCAGATAGGCGCCCATTCCAATTAAAGCAAATGCACTTTTAAAGATAAGAGCTATCCATGAGCCTAAGCCACCAATTGTGCCCACTAATGGACCCAGACTACGATCTAAAAAATAATAAGCTCCGCCCGCTCTTGGCATAGCGGTCGAGAGTTCTGCTACAGTAAGCATTGAAGGCAATATTAAGAAACCAGCGACTAAATAACTCAAATACACACTATTACCCGTTTCCATTGCTGCTATTCCTGGTAATAAAAAGAATCCAGAACTAAACATAGCACCCGTACTAACAGCATACACATCAAATAAGGTCAATTTTTTTGAAAGTCGCTCTTTCATAGCCATAGTGTATCCTTTAGTTAATATAACAACTCTCACCTCGAAAAATTATCGGTCAGAAAATGATGGTTGAGTTATCTAATATATTCATCGTAATGGTTTGGTAATATAGAATAAAAAATTATTCAACAACTAGCGTCCAATAATAATTTATCTATCAACGCTACAGTACAGAGTTAAATTTAGTTTTCTTAGAATATTTGCAGTTGTATAGGCAATCTGTTTAAATAATTATGCCTTAGATATTAGGCTAGCAATCGTATTGAATGCTTCCTTTTCTAAAACAAAATTTCATCATGATAATAAGGCTTAATCTATATCTTTTCCTCTATATGTGTATATTTCTTGAGTAGGTTAAAAGAGTTCCTACTTAAGAATTTATGTGTCATTGTTTGTGTTAGATTTACATAATCATTGCATTTAAAAATCCACTTGTACTTATGGTACTCTAATTTATTCATTATATAGCATACTTTATGCCACTTCCTGTCTCAAAATCTCATCTAATCGGTCATTCAACACCTTGCTATTATTATGATCTCTCCTTATTGGATGCCACACTGAAAGAGGTTCATAAGCATGGACTAGATAAAGGCTATCATGTCCATTATGCATTAAAAGCAAATCATGAGCCATACATACTAAAAAAAATACAGGAGGCAGGTTTAGGTGCAGACTGCGTTAGTGGTGGAGAGATTCAGCAGGCCTTAGATAATGGTTTTAGGGCCGATCAAATTGCATTTGCAGGCGTTGGCAAATCAGATCAAGAAATCACCTTAGGCTTAGAGAGTGATATTTTTTGTTTTAATGTTGAGTCCCTTCAAGAATTATCTGTAATCAATGAGATAGCGAAAAAAAGACAAACTAAAGCCCCTGTAGCACTTCGATTAAATCCAAATATTGCTGTTAAAACCCATACATACATGACTACAGGATTAAATGATAATAAATTTGGCATTAGTGACGAGGAACTACACTTGGTAATAGAGGCGCTACCAAATCTATTTTATATCGAATTTTTGGGAATACATTTTCATATAGGATCACAAATCAATCACCTTGAACCTTTTATTGAATTGGCGAAAAAGGCAAACAGATATATAGAACAAATAGAAACTGCAGGTTTCACCGTCAAGATATTGAATATGGGTGGCGGTTACGGGGTGAACTATAAGGAACCCGACAATGAACCAATACCAAATTTTAAAGCTTTTTTTAATGTATTTGACACATATCTAAATCGACGAAGCGACCAAGAAATCCATTTTGAATTAGGTCGGTCTATTATTGCTCAAGCGGGTAGTCTGCTTTCGAGAGTATTGTTTATAAAAGAACGGAGTAAAAAAACTTTTGCTATCATAGACGCAGGTATGACTGAACTCATACGGCCAGCGCTATATCAAGCCACTCATCAAATAGATCGAATAAATTCCGCCAAAATCATAAGTAATACACTAAAAAAATACGACATTGTAGGCCCAATTTGTGAAAGCTCTGACTCATTTGCCCAGAATTATTCACTACCTGTCTTACAACGCGGCGATTTACTAGCCATTAGAAGTGCTGGAGCCTATGGACAAGTAATGAAAAGCCAATACAACTTACGACCGGATTTTCCGGTGATTTACTCCGATGAACTCGGCAATCAAACATAGAATGTATACTATTACCATTCAAACCAATAAAATTATATGAAAGACATTCACGTATTGAGTTTTGAAGGACATAATATCAGTGATGTTTCCCATCTGGTAAATGCAGTCAATTATGTTCAAAAATACGATCGTGCTATAGTAGTGATTAATGCCTTCGATCAGACCCGTAATAAACTATTAGCCATTACAGATACCGCTGTTTCAGGTAATTTAGACGCAGCTCATGCTCTATCTGATGAAATCTACGATTTATACTATGATCTTATTCAAAAGGCCCTAGAAAGCCACCCGAATCCTAAAAATACTCTTATTCTAGAAACAACAGACAAAAAGTTAGAAGAATACACTTTTCGGCTAAAAAAACTTTTAGGCTATGCTGATAAAATGCGCTCTAATCAAGATCGTTGGGTGGATTCTATAGTTCCTATTGGAGACCAAATGGCTGCTTACGTACTGAGTCAAACGGCACTTTCTTGGGGATTACTTACGCAATATGTAGAAGCTACCAAGCTTATAAAAACGGATAATGAATACGGCCAAGCCAACCCCAATACGATGAGTATATATCAGCACTGTAGCTCACTTGAGACCCTCATAGAAAATGGTTTCACACCCATCATTGGTGGTGGTTACGGCATTAGTATGGAAAAATCGATGTCACTATTAGGCCCAGATGGCTTAGATATTACAGCTCGGCTTATAACGGGGGCACTTGAGGCAAAATCCATTGAATTTATTTCTTAGCAACTATGCTACAATGTGCTAATATTAGCCTATCACTGGGTAATCAAGCCGTACTCGACGACATATCGATAATTATTAATCCAGCCGATCGTATAGGATTAGTTGGACCTAATGGAGCGGGTAAATCTACCTTACTTAAGGTGATTATGGGGCTTCAGGAAGTGGACAAAGGATCGGTAAGTACAGGTAAAACTGAAAGTTTAGGTTATCTGCCGCAAGATGGGGTAGAACCTAATTTCTCCCTAAATGTTGTAGATGAAGTAGAGAGTATATTCCAGCCTATTTTTGATCTAGAAAAAAATGTTCAGCATATCCAGAATAAACTGGGTGATATAGACCCTCACTCGGCTAGCTACAATGACTATCTAGACCAACTTGGTTCACTTCAAACTGAATTAGAACAATCTGGCATTTATAGCATACGCTCTAAAGTGGAAAAAGTACTAACCGGTCTTGGTTTTAACTCCAAAGATTTTAGCCGAACTACAAGTGAATTCAGTGGTGGTTGGCTTATGCGCATGGCCTTAGCTAAGCTTCTGCTACAAGACCCAACCTATCTATTGCTAGATGAGCCTACCAATCACTTAGATATTGAGTCGCTACAGTGGTTAGAACAATTTTTAGCACAATATGAGGGAGCTGTTATCGTCGTTTCACATGATCAATACTTTTTAGATAGCCTAACCAACCGAACACTCGCTATACGTCAAGGTAAACTCCAGGATTATGCAGGTAATTATAGCTTTTACGAACGTAAGTGGGACGAAGAGCGAGAATTACTTATAAACACAAAGCGTAATCAAGAAAAACAAATAAAGGATACTCAGGAATTCATTGACAGGTTCCGCTATAAAGCTACCAAGGCAAGACAAGTGCAGAGTCGTGTCAAACAACTTCAAAAATTAAAGCATATTGAGGTCGAATCCGAACTTGATAGCGTATCTTTTAGCTTTCCAACCCCAGAACGAACTGGTCAGATTGTCGTTAAATTAGACCAAGTGGTCAAGCGGTATAAAGACCTAACGGTATTCGATGGTATAGATTTAGAAATAGAACGAGAGGATAAAATAGCTATAGTCGGACCAAATGGCGCAGGTAAATCCACTTTAATCCGAATTATGAGTGGACTGGAACCCATACAAAGTGGAATCCAAATATTAGGTCATAAAGTACAACATGCCTATTTTGCCCAGCATCAGGCGGATGAACTAGATGAAACAGAAGATCCGCTTGGTATCATGATGAGAGCTGGATCTGGCGAAAAGGAGAGTCGTTTACGATCTATATTGGGTAGTTTTCTTTTCACTGGTGACGATGTATTCAAAAAAGTTAAAGTACTATCAGGCGGAGAAAAGTCGCGCTTAGCTCTAGCAAAAATGCTTCTATCACCAGCTAACTTTCTCATTTTTGATGAACCAACAAATCATTTAGACATAAGTAGTAAAGCGGTCCTACAACAAGCTCTGCAACAATACGAGGGTACCTGCATGATTGTTTCTCATGATAGATCATTCTTAGACCCGATCGTTAACAAGGTTTTGGAAATTCGGCCTGGATCGATTCGGCTTTTTCTTGGCAATGTCAGCTATTATTTAGACAAAAAGAAAGAGGAAGCCGAACTCATATCATCGGCTCACGAGCGTAACGAAGAAAGTACAAAAAGGGATCCTTCAGGTACAGATAACCTTTCTAAAAAAGAAAAAAAACGGCAAGAGGCAGAAAGAAGAAATGCTTTAAGCAAACGTTTGAGACCTCTAAAGAAAAAAATTAATCAATTAGAGGCGGCAATAGAGGACACTGAAAATAGCTTGTCATCTTTAGAGGCTACCATGGCCGAAGTCGATTTTTATGAAGATCCAATTCAAGTAAAAGAAACTAGTATCGAGTATGAAAAAATCAAAAAAGAACTAACCAAACTCATGTTTCAATGGGAGGAGTACCAAGAACGATATGAGCAAATAGAAGCGGAGTTTGAATCGTGATCTTAACTAATTTTACACTTACTTGTAAAGAGATGGCAACCAAGCCAATTTAGTTAGCAAATATTTGGCGTTTATCGGCAAAAGCTTTGAACTCCAATGCATTTCCACTCGGATCTAAAAAGAACATAGTCGCCTGCTCACCTGCTTCACCTTTGAAGCGAATATAGGGCTCAATGATAAAACTAAGTTCGGCATTTTTGAGTCGTTCGGCCAATGCTTCCCACTCATCCATACTCAAAATTACTCCAAAGTGGCGAACAGGTACACCATGCCCATCTACTGCATTCATGGATGATTCTTTTGTCTCATCGGGACTTAGATGAGCCACGACTTGATGACCCCACATATTGAAATCTATCCAGTGATCAGAACTTCTCCCTGTACTACAGCCCAAGATTTGAGTGTAAAATTGATATGTTTCTGCTAAGTCTTTAACCGGAAAAGCTAGATGAAAAGGAGTAAAATCGCTGTTTTCTTTCATGTAGATTTGACTTTAAGATTTGTACTATTAAAAGTGTAGCCAAACTAAAAAAAAATCACATAAATTGTTTAGCTGCCTGTACCGCTATTTGATCCACTCTTTCATTATCTGGAATACCCGAATGTCCTCTCACTTTGACCCACTCTACCTGATGAGCCCCGATTACATTCAACAATTCTACCCACAAATCCCGATTTTCAACTGGCTTTTTATCTGCCTTCTTCCACCCTTTTGACTGCCATGACTCTAACCAACCCTTAGTCATAGCATTAATAATTAAGGCACTATCGCTGTGGATCTTTAGTAAACATGGTTTTTTTATAGCTCTGATGGCTTCAATTACCGCCATCATTTCCATTCGATTATTGGTAGTGTGAGCTTCTCCACCCGAGAGTACTTTCTCTTTCCCATTGTGTCGTAACAATGCCCCCCAACCTCCCGGTCCAGGATTGCCACTACAGGCTCCATCAGTATAAATAATGACCTCTGTTAGACTCATTTTTTAATTCAAATCAACTTGTTCAAAAATAGGACGTAATTGATGATTCGCCATAAGAGTACGTTCTAGAATTCGATCCTGCCAATTACCTGACGCCGTTTCGTTGTCACTGACCTCGTTCACGTCAAAAAGTATTGCTCTACTGGAATTAATTAGGGGTAATCCAGGGTGAGTAGCTAAGAGTGCCGTCAATGCTTTAATATCTCCTCCTTGTGCACCAAAACCAGGAATTAATAAAGCAGCCTTTGGATGATGAGCTAGGACCTGCTGTGATACTTGGCTATGTGTGGCCCCTATAACCATGCCTAAATGTGTCTCGGAGTAATTTTGAATATTGGCTAATTTATCTGCAATATGAGCCGAAAGAGTCTCAAAGTTACCACTCCTCACCAATAGGAAATCTTGTGCTCCTGCATTAGACGTCAAGGCGACTACATAAACCGCTTTACTACTATCACCTTTAAAAGGTTCCAGGGTTTCCATTCCCATTAAAGGATTTAAGGTAATAGCATCTACCTTAAACTGATCAAAAAATGCCTGCTTATAATGCTCTGCCGTAGTATTTATATCCCCTCTTTTGGCATCGGCTATAATTATATGACGACTAGGAATTGCAGCGACAACTCGATGAAACGCATCTAAACCCTTGGAACCTAGGGCTTCGAAAAAGGCTAAATTAGTTTTAAATGCTGCACAATGTTTGTGAGTAGCTTTTACAACCTGATGACAAAAATATACTATCCGCTCGATTGGATCTTCTGAAAGGGTATGAAGTTGCTCAGGCAATCGAGCAAGATTTGGATCAAGTCCTATACACAATACTGAAGAAGATTCGCGAATTGAATCAGCTAATTTGGTTAAAAAATTCATCTATGAAATATCTCTTTTTACCGTATTAATTGCGAATCAAAAATAGAAAATCAAGCTTAAAGTCTGCTTAGCCTAGTAAAAATGCATTAGCGAACTCATAAGTTAGCCAAGAACTGAAATAGGCTAAAATAGTCATATAACCGAACATAACTAAAGGCCACTTCCAGCTATTCGTTTCTCGCTTAACAATAGCTAAAGTACTCATACACTGCATTGCAATAGCAAAAAAGATCATTAGGGAAAGTGTTGTTGCTAGGGTATATTTTGGTAGTCCGGTGTTTGGATCTATTTCACTCTTAAGACGGTCTATTAATCCTAATTGCTGATCTGTTTCTTCTATGCTATAGATGATGTTAAGAGTACCTACCATTACTTCTCGGGCGGCAAAAGAGGTCAATAAGCCAATACCTATTTTCCAATCAAATCCGAGTGGCTCGATTACCGGCTCAATCAGTTGGCCAAAAGTACCTGCATAACTTTGATTTAGCTGAAGAGTCGATATCATCTGATCACTCAACTGCTGCTCGTTTGCATCTGTAGTGGCTCGATCACTGACCGTAGGTTCATAGATAGGGTAAGAAGCCAAAAACCATAAAATAATAGAAATTGCTACTATAATTTTTCCAGCTTCGCTAACAAATATTTTACCTCGTTCTAAGGATTGAATTACAATCAATCTAATATTCGGCAATTTATATGAGGGTAGTTCCATTAGGAATGGAGTGGGTTTACCCATTGGGAAAATTCGCTTCATCACTGCTGCAGATCCAATTGCCATCACTATCCCAAATAAATACAACCCAAAAAACACCACACCTTGTAGCGTTAAAAAGCCCATGAATTGTTTATTAGGGACAAATGCGGCGATCATTACCGCATAGACCGGCAAACGAGCAGAACAGGCCATGAAGGGTAAAATCATAATGGTAATTAGCCGGTCTCGCCAGTTTTCGATGGTTCTTGTAGCCATAATTCCAGGCACAGCACAAGCAAAACCCGACATCAAAGGGACCACCGATCGGCCATGTAAGCCTACCATCGTCATAAAACCATCCATCACAAAAGCAGCCCTAGCCATGTATCCAGTTCCTTCTAAGAAGTAAATAAACAAAAACAAGAAAATAATTTGAGGTAGGAAAATCACCACCCCTCCTAGACCGGCAATAACCCCATCGACAAGTAGGTTATTTAACATACCGTTAGGGAGTGAACTACCTATAAATGCACCAAACTCGATAAAAATCATATCAATTATATCCATAAAAGGCGTGGCCCAACTAAAAATTGATTGAGACATTATTAAAAGGACCAATACGAAGATAAAGGGCCCACCTACTCTATGAGTTAGTACATTATCCATGCAATCAGTCTAAGTCAGCTCATTACTATGTTCCTTTGATACGCTTCCTTCTGAGATATCGCTAATGAAACGATATCGCTGAACTACTTCGGCAGCTGTTGGATTCTCACCCGCAGCTTCTAAAAAATTTTGCAGACTCTCTATTAGTTTTTTGGCCTTTCCTCCCTCTGAGTATTGATAAAAACTATCTTCAAGACCGCCTTCTGCAATAAGTCGTAATGCCTCTATAGGTCGAGCTCGCTTTGGCAATTGTGTATGCTTGGATAGCCATTCCTTATCCAATCGCTCAACAGCCTTTCTAAGAGGCGTAGTTGGATTCCATTGGAAAGGTTTGGGAACTGCCACACCTTTTTCAATCAGAGCTTCCTTAATTTGAGTATCGCAGTTTTTGGATCGAGCATTTACTGAAATTACAGGTACTCTCCAAGCGGAAGAAAGCTGCTCAGGTTTAATTATAATACCTCTCTCATCAGCGATATCACTCATTGTTAGAACCATTAGTATAGGAATTTGCAAATCCATTACCTGTGAAGCTAAAAACAAGTTGCGTTCGAGGTTACTTGCGTCTAGAACTAACAAAAGTAGGTCTGGTTTTTCTTCATAGTCGTAGCTCCCTATCAATGTTTCATAGGTTATACGCTCATCTGCTTTTTTATGATTTAGACTATATGCACCGGGTAAATCAATAACTTTATGCAATACCCCGTTAATAATGGTAGATCCCATTTTGCGCTCAACAGTAATCCCTGGGTAATTTGCTATTTTCTGACGTAATCCAGTGAGGGCATTAAAAATAGTTGATTTACCAGTATTCGGGTTCCCAACTAGTGTAATTGTACTAGGTTGGCGTAATAGGTCCTTCTGAATAGCTAAATTCGTCTTACTCATACCGGAATTACCTCAATCATATCAGCTTCTTTTTTTCGTAAGCTAAGAAGATATCCACGAATTTTTATTTCCATTGGATAGCCCATTGGAGCTCTCCGAATGACTCTGCAAATACTACCTGGCGTTAGCCCCATTTCCATAATTCGGACGAGTTCCTCTCCTTGAATCTGTTTAACCTCATATTTTTGCTGAACAACTGCGTCAGAAAGAGACATATGCTTAGTCTCTTTAAGTTTAAAGCTTACTTTTTATGGAACGACTGGCTCAACTAAAATATTCATTGCCAAAGGTCGGGTTATAGCTAATCGACATTCTGCAATCTGCAGGATTATATTTTTTTGATTAGAGACAACAGTTGCTGTCGCAACCTCTACACATCCAAGCTCATGTAATCTGTATGTATCTTCGCTTGCGCAGTTTAAACAACTGACTCGAACTTGTTCGCCTATTTTGGTAATGGTGAGTGGTACGATCATCCTGATCTAAATAAGATAATTATTTGATAGCTCTTTATACTAAAAATTCCACTGACCAGAAAGAATTCAACTATATCCAATAAACAATAATAATAAACAAGTTATAGCACGGACTCGGGATGAACTTCTTCAAAACCGTGAGGAGGTTTGTGAAGGCGCGTTTGTTCAAAAAATAAAGCCTCTTTATTATGTATCCTTTTACCATTAATAGAAAAAAATCTAAAAGCACCCGGCAATAAAGACTGTAAGGGATAAAAAAAATCAATATATGAATTCTGTTTACTAAATAAATCTATATCGTAGCCGTCAAATGCAGCCCGTTTAACTAAAATAAATTCGCCTTTCATTAACAATCTATGAAGCACAGTAGGTTCAATTTCGTATCCCCACGCATTCTCCTGACTGCTTTTAGCAATGTCTGGCTTGTTGGTTTTCACTGAAATAACCGTTTCGGTACCTGAAGACTGTATTCTGTCAATAGATTTTAGGACTAATCTAAGATAGGCATCCACTGGCGCATCATCTATCCAATTACGAATTCCTTGCCCATCTGACCATTGTAGCGTGGGTGGTATAGTATAAAGACGTTCAATAATGCTGACTACAGAAGGAAAAGAATCTAAGAAATTGATTCCGTAGCGATTATTAGCTAGATCACTTCCCATAAAAAATAATCGAGAATAGGTAGGATCCGGCTTGGTAAAAAACGAAAGTATATCGTCATTAACCTTAGAAGTGTTTGAACTGGTTAGTTCTTCCATGCGCTGATCATGGAAGAATACCAGTTTAAGTAATTGTTTTGATGACATTATTTTCCTAGTAAGTGCGGATTAAAAATAATCCTTAAATCATCGTTGCTATGACCAATGCCACTACAGACATAAGTTTTAATAAGATATTCAGAGAAGGCCCAGAGGTATCCTTAAATGGATCGCCTACCGTATCACCAACTACTGCAGCTTTATGTGGCTCACTGCCTTTTTTGTATTCCTCACCGTCAATAGTCACTCCTTCTTCTATCATTTTTTTTGCATTATCCCAAGCTCCACCCGCATTGGATTGGAAAAGTGCCATTAATACACCTGCCGATGTAACTCCAGCTAAAAGTCCACCAAGCATTTCAGGACCACCTAAAAAACCAAATAATACGGGTACAATTACTGCCAACAAACCAGGTAATACCATTTCTCTAATAGAAGCTGTAGTAGAGATCTCAACACACTTCTCATATTCTGCTTTTCCATCAGCGGCTTCAAATGTTGCTTTATCGGCATCACTCCATTGATCAAAATCTGTTTCTTCGTTCTTATTCATGACATCTAATGCTGCACGTAACTCAGGTATATCATTGAATTGACGGCGCACTTCTTCGATCATACTCATAGCAGCACGTCCTACTGCTTGCATGGAAAGAGCTGAGAAAAGGAAAGGTAACATAGCACCAATAAAAAGAGCCGCCATAACGGATGGGCGAGTTACATCAATTCCACTCAAAGGAATATCATGAGTTGCGTTATAAGCTGTAATAAAAGCAGCAAACAATGCCAAAGCCGTAAGTGCTGCAGAACCAATTGCAAAACCCTTACCAATAGCAGCCGTTGTATTACCAACCGCATCTAATTTATCCGTACGCTCACGTACTTCAGGTTCTAATTCAGCCATCTCAGCAATACCGCCAGCATTATCAGAAATAGGACCATACGCATCTACTGCAAGTTGAATACCTGTGTTTGCAAGCATGCCAACCGCTGCTATGGCGATACCATAAAGACCAGCAAAATGAAAGGCACCAATGATTGCTGCTGCAATGATTAAAATAGGGATGGCAGTAGAAATCATACCAACTCCCAAACCTGCAATGATATTGGTAGCAGAACCTGTTATAGATTGTTTAACAATAGACAATACTGGTTTGGTTCCTGTACCTGTGTAATGCTCTGTAATTAAGCCTATAAGTAATCCCGAGGCTAGACCAAAGATTGTTGCCCAAAATACGCCTGTACTTGAATAGATTTCACCAGCAAAACTCCATTCAGATGGTAACATCCATTGTATAATAAAATAAGATGCTGCTAGCATAATACCTGCTGCCAGTAACTCACCTAAATTCAATGCTCTCTGAGGATCTCCTCCCTCTTTAACTTTAACAAAGAAGGTACCTAAAATAGAGGTTAAAATACCTGTACCTGCAAGTACAAGTGGTAATAGTACAGCAGACAAACCGTTAAATTGGTCTATCCAAGCACCTCCGTTTATAGTAGCGTCTGCTATGAAAGCAGCACCAAGTACCATAGTACCAATAATGGAACCCACATATGATTCAAATAAATCAGCTCCCATACCTGCAACGTCACCTACATTATCTCCAACATTATCCGCAATGGTAGCTGGGTTTAATGGGTGATCTTCTGGAATACCTGCCTCCACCTTACCAACTAGATCAGCGCCAACATCGGCTGCTTTTGTATAGATTCCACCACCTACTCGGGCGAATAAAGCAATAGATGAGGCACCAAAGGAGAAGCCTGTCACAATAGCTAATACTTTGTTAACAGCATCCGCACCCTCGAGACCGAAAATACTTCCAAATGTTATCAATAGTAAACTTAGGCCTAAAACACCAAGCCCCACAACTCCAAGCCCCATCACTGAGCCTCCAGCGAAAGCTACTTCTAAGCCTTTTCCTAGACTTATGCGTGCAGCATTAGTAGTCCTTACATTCGCCTTGGTTGCAACGCGCATCCCAATAAATCCAGCAAGACCGGAACAAATAGCACCAACCATAAAGGAAATAGACACCATCCAGCTAGATGTTTCGGGGTTAGCGCTGACTCCTAGAAGGATTGCTACTGCAATAACAAAAATTGCAAGTACTCGGTATTCAGCTTTTAGAAAAGCCATAGCACCTGCTGCGATGCTTTTGCTTATACGTCCCATTCGTTCAGTTCCAACCTCTTGTTTGGATACCCAGGATGACTTTATAAATGTGTAAAGCAGAGCTATAAGTCCTGCAATTGGTATTAAGTATAGTATAGTTTGCATAATTGTGCGTTCTATGTTTTATATGGTAATTAACAAGGTGACTGTGCACCTGTATCAAAAATGGTTGACTAATTATGTATATTCATTGCTCTATTTATCCCCAAGCCCACAAAATCCAAACAAGCCTGAACAGCATTATCTATCATTTGTTTGACCAATTCTACATCCTCGGATCTGAATGATGACAATACAAAATCAATTTGCCTACCCCTAGGAAAATCATTTCCAATGCCTATTCGTAAACGAGGTATGGCTTGAGAGTTTATTTTGTCGTGAACATCTGCGATTCCATTGTGACCTCCATCACTTCCTTTTGGTCGTAACTTTAAGACTCCCAATGTCAAGTGTAAATCGTCATAAATAATTAAACTGTGCTCTGGCTTCTGGTTAAACTGTACCATGGCTTTCATTACTGAGGAACCGCTGTTATTCATGTAATTTGTTGGTTTTACTAAAAACAAGTTCTTGCCCTTATATCGTGTTTGAGCAAATTCAAAGGAACCATCACCTGCCTGAAAAGGGCTGCCAAGCTTATTGGCAAGCTTTTCCACTATATCAAAACCAATATTATGTCTAGTACCCTCGTACTCTGCGCCTACATTTCCAAGTCCAACTAATAGCGCCACGGGTACCCTCTAATTATTCCTCAGAAGTGCTTTCTTCCAAGGAATCGTCAGCTCTTTCAGTTTCCTCACCATCTTCATCACTAATGACATCTTTCAATAGCTGTCCTTTTGGTGGCCTAATGGTAACAATAGTCCTGTTTAGAGAATCTAATGGGATAATTCCATCTAACTCTAGATCCGAAACATGAAAGGACTGCCCAATTTTAAGTGGTGTCACATCCACTTGAAACTCAGCAACAATATTCTCTGGTAGAACTCGTATGCGAAGAAATTTCATTGGCTGAAATAAACGCCCACCTCCCTCTACAACACCGCGCGCAGTTCCCTTAATGCCAATAGGCACTCGGAGCGTTACTTTGTGTATATCACTTAACACATAAAAATCAGCGTGAATGGGACGATCTGTAACCGGATCAAATTCTGTCCTCTTTAGTAGTGTCTTGTACACTTTCCCGTCGATCGTCAGCTCTTGAACTTTAGTTTGAGCTCTGCTCAAAATCTTTTCTAGCGCTAATTCATCTATTGAAAAATATGTGTTTTTCTGTACTTCAGGACCATATAATACTGCAGGAACACGTTTAGCCGCACGCAGCTCACGGTTCGCTTTTTTATTGGTCTCTCTAGGAGTACCCTCAAGTTTAACGTATTCTGGCTTTGCCATTTTTTTCCTATTCTACTTATTAATTATCAAACAATTCACTGATGGTGTCATTGGTATGAATCCGTTCGATTGCTTCAGCAAAAATATTCGCTACACTAAGTACCTTTATTTTTTCAGATGGCTGACGCAATGGAATGGTGTCGGTTACCAATAATTCAAAAATAGGTGAGTCTTCGATTCTTTGAAATGCTGGCCCTGAGAGTATGGGATGAGAACACATAGCTCGTATGTCTAATGCACCTCGCTTCTTCATGGCAGCTGCCGCATTGGTTAATGTACCTGCTGTATCAATTAAATCGTCAACGATTAAAACATTCTTACCCTCAACCTCACCAATTATATTCATTATCTCTGACTCATTTTGTTTGGGCCTACGCTTATCAATAAAAGCTAAAGAAGCACTCATTTTTTTTGAATAGGATCGTGCCATTTTCAAACTACCAACATCGGGTGCAACCACCACCAAATTATCAATTGGATGCTTAGTCATATGATCAATAAATACACGAGAAGCATAAAGATGATCAAGAGGTATATCAAAAAATCCTTGAATTTGCGATGCATGCAGGTCCATCGTCAGTATACGATCCGCACCCGCTTCGACCAATAGATTAGCCATTAACTTTGAACCAATAGACACTCTAGGTTGGTCTTTCCGATCTTGACGTGCATACCCAAAGTAAGGTATTACGGCTGTCACACGTTTAACAGAAGCACGCTTGGCAGCGTCCAACATGAGGAGTAGCTCGATAATGTTGTCGCCTGATGGTGGGGTTGATTGAACTATAAATATATCTTCTCCACGTATACTTTGTTCATACTTGACGTAAATTTCACCATCTGAAAACTGTTTGATGGTAATCTTTCCAAGATTGGTTCCATACTCCTTTGCTATGGCACGGGCCAAGGCTGGATTACTGGTACCAGAAAATATTGCGAGTGGACTGTCCAAGGTTATTTTTGTTTGCTAGCACTGATATGTTCAGGATTACAAAAAACGAAGGGCTCTACCTTGACACCCATCGAGTGTAGTTGCCCGGGGAGGACTCGAACCCCCACATACTGGACCAAAACCAGGTGTCCTGCCATTAGACGACCGGGCAGAATGTCGTTAACAGATTTAAAAGATAGTGAGCTATAAATCTCTAATCAAGACTGAAACTATCTATTTTTAAGATTAGACAAACATTGAGATACTTTAACCAAAAAAACTCACTTATTAGTATGACTAAAATTGTATCTTATTTTGAATTAAATTTATCCTAAAATAACGTTTAGAGCTCATGGGACATCAACTTACACTCATGGACCGGGCCCGAATCTCTCGAAGCATAAAGAGAATGGCTATACAGGTTTACGAGCACTTTTCGGTTAATCTACCTCTTCATGTAATTGGATTAAATGAACGGGGTTTCGCACTAGCTAAAGAGCTTGTTTCCGAACTTAATGAACTAAGACCTAATCAAGATAAATTTATTCATCACTTAGACGTTTTAAATAAAGGTAATAAAACTATACCCGATTTAAGTGACCAACAAGTTTTAATAGTAGATGACGTAGTTTTCTCAGGGCACACATTATTTCAAGCACTTTCCGTATTGTTTCACTCACAAGAACCTGAGTTCATCGAAATTGTATCATTAATTGATAGAGGACACAGGCGATATCCAATTCTGGCAAACATTGTTGGAGAACATATCCCAACTAAATTTGGAGAACACGTGGAAGTTTTATTAAGTGAAAACCACTTGGAAACAGTGATTTTATTTAAAAACTCATAAACCGATTAGAATGAGGAGACCGTATTCACGCCTATCAGGCGTAATGTCCTTTATAATAACTTTTTTGTTAAGTGCGCACTCAGCAGGTCAAACTATTGTTATACCAGACACACTAAAAGGCTGGGAGAATGACTTGAGAATAAATCTTAACGGTGCTCAGGCCAGTTTTGAAAACTGGAGTGAGGGTGGGGTAAACACGATTAGTGGTACGTTTTCATCTAATTATACTAAGATCTATCGCAGCGATTTATTTGCGTTTGGAATACGAATTAATGGAAGATATGGTCAAGCTCGTTTTAGTGGGGATACACGTAAATCTGACGATTTATTTACCATCAGGACGCGAAATACTTTTGGGTTTGCCGGCAGTTCACGACTTTCTTCCTACGGAACAGTCATGCTACGAACACAGTTTCGAGATGGATTCGAATACAATGCTAAACGTAACCCTACTGGTACTGATTCATTAATTTCTGGTTTCTTTGCTCCAGCCTACGTAACAGAAGGTATCGGTATTAGCTTTAATGCTGAAGAAAGTTTCCAAATGGAAGCAGGGCTTGGTTTAAAACAAACCTTTGTTATGCGAGAGGATTTAGCGTCAAATTATGGTCTCAGACAAGGGGTTAATTATCGATTTGAAGGTGGTCTTACGACAGGGATAACCTTTCAAAAAGAGGTATTCAAAAATGTACAATATAACACAGATATTGAAACATTCACCAACTTACTGCACCCGATAAACGAAACCGATGTATACTGGACAAATGAATTTATTGGTAGAATAAATTCAACACTTCGAGCTTCATTGCAATTTGAACTAAGATATGATTACGACTTTTCAAAGGATATCCAGCTAAAGCAAGTACTCAGCGCAGGTGTATCCATGGATTTATTCTAAATCACTATTTGAATTATGGATACTTCAATATTTAAAAACTTTCATTCATCACTACAACAATTACAAGAATGGAAAGACTCTTTTGGGGTATTCACAACTCATCCTAGCCTTGTAGTTGAGGATTCAATCATCCAGAAAACTCTACGTGCGCTGAGTGAACGACTAACTGGGAATTATCCCTTTCATCATCCCAATTATGCAGGCCAAATGCTCAAACCCCCCCATCCTATTGCAGCACTTGCTTATTCGATAACGATGGGATTAAACCCAAATAATCATGCCTTAGATGGAGGGCCACCCAGTTCTAAAATGGAAAAAGAGTGTGTTCAAGCTTTGGCCCATTTATTTGGATACAATGATAAATATTTGGGCCACCTGAGTTCTAGTGGGACTATTGCTAATTTAGAAGCTCTTTGGATTGCTCGTTGCCTACACCCAAGTAAAGGGATAGCCTATTCTACCGAAGCCCATTATACCCATGGTCGAATGGCTCAAGTATTAGGTATGGAGGCTCATACTTTCCAATTAGAGGGTGAGCGTTTCATAGCAAAATGCCTTGAGGCACTCCCAGTCGATTCTATTGGAACGTTAATTGTCACTATGGGTACTACCGGATTGGGGAAAGTAGAGCCTCTTTCAGAGATACTAGATTGGGCCAAACCTAGAGGTATTCGAATTCATATTGACGCCGCATATGGCGGTTTTTTTAAAACGATCTCAGATTACCTGCCCGGTATTAACGTACATTGGGATCGAATGCAAGAGGCCGATAGTATCGTAATCGATCCACATAAACATGGACTTCAACCTTATGGATGTGGATGTGTACTTTTTAAAAATCCAGAAGTTGGCGTTTTTTACAAGCATGATTCCCCTTACACCTATTTCAGTTCTGATAAGTTGCACCTCGGTGAAATTAGTTTAGAATGCTCTCGTGCAGGAGCTGCGGCAGCTGCTTTTTGGGCAACCTTACAATGTTTCCCATTAGAACGAGATAATGGATTTGGCCCTATA
Organism: Balneola sp.; assembly: GCA_002720745.1. Classification (GTDB taxonomy): domain Bacteria; phylum Bacteroidota; class Rhodothermia; order Balneolales; family Balneolaceae; genus UBA1275. The sequence goes on from PBJO01000011.1 coordinate 68,832, forward strand.
CTCACCGCTTGTCGCAGGGCGGCTATCAAAGCCTATGATTATTTGGACAAAAGCGAAATATTAAATGCTTATATAGCACCTGAGCTTGATATAGTCGCTTATTTTGCAGCTAAGATAAATGCACCCAGCTCAACATCAACCATTAGTGATAGATCTAAAAAAATATTCCACCAAGGCATGAACAATAATAACGCTAGCCAACAATACTATGTTTCACTCTACACTGTAAACTCGCAAGATTTTAGCCAAAAATTTCCCGAAATCTTGGTAGATAGTAATCAAGTCGTTCTACTTAGAAGTGTACTTATGCGACCCGAACAAGAACATACGATTGGAAACTTACTAGCCCGAATAGAAGAAGATGCTAAAGCTCTTCTTTAGCCCATTCGTTTGGATCATGTAGAATTTCTGCAAATAGAATAGTATCTCTATTTTTAGAAACCTGAGCCTCATATTCTATTGCCCCATCGAGTTCTTTTTTCAATAACTCAGTGGCCATATTATTAACTAAATGCTGCTGAATCATCCTTTTTAAGGGTCTCGCACCGAATACAGGATCAAATCCTCGCTCGGCCAACCAGTTTTTGACTTCCTCAGGAATCTGGAGTATCACCTGCTGCTTAGCTAACATCTGATGCAATCTACGAAGTTGAATATCTACAATAGTTCGAATATGACGGGCTTCTAATGGATGAAATACAATAATGTCATCTACCCTGTTTAGAAACTCTGGACGAATACTTTGTTTTAACAGATCAATCAACTGCTCTTGCATTCTGGTATGCTGTGATTGATCCCATGGCCCTTTGTTTTTCTCCATTTCTTCCATTATTAAGGAGGAACCAAGGTTTGATGTCATTATGATAATTGTATTAGTAAAATTGACCGTTGTACCTTTACTATCAGTCAGACGTCCCTCATCAAGTACTTGAAGTAAAATATTAAAGACGTCAGAATGTGCTTTTTCCACCTCATCCAACAATAAGACCGAATAGGGTTTACGGCGGACTGACTCGGTTAGCTGTCCGCCCTCATCATATCCAACATATCCTGGAGGGGCTCCTATAAGACGACTCACGGAGTGTTTTTCCATATATTCACTCATGTCAATGCGAATCATCGCTTGAACATCATTGAACAAAAATTCAGCCAGACTTCGAGCCAATTCTGTTTTGCCAACTCCCGTGGATCCTAAAAAGAAGAAAGAGCCTATGGGGCGACCCTCATCCTGTAAGCCCGTCCTTGATCTTCTAACAGCATTTGCGATGGCTTCAATAGCATTGTCCTGACCAATTACGCGCTTATGCAACTCTTCTTCCAGCATTAAAAGTTTTTCCCTATCAGTCTGCACCATTTTACTAATGGGGATACCGGTCCAGCGTGCTACTATATCGGCTATATCCTCAGCCACCACCTCTTCTTTAAGTAGAGTTGTGCCTTCCTGTACCTCCTGTGCTTGTTCATGGGCTAATTTTAACTCTTTTTCAAGCTGCGCTAAAGTACCATAACGAAGCTCGGCTACACGTTCATACTCTCCTTTTCGTTCCGCTTTATCCGCCTGATTACGCGTGGTTTCAATGGCTTGCTTGAGATCCTGAACTTGCTTAATGACCGAACGTTCTTGATCCCATTGGGTTCGCATACCCATTCGCTTTTCAATTAAATCTGCGAGTTCTTTTTCGAGTTGATTTAGTTTAGCCGACTCCTTCTCTACTTGTTTTTTTGTGATGGAATCTTGTTCACGCTTTAGAGCTTCTCGCTCTATTTCGAGTTGCCGAATTTGCCGCTCCAAAGCATCTAACTCTTCCGGTAGGGAATCTATTTGCAAGCGTAAACGGGAAGCGGCCTCGTCAATTAAATCGATGGCTTTATCTGGGAGAAATCGATCCGCAATATATCGGTGAGAAAAATCGGCTGCCGCTACTATGGCTGCATCTGTTATCCTAACACCATGGTGAAGTTCATAACGCTCTTGCAAACCCCTTAAAATTGAAACCGTATCCTCCACACTTGGTTCACCCACTACTACTGTTTGCAAACGCCGTTCCAATGCTTTGTCTTTCTCAATGTATTTCCGGTACTCATCCAGCGTAGTTGCACCAATAGCATGCATTTCCCCCCTGGCCAACGCTGGTTTTAGAATGTTAGCTGCATCCATGGCCCCATCGGTGGCGCCTGCTCCTACTAGAGTATGTATCTCGTCTATAAAAAGAATGATTTCTCCATCTGAATCTGTTACTTCCTTAACCACCGCTTTTAATCGTTCTTCAAATTCGCCTCGGAATTTAGTCCCAGCAATTAAAGCTCCCATGTCCAATGCCAAAATTCGCTTTTGCTTGAGACCCTCAGGAACATCCCCGCGTACAATACGTAGAGCCATACCCTCAGCAATAGCTGTTTTACCGACACCAGGTTCACCGATTAATACCGGATTATTTTTAGTTCTTCTTGATAGTATTTGCATGACTCGACGGATTTCAATATCCCTACCAATTACAGGATCTAATTTATTTTTCTCAGCCCACTCATTTAAATCTCTAGCATATTTCTTTAGGGCGGCAAAACGGCTTTCTGCGTTCGGATCATCCACTTTTTGGCCACCACGTGTTTCTTTTAATACCTGCTGAATGGCTTCTTGCTTTAGTCCCAAACTCCGCCAATCCTTCGCCCAAGTTTCACTTACAGTAGACATAGCCATGAGTATATGTTCGGTGCTTATATATTCATCCTCCAACTCCCGAGCCTCTACCTTTGCCTGATCCAGCATACTCTTAGCAGTTGATCCTAAATAATTACCAGAAATGGATGCCCCTGTCACCTTAGGCCGAGTTGCTAGGTCTTTCTCTACTATCGCTTTTAGTTGGTTCTTTTGAACTCCTAATTTTAACAGTATAGTTTGGATGGTATCTTGTTCTTCCTCCAATAAAGCCTTAGCAATATGAATCGCTTCTACTGCTTGATGGGCAGTATCTTGGGCAAGGTCTAAGGATACCTGTATTGCTTGCTGCGCCTTTAATGTAAAATTGTTCAGGTTCATAATCTCTTTCTTTTAATTAAAAAAGCGAGGCATTGAACATCTTTCAACGACAACTCTCGCTCCACACTGCACCAAAACCGTGCCACTGAAGGCACATACTCTAAGAGATCTGCCTTATTTGCAGGTTATATCCATTTAACTATATCACATTCTAAATGCAATAAATTGTTTTATGTTGTCTCGTTCAACGGTTAATAATATGGCTTTGTCACCAGCTTCAAGGCTATGATTAACTGCTTCATAAAATGCTTCGATATTATCTATCGTTTTTCGCTTAACCGCTGAGATAACATCTCCATTTCTTAAGCCCCTTTGATAGGCATCACTTGATTCTTTAAGACCTTGAACCAGTACACCTTCAACCTCGTCACTTAAACGAAGCTCAGATCGCAAGGTCTCCGTCAAAATGCGGACACTAAACCCTAAATCTTCAACCATATCTTTGGTAGTCGCAGAGTTCGAAGCAAGGGCCTGCTCACCTGGGCGCTTTCCAATGGTAATGGTTAATTCAACTGGTTTGCCATCTCTAATCACTTGAACGTAGATTTTCTCTCCGGGCTTTAGACTCGCAATGTCTGTTCGGAATGAATCCCAACTTTGAACAGCTTCCCCATTGAGCCCCACAATGATATCTTCTTCTATTAGTCCTCCTTTCTCAGCTGGTCCTTTGATCTCAACTCGGCCCACAATGACACCTTTTGAAACCTCTAAATCCAAGGCATCTGCCATGGTAGGATCTAGTTCTCCCGCAGTATACATCCCTAAGTATCCCCTGCTTACAGAACCATCCTCAATGAGGTCGTCCATAATACGTTTAGCTAATTTAACAGGAATGGCAAAACCAATCCCATCATTTCCACCCGAGCGTGAGGCGATAGCGGAATTTATTCCCACCAAGGTACCATTCAAATCTACCAGAGCTCCACCTGAATTACCAGGATTGATCGCCGCGTCAGTTTGAATGTAATCCCCATATACGGTTAGATTTAAGGAACGCCCACGAGCACTTACGATACCAAATGAAACCGTATGAGCTAGATCTTCGCTAAGAGGACTACCAATAGCCAACACGAAGGAGCCTACCTTAGCTTTATCACTATTACCCAAAGGTAAAGCAGGAGCGGCCCCTTCCTTAATTTGTAAAACAGCAATATCGGTCATGGGATCCGTTCCAATTAATGTAGCTTCTAGCTCTTGTCCATCATATAATCGAACCATTATTTGATCAGTATTCTCAATTACATGATTATTGGTCAGGATATAACCATCATCGGAAACTACTACTCCTGAACCCAAGCCCCTTTGCACGTACTCACGTGTGCTTTCTCGACTATTTGGGTTTCCAAAAAACATTGAAAATGGATCCATCACGCGAACTTCACGTGTTCTTTCAGTGGTAATGGTTACTACCGATGGGTTCGAATTTTCTGCAATCTCTACAATGGCATCGTTGAAATCCTTAAGCCGCATTACAGGTTTATTAAGCATCTCTGAACTAGGCAGTGTATCGTATCGATTCACCACAGATTCTGATAAATCCATTACTCCTAGCATGTTAGTGTTGCTTGAGACAGTTCCGGTCTTAGCTTCCCGGTCAGCTGCAAGAAAGAATAGTACGATTGATATAAATAAGGAGATAAGTAAGGTAAAAGTGGTTGTTGATGTATGCTTCATAAACTTTATAAGATGTATTTTTTACTGGTTTTTTTAAATTTGTTCTCTTAACGAAGCAAGGGCGCCCTGTCGTATGTATTAGTTGTAATACAAAGTGGCCACCCAAGTTCGAATCATCCAAAATCCAATTAGTATGAGAATTTGTTTATTTATTATTGGATTTCTATCTGCTTTTTTACCGCTTTTTCGTCTTTTTTAATGGTCAATCGAAGTATACCATCCAGACATTGGGCAGTAATATTTTCTTTATCCAGCCCTTGAGGAAGGTGAAAACTTCGATGAAAAGAACCATAAAATTGTTCCATTCTGTGAACATTAGTTTCCTTTGTTTCTTCCGCCACTTTACGCTCGCCAGAAACATAAAGTACATCTTGTTCAAGCTCTATCTGTAGGTCTTCTTTGCGCACACCAGGTAACTCTAACAAGAATTCAAATTCCTGCTCATTTTCACGGATATCAACCTTAGGGGTTAAATCGTTCGTAGTTAGAGCATTTATTGGCTCAAAAAATTCATCCATTAGCTCGTTAAAGCTCTTTGATAGATGTCGGTAATTAGGTCTGGTATATCGTAATAGTGCCATAATTGATACCTCAATAATGTTTATCGTTTCATGTTTAGTTTGAACAGATATACACAAATGGTATGCCATTTGGCAGGCCCGATATCTATTACTGACAGCCCGCAGGTGTATTCTAGGTTGAGTATGACGGGATTTCAGCGCAATTAAATAGATTGTCAGTAGATTAAGTAAAACAGACAGAATACTACTGCAATTACGTCAATACCACAGAAAAAATGTCATCAACCGTAGCTCTTCTTCCACTCTTTAGATGTAAGAAAGGCTAATTCTAGGGATTGTTCATAATTCAAACGCGGATCACAAAAAGTTTCATAATTTACATCTAGCCCCGTTTCATCCAACCCTTTTGCCCCGCCTACACATTCAGTTACATCATCTCCAGTCAATTCCAAATGAACACTACCTAAATAACTACCTTCTGCTCTATGAATAGCAAATGCATGTTTTAACTCTTCCATTATGTGGTCAAAATTTCGCGTTTTGTATTCATTAGTAGAAGAAAATGTGTTCCCATGCATTGGATCAGAACTCCAAATAACCGGAAAACCCTCTCTGCGTACCGCCTGTATGAGTCCAGGAAGTCCTTTTTGGACTTGATTTTTTCCAAACCGTGTAATGAGCACAATTTTCCCAACCTCATGTGCTGGATTTAATTTCTCTATTAATTTTAGCATCTCATCGATGGAATAGGATGGGCCTATTTTTATACCAATGGGATTCTCTATGCCACGTAAATATTCTACATGCGCTTCATTTAAATCACGAGTCCTGTTACCTAACCATACCATATGCGCACTTAAATTAAAGTAACCTTCCTTTCGTGGCACTCTTCTGGTCTGAGCCGAATCATAAAATAAATTTAGTGCCTCATGCGAAGTATAAAAATCTACCTTTTGAGATTGTTGTAATCTTCGCTCGGAAACCGCATCCATAAATTTCACTGCCTGGGTAATGGATTTCACCATAGACTCATATTCTTTGTGATACGGATTATTCTGCATAAAATCTAACTCCCACTGCTCTGGATGATGCAAATCCGCAAAACCCTCATCACTCAGCGCCCGAATAAAATTTAGCGTCAATCCTGCCTTATGATACCCTTCCAATAAACGTTTTGGATCTGGTACCCGCTTTACCTGGTTCTTTTCAAAGCCATTGATTAAGTCTCCACGATAATTATGCATTTCAACTCCATCAACAGTTTCAAAAGCAGAGGAACGAGGCTTTGCATATTGACCAGCCATTCTACCAACCCTGACAACAGGCACTCCCATTTCATGAATCATGATAAAACTTGTTTGGAGAAGAACTTTAACTAAATTTACAATCTTTGAGGATTGGGTCAGATCAAAACTCTCCGCACAGTCACCTGCCTGAAATAAAAAAGCTTTTCCTGCACCCACTGCTGCAAGTTTATCCTTCAGAGATTGAATTTCCCATGATGTAACTAAAGGTGGTAAGGTTTGTAGCTCATTATAGACACATTCAAGTCTTTCTTTATTTGGATAATCTGGAAGTTGCTGGATAGGAAATTCTCTCCAACTTGAGGGACTCCATTTAGCAGTATTAACAGACATATAAACTTAGATTTGCAATTTCGATAAGATTGAGAAAAACATCAACATACAGTATTTTTATGAAAGCTACGTAAAAAAGCTATGCAAAAAGCAGAAATTTCTCTAATTGTTTGGTAATTTGACTATTTGTTCAGATTAGCAGACTAAACTCTACTTAAGGAATTTTTATGCAAGAGTCTATTGTCATACGCGGAGCTCGCGAACACAATCTCAAAAACATTGATGTAACCATCCCAAGAGACGCATTGGTTGTAGTCACAGGCCTATCTGGCTCTGGTAAATCTTCATTAGCTTTTGATACAATCTATGCCGAAGGACAACGCCGTTTTTTAGAATCATTGTCTGCTTATGCACGTCAATTCCTAGGTATGATGGAACGGCCTGCGGTTGATTTTATCGATGGCTTGTCCCCAGTTATCTCCATCGATCAAAAAACAACCAATCGAAATCCTCGTTCCACTGTAGGTACGGTTACCGAAATATATGACTTTATCCGACTTCTCTATGCTCGGGTAGCTATTCCTTATTCTTACGTGACAGGAGTAAAAATGGAAAAACAAACAACTGATCAAGTTGTTTCTTCAATTCTTGGACTTGAAGATGGTACCAAAGCTTACTGCTTGGCGCCTGTAATTAGAGGTCGTAAGGGACATTATCGTGAGCTTTTCGAACAAATGATTAAACAAGGTTATTTACAAGCCCGTGTGGATGGGGATATTATTGAGTTGGAATCTGGGCTTGTACTAAATCGCTACAAAACACATACTATAGAAATAGTTGTAGACCGGTTTGTAGTTAGCTCAAAGAGTGAAAAACGGATTGCAGATAGTGTTAGAACAGCTCTTGAAATGGCTGATGGCACAGTAATACTCGCTCTTAAATCTAAACAAGGATGGAAAGACCGACTTTTTTCACAAAAGTTATTCGATCCTGAAAGTGGGATTGCTTATGAGGAAGCAGCACCCAATCTATTTTCGTTTAATTCTCCTTTCGGAGCGTGTTCTACCTGCGATGGATTAGGACATGCATATGATGTTAGTTGGGAACTTCTGGTACCAAATCCACAGCAAAGTGTTGAGGATGGAGGTATTCGCTTTCTTGGAAAACCAAGAGATATTTTTGCTTTTAAGCAGCTTGAAGCCGTCCTGGATCATTATGGAGTGGATTTCTACCTTCCCATTACTGAGTATCCTAGTGAACTCATTGATACGATAATGAAGGGTAGTGGTACACAAAAGTATGCGGTTACCTATGAATTTCGCTCTGATAAGGTCACTTATCAACATAGCTACAAAGGATTGCGGGATACCATCATTGAACAATACGAAAAATCCAAGTCCCAAAAGCAACGTGAAAAAGCGAGGTCCTTTATGTCCAAGGTTAGTTGTCCTAAATGCTCCGGTGGGCGGCTTAATAAGGAAGCTCTGTCATATAAATTGGATAAATATGGCATACAAGACTTAGTGCAAATGGACATCCAAGAACTCAGAGATACACTACATAACATACACTTGAGTGAGCGACAGCAAGAAATAGGGCATCAAATACTCAAGGAAATTAGAGACCGACTCGATTTTTTGGTGAATGTGGGTCTCAACTATCTGAGTCTTAATCGAGAAGCACAAACGCTGAGTGGTGGTGAGGCTCAACGAATCAGACTAGCTACCCAAATCGGAACACAGCTTGTTGGAGTTCTCTACGTACTCGATGAACCAAGTATTGGTCTCCATCAACGGGACAATAAAAAGCTTATTCAATCCCTTGAGACTCTTCGAGATTTAGGGAACAGTGTCATTGTAGTGGAGCATGATCGAGATACGATTGAAAAGGCTAATTATGTAATAGATATGGGCCCCGGAGCTGGAGCTTACGGCGGGTATATTGTAACACAGGGAAAACCAGATGAATTGGAACCAGAATCCATGACTGCGCGTTTTCTCCGAGATCAAGAACAAGTAACTATACCTAAGAACCCTAGAAAAGGTAACTCAAAAAAAATCTGTATTACTAACGCTAGAGGACACAATCTCCAGTCGGTTGACCTTCAAGTTCCTTTGGGTAGATTTATCACGGTAACAGGGGTAAGTGGTTCTGGAAAAAGCTCTCTCATTAACCAAACATTAGTTCCAATACTCTCCAATCATTTTTATAAATCTAAGGCAGTTCCATTGCCTTATGACGAAGTTGAGGGCCTTGAAAATATTGACAAAATTATCTCAATAGATCAAAGTCCCATAGGCAGGACACCACGCTCTAATCCAGGAACCTACACCAAGGTTTTTGATTATATCAGAAGACTTTTTGCGGAATTACCAGAATCCAAGATACGTGGCTATGATCAGGGTCGATTTTCATTCAATGTGAAAGGTGGACGCTGCGAAACTTGTAAAGGTGACGGTATACGCAAAATCGAGATGAACTTTCTACCTGATGTGTACGTATCCTGCGAAACCTGCCAAGAAAGACGGTATAATCGAGAAACACTGGAAATATACTTCCGCGAAAAGAATATTTCAGAAATCCTAGAAATGCCAATATCGGAAGGAGTTGAATTTTTTAGCTCACAACCAGCTATCTTGAGAATACTTAAAACACTAGCATCTGTTGGGTTAGGATATCTTACTCTAGGACAATCTAGTACTACCCTATCCGGTGGTGAAGCTCAGCGCATTAAACTCGCTCGTGAACTTTCAAAAATAGGTACCGGTAATACGCTCTATGTCATGGATGAACCAACTACGGGCTTACACTTTCAAGATATTCGCCTTCTAGTAAATGTAATACAACAATTAGTGGATAAGGGAAATACCGTAATGGTAATCGAGCATAATTTAGATGTGATTAAAGCTGCGGACTGGGTTATTGATTTGGGTCCAGAGGGCGGTAAGGGGGGGGGGCAAATTATTGCAGAAGGAAGCCCTAAAACAATTTCTAGAGTACCTAATTCGTATACGGGAATGTTTTTAAAGCAAGAATTTGAACGACTTTCTTCCGTTGTAGGAAAGCTCTAAGCTTACTATCTTAAGTCTTCATATATGATTTTTTTTCGTACACATATCCTTAAAAAAGTTAATCTAAGCTTGCTGCTTTTCTCATTCGTTTCGCAGAGCATACCTATGCTCGAGAATGAATTCCAAAATCAACGGTTTACCCAATGGCTCAACAAACACTTTGATCACTCATTAGCTTTAAACCTATACCCTGAGCTAAAAAATACAGAACGTCTCAAATCAATTCGTTTGCACCTTGAAAAACTTTGGAAGGAGAGCAATAATGTAAAACAATGGACAAATGCGGTCAAAGCTTATTTAAAACAAAAAAATCTAGATATAAAACTTCTTATACAATGGAATATGCTGGATCATATGGAGCAGCATCAATACATGATTTTATTACAGGAGCCACGAGGATACACTATCAAAAATCACACTTATAGCAAATTATATAAACTTACGAGTTCTAATTGTTTAGTTGAGCTCATTACCTACGAAGATCAAATAAGTTCGCACTCTACGCTTCACAATCCAAGCTATCCTGCTGCCATACAAGAGCATCCTATGATTAATAGTATAGCTACTGGTGCCCCCTAGCTTACATTATAACTCTTTTTATAGGTTCGTAATTATCGAACCTAATCATCATTTTATACTAACAATAAAAAATTATTATTATGCAAGGAAACGGATTTAAAATAGGTGTAATAGCAGCTTTTTTTGCCCTCACACTATACTATTTGTCTCCAACAATTATTTGGAATTTGGAAAAACGACAAATGAGTACCTTTACCGAAGAAGAGCGTACTCAATATGAAATGGATAATGCTGAAAAGCTATCCAACTTAAAAGAAAAGATTCTTTCATTAGGCTTGGATTTACAAGGCGGGATGCATGTTACACTTGAAGTAGGTACACCTCAGCTCATTCTAGAACTTGCAGGTGGTAACCGTGATACTGAGCTTGAAGTGGTAGTTCGGTTAGCTCAAGAAGTGGCCGAAGAGAACGAAACTGATTTCATCGATGAAATGCAGCTTGAATTTGAGAGAAGAGATGCAAATGCTAGGTTAAGTCGCTTCTATCGTAGTGAATCCCAGGACATCACGCGCCGTTCCACCAATGACGAAATAGTAGCCTTTCTAAAAGTGCAACGAGATGCCGCATTAGATCGTGCTATAGAAATTATTCGTACCCGAGTTGATAGATTTGGAGTTACCGAACCATCAATCGTAAAACAAGGACAAAGTCGTATAGTGGTAGAATTACCTGGTGTGGATGACGAAGAACGTGTGCGAAATCTATTAAAGGGTACTGCCCGTTTAGAATTCCGAACAGGTGCAGACGCCCAAGATTTCTCTAATTTCAGAAATCGAGCCATTGAGTTTTACAATGTGGAAGCGGATAGTTCTGACAGTTTAAATCTAAGCGGCCCAACTAATGAATTACTTGAACGAATGTCATTTATTCAAACTCAAAGCCCATATGTTTTTGGTTATGCAATGGCCGAAGACACCGCTATAATTATGGATTTACTAAGTACATCAGAAGTACAACGATTAATACCCAGAAATACAGTAGTTTTGTGGGGTTCTAGACCAATCGGGTTTGAAGGTGGTGTAGAGCAGTTTGCACTATATGGAGTACGTGACAATGCCGAACTTACCGGTGAAGTCATAGAGGAAGCTTCTATTCAGTTTGACCCAACAACCAATGTACCTGAGGTATCGATGGGTATGAATAGTGAAGGAGCTAGAATATGGAGTCGAATAACAGGAGCCAACATTGGGAAGCCTATCGCCATTGTACTTGATGGATATGTGGTTTCCTATCCAAATGTATCCACTAAAATTAATGGTGGGAATTCCAGCATAACTGGCCTGGAAAATGTGGCTGAAGCAGAAGATTTAGTAAATATTTTATTATCAGGCGCCCTACCAGCCCCACTTCAAATTATGGAGGAGCGAACTGTGGGTGCTACATTAGGTGAGAGTTCAATTCAAGCAGGCTTTCGGTCAGTGTTAGTGGGACTGTCTATTGTGGCAATTTTTATGATTGTTTATTACCGTACCGGCGGTGGAGTCGCCGATTTAGCTCTTATGCTGAATATAATTTTCATCCTTGGTATTCTAGCAGGATTTAAAGCGACCTTAACATTACCGGGTATGGCAGGAATTGTATTAACTATTGGTATGGCGGTAGATGCTAACGTATTAATATTTGATCGGATACGTGAAGAACAACGTGGTGGTAAAACTATGAGAGCTGCAATTTCAGCTGGTTATTCCAACGCGATGAGTGCCATAATTGATGCTAACGTAACCACTGGTTTTGTAGCTTTAATCCTAATGAGTTTTGGAGTAGGACCTATTAAAGGTTTTGCCGTTACCTTGCTTGCGGGTATTGCATGTTCACTATTTAGTGCCATTATTATTACGCGCGTTGTTATAGACTACTTAACCCGCAATAACACAGAAGCAGTTAGCTTCGGTTGATAATTTTCAAATAAAAAGGTACTTCTTATGCGATGGTTTGAAACACCCAACTTTGATTTTTTAGGCAAACGTAAAATTGCCTATTCCCTATCAAGTATTTTATTTGTGGCATCTTTGGCTATTATTTTAACAAAAGGCTTGCAATATGGAATAGACTTCCGTGGGGGAAAAGAATTCGTTTATGCATTCGATACTCAAGTAAAAACAGAAGATATTCGATCTTTCCTAAATGAACCTTTAGGCTCATCACCTGAAGTAAAGCTATTTGGTTCGGATAGTGAAATACTAATCCGTACTGACAATGATCTCGGCACTGATGAGGTGCAAAACCTAATTGAGGGTGCTATTCGCGCCAATATCAGTGGAGCAAGTTTTAGTATGGAAAAGAGCGATTCTATTGGCCCTAGATTTGCGGAGGATTTAAAAGGAGCTGCTGCACAATCCGTCGTATACGCGATTGTTATTATTTTTCTTTATATCCTAATCCGATTTCGAAAGTGGACTTTTTCAGTAGGAGCAGTTGCTGCATTAGTTCATGATGTGGTTATCACACTAGGCATTTTCACTTTATTAACCGACGTAGTTTCCTTCAATCTATTAATCGATCAAAATATCATTGCGGCATTCCTCACCATCGTAGGATACTCTCTCAATGACACAGTTGTTGTATTTGACAGGATCAGAGAAAATAAATTAGTCCATAAAGGAATGGATACCATTGAAATGTTCAATAAAAGCCTGAATGATACGCTCAGTCGAACCGTAATTACTTCGTTAACTACTTTCTTTGTGGTAACTATTCTGTTTATATTCGGTGGAGAGGTCTTGAAAGGTTTATCATTTGCACTTATAATAGGCGTGATATTAGGTACCTATAGCTCACTTTTTGTAGCTAGCCCTCTTGTACTTGAATTAGACACAAAAAAAACACTAAATAAACCTTAGTATTATCATGAGTTATCAAACGTCAGAACGTTACAACTGCGTTGTCATACAATTTAGAGGCAATGTAATGGGTGGACCTGATGCGGTCAATCTGAATGAAGAATTACATGCCTTAATTGATGTCAATAAGACCAACGTAATTGTTGATTTATCTAAGGTAAAGTTTATGAATTCTTCTGGTTTAGGTATGCTTATAGGTGGTCTCACCACTATGAAAAAAGCCGGAGGCGACCTCCGTATTGCCAATGCAACGGATAAAATTGAAAGCCTGTTGGTAGTGACTAAACTCATCACCGTTTTTAAACATTTTCGTTCAGTGGATGAGGCGGTAGAATCATATAAAGAAGACGCTTAATTCCCCTGGTAACTCATCAGACTTTGAGGGGGTGTAGCTACTTCCACCCTTTTTTGTTGTTCTTCTATTTTTATTGATCATATAGCAATTATTTATGTCTACTAGAATAGTTATTGGCGCCCAATGGGGCGATGAAGGAAAAGGAAAAATTGTTGACCTTCTTAGTAAAGAATCCCATTATATAGTACGATTCCAAGGGGGCGCAAATGCTGGTCATACCCTAAAATTTGACGATAAAGAAGTAGTACTACACCTTATCCCATCTGGAATATTTAACGGAAATGGGATTTGTATAATCGGGAATGGAGTCGTTATCGATCCTTTAGCTCTTTTGGAAGAAATCGATCAAGTCCACTCAATGGGTTTCAGCTTAGAAAACCGGTTCTATATTTCAGAAACAGCTCATGTAATCCTTCCCTATCACAAGATTTTGGACCAAATGAAGGAAAAAAGAAAAGGAGCTAAGGCTATTGGAACAACCGGACGTGGTATAGGTCCCGCCTATGTAAGTAAAGTTGCGAGAATTGGAATCCGTATGATTGATTTATTAGATACGAATGTACTTCGCCAAAAACTTATCCAAAATATTGAGGATATAAATCGAGCACTTGAGAATATATATGAGGAGCCTATCATAGATGCCCAAGAATTAATCCATGAGCTTGAGGGGGCAATAACAAAACTTAGTCCATATATATGTAATACCACGCATATGTTGCATGAAGCGCTAGAAATAGACGAGAGTATATTATTAGAAGGAGCTCAAGGCTGCCTGCTTGATGTAGATCATGGCACCTATCCATATGTCACTTCCTCTTCTCCTACTTCTGGAGGAGCTTGTACAGGCAGTGGTATTCCTCCACTAGCTATCACCCAAGCAATGGGAATTACTAAAGCCTATTGTACTCGAGTTGGAAATGGCCCCTTCCCAACCGAACTTTTGGGTGATACCGGAGACTTGCTACGAAAAAAAGGTCATGAATTTGGTGCAACTACTGGTCGCCCACGTCGTTGTGGTTGGTTAGATTTGGTGGCGCTAAAGTATGCATGTCGAATTAATGGACTTAATGAATTAACTCTCACCAAAATGGATGTAATGGATGGGTTTGATACCATCAAAGTCTGCACATCTTACCGCATCGATAATACAGAAACTAAAGTGTTTCCTTTAAGCCTCAAAAATCTAGAAAAAGTAGAACCTATTTATACTGAACTACTGGGATGGGATCAAGACATATCGGGCATCACCACTTGGAATGAACTCCCGAATAGTGCTCAAGATTATATTCGATTTTTAGAAGAGTACTTAGGTATTTCCTTTAAAATTATTTCTACTGGACCTAAGCGAGATGAAACTATTATTTGCTAGGCCTTACTGTTTCGAAAAGCAGCTGATAATTCCCCTATAAGTACGACAATGGTGGCACCGACAGCGGTATAAAGTGGCCATGCTAAAGCCAGAGGTTCACCTGGTAGCAGATTTTGAACGGGACCTTCAACCATGAATAATAGACATATTAACCCGGAAAAAAAACCTGCGAGCGCATCTATAGATTGGGCTTTTTTACTCATCAAACCCAACGAAAAAGCACCTAACAATCCACCGTAGGTGTATGAAGCTATACCTAGACCCAACTCAACCACCGTTGGACGTTCGCCTGCTTGAAGTTGTAAGATAGTAAATAAAAGAGCTGAAACACTAAGTACAATACCCCATATAAGAGTCATTCTCCTTGACAAGTTAAGTTCTTCAACTGCACTTAATACTTTTTTTCGGTAAGGAATGATTAAATCATATAATGAAGTAGAGGCTAAGGCATTTAATGAAGAGCTTAAACTACTCATCGCTGCGGCAAATAGAGCGGCCACAATAAGTCCCGAAACCCCTGAAGGAATGTGTTCAATGATATATTTAACGAATATCTCATCCTGGGTTCTTAGCCCTAGTACTGATATATCTGCTCCCTCATAGAATGTGTAGAGTAGTAATCCAATAAATAGAAATAATAAAAATTGAAGAATTATGACAAAACCACTTCCTATAAGAGCTTTTTGCCCTGAACCCAACGATCCCGTTGCTAGCAGGCGTTGCACGAGTAGATGATCTGTCCCATGAGAGGCCAAGCAAAAAATAGCTCCACCAAAAATGGCTACCCCAAAAACGTAAGGTTGCTCTAAATAACTTTTCCAACTACCATCCCAGCCCCAATCAAACCATTGAGTTTTTCCAGTAGATATGACGGCCTGATGAAATGATTGCCATCCATCAGGTAAAGCTTGTACTAAAAGTACGCCAGCAAGTATAGCTCCACCAAGATATACCCCCATTTGTATAACATCCATCCATACTACCGCTTTTATCCCCCCTAAAAATGTATACAATAGCGTGAGTACGGTAATCGACATTATAGCCATTGCGTACAGTTGAAAATCACTCCATCCCTCGAATGCTCCACCAAAGCGTAACAAAACTGCTAAAGGAATAGCTGTGGCAAACAAACGAACCCCATCTGCAAGTAAACGTGTAAACATAAAAGTGATAGAGGTTGCATTTCGCATCGAAGATCCAAATCTACGCTCTAAAAATGTATAGGCTGTGTAGATCTCACCCTTAAAATAATGGGGCAAAAATACCAATGCCACAATTACTCTCCCAATAAAATACCCAATTGTAATCTGTAAAAATGTAAGATTCCCTCCATAAGCAACTACAGGTATGCTGATAAATGTCAAGGTGGAGGTCTCAGTGGCAACCACCGAAAACAATACCGCCCACCAAGGCAACCCCTCTCCTCCTAAGAAATAATCTTTCGCACTCTGCTGCTTATCCGAGGCTCTTAACCCAAAATAAGCCACAAAAATCATGTAGAGCACCCATACTGTATAGTCTAACCAACCAAAAGCCGGTACACTACTCTCCATATCTATGCCCACTCCTGTAAAAATGCCACTACCTTTTTCATTGCTAAACCCCGGTGGCTAATGCTATTTTTTTGCTCGGAATCCATTTCTGCAAAACTAAGGTCAAATCCATCAGGTATAAAAATAGGATCATAGCCAAAACCTCCTGCCCCTTTCCTTAACCTAGAAATTTTACCCATGCAAATTCCTTCAAATATCCATTGCTTATCCGCATCAACAAAGGCTACAACTGTTCTAAATTGAGCATTACGCTCATTGGTCTGACTCATTTCCGAGAGTAATTTCTCCACATTATCATCATAGCTAGCATGTTTGCCTGAGAAACGTGCAGAATAAATACCGGGTGCGCCATTTAGAGCTGTCACCTCCAAACCTGTATCGTCTGCCAAGCTTGGTAAACCCGTTACCATTGCAACATACTTAGCTTTTTTTAACGCATTCCCTTTAAGGGTCAAAGCATCTTCTTGTACCTCTTCAAGCTCTGGAAAATTAATAGAAGACAAAACTCGAAAATCTGGTATAGAAAGGAGTTCTCTAAGCTCTTGAATTTTGTTTGGATTACGAGAGGCTAAAACAATTTCATTCATTTTATTTTAATAATTTTTGCATTTGATGCCAGGTTAATCTTGGTCCATATTGACCAACTACCATTGAGGCCGCTTTGGTGGCTAACTTGCCCGCTGCCGCATAGCCTAATCCATTCGTAATTCCATATAAAAAGGTCCCTGCAAACATATCACCTGCTCCATTTGTATCTACGGCTTTAATCTGAAAAGGCTCAATATCGATAAAGGTATCACCATCAAAAATCATAGCTCCATTTTTTCCCAGTGTTATGACAAACCTCTTCGCATCTATCTTTAAAGCTTCACGCGCATCCATAAGATTCGATGTCTCCGTATACGCTTTAGCTTCATCTTCATTACAAAATAGTAAGTCAACAGAGGTGCCAATCACCTCTTGAAAGTTCTGTCTAAAGGCCTGAACGATTGATGGATCAGATAAAGTGATCGATGTCCGCACTCCATGCTCTTCTGCTATGTAAAAGGTTTTTTTCATAGCATCAAAACCGTCCTGGGTTGCAGCTAAATAACCTTCTACATACACATATTCTGAAGACTGTATGGCTAAAGGAGAAAGTTCTCTTTTAGATAATTCTGAACTAATGCCCAAAAAAGTATTCATGGTCCGATCAGAGTCCTCTGAAACCATCACTAGACATTTACCCGTAGTGCCCGCTTGCCTTGTCTGTCCATCCAAGTTTGTTTCAACTCCTGCTTTAGTCATATCAGCCAGATAAAAATCCCCAAATTCATCGGCTGCAACCTTACAAGAATAGTAGGTACTACCTCCTAATTGACTAATTGCCACCATAGTATTAGCAGCTGATCCCCCCGATTTACGCACATAACCATGATGTAGGATAGCCTTTAATAAGCGCTGTTGAGTTACTTCATTGACCAACGTCATTAGCCCTTTTGCCACTTGCTGTTCTTCTAAGAATTTGGCCGTAATCTTACATTCCAAATCGACAAGGGCGTTTCCAACCCCATAAACATTATATTTTTTCATGCTCTTTTTGTTAATACAAACCGAATGAGTTATATCCAACGGACTAGGGTTATAAATGTGTTAAAATAACAACAAAGTAAGCAGGCTAAAGTTTCATAAAAAATCTTTACTTAGACTCTTTATATTCTTACATGCCTTTTTACCATGTGCACAGAGTGCCTTTTTGGGGAGTTAAAGCCATGATTACAGCAGAATAGTTACGCTTTTATCAAACACTGACAACTAAGAAGCATTAAAAAAACTCTGCTGCTTGCCTACCAAGTTTTGTACTAAGAGCCACTCCCATCCCGCTCAGTCCTACCGCCCAAACCATATTTCTAGATGTATCGGCTCGAATAACCGGATTCTTATCTGGCGTAAAGCCCATAATTCCTGACCATTCATATTCTACCACGCCAGGATCTATCCCAATCACCTCTTTCATGTATCTAAGTAAGAATGCCTTAATTTCCTTATTAATGCCAAATTGAGTGGTGGTTTCACCGGAAATATCCATATGCCTAGCTCCCCCCAACAACAAACGATCTGGCCCCACATTCCGAAAATAAATGTATCCATGGTCTGCATGAAAGGTTCCTTGCCAAGGCTGGGAATCTATGGCCTTGGTAAGCAGCACCAAACCTCTGCCAGGGCTCACCGAAACATCATCATCTAATAATGCCGAAAAGGCGTTAGTTGTTAGAATAACTGACGAGCTATGGAACTGATGGGCACCTTTTCTGCCGTTTTCCGCCGTTAATTTAATTCTATCCATTTTTTTCGTAATGTCTACCAAACATCGCCCCCAAGCTAGGTGTATTCCCATCTGCTCACATAATTGAGCAAATCTGGCCCATGCCTTTGCAGGTTGAAGTTGTCCCTCTCTTGGCATTTGAATAGCATTATAACCATTAACCTTTGTTGGCTTATACCAATGGTCTAGTCCTGTTCTTTTTTTTAAAGCTGTATTACAAGAATCCAAATAAGCTGAGACACGCTCAAATTCATCTTGTTCAGTAAAAAGTTCATGTCCACCTAAAGGTTCATACTCAATAACTTGATCACCCAAAATACTTCTAAGTAAGGATAACCCTTGCCAACGTTCATACATACGATCCCAGACACGCTCCCGCTGTTCTAAGTGGCTATCGGCGATAAATTCTCCCACTGTACCTATGCAAGCAAAACCTGCATTCCGTGTACTTGCCCCTAATGGTGGGAGGTACCGATCAAGAAGAGCAATTTTGGCACTAGGATGAATTTTAGCTAAATGATAGGCCGCTGATAGACCGGTAAATCCTGCACCAACTACAACAAAATCATAGGTGTTTTCCAGCGGTTTATACCCTAAATAACTGGTTGTTCTTTGGTCCCATCCCAACTCTCTTTCCCAGTATGACCATTGAGCATACTTAGGACGATAAAATAATTTATCCACACTCATAAAGTCCTGCTTATTCTTTTTCTGCTTTATCAGACCCGCCAATAGCTAATGACACCATTAAGGGCATCGCTGTTTCAAAAAATCCAGGATCTACATTGTATTTTGGATGGTGCCAAACATGAGTAGAATCACTTTCTTGAGCCCCGCTTCCCACGAAGAAAAAAGCTCCTGGGAAATATCGCTGATAAAATGAAAAATCTTCCCCTGCCATAATTGGTCGTTCCATTTCCAGAACTTTATCAGATCCGAACAAGTTATGAGCATGACTAATGACTTTTTTTGTGGCTTTCTCATCGTTAATTACAGCAGGATATCCTTTGTTAATAATCAAGGATACTTCAGCATCATGTGCTTGAGCGATCCCCCTGCAAATTTGGTGCATTCGCTGCTCAACAAGTTGAGCCGTAGCACTCGAAAACGTTCGGATAGTTCCCCATAGCTGAACCGTTTCAGGTATTATATTATGTGCGGTACCTCCCTCAATTCTACCTACCGTTACCACAGCCGATTCTGTTGGATCAACACTTCTACTAACAACGGTTTGAAAGGCCGAAATACAATCAGCGGCAATTACCACAGGATCAATGGTATCATGTGGGCATGCTGCATGCCCACCAACTCCATGAATAATCACTTGAAACTCATCTGGAGCTGCCATTAATTCGCCAACACGAGTGGCAATTGTGCCGACTTTGTGCAATGGAGAAGTATGTAATCCGAATATCTGTTGTATCAGATATTTTTGTAAATATCCTGTTTCACAAAGTAACCGACCTCCTCCTGGAAGCGTCTCTTCACCAGGTTGAAAAATTAAAAGTACTTTCCCTGATACATGAGAGGTATGTTTCGCCAACACTCTTGCAACTCCCAACAAATTAGCCGTATGGGCGTCATGACCGCAACAATGGGCAATCCCTGGACGAGTCGAAAAAAAATCAGCTTTAGCCTCTCCTTCCTCTTTTATGGGAAGCGCATCTATATCTGCCCGTAAAGCAACCACTCTATCTGAAATAATATCCCCCTCAATTATAGCCACACAACCAGTTTCTAATGGTCTTTCGACAACAAATCCTAGCTGAATCAGTTGTTGCTCAATGTAGTTGGTTGTTTCAAATTCCTTATAACTCAATTCGGGAAAACAATGAAGATATTCTCTTTCTTCTTTAGCTTTTTTTAAATGAGGAGTACACCAACGTTGAATGTTCATCGAATAGAAAGTATGTGGGTTGATGGGACTATAACTTTTGTGTAAGTTCTACGTACTTTTTTTATATACATTTAATTTAGAAAAACTATAGATTCATTTTCTTAGAAAATTATTGTTGGAGCTAATCTATATTTTTTGTGACTTTACTTGTTAACAATGAAAGCTATCAGATGGAAATGCATACCCGCATAATTTGGCACTATTACCACTGAATTTGAGAAATCTAGGATGACAAAATTAGTCCCATTTGTAACCAAAGATGGATCTTCTACTCTCTTTTCCAAAAACTACAATCAGTACTATCACAATCCAAACGGAGCGCTTGCAGAAAGTCAGACTTTATTCATAGAGCGCCTGAACATTAATGATTATCTCAGAGCGCATAATGGTGAACTCAGGATTTTTGAAATGGGCTTTGGTACAGGATTAAATTTCTTATTGGCCGCTCAAGCTTTTTTGAAGTCATTCTCTAACTTACATCATATAGGTTCTACAGCTTTGCATTTTTATTCGGTTGAAGCCTACCCCATCTCGACAGAGATTGCAGCAACTTTTGAGTATCCCATTGACTGGCAAAGAGACACTATGAGAGATTGGTTTTCCAAAAGTCTGAAGGGGTTAAAAAAAGGATGGAATCATTTTCAACCAGAAGAGGATCTTCCCATTTTTTTACATTTGTATTGGGGTAATATTCAAGAAATCACCGAATTAAAACCTTTTAGCCAGTGCATCAATTTCTATTTTCACGATCCCTTCTCCGTTCAACAAAATCCAGAATGCTGGACACCTGGCATTTTTGAATGTTATAAGAAATGGGGTCATAATCATGCAAAACTAAGCACCTATGCGGCTGCTACCCAGATTCGAGCGGCTATGGCACTAACTGGCTGGCAGGTGTACAAAGCAGCTGGGACCCTTGGCAAGAGGGAAATGACCATAGCCAGCTTAGAAGAAATACCCAATGGAGTCCTCCAAAAACAACAATTAAAAATCTGTGACCTACAAAGTTTAATCGAACGCTGGCATGCTGGGGAATGGATACCCAGTGGGAACTAACTCAATGAAATAAATCGCATGGCTTTTACACCATCTTTACCCTGGATATTCTTGGTTTCTTCCTCAGTTAACTTACGATCGACGGCTATCGCAGTAATTGCGTTTGAGCCTTTGGATGCACGCCCCAAACTTAGCGCCCCAATATTTATAGATTCCTCCGCCAATGCACCACTTACCGAAGCTAGCATACCTGGTTTATCTTCGTTTTGATATAACAGTATATCTCCTTCTAAGCGCATTTCCAATCCGTATCCATCGATATCTACCACTCGATAATCTCCATCGCCAAAAAGAGCAGCCGAAATACTTTTATACTCTTCATTCTTGGGCATACGAATCGTAATCAATTCTGAGAAAGTTTTAGTTTTGTTAGAGGTAACTTCTCTAATTTGAAACCCACGTTCATCCGCGTAAATGCGAGCGTTAATTAAGTTTATCGAATCATCGACAAACTCGCTAATAATTCCCTTGAGAATACCATCTGTTAATACATCTGCGTATTTAGTGCAACCACCAGCGTATTCAAATTCTAATTCGCTGGTTTGTTTGGGTGATAATTGTACCATTGCCTTGCCTAATTTTTCTGCTAAAACGAGGTATGGTTGGACCTCTTTGTTGGCTAAAAGTGCAATTGATTTACCGTTTATACTTCCTTTGTAGTTTGTATTTTCGAGTGCATCAGCCATCTGAGCCGCTATTTGTTCCGCTACTTTTTCCTGAGCTTCCTCAGTAGATGCACCTAGGTGAGGTGTGCAGATGACTTTTTGATGAGCTAGCATCTGATAAATTTCTTCAGTGGGTGGTTCAGTAGAATACACATCCAAGGCAACACTGCCTAATACTCCTTCATCCAATAATTCTACTAAATCCGCTTCCTCATAAATTCCACCGCGAGCACAGTTAACCAACCGCATTCCTTTTTTAAGTCCTTCTTTGTTAGCCAGAGAAATAAGGCCTTTGGTTTTTTCGGTAAGTGGGGTATGTACCGTCACATAATCACTCATAGAAAGAAGTACTTCTAGCTCCACCAATTTTACCTCTAATTGTTGTGCATGTTCTTTTGTAGAAAACGGGTCGTATGAAATAATTTCCATCCCAAAAACTTTCATGCGTCTGGCCACTTCAGACCCAATCTTTCCTAAGCCTACTATACCTAATATTTTGCCATGTACCTCAGTCCCCATATACGCTTTACGATTCCATCCTCCACCTTTTACAGTTTGCACCGCAGCCGGGATATTTCGTGACATTGCGATGATCAACCCACAAGTGTGCTCTGCCGTTGATATGGTATTCCCATCTGGAGTATTCATGACCAATACTCCTTTTGCAGTAGAAGCGGGAATATCAATATTATCCACACCTACCCCTGCGCGACCAATCACTTTAAGTTTTTGAGCATGTTGTAATAGCTCTCGAGTAATCTTAGTAGCACTACGAACAACCAGTCCATCATAATCACCAATGCATGCATATAATTCTTCAAAGGTGATAGTACCGGGTTGAATCGCTTTAATACCACGCTGTTCAAAAACTTGTTTGCAGACAGGATCAACATTATCGAGTAGGAGTACGGAAAATGACATAATGAGACTTCTTGAGAGTTATTATTGTTGAAAAACTAACAAAAAAAAGGAGTGGATAAATAAGATTACTTTTGTAAAGCTTGATGAATATATCCATTAGTTTACAAATTCCTGGATGAGTTCTTTAATTTCAGCAATTCCATCTTTATTCTCAGCAGAATATGAAAGAATGGGCACCTCAATATTCATATTATAAAGTAACTTTTTTAAATTTGATCTTGCTTGTTGTACTTTATATTTTGAGATTTTATCTGCTTTTGAAAGCACAACAGAGAATGATATTTGCTCGGTTGCTAACCAGTAAAAAAAATCTTCGTCCAATGCAGAGGGTGGATGCCTAACATCTATTACATGAAGAACTAAGCGCAATGTTTCTCGCTGAGTTAAATAGACACGTATATTTTTACCCCAACGTTCTCGCTCTTTTTTCGGTACTTTAGCATAACCATAACCTGGTAAATCAACAAGGTAACATGTCTTACCAACTCTATAATAGTTCATTTGCTGGGTTTTGCCTGGCACATTGGAAGTTCGTGCTAGGTTTTTTCTTTTAAGTAAAGCATTAATTAACGATGATTTCCCCACATTAGACCTACCAGCAAAACAAAACTCTGGTAAGACCATTGGTGGACAGTCTTCTAGTCGTGGTGCACTGGTAATAAAAGTAGCGGGTTTATTAAACATGGCGTTTTATTCTACCCACATATTTATACTAATTCGTTCTCATCTTTTTGAAAACCAAATTTGACAGGAACAGGATACCTTGAAGTAAAGCATGCAGTACAATAGTCATTGCTGGAAGGATTCGCTTCCTTCACAGCATGTACCAACCCATCAGTTGATAGGTAGCGAAGGCTATCCACACCGATTTCCTCCGCTATTTTTACAATATCTCGATCAAACCGGTTAGCAATTAATTCTTCAGGTGAAGGAAAATCCATGCCATAATAGCAGGGACTAACAACCGCAGGTGAACTCACTAAAAAATGAATTTCAGCTGGATTACACGCTCGAAGCATCTTTATTAGGTATTGAGAGGTAGTACCTCTTACTATACTGTCATCTACGATAATGACTGAACGACCCTCGATTACTCCCTTTACCGGGTTAAATTTTGTGCGTACTTTTTGTTGACGTGATTTCTGTCCAGGGGAAATAAAAGTTCTGCCTACATAATGGTTTCGAATCAATCCAATATCATATTTACAATCAAAACCCATTTTTTGATTTTCACTAGCATAACCTATTGCAGCCGTATTTGATGAATCAGGAACCGAAATAATTACTGGTCTAGTACTAGTTCTACTTTGAATAACTTCGTTAACTGGATGTTCTTTTGCTAAGGTTTTACCAAGATTCCGACGTATTTTATCCACCATTTCACCAAAAATCATACTATCTGGTCGTGAAAAGTATACATACTCAAAAATACATTGTGATGTGGCTCCAAATTTTGGTGTAATATGAAAAGATTTTAAATTTTTAGGTATTAATTTATTCCTTGCTGCATTATTTGGAATAACTAATATCTCACCGGGATCAATATCTCGAATATATTCTGCCCCTATTATATCAAAGGCGCAAGTTTCAGAAGCTACACAATAAGCACCATCTTTCTCACCAAGAGCTAAAGGTTTAAAACCATTAGAGTCCCGTATTGCAATCAAAGAATCATCCGTCAAAATAACCAAACTGAATGCACCCTCTAACTGTTCTACAGCATCAATAATTTGCTCGATCTGCTTATTTTTTTTACTCTGGGCAATCAAATGTAAAATTAACTCCGTATCAGAGGTACTTTGAAAAAGAATACCATCTCTAGTAAATGCTTCTCTAATTTGCTTAGCATTAGATAAGTTTCCATTATGACCTATTGCAAGGTTACCTAGCTGATAATGCACAGTGAAAGGTTGAATATTAGCTGGATTTTTAGAAGAACCAGATGTTGAGTACCGATTGTGACCTATAGCTGATCTGCCTTTGAGGATTTTTTTAAAAATCTTTGGCTTATTAAATACACTCAATACTAAACCAAAGTCTTTATAATTAGGCATCACTTTTTTTTCTTTGTCTTCATCGTAATAAATGCTAACGATGCCTGCTGATTCCTGACCTCTATGTTGAAGTGCATGAAGGCCATAGTAACTAAAAAGAGCAGCTTCAGGATGATCTGCTATTCCAAAAACACCACAGTAATCTCGTGGTTTATCAATCATAAAATTGTAGTAGTTTATTAATTACTGAATAATATAGATAAAGTAAATGAGTTACTTTTGTTAATTTATCCACAAGATATCACCACTTTACCTCGTATTGTTTCAAGTTTATGCAGGTAATGTCAGAAATTTTAATTATTAGTTAACTAATTAGCTTATTCATACTTTTATACTTTTTTAGAAGTTTTTTCTATCCAAAACACTTTTATTGAAAAAATACGTTAAGTGACTTTGCTTATTTCTAAGATTGCGATAATTTGATGTATTGAATCTTATATTAACTTATGGTCCAAAAAACAGCATAATTCATGTTATAAGTTTTTTTATGGCCTTAATACTCTACTAACACACACTAACATAAATAATTTATGATACGACGAACATCTATGTGGATATTGAGCTGGGTACTTCTAGTCTTTATGCTCACTCCTTCCACTTTCGCACAACAAACTCCTGACGTTACTGAACTCAATTATTCTGCTATGAAATGGCGTGGAGTAAGTACGGGTTTTGCTTCCGGGCGTATTTCTGATATTGCTATTCATCCCGACGACGAAAACCTTTGGTATGTAGCCGTTGGCTCGGGTGGTGTATGGAAGACCGTAAATGCTGGTATTACTTGGAGTCCTATTTTTGACAACCAAAAATCATATTCGATTGGAAGTATTACTATTGATCCCAGTAGTCCAAATATAGTTTGGGTTGGAACTGGTGAAAATGTAGGTGGCCGACATGTTGGATTTGGTGATGGTATTTACAAAAGTACAGATGCGGGTACTACCTGGATTAATATGGGCTTAACAGAAACAGAACATATTTCTAAAGTATTGGTACATCCTGAAAATTCAGACGTAGTCTGGGTAGCTGCACAGGGACCGCTTTGGAATTCAGGAGGAGAACGTGGACTATATAAAAGTACTGACGGTGGAACTAACTGGAAAAAAGTACTGGGGGACGAGAAATGGGTTGGTGTTACCGATATGGTGATAGACCCTAGAGATCCTAATGTACTTTATGCTGCTACTTGGCAACGACATAGAACGGTTGCAGCATATATGGGTGGTGGACCTGGAACAGGTATTCATAAGTCTACAGACGGTGGAGAAACATGGAAAGAACTTAAAAAAGGTATCCCTGGATCAAATAAAGGAAAAATTGGTCTAGCTATCTCACCGCAACAACCTGATATTATATACGCAGCGATAGAATTAGATCGTACAAAAGGTGGTTTGTTTATGTCTGAAAATCAAGGAGAAAGTTGGAAAAAAATGTCTGACATGGTTTCTGGTGGTACTGGCCCCCATTACTATCAAGAACTATATGCGTCACCGCATCATTTTGGTCGTTTATATTTAATGAATGTACGCACAATATATTCTGACGACCATGGACGCACATACAGTAATCTACCGGAAAGAAATAAGCACTCTGATAATCATGCTCTAGCTTTCCGCGCTGATGATCCAGATTACTTACTTATGGGAAGCGATGGTGGTATATATGAGAGTTATGATCACGCCAATAATTGGAGATATGTTAGTAATCTGCCTCTTACTCAATATTATAAAGTTGCTGTTGATGACGAATCTCCCTTTTATAATCTATATGGTGGTACGCAAGATAATGGAACACATGAAGGTCCCTCTGCTACTGACTTAGTAGAAGGTATTCGGAATGCAGATTGGAAACATATACTTTTTGCCGATGGCCATGATACTGCAACCGAGCCCGGTAACCCAAATATTGTATATGGTGAAACTCAGAGAGGTGGACTACATCGTATAGATCGTAAAACCGGAACCGTAACCTTTATTCAGCCACAACCTCTTGAAGGAGATGACTATGAGCGTTATAATTGGGATGCTCCTATCCTTGTTAGTCCACATAGTCCAACAAGATTGTATTTTGCATCGCACAGGGTCTGGCGTTCGGATGATCGAGGAGATTCATGGATTCCAGTATCTGGAGATTTAACTCGTGACCAAGAACGAATGACTCTACCTATTATGGGGCGTACCCAAAGCTGGGACAACTCATGGGATATGAATGCAATGTCTGACTATAATACAATAACCTCATTAGGAGAATCACCTCTTAAAGAAGGTTTACTCTATGTCGGAACTGACGATGGAATTATTCAGATTAGTGAAGACGGAGGAGCTAATTGGCGTAAAATAGAGGTAGGAAGTATTAAAGGTATCCCTTCAACAGCATTTATTAATGATATTCGAGCCGATTTATATGATATAAATACTGTTTATGCAGCACTAGATAACCATAAGTATGGTGATTATAAACCATACTTAATAAAAAGTACTAATAGGGGTAAATCATGGCAAATAATAAGTGGAGATTTACCTGATAAGCATTTAGTCTGGAGAGTAGTTCAAGATCATATAAAACCTAATTTAATGTTTGCAGCAACTGAATTCGGTGTATTTTTTACTATCAATTATGGAAGTAATTGGATCAAATTAAGTGGTGGTATACCTACAATTTCAATACGGGATATAACCATTCAAAGACAAGAGAATGATTTAGTTGCAGCAAGTTTTGGTAGAGGTTTTTATATATTGGATGATATAAGCCCACTGCGAGAAATTTCACAAGAAACACTATCAAAAGAAGCTGATTTATTCCTAACTAGGCCTGCTAAATGGTTTATGCCAAGAGCAGTAGAGATTGATCCTGGAGCTAATTTCTTCACAGCCAAAAATCCAGAATTTGGTGCTACTTTTACATATTATTTAAAAAACGGGCTAAGTACCATTAAGGCAGAGCGTATAAAACGCGAGCGAGGTACTACAGACGAACAAGATATACCCTTTCCAGGCTGGAATTCACTCGAAAATGAAATGCGAGAAATAGCTCCTTATATTCGCATTAGTATAGCGGATGTAAATGGAAATGTCATTCAAACCATAAAAGGTACAGCAAAAAAAGGTTTGAACAGAGCTACATGGAACTTACGGTTGGCCTCTCAAAATGTAGTCTCACTTGCTAACCGCGGTGGTGGTGGTGGATGGTTTGGCGGTGGCTTAATGGCTGTTCCAGGAACCTATACTGCACATTTAGCCAAAGTCGAAGCAGGTGTTGTTACATCACTCGATGAGCCTATTGAGTTTGAAGTTGTGCCTTTACGGGAAGCTAGTATACCTGGACCTAGTTTTGAAAAACGTTTAGCATTTCAGAATGAGATCATTGCATTTCAAAGAGAGGTTACGACAACGATGCAAAATTTTGAAAAAGGTATGAATCGATTGCAGGCAATGCAAAGAGCTCATGAATTAGCACTTAAACCTTCAAATGATCTCAATAAAAAATTACATGATACGCATATGCAATTATTAGAGTTACAAGAGCTAATGCAAGGTAGTGAAGCAAAAAATGAAGTAGGTGAGCAAAGTCCACCTAATCCTAATGATCGCATGATGGTTGGAATGAGAAATCTTTACACATCTACACATGCACCGACAAAAATGCATGAGGAAATGCTTAGTATTGGTAAATCAGAATTTATTGCTGCAAAATCTAAATTTGGACATATATTAAATCACATCTTACCAACTTTAGAAGCTGAGCTAAATGAAACAAAAGCACCACCGATTCAAAATTAACTCAATTAATAAATGTTTAAAACCTCAAACATCTGTTTGAGGTTTTTTTAATGGTTTATATTTTAAATAAATCTGAATAAGTAAAATTAAGTATGCGTTTAGAGAATAAAAATAGAATCTTTTGGCTTATCACTGTTTTTACTCCAATTTTTTTGTTACTGACAATAGAATTAATACTTATAGTAGGAGGATATGAAAAAGAAAAACAACATCTATTTATAGGAGCGCCTAATACACCTGAATATCTTATTGCCAACAGTAAATATATGGAAAGATATTTTCCTTCATTCGTTCCAGTTATTGCCCCAAATCCTTTTAAGAAAACAAAAGAAGCAAACACTTTTAGAATTTTTGTTTTTGGTGGATCTAGTACAGAAGGCTTCCCTTATAATTTTTATACAAGTTTCCCAAATCAGCTCAAGCAACGACTTCTTTTGAACACAGAGGGTTTGAATATCGAGGTAGTGAATTTGGGAATGACAGCTGTTAATTCATATGTGATTCATGACTTGGCAAAAAATGTTATATCATACGATCCAGATGTAATAATAATTTATGCTGGTCATAATGAATATTATGGGTCTTTCGGTGCAGCTACCACACAGTTTGGTTTTATTAATTCAATAGTATTTAAAAGATTAATTATATGGCTCAAAAATTGGCGTCTATTTCAAATGCTAGAAAGTTTACTTCGTTTCGATAAAGAAAATGAAAATATCAATGAAAGACGCACAATGATGGCTAAGGTTATTAGTCAATCCAATATCATTAAAGACTCAGAGATTTATAATCATGGAATAAAACAATTTTCAAGTAACTTAAGTGATATTGTTAAAATTTTTGAAAGTAAAAAATTACCCATTTTTATAGGTACTGTAGCCTCAAATTTAAAAGATCAAACTCCATTAGGAGATAGTCCAGAGGTTTTAAAAACATTTCAAAAAGCACAAATGATATTTAAGGAGGATAAACTTAATGTTGCATTAGTAGAGTTTCTTAAAGCAAAAGAGTTAGACGGAACAAGATTCAGAGCCCCAGAAGATATTAATAATGTAATCAAGGAAATAACTACTGAAAGTTCAGCAGAATTGATTCCTATTCAAGAACTTTTTAGAAATAAATCAAAAAGTGGCATCGAGGATAACTCACTTTTTATTGATCATTTACACCCAAATCAACAAGGACATAAGTATATCGCAGACAGCTTCTTCGAAGCAATTATAAAGTTGCCAAATCTTCAAAATTATATAAATTTAAATCCTATTCGTCCTCCAGCTAATATTAGCCGCTTCGAAAAAGCCTATGCAGAAATTAGGATTGCCAGATTATTAGTGGGATACCCATTTGAAAAAAATGTAGACATAAATGATGAATTAAAATCTTTTAATCGTATTTTTGAAAGCTATTTAAACACAAATTATATTGATTCGATAGCAGCAATCGCTTCAAAAGAAAATATATTTATACCTATCGCACTGACTGAAGTTCTATCAGAAGCAAGAAAACGAAATGACACACTTTCTATAGTTGAGCATTCGTATGACCTACTAAAATGGCAACTAAAATCTCGTAATCTTATTGAAAATAGTATCGAGTTTACACTAAATAGCGGCGAAAAAGATGGCTACCTAATCAATATTTTATACAAAGTGATAAATGACGGGAATCAAGATCCCCGCTATTATGACTTACTTTCATCTTTATATTTATTAGAAGAGAACACCCAACAAGCGAAATATTGGCTCAATCAAACAGAGCTACGTACGCCAAATTCACCCCGATTATTATATAATTTCTCTCGATATCATATATTGAATGGTGATACTCTAAAAGCTCAGGAATATTTCCAAAAATTTTTAGCTACACAACAGAAGAACTAATAATGTATTATTCTTATTAAGCTAAATCAAAACTAGCTAAGTTCCCATATTTTTGAAATTTCTTCAAATAAATTTCTATCAATTTCAATATTGGCTATGCTCCTCAAATAATCAAGTTCTTTTCTGATTGAATCAAATACTTTATAAGATTTCTGTAGGTCTTTATAGTTCGTTTCAGATGATATTTCGATAGTTTCTCGGTCATTAACTTGTAATAAAATCCAGCCTTCTTCATCAGAATAAGCTATAATTGGCTGTTTAAGATTGCTTTTTTTGACTAAATCATAATCATATTCATTTATATCAATAGTTGAGTTTATTATCTCAGTAAATCCTTGAATTGAAGAAGGTGAAGTTCCACTAACAATTTGGTCTTTCAATTGTTTTGTTTTTTCCAAGCTAGACATGGGTATTTTCCAATAGCTAACCTTCATTAATATGTTTCTAGAGGAAATTAGGCGCAACTTAAAGGTTTCAGGCACCTCTACTTGAGTCGTATCTAATAAAGCATCCATAGTTATGCTATACTGGTATAAGTCTGAAAGTATTTCATTAGAACGCATTTTAACTTTCTTTTTTACACTACTATCATTCTGATAATCTTCAAACGAAGCCATCTCATACAATACTTGATTTCTCATACCTCTTCCAACAGAGGCTCCTAAACGAATTTTTGATTCTTGAAAGGATAAGTAAGGTAACCAGTTCAAGTATTCTCCAAAAGTAAACACTTGGATACCCTGATCTGTTTTATATGTAGCTAAAATAGCATTTCGATCAAATAAATTTGATAATTGTTTAATTCGTTCATCGGTCCAGAGTAATTCTGGGCTCTCTGGTTTAGTTGGCTGTTGTATTAATTCAGTATCTTCTATTTTAGCGATAATATCGCTTAATTTTCTTAAATTAGTATTATCGGTTTGAACATCTAATCCGCTCATTAACTCAAAGATGTAATCGCTTGACACTAATCTCTGTTTTCGAAGACGCATCTGACTTGCTATGCCCTGTTTACGATATAAATACTCATCTTCAGCTAATATTGCTGGATAAGTTATATGTTCAACATATATGATATGGTATCCTAGTCTACTTCTTATTGGTTTAGTAAACTGCCCCTGATTAGTCGAGTAAGCGGCTTCAGCAACTACATCGTCTATACCAAAATAACTTATTGGACCAAGATAACCCGCTGATGAATCATATTCTTCAGTTTTATAAAAAGTATTTGCGACATCTATAAAGTTTTTTCCAGAATTAAGAGAATCATATGCTAATTCTAAATCTTTTGGATCTTTTGAATAAAGTTGTCGAATGTAAACTGTTCTTTGCTTTTTGGCATAAGCTAATCTTATTTCATCATCAGTTAAAGGTTCAATTTTATCTTCCATCATATCAACAAAATATGTATCAATCATTGATTTACGTTGTTGATATTCAATAGCTGCTTTATATTTTAAAAGGCTAGTATATCCTTTATTCATTGCCGATTGTGCCAGTAAAATCTCATCAATCATTTCTGTTAGAAATATCTCTCTTTCATTTCGTGAATCATTTTTACCAGTAGAAATAAGGTGTGTCACATAAGAACTTTCAAAATCATAAACAGTTCTTTCAACCCCATTTACTTTAAACAAAATTTTAAAATCTCTGTCTATTTCGGATGAGCTAAAACAACTAGTTATCAGACAGATTGACAATACAAGGTAATTAGATTTCATCCTTCATCTATACTCATAAGGACTCTCACTTTTAAAAAATGCTGAATTATCTAATAATATAACTTGACATCAATTATAGATGTTTGTCCTAGATACTCAAAAGGCACCTGTGCAAAATCAACGCCTATACCTATACCTGTTGAAGTTTTCAAAGTTAAACCTATCCCGTATGTAAAATGAGAATCAACATTATTACCAAGCAGTAAATCTTTATATCCAGACCTCATATGAAATTTTACTGTATTGGATATGTAACTCAACTCTGCACCTGAATCAATGTTTAATTTATTATCGTTAGTTTGTTGGACTTCACTCATCAATAGTAGTTCAAGATTTTTTGTTTTTATTGCAGGCGCCATAAATCCAAATTTAAAAGATAAAGGTAATTCCCAATTATCTAATTTTACATTGCCAATTATACCTTCATTATTCCCTTCACTAGTTGGGTCTAAATCTACATAAGTCTCCGAATTGATACCCGACATTTGCATGTCTCTACCAAAATTTGTTATTGAAGCACCTATAGTTAAGCCATTTAGATAATCCGTTTTAAGTAAAAATCCTAAATCTACTGCAAGAGCTTCTGCAGACATGTCATATATCTTTTGCTGAATTAACTTAACAGAACCACCAAAATGAAATGAATCCGTAAGCTTTTGAGCATACGAAACACCTATACTTAAATCATGTGCACCAAACGTTGCACCAGTACCATCCTGTAATTCAACCGTTGTAACATCCATTCTTCCATAATCAACAAAATGTAAACCTATACCTAGACTTTGTCCTTTAGTTTTACCAATGGGTACAACAATACCTGTTCCATATATATTAACGTCTGCAAAATATTCGGTTATACTTATAAAACTTGAACTAAATGAATCTCCCTTATTTTGAATAGCCATCCCAGCAGGATTCCAAAAAATTGCTTCTGCACCTGAGACATTAATCGTATTAGCATGACCTAAAGCATGTCCTTTTGCTCCAACACCAAGTGTCAAGAAAGGTGCCGCTGTTGTTCCAACTCTACTTTCTTCGCCCCCAGATTGAGCTACTAACGGAGTAAAAAATAGTGCTATTATAATTGGAATTTGGATAATTTTCTTGATCATAATTCTAACTATTATCTGGTTTATTTAATTACTGCAAATTTATCTATATACTCACCTATCCCTGGTGCTTCAACATGGTAGAAATATATTCCATAAGCTACATCCTCGCTATCATTTGACCTTAAGTCCCATGAGGCTGAACCATCTTCCATTGAACCTTCATGCTCAATAGTTCGAACTAGTTCACCACGAACATTAAAAATTCTTATCGTACACTCTAACGGTAAGTTAAAAAATTCAATTTTTCTTTCGCCTCTACCTATGGAACCACTCGCTCTTTCCCAAGAGGCTGCTCCTATATATGGATTAGGAGCAACAAAAATATCCTTTAAAGATTCTTTAGCTTTATCAGTATCTATAGCTTGACGCCTCATTGTAAAACGAAATTTATCATCGCTACCAAAAGCTCTTGTGGTTGAAATTTTTATCTTTTCACCGGGAGCAGGTGCAACATTTTCACTAGAGGAAAGAATATCAACAGTGAACCTATATTTAATTCTTCTTGCTTCATCTCTTTCTGCTAATAATAATCGGTCACCAGGATTAATTTCATCATTATCATCAGCATCTATTATAAATATATCAACCTGCTGGTTAGTCATTAAATTTTTTGCAAATAATGGAATATCAAAACGGCTAAAACCACCNCCAAAAAGTANCGGAGGGCGATATGTACTATCCTCTGGATTAACAAATAAAAGTTCATAATCNTGATCNGTTCTNACAAAGTTNGTGAGATCTCCNTCTTTATCTGGNGTNATTGTCANACTCCATTTAGTAGTNAGNCCATCTAATTNTGTTGCATCTAAGCCAAAAAGTTCATTTTCTCCACCTTCATTAGATACCCAACCAGTTTTTGTAGGTATAATATCTCCAGGTGNATCATTTGAAAAATTAATTATGAATCCATCTACAATACTNCTTGAGCTTGAATAAGCNCTTGACGGAATNAGCGCTTCAGCACCAACTTCTCTAACTTCNTATGTAGTAGTTACNCTTTGTATACCAACATCTGCAGCTGAATCTGNAAAACTAACTTCATATAGTTTTNTATCNTCTATTAATTCTTCTACTGCNATATTAATGCTTGCAGATCCAGTCCCAGTACCCTCTGTTACTTTACTNAGATCACTATCAGTACCACCACTAACATAACCAGCTGGGTTAGTAGTTGGNATTACAGCNGCTGTATTNATTGAAGTACCCACAACAGTACCTGCCCCACTCAATTCTACTCTAAAGGTATTTTCTTGTGGATCAATACCTGGGTCATCTCCACCTGAAGANGGGATTCCTCTATCATATGCNACAATAGCGTAATAATANATCTTACCNTTCGTTACATCATCATCAACATAATAAAATTCCAATCCNGAGTTAGTGCCAAGNTTATAAATAGCTTCACCNTCCAATACAGATATATTACCAGATATATCATTATCTAGATCCCATTGAGCTAATGGTTTATAAAATTTAGGTGTTCCATTCACATCCGAAATGACACGTGCATCNGTTAAAAGAGCATTAGTNCCTTTATATAANTTATAACCCTCAAAATCGAAATCCTGCAAAAATCTATCNAAACTTCTCACAGATAATGTATCCCATGACAATGTAACTCTTTNATCACCAGGNACTGCNGTCAAGGTTGGCATTATAGGCGGNTGTGCNAAATTATAATCTGAATTATAAATATTTTGNACAGTCCTTCTATTCTTGAAGAAGTCAATTTCATCATCACCAAAAATCCATGCAGTTGAGAAAAAATCGGTTGATTTAGCATNNACCTTTGATTTTGAAAATAACTCAACNTCACCAGANGTAAATAAAAGAAACGGCTCATTAGCNACTACTGTTGATGGCTCAACATAATCTGGATTTGAGAATAAATTCATAGCTATTCGAGTAAATAACCATGTATCATCTCGTAANTTATCNCCACTTTCATAAAATGGTCGAGTGTTCAAATCAAATCCAGTTAGACCGATTTGGTCTGATTCATCCACNTCTAACTCATTATAATTAGGCTCTCCAATAGTTGGCATACCGTCACCNTCTCCTGTGTCTCTTCCTGGATAATTTAAATCAAATGGACTTAAACCATCTGCACCAACATCATTATTNAGTTGTTCACCTGGATCCCAAATTCCATTGTCATTTCCATCTTTAAAGCCGATCCAATCTAAATTCTCATCAGTGGTATACCANACTCCTTTCTGATANGCAGGTCGGGCTTGATAAGATTCTCCATAGAAAAGTTCAAANTGATTAGCATCATAATTAGCAGCAANNTAATTNTCTATCTCATTTTGACTTGTTAATACTAAGAAGTTCTCTAAAAATCGGGACTCATCTATGATACCGTCTTGGTCATCATCAATACCGTTAACATCATTTGCAGGTGACTCAAGAAATGCAAAGCCTGTGTAGCCCAATTCATANTCAGTTTCACCAGGATTNGTTGGATCTGCTAAACCNTCTGAGTCCCAACCATATACAATATCCAAAAATGGGTCATAACTAGCATTATCATCTTTTTCATCTTTTCCTAAACCGTANTCTATAATCTGTGAAAAGTAAAGTCTCATTTGATCATCTTCACCTTTATTAGTTATACGGTAAATAATAAACATAGCNTCTTCAGCTAAAATATTAGCCCATTGAAANANTCTCATCTGAACTTGAAGTCCCAATCCTCCCATTGTGGGATCTTCATTAGGACTAGGGAAGTAGACACCNAGACTCGAATGCGGTCCTTCTGTTTCAATATCAACAGCNTACTCATAATCAGAAAAATCATCCATTACGTAATAAGATTCCATATCAGAGCTAGGAAATTTACCATCTCTACCGTTCCAATAACCNGACCAACCTGCATCGTCTAGATCAGCAAGTCNATCAGGCCAAAAGTCAGGCCAAGTGGTATGATCGGTTGATAAAGCNGGTAAAGGCGCATTNCCAAGTGTTATTGGATCGATTCTATTCGGATCATTGAAACCTGGTAATGGCAGCCAACCCCAAAGGTTTCCGCTATAAGGACTCGTTCTAGCTCCAGCTGTCCGATAGTTTATACTTACAGGATTTAATAAAGTGTCAGCTCGAAACCCAGGGTCTGAAGTTATAGATATGTAATCTTCTAGGCTCGATACTTTATCGGATGCTACTGCTTCTACATATGCAGATACCACCACACCTATACCATCAATATGACGACCACCTATACCCCTTGGCCAAACACCCCAAGGCAAATCACCCCAACGAGATATTTCTCCATGATTCCTAAAATTTGTTTCAATCAAATTACCATTGATAATACCTCTAGCTANATTATCAAAAGCNCCCTTATAAACTACACCATTTGCAGAATCTGGTATANTCTGTTGAGCAAACAGCAGATGGGGGCTNNACATTAAACAAAATATAAAAGCCGCTTTNACTGTAAAAGTTTTCATTAAACTCATATTTTTAAAATTTATAACTCAATCCAATTTTAATTGATCTAGGTGAACTCATTCGAGATTGATCTATATACCATTCTTCCAANGANTTTAACCCACCAGGAACAGTCCCTGCATCTAAATATCTTTGCAATTCTGTGGACTCATCCGATAAACCAGTATCAACATAAATACCATAATGTCNCTTTGTATCAAACACATTATCNACTTGTAANAAAAANTCAATNTTTTGNGTTAANATTGGTGGTTTATAGTATGCTCTAATATCTGAATTGAATTGAGTTGGCTTGTCTTCATTATTTGGTATTAGAGATGTAATATTTTCTCGTTCACTAGTATAAGGACTACCAGCTTGTAAACTGTTAATTGCCGANAGGGTCAACCCAAATTTACTATTCCATGTAATAGAATTATTCAGAACATTTCGCTTATCCCAGTCTAATCTATTAATNGCTATTATTTCATCAGCATTGTTCACAAAACGATTAAACCGTTCAGCTGGATTAGAGGCTGAACCACTTGCAAATTGTAAGGTATAATCTACAGTCCAGGAAACTTGNCCTTTTCCTCTTTCAAAAAGAGATAATGTAAACCCTTTTACAGTACCATAATCTATATTCTGTAGTCTTCCTACAGGNACACCAATATTACCTCTNACGGCTGTTTGACCCGATAATTCTCTAATATCNTTNGAAAAGACTGTTAGATCCATTCCCATTGTTTCGGATAATCCTTGTTGCAAGCCGACTTCGAATTGTAATGTTCGTTCNGGTTCTAAATTGGCNTTACCNATCGTGTATCGATCCGCCCCTTGTGGTCTATCAAANTCATTATTTGTATATAAAAGATTTAATTGAGGTGTTTGAAAGAATAATCCTGCCGAGAAACGCATCACTCCTTGTTCTGATATTGGGAAAGCAACGCCAAGTCTGGGGCTCANTTGATANGTTGGGTCTGCATTTTTTCGATTAGAAATCATATTACCTGTTTCAACATCTAATATCGTATCCAAATGATATTGAGTTAAATCAATCGGNACAATATAGTCCGGCTCAAAATAATCTACTCTTAAACCAGCATTAACAATTAACTCATCTAANTCAATCTTTACTTGAGAATAAGCAGCAATTTCCCAGGGTTGTACTTCAAGACTATTATTTGAAAATGGGTCATCTGATCTAAACGCTCTTTGAGTAGCTTGATTTACACTGATNCCAAAACTCTCATTATCTAATGAATGGAGTCGNGTTGTGATCCCAGACTTCCAAAGAATCGTNTTGTTGACTTGNGATGTGAAGTCTGCNACTATAGTATGTGTTTTNGTTATACTTTGTCCNGAACCCAGATTATTACCCCCCATCGCAAATGCATATTGGCCTTGNTGAGAACTCATNCGNGCNGCAACATANCGTTCATCTAGATCACCTGATGCAGTCACATCATCATACAAATAATTCTCACTTCNATCATCTAGATAACTGTAAGAAAGATTAGCAAAGGAGTTGCTGTTTAAAGAATANCTNAAACCCAGTATATGGGTTTGATTNTAAAAATAATATGGATTAATAGCNCTTGGATTATACTTATANAAGTGGTCATAGTTTCTACCATCACCTGTTTGAAAGAAAAGATTGTAGTCCANTTTTAGCCTACTATTAATTTCATAAACAATAGAGCTATTTAAAGATATACGTTTTTGTCTGTTAAGAGATTCGAATTCACCGTTGCCNGTTGACATTANAAGCCAAGTACTTGNATCAGCACCTGAACTCAAAGTTGCACTNTGCACATCAGAGGGTCTGAATANATCTCTACCTATTAGGTGTCCNTCGAATGTTACATANCGAAGNGTTGTCTGAATACCCAATTTATCCTTAATAATNGGGCCACCTANAGATAACTGATAATCTTGGTCTCCAACTGANGGCGCCACTTCAGANTANGTAAATANATCATTACTAAAATCATCGCGAGACAAAAATATTGTATTNTCTGTATTCCTAGNCACAAAATCTAATTTGCGATTACTGACNATTCTNCCCGCATAACCCAAAAANCTACCAGACCAATCTCTTGATACGCCTTTNGTTANAATGTTTACAACGCNACTCATGGCTTGNCCGTATTCCGCATTAAATACACCACTAATGACTTCAAGACTTGATACCATATTCTGNTCTACGTCAAATGAAGCCCCATTGTTAAATGCATTATTAATNGGTACTCCATTTACAAGATAGGATACCTCTCCTGTCCTNCCNCCCCTAAAATGCCCGTCAACAACACCAGCNTGCTGATTAATAGCTTCATTTATACTNACCAAAGGTAAATCTTCNAACTGNGCTGCACTTACATAAGANGTAGTTGTAGTTCGATCNTTTTCAACAATTGGCCTTTGNGCNGTGACAANTATTTCTTCGCCTTCAATAACTTCCTCTGACATTTCGGTATCTATTGTCGTTGTTTTATCAACCAGTACTTCAACTTTTTCTACTTTAACTGTAGCAAAACCTATGTATGTAAATACTACAGTGTATTCCCCTGGATCAAGGTTTACGAGTGAATATTTACCATCTACATCTGTTGTAGTACCCCTGGTTGTACCCTCAATAAATACCTGAACTCCTACT
Source organism: Balneola sp. (assembly GCA_002720745.1). Classification (GTDB taxonomy): domain Bacteria; phylum Bacteroidota; class Rhodothermia; order Balneolales; family Balneolaceae; genus UBA1275. The sequence continues at coordinate 108,886 of PBJO01000011.1, forward strand.
AGGGCTTCTCCACTATTGTCAGATACTTTTCCTGCAATTTTACCTTTCGTACCTGCAAAAACAGAGATTGAATTAAAACTAAAAAGAATGATTAAACAAAGGCCAATTAACTGTCTCATTTCTCGCAAATTATTAAAGAATTAAAAAAAATCGAACCCAAGCAAAGCTCGGATTCGATTTTAAATTTATACAATGTAGTTATACTTATTTGATTAGCATCATTGTTCTTGATTGTACAAAGTTAGGTGTACTAATTCTATACACATACATACCTGAAGCTAATCTAGAAGCGTCAAATACTTGAGCATGATTACCCGCATTCATTTTTTGCCCTTGAAGTATAGTAGCTACTTTCTGACCTAACATATTATAGACTTCAAGAGTCACATTTGAAGTGGCTGCTAAAGTAAACTGTATATTAGTAGTGGGGTTAAATGGATTTGGATAATTTTGATCTAGTGAATATTCAAGAGGTGTGGTTGTAACTTCATCCTCATTGGAAACAACTGCTGCGCTACCAACGAGAGCGACAACTTCCCAATCAGCTGGAGTATTCCACCATTGTCCTGTACATTTAGAAGACCAACAGCCTTGATAATCACGGCTGGAACCATCATTATCATTAAGGGCAAGGTTAAACATCATTGTTGAAACCCCCTCACCAGTTGGATATTCAAAATTATCAGATTCAGTGTTAACACCACTGAATTCTATTGTACTTAATATAGTTAATAGTCTTGTCATACCTGCAGTTGAAGTATCGGCAATCGTAGCTGAATTCCCTACCAATTGGTTGAAATCACCGCTACCAGATCCACCATCCCAGCCATGAATAAATGGTCCATTAACGTCCATTAAACCTGCTCGTAACTGATAATCTGGCTCATCACCTGCTTCAAAACTTTGATGATCAGAACCAGTTATAAAATCAGGACTATAAGCGCCTATACCAGCTTCCCAGCTATCAAAGTCCCATGCACCACCACCGTCATTCGCAGCAGCAGCTGGTACGATAACGTCATCAGTCATTTCAGCATAGAAAACCATCATGTTAGCGCCTGTTATATTTTCAAAACCGACCCAAAATTTTGCAGATGCATCAGCGTCACCACCTTCTGGTGCATTACCTTCAACTACTAAACTATTTGAATCAATTGTAAATGGTTTGTAGTCGTCAGGGAAAAACGATGCCAATGCAGATGCAGGAGGTACAACTCCAGATTCTAGAGCCCCTGCAGCTGCTTCGACAGCCTCTGCACTCAACTCATAGATATAATTTGGAGCTACTGAAGTGGCAGTATTAACCATAGCAGCAGTCATAGGTCCTGGAGTCCCCTTGGCTGTTCTACCAATTACGCCATAATATGCATCAAAAGTTTTTACCATTGAAGCATGTGGCGCTGGAACGCTATGCGTCGCGGTTAAACCAGTAGCCGCATCAAGCGTTGCAATTAGAGAACCACCGGTATAATCAGTGAATGCACTATCAGCAAAGTACACTTCATAAGTAGCCGCTCCTGCATCAGTAACACCAATTGAAACTATACCATTTTCTGTTGCTACGGCAACTTCAGGCGCCGCTGGTGCTATTTCAGTAATTCTTGTTATAGATAAGTTGTCAATGAAAATATTACCTGCCTGGAAGTTAACCTCAAAACCAACCTGCATATCGGCCCAAACTTGGTTGATGGGTGTTTCTAGGGTATATTTTTTCTTTTCCGTGTCAATAGTGAGCTTACCATCACCAAATTCATTTCCGAAGTAACGTGCCCAGCCACCACCTTTTTCACCAAAATACACGTGAATGTCATTGGTACCTTCATCTGTATATGCATGAAAAGATAACTCATAAGGCCCTGGAGCGTAAATTGAATCTAGCTGTTCCTGCGTGAAGGTTTGCATAGACTGGACTTCCCATTGATTCCCTTCTCCTGGGATATCCAAGAAAGCCATTTCACCGTTTTGTACTACACCACCAGAAAATCCTTGAGGAGCACCGTTTGTTGAATCAACTAAGCTGAAATCGCCATTAAACACAACACTTGGCTTTTTTGTACGCAATACGATGTTATCAATTACTAAATCTGCATCATCAGCAGCTACTTCAAAGCCCAATTTCATGCCACTTGTCCATACTTCCTTAATCTCAGTATTTAGGGTATATGTTTTCATTTCACCATCAACGGTTACTAGACCATCTCCATCGGAAGCCCAATAACGACTCCAACTGCCACCATTTTCTCCTAGGAAAACGTGGAATGTCTTGGCACCATCTGGACTTGCCGCGTCAAAGGTTAATTCCCAATCACCACCTTCTGCTAGTGCTGCAATTTGATCTGCTGATAATACCTGATAAACTTGGAAGTCCCACATGTTACCAGCAGTCGTTACTACGATATCTATGTTACCGCCATCAAACGTGGCAGTACCATTACCACCATTAGGTTCCCATGCAGAGTCTGCTGCAGAAAAATCACCATTAATGACAACATTGTCACCATAAAGCGTGTATTGTGCTTGACTCTGGGTAATAAAACCTAATGAAAAAACTACCAATGCAAATGAGAGCATTGTTTTATTAATAGTAGAAATATTCATACTTATATTCTATTTAGTTAAAGTTATGTCATCGAATGCGACAATATATATAATATCTTAAAAATTGAAGCAGATTCACACAATTTTTTAAAAAACGCTTCCAATTTAATTCAACGATATTTAAAGCGCAAATATTTGCATAAATTTGCAAGAATTTGCATAAATATTGCTTTTCAGCCAAAAAAACGTACTTTTTTTATAAAATTACTATGTGACTTTTAGGTTTAAAAAATATCTTTTGATTGATTATGTTACAAATAAATAAAAATAAATTATCCATAACACCAAAAATCTGAGAATCATGGAAAGCGCTTTGAGAAAAAAATCATTTTTTTTTAATAGTAGTCTGGTAATAATTATAGTCTTATCAGTATTAATCCTAGATCTTTCAAATCTTTATGCACAAAAAAGAATAATAGGAAAGGGCAGTTATACCGTAGAACTTCCCGCGGGGGAGTCTAGCGCATCGGATGAAGACGGAAATGCCATATTACCAAATGTTGATGGAGCATTCAATGTCCCAAATTGGTCATCCAGAAATAGACCTGTTATAACAAATAAATTCTGGAGTAATATCTTATTTCTTCATCAAACAGATATTGAGAGTGACCCAGTACATGCATTTGCCCACCCCTTCCAATTTGATGTAACAACATCAGGATTAACATTAGGGCATGCACCGGTGAGCAAGGATCTTTCAGATAGATATTACACCTATTTTACCGATGGGGAATTAAATGTTGGTCTTGAGGGAGTCACTACAGAGTTCAAAGCAACGAATTATTCCGATTGGACAGCAACTACAACATGGGAAACCGATTCTACAAGCTTAGAGGCTACATTTGGACATGGTTTACCTTTTGTCTTTTTCAAATCTAACGGGGCTAAGATAAGTTTAACGAGTGATGATGAATCTACTTTTTGGCATCAAGGAGGACATGTACTAGGTATTACTATAGATAGTAAACATTATGGGATATTTGGCCCTACGGGTTCATCCTGGTCCTCTGATTTTCCTTTAGTGTCAAGCCTTAATGATCAAGGGTTTCTTTCCATAGCATTATTGCCAGATACTAGCATGAGTACATTTAATTTCTTTAAAAAGCATGCCTATGCTTTTGTTGAAGATACCAAGGCAGACTGGAATTATGATTCGCAGACTAATGAAGTGACGGTGACTTACAACGTTACCACAAAACTCATGGAAGAATCTGAATCATATGTTAATGAAACCCTCCAAGCACTTTACAGGCATCATTGGATTAATACCAGTGATCCATTAACTAGTTACACCTACAACTCACCTCGAGGTACCATGAAAGTATTAGAAGGGAACAGCTTCACAACTAATAATACTTTCATCGGTATTTTACCAAGCTTACCAGACTTAGGTGATTATGACAGGTCCTTACTACTTGATTATGTAAATCAAGAAGTTGGCATACCACTCCCTTCAAATAAGGACACTTATAATAGTGGTAAAGCAATGGGTAAACTCGCACAACTCATTCATATAGCTGATCAATTAGGTGATTTAAGCGCAAAGAGTAAACTCTTGGATGAATTAAAAATTGGACTTGAAAACTGGTTTACCGCAGGCGGAGATCAACAGTATTATTTCGATGAAAACTGGCAGGTATTAATTGGATTCCCATCCAGCCATGGTGCCAACACCTCATTAAATGATCAACATTTTCATCATGGTTATGCCATTTACGCGGCAGCAACGGTTGCCCAATATGACAGCGCATGGGCAACCCAGGATAATTGGGGGGGCATGGTCAACTTACTCATTAGAAATGCAAGTAATTGGGAAAGAGCTAAAAGAACGTACCCATATATGAGAAACTTTGATATATATGCTGGTCATAGCTGGGCAGCTGGACATTCACAGTTTAGAAGAGGTAATAACCAAGAGTCAAGCTCTGAAGCAATGAACCATGCGATAGGTATTTTTTTATGGGGTGAAATTACAGGGCAAGACGACATTCGAGATCTTGGGGCTTACCTCTATACTATTGAAGCTGAGGCTGTATATCAATATTGGTTTGATGTTGATAACGAAGTCTTCCCAGAAAGTTTTGCCCATGATGCTCTTGGTATGGTATGGGGTTCTGGTGGCTATCATGGAACCTGGTTTAGCTCTGATATTGAAAAAATTAGAGGTATAAACTTCTTACCGATATCGTCAGGATCTATGTATTTAGGAAAATATCCAGAATACGTAATGCAGAATTTCAATAAAATCGTAGAAACAAAAGGTGGTCATACTTACGACTGGGAAGATAGGGTTTGGAAGTATTTAGCGCTCTCTGATGCTGACTTAGCAATTAATCATTATAAAAACAAACCCGACTATAGTATATCAAACGGTGAGTCAAAAGCACAAACCATGCACTGGTTGTACAATATGAATAAGCTCGGGCAAGTAAACACAGAAGTCCAGGCAAATATCCCGACCTATAATGTATTTGTAAATTCTGATGGTGATACATCCTATGTTGCCTATAACTCAGACCCAAACACAAAAAAAGTAACCTTCTCCAACGGTTTTTCCTTCGATGTTCCGGGAAAAGAGACCAAGGTATTTAATCGTTCAATGCCAGCAGATACAATTGGGCGGCCGGAAACAACACCTGACTTCAACTTTCTAAAAGTAATTTCAATATTTAGTGAGGAATATGAAACAGCTACAAATATCCAATTAGCACTAGATTCGACAAGTACTACTGAGGCTAATTTCAAATCTATAGATGGTAACAATGTCATCGTATTAGAAAATTTAGATAGTCAAAGAATAGAGTTTGAATCAAAATTAGATCTTTCAACAAGAACTAATTTATACTTCAATGTTTGGAGTGAAATTGCAAGTGATTTAAAATTTACTCTTCTACAAGATGATAATTCATCAAAACAAGTAACAATATGTTGTCTAGACAGTAATTCTTGGCGTGATTTCCAATTCCCCTTATTAACTTTTGGGGAAGATATTGACTTATCCCAAATCGATGGTATAATAGTGGAAGGAAAGACTACCATAGTTTTAGACGATATCCTTTTTTACGGAGATGATCCTGTTAAAGATGGCCCTGATAGCTCAGCAGTACTCGAAGAAAGACAAGCTAAAAATGTTATTTCTGTATTTAGCGATAAGTTTACAGACTTAGAAAATACTGATTTTACTCCTGATCTTGGACAAACAACAGAAGCAAGCTTTTTTTACATGGAGGGGGCAGAAGAGGAAGACGTACTTCTAAAGCTTAAGAACCTCGATTTTCATAATCTAGTACTAGAGAGCCCTATCGATATTACTAACATGGATGGGGTATTTTTTAATTATTGGACCCAAGAATCAGAAGCACTAAACTTTAGCTTAATCAGTAGTAATGGAGAAGAAAAAGCAAGTAGTATTAGTGTGCGCAAAAACTCTTGGCAATATGCAGATATCTCATTGGATTTATTTAGCGGTGTTTCATTAGAAAGTATCAAAGAACTTAAATTTGATGGCGACGCAACGATTTTTATTGACAATTTATTCTTCTATAGATTTCCTGAAGTAACTGCAGCGCCTGTGCCTACACACGATCCAGCATATGTTCTTTCATTATTCAGCGATACGTATGATAACTACAAAGAAGTTTATCCTGAGTACAGTAATATGAAAGAAACTGATTTCACAAGAAGCTGGGATTCGGCATCATTAACTGAAGTTGAAATAGATGGTAATAATACCTTGTATTATGAGAATCGTGGCTATGCTATTGTAGGGTTTTTTAGAGGAGTAGGTCATGAAGGCAGGGTAGACGACGGTATCGACGGTACTAAATTAACCAACTTACGTTTAGATTTTTACACGCCAGACGAAGTGACACTGCCTAACAGAATGCAAATCAGATTAGTAGACTTTGGTGGTGATGCATACGGCGGGGGCAATGATACTGAAGATGAGTACTGGTTAGATGAAAATTCAGAACCAAAATTAGTTCGTAACAAGTGGATATCTTTGGATATTCCTTTGGATGATTTGCCAAAAATGACTGGTAGAGCAAATCTTTCTCAATTAGTTTGGGATGTAAAAGGAGCACTTGAGAATCATTATATAGATAACATATACTTTTATAGTGATCAAGTACTTAATTCTAATGAAAATAATGACTTAAAAATACCTAACAAGTTGACCTTACATCAAAATTATCCAAACCCATTCAATCCAAACACTAATTTACAATTCGATCTACCGGTAAGTGGTTATAGTGTGTTAAAAATCTACAATAGTGTTGGCCAGCTTGTACAAACATTAGTTGATAAAAACTTGCAAGCGGGCAGACATAATTACTCATTTAATGGCAGTCAATTAGCAAGTGGAGTGTATTTTTACAGGCTTGAATTTGGAGGTAATATCATTACAAATAAAATGATCCTATTGAAATAATTTAAGTGCATAAATCAAAAAGTCATGAAATCACATATCATAATTCAAGGAAAATGTTTGACATTCATATTTTTATTATGGCTTAGCACCCCCTACTCAGCACTATACGCCCAAGTTGTGAGTGTAGGTCAAGGTAGCTACACTAAAACATTACCCAGTGGGCAGACAAGTGCTACAGATCAAAATGGTAATCCAATATTACCTAATGTAGCGGGCAACTTTACTAAACTTGAGTGGTTTCCAAGTTTTGTCCCGGTAACGACTAATGATTTTTGGAGTAATGTATTATTCAGATATGCCCCTGATGAACCAGCTTATGTGTTTGCTCACCCATTTGAACTAAAAATCGATTCCTCAGGAGTAGTATTAGGGTATGCTAATAACGCAAGTAGATTAGATATATTTAATTCTGACAACTATGCTTTCATAACGGAAGGGCAGCTAAGCATAGGACTCTCAGGCATTGATAAGTCGGATTTCAAGGCAACCAATTACTCAGATTGGACGGCCACTACTACTTGGACTACAGAGTCTACAAGCCTAGAAGCCACATTTGGCCATGGATTACCATTTGTGTATTTCAAATCTAGTGGTGCAGACATATCCATCTCTAGTGACAAAAGTGTCAATATTTGGCATCAAAACGACAATGTGCTAGGAGTAACAATAGATGGAAAACATTTTGGGATATTTGCACCTACTGGGTCAACATGGCCTTCTGAATTTCCTTTAGTCTCAAGCCTTAATGATCAAGGATTTCTCTCCATTGCTTTATTGCCAGAAGCAAGCATGACTACATTTAACTTCTATAAAAAGCATGCTTATGCCTTTGTTGAAGACACCCAAGCAGATTGGAACTACGATTCGGAGACTAATGAAGTGACGGTGACTTACAACGTTACCACAAAACTCATGGAAGAATCCGAATCATATACTAATTCAACACTTCAAGCACTATACAGGCACCAGTGGCTTAACTCATCCGATGTATTTACAGAATACTCCTACGTTTCGCCTAGAGGCGCAATGAAAGTCGTCGAAGGAAACAGCTTCACCACCAGTAATTCGTTCATAGGTATCTTACCCTTTTTACCAGACCTTGGTGAATATGACAGAGTTGAATTACAAAATCATCTAAACGACATGGTCGGTATTCCGCTTGGCACAAAGGAGGATACATATAATAGCGGTAAAGAAATGGGCAAATATGCTCAATTAATACATATTGCAGATCAATTAGGTGATTTAAGTGCTAAGAATAAACTCTTGGATGAAGTAAAAATCGCGTTAGAAAGATGGTTAAAAGTTGGGGGTGACCAACAATATTACTATGACGAAAATTGGAAAGTACTTATTGGATTCCCAGCTGCCCATGGATCAAATTATGGATTAAATGATCAGCATTTTCATCATGGTTATGCCATATTAGCCGCAGCAACAGTTGCCCAATATGACAGCGTATGGGCATCTCAAGAAAATTGGGGGGGTATGATTAATTTATTAATTAAGAATGCGAGCAATTGGGATAAAAAGGATAAAGATTTTCCATATTTACGCAATTTTGATATTTATGCTGGTCATAGTTGGGCTAGTGGTCGCGCTGCCCGGCGTTTTGGTAACAATCAAGAGTCAAGTTCAGAATCAATGAACTATGCAGTAGGTACTTTTTTATGGGGTGAGATTACAGGGCAAGACAACATTAGAGATTTAGGTGCTTACCTCTATACAAGTGAGTCCGAGGCCATTGACCAATATTGGTTCGACGTTCAAAATGAGGTGTTTCCAGAGAATTTTGAACATCAGGCAGTTGGTTTAGTTTCTGGTGCCGGTGGTAAGCATGGAACCTGGTTTAGTTCTGATATTGAAAAGATTAGAGGTATAAACTTCTTACCTATATCATCAGGTTCAGTCTATTTAGGCAAACACCCAGATTATATTTTAAAGAACTATAACGAAATTGTTGAAGTCAGAGGTTCGCAGCCGTTGTATTGGAAAGATATACTTTGGTCATATTTGGCTTTATCAGACGCTGAACTAGCACTCTCTTATTTTAATAATGATCAGGATTATCAGGTTTTTGATGGGGAAACAAAAGCTCGCACCATGCACTGGATTTATAATCTAAATACCTTAGGTCATATTAATACCGAGGTTCAGGCAAATATCCCGACTTATAATATATTTGTAAATGCAGAAGATGACACGACTTATGTTGCCTATAACTCAGAAACTTATGCAAAAAAGGTAACATTCACCAACGGCTTTTCCTTCGAGGTTCCAGGAAAAAAGACTAGGGCATTTAATCGTTCAATGCCAACAGACACAATTGGTCGGCCGCAAACAAAACCGGACTTCAATCCTCTAAAAGTAATTTCATTATTTAGTGAGGCATATGAAAGGGCAACAAATATTCAATTCATTATAGATTCACAGAGTACTACTGACGCTAATTTTAAATCTGTAAATAATAATAATGTTATTGTATTAAAAAATTTAGAGAGTCAAAAAATAGAATTTGAGTCAAAATTAGATCTTTCAACAAGAACTCATTTATTTGGTAATATTTGGTCTAGTCATGACGCAGATCTAACGCTTCAATTAATGCAAGTAGGCCAATCTTCAGAACCGGTCACTATTACATTAAAAAAAGATGAATGGATTTCTATAGATATAGCAATAGCTGACTTTGGGAATTCAATTGATCTTACAAAAATAGATGGTATGGCTATCCAAGGAAATAACACAGTAATCCTTGATGACCTTTTATTTTATGGTGATACTCCAGTAAAGTTAGGTCCTGATGAATCAGCTAGTATGGAAGAGAGGTTACCAGAGGATATTTTATCAGTATTTAGTGACCAATATGAGAATGTAGAAGGAGTTAATCTGAATCCTGATAATAGTCAGTCAACTCAGCTAAGTTTCTATGTTTTGGGGCAAGATTCAATAATAAAACTAAGTAATTTAGACTATCATATAATTGAAATTACTGAAGGATTAGAAGCCTCAAATATGGATATGTTTTACTTGAATTACTGGACTCAAGAAAGTAATGAATTGAGTGTGAGTCTGCTCTACACAGACGGCAAAGAAGAAACTTATACGATAAATGTAAGAAAGAATTCATGGCAGCTTATAGATTTAACATTGGCTGACTTTTTCGCAACCACATCAACCCAAAAAATATCTAAAATAAAATTTACTGGTGATGAAACAGTATTTATTGACAACATACTCTTATATAAGTATCCAGAAGTAACGGAGGCCCCAACACCCCCACATGACCCAAAATATGTTCTCTCATTATTTAGTGATACATACACTGAATACAGGCAGGCATATCCTGAATATGGGCAAATGGAAGAGACATTATTTAGCGCTCCTCATGATGAAACTTCTGTGGAAGTTATAGAGATCAATGGTAATAAAACCTTGCTTTATGATAATAATAGATACGCTATTGTAGAATTCTTTTGGATAAAAGGAGGTAAAGGTCGTCCTAATGACATAATAAACTCTGGCATTGACGGTTCTAAATTCACCAATGTACGATTTGATTTTTACACACAAGCAAAGACAGATCCACCTGTATCTGCAGAATTTAAACTAGTTGATTTCGGTGGTGATGCGTATGGAGGTGGTAATGATACGTCACACAGTTGGTTCATGAATCAAAATTCCACCCCTAAAATTGAAAGTCATAAATGGATTACAGTAGATTTAGCACTTGATGACCTTCGCAATATGACAGCAAGAAAAAATCTATCTCAAATGGTATTATTTACTCTAAGAGGGGGTCCTATGCAATACTACATAGATAATGTATACTTTTACAGTGATCAAGCCATAAATTCTACTGACGACTATCATCTATTGTATCCAAAAGAAGTAAATTTATCTCAGAATTACCCTAATCCCTTCAATCCAAATACAAACATTCAATTTGAAGTACCAGCCAGTGGTCATACTGAATTAAAAGTATACAATAGTATTGGCCAGCTTGTTCAAACGTTAGTTGATCAAAATTTACAAGCGGGCAGACATAATTACCCGTTTAATGGTAATCAGTTAGCAAGTGGGGTGTACTTTTACAGGCTAGAATTCGGAAGTAAGATTATTACGCAAAAAATGATCTTATTAAAGTAAATTGGAATCCTATTTAATGATATATTAGACGCCTAATTACTAAGCCTCTAATATTTTTAAGTTCATGGTTTTTTTTACTGGTCTGCTCATTTTTATTTTACCTTTTTCTAGCTTTACTAACCAAAGCAAAATTGTTCTTTATGACATAGAATCAGGCCCAAATAGTCCTGCAACCACGCCGCAAAATAAAGAAGTAGATGTGATATCTATTTACAGTGATTCTTTCACAAATGTGCCAAATACAAACTTTTACGCAAATTGGAATCAGAAAACAAATGTTTCTGAGGTAAGTATTGATGGAAACAAAATTCTGAAATACACTGATTTTAATTATCAAGGTATTGAATTTGGCTCCAGTGTTGATGCAAGTTCTATGGAATATTTACATATAGATATTTGGACTGCAGATGCCTCTGCTATGAACGTTGAAATTATATCTCCAGGTCCAAATATCAGTAGTTACTCTTTATCGATAACTAATAGTTCATGGGTAAGCTATGATATACCACTAAACTCATTTAATGGTAGCGTTGATATAAGTGATATATTTCAGGCTGCATTTAATGATGCCGGTTCAGGAGGTAGTCCAACTATATATATTGATAATATCTATTTTTATAAAAGTGAAACATCGCCAGAGTCTGACGCTTATCTCACTGATATTAAGGTAAATAGTGAAAGTATTGAGGGTTTTTCATCTAGTAAGTTGGACTATACTTATAATGTCTCAGCTAGTCTCACCACACCACCTAGTATCGAGGTTACAAAAAGTAATACAGACGCATTTTTATTGGTCAAACAAGCTGAGTCTATCTCTGGACTAGCATCCGCTAAAGTTACTTCTTTGGATAGCTCAGTTGTAAATACTTATACAGTTCAATTTGTACCTATTTTAGAACCTGATGTAGCAAGTCCAACTCCACCTACTCGATCTACTAATGATGTGATTTCTATCTACAGTTCGGTATATGAAAATATCAAGAATGTTAATTTTAACCCTAATTGGGGACAGATTACAAGAGTTTCAAACTTCTCTGTGGAAAATGAACAAACATTTAAATACACTAATTTTAATTATCAGGGAATAGAATTAAATCAAAGGATTAATGTCTCAGAAATGGATTATTTGCATGTAGATATTTGGACGGCAGATGCAAAAGCTATAAACCTATTTGTTATAAGTCCCGGACCCGCTGAAACACCTGTTTCTTTAGAAATTGAAAAGGGAAAATGGAAAAGTTATGATATACCACTGTCTTCTTACTCATCCATCGTAGANCTAAGTGAGGTTTTTCAATTTAAATTTGATGATAATGGTAGAGGCGATAAACCAACTTTCTATTTNGATAACCTTTATTTTTATAAAGGTGACGCAAGNGCTTCAGATGATGCTACNTTGAAGAATATTCAATTAGATTCTGAGTTATTAAATGGTTTTGATCCATCAANAGTTAGNTATGAAGTCTTCTTACCNTCTAATACTAACAAAATACCAAAAGTCTCTGTAGTCCCNTCAGACTCAAATGCNTCCGTCACAATTGAACCTACTTCAACTTTACCNGGTGTTACAACAATTAATGTTTTAGCTGAAAATAATCAGGCTAAAAAAATCTATACAATAGAATTCGAGTTATTTGAAGAAGATTCTGACCCAACATTAAATTCCATTAGTGTAAATGGGAACTCTTTAAATTCATTCAATCCTCTTAAGAAAAATTACATTTATAATCTAGGTGATTTACAAGAAAACCCAGAAGTTTCAGCAACCGCAAATAACTCGAATGCAACANTNAAATATATTGACCGCGATCAATACACCTACATTAAAGTTATCNCTGCNGANTATAGAGATAGTACAATGTACTCAGTATTCTTTAGGCCAGAACATTTAATTTGGTGGGACAACTTCTCGAATTCAAATCTAGATCTTAATTACTGGTCCTATGAAATTGGAAACGGATGTAATCAAGGAGAAAATTTATGTGGATGGGGTAATCAAGAGTTACAATTTTATTCAGAAGAAAATGTAACTATAGAAGCAGTACCTGGCGAAGAGGGTAATAATGCATTAGTAATAACTGCCAAGGAACAAGAAGATGGCTTCACTTCAGGTAGATTGACTACCAAAGATAATATTCACTTCAAGTATGGGATAATCGAAGTACGCATTAAAGTTCCAGAAGTAGAAACAGGACTTTGGCCTGCTGCATGGTTTCTTGGTGGAAATCATGCTGAAGTTGGTTGGCCAAAATCTGGTGAAATTGACCTAATGGAAATGGGTCAGAAAAAAGCTACAAGAACTCAACAAGGATTCCCAAATAGTACAGCTAATCAATATGTAGGATCTAATGTAATTTGGTATGCAGAAGCGGCTTGTGTGCCAGGTAATGAAACTTGTGCAGCTGGAATTGCGGGAGATGTCAACTATAACAGACCATATGTATCAAATACTGAATTAAATAATCGCTTTCAAATTTATCGGCTATACTGGAGTGAAAAACATATAAAATTTACAGTTCAAGATAATGGGACAGAATATGATCTTTATGCATCTCCTTTTGGNACAACAATAAACGAAGTNCGCAGCGCATTTAATCAAGACTTCTTTATGNTTTTGAATTTAGCAGTGGGCGGAAATTTTACAGATGCTCTNAGNACAAATCAAGTTACAGCACCNTTTCCAGCAAAAATGTATATCGATTATGTTCGACATTACAAATACAATGGTGAAGGTAGTGTGTTGATAGATGGTAAAATAATAACACCAATAGAACCAAATAAAGAATCNTATGAGCATCCTAAATCATTAAAATTATATCAAAATTACCCNAATCCATTCAACCCGATNACATCGATAGAATTTGAACTACATAAAGTATCANNTGTTCAAATTGTAGTCAGAGATTTACTAGGAAGATTNATTTCAGANCAAAAAATGGAATCTCTAAATTCAGGAGTACATACNNTAAAATTTNATGCNTCAAATCTATCAAGTGGTTTGTATCTTTATTCTATTATTATNAATGGCCAAATGATGGANACCAAAAAAATGATTCTACTAAAATAAAAATCGTAATGAGATATTCTTTTTTATTTTTTCTTACTTGTNCNTTAATTGCTTGCAATCCACCCACAAGTATTAATGATAATGTTGATGATACTGATATTAATGGATATGCTGATGAAAATTTTTTCATGGTTGATGGTAAAGAAATTTTAAACAGGCAAGGAATACCTGTGGTCATTAAAGGACTTGGACTTGGTGGATGGTTCATGCCTGAGGGTTACATGTTCAGAATGCCTGGAGGATATGGCCCTACAGCGATAAGACAAAAGATTACTGAGCTTCTTGGTGCTACGTTAGCTGATCAATGGTTTGAATTGTTTCGAGACAACTATGTCAAAGAGGATGATATAATTGCGATGAAAGAGTGGGGTGTTGATCATATCAGGATACCGTTTCATTTTGATATTTTCTATGATAAAACTAATGAAATATTTATAGAAAAAGGGTTTGAACGNATTAATCAAGTACTTATTTGGTGTAAAAGACACCGTATGGATGTTATACTAGATATGCATGCCGCACCAGGAGCTCAAAGTGCTGGACCAATAGCAGATAGTGATGGGGTTGCTCGTTTTTGGACAGAAAAAGAAACATACTGGCCAATGACTATTCTTATTTGGGAAGAATTAGCTAGAAGGTATAAAGATGAAACGATAATTATTGGTTATGATATTTTGAACGAACCTGTAACTCCCTCAGGATACGGTGCTAGCGATTTGAGAGATTTTTATGATCAAATTGTCCCCGCTATTAGAGCAATTGACAAAAATCATATATTATTTATCGAGGGAAATTATTGGGCAACAACCTTTGATGAGTTGTATCCCCCATTTGATGATAATATGGTCTATGCNTTCCATAAATATTGGAATGAGACTGATCAGGGCACAATTCAGTATTTATTGAATATGAGAGATACTTACGATACCCCTCTTTGGCTTGGTGAAACTGGTGANAATTCAAATCCATGGTATTATGAAACACGACAGTTAGCCGAACGAAATGATATTGGTTGGAATTGGTGGACCCATAAAAAATTAGAGACAACTAGAGCTCCTTTATCATCTCCAAGTAATGAAAACTATGAGAAAGTCGTAAATTATTGGAAAGGNAATGGTATGCAACCAACAACCGAAGAGGCCAGAAGTGGGTTATTTCAAATGGCAGAAGATTTAGCTATTGATAAGAATACTTTAAGGCCAGATTTAATTGCATCATTGTTTTCTAATCAGTTTGGCTCAGCAAATCAACCCTACATCAATATTGAAATTCCTGGACAAATTTTTGCTGTAAACTATGACATAGGTAATCAAGGTATATCATATTATGACACTGAATATAAGCAAGTGAGTAGCGATGAAAATCAAAATACTGGTAATAGTGGATGGTCGTACAGAAATGATGGTGTAGATATTGAATCTTGTTCTGACCCAACAATTGATTACAATATAGGTTGGATAGAAACAGGCGAATGGTTGGAATATACCGTTACGATAACCCAACCAGGAACATATACAACGAAGGCAATTATTGCATCAAATGGTTCTGGAAAGATGAGAATAAAAGTAAATGGAAAACAGATTGGATCCGATATGAAAATTCCAGATACAGGTGGAAATCAGAATTGGGGTCAAGTTAACTTTGGACAACAAAGTTTTAGTGCAGGAGAAGCATTAGTTAGAGTTGAAATTCTAGAGGGTGAATTTAGTTTTGCTATGATTACAGTCGATTAAGAGTTTTTATAAAACTATGATGAGTATCNNACTTTCATCNATTACAACTACGATGTCAAAAAAAAATAAAATTATTCAATCATTAACTTTTTTTATTGTACTTGGACTATTTAGTACAACACTCTACGCTAATAGCTTCAGAGTATTGGTATTTTCTAAAACAGAGGGTTTTCGTCATAGCTCCATACCAACTGGTATTGCNGCAATAACACAACTTGGTCAAGAGTACGGATTCATCGTTGAAGCCACAGAAAATGCAGCCTTGTTCAACTTTGAAAATCTACAAAAATTTGAGGTAATTATTTTTTTAAGTACNACTGGAGACGTATTAAGTATTGAACAACAAAATGCATTTGAGCAATATATTCATAATGGTGGTGGTTTTGTTGGAATTCATGCGGCTTCAGATACAGAATACGATTGGCCTTGGTATGGTAAACTAGTTGGTGCATATTTTGATAGTCATCCTGAGATCCAAACTGCAACTATTCAAGTAACTGATCAAAACCATATATCAACCAAACATTTATCAAAATTCTGGGAAAGGACAGATGAGTGGTACAATTACAATAAAAATCCACGAGGGCAAGTACATGTTCTTGCCACTTTAGACGAAAGTAGTTATTCAGGAGGGAATATGGAAAATGATCATCCTATAGCCTGGATGCATGAATTCCACGGAGGACGTTCATGGTATACTGGAGGAGGTCACACAGAAGCATCATATGCTGAACCTGATTTTTTAAAACATATCTTAGGAGGTATATTGTATGCATCAGGTAAAAGCTTAGAAAAGTGATTNGATAATATTTTGAACCCACTATTAAATTAATTCCACCAAGTGAAAAATATATGCAAACATACATTTTTTGTGATTGCAGTCATATCATCACCTTTATACAGCCATCAAATCAGTAATGAATTCTTTTTACAGAATATTCAGAACAGAGATTTCAAAACATTAGATGGACTTTGGAGTATTATAGTAGATCCCCTGGAAAACGGATACTATAACCATAGATATCAACCAAAAGAAGACGGATATTTCATTGATCGCCAAATGCAGCATCCTTCTGATTTAATTGAATATAATTTTGACTCAGACTATCAGATAATNGTTCCTGGTGATTGGAATACTCAAATGGAAAAACTCTATTACTATGAAGGTACTATATGGTATAAAAGAAATTTCAACCATGACTTAGTCATTGGAGAAGCCACATACCTCTATTTTGGGGCTGTAAATTACCACGCTGTCGTTTATTTAAATGGAGAAAAAATTGGAGAACATACAGGTGGGTACACTCCTTTTTATTTTGATGTGACCGGAAAACTCAAAGAGAAAGATAATTTAATAGTAGTAAAAGTAGACAATAAAAGATTAAGAGAAGCTGTTCCAACTGTTAATACCGATTGGTGGAACTACGGCGGGATTACTAGATCTGTATCAATAATTAACGTACCAAAAACGCATATATATGACTATAAAATACAGTTAGATAATGNTGACNCTCAAAAAATNACTGGTTGGATTAAACTAAAAAATTCAAATCTTAAAAATGAAGTCTCAATAAAAATTCCCGAATTAAAGATTCACGAAANATACCATGCTGATNATAGAGGAATCGTTGAATTTGAAATAGAAGCTAACCCGATTTATTGGTCTACAAAAAATCCAAAACTCTATGAAGTGATTCTTTCTTCAGATAATAATTCAATAAATGATCAAATTGGTTTNAGAACTATAGAGNCTAAAGGAGCAANAATNTTATTAAATGGNGAANAAATNTTTCTNAANGGGATTAGTATACATGAAGAGGCTCCATTTAAAACAGGACGCGTTACATCTAAAGAAGAAGCTCAAATTTTACTTCAATGGGCAATAGACCTTGGAAGTAATTTTGTCCGTTTAGCACACTATCCTCATAATGAATACATGGTCAAAGAAGCTGAAAAAGTGGGCTTACTTGTTTGGTCAGAAATACCTGTTTATTGGACCGTATTATTTGAGAATGCAGACACATACATAAATGCAGAACAACAACTGAAAGAAATGATAGCAAGAGATAAAAATCGGGCTGCTGTTATTCTTTGGTCAGTTGCAAATGAGACACCTGAAGGCGAAGCTAGATTAAATTTTTTGAAGAACTTGGCATTAAAAGCTCGAGAAATGGATAATTCTCGATTAATAACGGCTGCTCTTGATACCCAAACAAGAAGGGAGGGTGTAAATTATATTGAGGATTTATTTGGAGAGTATGTAGACGTCATTGGTATTAATAGCTACTGCGGTTGGTATGGTGGAACTCCTAAATCCTGTAGTAAAATAGAGTGGGAATCTGAATACAATAAACCAGTGATAATGAGTGAATTTGGAGCAGGAGCTTTACAAGGTAATCATGGAAACGAAATTGATAGATGGACAGAAGAATATCAAGATGCTGTTTACATAAATAATATTGAAATGTTAAAAAATATTGAATTTTTAGCAGGTATTTCACCCTGGATTTTAATGGATTTTAGATCTCCTAGAAGGCACTTACGTAAAATCCAAGCTGATTTCAACAGAAAAGGACTAATTTCTGAACATGGAGTTCGTAAGAAAGCTTTTTTTACTCTTATGGAATACTATAAGACTATAGAAAATTAAATAGTATATATTTTTGTAGCAGTATCTCTACCTTTAAGTTTGATCTCCCCTAAATAGACAGACCTACTATGTAAGTCGTCAGAAAGTGCAAAGTAGACTTGCTCGCTAAAAGCTATATTTGTGGAAAACTCTTTATTAACTTGTTCAAGTCTAGAAGCTACATTCACTGTATCTCCAATTATACTATACTGAAGCATCCGATCGCTTCCAATATTTCCAACAATAACATTACCCGTATGCACACCCGTGCGAGCTGTAATTTTGTCTATGCCATGATTTTTCCAATACTTTGAATACGCTTTTTTTTTCCAAATTTCATTTAACTCATTCAACTTGGTTCTCATCCCTATAGAACATTGAATCGCTAAATTTTCATGGTCATCAACTTTTATTGGCGCCCCATATACCACCATTAAACAGTCTCCTATATAATTAATAATTTGTCCATTATACTGTGCTATAACTTCATGCATCGCAGTGAAGTATTCATTTAAAAATTTAACGGCTAATTCTGGAGACATATGCTCAATTATAGTTGAATAAGACGATATATCTGTAAATGATACAGTTACCCAATCATTATCACCTTTCAAACTCCCCTGATTATCAAGTATTTTTTCAGTAAGATTTTCTCCAAAATATCTTTTAAGGGTTTGATGCATCAATTTTTTGTTTGATTCCAGCTTAATACTTTTTATGAAGTCTTTTCTGAGCCTATTTTCAATATTTGCCTTTGCAAATACTGTAAAAATCAAAGGGAAAATGAATA
>PBJO01000012.1 GCA_002720745.1 Balneola sp.
TGGCTCCGAAAAGCCAACACCTAGTATGCATCGTTTACGGCGTGGACTACCAGGGTATCTAATCCTGTTCGCTCCCCACGCTTTCGTGCCTCAGCGTCAGTTGTAGACCAGCAGGCCGCCTTCGCCACTGATGTTCTTCGTAATATCTATGCATTTCACCGCTACACTACGAATTCCACCTGCCTCTTCTACACTCAAGACTACCAGTATCCAAGGCAATTTTACCGTTAAGCGGCAAGATTTCACCCCAGACTTAGTAGCCCGCCTACGCACCCTTTACACCCAATGATTCCGGACAACGCTTGCACCCTCCGTATTACCGCGGCTGCTGGCACGGAGTTAGCCGGTGCTTATTCACTAGGTACCGTCACAGAAGATCTAAACCTTCTCGTTCTTCCCTAGTAAAAGCCGTTTACAACCCATAGGGCCTTCATCCGGCACGCGGCGTGGCTGCGTCAGGCTTTCGCCCATTGCGCAAGATTCCTCACTGCTGCCTCCCGTAGGAGTCTGGGCCGTGTCTCAGTCCCAGTGTGGGGGATCATCCTCTCAGACCCCCTAGCTATCATCGCCTTGGTAGGCCGTTACCCTACCAACTAACTAATAGCACGCAGACCCATCTATAGCCGGTCGAAACCTTTAACAACTATGGCCATGCGGCCCCGCTGCATTATGCGGTATTAGCACCACTTTCGCAGTGTTATCCCCCAGCTATAGGCAGGTTATCTACGCGTTACTCACCCGTCCGCCAGTCTCCAGTAAAAGCAAGCTCTTACCTTCTCCTTCGACTTGCATGTGTTAAGCCCGCCGCCAGCGTTCGTCCTGAGCCAGGATCAAACTCTCCATGGTAAAATTTAGTATAAAACCTTTGAGTCCAACCCTACGCCCTGATCATCCAAAAGAATATCAAGTTCTAGCTCGCACAAACAATCTGTTTTATGCTCAGTATGTGAAAGAACATGTTGTCATTGAGATAAAATAAAAAATAACGACAGAAACAAAAGATAAGGTTTAAATCTAGTTGAAGTCAACCTTTTTAATTAATTATTTATATATAATAGTGCGTTTGGTCTAAGTCAAAAAAAAAGTGCCTTATTGTATAAATAAGAGCACTCTTAGTGATAAATAAAAGAAATGTTGCTTTTATTCTTCGTCTGAATCTTTTTGAGAAAATTCACCTGCAGAATCATCATTCATTTCAAGAGTTTCTATTATGTTTTTTGTACTTTCTGTAACACTATTTGACTCACTAGCATTCTCTATAGGCTCTACTACATTTTCAGCTTCATTATCCACTGCTACTTCCTCAATAGCGGCTGGTGCTGTAGCTTTTTTGGTAGAAGATTTACCAGCTCGTCGCGTTTTCTTTTTCTTAGTTTCCTTTGCTTCTGGCTGAACATCATTAAAATCAACTAACTCAATCACAGCCATTTCTGCTCCATCACCTTGGCGATGACCAATTTTAATTACTCGAGTGTAACCACCAGGACGGTCACCAGCAGCAGGGCCAACTTCAGCAAACAGGGATTTAACCGTTTCTTTATCCTGTAGTGCAGAGAATACCTCTTTTCGGTTTAAATTGTTGTCTTCTTTGGAACGTGTAATTAATGGCTCTACAAAGCGTCTTAATTCTTTAGCTTTAGTCACTGTCGTTACGATACGGTGTTCCTTTACCAAAGCCTTTGTAAGGGCCCTGAATGTTGCTTTTCTGTGAGCAGGCGTTCTACTTAACCCCTTTCCTTTCACTCTATGGCGCATGATTATATCCTATGCTTAGTCTAAAAATTTAGCTACGTCCATACCAAACTGAAGATTTTTTTCTTCAATTACATCGATAAGTTCCGTAAGAGATTTCTTTCCAAAATTTCTGAATTTTAAGAGATCATGCTCGTCTCTAGCTACTAGTTCACCAATTGAATTGATATTAGCAGATTTTAAACAGTTATACGCACGTACACTTAAGTTTAAGTCTTCAATACTGGTTCTTAATAAGTTAGCTATTCGTTGTTTTTCAGCGTCAACTTCTTCCTCCTCCTGTGCGAATGGCTCTTCGATTTTTTCAGTTATGAATTTTTCGATGTGATCTTTAAGAATTTTACCAGCAAGAGTGAGTGCTTCTTTAGCATTCACAGATCCATCTGTTTCAACATCCATTACCAGCTTTTCATAATCGGTACGCTGTCCAACACGAACATTTTCTACGTTAAAGCGAACAGAAGTAATAGGTGTAAAAATCGCATCTATGGGTATTAGATTAATATCCTCTTCTTCGAGAGTCATTTCCTCTGCTGGCACATAACCTCTACCACGACCAACACGTAATTCTATTTCCAAATCAGCATCCTCAGCTAAGTTGGCTATTACCAAGTCAGGATTAAGTACATCGTACTCTGCTGTTGCAGCGTCAATGTCACCCGCTGTAAGCAGTTCGCCACCTTTTTTAGTAAGGTGAATTACACCAGAACTTTGTTCTACCTGCTTAAATCGTACCTGCTTAAAGTTTAAGATAATTTCATAAACATCTTCCTTCACCCCTGCAATGCTGGAATACTCATGGTCAACCCCACCTATTTTGATGGCGGTAATCGCAGTACCGGGTAGTGATGACAAAAGTACACGACGGAAAGAATTACCTATAGTTACTCCGAATCCGCGCTCCATTGGTTGTAGAACAAATGTTCCAAAGCTTTGTTCGTCTTTTACTACGTCCAGACTATCTGGCATTTGAATGCTATAATTACTCATAATACTTAGGTATGCAATTAAAAATTACTTTGAGTAAAGCTCAATAATGAGCTGTACGTTGATATTCTCTGGAATTTCTTCCATTGTGGGCTCATACAAGTACTTACCTGTACGTTCTTTTGGCTCAATATCTAGCCATTTGTATTTAGTACGAGGTGCATTGGCAATTGAATCGATCACTACGTCAATATTTTTCGATTTAGGTCGAACAGAAATCACATCTCCCACTTTTACGCGATAAGATGGTATATTCACAGTAATACCATTTACAACGATATGTTTATGCGAAACCAATTGTCTAGCCTGACGACGGGTTCTCGCGAATCCTAATCGGAAAATGGTATTATCTAAACGTGATTCTAGGTATAAAAGTAGGTTTTCACCAGTTACCCCATCTTTTGCAGAAGCTTCTTCATATAAATTACGGAATTGCTTTTCCAATAATCCATAGGTGTATTTTGCTTTCTGCTTTTCTTCTAATTGAATTGCGTATTCTGACTTGCGCTGGAATCTAGATCTACCATGCTGACCTGGGCCATAAGGTTTTCTCTCCAGTGCTTTACTTGCGCCAAAGATTGGTTCTTTAAATCGTCGCGCTTTTTTTTGTTTAGGGCCTCTATATCTTGCCATTAGTCAATAATATTTTCTTGTTTAAACTCTTCTACGTTTTGGTGGACGGCAGCCGTTGTGTGGAATTGGTGTTTTATCGATAATAGAATTGACTTCTAATCCCATATTCGACATTGCACGTACAGCAGACTCACGTCCAGAACCAGGTCCTTTTACAAATACATCTACTTTACGTAGTCCCATTTCATGAGCTGCTTTTGCTGCTGTTTCTGCACTTAGTTGAGCAGCATATGGAGTATTTTTTCTTGAGCCCTTGAAACCTTCCTTTCCAGCACTAGACCAGGATAAAACGTTACCATTACTATCAGTGATTGTAACTAATACATTATTGAAGGTGGCTTTGATAAATGCCAGCCCATTAGGATCAGTTAACTGTTTTTTCTTTTTCCGCTTGCTTGCAGCTGAAGTTACTTGTTTTTTTGCCATTTTAATGCTTCTATTAGCTTAATAAATTATTTCTTTTTACCCGCAACTGTACGTTTTTTACCTTTCCTAGTCCGTGCATTAGTTTGCGTGCGTTGTCCACGAACAGGTAAACCTTTTCTATGGCGCACTCCTCTGTATGAACCAATCTCAATCAATCGGCGGATGCTTCCATTAACTTCACTACGTAATGCTCCTTCTACCTTAATCTCGGTGTCTAGTAGGTTGCGGATTGCCCCAACCTGATCATCAGTCCAGTCTTGGACTTTTATATTTGGATCGATATCTAACCGCTCAAGGATCTTAGCCGATGTATTTCGACCAATTCCGAAGATGTAGGTTAGACCAATGAGTCCTCTTTTCTGTTTGGGTAAGTCAACTCCTGCAATACGTGCCATATATACTTATATATAGAATTATCCTTGTCGTTGTTTATGACGAGGGTTTTTTTTGTTAATTACGTACAGACGACCTTTCCGTCGTACAATTTTGTCGTCTGAATTTCTTTTTTTTACGGATGATCTGGTTTTCATAGTGATACTCGATTATTTGTGACGATACGTTATTCTGCCTTTACTTAAGTCATAAGGTGACATTTCAACAGAAACACGGTCACCAGGTAAAATTTTGATGTAGTACATTCTCATTTTACCGGAAACATGCGCTAATATTTCATGCCCATTCTCGAGTTTTACTCGGAATTGAGCATTTGGCAGTGCTTCTAAAATTTCGCCTTCCTGTTTAATTGGCTCTTGTTTAGCCATGATAAAATACGTTCTCTGAATTTTTTGATAGCTCAGCAATATAATCAAAAGTGCTTAGAATTTCAGCCCTACCTTTTCGAATTACAATGTCATGTTCGAAATGAGCTGATAGGCTTTCGTCAGCACTAACTATTGTCCAACCATCAGATAATGTTTTTACTTCCCATGTTCCCATGTTAATCATAGGCTCAATTGCAAGTGTCATACCAGACCTTAATTGGTTACCCTTGCCTTTCTTTCCATAATTTGGCACAGATGGATCTTCATGTAATGACTTACCTAGACCATGTCCCACCAAATCGCGAACCACCCCATACCCCTCTTTCTCACATGTTTGTTGTACAGCGTGTCCAATGTCACCTATCTTGTTTCCGTGAATTGCTTGCTCTATTCCTCGATGAAGAGAGTTCAGTGTTGTTTGTAATAACTTTTTCACTTCATCACTTACTCCTCCGACTATGAAAGTGTATGCATGATCACCAAAGTAACCATTCTTTTCCACTCCACAATCCACAGAAACAATATCACCTTCCTTTAGTTTTCGATTACTAGGGATTCCATGAACAACCTCTTCATTTACCGATATACATAAGGTTGCCGGAAATGGATTGAGTGGAGAACCATACCCCTTAAATGCAGGCCTGCCACCCTGTTGTACAATAAAATCTTCAGCAATTCGATCTAAAGTAGCTGTCATTACACCTGGCTCAATTTTCTGAGCAATCTTACCTAATGTTTGAGAAACAATTCGCGTACTTTCACGCATCTTCTCAATTTCGTACTCAGATTTCAGATAAATCATACCTAAGCATTCCTTGCGAAATTACATGCCAGAGCCTAAGCTCTCACATACGACGACTACGACCTTTAATCTTACCCGTTTTCATGAAGCCGTCATAATGACGCATCATTAAGTGACTCTCTATTTGCTGAAGGGTATCTAACGCTACACCTACAATAATAAGCAAGCTAGTACCCCCATAAAATAGAGCAAATCCTGGGGTCACGCCAAAGTTGATGACGATGGCGGGTAGAATAGCCACAAAGGACAAAAATAAAGATCCTGGAAGTGTGATTTTAGTTAAAATATTGTCAATGAACTCTACAGTAGATTTTCCCGGACGTACACCCGGGATGAATCCACCTTGTCTTTTCATGGTATCAGCCATTTCCTTAGGATTGATGGCGATAGCCGTATAGAAAAATGTAAAAAACACACATATCAAAAAGAATACTATGGAGTACAACAATCCTGAGTAATCTACTGACCATGAGGTAAGCAACTGAATAGTTTCATTTTCAGGGAAAAATGAGCCAATTGTACTAGGTATAAACATGATTGATTGTGCAAAAATAATAGGCATGACACCCGCAGCATTTACTCGAAGTGGCAAATATTGAGTGGTACCACCATAAACTTTTCTTCCAACAACTCTCTTAGCGTATTGTACTGGGATCTTACGAGTCCCCTGTGTTAACAATACTACAGCGACAATAATGAGTATCAAAACTGCAATCTCGATTACAACAATGATAACATTAGCTTTTGTGGTAACTTCGTTTATCAAATTTGCGGGTAGTATAGCGATTATACCTATCATGATAATAAGCGAAATACCATTACCGATGCCCCTATCGCTGATCCGTTCCCCAAGCCACATTACGAATACTGTACCAGCTGTCAAAACAATCACAGAGCTAATCGTAAAACCAAACTGACCAATAACAATTGCTTGTGGAGAGGTAGCTATTAAATTTATGGAGAATGCAATGGCTTGCAATGCAGTGATAGCCACTGTTCCATATCGAGTGAGTCGAGTGATTTTTCTACGTCCTTCTTCACCTTCTCGTTGTAACTTTTGGAAATAGGGAACTACTGCACCCATTAACTGAATAATAATTGATGCTGTAATGTAAGGCATAATTCCAAGAGCAAAAACACCAGCACGCGAAAATGCTCCTCCCACAAACATATCAAAAAGGCCAAGTAAACTATTATTTGCTCCAGCTGTGGAGGCAAGTAAAGCAGATGCATCCACTCCGGGTAAAGTGATATAACTGCCCATTCGATACACCATTAGTATTCCGATTGTATAGATGATTCGATTTCTCAAATCTTCAATCTTAAATATATTTCGGAAGTTTTCGATCAGACTCATGCGCCGTTAATTCAAATATTATTATGCTATGGTTACAGTTCCACCAGTTTTTTCGACTTTTTCTTTAGCCGAACCACTTGCTGCATGAACTTCAATTTTAAATTTTTGTTCTAAATCACCGCGACCAAGTAGCTTTACCTTGTCATTCTTGTGTACCAAGCCAGCTGCTACTAAATCATTAAATGTTATAGTAGTTTTAAGTTTACCTGCTTCTATGTATTCTGCAATGGTATTGACATTAATTGGTCGGTAAGGAACTCGATTTGGATTCTTGAAACCAAATTTTGGTATCCTTCTTTGTAGTGGCATCTGACCACCTTCAAACCAAGCTCTTTGTGAGAATCCTGAACGTGACTTCTGTCCATTCATACCACGACCAGATTCTTGTCCCTTACCGGAACCTTCACCACGGCCGACACGTTTGCCAGGTTTTTTGTTTGCAACAGGTGCTTTTAAATTACTTAAATCCATAGTAGTTACTTTTGGGTATTAACCTTCAAATACTTTATTCAATGTAATCCCTCTTCTCTGAGCAACTTCGACGGGATCCGTTAATTCTTTTAATGCTTGGAAAGCTGCTTTTACCATGTTGTGCGGGTTTGAAGAACCTTGTGACTTTGATAAAATATTGTTTACTCCAGCTACATCTAGCAAATTTTTCACAGCACCACCGGCAATTACACCTGTACCTTCAGAGGCAGGACGTAACAATACCTTCCCAGCACCTGCTTTTCCTACCACTGGGTGATATATGCTACCACTCTTAGTCAATGGTATGCGGATGAGATTCTTTTTGGCGTTATCAAATCCTTTCTGAATGGCGTCGGATACTTCATTTGCTTTACCTAGTCCATGTCCAACAACGCCATTTCTATCACCCACAACGACAATAGCATTGAAACTAAAACGACGCCCACCTTTTACTACCTTAGATACACGGTTCACATGAACCAATTTTTCTTCAAGGTTTAGGTTCGCAGCAGGTATTGATTGTTTTCTTCTTATTTTAGGCATTTCTATTTTCTTTCATTTAAAAGTCTAATCCAGTCTCACGAGCAGCATCAGCAACAGCCTTAATTATGCCATGAAACTCATATCCACTGCGGTCGTATACTGCAGTTTTAATTCCTTTATCAAGAGCAATTTTTGCGATTGAAGCACCAGCTTCCGTACCACCCTGAATGGTTGATCTTGCACTTGTTGAACCAATGGTTACTCCGGCTACGTCATCAATCAGTTGTATAAAGAGCTTTTTGTTACTTTTATATACACTAATTCTAGGACATTCAACCGTACCTGATATGGTTGATCGGATACGCTTTCTTATTTTTGTTCGTCGCTCTGTTTTAGCAATATTCTTGTTCATGTTGATGTTCCTTATTTAGCAGCTGATTTACCGGCTTTACGTCTAATCTGTTCGCCTTGATAGCGAATGCCTTTTCCTTTGTAAGGTTCNGGCTTTCTAAAAGAGCGTATTTTAGCAGCAACCTGACCAACTAATTCTTTGTCAATGCCAGAAATAATTACAATTGGATTTTTGGAAGACTTGGTATCTACTTCTAAATCTATGCCTTCTGGTGGCACGAAGAAAATTGGGTGCGAATAACCTAGGTTTAGCTCTAATACACCATTGGTAATGGCGGCACGGAAACCAACCCCAATGATTTCAAGCTTTTTACTATAGCCATCGGTTACACCAATCACCATATTATGGATCAGAGAACGATATAATCCGTGTAATGCTCGATCTGTCTTTACATCAGATGCCCGCTTTACAACTAATTCGGCGTCATTTTGTTCTAGTTGAATACTAGGATGTAGTTGCAAAGAACTAATTCCTTTTTGTCCCTTAACAGTAACCATATTGTCAGCATCAATAGTGAGCTCAATCTGATTATTTATTGGGATGGGTAATTTTCCTATACGAGACATGGTATAATATCTTTTTAGTAAACGGTACAAAGTACTTCACCACCTACATTCAATTTGCAGGCTTCTTTATCGGTCATTACTCCCTGAGATGTAGAGAGAATTACAATACCCAAGCCATTCTTTGATCTGGGTACCTTGGCGGATGAGCTATATTTTCTAAGACCTGGCTTAGACACTCGATCGATATCTCTGATGACTGGATGACCGTATGAGTCATACTTCAAAAACATACGAATTAAACCTTGTTTGCCATCTTCAATATTAATGAACTTAGAAATGTATCCTTTATCGACTAGGATTTTAGCCATTGCCCGTTTAAGTTTAGATGCTGGTATATCCACTCTTCTGTGGCCAGCTTGTTGAGCGTTACGGATACGTGTTAAAAAATCTGCTATTGGATCATTCATAATTATTACCAGCTTGCTTTTCGTATTCCTGGGATTTTTCCTTGCGACGCAAGTTCACGGAATTTAATCCGAGAAATTCCATACTGACCCACATAACCACGACCTCTACCAGTTAAACTGCATCGATTTCGAACTCGTGTAGGACTCGCATTGCGCGGTAATTTTTGTAAACCTTCATAATCACCTGCTTCTTTTAGAGCTCTACGCTTTTCAGCGTACTTATCTACGNTTAGTTTTCTTTTTTCGTTACGTGCTATCCAGGATTTTTTAGCCATATTAGTTCTTATTAAATATTCTTAAAGGGCATTCCGAAGTACTTGAGTAATGCANAAGCTTCTTCGTCCGTTTCTGCACTAGTTACAAATGTTACATCCATTCCGTGCATTTTAGTCACTTTATCGGTGTCAATCTCAGGGAAAATAGTATGTTCCTTGATACCCATNGTATAATTACCACGACCATCAAAGCTTTTCTCAGGTACACCTTGAAAATCACGTGTTCTTGGCAATGCTAAGGTTACTAGTCGATCTAAAAATTCATACATTATACGTCCTCTAAGTGTAACTTTACAGCCTATTGGCATACCCTCTCTTAATTTGAAGTTAGAAATCGATTTTTTGGCTTTTGTAGTAATGGGTTTTTGTCCAGTAATCAAAGCCATGTTAGAAACTATAATATCCAATACTTTTTTGTCTTGGATTGACTCACCNACNCCCACATTCAANACAATTTTTTCNAGTNTAGGTACTGCCATAATNTTGGTGTATTGAAACTCTTCTNTGAGTTTGGAGANNATCTCGTTCTTGTAAATTGTATATAATCTTGAATCTGCCATTTNTAAACTCAACTATTTGTCGATTAATTCTCCACTCTTCTTAGAGTAGCGANCCCAACGAGTTTTACCATTCTCTNCTATTTGCTTACGTCCAATTCGTGTGGGTTCATCTGTAGTTGGATCTACAACCATAACGTTGGAAACATGGATGGATGCTTCTTTATTGATGCGTCCACCTTGCTGATTTTCTTGAGAAGGCTTTTCATGATGGGTGCGAATATTTACCCCTTCTACCAGTACTCTTTGTTTTTCAGGAAATACCATAAGTACTCGTGATTGATAGCCTTTTTCACGTGAAGGCTGCCCCTTAGCACTTGTAATTGATTTTGTAAGCGCAACATTATCGCCTTTTTTTACATGTAGTTTATTTTGTTTGTTCTTTTTTCGAGACATTATTCTGTTCTTTTAGAGTACTTCGGGTGCAAGTGACACAATTTTCATATAGCTTTTTTCACGTAATTCTCGAGCGACAGGACCAAATATACGCGTTCCTACAGGTTCCTGATCTTTGTTTATTACTACTGCTGCATTTTCATCAAATCGTATATATGAACCATCTCTTCTACGATATTCTTTTTTAGTTCGAACGATTACAGCGTTTATGACTTCACCTTTTTTTACGTTACCACCGGGTGTTGCTGTTTTCACTGATGCAGAGATTATATCTCCAACACGTGCATAGCGTCGTTTGGAGTCGCCAAGAACTTTAATACACATAATTTTTTTGGCACCGCTGTTGTCAGCTGTTTGTAGGATTGTTTGAGTCTGGACCATCTTTCAGTATTAAGTTGTTCGTTACTTAGCTTTTTCAACGATTTCAACTAATCTCCAAGACTTATTCTTAGACAGGGGTCTTGTTGACATAATTCGTACAGTATCACCAATATTCGCCTCATTGTTCTCATCATGAGCCATGAGCTTGCTAGTTTTTGTGATAAACTTACCGTAAATCGGGTGCTTGACCTGTCGATCTACAGCAACTGTTATACTTTTTTGCATTTTGTTACTAACCAC
Source organism: Balneola sp. (assembly GCA_002720745.1). GTDB lineage: Bacteria > Bacteroidota > Rhodothermia > Balneolales > Balneolaceae > UBA1275. The sequence continues at coordinate 10,907 of PBJO01000012.1, forward strand.
TCTACCGATTCGTTCACGGCGTTGTGATCTATCTACAGTCATTTGCGCTTGTTCTGCCATTTTTCTTCCTAGTAATTGTTAAGCACTTTTCTGTGTAATTATAGTATGTAATCGTGCAATTTCTTTGCGTATTTCTTTGAATCGAGCAGGATTTTCCACCTGCCCAGTAACAGACTTGGTGAAGGTTAGCTTTTGAAGTGAAGCCTTCTCATCGTTGAGGCGGGCCTTCAACTCTGTTATACTTAAATCTCTTAATTCGTATGCTTTCATGATTTTTATTCGTTAAATACTAAAATGAATTACCCATTTAGATCTCTACGGGCTACAAATTTTGTTTTTATCGGCAATTTGTGAGAAGCACGTCTAAATGCCTCTCTTGCTCTCTCTTCACTAACGCCTGCAATTTCAAAAATAATTCGTCCTGGCTTTACGACAGCTACCCAATGATCTAATGCACCCTTACCTTTACCCATACGAGTTTCTGCAGGTTTACTTGTCATTGGGCGATCAGGGAATATACGTATGAATGTTTGACCGTCTCTTTGAAGTGAACGCGAAATTGCAATACGACATGCCTCAATTTGACGAGATGTAATCAATTTGGGCTGGAGTGCTTTTAAGCCGAATTCGCCAAAGTTAATTTGGTGCCCTCGGTTTGCTTTTCCTTTAAGTTTGTCGCGATGGACGCGACGGCGTTTTACACGTTTTGGTTCTAACATAATTTCTTATCCTACTTGTTATTCGCGCGATTCTTATTTCTATTTCTTCGGCGATTTCTTCTGTCGTTGTTATCGTTACGCCGCCCACGAGAAGATTCAGATTCTTGTTTAGCCTGTGCTCCTGGTGTTAAATCTATGTCACCAATTACCTCACCTTTGAATATCCAAACGCTTACACCTATAGAACCATAGATGGTGTTAGATGTAGATGTTGCGTAGTCAATGTCTGCACGAATGGTATGAAGAGGTATTTGCCCTTCTTTATAGTGCTCTGTACGAGCCATTTCTGCTCCACCAAGCCTTCCGGAACATTTAACTTTAATTCCTTTAGCCCCCATTCTCATTGCAGAAGCGATTGCTGTCTTCATGGCACGCCTGAAAGAAACACGTGATTGAAGCTGTTGAGCAATATTTTGTGCTACAAGGCTCGCATCCACTTCTGGACGCTTGATTTCACTAACATTGATCTGTACTTCTTTGTTAGTAATTTTCTTCAGTTCTTCTCGTAATAATTCAATTTGCTCACCACCCTTACCAATAATAACACCTGGTCTAGATGTTCTTAAAGTCAAGAGAATGCGCTTTGGAGTTCGCTCGATGACTACATTCGATAATCCACCATTTCGAAGCCGGGCATGTAAATATTCACGAAGTTTGCTATCCTCTAAAAGTAGCGTTGGTTGGTTGTCCTCGGAATACCAATTGGACTCCCAACCTCTAATTATGCCTAATCTAAAACCTACTGGATTTGTCTTTTGTCCCAAAGTATTCCTCGTTTATTCCGTTACAAGTTCTAATTTTTTCTTCGCTACCACTACGGTAATGTGACAAGAACGTTTATTAATTCTGTGTGCGCGACCTTGCGGCGCTGGCTGAATTCTTTTTAATGTAGCTCCTTCGTCAACAAATATTGTTTTGACAAATAAATCTTCATTTTCGAAACGCTCATCTTGAAATTTGTCACGTAAATTGGCCGCAGCTGACTTTATTACCTTCTCTACATCGATTGAAGCTCCTTTTTTGAGAAATTCCAATTGTTTTATAGCTACATCAACACACTTACCACGAACGGAATCAGCAACCAATCGAACTTTTCGTGGTGCTTTACGTAAGTGACGTTGTACAGCTTTCGCTTCAAATACTGATTTTTCCATGACTCAGTCCTTATTTAGCTTTCTTGATAGGATGCCCACGGAAGCTTCTGGTAGGTGCAAATTCACCTAGCTTATGACCAACCATATTCTCAGTAATGAAAACTGGGATAAATTGTTTTCCATTGTGGACAGCAAGTGTTAGTCCAATAAAATCCGGAGTTATTAGTGATCCCCGAGACCATGTCTTGATTACTTTCTTACTTCCACTTTCGCTGGCCGCATCGATTTTACGTTGCAATTTGTAATTAACAAAGGGCCCTTTCTTTAATGAGCGTGGCATACCTTACTGATTATTTCTTAGTTTTTCTTCGACGAATGATGTATTTAGAAGAAATCTTTTTAGGATTTCTTGTCTTCTTACCTTTGGCCATCTGACCCCAAGGTGATCTAGGATGTCCTCCAGATGACTTACCTTCTCCACCACCCATGGGGTGGTCTACAGGATTCATTGCAACACCACGTGTCTGCGGACGACGTCCTAACCATCTACTACGTCCTGCCTTTCCAATTGTGGTATTCATGTGATCGGGATTGCTTGTCGTTCCAACTGTAGCCATACAAGTACCCAATACCATACGTACTTCACCGGAAGGAAGTTTTAGACTTACATACTTGTCCTGCTTTCCAAGTATCTGAGCTACAGTTCCAGCACTTCTACATATTGATGCACCAGTGCCTGGTCGTAATTCTACCGCATGTACAAACGTGCCTGGAGGCATATGTCTCAACTGAAGGGCATTACCCATATCCGGGGCAACACGTTCTCCCGAGATAATAGAATCCCCAACTTTAATACCGTTTGGAGCAATTATGTAACGCTTCTCTCCATCCGCATAAGCCACAAGCGCAATACGAGCTGTTCTATTTGGATCGTATTCTATCGTTTGCACCTTAGCTGGGATATCGAATTTGTTTCTTTTAAAATCAATAATTCTGAAACGCCGTTTATGCCCACCACCACGATGTCGTGAAGTTTTACGTCCATGATGATTTCGACCACCTGATTTACCAATCCCTAATGTCAGAGAAGGTTCCGGAATTCGAGTAGTTACATCATCAAATACTGGTGCAATGCGATGTCGCGTACCAGGTGTCATAGGTTTTAATTTCTTAGTAGCCATTAGTTGCTTCTATTAAATTTCTTCAAAGAAATCAATGTTGCCTTCTTTGACAGAGACAATTGCTTTCTTATAGGTTTTAGTTCTACCTCCTTGAAAACCACTCCGGGTGTATCGTCCTTTGGGTTTAGATGGCATGATCAATGTATTTACCTTAGCCACTTTTACACCAGGGTACAGGGTTTCAACAGCTTTTTTTATTTCTGGCTTAGTTGCACTAATCTGTACCTCAAAGGTATATTTACCTTCCTGGTCCTGAATGCGACTCAACTTCTCAGTTATTAAAGGCCGAATAAGTATGCTCATACTGCCACCTCCTCGTTA
>PBJO01000016.1 GCA_002720745.1 Balneola sp.
GGATTTTACAGATAAACGTATCATCCTAAATATGCCTGGTAGATCTTTCTTACCAATACCCAACACAGAATACCTAAGTTTTATAGACAAAAGATCAACACCTTGGCAAATCATGAGTTTTGATCCACATACTATAAGTATTAACCCTATTTCAAATGGATTGGAAGAATCCGAAGACTTTGCATGGTTACCTAACGGATATCTTTTAATGGGGTCAGGCTCAATATTAATGTATCATAACGGCCAAAAATGGTCAATTTTAAGTGATTTATCCGATGCAGGTATAACTAATATTACAAGGTTAGCTGTAAATGGGAAATCCAAAAAAATCGCTATAGTTGGTGAGCTAATTAATAATAATTGATATACAAGCACTAGTGAGCATGATGCCAATAATCTTGATTTAATTTAACTTTCATAGAGGCTTTTGAAAATGATGTATGGGGGGTACCCACATGACATTTCAAAACCCATGGATAATTGTCTGTTACATAATATCCATATGTACCATCTAGTACCATTCCGTTACACCTATCTAGATCACCCGCATTAGTAAATTCATAATCATCATTGTACATACCGTCATACTCCGCACCGGGATTTTGATCATCAGGACCTGGTCTAGAACCTTCTTTTAATGTATAACCAGAAATAGCTTTACGAATTTGATTGGTTACTGGATCTAAAAAATAGCTACCAAAAATAGGAAACCCATCGGCTGCAAACCCAATGACTGGAGATCCATTTAATCCTGGATTATCGTCAAATAATGCTAATGGATTCCCATGATAATGATAGGTTCCATCCGGTTGTGTATGTGCATTATGGGCATCCGCACCAAATTTGGTTTCGCTACCTAGTGGATCAATTAACCATGCTGCATTTGCATTACATCCAATATGTACATTTCCATTAGAATCTGCTCTAGAATCTGTAGGTCGATAGCAGCCAGCAGATAACATATCTACCACTACTCCATTCAACATTATTGCATCATAATATGTTTGTGATAAGGGAGTTGACTGATTAGAAATAACAGGACTATCTGGAATATTGAATATCCTATTTACCTCAGAGACATCATGTGCAAACTGTGCTGACTGATCATTAAAATCGTGATTAGGTATACCATTAACTGTGATGGTACATCCTGTATCGCCGTTTGACACTAAAACTGAGCCCTCAAATGAAATAGAACGCTTAATGTCTTTTACAGCTGAGAAATAATCTTGAATATATTCTTGGCAGTTTGGGCTTGTTTCAGTTAGTATTGCATTTGTTATATCAATTTTTGAATTATCTTCTACATTCAATCCTACATCAGTTTGTTTATCATTACAACCTAAAATAGAAAGCACTACAACAGCAAAGATTAAACTACCAAGCTTATAACACATTGTATTTAGTTTTTATTATATACCAGTATTTAAATGAAAATTTAGAAAATCTACAAATCTGATCCTATCTATTACTCTGTTAACTTATTTATTAAACCATGAAATATAAATCCATGTAATGGAACAACTGCATACCAATATAATCGGCCTAGTATTCCTAGTGGCCTAAATGTTGCTGTTTGAATAAGTTTATTTCCTTCCATTTTAAACTCTAACCACGCCTCACCTGGTAATTTCATTTCAGCAAAAAGTAGTAAACAACCTTTTTCTTTATCTACTTCCACTACCCGCCAAAAATCTAAGGCATCTCCTACTGTAATAGTATCCTGATTGGTCCTGCCTCTCCTTAATCCAACCCCTCCCCATATCTTATCTAAAAAACCACGTATTTGCCATAACCAATTGCCGTAGTACCAACCATTATTTCCACCAATACTCCAAATACGTTCAATACATGTATTTCTGTCTCTTACTTCAGAAGACCTTATATCTCTAAAACATCCAAATGTGGGCACTTTCTCATATTTTTCAATTTGTATAGTACTACCACTACTAGTGTAAGAGTCTTTCCAAGAGGATGTAATCCTATCATTCTGAATTCTGTGCATTGCCCTTTGTAATGCTATTTTATAAGGAATTGGGTCAATATTCAACAAATTTCTTAGATCATTAGGTTTACATACAACCTCAACTTTCATGCTATCCACAAGAGACCTTGCAAGCAAAAAAGATGTCGATGTAACAAAATATAACCAATATGATGATAGACGTGGAGTCATCACAGGTACAGTATAAATTCGCCTATTTAAACCTCTTAGTTCAGCAAAATCTAATAACATTTCTTTATATGTAAGCACGTCATCACATCCAATATCATAATGGCTATCAAATGTTTTTTTGTTAGCTAAGCAACCGATGAGATATTTTTTTACATCATAGATACCAATTGGCTGAGTCTTGGTCTCAAGCCATCTAGGTGCAATCATGATGGGAAGTTTTTCAACTAAGTCTCGAATGATTTCAAAAGAAGCACTTCCTGACCCAACAATAATTCCTGCACGTAGGGTAGTTAGTGAATAACTACCTTTTGATAATTCCAATTCTACTCTCTTACGAGAAAGTAAATGCTCAGATAATTTATCTTGGTTAACGATCCCGCTCAAATAAATTAGCTGTTGTGCTTTTGTTTGTGAAAATGCAGCACAAAAGTTTTTAGCACATTCCAATTCCATTTCAGCGTAATTCTCAGAGCTTGACATAGAGTGGACCAGATAATACCCTACATCTATATCACTAGGTAGTCTACCCAACGAATCCTTATCTAGTAAATCGACTTCTAATACATCAATTGAATTTCCAAGTTCTTCCGTTGGATTGAAACGATTAGTATCACGGACACAGCAGGTAATTTTATGTCCAGCAGCAACTAGCTCGGGTAGTAGTCGTTTTCCAATATATCCAGTTGAACCCGTTAAAAGTATATGCATTTTATATTTTATTATATCAATTTAAATCATGATTAATTCATTCACTATATGAAAAGAAGATTATTAGGCCTTACTTTTGTTTTAAACTGAAATGAATAACTTTTAATTTCAGTTATCTGTACATGATAAAAGTTGCTTGGCATCCTTCATATGTTCATCCTGTTCCAGATGGCCACCGTTTCCCTATGGAGAAATATGAACTCTTACCAATGCGTCTTATTCGAGAAGGTATAGTTACTGAGGATAGCTTTTTTGAGCCAACTCAGGGACTTACCTATAATATGGATGTTCATGATTCAGAGTATTTGAAACGCCTATTTAACCTTGAACTAACTAAAAAAGAAGTGCGAGCTAGTGGGTTTACTCTAAGTCAAGATTTAGTTGAAAGAGAGTTACTGATTACAAATGGGACTGTTGAGGGAGCTCTTTGGGCTTTGAATAACCGCTCAGCAGCTTTCAATATTGCAGGAGGAACCCATCATGCATCTGCAAATAAAGCTGAAGGTTTTTGTTTACTCAACGATCAGGCTATTGCCTCTAGATATTTACTGGATAACACAAATGTATCACAAATATTAATTGTTGACTTGGATGTGCATCAAGGCAACGGTACTGCCCAAATATTTGAAAACATTAATAATGTATATACCTTCAGTATGCATGGGGCTAATAATTATCCATATCACAAACCACCTTCCGATTTAGATATACCATTACCAGACAATACTAGTGACAAAGAATATCTCAGCTTATTAAAACAATATTTGCCAAACATTATAACTGAGATAAATCCCGATTTTATATTCTATTTAGCAGGTGTAGATGTATTAGCCGAAGATAAATTAGGCCGGCTCGGATTAACTCTAAACGGTTGTAAAGAACGAGATGAGCTAGTTTTTAGCGTATCTAAGGTTAGTGATATCCCAATTATGACAACGATGGGGGGTGGATATGCCTCAGATGTTAAAATTATTCTCGAAGCACATTGTAATACATTTCGTAGCGCTTCGAATTTTTTTTATTAACTAATACAATTAATTTTTTTAAGCAATTAACATAAAGCTTAAAAAGCTTTATGTTGTTGGTAACACAATATTAACAGCCCTATATGAAATATTGCCTTTATATCACTCTATTATATTTTGCAATCAGCCATAATTTAATGGGACAAGGAGTAGAAATTAACGAATCATCTGTAATCGAAAGTTATTTAATCCAATTGGATGATAACACGTTATTAAAAGGAGAAATAAAAGAAATAACTCCGGAATCGATATTTATAAGACTAGATCTTTTGGGTGACGTTATCATTTCAAGTAAATCAAATTTTATAGTAGAAATTGATGGTGGTTCAACATTTAGAGGGGAATTATTGAAGGTTTCAAACGACTCATTATTGTTCAATATGTCTGAGTTTTCGGAGGTTTGGGTAAAAAATTTAAATATTAGCAAACTAACTGTTATTGAATGGCAGGAAATTGGTACTGAAGGGTTCAATATTGCAAATCAAAACAAAACAAGATACTTTTTTAGCCCTTCAGCATATCATTTAGAAGAGGGTGCAGGATATTATCAAAATATTGGAATATTTTTTAGTGCTGTAAATGTAGGAATTGGAGATAATACTAGCATAGGATTTGGTACTGAAGTACTGTCACTTTTAGATGATGGACTTCCAACATTCTATGTAACACCTAAATTTAGTAAACAACTTGACGATAATACTCATGTAGCTGGCGGGCTTTTACTAGGATTTTTAGGAGGCCTTGTGTTTGATGAGTCTCTTATTGGTATAGCTTATGGCGGACTAACTGAAGGCACAGAAAATAAGAACATTTCATTTGTATTAGGTCACAGCATAAGTGACAATAAAAATTTAACAACAGCTATTGGCACTATCAATGCATACTTTAGAATTAATGATAGATACGGTTTTGTCACTGAAAATTGGTTAACAAAAGGTACACCTATTTTGTCATACGGTCTTAGAAAATTTAATAAAAGAATTTCTACCGATTTTGGGCTGATTCTGTACAGAGAAAAGTATACAAGGTATGTCGGAGGAAGTTCTGACTTTAATTCTAATACTTTTTATCGTGGAGAACCTCAGGAACGGAGAAGTGCAGTTGGACTTCCTTACGTTGGTTGGACATTTAATTGGTAGTCATTCTAAAATTTTAAATGATTAGAGCACTCACGGCCACTGATTTAAAACTAATATATGAGTGGAATGAATCTTCAGTACCCAATGTAAATTCACTTACCTTTGAACAATTCCGTTTACAATCTATCAATTGTACCTATAGCTATATCCAATATTCATCAGATTACAATCCTGTAGGTTTCATATTCTTATATGACGAGAAAACTGAATATGACAGCCTAAATTACTTATACTTCAAAAACCGGTACCAAAATTTCTTATATATTGACAGAATAATTATCGCCAAAGAACATCAAAAAAAAGGGTATGGTCAACAATTATATGATTTTATAATTGATACTCACAAACCAGATATATTTTGCTGTGAAGTGAATATTACCCCCCAGAATAGACAATCGCTAAGATTTCATCAAAAATATGGCTTTAAAGAAATAGGTCAACAGACTGTCTACAATAAAGTAGTTAGTCTATTAACCTATTCTAAAAAGTAATTTTAAAAGAAGTGGCTTATTTAATAAGCATCATCTTTCTGGTTTCCAGGTAGTTACCTGATTTAAGCTGATAGATATAAACCCCTGAAGAAAGTGCTGAAGCATCAAACTGTATAGTATGAGCTCCTGCATTCTGAGTTCCATTAACCAGTTGAGCAACTTTTTGCCCAAGCATATTGTAAACTTCTAAAGTCACATTGCCTGGCTCTGCTATACTGTATTGTATTAATGTACTTGGGTTAAATGGATTCGGATAGTTCTGTGCTAAAGAATAAACATTTGGATTGGTAAGATCCTCACTGCTTGTTAACACAGTCACACTTACATTTTCGGAGTATTCTGCCTCTGAACCACTATTATCAGTAACTTTTAGTGTTACGCTATAATCTCCCACTGCAGAGTAATTGTGGTATGGATCTTTTTCATTGCTTATCGATCCATCCCCAAAATTCCATTCATATTGAACAATAGCTCCTTCAGGATCACGTGCATCATTTGAAGTGTTAGCAAAATTAAATTCACTGCTACCCGCTTGATTTTGCTCAATATTAAATGATGCTACTGGCGCATCATTAACAGGAGTTATTACTACAGAAACCATCATCGAATCCATTGCATGATCTTCATGACCAGCATACAGCATCGCTTCTGACTGCCCATAGTAATCCTCTGCGGCAGTAATCATGATAAAGTGCTCGCCAGGTGTATGCATCACTTGTACTGCATCATGCATTGATTTACCCCAGACCATCATGTTTTTATCCATGCCACCAACACCAGCTGCCATTGTCATAGTACTAAGCTTTAACTCATTGTCTTCTAGCAAGACAAATTGTTGGGTTGAACCTGTCTTAAATCCAGGTTCTGCCATTACCATGATATATATAATAGCTTGTGCAAGGTCCATCCCATCACTTATTTCGTATGTTATCATATCCATACCATCAAAATTTAAAGGAGCGACATAATATGGTGGGCCGTCTATTTCAAGATTTTTAAAGCTACCATAAACGGGATCAGTCATATCATTTATGAATATTTGTCCTGAATCATCATAGTCATTTGATGCTGCAAATTCTGCAATATCAAGCGTATTTATGACATCTCCGGAAACAACCATCATCGTGTCATCTTTAGCAACTGGTGGTTGATTTTTAATCATGAAATCTAATGAATGAACTGCAGGTCCGTTATAATAGCCTTCTAAACTATTGTTATCAATCATAGAAACAAGACTGAATGTACCAGTACCAACACTCATTTTTGCTGTTTCAACTCCAACAGTGACTGTTTCTGCATTTCCAGGTTCTACCATTCCATCAGTCTCAGACATAAAATATGGACTTTGTGCTACTGCTATTCCAACATTATCAAATAGTGCTCCCCAACCTTCTACATAATCCGCATCAGACGAAAGAGCAAAAGCAAATCTAACATCAGTTTCTCCTGCAAACATTGAAATATCAATAATAGATTTTTGGTATGTACCGTCTGCTATTAATGTTCCATAATACGTCTCATCTAATGTCCCTGCATAACCACCATTGATAAACACAGCTAGTAATAATTGGTCATATCCATCTTCTACTAATGCTGCATAGTCAAATTCCAGGTAAGCTGGCATATATTCATTCCCTTCTGCATCAACTAAATTACTAAAATCAAAAGAAGGTGTAATAGCATCTGTAAAAGCATTATTTAGATATCCAGTTGCAAAGTCACCTGCAAGAAAAACTAGATTTTCAGCGTTTTCAGAGTCTGGTAAATTGAATAATTCCCAAGATTCACCAGCTCCAGACAGATCTCTAACTATCCAATTAGCTAGTGTATAATTAGGGTCATTTAGATCATCCATCCAAAGCGTAATTGGTTTACCAAAAACTGGTGTGCCTCCTCCTGTGCCTCCTCCTGTTTCATGTTCTAATAAGCCTGGATCTATTTCAATTTTAATACTCTCAGAATTATCATAATCACCCAAGTTCATTCCTTTAAGTCTTTCAATCACTCTATCACGTTTGAGTTTTTTATCTTTTACAATTGAAAGGATTGGCTCAAATGTTATAATTTCATTCAATGACTCATTCATTGCCGGATCTTGCATTTGCAATGACTGGATAACATCAAAATAAAGTGGTACTTCACTTTCATTTATGATATCAAAGGAACCAGTTACAACATCACCCAATTCAACTTCGCCAGCAAAAGTATTCTCCTCAGATAATCGAATGGATGGGAATTCAAGTGTTCTACCATATAGTGGAATTGAGACATCTGTACCACTCGATAAGCTAAAAGCTAATTGACCCGTACTGTTTGAACTATCAGGATCAAAGTAGCTAACTGTTGTACTAAATACACCGCCCGCTGCAATTACAGTATTGGTCGGATCAGCCCCGATTTTAAAGCCTGGAGCATCAGTAAATGCATAACCAGAAATTGTCACAGACTCTGATGAATTATTCACAAAACCGACTTGCTGCTCGGCAGAATCTTCAAAGAATAATCGATGATAACCAGAGAATAATTCATGTGATGGAATAATATCACCATCTTTCTCAGGATTTAGATTTGAGTGTGCATTTAATCTTTCACCTTCCCCAGCTATCGTATATTGATTATAAAAATCACCATTAGCTAGAACTCTTGTCATAAGCTCAACACCTGATTCGTCTGGGAAATACGCTTTTGCTAGAGCAATTGCGCCTGTAACATGAGGCGAAGCCATCGAAGTACCACTCATATACACATACTCATTATTGGGATACGTTGACATAATATTAGAGCCAGGTGCAAATATGTCTACAGTATAGTTACCAAAATCAGTAAAAGAAGACGGCGCTTCATCTGCTGTACTACTAGCAACCGTAATTATATTTGCCGAGTTGATGTTATTTGGATAAGAGTAAAACATCTGGTTATCTCTATTCAAACTAGAGTTACCAGCTGACACACTCCAAACTGCTCCATGGCTTCCATGGTCTTTTGCAAAAGCAGTCATTTCCATGACAAAAGCATTATCTGCTTCATTAACAATTGCAGATCCACCACCCCAGCTGTGATTAATCGCTATGATCTCAACACCTTGATCAAGTAAGTTTGAAATATATTGGAATCCTTCAAGGATAGCTGCACTTGAACTACCACCAAATTCATCAAACATCATCACGTTAATGATTTTTACTTTTTGCGCAACACCAGAAACTCCTATCCCATTATTACCAACAGCACCAATTGTACCAGCGACATGGGTACCATGAAAGCTTCCAGAATTTATATACCTATTATCTTGATATACAGGAGCCCATCCATGGAAATCATCTACAAAACCATTTTGATCATCATCTACTCCATTGACTTCTTCAGGTAAGATGATTCCATCACCATTTAAATCTTCTCCTGGATTGACCCAAGCATTATGTGCTAAATCAGGGTGACTAAAATCTACCCCGTCATCAAAAACAACAACTATTGCCGAATCTGATCCTGTTGCCAATTCCCATGCATCAAATACAGAGATGTCTGCTCCCGGAGTTCCACCTCCTTCCCAAGTACCATCATTATAGAATGAATATTGTTGAGTAATACGTGGATCATTTACGGGATATTCTTCAATTACTACGTTATCAAACATTGCTACGTCACCATCCGTGCCAGCTGGTGCAAATCCATCTATAGCAAATTCATAAAATATACTATCACCAATGAAGCTTGCAGGAATAAGAAGCCATAGGTATTCGTCAATAGAAGACATATCATAAGCTAAATCTCCATTATTCGATGAAGAAATAACGAGTTCTTTATAACCGTAACGCATCAAATTATCATAATCAAGCTTCATCCGATACAATTTCGTTGAATCTAAACTAGATAAGTCAAGTAGTGGTGATCTGTAAAGCCCGTAAAATTCAACATCTTGGGATGCATCTAGGCTATACTTTAAGTTTTCAGATGCAACATCCCATCCAAAACTACCAGCATCAGAATTGCTACCAGCAGTACCTTCTCCCGTGGCTACTTTTACCCCTCTAGGTCCTGAAACTTTTTTGAGAGAAACATTATCGATAATCAGATCAGCTGTGTCAGCAGATACTTCAAATCCTAATTTCATGGTTTCCCAAGTCTGTGTAATATTGGTATTAAGTGTATAGGTTTTCATTGTACCATCAACATCAACATCACCTTCCCAGTAGCGAGCCCAACCACCACCGACTTCACCCAAGAAAACATGGAAACTCTTCGCTCCATCAGGACTCATTGCATCAAACGTCAATTCCCAATCTCCTCCCTGTGCTAATGCCGCAATTTGTTCTGCTGATAGCGACTGATATGCTTGTAGCTCCCAAGGATTACCGGCCGATTCTACAACAAACTTAAGTGAATCATCATAAGTAACTGTTCCTCTATTCCCCTCAGTGGTCCACAATGAATCACCGTCTGAAAAATTTCCATTATTTACAATATTTTCATGTACTACTGGCACATGTTTTAAGACCACATCGTCAATTTGGAGATCATTAACGTCAGCACCCGCCTCAAATCCTAACTTCATATTCTCCCAAGATCTATCTACTTCTGTAGTTAATGTATAGGTTTTCCATTCCCCATCAACAGCTACAAGTCCATCACCATCTGCAGACCAATAACGGTCCCAAGATCCTCCATTTTCTCCTAAATATACATGGAAAGTTTTTGCTCCATCAGGACTCATAGCTTTAAAGCTTAGTTCCCATGTACCACCCATTGTCAATCCATCAATTTGCATAGGAGTTAATTCTTGCCATACTTGTACATCCCAGGGATTACCAGCCTGTGTGATTGTAAATTTTAAAGTATCATTAAGACTCACACTTCCAAATTGTCCATTAGTTTCTGATAAATTTTCTTCCCATAAACGATAGTCATCGCTTTCAAATAATTGATCAAATCCTCCATTAAGTACAACATTTTCACCACCCCTGTAAATAATCGCTGCCTGTGCATAACCATCTACACCACTTGAGAAATCTTGATTATAAACCGTTGGTAGCTTACCATGAGTATGTTCATTTTTTTCGGGTGGATTTAAGGAAATATTAGTACCATTGAAGCTTCCTTTAAAAAATCCTTTACTAGTAACCTCAGATCTGTTCATATTTGAATTAATATGCTTCGCTCTTGTTATTTCATACTCACCTCTACTAAAGTAGTAGTTTGGAAACGCAGAAACTCCAGGAATACTATTGAGTTGTTTTAAAGCATCATCATAATCTTTGACTTTGATTTTCCATTCTTCTGCACCATCAAAAAGAATTTTTTTGGTATCTTCCACACCATAACCACTTTTGATACTTTCAAGTCTGGCTTGGTTAGAAAATTGTAGACCATTTAATTTAAATTTAAGTTCGTCTAATTTTACAATTACACTATTTGCAACGACTTTACTGCCTTTGTATTCTACAATGTTCTGAGATACTTGTGCATTTAAATTTGAAGTTGAAAATAGTAATGAGCAGACTAAAAAAGAGAAAAAGAAGCTTATTCGGTATAGATTTTTCATGGCTGTAACTTGTAATTTAATGTGATAGAATATCAATTAAACAAAAAAAAATTAGATTGTAAAATATTGTTACTCAAATATTCATCTGGCAACTAATTATTCACAAAAACATAAATAATATGCTTAAGTACTACTTCTTCTCTTTATTTTTAATTTTTTCATTGGATTCAAACGCCCAAAATATATCTGATCAAAAAAAAATTTCAGCTAATTTTGATTTAGCAGAGCGTTTTACAACCCAAAAAATGGATAAGATGATCGGAACTACTGCCGTCAGGCCAAGATGGATTGAAAAAACCGATGACTTTTGGTACACCTATGAAACAGCTCAAGGTAAAGAGTGGTACTACGTGCATACTGATGAGCGCAGGCAGCGGCCATTGTTTGATCGTGAGCGATTAGCTGGAGAACTTTCAGAAACATTTAAACGCCCTTTTAATGCAACAAATTTAGACCTCAAAGGCTTTGATTATGACAGCGATAAGGAACGCTTCAGTTTCCATGTCGATAGTATTGAATTTTTATATGATGTAGACAAAAACACCTTAATCAAAGGTGACTCCCTAGAGTCTGACAAAAGAGAACCTTGGCAGACCTACTCACCAGATAGTACTTGGATTGCTTATGCAAAGAATCACAACCTATATGTGATGAGTGGTGATACTACAGACAGTAAGGTGATACAACTTACTCAAGACGGTGAAAGGTGGTTTTCCTATCAATTTGACCAAGGATCAACCGATACCACTGAAAAAATGAGGGCTAGAGTACGTTGGTTTGACGATGAAAAAAAATTATATGTTCAACGTACGGATTACCGAGAAGTGGAAGAACTTTGGGTGATCAATTACCTAAAAAAGCGACCCGAACTTGAAACTTACAAATATGCTATGCCAGGTGAAGAAGAAATCGGCATACAATACCTCGAAGTTTTTGATATTAATCAAAACAGTAGAACTATCATTGACACAGAACAGTGGGAAGATCAAAATCTTAGCGCAGATCCAGGAAATTTGATTAAAGGTAACTTTCGAAAGAACAGCTCTGATTATTTATTCTTCACTCGCCTGAACCGTACCGCAAGTAAGGTTGAGTTAGTTCGAGCGAATACCTCAACAGGTGAAGCTGATATTATCTTTGGAGAAGAGAGTAAACCTTACTGGAACTGGCGTTTCATGGATGTTTCAATTATTGAGGAAGGGAAGGAATATATTTGGTGGAGTGAAAGGACTGGTTGGGGACAATTTTACCGCTACAACTCAGATGGAGAGCTAAAAAATGAAATAACAAAGGGAAATTTTGTGGCCGGTAATATTATAAAAATAGATACGGCTGCTCAGACTATGTATTTTACTGCCTTTGGTAAAGAGACTGGAGAGCACCCTTATTATCAACACTTATATAGCATACGTTTTGATGGAAGCCGGTTACAACATTTAAGTACTGAGTCTGGCAATCATCAGATTTATGCGTCTGAAAAAGGAAATTATTTTGTCGATAATATATCTAAAGTTCATGAACCAACAAGATCGGTTTTACGGGACGGCTCTGGTAAAATAATTCTCAAATTGCAGGAAGTTAATATAGATCGTGCCACTGTATTGGGCTGGGAAGTACCTGAAATATTTACCGTTAAAGCGGCTGATGGAGCAACCGATTTATATGGTGTCATGTGGAAACCATTTGATTTTGATCCCAACAGGAAATATCCCATTATCTCTTATGTTTACCCAGGCCCTCAAACCGAGCCTTTTCCTATCACTTTTGGGGCCTCACGGCATCAAGCTTTAGCTCAAGTTGGTTTTATTGTCGTTGCATTCGGTAATCGTGGAGGTAGTCCTTTACGGAGTCGTTATTATCATACCTATGGGTATGGAGATCTTCGAGATTATCCATTAGCTGATAATCGATATGGATTGGAACAATTAATTAGTCAGCATGACTTTTTAGATGGATCTAAAGTTGGAATTTATGGACACTCTGGTGGTGGATTTATGTCTACTGCAGCCCTATTAACTCACCCCGATTTCTATGATGTTGCGGTATCATCTGCTGGGAATCATGATAATAATGTTTACAATCGATGGTGGAGTGAAACACATAACGGGGTGGAAGAAACCACCAAGGTAATCAAAGAAATGGGTCAGGATAGCGTGGAAATAGAAAAAACCCTGACTACCTTCGAAGGCCCTATTGAAACTAATGCAGCTCTAGCCAAAAATTTGCAAGGGAAATTATTGCTAGTCCACGGAAACATTGACAACAATGTACATCCGGCTAATACTATACGATTAGTTGATGCACTTGTTAAAGAAGGAAAACGTTTCGATATGATGATTTTACCTGGACGCCGACATGGATTTGGACCTTATCAACCGTATTTCGAGCGAATGATGTGGTATTACTTCGCAGAGCACCTATTGGATGATTATCATGGGTCAACAATAGACTACAATATCCCAAAAGATTCAGACTAAATGCTATAATCCAAGTACTGAAAATCAAAGTAGATTAATTATTGTAAATAAATGCCAATATGTAAAAGTTGGCTTTTTACCTGAATTATTTCAATAAAATCATTTTATTAAAAGCTCAGCACCATTGAAACGAAGTATGTACAAATAAACTCCACTTGCCAAGTTGGCAGCTTCAAAACGAATAGAATGTGACCCAGCTGTTCGTTGTCTACTTATTTACTCTGGTACTTCTCTTCCTAGCATGTTATATACCTTAGGTTCGACATGACCTGCCACATGTAAATTAAAACAAATATTTGAAAATGGCATCATAAATTCAATTTGGTGAGTCTTTTAAACTAAAATTAAATGATAGATTGGCCAGCTTATTCTTATTTTTATTTAGCGCATTGCTAGTGATATTGAAAGAATTCTATTAGTATGAATCCTATGTTTTAATCATTATTAAGAGGTACACAAGGTACATAAGATTAAGATCCAAGATTATTAAATCTTTACAATGATATGTTGATTAATTCATTTAAATATCATCAAATTCACCCAGAAGATTTGCAATACATTTTAATGGTTTTTATTTACAACAATCATCCTATAAAAATAGTCTTAATGTAATGGCTCGTAAAAGCTTTGACATTCCCGATCAGTATCGTTCCTCGGTTATTCGCCAAGTGAAAGATGCTACGAAAATAATGGACCCAACAAAAAAGAACCTCAAACCTACTTTATTGGATTTTGGCAAGGTACAGTTTTATATCCCACGATTTTTTGGCTTTTGTTACGGAGTAGAAAATGCTATCGATATTGCCTATAAAGCATTACGTAAGCACCCAGATAAAAACATCTATCTGCTCAGTGAAATGATTCATAATCCCACGGTCAATGAAGATCTACTGAAAAAAGGCATGAAATTTCTTCAACATACCGACGGTAGCGAGCGCATTCCAATAGACTCTCTAAGCTCCGAAGACATAGTCATTGTACCCGCATTTGGTACAACCGTAGAAATTGAAGAACAACTAAAAGGAAAAGGAATTGATCCCTATGCTTTCAATACAACCTGCCCATTCGTAGAAAAAGTTTGGAAAAGAGGTGCTCAACTAGGAAAGAAAGATTATGCTTTGGTGGTTCACGGAAAACATGAACACGAGGAAACACGGGCTACTTTCTCACAGAGCTCCACCCACTCAAAAGTAGTCGTAGTACTAAATCCTAAAGAAGCTCAAATCTTGGCTGGATGTATGCTTGGCGACCGACCTAAAAAAGACTTTAAACACTATTTTGGCCATAAATGTACCCCTGGATTTGATCCTAAAAAGGACCTACAGCGTTTTGGGGTTATAAACCAGACAACTATGCTTGCAACCGAGACGCAAGAGGTCATGGATATTCTAAAAAAGGCGACCCTTCAATTGTTTGGCGCGTCAGACGTTCAGCAGCATTTTGCCGATACCAGTGACACCTTATGCTATGCAACCAACGAAAATCAAACTGCTACCATCACACTTTCGAAAACAGATGCCCATCTAGCTTTCGTTGTTGGCGGGTATAACTCTTCTAACACTATGCATTTGGTTGAAATTCTGGAACATGCTTTTCCAACCTATCATATTCGTGATGCTGGAGAAATCATTAACGAAGGTCAAGTACAACACTTCAATCAATGGGAAAAGAAAGTACGTGAAACAACAAACTGGCTAGACCGCTCACGGAACCCACTCAAAATTGCTCTAACCTCAGGAGCATCGTGCCCGGACTCACTAGTGGACGAAGTTCTAATACGCCTGCTGGAATTTTTCCCAGGCCATCATAATATCGAGGAAATATTAGCACCTTATGAAGCTACAAACTTTGTTTAGTTGACTATTCTATATAGTTCCTATTTATTAATCAACTTTACATAATTTTGCTTATTGATCGATCAAATTGAAAAAGCTGACCACGCTAGGACGGAAACTTTTTATTTCTGTAGCTAGATTTTCATTAACCCGACGGATTTCTGGGGTTACAATTCCAGTGGTATTATTTCGAATATTCTCATAATCAACATATGCTTCAAATGGTTTGGTTCTTTCGGCTTCGCTGTATTGTTCGATTGGCACGCGATACTGAACCGTGACAGTAGAAGGGGAGAAATTAAACCGTTGATTTCCAGGGGCATTTTCGAGTTTGATCAACAGTGTAAATTCACCCTCGGTATATTCCGCTACCATTTCATGATAACTTACTAGATTCTGATCGAAGCTTAGAGCAGGGTCCGAGGAGATGATAGGGAGTTGAAGCGTGATATTTTCCCGGATATTATCTAGTTTAATTGAATAATTAATAATCCAAGCTTCTAAATTTTCCAACTTAGATACTGCCCCAGACACCCAAATACTATCTGGCTCCAAATAACCTTCCCCTACCCTGTCATAACGTTCGGCGTAGTCTAAAGTAGGCTCCCAAACAAGCGGTACTTTTTTTCTCATCATGGGCTCAAGATTCAAAAATAGACGAATAGGTTGTACGTTTAAAACCGACACATCTTGCTCAGGGGCAAAGCGTTGCCTAAGCTGAGAAAATACATCAACTTCTCCAAGGCTAATATCTACTGGTATAGCAGGCGGATTATTTTTAAGGCTAATCAGTTTCCAACCTTCTCCACTTATTTCGGCTACTATAGTTTCAGGAATCGCATCTACCAAAGCCATTCCTTCTGGTACAGTGCCAACTTCCAAGGGAAGTTCCAATTCTATATTGTACGATCCATTTAAATTAACCACCATCCAAAGGGTCATGGCAAATACATAAGAAACGACAAAAACTGTTATTTTTTCCTTACGTGATGTATATGAAGCTCCATTCTCCTTCCGCAGTCCAATCAAAGCAGTATCAATAGCCCGTAGTGCCTTTATAAAGGGGCTAAAAATGGTATTTAAGGTATTTCTTTGAGACGATTGTTTCATCATTGTCTAATTTGACTAAATATACCTTGGCCAATACCTATTTCCAACCGCTGACTTCATTGCAACGATACCTTACTTAGCCACTACTTTAAGTTCTTGTACCACCTTATGATCTACCGCATCATTCAACCGCTTAGCAATTTGAAACCTGTTCGCATGAATTTCGTGTCGCCACACCGCATTCGTAACAACACAGGTTAGTATACTACCCTGAAAATACACGTCGTGGGCTTGTTCGGCTATTTTTGGCCCAACGACTTCTGCCCACTTAGCAAGCACCATTCCCTTCCGTAATTTCTTCTGATATGGATAGCGATCCAGAAACTGCTTTAATACTTCTGATAGCGATGGTGGCTTGTCTATACGCATAGTACACCAACTTACTTAGTTTCGACTACATTTCCATCCTTAATTGTAATACACATATGATCTGGGCCATCAAAATCCACAAAATCATTAAAAGCCACTGGATGCGCGGCCGTAATAAAGCTCTGTCCTTGATGTGCTTTTAAATGCTCGAGTAAAATCCGCACTCGTTCCTTATCCAAGTCACCAAACACATCGTCCAAAACCAACAGTGGAGCGTCCTCTAATTCCTTTGAATAATAATCCAACTGTCCTAATTTTAAGGCAAGTGCAAACAAACGATGCTGACCTTGTGAGCCATATCGGCGCAACTCTACCTCATCCAAATAAAACATAATTTCGTCTCTGTGAGGACCGACTAGGCTTTGTCCACGCTCCAATTCCTTATCAAATTGTTCATCTAAAGCCTCTTTAAAGCATTTTTCAATCCGCTCCAGTCGGGTTGATGCAGTTGGCGAGTCAGTCTTTTTATTTTCGCTATCCTCTTCTGAAACTACTCTGGCCTCGGCATATCCATCCCATCCAGTCACCATAGCATCATAGCGCATGCCTAGTTGCAATTTTAGACCTGATATCTCAGTGAAATTAAACTGCACAAAACGTTCAAGTTGGTCAATAATACTCACTCGTTCATCCATGATTTTAGCGCCAATATGGACTAATTGCTCATTCCAAGGCTCCAAGTAATTTTGCATGAGAATCTTATCTACCCGAAAGGATCCTCCTTCGGCATACTTTTGGAGTAATTTATTTCGCTGACGTCGAACATGCCTATATTCTATTAAATTTCTCAAATAAGATCGAGATAACTGGCTAATAAAGGCATCAATAAACAGCCGCCTTTCTATCGGCCCACCTTTGGTTAGCTGCTCATCTTGAGGGCTCAATACCACCATAGGAACCATTCCTATCAGGTCAGAGAGCCTATCCAATGGCCCCTCATTCACGAATATTTTCTTTCCTTCTCCTCTCGAATAACTTAATGCAAGTTGAAATTGTGCCCTTATTTGACCTTGAAACTGCCCGCGAAGTAAGAATGATTTGGTATTTTGCTTAACCACATGAGTGTCTGATTTAGTTACAAAACTTCGTGACATGCATAGGTAATGAATGGCATCTACAATAGAGGTTTTTCCGGCACCATTTGGACCTATGAGAACGTTTATATAAGGCGCCCAAACTACCTTGGTATGCGTATGATTTCGGAAATGAATTAGTTCTATTTCGTGAATACGCATTAGCTCACCCGATTATTTAATCAGAGTCATTTTGCGAGTAAACAAACCTTCTCCCGAGAGCTGTTTAAGTCTATAAAAATAAATGCCTGAAGGTAACTGTTCTGCTTTAAAAGCTATACGATGCCACCCTGCCTCCCGTTTACCTTCCGCTAGCATAGCAACCGGCTGACCTAACATAGTATAAACTGAAAGACGAATATATTCAGGGCGAGTTAGCTCAAAAGATATCATCGTACTTGGGTTAAAAGGATTTGGATAGTTTTGAAGTAGGCGAATTTGTTTTTGACCCCGGCTAAACTCTTGTTGTCTGGCATACTCATACGTAACAGCCTGCCCCCCAAAATAAACTCTATCCACTAGGGTGGAATCATGTACAAAAGGATTTCTGTTTCCCTGTGCCTGCTCGGCTCCTAAGCTCCGGTTCCATTCCACCTCATCCACTGGATCGTGTTTATGCCAATCATACAGTATATCTTTCATTCCATTAAAAAAAGAAACATCATCTTTTACCACTGCTCTGTTTTGGTAGACCGACCAAAAATAAAAGATAGCTCTAGCAATATTACCTTTAAAATCCTCGCGTGGCTCAAAGGCCCTACCATTATCCAATTCGCTATATAAATCAATATTCGATGAAGGTATTTCACTAGATTCATTTGACAAATAAAACCATTTATCCGTTTGGTTGTCTGGTATTTCATCGAAGGGATAGTTAGAACGAGCTGAATTAACCTCAATTCTAGTTGGGAATATATGGTGGATATCTCCCCGCATTGGCTCATTTTTATCAAATAATCCTTGTGGCCAAACATGTTCGGTATTAATCCCTTTGTTGAATGCATCCGTACGATTATTACTGGTAATAGTATATCCGGTATATACCCCAATAATTTGGCCATTTATTTTATCAATACTACTATACATCTGATCTCTGGCGCCGTTGTATCCTAAAGGATTACTCACTGAATATTCTTGAAAGATATATTGCAGCAAATTTTCACCTGTTAAGTTGGGCGCTATGTATTCCTGCGGACGTTGCTGAGCCTGTAGTGAACTAAGACTCAGCCAATACCCTAGAAAAAAAGCTATACTCGAAGTAAAACGCATGCTCAAGGTCTACAGTCCAAATGCGTCATGTCCAAGAAACAGCGCCGAATCTCCGAGCTCCTCCTCGATGCGAATAAGTTGGTTATACTTTGCAATTCGATCGGTTCGTGACATTGATCCCGTTTTAATCTGCCCAGCGTTGGTAGCCACTGATAAATCCGCAATGGTAACGTCTTCGGTTTCGCCCGAACGATGTGAAATAACAGCTGTATACGAATTCTTATGGGCCATTTCAATAGCATCTAAGGTTTCGGTTAGCGTTCCAATCTGATTCACTTTAATCAAAATAGAATTGGCAATAACCCCCTTAATTCCACGCGATAATCGCTCTGTATTGGTTACAAACAAATCATCTCCTACCAATTGGACTTTATCTCCAACGGCATCAGTAAGTTTTTTCCATGCGTCCCAGTCGTCTTCAGCCATTCCATCTTCAATGGAAATAATAGGATATTTGTCCACCCAATTGCTCCAAAAATCAACCATCGCATCTGTATCTTTTATTGAGCCATCACTCCATTTAAATTCATACAAGCCAGTCTCTGTATTATAAAACTCTGAAGTAGCTGGGTCCAACGCAATCAACACATCATCTTTTGGGACATACCCTGCTTTTTCAATGGCTTGCATAATTACTTCTAAAGCCTCTTCATTCGACTTAAGATTTGGTGCAAATCCACCTTCATCTCCTACGGCGGTACTATATCCTTTAGCTGCCAATACTTTCTTAAGCGTATGAAAAATTTCCGCTCCCATCTGTAATGAATGCGAAAATGATTCAGCACCCGCGGGCATAATCATAAACTCCTGCAAATCAACGCTGTTATCTGCATGCGAGCCGCCATTTATTATATTCATCATAGGTAGCGGCAGAACTTTGGCATTTACTCCCCCAACATATCTCCAAAGTGGTAATCCCACTTCATTAGCAGCAGCTTTTGCCAGAGCAATTGAAACCCCTAAAATAGCATTGGCTCCTAACTTAGCTTTATTGGGCGTTCCATCTAATTCGATAAGTAAAGCATCCAACTCAGTTTGATTGAATACAGGTAACCCTTGAAGTTCTTCAGCTATAATTGCATTAACATTTTCAACCGCTTGCGCTACACCCTTACCTAAAAATACTTCCGCATCTCCATCACGTAACTCAACAGCTTCAAACTCACCAGTTGAGGCACCAGAGGGTACGGCAGCACGTCCTATATTTCCGGTATCTAGTATGACGTCCACCTCTACTGTGGGGTTTCCGCGTGAATCAATAATCTGGCGGGCTACAATATCTTCAATAAAACTCATAATAACTCCTTTTGATTGATGCGATAAGTGTATCCTTAAATGTACTAGGATTTACGCTTAGCATAAAGCACGAATGCGAATAGTTTTCGTACATTAACACACATACTTTCAAAAATCTCTAATTCTAGCAAAAAAATAAGAATTTTTATGTCTTTTCATCCTTGGATTATCCTTTTTGACATAGACGGAACCCTCCTTACAGTAAACCGCACCTTCAATCGTACCTTGCTCCGTGGCATCTTAGATGAGCTAAATATTGACTATCCCGATATGGAAAAGGACCCCTTCTCCGGGAGAACGGATTTCGATATAGTATCATCTTTTTTAGTCAATCATGAAAATAAAAAAGAGTTATACCAAAAGTTCAAAGCACTATATCTAAAGCGTTTGTCTGAACAAATCAAACCATATCATATACTCCGCCATAGCCATGTTGATGAAGCTTTGGAATACTTTTCAAGTCCCACTTTCATCAGAGGACTACTCACTGGAAACTACCCAGATGCTGCCGCAGTAAAATTATGCGCAGCAAATATTCATCAGGAATTTAGTTTTGGCGCTTTTGGTGAATTTCACTCTGACCGAAAGATGCTTCCTCAACTTGCTCTCGAGCATATTCATGACACTCTGGAAATCACGCCCAATCCTCAGCGTTTCCTTATCATTGGGGACACTCCACGAGATATAATATGTGCAAAAAATGCCTGCATGAAGTGTGTCGCGGTCACAACAGGGAAATTTTCCCAAGAAGAATTAGCTGAGTATGAACCCGATCTTATAATCGATTCGCTTGCTCACCCAGCAGACTGGTTTAAAATCATCTCTTCTAGTTAATATATACCAAGTACTTAGCTTAGAAATGACTTAATCCCGAGCCCACATTTTACCAAATACAAAAGTTATTTGAACAGAACCTAAAAAATTTACAGGATCATTGGAACGCTCAAAGGCATCTGGTATTTGATCTTGATTCACATCGATGATAACCCCGTTTAAGCGAGAGGGTTTAAATGGCTCCATAATTTGTATCTCAGTAGGCATGTAGTAGAAGGTATAGCCAAACTGAAAACTCTGAAGCTGTGCAAAATTATGTCCAAAATCGATTCCTAAGACCCACTCGCCCATCATTGCCATAGATGTTTCGAGCTCACTCCACCCTTCAAAAATATCATTAACTGGCTCATAGCCAACAAACTCATTCAAATTTGCTTCACGAAACCCATTATCGTTATAATCTCGAAAATAGGGCAAAACAAACATCATGGCGCCGCCTAAACTAACTGAACTATGCACCCGAAAATTATCAGTGATTTGATTGGGGAAGAACCGTTTCTTGAGCCCTAGTGTCAGCGGAGTACTTAAAATACGCTTGTATTTACTAGGGACCACACGATTACCAAAATAATAGTCAATATACGTTTGCTCACTTGGGTCTCGCACTCCACTCAAACTAATACTAATCAAAGCCTCGGTGTATTGTCGTATTGAAAGTCGGTATTGCGCTCCAAGTTGGAGTCCAAAATCATTCAACCCAATTCTAAATCCTAACCCTGAGCGGTAGCCTTCATCAAAAAGATTGCGAGAAATATTTGTACCTACCAATTCAGGTTCACCAAATACATATTCCTGCTCATTTTCATTGACTTGGCTTTGAGCGAATGTTTGTTGTAGGGTAAATACACTTAACCAAAATCCCATAACAAACACCCAAAATACCGAGGATATAGTAGTAAATAGACGTATAAAAACTATAGTCGCAGTTGACATTTCTAAAAATAGAGTTAAATGGTAATTTGATAGGTAAACGTAAACATATCTTACCCTTTCATTTGTATTAGAAGAACTTATTTAACAAAGTAATAGTTTAATAGTTCAAAGAATAAATGAAAAAAAACAGAATTTTTTGTTTCCTTAAATACAGAACATGTTATTTTCATTCGATAAATAAGCAAAAAACATTAACTGCTTTATTTTATGCTACAATTGAATTATTCTGTGCCATTGAAATAAATATAGTGTTCGGTTATTGTCCTTAAAGAAAACTCAGTGGAATGAATTCACACTCAACCTTTCTTATATATGGTCCATCAGCAACTTTGCTCCGAATGGCTTTAAAATTGTTTGATGTGCATAAACCCAAGTTTTTACACACTCGCAGCTTTGATGAGCTTAAGCACACCCAATACGTAGCGGTCTATGAAGAATATGAAAAACAAATCAATTCCAGTGTAACACTGACATGCATTGTGGAAAGCAACCCTAAGCAAACCAAGATCATCTTAAAAAAAACGGGTGGTCGCATGGGTTTTAGAGGAAGCTCACTATCCGAAGAACAAAGCATGGAATCCCTTGTGACTGACTTCATATTCGATTTCGGAAAACGCTATGGTTTAACAGTACAAGAAGAACGTATTTCAGACGCTATCGGCGACGAATAATGCAAGATAAGTCATGGACGGTGCTCGATGTATTAGACTGGGCTACGGTATACTTTAAACAGAAAGGGGTTCGTAATCCGCGGTTTAGTATAGAGTGGTTGCTATCTCACGTGCTAAAAGTAAAACGCTTGGATCTGTATTTACTCTTTGAACGTCCCCTTCATTCCACTGAATTAAAACTCCTCCGAGGGATGATTCAACGGCGAGGCAAACATGAGCCTTTACAATACATTACTGGTAAAGTAGATTTTTTTGGAATCCAACTCATGGTGGCTTCAGGAGTTTTAATCCCAAGACCGGAAACCGAAGAGCTTGTTGAATACATTTTAGCCACCCATGACAAAGATACACCTAAGAGACTAATAGATATAGGAACCGGCTCCGGTTGCATCGCATTAGCAATAAAAAAAGAACGTCCTAACTGGGAAGTATGGGCAACCGACATCTCTGAAATCGCTCTGGATATTGCCCAGAAGAATGAAAAAGAACTCGGATTACAGGTGCATTGGTTACAAGATGATATATTTGCCCCAGAATTATTACGCCATTATCCTGAGCTTAAACAATCATGTGATATTTTAGTCTCTAATCCTCCCTATATACTCAGAGATGAGTGGAAAGCCTTAGAACGAGAGGTGTGCGAGTTCGAGCCTGAGCTAGCTCTGTTTTGTAGCTCCACACATCATATGTATGCAGCACTTATTCAACAATCTAAAGTGCTACTAAAACCAATTCTGTCTCAAATGTATTTTGAAGTTCACGAAAACTATGCCAATGAGGTTCAGTACCTCTCAAAAGAGCATGGATTTACTGCAGAAATTCGGCTGGATTTAGCAGGTAAAGATCGGTTTGTTATCTGCACCCATAATCAATCGTAAAGTGGGCCAAGCTAGCAGGGTAATTTAATTAAATCATATTCTTCACTAAGTGCCTTAAATTATTCTCTAGCATGAGTCTTAAAAAAAATTTCATGATTTGCAGAATAACGTGGATAACTTGTTAAAAAGTACTCAGAAAAAATATAGCCTTACCTAAAACTTTGAAAACAACCTTATTAAGGCAATGTTACACTAATATAACCTATCTTACTAGATCTATGTCTGACCTCTCATAAATATTGTTTTATATGACTTTATGGCTAATTATGAAGTGTGGATAACTTCATAATTAGCCAAACTATTATGTTTGACAAGTACATAAATTATCATCATTTTCATTTAAAGAATAATTAGCATCTCATACTCAAATATGTGGATAACTCTAAAAAATAACGCGTTAGTTTATAGTTAATATGGATTTATTGATGTATATAAATTGTAGGAGGTCATAAGCATTGCAAACTGAAACAGCAGAGGTAACCTGGGGAAAGTGTCTTAATATAATTAAAGACAATATAAGCTATCAAAAGTACAAGTCTTGGTTCGAACCCATTCGTGCTATCAGTTTATCAGAAAATACCCTAACGATTCAAGTTCCTAGTCAATTTTGGTATGAATGGTTAGAAGAACATTACTATACCATGTTACGTTCAACCTTATATAAAGTCATGGGTGAAAACGGAAAACTTGAGTATTCCGTTGTATTAGAAAAATCTAGTCAATATGAACATAATAAATCAGTCCGATTGCCTCAACGACCGACGCCCCCAGCTCAGGTTCAACATGTTCAGAGTTATCCTGACTACTCCCCTGATCGCATAGAAAATCCCTTTGTCATCCCTGGGATTAGAAAAACAAAAATAGATTCTAATTTAAATGGATCTTATGTCTTTGAACGTTACATAGAAGGTGACTGCAATCGTCTAGCTCGTTCTGCTGCTATGGCTATTTCCGATAACCCCGGAACTAACTCATTCAATCCCTTTTTTATTTATGGCCCTACTGGTCTAGGAAAAACCCATTTGGTACAGAGTATTGGTAATCGAATTAAGCACAAATATGGTGACGAAAAATCGGTTCTCTATATTTCTTCTGAAGCATTTACCAATGAATTTGTACATGCGATTCGTAACAACCGTGCTAGCGAATTCTCTATGTTCTACCGTAATATTGATGTGCTCATTGTAGATGACATCCAATTTTTTAGCGGTAAAGAAAAAACACAAGAAGAATTTTTCCATATTTTTAATGCGCTTCACCAAGATGGCAAACAGATCATTTTAAGTAGTGATCGTGCCCCAAAAGATGTACCAGACATTGAAGAGCGACTAATTTCTCGATTTAGTTGGGGACTAAGTGCTGACCTTCAAATGCCAGAGTACGAAACACGCTATGCCATACTAGAGCGTAAAGCAAATGACAATGGTATTGAGATTCCTGGAAATATACTAGAATTTATTGCCCATAATTTTAAGTCCAATGTTCGTGATCTAGAGGGAGCCATTATCAAGCTACTAGCCCATGCCTCTCTTCAGAATCTTGATGAAATTGATTTAGCTATGGCTAAACGAGTTCTTAAGGATATGGTTAAGGATTCACACACACAGATTTCTATAGAATCTATCCAAAATTACGTTTGTGATTACTTCGGAATTGATACCAATAAAGTACGTGAGAAAACCAGAAAGCAAGAAATCGTGGAAGCGAGACAAATAGCCATGTACCTATCGAAACGTTTCACAAAATCAAGCCTTAAAACCATCGGCTTACACTTTGGGGGACGGGATCATTCTACAGTAATCCATGCTATTTCTACCGTAGAAGAGCGTATGACAACTAGCCCAAAACACAAACGAATTCTAGAAGAGCTACACCAACGAATCGAGGTCGCTAGTCTTTAACAATTAAGTTCGCATAATACGAATAGTTTAACTCAACGCTACGGCTAATGATTCATACCGACGTTCTTACTCTTAAAGCCCTACGCTATCATGCTTTTCACGGAGTGCATGAAGCCGAGCGTGAGGAAGGTAATACCTTTGAAGTTGATGTAATATTCCATGCGGCACTACGGCAGGCTGGTAAAAGTGACCAATTAGATCTAACCGTAGACTACGAAAAGGCCGAAAAAATCATTAGTGGGGTTATGCTCGGTACCTCCGTTCATTTGATCGAAAAGCTTTGCATTGACATTGGAGATCAACTAATGGACGCCTTTCTCCTGGTTTATGCAGTTCATGTAGTAATTCGAAAACTCGACCCGCCTATTAAGGTTCCCGCTGCTTATTCCGAAATAAGCATGCAATGGCAACGATCTAATGAGTAAAAGAAGTAAAAATAGCACTAAGGATAGATTACATAGAGAACCGCAATCATTTTGCCCAAAATTCAATAATTCAGGGCAAACCGTATACATCGCTCTAGGATCTAACCGAGGCGATTCCACCGCACACTTAATTCAAGCTAGATCATTTCTACAAAAAATTAGTGCCTCTCCTATACGTGCTTCCCGAGTCTATCAGACTGAACCAATTGGTCCTTCCGACACTGATTTTCTAAACGCGGTCATATGCATAGATTGGAAAAGTAGCCCAGAGGCACTGCTAGCCCGTTTAAAAGAACAAGAAGGAATACAAGGTCGCCCATCCCGCTATCCCAAATGGACTTGCAGAACCTTGGATTTGGATATCATTGATTTTGGTGGACTCATTCTGAAATACGACTACTTAAAGCTCCCTCATCCAAGCATCGCAGAGCGTTTATTTGTCCTACTACCGCTCAACGATCTAGCTCCCGAATGGTCTGACCCAGTAACGAAAAAGAATATTTCAGAGCTAATAAATCAAGCTCCAGAAATGAGAATTGAATTAGGTGCATGGCAATGGGAATAGTGTTAGTTTATAACATGCATGTTGAACCACGATTTATTGCAGTAGAGGGTGTCATAGGGGTGGGAAAAACTACCCTTGCACAAATGCTGGCAAAGCGCCGTCAAGCGAGGTTGGTACTCGAGGAATTCGAAGATAATCCCTTTTTACCTAAATTTTATGAGGAAAGAGAACGCTATGGATTTCAAACACAATTAGCATTTCTAGCAAGCCGTTTTCGCCAGCAACAAAATATGATGAGCCAAGATCTTTTTCATACCATGACAGTTTCGGACTATATTTTTGAAAAAGATCGAATCTTTGCGCGCTTGAACTTAGATTCTGACGAATTGGCTCTTTATGATTCTATTTTTTCCATAATGACGAGTATTGCTCCGCAAGCTGATTTAGTTGTCTTTTTGCAGTCATCGGTAGAACGACTCATGCAAAACATAGATCAACGAGGCAGAGAGTATGAACAGCACATTACACCGGAATACATTAGAGATCTAAATGAAGCATACAATCATTTTTTTTATCACTACCAAAGAAGCCCAGTGGTATTCATTAATGTAAATGATGTAGATTTTGTACAAACCCCCGAGCATCTTTCGTATATTGAAGAACAATTATTTGAGCGCCCTATAGTAGATAATATGCATATACATTTATCATGAACTTGAGAATTATCGCCATTTATGACATTTAAGCTGTTACTATTTTTCTTTTTAATTTGGGTTCTTTTAAGATTTATGAGAAGAATATTTTTGCCCTTGACTATTTTTCACAAAGTCGTTAAAAATGCCCAAAATAAACGACCTTTTTACAATAACCCATTTTCGGGAAGTAGAGAGCAAAAAAAGGATTTTTCTGCAATTCAAGATGCAGAATTCGAGGATTTAAGTGAATCAGAGTCATCTACTAAGAATAAGGATTCTGCCATGGGAAAATCTAAATAAATTATTAAAAACAACTAATAGCATAACCGTAAATCGGCCATAAGAAAGGATTGACATGAACATTGAAGAAAAACTAAGCCGCGGCTTTGAATTACTCCAAGAAAAAGAGATTGACCATAGCTTAGATATAGCAAGAGAAGTCCAAAAAGAAGCGCCCGATACCCCAGAAGGATATTATCTTGAGGCGCTTATTATGCAACAGTTAAATCAAATGGATATTAGTTTTTCATGCATAGAAAAAGCCATTGACCGATCCGACAATAATGGAGTTTATTTGAATCTAAGAGGTCATATTCACATGATGAAAGAAGAGCTGAAAAAGGCGGAATTAGATTTTGATACGGCCATAGAATATAGTGATCTTGCTGCGGCTCATCGGAATAAAGTGATGATTATGTTGATGACTGACCGCGGATCAGATGCCGTAAATTATTTAGTGGAGCGAATAAGAGCCGAGCCTAGAGATTCCGAAAATTGGATACTTATGGGGGATATGATCATGAAAGGCGGACAAAGTGATAAGGCTCGTACTTATTACGAGCAAGCACTTAATATTGATCCTGATAATGAATATGCCCAACGGCAGTTGGAAGAAATAGACGGATAAGCTATTACCCTTATTTAGTATGATGCTTTATGAGGAGTATTAAACGATGAGTAATATCGTGACTATTTACAGCGGCGCTTGTATATATATAAAGAAACTAAAACCAAATATTTCAGATAGTAACCGCAGTAATGCTAGTACCATTGTAGATTCTGTTAATAAAGCAGTATATTTCATTTTCTTGAAGCTCACGTGGCGGAATTGGTAGACGCGCACGCTTGAGGGGCGTGTGGGAGAAATCTCGTGATGGTTCGAGTCCATTCGTGAGCACTATATAATTAAGATAAGTAAAATATTTACAATTACTTATACTAATTACTTTGTGGAAACAGTACAAGTTACTAATAATTAAAAGCGTTACAACAGTAAATCAATAAATTAGCAGATAAGTTAATTCTTTCTCATCTGTTCCTTAAATAGCTTCTGGGTTGTCTCCCAGTCTAAAATGAATTTAAGTCTACATAGATTTTACTTCCAAAGGAATATACCCATTTACTGCATATTAATATATTATAAAAGGAATGTTTTAGGGCTTTTTTTACTTTATTTGATATACTATTTACGGTAAATTTATAAACCCTGTTAGTAATGAAAACGTGTTTTTCAGGATTTTTTTTAACATTCATTATCATTGTAGGTATAGGCCATTCAACGAATGCATCTAATGTTCAAAAAGAAAGTCTATCGAGTATTACACCCTTTACTTTACCAACAGAATTAATTACTAATATGACAACTCAATCTGTTTCTGATTCTCTTGAAATGGCTACATTTGGTGCTGGCTGCTTTTGGTGTGTAGAAGCCATATATGAACTGGTAGAAGGCATCGTTCATGTTGAATCAGGATACTCTGGTGGATATTTAGAGGACCCTACCTACAAAGAAGTGATTACCGGAAGAACTGGCCATGCAGAAGTAGCACGTATTCATTTCAATCCGAAACTAATCAATTACGATGAATTACTTCAAATCTTGTGGCATACCCACAACCCTACAACCTTGAATAGACAAGGTAATGATGTAGGAACTCAATATCGAAGTGTGATTTACTACCATAACGAGGAGCAAAAAGGTATTGCAGAAGCCTCTAAGGAAGCGGTAAATGCAACTGATTTATGGGAAGATCCAATAATAACTACCATTGAGCCCCTCACTAATTATTTTATGGCTGAAAATTACCATCAAGATTACTTCGAGAATAATCCTACAGCAGGATATTGCTCTTTTGTAATTGCACCTAAAGTTCAAAAATTCAAAAAAGAATTTGCTCACTTATTAAAAGAAGATAATTCATAATAGGGTCAAGAGACCAAAACTTTACACATAAACTTAGAACTGTTTACAAATACATATCATGAAAAAAATATTCACATCTTTATTACCTATAATTGCGCTTACTGTACTAATCAGTTTAGACTCTACCACTTCCTATGCCCAAGAACGAAGAGAAGGTGTTCGTGTCAGTCCGAATGCGGCAATCTCACAAAATATTGGGGCAACAGTAGTGAATGTTACCTATGGACGTCCAGGACTAAAAGGACGTAGTTTAGAAAGTCTGGCTCCTGCTGGCCAAGTGTGGAGAACTGGCGCGAATGAGTCAGCCGCCATTACTTTTTCTACAGATGTTATGTTTGGAGGAAAAATGGTAGAAGCCGGGACCTATTCACTCTACACCATTCCCGGTGATAATTGGACCATTATTATAAATGGTAAATTGAGTTGGGGAACCCAATACGATGAGAGCGAAGACGTAATTCGCGTACCTGCAGCAGTCACTACTACAGAAACTTCAGAAATGGAATGGTTTAGCATCTATTTTGATACCCTAAGCGAAACCAAAGTTCATTTAAACCTACGCTGGGGAACTACATTAACAGCCATTCCAATTACCATTGAATAAATGGTTACCACTCAGAGAAAAAAATTGGATTACTCTCCTTTTTTGTATTTTTGAGCAGGCCTTTAGCCTGCTTTTTTTTTACCTATACTCATGAAAACTCTCCAAGTCTAATTCTATAATGTCCGTCCAAAATAAAACCAAAAGCTCATCAAACTTAGCAAGTTCTTTTTTTTATTGGTTTTTATTGTTGCTTTTACTTTTGTGCAACTCCGTGTTATTAGCACAATTTGCACCAAACGGAGTTAACCGCTTCCCTTTTTCTCATGAGTCTTTAGATCGCATAGACATAATAATTGATCAAGATTCTTTGGACATTATACTGCAAGATGGAAATGAACAAAGTGATTATGAATATCCTGCTATCTTTATCTATACAAACCGAAATGCCAACAGTCAAATTGTATCAATAGATACTGTGACACAAATAGGTTTTCGACTTCGGGGTAATACCTCCCGTAATTCTGCCAAAAAATCGTTTAAAATTTCTTTTAATACCTTCCAAGCTGGACGACAATACCGAGGTCTAGACAAAATGAATCTTAATGGTGAGCATAATGATCCCACGATGATGCGTGCTTTACTTAGTTGGGAGCTAATGCGTAAGATCGACTTACCAGCTCCATTAGCCAACCCAGTTGAATTATTTATTAATCAAGAGTACAAAGGTCTCTACATTAATGTAGAGCATATAGACGATGAATTCGTACAGCATCGCTTTGGCAGTGATGCGGGAAATCTATACAAGAATCTATATCCCGCCGACCTGAACTATCGTGGATCCAATCCAGACTCCTACAAATTCAGCCCATCTTGGACCGACCGACGCACCTATGAACTAAAAACTAACACGCAGGAAGATGACTATAGTGACCTCGCAACCTTAATTGAAGTGTTAAAAAGTACTCCAACATCCAGCCTTCCTGAAGCATTAGAATCCATTCTCAATGTGGATAATACCCTACGTTGGATGGCCGCTGATATTATTACAGGCAATTGGGACAATTACTGGTACAACAAAAATAATTTTTACCTGTACCGAAACCCTACGACCAACCGCTTTGAATTCATTCCCTATGATTATGATAATACCTTTGGTATTGACTTTATTGGCCCAGATTGGGGGCGAAGATCTTGGGAGAATTGGGGGCATCCTACCGAGTCGAGACCTCTCACCGACCGTCTCATGGACATTCCAGAGTACCAACAGCGCTTAGATTTTTATCTTAGAGAGTTAGTAAAGGGACCATTTCAGCCAGATAGTTTATTCCCCGAAATCGACAGATTATCTACTTTAATGCTTCAGGCCGCTCTGGAAGATGTATACCGAAGCTATGACTGGGGTTTCTCCCCTGAAAGTTTTTTACTTTCACTTGATCAAGGACTAGGCGGGCATGTAGTCTACGGTTTAAAACCCTATATCCAAACCCGCTTCGAACATACCAAAGAGCAAAATTCAGAAACTCAAATTCTCCCCGTAATACGAAAAGAGTGGAGTCAAGTGCAGCCATTACGAGAAGACAGTCTACAGTTTGAGATAGCAGTGGAATGGATAGACGACGATCCAAGAGAAATAAACTTAGAAATGCATCTAGGAAATTATTCAGCATTCATTCCATTAACTCCTGCCATACAACAGCCTTCAGAGCTTTCAACTACTCAGAATGAGCTACCATTTGCAAGTCCTCAATGGGCACAACTAACACTAAAGATTCCATGGGTTGGAAATGAACTGAATTATGCTCTGCACGCACGTTCCAACGATGGAGGGGTAAAGCGATTCCCACGTGCTACAGTAAATTATCGAATCCATACCGTACAAAAGCTCAGCAAAAAATTACTTATAAACGAACTTATGTCTGACAATGAAACGACCATAAGAGATCCTTTTGACGTATTTGAAGACTGGGTGGAGATATATAACCCAGGATCATCGAATATTGAACTAAGTGGTTATTATCTAACTGATGATTTAAATAATCCTGGGAAATGGGCGCTGCCCGATACCCAACTATTGGCTGGAAACTACCTACTTATTTGGGCCGATGATGACGATGAAGAAGGTAGCTTACATACCAATTTTGCTCTAAGCAAAAATGGAGAAGAACTGGGTTTATTCTATAAAGATGTGTTAGACTGGGCACCAGTGGATACTCTCAGGTTCCCTGCATTGAGTGGAGACCAAAGTTTTGGCCGTATTGCCGATTCTGAATATAAATTTGGTTTTATGGCTTACCCAACACCTGGTTCAGTCAATTCGCAGGGCGTTAGCAATGAACGAATAGCCAGTGAACAATCCTCAGATTCTCCTTCGATTATAGAACTGCTCCCAAATTATCCAAACCCCTTTAACCCTAATACTCAAATCCAATTTCGATTAACAAAAGCCAGCTGGGTTGAGTTAAGTATCTATAACACTCAGGGACAAAAGGTCAGAGAATGGCCCGATAAGTACTTTAGGCCAGGACTCCACACTAAAACATTCCACGGGGGAAATTTAGCGAGTGGCTTATATTTTCTACGAGCCTCCATCTATGAGCAAGGAACACAGGGTATAAACCGCAAGGAGCTTCAACACCGTTCGATGCTACTAATAAGGTAAATACAATTACAAAACATACCGAAGGCATATAGTTAACATCTTTTATTTGATTTCATTATTTAAAAACGAAAACGGGTACTAATCATGATATTGCGACCCGCATTAGCCAAAAATCCAGGTTCATCGATGCTCCCATTGAAATCGATGTCAATCGGACTACCTGTGGAATAGTATTGCGTATCGAGCAGATTATTGACGTCTATACGAATATCGAATCTCGAGCCCTTAAAACTTAATTGTGTGTTCACTAAGTTATAAGCTGGCACTATAAAGCTTGGATTATTGGTGAGTTCCATAAAGGATTCACTGACATATCGCCCTTCCAAACGAATTTGCCATTGGGTAAAAGCATCCATAACCAAGGCCTGATTAATAATCCAATTTGGGCTTAGAATAGCTTCCCGATCTTGATAGATTTGCCCATCAGCATTGCTAAAAACGTCTATATGACTCTGTATCCAAGCAAGACTTCCCTCCCAACTTAGAGTAGTACTTCTAGAAGGCGGTGTTTCAGAGAATACGGACGAAAAAAGCAATGTATTCCATTCAAGCTCAACGCCGTAGCGAGCACTTGAAGCTATGTTCTCACGTTTCTGGACGCCAAATGCGAGTAGTTGACCAATTGGAGCAATTTCATCCATGAAATCCATGTAAAATAGATTCCACGACACGGCTATCTTGCTTCTATTCATACGAAATCCAGCTTCCAAATTATTCACATATTCCGGTCCAAAACTACTATTTGCTGCCGACTCAAAATTCTCCGCTATTAAGCTAAATCCACCAAATATATCCACTTTAGTAGGCTCACGACCCATACGACCCAAAGAAGCATAACTGCTAAAAGAAGGCGAATGAACGAAGGTCATTCCAATGCGAGGATTAATGAAGAACCAGTCATAGAGTAAATATCCCTCCGAGGGTCTACCGATAAAATCATAATCAGGTTCTATAGTCAAACGCATACTTCGAATTTGTATGTCGGCTTGAACATTAAGTTTATCCACTTGCCACTGCGCACGACCAAACCAACTGAGTTCTTCTTTGTAGGATTGCTCATTATAATAGGCTTGTTCAAAATTGGGGGTAATTGATTCCTCATTTATTCGATCAAATAGATAAGCATGGACACCAGTACTAAGACTCCACTGTTTTTGCTCAAAAAAATAGGTGCTAATGAATCCATAATGATGATTGTATAACGGATAATTAATCTGAGTAAGGTTCCCAGTTCCATCATCGTAAGTATAAAAAAAATCTCCTTTCGCACCTCCATAATACAAGGAAGATTGAAGCGAACTTCTTGAGTCAATAGTCATACTATGTTGAAACTGCACTAACCGCTGCCCAAAATCATCCTTATCGTTGGGATTTAATAGATTAATACGAGGATCGACTTCTAGCTGAGATTCTGTGGCAAATAGGTAGCCAAGACCATTCTTTGACTGGGCATCAAAGGCATTCCATTTGAATAAATGACGATCCCCTATGTAAGCCCCCGAAAAGAAAAAGGAGTATGCTGTAGTAGCGGTATAATCCCGGAATCCATCGGATTGTAGAGAGCTATAACTTCCATACAGCGACCATTGGTCATCAATAATCCCTGAAGATACGCTTCCTGAAAGCCGGTAGGTATTAAAAGCACCGACGCCTACATTCATTTCACCACCGCGTTCTCTGTCTTTAAGTCGTACCGTTTCAAAGTTCACACTTCCAGCGTAGGATGCTACCCCATTGGGTGCAACACCCACCCCTCGCTGAATTTGTACCGATTCAAAACTAGCCCCTAGATCTGTAAAGTTTGAGAAAAAAACACCATGATCGATCATATCATTTAGCGGTATACCGTTTAAAGTCATATTGATGCGTTCCTGGGCTATTCCTCTGAGGCGCATACCACCATAATTACCCATTCGTGTGCCAGATTCACTGAAGGAAATCACAGATGGACTTAGTCCTTCCAATAAAAAAATAGGCTGTTGTCCTCTATAGCTTTGTTCAAGTTGTACCAATGACAAGGTAGTTTGGCTAACTGGGTCGTTACTTTTTGCCCGAACACCTTTTATGAGCAAAGCCTCAAGTTCATTATCTGCTTGTAAGCGAATAGTCCATCGTTGGCCCTCTGAAGATGACCTAGTCTGCTCCATTTTTTGAAGAGCTATTTCTAGTGAATAGTGAAGCGAGGTATAGCCTATATAACTTATGTTTATATCAAATTCATTGTAACCTTGAGCAAAAGAGTTTGACCAAATACCTCGAAATTGTCCTGTCGCATCGGTGCTGAAACCTTGAAGTACATTTTTAGGTTCCCCTTTCGGACTTATCCAAACATTTGCCCCAATGAGTACATTTCCGTGGATTGTATCGAGAACAATTCCACTTATTTCAACTGCATTTTGTGCTTCTCCAGCAGATTTTATTTGTGCCCAAGTTGATAATGGGAATAGGATTGAGATGAATAAAATAACAGATTTTATCAGACTTCTACTGCTTTTAGATATCTTATCTATTATTCCGTTCGATAAAATAGAATACATAATTCCTCCATTAATGGTTGATTAAGGAGGAGGCTAACAAGTCAAAATGTGAACAGGTTTTCCTCCGCCGGTATGATCCGGTTCAGGTTCAAGGGTATGATCTCAGTCCAGCCTTAGAAATTTTCGTTATGCCTATTAATATGGTATAACTGATCACATTTGGTTGGACACCCCTAACCACATAAGAAAATACAGTCTTTATCTGGCCACTAGCAAGTAGAATGTTTTTTAAATGAGTATTATTATATTTTTTAATTAAATGTTTTGATAATATATTTTATCCTATCATACGTGCTTAGCAAGATGGTAAGGATGATACTTTTATCCTTACTTAGTAATTTATTCATTTATGCTTTTTTGCATGTTAAATAAACAATCTGAGTACTTCCCTCTTTTTTTGATAGCACTGAGTAGTCTAAGTTGGCTACAATGCAATCCCAACGACTCGACTCGTGATACTGATTTTAATGTCTTTAGTCCCGAGATTAGCGCCAGTGATATACATTCTCACATAAAATTTTTAGCCTCTGATTCTTTGCAAGGACGCGAATCAGGCACAGAATTTGAAGCTATTGCCGCAAACTATATTATCCAGGCATTTGAACAATATGGTGTAGAAGCCAAAGGTGATGATGGAACCTTTTTACAGGCCTTCACTATAAATGTCGCGCGCTCAACCAACCCCCATGCCTCCGATGATACCGATGGTGAACGCAGAGTTGCCAACAATATTGTAGGTTGGATCCCTGGCCGTTCTAACACAGATTACATTATTATTGGAGCTCATTACGACCACTTAGGATATGGTTCTTTTGGTTCTTTATACCGAGGAAATACTCCTCGTATACACAATGGAGCGGACGATAATGCCTCAGGTATAGCCGGTTTGTTAGAACTAGCTCACTATTTTTCTAAAAATCCACCAGAAGACAATCTTCTACTATTGGCTTTTTCAGGGGAAGAAATGGGGCTGCTAGGTTCTGCTCACTATGTTAAGGAACCAACTATTGATTTAGCCAAAGCGAAAGCGATGATTAATTTAGACATGATTGGACGAATGAGTGACGAAAATCTGCTCATTTTTGGTATTGGTACCACCCCTAAATGGTCAAAATTGGCAAAAGCTGTTAATGAAGATTCTTTGAATTTAAATCTTTTAGAAGATGGTACAGGAGCAAGCGATCATACTTCTTTTTATTATAAAAAAATCCCCGTACTCCAC
Organism: Balneola sp.; assembly: GCA_002720745.1. Lineage (GTDB taxonomy): Bacteria > Bacteroidota > Rhodothermia > Balneolales > Balneolaceae > UBA1275. Next base: position 36,512 of record PBJO01000016.1, read on the forward strand.
TATTTTACCGGTACCCATTCAGATTACCATCGTCCTTCTGATGATCTCGCATATATTGAAGAGAAAGGGCTAGAATTAGTAGTAGCTCATGTAGCAAAAATGGTAGATGCCTTAGGCCCTCTTTCAAAAGAAGAGCTACCTTTTGTTGAAACTCCTAGAAAACAGCGCCAAAGTATGACGTTAGACGGTCCTACTTTAGGCGTTTTACCAGATTATGGTTTTGAAGGAGTCGGCATGCAGATTATTGGGACGAATCCCGGACAACCAGCTCAGAATGCTGGGCTACAAAGCGGTGATATTATCTTAGCATTAGGCGAGACACAATTCGAAGATATTTATGGCTATATGGACGCACTAAAAACTCTTGTTGTTGGCCAAAAAACTACAATTACAATTGTTCGAGATGGAAAAAAACAAACCCTAGACCTTCAACTCTAATACTTTTTGTTTACACATTATGCCTACTTATACCTATAAACGGGAAGATGGAACTACCTTCGACCTCCAACAAAAAATTAGTGCAGACGCATTAAAAACCTGCCCTAATACTGGACAAGCTGTCAAACGGGTAATAACCGGCGGTGGTGGAGTTGTATACAAGGGCGATGGCTGGTATATAACCGATTATAAAAACAAAGGTAATAAATCCGCTGACTCTGGGGCACCAAACACAAACAAAAGGGCTAATAATGAAGGATCAGAAACGCTGGTTGACGCAAATAAAAGTAGTGCAACAACCGGAGAATCTTCTTCTAATGATACTAATTCTAACCCTAGTTCAACATAATGAAACCGTTGGCTTACACATTAATCCAAAGAAATAGATCTTATTAATTATGGCTGGGCATTCCACTTCATATTTAGCAGCGCGTGATAAGTTTGTTCAGCTTTGGGGTAACATGGCATCTTCTTGGGGAATCAATAAAACCATGTCACAAATTCACGCATTATTGTATGCCGAAAGTGAGGCTCTGCATACTGATGAAATTATGTCTATTTTGGATATTAGCCGCGGTAATGCCAACATGAATTTACGACGCTTGTTGGATTGGGAACTCATACATAAAGTACAATTCGAAGGCGATCGTAAGGACTATTTTTCTGCAGAAACTGACGTCTGGAAGATTGTTAATACTATTATTCGCGAGCGCCAGCAGCGGGAAATTGCGCCTATACATAATCGGATAGAAGAATGTATTACTTTACTGGAAAGAGATGATACTAGCGATTTTGAATTAGACCCAGCAAGTCAAGAGTTTAAAAAGCGCATTCAAAATTATAATGACTTTTTAGTCATGTTTGAACGGTTTACCAATGCCTTACTACCATTTATTACTAAAAAGAACCTGACCTTATTGAAACAATTGGTTCGCTTTGTGGAAGCAAAAGAGCGACTGAACGATCTACTATCACCCTCCCCTGAAGAAAAAAAGTAAGTCTTTACCATTTGGGGTCTATTGTGATTATTAAATGTAAGTACGCAAAAGGGATATAAATTTACATAGTATGAAAACATTACTCACGAATATATAAACTAGGTATAGGAGAAAACTACTGGAAAAAACTCCAAATAGGACTACTTTAACAAAACTTGTTTAGCAAACAAAACTTTCAAGTATAGATAGAATTGCATCAAATTACTTCTACCTTTGAATGGTGGGCCAGACGAAAAAAATTTGGGGTAGATAGGTGAGGTTGGATTTAATTGAGTATTATCCTCCAGAAAATTGATTATTACACCTATTAGATGCGTTTCTTTCTTAATTGGATTTAGATATTTGATATGAAGTGTATTTGTTGTGATATGACGTCTAAGTCTTATTGGTTTGTTTTTTCGAAAAATAGCTTATGAACAATAAATTAACTTTTGTCAACTACTTCAGAAGTATACTGGGTATTCTGCTTTTTACTACTCTTTTTTCATTGCTCATTCCTATTGTCAGTATTATTGTAGTAATAAGTTTAGGTAAATTAACCGATTGGGTTTTGGAAAAAGTAGCGCCACTCCTAGCAAGATTCATACTTTGGATTTTAGGTATCAACTATCGGATTAAGTATCACAAAAAAAAGTTGGAGGACGGTACAATTTTGACGGGCAGTGTACATTCACCAGCTATATACATTGTAAATCACGCTAGTACCTTAGATATATTGACTATTCTGGCGCTGGCTATTAAGCGTGTGCGATTCGTAGCAAAATGGGAGATGCAATACTTCCCTTTTTTTTTCCTGTTAGGGAGATTAACTGGTCAGATTTTTATTAAACGTGGGGATCGTGAAAAAGCAATTCAAACTCTCCAAAAAAATTATGAAAAAGTACGACAATATCACCGCTCTATTTTAATTGCACCAGAAGGAACACGAAAGCATGAAATGCCAATTGGCCCTTTCAAAAAAGGTGCATTTCGCATGGCACTAGATTTAAGCTACCCAATAGTACCCATATACTTTGAAGGAACAACTGAATTAAATAAAGGCGGATCTTTATTTACCAAGACTGGCAGCATAACTGCTCATGTGTTTTCACCGATTTCTACTGCCCGATGGAAAGAGGCAACACTAGAAAAAAATATTGATGATATTCGTGCTAAGTATCTTCAATGGAGTCAAGTTTTATAAGTTACTTATCTCTGTAAAAATAGATTTTTTTATTGGTTGAATCTCTACGACTTTTTACGGTATAATCTTTTTGACGACAAAATTGATACACAGCTGTCCTCATTGAGTTTACAGTCTTATCGTTATTATAAGGGACTTCAACTGCCTGCCCACCTGGCCTTAACTTTTCAATAGCTTCCAATAGTGGTTTAAACTTAGAAGAACGTTTTTTTGAAGATTTTACAACTGATCTTTTTACGAATTTTATTTCCATACTATTGTTGATATAACATTATTGAAGTACTAATTATTGATTAACAAATATATTTAATATTTACTGTTTTTCAAATTTTTGATTGAGAATAACTATAAGTTAATTATTTAAAATTTATAAAATACTTTTTATATATGAGTTATAATAGCTATTACCTCTGAATTTTGATTTTAATTTACCTAGAATATATAAAGCTACTTTTTAAAGTCTACCCTACTAACTAAACTAACTGATGTTTCTGTTTGCTTACTAGTACTAGGATTTATGTGCGTTGAATATTTTTACAAGGCTTTTTTGAATTACATCATTTATATTTACAGTATCTTTTAACTGTAAGGAATAGTCTTTAATTATTTAACAAACACCAGTTCTAAAAGTGACCTCACATGCGACTTTGTATCTTTGTTGTTTCAATTCTACTTTCAATCCTTGTTATGGCTTGTTCTTCTACAAACATTGCATACAATGAGGATATTTCTACTTCGAAATCATCGATTGATATTAATGCAAAGACATCTACGATCGTAGACAGAAGAGCGGATAGAGCCGATCTTAGTGAATTATTTTGGGCACGACAGGATAGTGCTAAAATGCAATTTACTCAGCCAGACGTTGATTTTATGGCGGGTATGATTGGACATCATGCCCAAGCTCTTATAATGTCAAGTATGGCTAGTGTAAACAACGCTAGTCCTTCTGTTGTAATATTGACCAAGCGAATTATCAATGCTCAAAAAGATGAAATAGCCATTATGCAACGTTGGTTACATGACCGTAATCAAACAGTGCCTCAAGTTACTATTGATGGTCTTCAATTAATTATTGAGCCAGGTAATGAGCCTTCATTGGTATTTGATTCAGCTCAGGTAGCGCATGCTGTTAAACATTTTAATAAGCACGGTAGTTACATGGATAATGCCCACTACCAGATAATACATGGAGAAGAAACGAATCATGAAGGTACGGTTCATGGAACAATGGGGCACAATGAACGTGAAATGAACTATGAAAGCATGGATCATTCAGGCATGCATGACCATTCCAATATGCCTGGAATGTTAACACAGGACCAACTCAAAGAGCTTGCTTTAGCAAAAGGAAGACAGTTTGATCGTCTCTTTTTAACATACATGATTCAACATCATACCGGGGCCGTTATCATGGTGAAAGATCTAGTTGAAACTGATGGGGCTGCTCAGGAACTACAAATTGGTGAGCTTGCTGGGGAGATAAACGTGGACCAAAAAACGGAAATTGAACGCATGCGTCTCATGCTCATGGAGATTGTTGGATTAAATGATTAAACCATAATTGGATAACAATTTCATATAGTTAATCTCTTATTTTAAGTGCATAATCAGTTTTGCAAATTTACAAACATTTATCCTAATTCACTCGTTTGCAACATTTTCAAATAATGAACGTTTAAAAACAACAATAATAAATCACAAATAAATGACACTATTTATGAATAAAACTCGTGTTAGTCCAATACTATGGGTTTCTTTTTTAGCAGTTGCTACTTTTATGAGTTGTAGCTCAACTCAAGAAACTGCCATGGTTACTATTAATGCACCAGAAGTAGCTCCACTTACAGAAGCAATGGTACCTACTCCCGACCCTCGCGTTGGCTTGGATGCAGGTCTATTTGATGCTGAGGAAGCTGTATGGAATCTCGAAGTACTCTCACAAACTCCTCCACCTGAAAAATTCATAGGAAAAACAAACTCTGACCTAGCTTTTCAGGGAGATTATGCTTTTCAAGGAAATTATAATGGAATTATTGTATGGGATATAAGTGATCCTACAAATCCTGTCTTGATTAATGATTACGAATGTCCAGCATCACAAAGCGATGTTTCAGTATATGGAAATCTTCTTTTTGTATCTGGTGAGGGGTTAGGGGGTCGCATCGACTGTGGAACAGAAGGTGTTCAAGAAGCTGTGAGCGCTGACCGCCTTCGTGGAATCCGCATTTTTGATATCACAGATATCAAAAATCCTGAGTATATAGCCAATGTACAAACATGTCGCGGTTCCCATACACACTCTGTATTAAAAGATCCTAACGACGACGAAAATATCTATGTTTATGTTTCCGGGTCATATGTAGTGCGGTCAGATGAGGAATTAGCAGGATGTTCAGACCTTCAACCAGAAGAGGATCCTAATTCGGCTTTATTCCGCATTGAAGTTATAAAAGTCCCATTAAATAGCCCAGTAGAAGCTGCTATTGTTAGCTCACCTCGTATCTTTGAAGATCTGCAGGCTCCTCCAACTCATGGTTTAGCTCCAGCTGATATAGCAGCAATGGAAGCAGCTAAAGCTGCTGGCGCTTATACTGTGATACTTGGTGGAACTGAGCGTGTCTTACCTGGTCGCTATGTACAAGGACTACTTGAGAGTATAGTCCAACAACGTGGTGGTGAGGGTGCACCAACAGCCGATGATTCTTCTACTTTACGTAACAATATTCAAACAATGGTAGACGCAATGTTTGGTGGTGGTAATGATGACATTACTGCAAGGAGAGGACCTGATCAATGTCATGATATTACATTGTACCCCGAATTAGGTATAGCTGGTGGCGCTTGCGAGGGATATGGTCTCTTGCTTGACATAAGTGACCCAGCAAACCCTGTTCGTATTGATGCAGTTGCTGACTCTAACTTTGCTTACTGGCACTCTGCAACTTTCAGTAATACAGGTGATAAAGTAATCTTCACTGACGAATGGGGAGGTGGTGGTGGACCTAAGTGTAGAGACACTGATCCTATGGAATGGGGGGCAAATGCCATATTCACAATAGAAGATGGAAAAATGGAATTCAAAGAATACTATAAAATGCCTGCTCCACAAACAGTAAACGAAAACTGTGTAGCTCATAATGGTTCTTTAATACCTGTGCCAGGACGTGATATTATGGTGCAATCATGGTATCAGGGTGGAATCTCTATTTTTGATTTCACTGATCCATCTAACCCAGTTGAAATAGCTTTCCACGACTATGGTCCTACTAACGGAGAAAGTATGTCAATGGGTGGTAGCTGGAGTGTTTATTGGTACAATGGAGTCATTGTAAACTCTGAAATTGCTCGTGGTCTAGATTTGTTTAAACTTACTCCTAGCCCATTTATGACAGAAAACGAAATTGCAGCTGCTAACACCGTTCAGTGGGAATACCTCAACGCGCAAGGTCAGCCTAAAATTTACTGGCCAGCAACCTTTCACCTTGCTAAAGCCTATGTTGATCAATTAGATCGTGATGGGGGACTAAGTGACACTGAAATTTTGGACATTCGCCAATCTATTGCTCGTGCGGAAATGGCTAATGAGAAAAAACAAGCGAATATGCTTGAAGAGTTATCCATGAGTGTGTCTGCTAAGGCTGCTAATTCTGCTAATCCTACTAAAGTATCTGCTCTTGCAGAAGCGCTAAAAAACTTAGCTGGATAATTGTTACCTAATTATTGCTTATTTAAAAGCCTCAATCCAACAGGATTGAGGCTTTTTTTATACCAATGATTAATATTGTTTATATATTAAGGCTTTGATCCTTAAAATGTATTTTAAAAACAATGAATTACCTATTGATACGAAGTATTCTTTTTGTAGCTATAAAGCTAATATTCATACAAGTTGTCACGGCACAATTAATAATCAATGAAATTAGCTCAAATAATAAAAGTACATTACAAGATAATGAGGGGGATTATCCAGATTGGATAGAACTCTTTAATGAAAGTACGGATACAGTGAATCTTAATGGTTACACTATTAGTGACGATAGAGAAGAATTAGACAAATATATTATCCCAGACATAAATATTGCCCCATTTTCTTATTTAATTCTATTTGCATCAGGTAAAAATTATGTGTCAGATGTTACCTATTGGGAAACTTTGGTCGGTAATGGGCAGATTGCTAAGTATATCATACCAAATAGTCAGACTGATAATAACTGGATTGAAAAAGACTTTAATGACCAAAATTGGTTAAATGGGCAATATGGAATTGGATACGGTGATGAAGACGACGAAACAGTAGTTAGTAATGGTACCCAATCTATTTTTGCAAGATCATATTTTCAAGTTGATGACTTAAAATCTGTGAAAAGTATGATTTTACACATGGATTATGATGATGCTTTTGTCGCTTATTTAAATGGTACTGAGATTGCAAGAGAAAATATAACTGGAGATGCTCCTCTAGCGCATGATCACCAAGCAGACTCCTATACTGAGCCAAGAATACCTACTGGTCAATATCCATGGGAAAAAGACATCATAGAATATATTTCACTACTTGAAGAAGGGGAAAATGTTTTAGCACTACAAGTACATAATTTTAATACTGGTAGTTCAGATTTAACAGCATATCCATTTTTAAGCTTAGGTTTTAAGTCTGAAATAAATAATTCAAATGGAACAAATGAGATACTTGAAATTTCTGATATAAGAGAAAGAAAAATACATACAAATTTTAAGCTTAGTAGTAAGGGTGAAACAATATATATTAGCGATACAGATTCAGTTGTAATAGATAGTTTAAATTACCCAGTACTTATTTCGGATGAATCGTATGGCCTAATTAATAACCCAGATTCTGTTGAGTATGGTATTTTCAATAATCCTACACCTGGTACTGAAAATGGGACTTCAGGGTATAATAAACGATTGAAGATACCTGAATTAAACTATTATGGTGGGTTTTATGACGGTTTTATTTCTTTGAAGCTTCATGAAAGTGGTTCAGATAATGATGAAATGCCACCAGTGTATTATACCACTGATGGCAGTATACCAACAAGTGAATCGTTATTATTAAATGGGAATCAACTCGACTTTTTTCGAACTGGTGTTGTAAAACTACGAGCGATACAAAACAATGCTTTACCTAGTCCTATTCAAACTGAGACATATTTTATTCAACAAAATCATGATCTGCCAGTAATTTCAATATCAACCCATCCCAGAAATCTTTGGAGCGATGAAGAAGGTATCTATGTAGTTGGAACTAATGGTATTGGTGGTAATGGCCATGAAAAAGCTAATTGGAATCAAGACTGGGAAATTCCAGTCGGATTTGAATACTATAATGAAGACGGAATTCGAATAATTAATACCGCAGCTGGTGCAAAAATTTTTGGAGGTTGGAGTAGATTGAATCCCATGAAATCATTATCAATATTTTTCCGTTCTGAATATGGTTTAGGTGAAATTGATTTGAAATTGTTTGAAAGTAAAGATATTACAAAATTTGAATCTATAGTACTTAGAAATTCTGGAAATGATTTTACTTCCCAAGGTCACTCAATGTTCAGAGATGGTCTTATGAGTACTTTAGTAAATGATACAGAAATAGATAATAACGCCTTTCAACCGTCTGTAGTTTATTTGAATGGTGAATATTGGGGTATACACAATATTAGAGAGAAGCTAAATGAACATTACGTTGAATCAAATAGCTATGCTGATTCTGAATATATAGATCTTATAGGTAATGGAGGTGGTGTAAACCAATTTCGAGCTGTCCATGGTTCAGCAGAAAAGTATGATGACCTAATTCGTTACTCAACTTCAAGACCACTAGGATTTCGTCAATTCTATGATGAGGTAGAAACTATGTTGGATATAGACAACTACATAGACTATCATCTAACACAAATTTACTATTCAAACACAGATTGGCCTGGTAATAATACTAAAATATGGAGAAGTCGAAATCAGGATGGGAAATGGAGATGGATCTTATACGATACTGATTTTGGATTTAATCTACGATATGGTGGTAATGTTTCGCATAATACTTTGACTTTTGCCCTTGACCCCAGCGGCCCTGGATGGCCAAATCCACCTTGGTCTACAAGATTATTACGAAATATGTTCGATAGTCCAATATTTAAAGTAAAATTCGTCAATCGAATGGCTGATTTAATGAATAAAAACTTTAAACCTAGTCATGTTCACATGATGATTGATTCATTATCCAATCTGATAGAGTCAGAAATACCTCGCCACATGAGTACTGAAACTAGAAGTGGCGCATACGGCGGTACAGTAGATGGATGGTATGATCAAATTTCATTGATGAAGGATTTTGGAACGGAAAGACCAAGATGGATCGAACAACATTTCACACAACCAATAAGTCAAGGAGGTAAACTTGGTGTTGGTCCATTAGTTGACACTACAATTCGACTATCACACAAAGACCAAGGCGTGGTAGTAATCAATCGTTTAATGATTGATGAAAGTATTGCACAAATTTTATCTAATAGTCTAGTGTGGACTGGAAAGTACTTTAGCAATGTAGAAATTCCAGTGAGAGCACAATCTCGAAAAGGTTATGAATTTATTGGATGGACTGGTGATATTATATCTAATAATCCTACTATCACCATTACTGCTGGTGTAAATATTGCTGCAAATTTTGCGCCAGCCTCTTCAGAAAATGAAATCGTCATTACAGAAATTATGTATAATTCAGACGATGAAATAGATTCAGGAGATTGGGTTGAAATCTTTAATAATAAAAATAGTGATATCGATTTAACAGACTGGGTATTAAAAGATGAAGATGACGACCATGAATTCTTATTCTCAGATGGTACAATTTTAAAAAGTGGCAATTATGCTATAATTGTGCGTGATAGTGTCAAATTCAAGGAAGTATATGATCATTCAATAGACATACTTGGTGAGATGGATTTTGGTCTAGCTGGTGGCAGTGATGATGTACGAATTTTTGATAATTTTGGAGTAATTATTGATTCTGTAAGTTATGATGACGAATCACCTTGGCCAGTTGAAGCTGACGGGCAAGGATATAGCTTGGAATTGATAAATATTGAAAGTGATAACAGCATAGCAGAATCTTGGCAAGCTTCAAAATATGCTCAAGGTTCTCCTGGTTTAGAGAACGGCATATTAATTGATAATGAAAAATATAATTCTGACTTACCCACTACTTATCATCTTTCACAGAATTATCCAAATCCATTTAATCCAAGCACCTGGATAGAATTTGCAATCCCTAAATCAGGTTTTGTGAAAATCGAAATTTATTCAAGTCTTGGGCAAAAAGTAGCTGAATTAGCCAATAATAATTACCCAGCAGGCAGTCATGCTGTAGAGTTTAATGCAAATTTATTAGCATCGGGAGTCTATTTTTACAAACTGATAACCCCAGATTTTGAAAAAACTAGAAAAATGTTGCTCATAAAATAGAATATGTACCAAAATATGTCTACTTCATTTAAACTACTTTTAATTGGAATCATACCTTTTATAAACTGTGAGACTCATAAAAAGAAAGTATCTAGTATTCAATCTGGAGACTCACTTTACATAGATCGAATATCTTATTTAGAGCAACTTGAAGGTTTTTGGCTTGGCACTTCAATAGCTAATTGGACTGGATTAGTTACTGAAATGGACAAAATTGGTAATACAGAAGATATAACAACACTTCCTTTTTATACCAGAGAAGATTGGAATAAAAAAGACCAACCAGCTATTTGGGATGGTGAAAATCCAAGCCAAATATCAAAGACTATCGACTATGTATTAAGGAAACCTGGTGAATTATGGGGGGCTGATGATGACACAGACATCGAATACATGTATCAACATCTTATTTTGAAACATAAACAAGTTAAACTGAGTCCAAAACAAATTATGGAAGGTTGGCTTGAACATATTTCAATTGAAGAAGAAAATTTTTTGTGGGTTTCAAATCAAAAAGCATTCGATCTGATGAATGAGGGTTATCTTCCTCCTGAAACTAGCAATCCTAGACTTAATGAACACTATGAAATGATAGATGCGCAATTAACAACCGAGATTTTTGGACTTTTTGCACCAGGAAGTCCTAACCTAGCACGAGATCTAGCCAGATTACCAATTCAAACCGTAGCTAGAAATGAAGCAGAAGATATTGCTCAATTTTATGTAACCATGTTTTCTTTGGCATCTTTAAATCCAGAAAGAAGTATACATGATCGAATTGATTCAATTTCTTTATCTGCTCGTAATTACTTACCAGATGATCAATATCCTGCGAAGATGTATGACTATATTCGAAGCTTATATGAGTCAAATATACCATGGGAAACTGCACGAGATTCAATACATAAAGCTTATCAAATTGAACAAAGGCACGGATATGACATATCCTCAAAAAATCTATACTGTAATGGATGTTTTGCGGCTGGAATAAATTTCGCTGCAAGTTTAGTCAGTCTATTTTATGGTGAAGGTGATCTTTTAGAAACTATAAAAATAGGGAGTCTGGCCGGATGGGATTCTGATAATCCAACTGCAACTTGGGGTGGACTTATAGGATTTATGATAGGGGCAAATGCAATTGAAGAAGCATTTGGAACAGAACTTTCTAATGAATTTCATATTCATAGAACACGTCAAAACTTTCCTAATAATGGTGTTGATAATTTTGAGAATATGGCAGAAAATGGGCTAAAGATTGTAGACTCCGTTGTTTTGAATGAATTGAATGGAAGTTTAAACCAGACCAGAAATTATTGGATAATCCCGTTTAATCATGATAATAATGAGACAATTCAGTATTAATATAATTATTGTATTAATTGCTTTATCGTCTAACCTTTTTGCACAGACAAATAATAATGAGTTAAATGCCTTCTGGATTGAAGCTGAAAGACAGGTAAAAGAGGGTGATTTTGAAGCATACTCTACCTCATTTCACCAAGATGCCATTTTAATTAATGGAATATCTAAAAACAGTATTCCTATTAAAGAGGCATTAGATGGTTGGGAAAAAGGATTCGAGGATACTAGACAGAAACAAATGGAAACTAACATTGAGTTTCGTTTTACTGAAACTATACTTGGAACATCATCCGCATATCAAAAAGGTATCTTTCTTTACACTTCAGAATACGTGGAACAATCACCAGTAAGTGTATTTATACATTTTGAGGTTTTATTAACCAAATCTTATGGCATCTGGAAGATATTAATGGAATACCAAAAAGAATATGCAACACAAGAGGATTGGAATCGTCTAGAATAATTACTCTTCCAGATTTTCTTCTTGGTTTTTTTTGTCCTTAAGCTTCTTGTAGGCATACGCCCCTCCTGCCGCAGCTAACAGA
>PBJO01000017.1 GCA_002720745.1 Balneola sp.
ATGCACAGACCCTTAATTTTCATAGGCTCAGATCCTACTCCTTTTCAATGGTTTCGTCTGCTACCTAAACTTGCAAAACATCCAAATGCCCGAATTATTTTAGAGGCTGGTGCATCCTTGTACGGTTGGGATTTTGAAGAATTAAATGTAGTTCATAGTAAAGTAATCTTGGGATGGGAAAAGTTGCTATATAATTCAAAAAATCTCAAATCATCTCCAATCAATTCATTCGATGGGATTATTCGCTTAGGAAAGGAAGCGCTAAACCCAGCTTTGGCTCATTTTTTTTCTGAGCATAAGTATCTCACTCAACTGCGGTTTATCACACATGAACCTTATGAGGATGCGTTAGCTAGTCAACCTTATTTTATCACTCCAGAAGTAGCTTTTTCTTGGGTTGACTTAGAAAATAAACATACTCAAGTTACTTCTAAAAAATGGCATAATACATTAGATGAACTAAATAAAGAATATTTAGAGCAATTGGAGCAGCATTTCAATCAAGGCCAAAATAATACACTTACTGATGGAGCTGTTTTTTATCGATTAAGTAAAATTCTCCCATCATCCACTCCTATTTTTTTATCTAACTCTTTTCCTGTTCGTGATCAAGCGTTATTTGCTCCAATGTGGTCGGTTGACAATCCCTTGATATCACAACGTGGTGCAGCAGGTATCGATGGGATTAGTTCCACCGCTCTAGGGGTATCATTATCCTGCCAACTACCCGCAGCCGTTTTAACAGGTGATATTGCTTTTTTCTACGACATCAATGCCCTTTTATCTGCTAAGTTAATCACTAAACCATTGATTATTTTTGTTATTAATAATGGGGGTGGGAATATTTTTAGTAGCCTTCCTATTAAAAAAGCAGCTCCAGACAGTATGGATTGGTTCATAACCCCACAACAAGTATCCATCGAATATCTTGCGCGAAGCTACGGACTGAACTATTCCAAGATTGTCAATTCCAATCAGCTTTGGGATAACGATTGGGCTGAACAAGTCCAGGAATTACTTAAAGTACATACTTTGATCCATTCGAGTACCATTCAGACAGAAGATGATAAATTTAAAAAAGGTCCAGAAGAAACAAACCAAGTTTATCCTACATCAATTAATACTGCTTTAAATGTAAAAATTGTTGAGTTTATCACCAATAGTGAAGCATCCATTGCTGAGCGTAATGATTTTAGGAAGTAATATGGAAGGATATTACCAACAAGTGCGAGGGCTGCAATATTATTACATTACAAAAGGACATGGGAAGCAAGATGTAATTTTTTTGCATGGTTTTTTAGGCTCACATGCAATATTTCTAGAAGGTTTATTAGAGACCGATTTAATACATACACACCGGCTTATTTTGATGGATTTACTTGGGCATGGAGCCACCGAGGGTGCCGAATTACACTACCGATTTTCAGCAAAAGAACAAGTAGCTGACTTGGCTTATTTTATACGCCATCATTGCCAAAAACCAGTCATTTTGTGTGGATACAGTATGGGAGCACGACTTGCGCTTTCTTTAGCGATTCAGCATCCTAACTTGTGTAGAGGATTAGTACTTGAGAGTGGTCATTTTGGAATTTGTAGGGAGACAGAGCGTCAAAGCAGACAAAGTCTGGACGCACAAAGAGCAGATGAAATAAAGTCAGACTATTCCTCTTTTTTGCGGTACTGGGAAGATATTTCACTATTTAATTCGCCCAATGCACGAATGCTCAATTCGGCCTACAGAGATATTCAAAAGACGCAGCAACCCATCTGGATTACTAATAGCCTGTTAGGATTTGGGGCAGGAACCATGCCTTGTCTAGAAAATCGACTCACTAGACTTCGTATGCCCGTTCTTCTTTTGGTTGGAGAAGATGATTCAAAATTTAAAGCGATTAACCAGAGAATGCATCTAATGCTACCTTCTTCTTATCTTAGCATTGTAAATGGAGCAGGCCACCGCGTTCACTGGGATGCTCCTGAAGCTTGGCAAAAAGAAATTGAACTTTTTATTTCCCTGTTATAACCAACCCAGCAAATTGTAAATCAAAAAGGATTATTTATGAGTAAATGGACCCCTAAAAAAGCATACGAAGACATCACTTATGCCACTAGAAACGGTGTGGCTCGCATCGCTTTTAACCGTCCAGAGGTGCGTAATGCCTTTCGCCCAAAAACTGTTTTTGAATTATATGAAGCGCTACTAGATGCGAAAGAAGACAACAGTATTGGCGTTGTTTTACTTTCGGGTGAAGGTCCTTCACCAAAAGATGGGGGCTGGGCTTTTTGCTCTGGTGGTGACCAACGAGTACGTGCAAAAACCGGATATAAAGCTGAAGATGGAATTCCCAGATTGAATATTTTGGAAGTTCAGCGACTTATCCGATTTATGTCAAAAGTGGTTATTGCTGTAGTACCTGGTTGGGCGGTAGGTGGCGGCCACAGTTTACATGTAACATGCGATTTAACACTTGCGAGCCAAGAACACGCTATCTTTAAGCAGACTGATACAGATGTTGCAAGTTTTGATGGGGGGTTTGGCTCAGCCTACCTTGCCCGTCAAGTGGGACAAAAAAGAGCTCGGGAAATTTTTTTCTTAGGTAGAAACTATTCGGCTCAAGAGGCCTTTGAAATGGGAATGATTAATGCAGTCATACCTCATAATGAGCTTGAAAAAACCGCTTATCAGTGGGCGCAAGAAATCCTACAAAAAAGCCCAACAGCAACTAAAATGGTTAAATTCGCTTTTAACCTGATCGATGATGGACTAGTTGGCCAACAAGTTTTTTCCGGTGAGGCAACTCGACTAGCCTATATGACTGAAGAGGCTGAAGAAGGTAAAAATGCTTTTTTGGAGAAAAGAGAACCGAATTGGGAAAAGTTCAAACGCTCACCTTCTTAGTCAGAAATAGAGCTATCTACTAGTATTATTACCCTCCAAATACATCTTTCATTTTCGAAAAGAAACCCTTTTCTTCTTCAGTTTGATTGGAGATAGCGAAATTATCATTTCCTTGCAAACTCTCAATAGCCGTCCGCTCTTTATCGGTCAGTTTTTTTGGAATATACACGTTCAACCGAACATACTGATCTCCCTCTCCCGAACGATTCAGTCCAATTATTCCTTTACCTCGCATTCTAAGCAGCTTTCCAGGTTGCGTACCTTCTTCTATGCGTAATTTAGCTTTACCCTTCAAAGTAGGCACTTCCAATTCCGCCCCCAAAACTGCTTGAGGGACGGTTAAGGTTAGATCGTAGTAAATATTGTTTCCATCTCGCTTAAAGTGCTCATGTAGAGTTTCTTGAATGAGTACAATTAAATCACCTGCAGAACCACCACGACGACCCGCATTCCCCTGATCTCGGAGAGTTAGATAATTACCATCAGAAACACCCGACGGTATATTTACCTTTATTGTTTCTTCCCCATTTGTACGTCCTTCGCCCGAACATGAAGTACATTTATTTCGGATAATACGCCCTTCGCCTTGGCAGGTAGGACAGGCCTGAACATTCACCATTTGACCTAGCATAGTACGTGTTACTTGTCGCACTTCACCTAATCCATTACAGGTACTACAGGTTTCAAAATCTGAATCACTTGCTGCACCAGTGCCAGAACAAGTGCTACATATTAGTTGCTTTTTTACTTTTAGTTTTTTTTCAGTGCCAAATGCTATTTCTTCTAAGCTAAGTGGTATTCTGATTTTTAAATCCGACCCGGGAGTTCCTGGCTCTCTTCTGCGGCCACGGGAACGACTCCTACCTCCGCCACTAAACACATCTTCACCAAAAAAACCACCCCCAAATATATCCCCAAAACGACTAAAGATATCTTCTACATCGAAATCCATATTGCCACCACCAAAACCACCCTGTCCACCAATTCCTGCATGGCCAAATTGATCATATTGCGCTCTTTTTTGAGGGTCTTGTAGTATCTCATAGGCCTCTGCAGCTTCCTTGAACTTCTTTTCAGCATTAGCATCTCCTTTGTTTCTGTCGGGATGATACTTCATAGCAAGTTTACGGTAAGCTTTTTTTAATTCGGCCTCGCCCACCCCTTTTGTGACTCCCAATACTTCGTAATAGTCGCGTTTAGACATGAATTCTGTATTTATAGATAACTTAGTTTAGACTACTTTTATTCACTAACAATTACTTTTGCATGTTTGATAACTCGGTTGCCTATTTTATATCCAGATTCGAGCACTTGTAGCACAGTATTACTAGGGGTTTTTGAGTCTTCTGTAGGCTGTCGTAACATTGCATCATGGAAATCTACATCAAAGGGTACTTGAACCTGGTTAATTGGTTCAACACCGTATCGCTCGAAGAGCTGTTTAAATTTTGAAGCAACCATTTGCACACCTTGAAGAAAATTTTCATCGATTTTTGTACTTGCAGAAGCCTCTAAGGTACGGTTCATGTCTTCTGCAATCGGAAGAATATCTTGTAAGGCTTGGATACGTGCATCTTCAAACAAACTAATCCGCTCTTTTTGAACTCTTTTTCGCACATTCTCTAATTCGGCTGCTTTACGGAGCAGGGCATCTTTTGTATTTGCTAGATCAAGTTGTAATTGGGCTTCTAAATCGAGTTCTTCCTCCTGACCATCCTCGTTAGTTTCTGCTTTTTCCGATGTAAGTTCAGTATTTAGTTCTACTGTAGTACTGTCAGATTCAACCGTATTTTGGTTGGTTGAATCATTGTCAGCATTATCATCGCTTGTCGAGTCCTTACTGCTTGAATCAGTAACTTGGTTCATTTCTTCTTGAATGGAATCTTTAACGTTTTGCATACTGTTTTGCTGTGTACTTTCTTTCATCTTATCTAAATAGTTTCCATTGTATTAATATTCATCCGCTTATTACTAAGTACTTTTATCAATATTTGATAAATCTGTAAAAATATAATTATTAAGTATTTTGGCAATTAGTATGCCAAGCCGATTCAATAATTAGAAAATGACAAAGTTACCTTTTATTTATCTACATTATGACAATTTTGGCATAAAAAAAGCCCCTTCATGTCCGAAGGGGCTCAAATAAATATATAAAGGTTTATTTTAGCGTCTTCGCTTAAACTTAAAAGGGAGCATAAATTGGTTCAAATGCTAATGGATCAACTGTAGGTATGGTTGCCCCATAATTAGCATTTAAAACTTTGATTATTTCATTAGCAAGCAGTGCTTGGCCTCTGGGATTTGGATGAACAAAGTCAGTTGAGAAGACACTATTGTACAATTCTGCTTGTGTTAATGAGAGTGGTACAAGATTAATACCACCTGACGTAAAGCCAAGAACTCCATCAGCCGCTTGTACCCCTGCATTACCCATACCAATGGCGGCAGCAATTTGAGGTGATAACCCAAACAAATCAGCCATTATAGGATGTATGTCTACTAAATGTAAATTGTCGTTATTATTAGCTGCAGCTGTTATAGCAGCATTGTACTGAGCAGCATGGTATAAGATATTACCTTGTTCTGCCGCAGTCAAAGTATATTGATCGGAAAGTGGCACTGACACGCCTGGAATACTCCCATCTTCTTGTGGTACACCAATCGTAAATATTGCAGTCAATGGAAAAATATCAGCGGGTATGCCTAGTGATGCTACGCCAGGCGATGCTTGACGCATACTAGCTATTCCCATAGCTGATAAATCAGTTAATGATTCGTCAGTAATAACAGGTGCATTTGCCACATCAGCTGTGAATGTAATTTTTCTAATCGCAGCTTCTTCAGCAGTAATCGCACCAGCTAGAACTACTTGATCTAATGCAGCATTATATGCTCCATATGCCGCCACACTGTTTAAAAATGCTGCTGTAGGAGCATCAACAGAACCAGCTGGGAGTAGGTTTACACCACCACTTAATTGAGTTGCCGCCTGAAAATATGGAAGTATGGTCCACGGCGCTATATTTAAGACTATTCCATGAGCCCCATTGGCTGTTAAAGCAGCTACTGATGCATTAATCGTCGCAGTAAATGTCGCAGGATCGGTCAATGCACCAGTATTGGTAGGATCATATCCATCTACAGAGCCTCCACCTAATGCATACCCCAAAAGGTCATTTCCTCCAGGCCATAATGAGAAAAAAGTTGGACTACTTGCTACTGCATCACCTAATACGGTTGCTGTTGGTCCACTCATAAATGCACCAAAGAGAGGATTTGCTTGTCCGTATCCTGCTACACCCATGTCAATTGCTCTCATGCCAGGCACTGAGAAATTATGTATCGGTGAATTTGTATTTTGTTTTACCCCATCACCAACTGATGGAACCAGTGCGTCACCTAATGAACCTTGGCCTGTTGTTAAGAAAGCAAGGGCAGCGTTGAGATCTATAGCCGTTCTCCCAGTACCCATAACCGTTACTATATTTGGATAATTATAAGTAATGGTAGGATCAATTTGTTGTAATTGTCTTGCTACAATAGTAGGGTACGCATTTTCTTGTCCTTCCTTAAAAAAGCCACCATCTTGATATCCCGCAGTCATGGAAGCACCCAGCCAAACAAAGTTTGAAGCTCTATCTTTTAGATCTCCTAGGGTCAGGTTAGATTCCGTCGCATTTGAGTCTATCCAATCACTCGTGAGTGTATCTTCAGAACTACAATTAGCTAAAACAATGATAGCTAAAGCTAAAGTAGCGATGTGTTTAAATGTCTTAATACTATTCATGATTTAACTATCTGTTTAAAAGGTTTTCAAAATTAAGCTGAACGTAATAAATGGCTCCAACATTTGGATTTGCGAATGATGTTGTGTATCGCTCATTCAAGATGTTAGAACCTCCCACTTTTACACTAGCATTAAGTGTGGGTAGTGCGTAAGAAACTTGTGCATCAAGAGTTTGAAAATCTGGGATAATACCAGAACCTATAGATGACTGCCACAAATAAGCGTCTTGCCATCTATATGTCATATTAAACCCTATTTTATCGGTCAATTTTCTGTTGCTTAAAGAGAAGTTATATCTCCATTCGGGTGTATTGAAGGCTACGTTATAGGTTCGTTGAGTCAAGTCATCTAAATCCTCGATTTTATTATAAGTAGCATTACCGGATACTTTAAAGTTATCAAATAGCATAAGGTCCGCACTTAAGCCAAATCCATAAGTATTCACATCGTCGTCCATATTGGTATCATAACCATAACGTTGTAGACCAATACCTTGGCCACCACCCGTAACAAAGACTTGTTGCAAGTCAGAGCTATGTTGCACACCTTCTGAAGTTGTATAACCGGTAGGAATTGCACCGGCTCCGGTTAACCCGCCAGCTATTGAATAAGCCTGTGTAACATCAATTTCAGCGCCAAAGTCTTTATACGTACTTTCGTAGTAATAAAGATCTAAAAATAGTTTGCCATCAAATAGAACACTTTTATAGCCTACTTCAAAAGTAGTAACTCTTTCAGTCTTATACTCTTTATAAGCATCATTAGCGACAACTAAATCACTCACATTACCACTAGCTTGCGCAGCTTGCACACTCTCGGTAGTATACACTGTATTTTTATCTAGGTTGTATCTGTCAGCAATTAATTCATTTCGCCCAAGAAGTCGTCGAGTAACAACATCTAAATCAATATATTGATCTTGAGTAGTTGGCATTCTAAATCCTTGTTGATAAGATGCTCGAAGATTTTGATTATTGGCAAACTCCCAAACAGCAGATGCTCTTGGTGATATCTGACCTTCAAAATTTTCATTTTTATCATATCTCATGGAGGTTTGAATTTTTAAACTCTCCATAAGGTCTCTTGAAAGTTGTACATAACCTCCGTACTCATTGAAGGAAACCTCATCACCATTTTCATCTAACGCAAAGAGTGTACCTTCAGAGTTTAGTGCAAACGTTCTAAAGTTAGCTCCAACTAAAATATTTGCAAATTTTATAGCCTCTCCAAAGTTGTAAGTACCCTCATAATGGTAGAGTGCTGATTTATCTAGGAATTTAGCTCCTCCCTCAGATATAGCTTTACTTCTAAATTCATCCATACTGGCTTTGAATTCGTCACTATCAGCACTAGGTTGAGCAAACGCAGCAACTTGTCTTGCAGCATCATGAAGAGCATTATAGTTTGTAGCATTAATCGTAACTCCTGTTGGATTGGCACCGGTGGTATTACCACCTGTAAGATAATCTACATATGCTCCAAAATAAGCCGGTAAGTAATGTCGTTGATTAATTAGCGATGCCACCGTATTAGCAGCGTATGAGTCTCCTGAATTTTCTTGAGTTGTATAAGCTCGAATAGAAAAATTTGACCCACGTAACTCTAGTTTACCAGTCCATATGCTTAGATCATCTAAAATAAAGCGGTCATTAGCAGTATATACCGTATTTCCCAAACCAGCATTAAACTGAGCAATCGCCTCAATTTTATCATTCAGTCTATAATGGAGAGCGGTACCAATTTTTATATTTTCAGCAGTATTATCAACGAAATCACTCTCTTTATAACCAGTAGGAGTAAAAGCACCGTTTATACCATTAGGTAATAAACTTCTTATGGCTAAAAGTTGACCGGCTAATGCAGGATCAGTGGAAGAATTGTTTATTAAAAGATCTGCTACTGTACCTATATCAATCATAAAGTCACCATAAGTATTGACGCCGTCATAAACTCTATTAACGTCCCGCATTCTTTCAGAATTATTTGGTATACCCTCTACGGTAGCACCACTTTGGTCTCTATAGTCAACCCCGACAAAGTCTTGAGCATTGAGCCATGAGGCGCTTACTTTAAATGCAATTTTGTTATTGATAGCTTGAGCGTATCTAAAACCTGTATCTTGATACAAAGATGCCTCATGATCAACACCATCTTGATGCGTTGTTCCAACTTTGGTGCGTATATCTAATCCTTGGTAATCAAATGGGCTTTTAGAATTAAGTAACAGAATGCCATTCATTGCATTAGGGCCATATAGTGCTGATGCTGCACCTGGAATAAGTTCAACACTCTCTACATCTAATTCTGAAGCACCTAATATATTACCTATTGGGAAATTTAAACCTGGTGCTTGCCCGTCAACGCCGTCAAGTAACTGCACAAATCTAGTATTCCCATTTGAACCAAACCCTCTGGCATTTACAGAATTGAAAGTGATACTTTGTGTACTAAAATCAACACCGTTGACATTACGAATAGCATCATAAAAGGAGGTTGCAGCAGTATTTTTGATATCTAGAATATCCATCTTTTCAATAGAAACAGGAGACTTTAGGATTGATTCTTCAACTCGCGAAGCAGATACCACAAGATCAGCTCCAAAAAATATCTGTTCCTCCATCACTACTTGTATGTCAGGGACATTGTTGTCTTCTATAACTATTTCTTGAGTTTGAAAACCAATGATTGAAAATTCTAATATAATAGGTGGATCTATTTGTACTGTCAGGCTAAATTCACCATTCGAGTTCGTAGGGGTTCCTACAATTGTACCTTGTACAACAACATTAACCCCTGCTAATGGGTCTCCGTCAACGTCCAGTACTTGTCCTGAGACAGTTGTATTCATTTCTGGGTTGGAATTAATGGCATGTAGATTCACTGTATTATATGCCAAAAAGACAACCGTTAACAGTATCATTTGCCGCAGCATTTTACTCATAATGATTCCTAATTAATTATGATTGGTAGTTATTTCAACTTTTACGTGTACTTAAAAAGTAAAAGAAACAATCTGTAAATATACATTCTTATAATTTACACATAAATGCAAGCGCTTCCAAAAAAGCATCTTATGCTGGTAATAATAGTAAATAGTTTATAAATTCACTCGTTTTTTCGCAATTAATCCGTTGTATCATTCCATTTAGTTTCTCTATAATCATTCATGCTACTTCATTGTGCGAGATGTTTCGACCTACTATCGCATTTATAAGTGCTTAGATCAATATCTAAGAACTCTAATTCAACATGCGTATTTTATTCGTTCACTGCTTCATTTTTTGCGTCACCATCAGTGCTTGTGACAAATCTAAAACCAATGAGGATGATTAAGTGATAAATACCAGACATGCACTACCCAGTATTTCTTATTTAGCATTAGGGGACTCTTACACTATTGGAGAGGCAGTCGATTCTACTCAAAGTTGGCCTTTACAATTGGCTGATACCCTTCGCGAAGCCTACAATCTTCAAGTTAATAAACCTACAATTATAGCTACTACTGGCTGGACCACTAATCAACTACAACGGGGAATCGAAGAAGCAGGTCTAGAAGAAAAATATGAGTTGATATCTCTACTAATAGGAGTTAATAATCAATATCAAGGGTATGAATTCAAACAATTTGAAGAAGAATATGAAACGTTAATTAAATGGGCGATTCAACAATCTGTATACGGAGCATCAGGTATATTTGCCGTATCTATTCCCAACTATGGTGTCACTCCTTTTGGCCAAACAAGAGGAGAGGATGCGATCAGATCCGATTTGTTAGCTTATGACGCAAAAGCCAGAGAAATCTGCCAGCGTTTTGATATCCCATTTTTTGATATAACCCCTTTATCAGAACTTGCTAAAAATAATTCCGAGCTTATTGCCGAGGATCAATTGCATCCAAGCGGCCTTCAATACGCAGAATGGGTCCGCTCATTTTCTAGTCATGTAGCTGATCTCATTTCAGTGTGGCCTGGATATAGTAGATAATTAATTTAATTCCTACGGTACAATCACTTGGAAAGTAGCTACGGCAGACACTTATTTAGAGGTATTACTGCTGATGAGTGCATCAACTAGATAGCCCCAAACATGTTCAGCTACTTTTATATGTCCTTCTTGGTTCGGATGAATTTGATCTGGTAAGTTGAGTTCTGGTACACCCCCTACCCCCTCTAATACAAAAGGGATAAATAACACATCGTTCTGCTGGGCTAATTCCACATACATTTGTCGAAACTCAAGCGTATAATCAGCCCCTAAATTTGGGGGTACTTCCATACCTGCCAAGACGATTATTGCTTTGGGATATTTAGCTTGTACCTTATCTATAATGCCTTGAAGATTGGCCTTGGTTTGCTGTAAATTTAGGCCCCTTAGCCCATCATTACCCCCTAATTCTAACAAAAAAATATCGACTCCTTGCTGTAGAACCCAATCAACTCTGCGAAGTCCACCAGCCGAAGTTTCACCGCTTAGTCCAGCATTAACAACAGTATAGTTTAACCCCAAAGAATCGATTTTTTGCTGAATTAAAGCAGGAAAAGCTTTGTCTGGATTTAGTCCGTATCCAGCCGTTATACTATCCCCAAAGAATAAAATTTTTTCGGGGCTTTGCTGTGCTTGAACTCCCATAAAATTTTGTTGTACGATTAACAGCCCTACTATCCAAATAAAGCATTTTTCAATTGTACGAAGGTAGATTAAAAACATAAGAACTGTGGTTAACAAATTGTGGTTATAATCATAGTACATTTTTTAGTATATAGAATGAATATTGCATATAGAATAAAACTTTTAAAGCACACCTAAACGACATAAAGTAAACTAGCCATAAATGGTATTATTAATCAGTAACCTTTAAGTCAATAAACAACATTCCGGCGTTGATAATAACTAAATTTTTCCGAAAATATTTAATTTTCAAATGAGCACATCGGCAGCACTCCAAAAAGAGACTACCCTTTCTCCTATATTACAACTAGAGCATATAAATCGAAGCTTTAAAAGTGGTAATTCTAATCTACATGTACTCAAAGACATCGGATTTAGTATATCAAAAGGAACTTCTTGTGCTATTGTTGGTCCGTCTGGTAGTGGAAAAACTACGTTGTTGGGAATTTGCGCGGGTTTAGACACTCCTGATTCAGGAAAAATACTGCTGAACGGAACTATTCTTAGCGAGATGGATGAAGACCAGCGAGCGGATATTCGTAATAAAAAAGTAGGCTTCATTTTTCAAAACTTTCAACTCCTACCTACCCTTACAGCACTTGAAAATGTAATGGTCCCCTTAGAATTACGTGGTAGTGGTGGTGATGAAATTGAGCATAGAGCAATTGAACTGCTAACCAGTGTTGGCTTAAAAGATCGCTTAAGTCACTACCCTTCTCAACTCTCCGGTGGTGAGCAGCAGCGAGTTGCTATCGCTCGGGCCTTCATCAATGAACCGAGTGTACTCTTTGCAGATGAACCCACTGGTAATTTAGACTCCGAAACCGGTGACCAGGTTGAGGAATTACTCTTTAATCTGAATAAGGAGAAACAAACCACCTTAGTCATTGTGACTCATGACCTACTACTTGCCCAGAAGTGCGAGCAAGAAATACGCTTGAGCCGAGGCGAAATAACCGAGCAACGCATAGGGAACATCTTCACGCAAAAGGACGGCAAAAACTCAATTCCGAAGCAGTGATGAGCAAACCTTCCTCAAATACTCTTTGGCTTATCAAAATGGCCTGGCGCGAATCTAGAACTCACCGCGTTAAACTAGCTTTGTTTCTCTTAGCTATTGTTATTGGAGTTGCTGCTCAGGTATCCATAAGTTCATTGCGAGATAATCTGACTCAGAGTATTGATAGTCAATCTAAGGAGTTACTAGGAGCTGATTTGGAAGTGCGACATACTGCCCCTTTCGACTCAGATTTAAACAGATTTTTAGATAGTCGATTCGATGAAAGTGCCGATATGGTTCGATTTGCTTCAATGGTGTCTGCTGATTCTGGATTTACTCGACTCTCACAAATATTTGCTTCTTCATCCACCTATCCTTTTTATGGAAGTATAAAAACCCAGCCAGCTCAAGCTTTTGAGACCTTTAAGCTTGAGAGGGGCGCATTAATTGATCAGAGTGTATTAGATCAATTTAATTTGAGTGTAGGTGATACATTAACCATTGGCCTAGGTTCGTATCCCATTCTTGGAGGCATGCTGTCTATACCTGGACAGGCACAAGCAGGATCTTTTTTTGGTCCTAGAATATTTATTCCTATTGACGGCTTAGAAGAAACCGGGTTGTTACAGCGGGGTTCAAGGGTTGAGTATCTTCGTTACTTTACCTACCATGATGATCAAAAACCAGAACAGATCCGGGCAGCATTGGATTCACTACAAGATCTGAGTTCTTTTGGCTTCGATGATGTTGAGGAGCGTCGTTCGGAAGTGAGTTCGGCCATTGAGCAGTTGAGTAACTTCTTAAATATAATAGGATTCATAGCATTATTGCTGGGTGGGCTTGGTATAGGTAGTTCAATGTTTGTATACATTCGAGAAAAAGTACCACAGATTGCCATTCTTAAATGCGTTGGGGTTAAAGGTAAGGATGCTATACTAATTTTCTTATTTCAATCATTCGTTATGGGCATGATTGGTGCCGTTTTAGGGGCT
This sequence comes from Balneola sp., assembly GCA_002720745.1. GTDB lineage: Bacteria > Bacteroidota > Rhodothermia > Balneolales > Balneolaceae > UBA1275. Next base: position 13,350 of record PBJO01000017.1, read on the forward strand.
TTTATAGGGGTAGTAATTCAACAAATATTACCCTTTTTAATTACTGATTTTTTACCGGTCGAATTACAATTATTTCTATCTTGGCCATCGGTCTTAGTTGGTATGGCAGTAGGGGTATTAGTCACCCTTTTATTTGCGGGGTTACCACTAGTCGATTTAACACAAATCTCCCCACTTCAAACCCTTCGCCGTAGTAGCATTACAAAATCAAACATTCTTAACCGAAGGCGATATTCAATAATAGGGCTAATATTATTAGGTGTCTGGGGATATGGCTTCTGGATGCTGGGAAGCGTTGAGGCCGCGTCCTGGTTCAGTTTGGGAGTAATAGTTCTTTCTAGTATGTTAATGTTCATTTCTCTGGGTTTAATGAAATTGACCCGTACACTTATCCGTCCGCGTTGGCCTTACGCAATCCGTCAAGGTCTATCCAATCTATATCGTCCTCAAAATCAAACCACTACTCTCCTGCTTAGTTTCGGCTTGGGTATCACGCTCATAAGTTCACTCTACTTAACTCAAGATCTATTATTGAATGCGCTTAACTTCTCTACCTCCGATGATATCCCGAACGTTGCCTTCTATGATATCCAAGCCGACCAAAATAATAAGGTAAATCAGGTAATCAACGAACTAGGGTACGAAACACTTCAAAATGTACCCATTGTTACCATGCGCTTAGAAGCAATAGGAAATGCGAAAGTTTCCCAGATTTTAGCCGATACCTCACGAAGCGCACGACGTTGGGCTCTTCAAAGAGAATATCGTTCAACTTATAGAGATTCACTCATTGAAACCGAAAAACTGACTGAAGGTGAGTTTATTGGCCAATATGAGTTGAATATGGATAATCTCGCTAATGATTATGTACCAATAACAGTAAGCTCAGATCTCATGGATAATCTAGCAGCAACAATTGGTGATACTCTTCGCTGGGACGTACAAGGAATTACTATTTCTAGTACGATTGTGGGTATTCGTGAAGTTAGATGGGATGAACCTCAACCTAACTTCTTTGTGGTTTTCCCAGATGGAGTTCTTAATTATGCACCTCAATTTTTTGCCACAACTGTGCGTACTTCGACTCGGTCGGAGGCACTAATCTTACAAGAACAAATTGTAAATCGCTATCCAAACATTTCTGCCTTAGATATTGGTTTACTCATAGAGTCTTTTCGAGATTTCTTAAATCAAATTACATTTGTTATACAGTTTATTGGGCTTTTTAGCATTCTAACTGGGCTTATTGTTTTAGCGGGTGCTGCTGCAAGCTCTCGATTTCAGAGGCTAAAAGAAGCACAACTCTTGCGAGTATTGGGCGCTCAAAAACAAATTATAAAACGAATTTTGTTTATCGAATTTTTTGCAGTCGGTGGCCTGTCTTCTCTACTTGGTGTAGGCCTTTCACTTGGGGTTAGCTATTTGGTTGGATATTTCGTGTTCGATTTAGTACTTCAACCAAGTTGGGGTATACTATCTCTTGAAATTCTTATTATCATAGGACTAGTGACTTTGGTAGGGGCTACAAATTCAAGTATATCAGTTGATCGTGAAAGAGCTTAAAAATACAGTTAATAACTTCGGATAATTTCAGCGTAATCTTTTCCGATATTGCCTAAATTCTAAAATTGAGAGTTCTAGATTGAAAAAGCTGATACTAGTTTGGGTAAATGGCAAAAAAAAGGCTTCCATCACGAAGCCTTTTTACACTAACTACGGAGATCAATTTGGGATAATGAGGTCATATTTTAATTTTTATCCCAATTAATACATTTATCAAGTTATTCCTTTCTGAAATACTTTCTTGAATAGACACGCTAGAAAGTACATCCTGATATTCATACAATATAGAACGGTCATTCCACTGAATATATTGTGTAGTTATATCTAGAAAGAAGTCTCTACTTAGTGGTATTCCTATACCTCCTGAATAAAGCCTGCGAGTTTCATTAATTTGGGCTGATTTAGAAGGCAGCATACTAGAACCTGCCCTTATTTCGGTACCGTTTTTAAATCGATACTGAGCTCCAATTCGGGTATTCATCACGGACTGGTATCTTTGACCAATACTTTGCTTTATAATGTTTTCTTGATCTCGTAAAAAAACCACTTCATCAAAATCTAAACTCTCGTCATAAGTTAAATCAATATCCATCTTATTGTGGGAAATAAAATCAATTGCAATACTTATATCAAAGCCTTTTAACTGATTTACAGCCATTCCTAGAGAATACTTAGAAGGGCGTATTACCGCATAAGTAAATTCCCCTTCGAAGCTGTCAAAAAAAGGATTTAAAAAGTTGTCAAAGCTGGTAGTTATCATTGAACTATATTCCTCGGTAATCTCCATTTTAGATGGTAATGACCAAGATGCACCTAGATTTAGAAATTGCCCTATTTGGTATATAGCTCCAATTCTAGCCTCTATACCTAATATATCGGAATCTAAGTTGTCAGTAAGCTGAATGCTATTAATATCTGTACCATTCTCCCCATTTTCATCTTGTTCTATGAAATCACCGTCATAAAAGTTGTCAAGATCTTCCTCCAATATATTTCGGCTAATATTATGTGAGGCCTCGTTTATACCTAACGAAAAGCCGATATGAAGGTTTTTTTTGAATTCGGTCCCCAAAAAGAAAGCAAATTCTCTTGATCTGCCTTTTTGGGTTAACTCGCTTTGCTGATATGTACCTGGGAAACCATTATCAAAGCCTATTCTAAGTATCGACTCAAGTTGAGTTTGTGCCTGGTCAATATAGTCAATGGCATAAGTTTCAAAAGCAATGTTTCTATAATCACTTGATTCGCCTTTGAATACATCGGTTATTGTGCTCTGATTATTAAATGCGCTTGATCCGAGTGCGCGATTGTATAAGCTGTTTATGTGAATTCCTCCACCAATGACTAAGCTACCAACTCTAGTTGGTACTTTATATATTACTCCAATGTTATTAAAAATATCATATTTGGAATCTAATAATAACTCATTTCCTCTGAAATTTTGATTGAATTCGGAGCGATTGCTCATATATCCGAGGTTCAAATAACTACCCTTTATTAACGACATCCCTGCAGGATTGTCTATAAAACTTGCATATCCATTTTCCATGGCTACGGATGGTATAATTGCTGAGTTTGCGCTACCTAAGTATTGCTGGGAGCTGAATAATTGGCTCAAACTACTGTAACTCATTGGATCGTAACCATCCTGAGCCATGGCAAGTGAAAAAATAAACGAAAACAAAAGCAAACTTATTAGACCAAGTAGCCTTTTTAAACCAAATCTGGTTTTTTTTTTCATTAGACTCACCCTCTTGATGAACGACTAGATGTAGAGCGTCCAGTAGATTTTGATGCGCTTGAGCTTGACCGTGTTGAACTTTTAACAGCGCCTGAGCTACGGTTAGAGCTGCCATTGGACCGACCTACACTCGAAGAAGATCCAGAAGATCTGCCTGTTGAACGACTTCCTGAACTTCGGACTGTTCCTTTAGAATTACTACCACTGCTAATTGAAGATTGAACCGCCCGCCCTGTTGATCGAGTATTCCCTATACTATTGTATATACTTCTAGATCGGGTAGATGAGGATGGCGCACTTTCCCAACCTGAGCGAGCATTTTTTGAAGCAGAACGAGTGTAAATGGCCTTTGAAGATGCATTTTTGCCAGTTCCCCTAGTTAATCCCGAGTTGCTTGAACTACTTAGCCCATAACGTCTTGCTCCACGTAGTCTGTCTTGTGTAGAGCTTTTATTTGCTTGTTCTATGAAAACAGTGTTCCCGCCATAAGGTGAATATCCCCAATATGCTATATGTCCATAATATCCGTATCGGTATGAGTTAAATCCGAAAAAGCCATTCCAACTATGATAAAATGGATCATAAGGACTGAACCAAGACCAGCCACCATATCCACCCCATGCCCAATAAGAGCTTGGACTCCAAGCACTGTAATATCCATAGTATCCTCCCCACCATCCTACATGCAATCTCCACCAGCGCTTAGCATACCAATTACCCCAAAAATCATTATCAAACCAACTATCTCGATACCCGCGGTTATAACCACGGTCATATCCACGATCAAAGCCTTTCTCATATCCTTGATCGTAAGTAAAGTCATGACCATTCACCTGAAAATTGCGCTCATAATTAGCAGAGTTGAGAACATCTATGTAATGCTCATCATACCATTGCTCAGCTTCATAGTCTTTATAATAAATGCTTTGTTCGGTGAAATCATTACTGTTTGTTTCGTCTTTCGAATTTGAAGTAGATCCATTTTGACCATAAAGATTTTTACTATAATTTGAATTTGACGTTTGCTTAGTAGATGACCAATCATATCCCAAGTATGTTCGCTCATCATCGTCCCAAGAATAATATTCATCTCCCTTAACCTGTGTTGGACGATCTAGATCATATGACAATTGCATCTGTGTATAGCATCCCGTATTGAACCATCCGAATACTAACGTAAAGAGTATAACTAGAAAAGAGTGGAATTTCATAGGACCTCCGGTTTTGAATAAACTTACAAAATTAATTTAAATATTTTAGTTTTAAGGTACTATCACATAATGATGTTAGAACTTCCTTTTACAATTCGCCCCGCAGCGACTTTGCAATTACCTCTGCTTTAGAATTAACGTGTAATTTTTTGTAAATATTGCGTATATGAGCTCTAACTGTGTCAATTGAAATATTTAATCGATCAGCGATCAATTTATAACTGAGTCCATCGACCAAACCGTTAACTATATCTTGTTCCCTATTGGTTAAATTACTTTTTTGTTTTTTTTGTCCTCTGTAATTGAAGTGTGTAATAACCTTACGAGCAATCTGAGGAGACATAGGAGCCCCACCCTGCATTAGTAACTCAATGGCATCTTTGATTTCTGGTAAAGAAGTGTGCTTTAACAAATAGCCTGATGCGCCTGCCTTTAATGATTCAAATATCTTGTGCGAATCGTGATAGACGGTTAGCATTATTATCTCAATATCAGGATACTTTTGCTGAATAATTTTCATTCCTTCTATCCCACTCATCCCTGGTAGTTGTATGTCCATCAACAACACGTTAGGATTTGGGTATGTAGATAAATAATCCAACATATCTTCCACACATTCAGTAGCTACTGGACAGGACATGTCTTTTTGCATATTCAGATATCTCTGCATGAGTTGTCTAATCTTTTTATTGTCTTCTATAATACCAACTTGTGCCATAGATTTAAGATTATGGGGATTACTAATGCTAAGTGTTAGTTATTTAAAGGTACCTGCAAAGAAACAGAAAAATCTTTATTATTTTGTATTTTAAGCATTCCATTCATTCTTTGCGCTCGCATTTTCATGTTACGTAATCCATGGCCCGTTTTTTTAGAATTATTAACATTACTTCCATTATCAGAAACCACCGTACTTAGTATATTGTCTTGAAGTCTGAGCCCTATCGATACTCGGTCACCATTAGAATATTTTACCACGTTATTCAATGCTTCTTTTATAATGAGATAGGTATTTTCTCTTATTTCTACTGGTATTTTCTTGTCCATTGGCAATGAATCAAAAGCATATTCTATATCAAACTGCGTAGTATCTAAAATTGCTAAAGCATAATCTTGAATCCGATCGGTCAGATCACCAAAAGAATCATTCCGAGCATCAATCGACCAAACAATATCATCAAGACTACCCACAATTTTTCGACACTGACGCCCTATTTGAGATAGAGATTCTTTTAATTCTTGTTGGACAGTATCTGCTAACAAAAAATCAGATTGCAGAGCAATCTCAGTTAAACTCGCACCTACATCATCATGTAAATCACTCGCTATTCGAACGCGCATTCGCTCCATATCAACAAGCTTTGTTATTTTTGTTGTTCTTCGAATTAAGTACAATACCCACCCAATTAAAATCAAAATACCAATCCAAAACCACAGACTTTGATAGTACGGAGGGTTAACCTTAAACTGTATCTGAGCCAATTCTTCACTTATAAGCCCATTTGAATTTACCGCTTGCACTTGGAATATATAATCTCCAGATGAGAGGCTGGGATATCGAAGCGTGGTATTTTTTGTTTGCTGCCACTGCTCTTCTAAGCCTAATAACCTATAACGGTAGTACAACTGATCTGGGGCTGTATAATTAAGTCCTATAAATCCTACTTCGAAAAAATTCTGATTATAATCCATCTGTAATTTTTTGGTGTCTAAAGGATCCACGTTGAAACCAGAGAGAAGTACTTCCTCAATGTGAATCCTAGGAGGTTTTTCATTGCCTCTGTATTTTTTTGGATTGAATTTGGATAATCCTTCTACCGTACCTAACCAATATTGCCCTTGTGAATCCTCATAAAATGCCCCTAGATTCATTTCATCACTAATTAAACCCTCTTCCTGAGTAATGGCTTTAAAAGTATTTCCGTCTAAATTATATTGAATCAGGCCACCATTTGTTCCTATCCATAGTAAGTTAGATTTCTGAGGATCTTCATAAAGAAAATAGCAAACTCGACTAGGTAATCCATCCTTTTCAGTTATTGCCATTAGTTCATTATCACTGATCCTGGCTAATCCTCCAAATGTGTGTGCCCAGATGCTTCCCTGACTGTCTTCGATAACCCCCATAACCGATATATTGGGTATACCTTCTGCTAGCCCCCAAGTGCGAAATCTTCCGTCCCGTTTCATTTCAACAACACCAGAGTAGGTAGCCACCCATATTGTACCTTTCTTATCTTCTATACTTTTTAATATGGTATTTGATGGCCAAGACGGGATCTGGGTGCTGTATTGGTTTATTGTCCAGGTCTCTGGGTTATAGAGGTCAGTGTAATCTACTTTTATAAGGCCATGATCGTATGTGCTTACCCACATTGTAGACGAATTACTCCATCTGATATGTCTTATCTTTCGATATGGAAAATAGAGTTCAGCGATGGTTTCAACTCTATTATTTTTAACATAACCCAATGCATCTCTCATTCCTATCCAAGTAGTACCGTAAGGGTCTTCACTTAGATGGTACACTCGCTGATCTGCTAAACCTTCTAATTGTGGCCACTTGAAGGGGCCTAATTCTTGTGGTACATTGCTCGATGTAATGAGATCGCTATATTCTTTAGATAATATCTGAACTCCCCCTCCATAGCTTCCTATCCAGAGGTCTCCATTTTCCTGTTCAATGAAACCAGTAACTAAATTATTGCTGAGGGTATTTGAGAGATCATAGTTAACCACATATTCTCCTAGAAAAACATTGGCTCCTCCTCCATAAGTCCCAATCCATAGTATTCCCTCCTTGTCAAAATATAGATTATTTATCAAGGTATTAGACATGCCATCTTGGCTCCCATATCGTATTAACCCATCCTCTCTTTGGTGTAATAAACCATCCTCAGTTCCCATCCAAAGGGTACCATCTTGGTCTAGTGCCAAAGATTGAATTCTAGAAGCTAGATTTGAAGTATTAAGTTTATGAAATGTAAATTGCCCTTCTTTATAGCTATATAAACCATCTCGCGATCCAATCCAGACAACATTATTATTGGTATCTAATATGGCATCTCTATAACGAGTTTCTTCGCTTATGACCGACATATCAAACGATGTAGAATCAGAAAAAATTTTGGGTCCCAACTCGTAGATACCTGTTCGTGAAATTAGTAAATAAGATGTATCAGTCTCAATTATTTTTCGGACCGGCCCATTGAACGTTAAAGTAGATGGATTGAGATGTGTAAGTGGTTTAGTAGATTTTGGGGAATAAAGATAGATACCATGCTCTTCAGTACCTAACCACAATCGATTTTGGGAATCCTCAAATAAACTAATTATTGCGTATGCGGGCACCTCTGAGACATAATGTATGGAATCTTTTGTTGGAGAATACCAATGAAGACCCTGTGAAGTCCCTATCCAAATCTTGTCATCAACGCTAAGATATAAAATATTAATTTGGGTACTTTTTAAGCCGTCTTCTTGTAAGTAAATCGTGAAATTATGACCATCGAATCGGTTTAATCCAAAACCAGTCCCCATCCATATATAGCCTTTTTCATCTTGGATTAGTGTATTTACGACCGACTCACTTAAACCTTGAACAATGGAATAATTCCGAAATGCATACTCCTGAGCAGAGGTCACATCTACATAACTTAGCAAAAACACAATGCCCCATTTACCTAAGAAAAAAATAGTTTGATATATTCTCAAAATTAGAGATCGATGGGTTTTTTTTGCCTCATCAAAAAGGATTTCTTTTTTATAGTTCATATTATAATATACTAAGCTAAGTATTATTAGGACGACATATATTGCTACTTTCGATTCGAAATAATAAAAAATATGAGTACTTCAGCACTTTCTATTAATCTTCGTAGCTATGACAAGGAGATCAAAAAATTTTTGGAAAAAGTACTTATAGGTAGCCTTGGTGGTATTCAATTTCGGGTACATAGGCGAAAAAGTACGAACCATAGAGATGAAAAAGTACATTATCTATGTTTGTCTAGAAATTTGAAACTTATAGGTGTTGTAGGACTTTTAGACAGAACCGATATAACTGGCAAGCAGTGGCTCTATATTAGGTATCTACATGTTAATGGAACCCTATATTATCCCAGGCGTAACAAAAAAACTGCGCTTGGTGGGGATGCATTTGCCAGTTATGTTCAACGTAACCCTAGCGGCAGTGATGGAGGTCGTGACCAGCGCAGGTCCATACTTCAACAGGTACTTCTTAAGCATTTAAAAGAATATACAAAAAGCATAACTGCCTCGCATACCCTTCCAGCTTATGCATTTATATAAGATAAGAATCATCAATCTATAAGGCTTTGTAACCGATTTGGTTTTGAGAAGGTTCAAGAGATTTACACATTATTATTCCACCGTTTTAAACCATCGTTTCACACACAAATATGCATAATCACGCCCGAAAAAATACATGGGATGAGAGATACATTAGATCAATTCTACAAGGCTTATGACGCCTATCACACCAGAGGGCTTAACGAACAGGGATATTTTATAGGATACAGGGTGAATGGAAAATGGGTAGCTGTAGCACGAATAATGAGATAATCGTGGGATATTGAAGGCCTTCCAGAATATCTTTCGTTTTTACGAAAATGACGGATTGATCGCTGGCCTTATCTTCACCAATTGATTCCAGGACGCGTATTCCACTTTATATCAGCTGACTATTTTTGGTTTAAACAGGGATATGAAAAATATCTTGAACAAATTATGAAGCATGCCATAGCCAACGAGAAGGTTCATACTGCAACGATTTGGATGTCTAAGGAAAGTCCCCATATTAAAATACTGCGAAAGACTATTTCATGGGGATATTTGAATAAGCTTGGGAATTCATGTAGCATTTCTCTGGTGATGCGAGTATTTATGAATAATAGTCAAGAATCAAAGAAAAAAATGATTACAACAAAATGGGTCCTGTTTTCATAAGTGCTTGTGATATGACGTAGCTTACCTTTGCAACTAAAACCATAAAATTTTGAATCTAATTCACCAGAATTTGCCTCTCAAATAAATGCACAAATTGAATAAGATATCCTATGATGGGTTATTTACTAGCGAGCAGTCAGCTTCAAGACTTAGAAGATCTTTAATCAAATCGTTAGCCTAAGTACACACGCAAAGCTGCACTTCGGTTATGGTGGCGTAATTTACGAAGAGCCTTTTCTTTTATTTGACGTACTCTTTCTCTAGTTAAATCAAAACGCTCTCCAATCTCCTCGAGTGTTAAGGAATGTTCACGACCAATACCAAAGTAAAGTCGAATAACTTCTGCTTCTCGTTTGGTTAACTTTGAAAGAGCTCGCTCGATTTCAACTTTAAGGGACTCCCCCATAAGTTCAAAATCTGGATTTGGAATTTCTTCATTTTCAAGAACATCGAGTAATCGATTATCTTCTCCTTGGGCAAATGGGGCATCCATTGAGAGATGGCGTCCAGATATTTTTAAAGTATCAGCTACTTCACCTACGGTCATTTCCAAACTTTCCGCCAATTCATGAGCCGATGGTAAACGCTCGTAATCTTGCTCTAACTTAGACAGCTCTTTTCCTATTTTGTTAAGTGCCCCTACTCGGTTAAGTGGTAAACGTACAATACGACTCTGTTCTGCCAAGGCCTGCAAAATTGACTGACGGATCCACCAAACAGCGTATGAAATAAACTTGAATCCACGAGTTTCATCAAATCTTTTAGCTGCTTTAATCAAACCTAAGTTCCCTTCATTGATCAAATCGCCTAATGACAAACCTTGATTCTGGTATTGCTTAGCTACAGAAACAACAAAGCGTAAGTTTGCTTTTGTTAAATCTTCAAGTGCTCTTTGACTCCCTTTTTGAATTTCTTTTGCAAGACGAACTTCGTCATCCGGAGTTATTAATTTTTCCTTTCCAATTTCATGTAAGTAGCGATCGAGTGATTCAGATTCACGGGTAGAAATACCAGAGCTTTTTGCCACAATAAAGTAATTTAGTTCGAATTATCCAGAAGAATTGCAGTACCATAAACGATTAATGGATCGCACATACAAAATATAATAATATCAGAAAGAGCAATTCATTATTGACTCTACAATCTTGCCAACCCTAAATATACGGAAAAAATTAACTTTTATGTAGCCTTTAATGTAGTAAGGTGTTCTTTTTTTACAGTAAACTTTCCGACCCAAATGTTTTTGGATAGCCTAGAAAATCCATTATGCTAACCGCAACTTGGTTAAATCCATCACGTACCCCTAGATTTTTAACGGGTGCATGTTCCCCATATACCAATACCGGTACAAACTCCCTTGTATGATCAGTATTTTGGATACAAGGGTCATTCCCATGATCTCCAGTTATAATGAAAATATCCTCGCTAGTCAGCTCATACATTATTGCGGGCAGAGCTGAATCAATTTCCATAAGTGCCTCTGCATACCCCACTGGATCTAGCCTATGGCCAAATAATTGGTCTGTGTCTATAAGATTAATGAATAGTAGGTCCTCTTCCTTGGCTTTCAATCTTTCGATGAGTCTTTCGATGCCTTCAGTATTCCCTTTTGTTGGATACAAAAAATCAAATCCTTCACCATTGAACAAATCAGCAACTTTACCAATAGAGGCTGTCTTGTGCCCTCTTTTTTGCAGTTCTTTGACAAGATGATTTTTGGGTGGAGCAGCAGACCAATCATGACGTTTATGCGAAATTCGCTGAAAATTTGAAAGTTCTCCTTTGAATGGTCTTGCAATGACTCGCCCTACCTCATATTTGCCTATCAGCAGTTTATGTCTTGACCATTCACACCACCTAAAAAGGGTTTCAATTGGGACAATATCTTCATGTGTAGCAATCTGAAATACACTGTCAGCAGATGTATAAACTATGGGTAAACCTGTAAGTATGTGCTCGTCACCATAATCTGCAATAACATTAGTTCCGGAATATGGAGCATTACACAATACGTTGGCTTTACCAATTTCTTGACAAAAAGACTGGATTAACTCAATTGGAAAGCCATTTGGATAGGTTGGAAAAGCTTTTTCCAGCACAATTCCAGCTAGTTCCCAGTGCCCCGTGATAGAGTCTTTACCGTATGATAGTTCACGCAGCTTACCATAACTGGCTATTGGAGCTGATTCGGGAGGAATACTGACAAGTTTAACAATATTACCCAAGCCCATTTTTTGGAAATTAGGGAGCTTTAACATAGTGGTTTCACTAACATGTCCCATGGTATGAGCCGATTGATCACCATACTTCTCTGCGTCTTTCTGGGCCCCCACACCCCAACCATCAACAACCAATAAAACAACCCGTTTCATTATAGGACCTGCAAGTGTATTTGCTGATTTTTTAGCACTTCTGCAAGCTGTTGTTTGGCTGCACTCAATACTTCGTATGCATTTGAGTACTTTGTATTTAATTTTACTGCACCGAATTTATAGGAAACCATAATATTCATTCCTGAACTCAATTTTAATCCATGAGCAACCTTGGAGCGGACCTGTTCTACCCATTCTTCCAGTACTGTTTCTTTATTGCTTTGAAGCATAAAACTATAAACATAGTCCGACTGAAATCCGATATAACCTTTCTGCTGAAATCGGTAGGGGTTCAAAAAGCGCACGATATCACGTTGCATTTTATGAAGTTCCTCCATTCTGAAGCGGGTCCGAAATGAAGATAGATCTTCAAAAGTTACAAGTCCCATCCATGTATGACGTTCTGGCTCGGTGCGTAGGCGGTACAACTCATGCTCTATTGACTTCTCCCAAAGCTCTGTAACTAGAGCTTGATATTTTTCTGTGAAAATATCTTCATCCATGATAGATTTACGCGTATTACTTTGTAACTGCAAGGCTGCAACTCGAGCTAAGTTTGCCAATTTATGCTTGGTGGATTCTTTAAAACTGAGCGGGTCTTTGTGGTAAGCTATAAAAGCACCTTGTCGACGTTCATGCACAATTAGTGGGAGTACATAACTTGCACCTTCGGTTCTAGTTTCATGCGCAGAAACTAACTTTGGATTTGAGTTAAAGTGCATGTTAAATATAGGATAGCCTTTCTCTAGTGCTTCTCCTACACTGCTCTTATCATCTACCCCAAGCCCCACATATGGCGCATTTTTTGCAAATTTAGCGTTGAGGGCTAGGGTCCAATGATCCATAGCAGAACACAAAAAACTTACACCTCCATTAGGTATTAAGATTTGCATTTCATCCAAACATGTGGTAATCACTTCCACTTTATTCAAGCGTGAGTGTATGTTAGCTAATGATTCCTCATACTCATCCCATTCCTTCTGTTGTTCATGCAAATCAACAACTTCAAGGTAAGTATCCAGCACATTCACCATCGCATTATTATAGGAATAAATAGCATCAATCAAAGCTTCTTCATCCAAGTCCCGATTTGATTCAAGGACTGTCAGCCCAACCGTTTCTCCCTTGTTAATAAAGGGGATGATCAGCATAGTTTTGGCATGTACCTCGCTAAAATAATGTCCTAACTTGGCTTTGGAAATATCTTCACCTATTTTCAACTTTAATAATTCGTCAAGCTCCTTATAGTCATTTAGGAAATGATGGTGAAAGTTTACCCGATCTTTGAACATTACATTACTCAATCTAGTACTGTGGGTTTCCCATACAAACTGCTGTCTTGATTGATTCACCCAGCACATATAGGCTAATTGAGAATTAGTTGAGGTGCGCACTAAGTGCAATAAATCAGCAATTATTTGCTTGAATTCACGTAGTGCTTTTTCTTGACGATCTAAACTCATAATGGGTAATTTCTTTAAAGATAGTGTCTAGAACACTCATATACACTTCTTAATTTGGCTATTGATTCTGCAGCTGAGTATATAATTCTTCTGCTCTGAGTATCATACGTTCAAAAGAAGCCAATCCTTTTTGCCAGAACTTAGGATCTTGTATGTCCAGACCCATACGGGCTATAAGCTGATGCGGCCATTCAGAACCTCCTGCCTCCAATAAGGTCAAGTAACGATTCGCAAAACCCTCTGGTTTACGTTGATACTCTTCATACAATGCTAAGACCAATAGCTCACCAAAAGCATAGGCATATACATACCCAGGCGTATGTAAAAAATGCGGTATATAACACCACCAGTGACTATATTCAGGGGTCAATTCTACAGATGGGCCATATAGTTTTTCTTGCTCCGTTTTCCACAGTTCTGAAAAACGTTCTGTGGTGAGTTCACCCTCATTTCTGCGTGCAATATGCATGGATTCTTCGAATCGATTCATCGATATTTGCCGGAAAACCGTGGCTATAGTGTCATCGATTTTACTCATTAATAAGGCCAATTCTTCCATTGGATCATCCAACTGTTTTATGAGCCGTTGGAACACTAACATTTCACCAAATACAGAGGCTGTTTCTGCGGTGGTCAAGGGAGTGCTGGATTGAAGGACTCCTTGTTTTCTAGAAAGGAATTGATGTACACCATGACCCAATTCATGAGCTAAGGTTTGTACATCTCTAAGTCTACCATCATAATTCATAAACACATACGGATGAACAGAAGGAACAGTACCTGCTGAGTATGCTCCCCCTCTTTTTCCAGGTCTTATAGCTGCATCAATCCATTTTTCATCAAAAAAACGCGCAGCTATTTCTGCCATCTTGGGACTAAATTCATCGTAAGCATCCAATACAATCGAACGGGCTTGCTCCCAAGTGATTGTTGTCTCCGTCTTTTTTAGAGGAGCATAGCGGTCAAAATCTTTAAAATCATCTATCCCAAGGAGCTGCGATTTTAGTGTATAATATCTCTGCGCCCAATGGTAATGACCTGTAACCGCTTTAACTAGTGTATTAACCGTTATGTCATCGGTTTCATTAGATAAATTACGCGCATGAATCCACGATGGGTGCCCACGCAATTCATCATTGGTAGCTTTATCAGCCAATAATGTGTTGAATATGAACGTCAAACTTCTAGAAAGCTTGTTAAAGCCGTCCGATAAAGAGACATGTGCCTCTCTACGAACCTCCCTATTTGGGTCATGTAGAAGACTCAAAACTTCTTGCTCTGATTTATCTTTTCCAGCATAACGAAAGGTTGCCGAACCCAAAGTTTCGTCAAAATAGCGGATCCACGCGCTCTGCCCTGTAACACTTTTAGCGGAAAGTATTTGCTCTTGCCCTTCACTGAGTGAATAGGGCTTGTAGATTCGTGAGGATTCTAAATAATGAGTATACTCCGCTAAAACTGGGTCATTGATCAGATTTTGAGCCTCATTCTCGTCAAAAGCTAACCATTCTACACGAAAGAACACTATCATTTGACTCAGCTTGGAACCTAACTCGTTAGTTGACTGAACGGCTTTTCCATAAGCGGCATCTTGAGTGTTAGTACTCCATAATAAATAGGAAAAAGATCCTATTTTGCCAGCGGTTTCCTTAATAGCCTCATACTCTTTTAGTAAAGTAAAGAATTCTGTAGCGTCTAACTCTGCAACAAATCCACGGTATTTCTTAGCAAAAGATTGAGCACTTTGCAATACATTTTCTTGATCGTTGATAAATGCCGGATCATCAATTCCTGTATATAAATCATCCAGGTCCCAGTGTATTTCTTCGGCTCCAGTAGTCTTATTCTCCATTGATTTCATATATTGGTTACTGTTTTGTATGGTTTCAAAGGCATGATGACCGCGTAGGTCGATCAATTTGAATAGCATGAAATATACATTTAGATTAAGCTATTTTAAAGCGTGAATAAGCTTAAGATAAAACGAATGTTGAAGTGCTTTTTTACTTACATCTGCTTAATTTAGATTATTAACTTGTAGGGTCTTATCGGCCTGATGGATGTCTTTAAAATTGTTCAACCCACTTATTTAATTTGATCTTGAAATCATTAGAAGCCGCCTTTGGCCCAAATTCAGCACTAGTAGAAGAGTTATACGAGCAGTACCAAAAATCTCCCAATTCAGTACCTACGCATTGGAAGCGTTACTTTGATGAATTGAACGGCGTGGAAGGAAATGGTGAGGAAACTAATCAAAATTTGGCAGCCTCCAAGATTACTCCCACCACTCCTGCAAGAACAGTTCCTTCGAAAGAAATAACGGAATCTACCAAGCCAGCACCAGCGGGTGTGCTGCAAAAAATAAAAGGTGTTACTACAAAAATTGTAGAAAACATGGATGCTAGTCTAGTGGTGCCTACGGCTACCTCATTGAGAGTACTTCCTGTAAAAATGATGATAGAGGACCGGACCATTATTAATCGGCACTTAATAAAAAGAAACGAACCGAAGGCATCCTTTACTCATTTCATCTGTTGGGCTGTTATTCAAGCAATTAAACAATTCCCAACAATCAATCATACCTACCATAAGAATGGTAAGGTCCACTACCGCGTAATACCCGAACAGATTAATCTAGGTGTCGCGGTTGATTTACCGAATAAAGATGGTAGCCGCAACCTTGTTGTACCAAATATTAAAGGTGTGGATAAAATGAACTTTAAGGAGTTCTTATACTCCTTTGCAGAGTTGGTAAATAAAGCACGTAGTGGTAACCTTCAAATTGAGGATTACCAGGGAACTACCATTTCGATTACTAACCCAGGGACTCTTGGCACCGTATCTTCAGTTCCGCGACTCATGCCTGGCCAAGGAACAATTATTGCTACTGGGGCTATAAACTACCCCGCCGAATTTCAAAACATGTCAAAAGATGTACTAAATCAACTCGGAATATCCAAGGTTATGTCCATGACCTGTACCTATGATCACCGTATTATACAAGGGGCTGAATCTGGCGCTTTTTTAAATGAGGTTAACCACTTACTCAGTGGAAAAGCCGATTTTTATGATTCCATTTTTTCTGACTTAGATATACCCTACGACCCTATTCCATACGGAGAAGATTTTTATTCAGGACCTTTTAATGGTGGAGCTAATACATTAGAGGAAGACCGCCGGACCATTGGTGTTTGGAGGCTGATTAACATGTATCGAATGCGTGGTCATGTCTTAGCTAACTTAGATCCTTTGGAAAAAGAACCAGGATATAATCCTGAATTAGATTTGGCCTATTATGGATTGTCTGTTTGGGATCTAGATAGGGAATTTTATTGTGGAGGGCTTGGAGGTAAACGAGAAGCCTCTTTGCGAGTCATTATTAAGCTTCTACGGGATACCTACTGCGAGCAAATTGGTGCTGATTATATGCACTTGCTCGATCTGGAAGAGCGTAAGTGGTTGCGCGAACGAATGGAATCCTCACTTAATGAGGCTGTTTTAACCATTGATGACAAAAAACAAATTCTTTCCAAGCTCAACCAAGCGATGGCTTTTGAAGAATTCCTCCACAAAAAATACATTGGCCATAAACGGTTTTCACTAGAGGGAAATGATACCTTGATTCCAATGATGCATTTTCTATTGGAGAAAGCAGGTGATTATGATGTAGAAAAAGTATTCATGGGCATGGCACATCGTGGTCGATTGAACATTCTAGTGAATATTATGAATAAGCCCTATCACAGGGTATTTGCGGAATTTGAGGGCAATGTAGATCCAGATACTATCCAAGGTTCAGGTGATGTTAAATATCACTTAGGTGCCAAAGGTACTCATGTAACTGCTACTGAAAAGCATATCGAAATAGAGCTAATGCCCAACCCTTCACATTTAGAAGCAGTTAATCCGGTGGTCGAAGGAGCTTCTCGATCCGTACAAGATCATCACAAAGCCGAAGATGCTCAAATGAAAATAATTCCAGTACTTATGCACGGCGATGCTGCATTTGCAGGACAGGGAGTAGTCGCTGAAACACTCAATATGTCACTCTTAGAAGGATATAAAACCGGTGGAACGGTTCATATCATTATTAATAACCAAATAGGTTTCACCACGTTACCAACTGACGGTAGAAGTACAGAATATGCGACTGATTTAGCAAAATCGGTTCTTGCCCCTATCTTTCATGTAAATGGTGACCATCCTGAAGCCGCGGTTCATGCAATACAGATGGCACTTGAGTATCGTCAAAAATTTGGCAAGGATGTTATTATTGATTTGATCGGGTACCGCAAACATGGCCATAATGAAGGAGATGAGCCTGCCTTTACCCAACCTGGTATGTATAAGGAGATCAAAGACCATAAAACAGTAAGAGATTTATATACCAAATGGTTAGTCAAGCGCCAAGAACTCACTACCGAGGAAACCCAACAAATTTTTAATGAGTTCGATGATTTATTAATGGCTGCTTTTGAAGATGCCAAAAAAATCCCTCATTTAGAGGTGACCAACGAACTCATTGATAGAAAAGAAAGTGTCCAAAAAAATCGAACTATTTTCCCAGATACCACCTTCTCGAGAAAAAAACTAGACGAAATTGCTGTTAAATTAAACACTGTTCCAAAAGATTTTGATGCCAATCCAAAACTTTTGCGTCAATTGGCTAAAAGATTAGAAATAGTCCAAAAGAATGAGAAAAAATTAGACTGGGGTTTCTCCGAAGCACTTGCTTTTGGTTCTTTATTAATAACTGGAAAAACTGTTCGCATCACTGGACAAGATGTGGAACGAGGAACTTTCTCACACCGTCACGCCGTACTTCATGGGACTGCTACCGACCAAACTTTCACTCCACTTAATCATCTAACCAAGGGGCAAGGTAGGTTCCATGTGCACAATTCCCTTTTGAGTGAATACGCAGCTTTAGGGTTTGAATTTGGCTACTCAGCAGTAAATAAAGATGCCTTGGTAATCTGGGAAGCACAGTTTGGTGACTTTACCAACGGTGCTCAAATCATTATTGATCAATTTATTTCTTCAAGTGAAGTAAAATGGGGACAAACATCCTCGTTGTTAATGAACTTGCCCCATGGCTATGAGGGTCAAGGCCCTGAGCATTCATCAGCCAGATTAGAACGCTTTTTACAACTCTGTGCTGAGGATAATATGCAGGTGTTTAATCTTACTACACCTGCACAATACTATCATATGCTTCGAAAACAATGCTTGCAAGAGCATAAAAAACCGGGGATTCTGATGAGTCCAAAAAGTCTTTTACGCCATCCACGAGCTGTCTCCAATGTAGATGAATTAGCAAACGGTTATTTTCGCCCATTCTTAGAAGATGAACGTTTACAAGACTTCTCATCCGTTGAGAGGGTCGTGCTCTGCTCAGGCAAAGTGTATTATGATTTAGTACAAAAAGCCGAGGAATTAGCGGTTAATAATGTCGCATTAGTGAGAGTGGAACAGCTTTATCCATTCCCAGACCATGATATTCAACAGTATCTGAAAAGCTTTAAAGCGGCTAAAGATATTGTGTGGTGCCAAGAAGAACCTAAGAATATGGGTGCTTGGTTTTTTGTATCGGATCGTATTAAGCAAAACTTAGCCAAAGGTCAATATCTTCGATATGCAGGGCGGCAAGCTTCTGCATCACCGGCTGCCGGACAGAAAAAAATTCATGATGCTGAGCAATTGCAACTCGTGATGCAGGCTTTAGAGTCGGTTTAATATCGTTACCCTAGGTTTCTACAACCGCTTGAATTCGCGTAAACGCTCTAATTCCTTGCAATCCCAATTCTTTACCCCATCCAGACTCGTTATATCCTCCAAATGGTAAACGAGGATCGGATTTAACTATATCATTGATCGCTATATTTCCTACCTGCAATAATTTGGGATATTGAGCTATTCGAGCAGCTGATCTGGTAAATAACGCAGCTCCCAACCCATATGTGGTCTTATTCGCTAATGCGATCATGTTTTGATCATCTTTAGCTCGAATGATAGCGGCTACTGGGCCAAACAACTCCTGATCAAAGGCTGGCATACCTGGGCTAACGTTTGATAAAACAGTTACAGGATAGTAAGCTCCCTTTCCATCAGGAATTTGCCCACCTAATTCGCAACAGGCTCCTAAATCAATAGAATCGCTAACCTGTTTAGCAAGTTGATCTCTCAAGTCTAGTCGTGCCATTGGTCCCACAAAATAACCATCAAATGAGCGGCTTAATGGATTTATGAATTCATATTGCTGAGCAAAAGCTAAAAACTGTTCCATAAACTCATCATAAATCTCGTCTATCACAATAATTCGCTTAGCTGAGATGCACGACTGACCGGTATTTAGCCATCTGGATTGCGCACACTTTTCAACCGCATTTTTGAGCTCCGCATCATCAAATATTAGATAGGGATCACTACCTCCCAATTCCAACACACTAGGCTTGAGATATTCAGCGGCTTGCTTAGCTACTACCCGTCCTACCCCAGTACTACCTGTAAACGTAATCATATTGACAGAAGGATGTGAAATTAGTGACTCTACTCTACTATTTTCTACTTTAATATGCACCAATAATCCATCTGGAAAACCTGCATTCATAAATAATTGTTCAATTATTTGTGCGCAACCTTGGGTGCTAGGAGCATGTTTTAAAAGGATACCATTTCCCGCCATTATTGCTGGCACAGCACAACGAAAGACCTGCCAAAAAGGAAAATTCCATGGCATAATAGCTAGAATACATCCTAGAGGCTCAAATTGGACATAAGAACGCTGATATTCAGTACTTATGGAATCCATAGTTAGGTAGGTCTCTGCTGAATTAGCAAACCAGCGGCAAAGCCATGCACATTTAGAAATTTCTCTAGCGCCTTGCCTCCATGGTTTTCCCATTTCGTTAGCCATAGTCTCAGCAGCATCCTGTTCAATTTGTTCCAAATCCGAAGCTAGTTTAAGCATGCACACTTTTCTTTGTGAAAAATTTATCGCTTGCCATTCATTTTGGGCTATACCCAGTTTAAGTAATCGTTCTTCTATTTCCTGCCCGCTATGCTGCGGATACTCCTTTATACATTCTAAAGTTGCTGGATTAATACTCTTTAGAGTAGGTAGATTGGTGATAGGCATCGTATCGATGGTTTAATTAGTGAGACATTTCAAGCGAGTCTACAATTGCTTCTTTGATTATCTCTAATGTTTCAACTAACAGGTTCATAGGTATCGTTAACGGGGGCGCAAGCCTAATGAGGGTATTTGAATGAAGAGTCCAACCCAACAATATTCCCTTGTTAAAACAGTATTCTACTACCATTTGTGTCAATTCACGGTCACGTAACTCAAGACCTAACATGGCCCCCATACCCCTCAATTCTACAATACCGGAACCTTTCAAAATAGCTCTAGCATGTTTTTCAATTATCCTAGCCTTAGAAGTATAATTTCCTTGTTTTAATACCCTCAGATTAGCTAAAGCCGCGGCTGCACTAACTGGATGACCACCAAAGGTTGTGACATGATTGAGTGGGGGTTCGTACATAAAGCTTTTGAAACGTTCTCGAGAGGACACAAAAGCACCCATGGGCATTCCACCTGACATGGCCTTTGCAAGACATAAAATATCAGGGACTACTTGGTAATGTTCAAAAGCAAAAAAGCAGCCTGTACGTGCAAAACCTGATTGAATTTCGTCAAAAATCAATACTGCTCCAACATCGGTGCAGCGGTTTCTCAACGCCTGTAGCCACTTTTGATTAGCAGGTATCACTCCACCTTCTCCTTGAATAGGCTCAACAATAACTGCCGCGGTTTCTGTATCAATCTTGGTTAGGTCATCCAAATTATTAAAATGCAAAAAAGACACATCCGGAAGTAGGGGTAAATAAGGATCTCTGTAGACATTACGCCCCGTTACACTTAAGGAACCATGCGTGTCGCCATGATAGGAATTATGAAAAGCCATTAATTTTGTACGATCAGTAGATTTTTTTGCAAGTTTAAGTGCACCTTCATTTGCTTCGGTTCCGCTGTTCACTAAATACACTTGCTCCAATGGCTCGGGCAATAACTCGACCAATTCTTTGGCAAAATTCCATTGCACATCTTGGACAAACTCACCATATACCATGACATGTAGGTGTTTATCCACCTGTTCTTTAATAGCCGATACTACTGCCGGGTGACGGTGGCCTAAACTACTTACAGCGATACCAGAAATAAAATCCACATAGCTTTGCCCTTGCTTCGTATGTATGAATGCACCTTCTGCTTTCTCAATCTCTAGGCCTATTGGAGCATCACTCGTCTGAGCTACAAAGTGTTTAAATTGCTCTAATGAATACGGCATATATGTATTGAGATGGTTTGAAATTGAAAATTAGTATAATTCGAAAATAGTGCGTTTTTAAACATATATATGTTAATTATTCAGATAATGCAGAGATTACACTATAAATCACTTTGCTAGTTAAAATGTCAACCGGAAACGAGTTGAGAAAAAAAGTGCTAACCATGTACATATAACAGGAAACTTAAGTTCTGAGAATTGGGTTAAACATATAATTAAAAATTATTAGTATCTTTAATATACTTATAATTGTAGAATATCGAGTCAAAGAAGCATATGCTCAGTCAATTTGAGCAGTGATTGCATTCTATTGAATGTACTGCCGTAAATAGAGGGTACATCTCGTTTATCCAAATTAACCTAAATCACTATTCCATAAAGAAATAATATTATTCATGAAAAAATCTTATTTCCCGGCACTATTCATATTTCTTGGCACTTTAACACTACTTTCGATTTTATTTTTACCCAATATTTGGGACAAAAGCGCAGTCGAAAGTGTTACGCTTTCAAATGACTCTACTTTCAATCTACCTAAAATCAAGAAAGCTGTAGATTACCGAGCTACCACTAATGAAGGCAGGCAAGAATATTTATTCAATCTACTTAAAGATCCAGTTAGCCAAGAAATTCCTAGAGGAATAAGAACAAAGGAACTTAACTTTGGCCAAGAGCTTGCAAATGAGTTAGCTACAAAAGCCAAAGCGATAAATAATATGGCCTGGTCAGAGATAGGGCCTTATGATGTTGGCGGTAGAACTCGCGGTTTAGCTATTGATCAGCGTAATTCCAATATTTTACTAGCGGGTGGAGTATCTGGTGGAATTTGGAAAAGTACCGACGGTGGGAAAACATGGATGCTAAAATCAAATCCTGGTGAGAATTTGGGAGTAACGGATATTGTACAACATCCTAATTCCCTAAATACATGGTATTATACTACTGGAGAATATTACAGCTCGACCGATGCACGAGGGGCTGGCGGTGGAACTTATTATGGTTCAGGTATTTATAAATCTACCGATAATGGAGAAAGCTGGAGTGTGATTGCATCAACAGAGGATACCGACAACACATTCAACTCCCCCTTTGACTTTATCAGTGCTATTGAAATTAATCCCACCACTGGGAGCATCTTTTTCACAAGTAATGCTTTTGGTATTTTTCGAACAACAGATGATTTTAATACATATTCAGTAGTTTTAGGTGGAGTAAATGAACATCGATATGCCGATATTGAAATCACATCTACTGGTAAGATTTATGGTGTTGTTTCTACCGGATTTAGTAGTAGTCAAGGAAACTCAACACCCGGAGTTTATGTTTCTACCGACGATGGAACCAATTGGCAGGATATTACCCCTGACGACTTTCCAACGACTCACTATCGCTCTGAGATTGGAGTAGCTCCATCGTTTGAAGATCTTTTTTACTTACTTACCGATACTGGCGGAGGAGCTAATGGACTTAGTTTTTATTTGTTTGTCACCAGTAATTTAAATTATGTAAGTGCTATAAATAGAAGTGATAATATTCCAAATTTTGGCGGAATGGTTGGTGATTTAAACCCTCAAGGCGGGTATAATTTGGTGTGTGTGGTTTCTCCAGAAACTCATAATACTGTATTCATTGGAGGTACTAATTTATTCCGATCGAAAAATGGCTTTGGCAGTCCAGTTAATTCCAGTAATGATCCCGACATTTGGATTGGTGGTTATGCCTATGCAAACAATGTAAGTGGATACAATAACCATCATCCTGACCAGCATAATCTCATTTTTGATCCTACTAATCCTAAGAGAGCTTTTAGTGCCCAAGATGGCGGTATAAGTGTGACTAATGACATTACCAGTACGCCTGTAGCTTGGAGTTTACGTGAAGATGGTTATAATGTTACTCAATTCTATACAGTGAGCATACATCCAGACTCTGCAAATACAAAAATTATTGGAGGGACACAAGATAACGGCTCTCCCTTCTTTAAATTTAATACAAGTGGTAGTCATCCAGCATCTAATGATGTATCTTCAGGGGATGGTTCATTTGCCTATATGGGTAAGAACTATTTTCTAACTTCTTCACAACGTGGAAGAGTTATTAGGTACAATTATAGTGGAACAGGCGACCCTACGAATTGGTCCTATGTTGCTCCATCAGAAGCAAATGGTCAGTTATTCATTCATCCTTTTGCCGTTGATCCATCCAATGAAGATTATGTAGCCTATCCTTCTGGAAATCATATTTTATTAAATAAGGAAATGACTACTTTATCACGTAATACGGGATCAGAAAATATGAATGGTTGGACGCGTTTACGTCATGTATCTGTTGGATCCGGACAAAATATAACTGCCTTAAGTTTTAGTACAAAATATCCGTCATCTCGATTATATCTTGGTGGTAGCTCTGATTCAGAAAAGCCAAAAATCCTACGAATGGACAATATGGAAGATGACAGCACCTTTACCGTTACTACTATAAGTGGTGCAGATGAAGG
>PBJO01000018.1 GCA_002720745.1 Balneola sp.
ATACCAGACATGTCTGTAACAGATGACACATCCCAATTACCAATATCATGGTTGAAACTTGTCGCTTGACTGAACATATTTCCCATTTTAATCACTGATGATACATCCCATTCACCAATGTCTTGATTAAAATTAGACAATTGAAACATAGCAGTCATGTCTGTAACAGATGACACATCCCATTTACCAATATTTTGTTGGAACTGTTCTGTTTGATTAAACATAAAATGCATATTAGTTACAGATGATACATCCCAATAACTGATATCTTGATTAAATTTTATTGCTCCAGTAAACATATTCGACATAGATATTACCGATGACACGTCCCAGTGAGAGATATCCTGATTAAAATCTGTTTTATTCATAAAAATATTAGATAAATCTGATATACCTGATGTACATGAAAATGCAGCATTTTTATCAGTTATATCTTGATATAACCTTTTTGTATACATCATCGTATTAACTATTCCTGTCTCACCACGTTCTGCGTCTGGACAAATAATCGTAACACCATTATCCGCAAGTTTAAAAGTTTTTTCCTTAAATGTGACAGAAATTGATGTTGCCTCTGTAATAACCAAATCAATTGTATCACTTGAATCTGGATATTCAGTCCATCCCTGAAATAGCCAATCTTCGGCAGGGTTAGCAGTTAGTCTAACAATTGTACCAGGTAAATAGTCTGTTGACTTTGAAAGAGCAATAACCTGTTCTGTTACCTCACCTTCACCAACTACATTTATAGTTAAGGTATATTTCTTTTCTTCAAAGTTAGCCACAACTAACATATCTTGATCTAAAGTTAGCGTTGTCGGATTATAATAAGAATTAATATCACCACCCCAATTGGTGAAAACCCATCCTTCATTAGCTTCTGCAGTCAAAGAATACGAAGTACCTTCATATGCGGTCCTATGACTAGGATTTGATGATATTGACCCAGCTTCAAGTGGATCAATAGAAAATGAAATCTCGAATACTGGTAGTTTTTCTTCAGTGGTAACACAACTAATTGATAAAATTGCTAAAACTAATACAAAGGAAATATACTTTAAAAATTGCATTTTGATTAATTAAGGATTTTTGCTTGATAACAATAATTGTTGATTTACATATTTTATATTCTAATCTATTATATAAGGATCATCTTTTTTGTTTCAGTAAACGATAAACTGTTTAACTTGTGAAGTTACACTCCACTCGATAATCCAGTAGCATCAAAGGTAGCAGTGTGATAACCAGCTGGTTGTTGACCATTAACTAAGACCATTACCCTTTGACCTGCACTATTAAATACCTTTTTTCATAGGTATAATTTAGTTGATTTTAAAAGAATAAATTGTTGAACTTGTAAATATTGTATCAGGATGAAGAATTGTATTCGGAAACAAAGGCTCATTTGGCGAATTAGGAAAATGTTGGGTTTCAAGACATAATGCAGTATGCCTATTTAGAGGTAGGTCATTTTCAGTATTTAATGTACCATTTAAAAAATTACCTGTATAAAATTGTAAACCTGGTTCGGTAGTGTAAATTTGAAGACTTCTACCGCTAGTAGGATCAGTTAGTGTCGCAGCTCGGTATAAATCATTATATAATTCATGTTTTAATTCCTTATCCAGCACAAAATTATGATCAAATCCAAAAGGGGTATGGATAATTTGTTTGCCAATAATTGTTGACTTATTAAAATCGAAAGGGGTGTCTCTAACATATTGTAATTCGCCGGTTGGTATAAACTCTGAGTCTATCGGTGTATATTGAGTAGCATTTAGAATTAATTCATGATTATTTATTTGATTTTGAAAATCACCGCTGAGATTAAAATAAGAGTGATTAGTAAAATTAATAGGGGTTTTTTTATTGGTACTTGCTTGGTAATCGATACGAAGGTTATTGCCACTATCTAAGGAAAATTTCACTTGTACAGTCAGATCACCGGGATAGCCCATATCTCCATCAACACTTACAGTTTTTAATATAACTTGTTGTGGGTCGATTTTTTCAATATCCCACAATATTTTATCTAAACCTTTATTTCCTCCATGCAGATGATGATTGCCATTATTAATTGGGAGACTGTATTCAACATTATCTATAGTAAATTTACCCTTTGCAATTCGGTTGGCAAATCTGCCAATTGTCGAGCCAAAATAAGGGGTTCCTTTTTCATACGGAGTAACATTTGAATAACCAATTACAATGTTTTTAAAAATTCCATTACGGTCAGCTGTTTTAATTGAAGTGATAGTTGCGCCAAAATTTGAAACAGATATCTCAGTGCCTTGATCATTTTTTAATGTAATGACTGTTGATGCAGTTCCGTCTTTTAGATAGCCAAAATTTTTAACATAATTTTTTCCATCATTATTAGAAATACAATTCATTAAAAAAACATATAAGATTAATACTACAATATAGTTCTTTATATCTAAGAATTTACTAGCTCGATCTGATATAAATAATTCGGAAATTATTTATACTTATCTACATTATAGTCAATTGATTTAACACCTCTAAAACCAATATGAAACATAGAATTGTCTATTGGTGTATAGCTTCTAGCTGAGACCCTATAACCATGACAATAAGAAGTATGACATAAAAAAGAACCGCCTCTTAGAACTTTTTGACTTGCAGGATTAATTATATAAGGTTGATTGTAGTCTTCATAAGATCGATACCAATCCGATGTCCACTCCCAAACATTACCACCCATATCAGACAGATCAAACTGATTAGTACCAAATGTTCCTACTGGTGATGTTGTTAAATAGCCATCGTCTATTGTATTCATAATTGGGAAAACACCATTCCATGTATTGGCCATATATGTTGAGTCATTTTCTTTGAGTTCTTGACCCCAGCTGTAAGGATTGTCTCGAAGCGATATTCCTCTTGCCGCGTGTTCCCATTCAACCTCCGTTGGTAAGCGTTTATCAACCCAAGATAAATATTCATCCGCATCACTATAGGAAAGCATAGTAACAGGATGATTATCATTGGCTTTTTCAGCTAACGGTCCTTGCGGATAATCCCAAGTTGCATTTGGCAATAACACCCAAGTCGATTTTTTAAAGTCAAAGACAACGCCATCACCAAATTTTTCAGCCTCTGTCACGTAACCAGTTTCTTCTATGAAATCTCTAAATTCCGCAACAGTCACCATTTTTTTGTCCATCAAAAAGGGTTGTACTTCGGTTTGAAATACAGGCTTTTCATTGGCTAGTCCCGATTCAGAACCTATCCATATTTCGCCTCCTAAGATTAAACTCATCTCAGAAGGTATCTTATAGTTTTTTTTATTCACTTCTAACCAACTCTTATATTCATTCTCAGTTGTAATTTTTTCTCCATCTGGTGCATAACAACAATCATTATACGCAGAAATATTAGAATTCAAATTTACATCGTCATTACTACAGCTAAGTATATATATAAATAGAAGAGTAGAACCAAATAGTACAATTTTATTCATTATCAAAAGATTCATATATTTGACAGAGATAAATAATATTCTTACTTAATTATTATTTTCATTTATACTTAATCTAAAAAAGAAATATAAATTATATAGTTTTTTTATTAAATAGAACTAATATTTAAATTATAACACTGTAAAAAACGTGCTATAATCTTATGACTATGACTAAGCAATTATATTTTATTTTGACTTTATTATTATTTGCTGTGTGCACAAAGATTGATAAGAATTTAAATCCTAATATAATATATATTCTTACTGATGATTTAGGTTATGGCGATATTGGTGTTTATGGTGCTACTGATATTAAAACGCCCAACATAGATTATCTGGCTAATAATGGGATTCTTTTTACTGATTTTTATTCTGCTTCTTCAGTATGTACACCATCTAGAGCTGGACTATTAACAGGGCGTTACCCTCAAAGAATGGGAGTTAATGGTGTGTTCTTTCCAGAGAGTTTCCAAGGTATGCCTACAGAGGAATTTACAATTGCTGAAATGTTGAAAGTGAAAAATTACAAAACAGGATTGATTGGAAAATGGCATCTAGGACATCATCAAAGCTTTTTACCTCTTTCGCAAGGCTTTGATGAGTATTTTGGTATTCCATACAGTAATGACATGGAAAGTGTTGTATATATGAGAGGTAATAAAGTTTTTACACATACAGTTGATCAATCACAATTAACTAAAACTTATACACAAGAGGCAATCAATTTTATTGATAGAGTAGAAGACCAACCATTTTTTCTGTTTTTTTCTCATAATATGCCCCATGTACCTTTGTATGCATCAGATGAGTTTTTAGGTAGTTCTGATCGAGGTTTATATGGAGATGTGGTACAAGAAATTGATTGGAGCGTAGGTCAAATAATTAAAAAGTTAAAGGATAATGATTTACTTAATAATACATTAATAGTTTTTTCTAGTGACAATGGACCCTGGTTGGTTATGGAAGATCATAGTGGTAGTTCAGGCGGTTTAAGAGAAGGCAAAATGTATTCTTTTGATGGTGGTATGAAAGTACCTTTAATTGCAATGTGGGCATCGTATATTCCTTCTAATACAAGAGTTGTTGAGATGGCAACTCAACTCGATTGGTTCCCAACTATTGCAGAAATAACTGGTTTTAAAATTCCCAAAAATTTAGTGATAGATGGAGTAAGTCTTGTCAAAGTACTTAATAATTCAGATAAACGAGAAGATGAGGGTTTTTTATTTTTAGAATACGAAGAGTTAACTGGTTACCGAAAAGGTGACTGGAAAGTAAAAAAACCGTCTATGGGTTTCGAAGGTACATGGTGGAAAAATGCTACTTCTAGTCACGATTCATTGTTGTTTAATTTAAAATATGATCCATTTGAAATGGACAATTTATTTGATGCAAATAAAGAATTTGCTCGAAAACTATTCAATGAAATGGAGAAAGAATATTTTAATTTAGGTGAGCTACCACCATCAATTTATATTCGAACACCTGCAGATGAAAGTCATTTGGAGTATCTAAATTTAAATAATATTCCAAAATAGTATTTTTATTTAGGAAACGCATTTGCCATTGTTAGACCTAGTCTAATGAGAAAAACTTAAAGGTAAAAAATAGCCCTTATTAAAAAGATTTGAGTATAATCAATCGACATTAAGAGTAACACTGCTAGAATTGAACCGCAAACTGACATAGAACCATTTAATCCATGATTATACCCAATAATGTGCTTAATTATAATAGTTATCCTTCTCTTTGTATGACTATAATAGTTATATCATCACTTTGTTCAGCTTCATTACGAAAATGATTTAATTCTTCAGTAATACCTTCAACCATTGCGTCAGGATCTAAAAACTTATTGTCTATTAACCATTTTTCAAATCTTTCTTCTCCATAAAAATCACCCTTTACATTTCTAGCCTCTGTAATACCGTCAGAATACAAAATTATTTTTTGGTTGGATTTTATCTCATAAACCTCTTCATCATATTTCACTGTATCTAGTATACCCAACATTAGACCCCCGACTTCAAGAGTAGAAATCGAATTTTTTTCAACATCTAATACATAAGGATTGTTATGACCTGCATTTACATAACGTATTGTATTTTTGATTGAATCCAATTCACAATATACAGCTGTTATAAATTTGTCTAATGGTGAATCCTTAAATATTAATTCATTCACTTTAGTTAAGGATATATTGGGCGTATTACTGTACTCTAAATGTGATCTAAGAGAAGCTCTCATGGTAGCCATAAGTAAGGCGGCTGATACACCCTTACCAGTAACGTCTGCCACTGTAAATCCCCAATTATTTTTATTAGGTAATGAAATAAAATCATAATAGTCGCCTCCAACATTTTTTGCAGGTATACTACAACCAGCAACTTTATAATTTGTAATCATTGGTTGCTCTTTAGGCCAAAATCCACTTTGAATGGTAGATGCTAGTTCAATTTCTTTGTTTAATAATTGGTTATTCAACCGTTCTTTATGTAGTAATGCATTTTCAACAGCAATTGCTGCCTGATTTGCCATAGTTTGAAAAATTTCTGCATTATCTTGCCCAAATTTTTCTAATTGAAGACTATTTATAGCCTGTAGAGCTCCAATTACCTCATTATTATGATTAATTAAAGGAACACAAATTATATTTTTTGTTTTAAATGAAGATCCTTTACCTAAATCTCCCCCAAATCTTGAGTCTTTACTCACATCTTCAACGACTGCTAACTTTTTATTTTGTACAACCCACCCTGAGATACCTGATGTTACTGGAATTTTTTTACCTGACAATTCAGCTGTTAAAGGACCTGTAGGGATCGTTAAAATTAAATCGTTTTTGTCCTCAGATAATAGAAACAATGAACTCGCTTCAGCGCTCATTATTTCCTTTGTTGCATTCATTATTTCTTTAAGAATATTTTTCAATTCTAAATTAGAATTAATTTTGGCAACTAATTCCATTAACAAATTTAGTTTATTTACATCTATTAAATTATTTTCTTTTGACATATCTATTTAATTAATGTTAATTGCCACAAATCTGTGTCTTTTAGGTTTAATAATGGTTGTATAGCAATTTTACCAGTTTTACCAATTTGAGTTTCCAAATATTCAAGCTCCTTAAATTGTGCTATAGTAGAAGGATCAGGTTCTAGTTCGATTCCTGAATCTTTCAAGATTAGCAGCCCTTTTGCTTTAACAGAAAGCTCCAAATATATTCGTAAATAACAAATAATATCTCCTACTACTAAGGGCTGAAAGCTATTTTGGATAGTTGAGATGTACTTGCCTACTCTTGTCTCAGATATATTACCTGCCATCAATAATTTAAGTAATTCCATATCATTATCTAATCCAACACCCAACCAAGATCTAGTAAACTCTTCGCTTTTATTAAAAATTACATAATAGATAATCGGCAGTGATAAAATAGTAATAATAGCAGTTGTGATGGGTGGCAATAAAAATAAATTATAGACAGCATGAATAATAACTGCTGATAAATAACCAAGTAAAAATGTAAAAGAGTTATTCCAAGACTTCGTATCATAAATAATTTTTATAATAATAGCAGCAATACTTGTAACTCCGCCATGCATTATTGCAGTACCAAAACCTCTGACAAACCACGTAATTAAACTAGTATTATTTAGTAAATTTAAGTAAAAGATATTTTCAATAAGTGCAAATCCTACTCCGATTGCAAATCCTAGTATTGCACTATCAATCATAAATCCTATACGCCGTTGCCTGAATAATAATAATATCGGAATAAGCTTTAAGAACTCTTCAGTAAATGGGGCTATGAAACGACTTAATGTTATTCGGTCGACTGAATAATTAATAGTAATAAAATCATTAACTAATGTAGCCAAACCTGCGGTTATACAACCAATAACTACAGTTAAGAGTAGAAATTTTTTCTTTATTAATTGAAAAGTGTCTAGATACCACATTATTAGCAAAAAAATTAACATGGGCAGCAAAGCTACACTAAATTCAATTATCACCTGCATCATAACATTGAATAATCTAGACTATCTCATTAAACGCAATGAAATCATCAATTCACTATAGCTCTCACCACTTAAATCATCTATTGCAGTTGCATAACCTATTGAAAGGGTTGACGAAAGTATTTGGATCATTGATAATCTAAAGTCAATTTGAGCACCAATATTAAAAAATCGCTCGTTAAACTTAGAGTCATCCAAATTAGTCATTAATGTACTGGTAAATAGGTTCATCTGAGCCCAATTCATATGGTAATTATTAAATCCGAGTTTTTTAAACCTAATGGGCGGTAGTGAAAGTTCACCCATAATTTTCATATAATTTGTTCCTCCTACTTTATTCAATTCTACACCAGGAAAAGAAGTCGCATTACGATACCTCTTGCTGTATTGATTGTCAATCCAATTGTTCCCAAAACCACCAAAATAAAAATTTCCCAATGGTTCTTTTCTTGGTGAAAATGAAATCCCAGCCGATGATCTAACCCAAACAGATGAGTGCTTAACTGGTAATGGTATACCAAAATCAAAACTTTGACTGATTCTAGGAAATAAAGTCTCAGCCACATAATTATTGTAAGAGCTCATGGACCATTGAAAACCTTTTTCGTAATCGACAGCCCCTAAAGACGCTCTCATAGACTGATAGTTAATACTTCCAGATAATGCGAAAAACTGATCAAAAGAAGTAATTACATTTTGGAAATTAGGCAGTCTCTCCATGCCACCAAAATAAATACCGCTGATATTTGCTGATAAATTTTTATCTACCTCCTCTATTAGATTAAAATTTCTAGAGAGTCCTAGTGAATAACCTTTTCTTGATTTTTTTGTTGGGCCAAACAAATCATAAAAATCAGCTCCATTATAAGTCCCTGAAATTGCCCAATCTGAAAATTCATAGGATGCAGATGCATGTACATTTTCATCATTTTCCAATAAGGAATTGTTTGTGAATGACAGTTCAATTCCTATGTTGTGCAGTTTCATAGGATCATTTATGTTAATTTTCACACCAGGAGAGACATAATCCTTATATCCATGAATAATTGGATAAATAGAGTTAAGCTTTAGCTTTCTAATCGGTTTATAATCAGATACCCCTATTTTTATTGAATTAACATCAATTATGTTTTGTGAAGGTGGTGGTAAAATCCAATCCATTACGATTGGATGATTTTCGACTATTTCCTGCCCTAAAAAATGTATAGCACTAACTTTTTTTACAGGTTTATTTTCTAAATAAATAGGGTAAAAACCGTTACCTGAATATTCAAATGCAATCAACTTTTCATCATTCAATGGTACAGGCTTAAATAGGCCCGTTTCTGCGTTACTTAACCATTCCATGGTTTCATTTTCCATAGAGTACCTAGTAATATTAGAAACTCCAGAATAGTATGATGAACCATATAAAAATTTACCATCATCTGAAAAAGTAAAACTTGCAGGAGAACTTACATCAAAATCATAAATCTCTCTTGGATTGAATTCAGCATTCATTAATTCATCTATTTCTAATAAAACTAATTTTTGAAAACCACTAACATCTCCAATAGCAGCACTCAAATATTTACCATTTGGAGATATATCTATGTCAAATAGATCTTCACCATATGGCATTGTGTATACTCTTTCCCAGTCGTCATAAGGTTTTGGAATTCTGATTAGTGATGCTATTCCGTTAAAATGTCTCACAGCCCATAAAGATTCATCATGCTCGTTAAAAACCAGATAACCAGCCCTTAGATCTTTAATCAATTGTTTTGGTTTTTTCTCATCTATCTTAACTGTAAATAAATCTCTCCAACCGTTATTATTATTTGTATAAAAAATAGATCCAGATTTTTTATCATAGGCCAATGAAGTCACGAAATATACAGCCGATCCAATAACATCTGTCACCTTATCGAAAGTACCTTTATCTAAATCATATGTTGTAATATGGGCCACTTCACCCGGCAAATCAGCAGCAAAAATCAGCTTATTCCTAACTTTGTCATATACTGCGTTAGATACTGCACCTAATGGATTAGTTGAGAGACGTTCACCTTGAGTAACTGAATTACTTCTAATTCTATGTAAGTTAGATGATTGCCATTCCTTTTCCCACTCAATCCAATTTGACCACTCATCATCTAATGATATACCATAAATATTTTTAAACTGTTTGGCATAAAAACTCTTGCTTTCGTCATCACGAGAAACCCAATCTAAAAGACTATTTGGTCCATATTTGTTGGATAGATAGGCCATGAATCTTGTCCCGTACATATAAGAATTCGAACCAATCTCAAAATCATTAGTAGTCCCTTCAGATTCTAATCCTACCGCATCATAAATATGCATTGAGTCTCGAACCATTGTCCGAAACATCATCTCATCATATCCCCCCATTACTCTTCCAATACCACCATTCATCCATGTTGTCATGTAATCAGCAATACCCTCATGGTACCATCTAGGTGCGTAAATCCGTGGATTAGTCAAATAACTATATCCCATTGAAATTGGATTATCTTTATCCGGAGCGACTTTCCCACCGAAAATTTTTCTAAATGTAAGATCTCTATTTGACGGTTTTTCTTGAGCAATGATATGTACTAATTCATGCTTCATAAGAACACCTATTCTCTCATTAGCTTGATTAGTCTCATAAGCATAACTAAAAGGGGCTATGCCCATTAAAACCACATTATTTGGTACTGCAGTTGCACCACCTTGTGCAAAATCACCAAAATCAGACATAATTACATGTATTGGTTCATTTACCTTATAAGCAAACTTTTCTTTATGGAACTCGAGTGCATTGGTAAAATTTCTAATGGAGTGATTTATAAGATATTCATGACCAAAATTGTAATAAATTAGTTCAAGATCTTCCGTTGAAACAATTTTAAATTGAGCATTAGTAGACTTAATAAAACTGAATAGCGATATAAGTATTACAAGTATTGTGGTTTTATTTATACCCATGATTTAACACTATTTAAAGAATTTTATTTTGGTTATTCAATAAAAATTACTTGGAAAGTTATTTACACTTAATTACTTGGACATTGACTGTATAGTCTTAATATCATGTATCGTTCAAGATATTAGGTTAAGCAAGCTAGTAAATGATTCTAAATAAAAAAAAGACTACAAATGTATTTTGTAGTCTTTTTTGGCTCAAAACTAAATAAATATATTAATTCTACAAGTAATTATTTAAATGATACTATATCTGGCCCACTAATTAAATTATGAAAATTTGGATTTGCCATGAGCCTATTAAAATTAGGTGATGCCATTAATTCATTGAAAGAGGGACTTGCTAATAACTGTATAAAATTAGGAGTAGAGACAAGTCGAGCAAAATCCGGGCTTGAAATTAATCTACTAAAATTTGGACTTGAAATTAATTGAGCAAAGTCTGGACCCGCCATCAATTGAGCAAAGTTTGGCCCTGCCATTAATTCTGTGAAATTTGGGCTTGCAATTAGCTCAGTAAAATTAGGACTTGCCATTAGTTGGCGAAAATTAGGGCTTGAAACTAATCTGCTAAAATTTGGACTTGAGATTAACTGCGCAAAGTTTGGACCCGCCATCAGTTGAGTAAAGTTTGGACTTGTCATTAATTGAGCAAAGTCAGGTGTCGATACGAGTCGGGCAAAACTTGGGTTTGAGGTTAATTCAGCAAATTCAGGACTAGCTAGTAGCTGTGCAAAATTTGGACTTGATGTGAGTTCTGCAAATTCTGGGCTTGCCGCTAGTTCTGTAAAATTTGGGCTAGTTATCAACTGCGCAAACTCAGGACCTGTAATTAATTTTGCAAAATTTGGACTAGCCAAAAGTTCACTAAATGAAGGATTAGTAGTTAATCTAGCAAAATCTGGGCTTGCTGCTAACATAGCGAATTCTGGGCTTACCATTAGTTGTGCAAAGTCAGGCGCAGCCAATAATTCAGCGAAACTTGGACTACTAGTTAGTTCAGCGAAAGAAGGACTAGTAATAAGTTCGCTAAAGTTAGGACTAGACATCAATTGAGCAAATTCAGGATTAGCCATTAATTGAGCAAAATCAGGACTTGCAATCATTTGATTAAAATTAGGACTTGCAAATAATTGAAAGAAATCAGGGCTTGCCATTAATTGGACAAACGATTCGTTTTGAGATAAATTTGTTAGCTCCCCTGATTCAACTAAATCCATAAAGGTTTTGTCTTGTAATAGCTGCTGCATTTCCTGATTTTCAAGAGTAATATCAGCTTGAGTTACCTGGGTGGCTCTATAACGGACGGCTCGTTCAACAGGATCACCACCAATAGTTCCACTTATTTCATTAGTTGAAGGTTGTTCTATATTTGATGCAAATAGAATCAAATACATGGCGGCTGCCCCTATAGCAGCTGAAATGAAATTTGACATCGTTATCTTGTTATTACTTTTGGCCATTATATCTCCATTAATAGTTTTGGTTTTATTTATTGTTTGTTTTTTGTTTTTAAACTCTGATTCAATAGCTGTTATAATGTTGTTTTTAATTTCAAATGATGATTTGGAAATTAATAACTTTTCACTTAAATACGATAGTTCAGCAGCAAGCAATTTAATTTCAAGCATCAAATCCTTTGCCTCTGAATTTTTATTGATAAGTTCCCGAAATGATTTTGAAGCATCTAATGAATTTTCGTTATCAATTTCTGACTGAATTAATTGTATATATTTTTTATCCATTTAGAGCTAGTGTTCCTTTATTATAAATACAATACAGATTATCGAATGTTGGTGAAAAATTTAAGTTAATTCCCTTTAACATGATTTCTTAAAATCATTCTTGCACTATACAATCTAGACTTCACTGTTTTTTCAGACACGTCTAGAATTTGTGATATTTCCTTGTAGGTAAAATTTTCAAAATGTTTTAGCTGAATTATAATTCTTTGATCTTGACTTAGTTTAGCTATAGCCAAATTTAATTTATTTAATTTGAAAGTATCTATCTCATCAATATCAGACTCAATAACATGAATATTCTCATCATACTCTTCAAATATCCGAGTTTTTTTGAGAGTATTTAGAGATTCATTAACAGCTATTTTATATAGCCAACTTTTAAAGTTGTATCCAAAATCATAATTATGAAGATATTTCCAAGACTTAATAAACACATCTTGTGTTATTTCTTGGGATGTCTCAGAATTTTTTATAATTCCTAAGATTAATCTAAAGATTTGATCTTGATATTCATCAATCAAAGCTTCAAATGACTTTAAATCACCATTCAAAGATTTTCTAATCAGATTATGAATAATGTTTTGATCCATGTCTATTCATCAAATACAAACAGTTGATCTAACCTTGTATATTTAAATACATCCTTAATATGTTCATTAAGATTCTTTAGAACCACTTTATAACCCATACCATTAAGCCGATGATAATTTTTAACTAATATACCCAACCCCATACTTGAAATATAACTCAATTCTTCCAAATCTAGCGTTAATGTAACTTCGTATTTCTGCATAAAATCAGTCACAATCTCAGCTTGGCTAGCATCAAACTCACCAATTAATTTAATTTCATTCTGGCTAACTTCTTTAATTTTAAACATTTCAATTTATATGTTTAGTTATTTTTATGGTTGTTTTACCTGCATCATGATCAAATATTAGATCATCCATCAGTTTTTTGATGAGATGAATTCCAAGGCCGCCATATTTTTTTTGTTTAAAATACTCATCAAAATCAATCTCATCTGTATTTAGTATATCAAATGGATTGTCTTCATGATCTATCAAACTTATGGAAATACTATCTTTATAGGATTCTATTCTAATAGCTATATCCTTATTTGTAGTTTTATTGTGACGTACCATATTCATAAAAATTTCTTCCACAGACAATTTTAGCTCATTAAGTATTTTTAGATTTGACGCATTTTCTGCTATTACAGTATTCAAGAAATGAAATATCATAGGTAATTCATTAGCATTCCTATTGAAATATTTAATTTCATTGCTCATAGACTACATCGATAATTTAATATGATAACGTTACAACTATATGCCTAGTTTTGATCTAATCTCGAACGGAATAGTTCAAAAAAAGATGCTTCTTCATATACATAGATTTTGCCACTATTAATTTGAATAAATGAAAAAAATAATGTTAATAAGTGTACGGATTGACAAACCTTCTTGTATTAATAATATATATAGAATTTAAGTACTCAAAAATAGATTTTTATCAACCTCAAAGATTGAGTTTTTAGGGTCAATTCAAATGGATTAAAAGGTCTTTTCACTCCTTTAAGTAAGAACTACTACACTATACTTATCTATTAACTTTCAGGAAGATTATACCCTTTCATACATACCTCTGCATAACCACTTAATAACCCTTCCTTTTTACTAATTATATTACCAAAAAAAGAGCTATACTGGTTATTATTAGCAGCATTGGTACATCCGTATCTAATCCATTTAATTGAACAAAATTTAATCCCTACAGGCCAAAATCAATGTTTGTAGGTATAACAAGATTTAATACTGATTATTAAGAAAGTATAGTAAACGTAATAAAAATTAATCGCTCTCAATAATACCTAAGCTAAAGCTTCTGTTAAAAAAGAAAGTTTTCTGTTTACAATAGACCTATAAAGTCGTATTTTTTTTCTTTTAGATTATTGACATTATTATGGCGCTAGTATCAACTGCCTACTTTAAAAGGCGACATGGCCGAGTGGCTAGGCAGAGGTCTGCAAAACCTTATACGGCGGTTCGAATCCGCCTGTCGCCTCATATGTTTTATTTAATTGTTTGACTTAATAACCTGCCGCGTTCGTCTAGAGGCCTAGGACGCCGCCCTTTCACGGCGGTAGCACGGGTTCGAATCCCGTACGCGGTACCATTTATGGAGCCCGTAGCTCAGTCGGTTAGAGCGCCAGGTTGTGGCCCTGGAGGCCGTGGGTTCAATCCCCATCGGGCTCCCAAAATGTAATCATTGCCGCGTTCGTCTAGAGGCCTAGGACGCCGCCCTTTCACGGCGGTAGCACGGGTTCGAATCCCGTACGCGGTACTTCTTGTTTACTGGCAATAAAAATAAGTTAAGGTGCTTTCATTATCAATTTACCCTTAGTTTCGGGTAAGTAACGATATATTACTCCCCATCCAGTTACTGCAATACCAGCATAGATAGCATGTGTGAAATGGTCACCAAAAATATTAAGCTCTATAGGGAATACAAATTGAGTTACCCAACTTGTAAATGAGTTTAAAAAGCCAACTATAGAAATACCTATTCCTCTCAATTGGGTTGGAAATATTTCCGAAAGAACAACCCACATAACTGGGCCTAATGCACAAGCAAAACTAGCAACAAACCCTAAAATTCCAAACAATATCAAATAAGGATCTAGCTGCTTAGATTCCATGAGAATATCCTGATAAATACTCATGCGGTCAATATTTGAACCAGTTTCTTTTTCGACCCAGTAAATATGCCTAATTGCTTAGAAGAGATCATTTTTAAAGGTCTCTTCTGTGGTGTAAGTAACATCTATCATTACTTGAAATATCTGAGATGATTTATGAAATTCGGGTACTTGGTTATATTTAGCAATGATTTCTTCCGTCAATTTGTATTGCATAGCTGAAAATCCCTACGCAATTATGCTCATACTTATAACAATACCCATTAATCCCCAAAGCAGTAAAAATCTTCGTCCAAACCTATCTATGGTAAAGAAGGCAACTAAAAAAAATATGTTAATTAAACCGACTGCAACAGTTTGCGCAAGAGAGGCATCAATACCAATACCTGTTTTTTCAAATATACTTGTGGCATAGAAAAAAATGGCATTTATACCGCTAAGCTGCTGTAAAATACCCAAAAAATGGCGACCAAAAAACCTGTCGCCAAGTTGCACTCCATAGTTTTGATAAGTTCTTTTTTTGACACATAAACCAGTCTAAAAAAAAGGTATAAAACAACAGAATAACCCTTAATGATGCTGCTTTTCCCTTAGTTGGTTGTCGTCTGTTAATTAAATTCAGCCGGCTCTTTAACCATACAGGTGATTCTGGAATGTGGGGCAATAAAATTACATATATAGCAGCAGGTAATAACTCTACTGCTAACATCCATCGCCAGATATTTACCTCACTTACCAATTGGTCAAAATAAACTACTATTATATAATTACTGAAATATGCGGCCAAAAAACCTAGAACAATATTCATTTGTTGAATGGAAACCAAGCGCCCTCTTTGCTCAGCAGGTGATATCTCCGATATACAAACAGGAACTATGATAAGCGCGCCCCCCAAAGGCCATACCACCTAACATTCTAGCAGCGATTAAACTCCCAATATCCTGCGATATAGCAGACAAAAAAGCCGATAAAACATAACAAAATGCTACTAATCGCAAGGTTTTCTTTCTTCCTACCCGATCACTAAGCATCCCTCCTCCCAACATTGCAAACATAGCTGAAAAAGACGGAGCACTTACAATCCAGCCGTTAGATAAGCTATTCAGTTCAAATATGGCATCTTAATAAACTATGGCACCATATATTACTGAGGCATCAAACCCGAATAAAAAGTCACCTAAGGAAACGATAATTGTAAAGTACGGTGGAGACCTATTCTGCATACCTAAACTACCTCTTTTACTTTGCTCATACTCAAATGTACATAATCATCAATTGTTGTTTAACCTAGGTTTAATAGGAATGAATGTGCAAACTAAGAAATACCATTATATCATTTAAATGTGTACATTCAACAGATTTTTATAAATATGAGAATTACACTTAAACACATTGCGAATAAAACTGGATATTCTATTTCAACCGTATCTAGAGTATTAAATGGAACCAATAAAATTAGCTTGGATGTACAAAAAAGAATCGTTCAAGTGGCCGAAGAATTGGAATATTCATTTAACAAAAATCAAATTCCAATGTATTCAAATGGTACCAAAGATATCGTTCTCATCTCGGAGTTAGCTCACGGTGAATTTTATGCTTCAGCCTACACCGGATACTTCAATGCTGCTGCAAAGTTAGAAGTGAACTTATCGCTGATTAGTGCTAATCAACACGAAAAGAGTCTTTTTGATATAATTACAGCACGGATTCAACATCAAGTAGATGGAATAGCACTCTTTGTGCCTACGATGGAGCATAAGGATTATAAAAAGCTTTTAGATGATCTTAATAAAACTCAAGTTTCCATTCCTATCATATCCAATGGCCTTATCGAAAACCCTATCCTACCAACTATTACCTTTGATGGTTATTCAGGAGGCTTTGTTGCCGCTGAGTCTTTTGATCAGCGTAACATGAAAAAAGTAGGAATCGTGAAAGGCCCCTCAGGAAAGGCAGAAAGTAGTTTTCGGGCTAATGGGTTTAAAGATTATTGCATGCACCATGATCTAGATGTGGTTTGGGAGGTGCAAGGAGATTTCACCTTTGAAAGTGGATTCAAATCTTTTGAAATTTTTCAACACAGTAACCAGCAACCGCAGGGTATTTTCTTTAGCAATGATTTGATGGCAGCCGGCTTTAGCTTTGCGGCAACAAATGCAGGTTTACAAATTCCGCGTGACGTTTCTATTGTTGGGTATGACAACTTACCTGTATGTTATCAACTCCAACCCAATCTAAGTTCAATAGAAACAGATTTTGAAGAACTTGGAAGGCTCAGTATCCAAACATTATTAGATATGATTGAAAGGAAGGACCAATTACGCTCTATCCTTAGCTTAGTACCTGTGACCCTAAATAAAAAAAATTCTACTAGATAGAGAAAATTTCACATACTTTTAAAAAGCTATTCAGTCCGCTTTCTAATAACTGGCTGTCTATTGTGTATATGGTTTTTATTTATAAGCTCACCTAAAAAACCGGTGGATAAGAATTGCACACCCAAAACCATTAACAAGATTCCAAGAAATAGTAAGGGACGATTTCCAATTCCTACGTTATAAAAAATTCGAATTCCTGCCATATAAAGATTAATTAAGGAACCAATACTCATTAATAAAACGCCAATTGTTCCAAAAAAATGCATGGGTTTCTGCAGGTATTTTTGAACAAAAAGGATAGTAATGAGGTCCAAAAATCCGTTAATAAATCGGGATAAACCAAATTTAGTTCTCCCATATTTTCTTGCTCTGTGCTGGACAATCTGCTCTGTAATACAGCAAAACCCTGCTCTTTTTGCCAATAGGGGTATATAACGATGTAATTCCCCATATAACTGAATATGTGCCACAACTTCTGCCCTATAAGCTTTCAAACCACAATTAAAGTCATGTAAATGGATACCGGCAGCTCTTCGTGTAACCCAATTAAAAAATTTCGAAGGTATAGTTTTACTTATTGGATCAAATCGTTTTTTCTTCCAACCACTTACTAGATCATAACCTGAATCTAAACTACAGATCATTTGTTCAATTTCGGCGGGATCGTCTTGTAAATCAGCATCCATCGTAACAATATATTGCCCTTTCACCTCATTAAAACC
This sequence comes from Balneola sp., assembly GCA_002720745.1. Classification (GTDB taxonomy): domain Bacteria; phylum Bacteroidota; class Rhodothermia; order Balneolales; family Balneolaceae; genus UBA1275. The sequence goes on from PBJO01000018.1 coordinate 18,023, forward strand.
TGCTTGTAAAGCATAACTCTTTCCTTGATTTACACCCAACGAAATACCCTTAATCTCGCTATTAACCCTAACCAATTGCTCAATGACATTCCAAGAACTATCAGTCGAACCATCATCCACAAAAATGAGTTCGAAGCTTCTAGTCGGCAGAGATTTTTTTATTTGATCAACTAGTTCGGGAAGCGATTCTTCTTCATTATAAAGAGGAACTACAATGCTAATTTCTAGAGTCTGGAATTCAGTAGTTGAGCTCACATCAAACGACTTTATTGTTTCTGAAATAAATAACGTACTTTTAATAAGATTTAAAATACACTTTATATAGGCTATGAAAAAATTGTATTATTCGATGGGTGAGGTAAGTACTCTTACTAATTTACCACCATATGTCTTAAGAAATTGGGAAAAAACATACCGAGAGCTTAAACCAAAAAAAAATACTGCGGGAAACCGTACCTTCACTGATAAAGATGTGGCTCTTATCTTCAAAATCAAAGAGTTAGTTGAAGACCAAAAATTTACTAGTGATGGAGTAAAAAAAGTCTTAAAAAATCCAGGCCTTACCCAAACTCAACAAAATCAAACAGCTCTTAAACCCGAGATGCGTAGAGATTTGACAGAAGTGAGAAATTTCATGAATCAACTTCTTCAAAAACTTTAGTTCGCTGGGATAGCATTAACACAAAAATAAAGATAAATGATAATAGAAAGGTGACCCCTACAAGATGAAGTACCTGCAAAACCCTTGGCATATCCAACCATTGAAGTCCTACCCCAATTATAAATTGAGATAATACACCTATTGGGATAGCATAACCGAGTAACGTAAATCCTTTTAGACCGGCATTTGTTGTTCCCAATTGATATTTTGAAAATTTTAGGACTCGGTAAAAAAGTAATGCTATGGTAAAGATTAGCAGCCAAGAAAAACTCCTATGAACTTTATAAATTACTCCTGACTGCTCAATCCATAGACTTCGATCTATGATAACTATCCCTTCATTCACTAAATCAATTGCCTCGCGAACCTGAGTTCCAAGTATCATCTGTATAATACTTAATACTCCAACTATGATGCCTAACCGTAAAAATTGCTGTTTTGTTTTAATACTCATATGCAATTCAACAAAATCCTCTTTGGATTTAAAACTTGCATACAATAGAACCCCAACAATAATCATAGCCAATAGCATATGTATAGTAATCATGCCTGAAGCTAGCCCAGAACGTACCACTTGCCCACCAAGCCACGCCTGAAATAGCACTAAAATCAAAGCTAATAAAGAAGAAAATGTGACACTAGGCTTAGATTTACGATATCTTAATGAGGTTAAAAAGTTAGCGGCGATAAGAAAGCCCACTAAAACCCCTATTAGCCTATTAATATATTCGGTCCAGGTTTTGAATGGATTGAAACTATATACATCAAAGCCAGGAGGAAGCTCAGATACATGAATTGGCGGGATCCATAAACCATAACACTTAGGCCAGTCAGGGCAACCTAATCCAGCACCCGCAGCTCGAACAATTCCCCCCACCATAATTAAAAATAGAGTTGCTGCTATGGTGCTAAGGGCTGTTTTTTGATAGAGATTTAATTTCATATCTATAAGGTTCTTTTTACCTACAATTAAATCGATTATTCGTTATTTTTATCCTTTAAAATTACACTTATGAACGCATATTTGCTCGAATATCATCGAAAATAAGTTGTCCCTCTATAACAGCCTTCGTGCTAAGCTTTCCGATTACTACATACTGACTAAGCCCGTAATCACACTCTCCGTGCTTATAAGCATGCTAATGGGTTTTTTAATGGCTAGTATCGTGACTATGGGCTCTGTTGATTGGGTATTAATGATTCATGCAATCATAGGTACCTATTTCATTGCAGCAGGCACTGCCGCACATAACCAATTCCTAGAAATAGATCTAGACGGGTTAATGAACAGAACCAAAACTCGGCCTTTGCCGACTCAGCGAATTTCAGCACATAAAGGAAAATTATTCTCTGTAAGTTTAATCATGATTGGTTTAGTATATTTAATATGGTTTACGAATCCCATAGCCGCAACTGTCTCTTTATCAACTACCCTAATTTATTTAGTGTTATACACCCCAATGAAGCAAAAAACAGCATTTAATATAGTAATTGGGGCTATACCTGGGGCTTTACCTCCTGTTGGAGGATGGGCTACGGTGACAGGATATATTATCGATCCAGGCATGTGGATATTATTTGCTGTCGTATTTTTCTGGCAAATACCTCATGTTATGGCTATAGCTTGGGTATATAAAGACGACTACTCTGTAGCGGGTTTTAAGATGCTGCCAAAAGGTGACCATAATGGACAAAAAACCTCTATTTATGCCCTTTTCTGCATACTAATTTTGTTTGCTGTGAATTATTCTCTATACGCTCTTGGTCTGGCTCATACCTTATTTTTGATAAGTAGCATTCTAATCGGTCTATTTTTTCTTTTTTTTGGTTTACGTTTTATCCAATCACGATCATATAAAACAGCACGAGCACTCATGTTCGCTTCAATAGCATATTTACCTCTTATTTGGCTTGCTTTGAGTATTGATATTTTAATTAACTAATCCAAAAAAGCTAATCCATGCATTACTATAAGGTTCGTGATATTGCTAATACACTAAAGGATAGTTTCAACTATCTAAGTACAAATGGCAAAAATTTGCTGAAAATTTGGGTGTTATTTGCTGCACCCCTCATCCTTCTACATTATTTTTTGCTTTCTAAACTCCCAATTGCAAATATTTTGGAGCAAATTGAGTCAGAAATATTGCTAGGATTCAATGGCTTGGATGCTATTGATACTATGATGGGACCATTATATCCTTTGGTTATTATCACAGCTATTATAAGTCAGGCGACTTCAATTGTAATCATTCTTGAACATATAAAATGCACAAAGGATTCAGTACCCATAAACCCAGAGGATATATCCTCATTATTGCCAAAAATTCTAGGAATTAGTATTCTTTATTTTATCATTTCTTTAATTTTAGGTCTTTCGTTACTCTTCTTTTTCATCCCATTTTTATTTATGGGAACCAAGCTGGCAGTCACCTTTCAAAGCTATATTATTGGAGAAAAATCTCTAATAGATAGCTTAGTTCAAAGCTGGAATATAACAACCTATCAAGCTTGGCCTACCTTCGGGCTTTTAATTATTTTAATTCTTATCACTATTACGATTAGTTCGTTGATTCAAATACCTAGTGAATTCATCCGTATGGGTTTAGAAGGGGCTGCTTGGATGGGCAGTGATCTAGGTGAGTTCATATTTACACTCATCAACGGTTTATTCACCGTTTTAACTGCACTTACGACCATAATTTTTCAAACGGTCTTGAGTTTTCATTTTTTTAATCTAAGCACTAGACACTCTAGCGATATCTCAACTATGAAAACTCAATAATATATATAAATGTTGAATTCTTTCACTTCTGCTGAGTGAAAGCAGTACAAATACTAGCAACTTGGGAAAAAAGTCAGATAAATACTGACCTGTTGATATAAAAGCTAATTAAAACAATGGTGGAAATGCGTTGGGATTAATTTCTTGCATAATTCGGTAGGCTGCATTAAAGATATCCTCAGCATTAGGTTTACTAAAATAATCCCCATCTGAAGAGTATGCAGGACGATGGGCTTTGGCTGATAGGCAAACTGGGGCCGCATCCAACAAATAAAATCCTTTTTGTTGCTGTAATACATTTTGGAGTATGTAAGCCGAGGCTCCACCAGGCACATCTTCATCGACAATAAGAAGTTTATTGGTCTTACTTAGTGACGCTCGAATGAGCCCGTTTAGGTCAAATGGAAGCAAAGTTCGAAGATCAATTAAATCTACTCCAATTCCAATATTTTCCAAGTCGAAAACAACGCTTTTAGCAATATTTAATGTTGATCCATAAGATATTAAGGTTAAATCATCTCCTTCGTTAAGCAGGCACGGTACACCTAAAGGTATAGTAAATTCACCAAGATTGTTCGGTAAGTCTTCTTTTAATCGGTATCCATTTAGTGGCTCAACCATTATAGCAGGATCATCACCTTGAAGTAAGGTGTTATACATTCCAGCTGCTTCTGTTAAATTTCTAGGCACGCACAGGTGAACCCCGCGTAGACTCCCTAACAATGTAGACATAGGAGACCCTGAGTGCCAAATTCCCTCTAATCGGTGACCTCGAGTTCTAATAATAACGGGAGAAGCTTGCCCACCTTTGGTCCTGTATCTCAGGCTGGCTAAATCATCAGATAATACAAATAAGGCATAATAAATATAATCGAGATATTGAATTTCAGGGATAGGACGAAGTCCTCGAATAGCCATTCCAATACCTTGACCAATAATCGTTGCTTCTCGAATTCCTGAATCCATTACCCGTGATTCACCAAATTCTTCCTGTAATCCCTCGAGTCCCTTATTAACATCACCTAGCGCACCTACATCTTCACCAAAGGTAAAAAGTTCAGGGTATTTTTTAAAAAGTACTCTAAAGTTATCTCTGATTACAATGCGGCCATCTACCTTGGTAGGTTTTATATCGTAGCTGGGAGAAATGGATTTTACTAATAAAGGAGAATAAGGCGTCTGGCTATACAAGTGGGAATGATAACGATCTTGAGTAGTTATTCTCAGGTCTTCTAACCATTCAATCAACTGTTTCTTCGACTTTGATTCATAAAAACCCACACTACGTAAAGCCTTATGAATACTCGATACAATATCTTTTCGAATTGGATTTGGAGTGGATTTTAAGCGCTGCATAATATCATCAATAGATGCAGACACATCGGTTTTTATATTCGGTAATTCCTCCTTCAAAGCAAGCAATAGGCTAAGGATATAATCACGTTCCTTTTTTATTGGGCCTATGTACTGCTGCCATGCTAATTGCTTCGCTGCTAACACCTCTCCTTGAGCCTCAGACTCTAAAGATTCGAGCTCAGATTCAGTTGCAATTTTTTTAGCTAAAATCCATTTCTTAAACTGTTGGAGACAACAATAATCATTTTCCCATTCAAGGCGCTCTTTGCTTTTATATCTCTCGTGAGAGCCTGAACTAGAATGCCCCAAAGGCTGAGTAAGCTCTTCCACGTGTATTATTACGGGGATATGCTCGGTTCGAGCAAGTTCAGTTGCTCTTGCGTAGATCGTTATTAAATCCTCATAATCCCATCCTTTAACCTTTAGTATTTCTACCCCATTGGAAGATTTATCCCGTTGTAATCCACTTAAGGCTTCCGAAATACTTTCTTTTGTGGTTTGAAACTTTTTAGGAACACTTATACCATATCCATCGTCCCAAACAGAAATAACAGCAGGTGCTTGTATGACCCCAAGAGTATTCATTGTTTCCCAAAAAACACCTTGAGACGTACTTGCATCGCCTATAGTTCCAAAAACAACTTCATTACCATTGTCGGAAAATTTCTTCCACTTACCAGATTGAAGTTTTTTATGACTTCGATAAATCTTCGAAGCCTGAGCTAGTCCAGCAATACGAGCCATTTGCCCAGCTGTAGGAGAAATCCCAGATACAGAATTCTTTCTTTTCACCTGATCTACCCAATTCCCAGTTTTATTTAATAGTCGTGAACCAAAATGAGAATTCATCTGTCTTCCTGCCGAAAATGGATCAGCCTGCACATCGGGATGGGCATATAATTGCGCAAAATACTGTGTTAATGAGGCTTCTCCAATTGCAAACATAAAGGTTTGGTCACGGTAATACCCGCTTCGGAAATCACCATTTTGAAAAACCTTTGCCATTGCTAACTGTGGTAACTCCTTTCCATCCCCAAATATCCCAAATTTAGCCTTTCCCGAAAGAACTTCCTTCCTACCTAAAATGGATGCATGTCTGCTAAGCCACCCCAAGAGGTAATCTTTTAGGATATCCTCTTTCCTTTCTTTGGAAAAACGGGTTTGCTTTTTTTTAGTTGAAACTTCAGACATTTCTATTAGATAGTAATACGCAAAATTATAAAAATTTACTCATATGAACTTATTAATATAATGCACTGAAACCTCCAAAAAAAGTATTTCAAGCCACTACTTTGTAAAGGCTTTACTAAAAGTAACTTAGCTTTTCAATAAAATAATGAATACTATAAAGTTACTCAGTAAAACCACCCTGAGTCATTTTCATTGGATTTAAAGCCGTATTCAAGTCCTTATCAGATAGATTCGTCATTTCCTTAGCTACATCTCTCAAAGCACGACCCTCCTCATATGCTTTTTTGGCAATTTTAGCAGCTAAATCATATCCAATAATAGGATTGAGGGCAGTTATTAGTACTGGATTTTTACCTAATTTTTCAGAAATAATATCTTCCCGAATAGTTAATTTAGATACTGATCTATCGGCCAAGTTGTTTGCAGCATTTGCCAGTAACTCGATCGATTCTAAAAGGTTATGAGCCACTACCGGTAGCATCACATTGAGCTCAAAGTTTCCTGATTGACCCGCCAGAGATACAGTGAGGTCATTACCTATAACCTGTGCACATACCATAGATACAGATTCTTCAATAACTGGATTTACTTTGCCTGGCATAATGGAAGAGCCTGGCTGTAGAGTGGCCAGGCGAATTTCCCCTAATCCACTGTTAGGTCCAGAATTCATCCAACGTAAATCATTCGCAATTTTCATCATTCCGACTGCAACTGTTTTTATTTGAGCACTCATTTCTACAGGAGCGTCTACCGTTGCCTGTGCCTCGAAATGATTTTCAGCTTCTATAAATGAAACCCCTGTTTGCTTGGAAACATTTTTCGCAAATTCAGATGCAAAATCTGGATGAGTATTTATTCCTGTACCTACAGCCGTTCCACCTTGCGGTAACTCCGATAAACGCACCATTGCATCCTGAATACGATCTACTCCTAGTCGAAGTTGTCTGGCGTAGCCACCAAATTGCTGAGCAATAGTGATCGGCATTGCATCCATTAAATGAGTCCTTCCAGTTTTTACCACATGCTTATATTCAGAGCCCTTTTGATCAAAAGTGAAGGCTAAATGTTTTAATGCAGGGATAAACTTTTCCTTCAACTCAATAACTGCTGAAATTCTAATAGCTGTTGGTATTACATCATTTGAACTTTGACCAAAATTTACATGATCATTAGGATGAACAGGGGTTTTTAAATTAGGAAAAGACTCGTTAGCCAACCTAGCCACAACCTCATTGGCGTTCATATTGCTTGAAGTCCCCGAACCTGTTTGAAATATATCTACAACGAACTCTTTATCATGATTACCATCAATAATTTCTTGAGCAGCGCCCTGAATAGCTTTATATATCTCTTGATCTAATAATCCCAATTCAAAATTTGCTTGTGCTGCATTTTTTTTGATAATACCTAAAGCTTTTATAAATGCCCTAGTAAATCGAATCCCACTAATGGGGAAATTATAGTGCGCTCTTTGTGTTTGTGCTCCAAATTTAGCGTTTTCAGGGACCTTAACTTCCCCCATAGAATCTTTTTCTATTCGATACATGATTTTTTTTCTTGAATGATGTTATACCTCATCCGATGAATGAAGTCGTTATCAGTTACTAAAATTTTTTTGCATACATTCGATACCGTTTGTCTATTCGCGCACCTATGCGTTTTGCAAGATGAATCATTTCTGTATTATTATCTAAAATCCAACTTAGTTCCGACTCAACGAAATTTCTTTTAAGAGCAAATTCTATAGTTCTTTGATGGAATAATGCGTCAATTCCCTTGCCTTGAAACTCCGGTAGAATACCCATCAAAGCGGTTCTTATTCGATTAATCTTTCGTTTTCTCCATAAAAACTTAATAAATCCAAAGGGATATAAATTTCCATTTATGGTTCTAAAAACCTGATTTAAATCAGGGATGGCTATAGAGAAGCCAACAGGTTTTCCTTCCCACTCTGCTATGTGCGCAAAATCTTCATCTAAAATCATTTTAAAGTCTTTGGCAAGACCTTTTATTTCCTCTAGGCTTAGAGGTAGAAATCCCCAATTATTTTTCCAAGCTTCGTTATAAATATCTCGAACTATTTTTACCTCATTATCGATATTTTTGAGTGAAATTGGTCGAATATGGATTTGAGGGTATCTTCGAATGATCATGTTCTTTGCTTTACGCATGCGATCAAACTCTACATTTGTTTCATCAAGAACAAAAGCTAATAAATCACGAACACCTTCATATCCGGCGTTAAGGGCTAGCTTCTCGTAAAAAGGTTTAGAATAAGGCATCATGATATAGGGAAACTTATCAAAACCGTCTACTAAAAACCCTAAAACATCCATCATCCCGGGATTTGTTGGGCCAAGGACTTCCTCTATACCTTCTCCCTTTAGCCAGTCCTCGGCTACACGAAATAATAAATCAGCGGTTGGTTGATGATCAATACATTCAAAAAATGCAAAATGCCCAGTATTCAATCCATGTTGTTTGTTAAACCGATCATCCACTACTGCAGCAATTCTACCCGCAGGCTTACCACCATATTGAGCTAAGAACATACCCATTTTTGCTTGCTTGAAGAAGGGATTTTTTTTTGGATCAATTAACTTACGTTGGTCTTGTCGTAAAGGAGGTACAAAAAAAGCATCGGTAGAATAATGAGTGTAAAGAAATTCAATGAATTGCTTCTTCTCGGCTTCTGTACTTACGAAGGTCACACCACTTGCAGACATGATCACCTTAAGAAACTAGAGAATTACCATTTTGATCAATGATTCCGTGTTTTAAGCCAACTTTTCTAAACGCCTCTAGTATTCTATCCAAATGCCCATCGGTGTGCGAGGCCATATAACTTGTACGCAGCAGCGATTGACCTTGTGGAACAGCAGGTGGAATAACTGCATTCGTGTAAACACCTTCTTCAAAAAGGTCTTTCCAAAATTGGAAACAAAGCATCATTTCACCAATAACAATGGGAATAATTGGTGTTTGTGAAGTCCAAACATTAAATCCTAATTTACGTAACTCCGTACGCATGTAAATTGATATTTCATTTAATCTACTTAACCTCCAAGGTTCCTCTGACATAATATCCATTGCTTTCAGTACTGTGGCAACATTCGCCGGTGGCATGGATGCACTAAAAATATGGGCAGGTGAATGATGACGAATATATTCAATCACTTCTCTTTGACCCACAATGAAGCCCCCTAGAGATGCAAATGATTTTGAGAACGTACCACTTATTAGATCTACATCCTCTTGTAATCCAAAAGTAGAGGCCGAACCCCTACCTCCTTCTCCTATAACCCCAACCGCATGAGCATCATCTAAATAAAGTCGTGCACCAAACTCTTTAGCTAAAGCCAACAACTCTGGTATTTTTGCTAAGGTACCAGACATAGAAAACACACCGTCACTTATTATAATTTTACCGACATCAGCATCTGCTTTTTCTAAAAGTCTTCGCAAGTGATCCATGTCATTATGATTATAACGCATGGTCTTTGCGACAGAGCACTGAGTACCTACTACAATACAGGCATGATTGTCTTTATCGGAAAAAATTATATCATTTCTATCTGCGATGGTTTGGATAGAACCCTCGTTGGTTTGATACCCTGTACTAAATAAGACACAAGATTCTTTATCCATGAATGCTGCGAGTCGTTCCTCTAACTCAATATGAATATCCAATGTGCCATTAAGATACCTAGATCCAGTGCAACCTGTACCATATTTGACTATTGCTGCCTTCGCAGCTTCAATAGTTCGCTCATCATTAGTGAGGCCCAGATAATTATTTGACCCAGCCATAATTACTTCTCTACCTTCGATTTCTACAATAGTACCATCAGTCGCTTGCAGAGGTTTGAAATAGGGGTATAAGCCTAATGCCTTAACGTCATCTGCTTTGGTATATCTAAAGGCCTTGTCGAAAATATCTGACCGTACTAAAGGTTGTGTTTCAGCCATTCAATATATATCAATTTTGTAGTATTAATTGCAATATAATCAGTATAACCAAGCTATCAAATAAACGGTTCCTTTGACAAAATGCGTTTAAACTATAGTACACTTTGGGTGATACCTGCGATAATATTCTAACTCAAAATCTTATAATTAAAGCGCATTAACGCAGTTGGTATGCTGACATTGCATTCTGCCGTTATACGCCAGAAACTTTATAAATATACTGAATATATTGCTCCGCTACCTTATCCCACTGGAAATTTTCCCACACGTGTGTACATCCCATCAATGACATGTTTAGTAATGTGTCATTACCAAGGAGTTTTTCTAATTCCATTACATATTGTTCTTGATGCTCACTTCTCACTTTAATTCCGTTAATTCCTTGCTCTACTACGTCTTTCATCCCCTCTAGATCCGAACAAAATACGGGAGTAAAATGAAGATTTGCTTCTAACAATACAATGCCAAAGCCCTCCATATCCCCCTCTACTTTTATATTTGGCATCATAAATATATCTGCAGAGGTATATGCTTTATGTACCCAATAATCCGATTTCCTACCTAAAATATGCACATGAATATTTCTTTCAGCTAATAATTCTGTATTCCTTTGAACGGCCTTTTGAATGGCCTTCCGCTCTGGACCATCCCCTATCAATAAATAGTGGCATGGATGACTTAGTTGGGTAAGCACTTTATCAATAAACCAAGCATACCCCTTTCTAGGAACCTGTCGCCCCACTGATAATAGAACCGGTTTATCCAATAGTTTAATATTAATGTGCTCGCCAAATTCTTTTTTTGCGGTCTTTTTAAGTGCTCTAATTTCACCTATAGCTGCAGTTTGGTCCAAGCCTAAAATCTGTTCAACATGAGCTGGATTCATATGACCCGCACTCTGAAGTAACATATCTTGGATTTGAATCCCATTGGGTATAGCCTCCCCCTTTTCAGGATTCATACCTCGATCAATACATGCCTGCTTAGTTGCCCTTGATACTGAAATAACCCCATCTAAGGCATTCAAAACTTTTCTCACGTGATTCTGATACCATCCATAAGGCATTGTTACATCCTGACCGTGATTAATCGTCACCATCGGTATAGATACCCTGCCTTTTAACCATCTAGCCATGCTCGCGGTAACCATCGATGAAAATAAGATTACATCTGGATTATACCTATCTATTACCTCAGGGATTTGACGCCTCAGCTTTAATAAAAATATAAAAGTTCTCCATTCAATACCTTTCCAAGGCACTTTTTGAATGATGGTCTGTATTTTCACGGAAGGTTTATTCTCTAAAGCTTGAACAAGCTGCATACTAACACGCTGCATTCCTCCCATATTTTCGAGTGGCGCTTCGTCCGGAGGATGAGAATGCGAAATATATAATACTTTAATGGGTGATTGGGACATAAATTGTATCAAATAGATAGCTATCAGTTCTGGGTTGGTTGAAAATCAGAAAGTACAGATCTATAATCAGTAATTAGCGACTCATTTATTTGATCCCATTTATATTTTAGGGCAAGTTTGCGAGAACGAAACCCCATTTCTAGCAATGTGGAAGGGCTGAAAATCATTTGCTCTAATTTATTGCTAAAATCAAGTACGTCTCCAGGCTTGGCAAGTCGACCATTTTCTCCATCTATCACTAAAGAAGAAGATCCTATTGCATCAGCAACCAGACAAGGGACTCCACATGCCATTGCTTCTAATGTCACGTTACCGAACGTTTCTGTATAGGAAGGGAATAAAAATAAATCAGAACTGGCATAAGCTCGCGCTAGATTTTCACCTGAACAAAAACCGGTAAAAACGCCATTGGGTAATTTTTCTTGTGCCTCTTGCTTTGCCGGTCCATCACCTACCACTAGTGCTCTAATCTTAGGATTACGTTGCTGCATTCGATGTACACTCTCTATGTAGGTTCTCAACTCTTTTTCCCATACTAGTCGTGAGACAAAACTCACTACAATATCATCCTCTGCAAAACCCATTTTTTTCCGCCAATTATTATCTCTTCTTATCGGGCTAAAAAGCTTGGTATCTATGCCTCGTGCCCAAATTTTCATATCACCAGTTATCCCCTCAACTTCTAGCTCTTTAATCATAGATTGACTCGGAACATAAATACGTCGGCATTGAGGATAAAACCATTGAATCATCTTCTTGAAAGGCCATTTGACCGGACGAAGGAAGAATTTATAATAGTCAACATAACTTAGAAAATGGGTGTGATATGAGCTGACTACAGGAATGTCATGCCTTTTTGCCCATTTGAGTGCCCCTATTCCCAGTCCATCAGGAGTGGCTATATGTATAAGAGTAGGCTGAAAGGCTTCTAGTTTTCGTTTATGTTTAGCAGGAAAATGTGTAGCCACTCTATACTCTTTTCGCCCTGGCACCGGCATAGAAATGGAAGGTGTGACATTTAGGGTACCTTGATGCGGATGTATTGCGGGGTTTGGTCCACTAGGTGCAAAAATAACTACAGGGATATTTTGCCGCTCTAGATACTCAACCAATCGATTCAATGTAAGGGCTACACCATCTCTTATATGGTTATAATTACCGGTGAATAGGGCTACTCTGAGTTCACTCATTTATATAGTTAACAAGTTTGATAGCAACTTCACTGCTATTCGCTCAAATAAATATAAAAAAACAGTCGGCTTCTTTGTATTATACGTATTGTATTACTATTTATAACTACAAGAATTATACTGTAAATTATTTGTGATGGAATGTACATATCCTAGACAGTCACCATTTAATGTATAAATATACACATTTATGAAAGCCTTTGTTACAGGTGGAACTGGATTTGTTGGAAGTCATTTAGTAGAGCATTTATTAGATTTAGCGGAGTTTGAAGAAGTTCGTGTATTGATCAGAAATAAAGAAAAATGGTTAAAAGGCTTAGATTACACCCCTGTAAAATCTACATTGGAAAACCTAGAGCCTATTAAAAATGCGCTGCATGGTGTGGATGTGCTTATTCATGGAGCAGCTATTTTACACGCTCCCTCGTATTCCGATTTTTTTACAGCCAATGTGGAAGCAACAAAAAACTTAGTTGAATATGCAGTGGACGCAGGGATTTCTAATATCATAATTCTTTCCTCCCTCGCCGCTGCCGGTCCCTCTGGCCAAATTCCACTCACTGAACAAACTCTCTTATCTCCTATAAGTGCATACGGTCGTTCCAAAAAACAGATGGAAGAAGAAATTCACCAACTCTTTACCGAAAAAAACTGGGCCAAGCATCCTACCCTTAGTATTAAAATCATACGCCCCCCAGCAGTTTATGGACCCAGAGAAACTGATATATACGGATTATTTAAAGCCCTTAAATACCGAGTAGCCCCAATTTTAGGTAATCCCACAAAAAAAAACCTCTCTCTCATTCATGTTCAAGATCTGGTGAATGGTATCTTGGCAGCTAGACTTTACAACTACGCTGGAATCCATACCTATTTCCTTGGAGGTCCTGAAGATGGGTATTCGTGGAATGAGATATATAAGGAATGCTCAGTAATACTCGGAAAGCCTTTCCTTCGAATTCGAGTGCCAGAAGGTGGACTCATGGCTATTGCAAAAGTATCAGAAACTATTGCTCCTATTTTTGGAGTTTATCCAGCACTGAATCTTGACAAGGCAAAGGAACTTACTAAAAGCTGGCTTTGCAGCTCAAATAAAGCAAAAAAAGAATGGGGATATTCACCAAAAATTAGTCTTATAGAAGGGTTGCGGTCTACTCTAAATTGGTATCAAAACCATAATTGGCTATAATTAAATAGTGAAAGAATCGTAATATCGAGTAGGTTTATTTGTTTCTTTTTAGTAAAAGTGGATATATGATCGATGTTAGACTGAATACTTTAAAATTAATGTAGCCGAATACATACAGCCTGAATATTTATATGATTCAATTTTAGCTCCAAAGTATCGAAGAATTATCAATACATTCGTAATGAACGCCGAGAAATCATATTTAATCAACTCTTTAACAATAACATTTCTAGTTATTTGTTATCAAAATATAATGGCCCAGCCAACAAGCCAAGATTTTCGGTATAAACCTACCATGGATATAGATAATGTGTTGGATATCGCATCAAGTCCAAGTCATCTTTATGTTCTTTCTGAGCAAATAGGCTTAGCTGTTTTTAGAGTTAGCAACGATAAGACTCAATGGCTTTATACAAATATTGGGATGCAACGACGTGGTAATAAAATTGTTACAGATATCCGATTTGCCTATTTATTTGGTAACGGGAAACGATTAACTGTTTTAGAGCCTACCTCTGTATTAGGTGTGTATTCTTCTACCTATTTACCCACAGAGCCCAGAGCAATAGCCCGACTTCGTGACTATGTGTACATCGCCCTAGGACATGAAGGTTTGGGCGTATTAGGATTGCAAAATCCAGAAGCTTTTGATACTTCTGTTACATTCATTGCCAATGAGGTGCTACAAAGAGAAGCGGTGCTAGATGTTTTAACTACACCTCGCTCCCAACAACTATTTGTACTAAGCCCATCAAAACTGCATAATTTTTCATGGACAATAAATGAAGATACCTTAAAATGGGTTGGTATGACAGATATTAACCCAGATATCGTTCAATTACATTTGGTGGAGAATGAATTATTTGGGAGTAGTGAAGATGGGGTTCTTTTCCGCATAGATAAAGATGGCTCCAGCCAGCCATTGACCAATTTAGGTACTAATATCATGAATATAATTAAGTACAAAGATACTTACTTCATAGAAACCACAGAGAGAGAAATTTGGCTAGTAGCCGATAACAAAGTGACCCTTTGGAAAAGTGATGAAGGGGCTAACTACCATTTAACAGGGGATATAGATCGGTTATGGCTTCATGAATTTGGTGCATTAGGAAGAGTTTACAGTGGTACTGGACCCAGTAATTTTTGGGATTCAAGCAAGCAAGAGAGCCAATTGGACACTGCGAACTCAGATATTCAAGCGAAGCAAGTGGACTCAAAATCCTTACCTAATACATTAACACTGCTTCCTTATGAACCCAAAATTGTACCTTATCCAAACCCTATTCTATTTGGTATTCAAGTGGTAGAAGATTGGCCAACCGATGCCATTCGGTATAGTGTGAAGAGTGCACCTAATGGAATGAAGATAAAGGGAGAAGGAGTATTTTGGCAGCCTCAATTCAATCAAATAGGTATCCACCGACTCCATATCATTGCGCAAAGTTCTACCGGATTGCTGGATAGTACCTTCATTCAAATAGACATCACTAATTTTAATAATCCCCCTAGAATAAGTCCCATTCGTACAAGTACATTGATAATGGGAGATCCCTATACGGTCACCTATATAGCCATGGACCCAGAGGCTAAACATAGCCAGAAATCATTGATTCGCTTTTTAGGGGTTGATCTACCCGAAGGTGCTCGCTTAGATGAAAAAAGTGGAAAACTAACATGGACACCCACTGAGAAAGATTTAGGGGTGCATCGGTTCAAAGTCATAGCAACAGACGCCTATGGTTCGGCTAGCTCAGTACAGGTAGAATTGAATGTGATTGAATTACTTCGAGATAATAATTAAGAACAGGCATGACTAAACCAGAACTGGACATGCTTTTCAACTCCAACTGTGCCGAAGGCCTATTATCGTGGTTTGACATAAACAAAAGAAGTATGCCATGGAGAGATTCTAAGGATCCTTATGCTATCTGGGTTTCAGAAATAATGCTACAACAAACTAGAGTAAATCAAGCACTTCCTTTTTTCAATCGATTTATGAAGGCCTTTCCAAGTCTTCAACATCTGGCTGCAGCATCCACTCAACAGGTTTTAAAGCAATGGGAAGGACTTGGCTACTACAGTAGAGCTAGAAATATCCACAAAACAGCACAATTAGTCATAGAAAATTATTCTGGGATTCTTCCTAATGATTATGAAAAACTTCTGTCATTCCCCGGCATTGGCCCATATACAGCAGCAGCAATCGCAAGCATTGCATTTGACTTAGAATATGCGGTAATGGACGGAAATGTAATCCGGACCGTTACCCGGTTCTGCGGCATTGAACAGGACACCCGAAAAATAGGCACTCGAAAAATTGTGCAGCAAAAAATAGATCAGTGGATTAAGGGATATCCACCTTCCGGATTTAATCAGGCAATGATGGAATTAGGGGCAATGATTTGTACTCCTATTAGACCAGCTTGTCAATCATGCCCACTTGCTTTTAAATGTGTTGCATACCGCTCCAATAAAACCGAACAAATACCGTACACTTCAAAAAAGGCTAAACGCCCACATCAGGCTATTTCGGTGGCGATTATTTTAAATGATAAAGGAGAAGTATTAATTGCACAACGACCCTTGGATGCTATGTTAGGTGGTTTATGGGAATTTCCAGGAGGAAAACAGAAAAATAACGAAACCAGCCTCCAAGCATTACATAGAGAAATCAAGGAAGAGTTGGGTATAGAAGTCAGTGTAATTGAAGTTTTTATGAGCTTAAATCATGCCTATTCGCATTTTACTATCACCCTAAGTGCTTATCTTTGTGTTTTAAAGCCCACAGAAACACTGCAAATTCCAACAGCCAAAGCGAGTGATCAAATTAAATGGGTCTCCATCCAAGATTTAGAAAACTACCCCTTCCCAAAGGCAAACAAGACCATAACCATTGCTCTAATGAAAAAATTTGCGTAAACGATCCAAAAAATATCTGCTCAAGCTTAAGCCTGTACTAGATCAATGGGTAAAGAGAATGGAGGTTCCAGCCTATATAAAAGATGATCCTATTCAATTTTTACATGCATTTGATGATGCAGAAGAGATTAATGTAGCAGGTTTTTTTACTGCTACAATGGCATGGGGTAAGCGCTCTATCGTCATTGCTAAAGTCCATGATTTACTGGCTAGAATGGCGTATAAACCACTAGATTTTATTGGTAATTTCACTGAACTGGATACCCATAGATTAACGGGCTTTAAGCATAGAACATTTAATTCCGAGGATATTTACTGGTTAGTCAAAACCATACAACAAATCCTATTTCACTACACTACATTTGAGGCTTTTTGGGCAAATTGCTTAAATTGTTCAATAGTAGAAAACCGACCATTGATGGGGGTTTTTCATGAGGAGTTTTTTCGTTTTTTCCCTGAAATACCAGCCCGAACCCGAAGGCATATTTCTAATCCTGAAAAAGGAGGATCATGTAAACGGCTTTACATGTATTTACGTTGGACAATTCGCGGCGGTCCAGTAGATGTTGGTAGCATGAGCTTTATGCCACCATCCCAAATTTATATACCATTAGATGTTCATGTGGCTAGACAAAGCAGAAGGATGGGTCTTATTACCCGAAAACAAAATGATTGGAAGGCAGTAGAAGAATTACAAGAACAACTTGTAATTCTTGATCCATCAGACCCTTCAAAATATGACTATGCTTTATTTGGTGTAGGATTAAATCCTCATTGGTTAGATAAAAAATGGATTTTAAATAATAATTGATTTACGCTCACTCTTTAAAGCTCCTATCATCTTAGATAGTTTTTTCGACTATCTGTGTAATAGATATACATTTTTATCCTTGATAAAAAGCCTTATATTTAAAGACTGAATCATTAGCAACAATAAAATAAAAGGAAGTGAGATTCAATGTTAGGCGTTGAAGTTAAAGACAATGAAAGTGTTGAACGCGCAATCAATCGTTTCAAAAAGATGGTGACACGTTCTCGTATTCTCAACGAATACAAAGATCGCCAACAATTCACTAAGCCGTCTATTGAACGACGGGAAGCCATGAAAAAAGCCGTCCGTGAGCAGCGACGACGACAAAGAGAAAACTTCTAGTTTTTCTTGAGATTGTTATCATACAGAAGCCCTTGTTTATTTAGGGTTTTTTTTGGACAAAACTTTGCAATACATCCTTAAGGTGGGATGGTGAGTTTTTAGAGTCATGGTTATTGTTAATCCAAGCATGAGCAAAACCTAGTTTTTCAGCTTCTTTAATGCGCCGTTCTAGCTGGTTCACCCGTCTTAGTTCCCCACCAAGTCCTACTTCACCCAACCAGAGTTTATTGTTATCTATAGACATATCTAATAATGAAGATATCAAAGCAATACATAACGCAAGATCGGCTGAAGGATCTTTTATTTTTAAGCCACCAGCTACATTAACATATACATCCTTATCCGAAAATTTGAAGCCTGTACGCTTTTCTAAAACTGCCAAAAGTAGCAAAACACGATTACGATCCATGCCAGTAACAGTGCGTTGCGGAGTCCCATAGGCACTTGGGCTTACCAATGCTTGTAGTTCTATTAACATCGGTCGGCTACCCTCCATAATACATCCGATGGCACTTCCGGACATCTCCTTGTTTCGTTCTGCCAAAAAAAAAGCAGAAGGATTAGGAACTTGATCCAAGCCGTCTTGCTTCATTTCGAAAACGCCAACCTCATGGGCAGGCCCAAATCTATTTTTTATACTTCTCAACATACGGTAAGTATAGTAATCATCTCCTTCAAAACTAAGTACTGTATCCACCATGTGCTCTAAGACCCTTGGGCCAGCAATATCCCCTTCTTTAGTGATATGGCCAATTATCATAATTGACAAACTTGATTTTTTGGCCAACTGTTGAAGTAATGCAGCACACTCTTTTATCTGAGCTACACTACCTGGCATACTACTAAGCTCATCTCTATATACCGTTTGAATGGAATCGACTATTAGTAAATCTGGCTGCAACTTGTGGGCCTGCTCAATGATAGCTTCTATCCGTGTCTCATTAATTAGTAAGAGTTTTTCTGAGATGATCCCTATGCGCTTAGCTCGTTGTTTAATCTGCATGACAGATTCTTCACCAGCACAATATAAAATTGACAAATAAGGTTCAGACTTAGCTATTTGAAGCGTAAGTGTACTTTTACCAACCCCTGGAGCTCCACCAATAAGTATATAAGATCCACGCATACATCCCCCACCCAATACTCTATCAAGTTCAGCAATTCCAGTTTGAAATCTAGAAGTTTCCTTAGCTGAAATATTATTGAGCGTTAGTGGCGTTGGTGTTTGTTCTAGCTCTAATCCAGGGATTTTAGCTTTATGTGACTTTGTTTTATTCGATTTTTTTTCTTCTTCAACAAAACTATTCCATTCTTTACATCCTGGACAAATGCCCAGCCACTTTGGAGATTCGTGACCACATGAAGTACATATAAATATTTGATTTGATTTAACCATAAGTAATGATAGGATAGGTATATGCTAAGTTTTTAGATTCAGCTGACATAGACCTGTTCAGGTACGACTATTAAAAGTTTCTATATTTATACTACTTACTTTTAGCTACGTTTATACTCATGGACTTCCTGATTTACATACCAAGTAGTTGCCATCATTCCCATGGCAATAGTGATATAATAACTAATAATTCTCCATAAAAATAGTGCAAGGCCTATAAATGCTTCTCTTGATATTAAAGGCCCCTGAAACAAAACAAACAGTCCTTCTACTCCGCCGCTGCCTCCAGGGGTTGGAACGACTAAAAAAGCTAAATTCATCGCTAAACTTCGCAAGACTGATAGTAGTTCCGGTGCTGGTAATAAACTTAGTACAACAATTGGGGCAAGTGCAACCCTTGCCAACCAAGACATCGTAGAGTAATAGAATGCCTGAAATAAAAATCGGAATGGCTTTGCTTTTAGCTCATATGCATATTGTTCAAGATTGACTGCTTCAGAATGTATCTTGTCTCTGTGTTTATTAAAAAGTGGTAGTTTTGCAAACCACTTGATAATTTTTGATATCGCTGATGGTTTAATAAGTACTCCATAAGCAAGTACTCCAGCATATGAAAGTAGGGAAATATACAATATGAGCATAGATACTTCACCTATAAAACCCACAGATGGAGGAACTACATTCATATAGACACCAGCCACTAATAAGACTGGGATAGCAATGGCAAACCATATCTGATCCAATAGTACACTATACAGTATGATAGCAGTAGACTCACCTAACCTTAAACCTTCTTTGGTCATGGCATAGGTTGCCATAGGAGCACCACCTATGGTTGATGGTGTTACTGCTGAGGTGAAATCCCAGCTCAATTGCACCCTAAATGCTCCTAACCAACTAATAACTCCCGCAGATAAAAATCGGATTTTTGCTGCCGAAAACCATACCCTTAAAAATGAAACCACCAAAGCAATGCCTAACCCAGGAAGTCTTTTGGGTGCTAAATACTGTAGAATGCCAGGAGTATAAGTATACCAAATAACCCCCACCATAGTCAAAAGACTCAAGGAAATAGAAAAAAACAGATATTTTTTTGAAATAATCTGTTTTGGATTATATAGTTGTCGCTTGTTTTGACCCATTTTATAGTATAAAAAAAAGCCTTGCAGAAAACTCTACAAGGCTAAAAAATTAGCTATATGACTTAGGTTAATCTCCTAATATCACTCGTCTAGTTTAGGTATATGTAGTTTTATGCAATATCTATGTCTTTATTCAAATATACATCTTGGATTATATTCAAAAGTTGCACGCCTTCGGTAATAGTGCGCTGGAATGCTTTTCGGCCACTAATCAGTCCCATTCCGCCAGCACGCTTATTAATCACAGCTGTCTTTACTGCGTCGGCGAAGTCATTAGAACCTGAGGCACCACCTGAGTTAATTAAACCTGCACGACCCATGAATGAGTTAATAACTTGATAACGAGTTAAGTCTATAGGATGATCGGAGCTTAATTCTGAGTAAATACGATCATCTAATTTACCATATGATGAATTCCCTGCATTTAAAGCTTTGTATCCACCATTATTGGTAGGCTGCTTTTGCTTCACGATATCCGCTCCAATGGTTGTCCCAATATGGTTGGCCTGACCCGTAAGATCAGCTGATGTGTGATAATCTACACCATCAACCTTAAACGCATCATTTCGAGTATAACACCATAGAATGGTAGCCATTCCTAATTCATGTGCATAGGCAAATGCTTGGGCAACTTCTTGAATTTGGCGGTTGGATTCTTGTGAACCAAAATAAATGGTTGCCCCTACTGCAGCTGCGCCCATATCATACGCTTGATCTATGGTGCCATACATTATTTGATCAAATGTATTAGGGAAGGTGAGTAATTCATTGTGATTAATTTTTACTATGAAAGGAATTTTATGAGCATATTTTCGCGAAACGCTACGTAGAGCACCAAAGGTTGATGCTACACCATTACAACCTGCTTCAATCGCTAACTTTACAATATTTTCAGGATCAAAATAATTAGGGTTTTTTGCAAATGAGGCTCCCGCTGAATGCTCAATTCCTTGATCAACGGGGAGTATAGATACATAACCACTACCCCCCAGTCTGCCAGATTCCATTAACCATTGCAGATTACCTAAAACTCTATTGTTACGATCAGAATGATACCATACTTGATCTACATAATCTGGTGTTGGTTGAATTAACTGATCTTTAGTAATTGTTCTACTGGTGTGATTTAACAAATATGAGGCATCATCGCCCAGTAGTTCTTCGATCTTCGATATATCCATGAGTGCTTGTTTAACTTATTGTAGAGATTAGAGTTAAAATATAGCAGTATTACAGTCAAATGACTAAAAGAAATGCTTGCTTATTTATAGAAACTGCAGATAGAATACTATATATTCGTATCTTGTATGTATGAGTAAAGTTGATTTTTTTGACGAACTATTTGCTAAGCGAGAACGGCCTCTTTTTCTAGCCCCAATGGAGGATGTATCTGATGCTCCATTTCGACAGATTTGCAGAAAAATGGGCGCAGATATGGTGTTTACGGAATTTATTAGCTCTGAAGCACTTATACGTGATTCAGATATAGCTTTGCACAAAATGAGTTTTCAGGAGGTTGAACGTCCTTTAGGAATTCAAATTTTTGGTGGTAGAGAAGAGGCTATGTATGGCGCAGCTAAGGTAGCAGAAGCAAGTAACCCAGATGTGGTAGATATAAACTTTGGATGCCCTGTCTACAAGGTGGTCAATAAAGGTGCAGGAGCGGCATGTTTAAAAGATATAGACATGATGGAACGCATGGCTGGGACTGTGGTAGATGCAGTTGAAGACAAGCCAGTGACGGTTAAAACCCGTTTAGGCTGGGATGAACATACTATCCGAATACAAGAAGTGGCTCTTATGCTACAATCCGTTGGGGTCAAAGCCTTAACTATTCATGCCAGAACAAGAGTCCAAAAATATAAGGGAGATGCGGATTGGACCTGGCTCAAAAAACTTAAAAATACTCAAGGGCTTCATATTCCTATTATAGGTAACGGCGATATAACTTCACCTGAATTATCTGCAAAATTATTTAATGAAACTGGAGTAGATGCCGTAATGATTGGCCGAGGTGCTATAGGAAATCCTTGGATCTTCAGGCAAACTCGTGAATACCTAGACCAAGGAGGCTATAACGCTGAAATATCAATTCAAGAGCGTCTTGAGGCGTGCGCTGAGCAGCTTAAGCTATCAGTTGACCATCAAGGAGAACGTTATGGTGTTATTATCATGAAAAAACACTATGGACAATACTTAAAAGGAATTCGAAATGGCAAAAAACTCCGAATGGAATTAATGCAGTATAATACAATGGAACCTATTCTTGATCGCTTACTAAACTACAGCGAAAAAGAATATTTCTTGGTAAACGTTGTTTAGACGCTCCCTGAGCCTTAATTCAAATAACCATCCTTTCCTAGAGTTGGTCTTTAATAGTTAGTTTTCTGTACATTGTCAAAAAATGCCAACTATAAATATTCCCGATCAATATATCTTTTTAAGATATCCGGTACTCTGACAAGACCATTTTCTGTTTGGTAGGTTTCAATAGTCGCTGAGAGTACTCTAGGAAGTGCAAGCCCCGATCCATTAAGAGTATGGACCATCTCGGTCACTTTCTCATCTTTTCTATATCTAAGCTGCATTCTTCTGGCTTGGAATGCCTCAAAATTAGAGCATGAGCTTACCTCTAGCCATCTTTGTTGTCCTGGGCTCCAAACTTCTAGATCATATTTTTTTGATTGAGTGAACCCCATATCTCCCGTACACATGAGTAATGTCTGATAAGCTAAGCCTAATTTTTGAAGCAAAGATTCGACATGCTCTCGTAACAACTCTAAGGTTTCATAGGACTCGTCCGGCTTAACAAAATGAACTAGTTCTACCTTTTCAAATTGATGTAGCCTGTTTAGTCCTCGTACGTCCTTGCCATAGGAGCCCGCTTCTCTTCTCCAGCAAGGAGTATGACAAACGTACTGTAAAGGTAGTTGCTCTTCGAAGAGAATTTCACCCCGATGAAAATTAGTCACTGGTACTTCTGCAGTTGGTATTGCAAAGAAGGTATCCCTTGGAATTTCATACATCATGTCTTCTTTGTCAGGAATTTGACCTGTACCCCGAGCTGAATCCTCATTAATAAGATAGGGAGCCTGCATTTCAACGTAACCAACCTTATTAGCCTCATCAATAAAAAAATGTATAAGAGCTCGCTGAAGCTGAGCTAAAGGTCCAAGATAAAATGGAAAACCTGCGCCGGTTACCTTTACCCCACGTTCAAAGTCTAACCAGCCCTGCTTTTCTAGAATATCCCAGTGTGGTTTTAACCAAGATTGAGTATTGATGGTACCCCAAGTGCTATAGACTTGGTTATATTCTTCTGAGTGACCAATTGGAACGCTAATATGCGCAACATTTGGTATCCTAAGTAATAGGGATCTCCGTTTCTCAGCAATGATATTTAACTGCTTTTCTAATTCTTTTATAATACTTTTCGATCTGGATGTTTCCTGAATAATCGTTTGAGCTTCCTCCTTATTACCAATGGCCATTAAAGCCCCAATTTGTTTAGCCGACTTATTACTTTTGGCTCTAAGAACATCTATCTGATGGACTAATTGACGCCACTGCTCATCTTTATCAATGAGTCGCTGAACAAGTTGAGCGTTCTTCTCCCCCTTGTTGTTCATTGAATCTATTACTAACTGTGGGTTTTCCTTTATAAATGTAATATCTAACATACTCCTTAAATTAGGTTACCATTCAAAGATACAAGGTCTATAAACATTTAGTTAAGGTTTTTTAATTGTTTAAGATATCTAAGTAATTCCATTTTATTCATTACTTTTATAATTTATACTTTATAATTTTAGGAATTCAACCATTTTTTTTTGATTATTTAGGGAACTCATCACTCTTGCCAACCTAAAGTGGGCGCTCATACGTAGAAATAACTCCATCATATAAACCGTCCAATCATGACACCACTACTAGACGATATTGACATTAAAATTTTGAATCACTTACAAGAACATGGGAGAGCACAGCGAAATAAAATTGCAGAACTCGTTGGTTTATCTGTACCCTCTGTTTCAGAGCGAATGAAAAAACTTGAGGAACGTGGACTCATTAAGGGATATCATGCCATTCTTAACGATAAATATTTTCATTTTGACATTAGTGCCTTTCTATTTGTTCAAGTAGATGGCTCAGAACATTACAATAATTTTGTAGAGGAAACTTTGAGAGAGTCTGAAATTTTAGAATGTCATAGTATTACAGGTGAGGGGTCGCACTTATTAAAAGTACGAACAAAAAATACTGCCTCTTTCGAACGCCTTTTATCAAGAATTCAATCCTGGGTTGGAGTGGGTAAAACGCGGTCGAATTTAGTACTTTCTAATTTTAAGGAAACACGAAGCTTACCTATTGAGCAATCTACTGAATTGTTAAAACGCTAAAAAAGTACCAAAAGTACTATCAGTAGTCCTACCTGTGTAACAAATTTCGTATATTACGACATAATGTCATAATTATAGATATGGATAGAGAAGTATTTCAAGAACAATTTGGACTTATAGGTAGTTCTGATGCACTACGGCAGGTAATTGATAAAATAATGCAGGTTGCACAAACCGATATCACTGTTCTATTGCAAGGTGAAAGTGGTGTTGGTAAAGATGTTACCGCACGAGCTATTCATGGCATGAGTCATCGTAAGCATAATGAGCTTATTATTGTGAATTGTGGAGCCATTCCTGAAGGTATTATTGAAAGTGAACTATTTGGTCATGAGAAAGGAGCATTTACAGGGGCAAATGATGCCCGAAAAGGCTACTTTGAAAAGGCCGATGGAGGAACAATATTTTTAGATGAAATAGGCGATACTCCAAAAGATGTTCAAGTAAAACTTCTACGAATTTTAGAAAATGGCGAATTCTTTAGGGTTGGATCTTCCAAAGTTCAAACAACTGAAGTTCGAATTATTGCTGCTACTAATAAAGACCTTTGGGAATTAGTAAAAGAAAATAGTTTTCGAGAGGATTTATATTACCGATTGAATACCGTTCAAATACATCTACCTGCATTACGGGATAGATCGGAGGATATTATTCCTATCTTTAGAAATTTTGTCGAGCATTACTCAAGAAAATACGACTCTGTTTTTAGAGGCTTTTCTGACGATGCAAAAGCCCTACTTAGTTCCTATCGATGGCCTGGTAATATTCGCGAGCTTCGTAATATTGCCGAGCAGCTAGTTGTTTTAGAAAAATCACAGTTTATTGACATTGAGATTCTCAGAAAATATTTGAAAGGACGTCAAAGTATTGGTTCTGCCGATAATCTACCTATGCTCCAAGAGAACGTAAATAGTAGAGATAGCCGAAGTCAACAAACCTCTCATCAAGGTTCCGAATTAATTTATCGCGCTCTACTTGAAATGAGCAACGACATTGGTGATTTAAAAAAAATGTTAGCAAATCTTGTATACTCGCTATTCTCAAATAAAAATAATCCACAGTTACCTGCATTAATAGGTTCTGGAGAAAATGCATCCTCACTCGATAATGTATCCACCAATGCCAATAGTGGATTATCTAATCCTCTAGACTACACTAATTCCAAGCACACTAAATTAGACTACTCTCAGAATCAAAATGCATTAAATTATGCATCAACACATCATAAAGGTGACATAAATAAAGAAGAGTTTGAACCTTATGATGAGCCATACCAGGAGGAAGAGAACGATTTTGTTTTACAATTAAAAGGAAAAAAGATCCCTTCTCTAGAAGAAACTGAAAAATTTCTTATCCAAAAAGCACTGGAAATTTTTGGCGGCAATAGACGTAAAGCCTCTGAAACACTAGGAATAAGTGAACGCACCCTGTACCGGAAATTGGATCAATATGGGTTAGAAAAAAAATAAAAACCGCACACCAATATCTAGCTATGCATAAGGGAACCCACAACAACTGTTTAACTTTCTCAATTAAATGGCAAATAAAAAACAACCTACAGAACTATTTATTTTTGGGGCTAATGAGCTTACACCTATCTTGTCTTAGTTATAGTTTTACAGGAGCCTCCATACCTGAAGGTGTCAACACTATTTATATACCATTCTTCCCGGATCAATCTGGCAGTGGATTAGGGGACTTAAGTGATCGTTTGAATTCTACCCTGATTGAACAATTTGTAAACCAGAGCAGATTAGGACTAGCCACTAATCTTGAATCTGCGGATGCATTTATTGAAGGACAAATTCAAACCTATACTAACCGCCCTTTTTCAATCGGTGGAAATGAACAAGCCAAGCAAAACCAAGTTAGTATAACTGTTCAAGCTCGTTTTCAATATGCAAGCAGTGAAGAAGCGCTTTGGAATAGAAGTTTTACTAGTAGCTTCACTTATGATCCCACAGAAGATCCGATCAATGGTGAATTAGAAGCTGCCACTGAAACCTTATCACAGATTGCCTATAACATGTTCAATGATGCCGTCAGTAATTGGTGACAATCCCACTAATCCTATAGAATTTAATCCACCCTTTCTAAGAAATCAAAATCAGTTGTTCTTCGCTAGCTATAACAAAACAATGCAATTTCTCATTTCATATATATCTTAAAGCCGATATATTATGAATATATGAAGACTTTCCCATTTACCATACCACCCTCTCTAAATAGTTACGTTGAGCAATTCGATGTCGATCCATCGCGCATGACACGAAAGCTAGAACGTCAAGTTTCTAGAAGAGACCCTGACGCGGTAGGGCACTTTTTATTGGCTTGGTTTCATTACTTAGAAGGCAATCAAAATAAAGCAATTGCCGAAGCGCTTAAAGCTAAAACTTTTGCTCCAGGCAGTCCCTTAATGGAGCATTTACACTTCTATTTATTGCATCCGGAGCAATTCAATGCAAAAATTCCACAAAATAGTAAAATAGGTAGAAAAGTATTAGTTCAAGGGTCCAGATCGGCTCAAATACTTGACCTAGATCGACTTATTGAACTCCTTGAGGCAGTTGAAAGTCAACGTGTTAACTATTCATATAAAGACGTAAGTGATGAAGATTTAAGTGAGAACTCATCCGACGTTGCTGAGATCATATCAGAAACTTTAGCAAGAATACATGAGGCGCAAGGTAATAAAAAGGAAGCAATTCATATGTATGAACGTCTAGTTACTGTAAATGAGGAAAAAGCTGACACCTACACAAGTAAGATTGAAGAGTTGAAGTCTGATTATTAATCTAATTTTACCTTTTCTAAACTAGAATAGCTCCAATACTTGGCTCATTTGTTCTTTTAATTCTCTATAATCTAACTAAATACTATCTGTATCCTAAATAAGGATTATAGAATTTCTCATGACCAATAGTTGTACATGAACCATGCCCAGGGAATATCTTTACTTCGTCTCCCAGCTCTAATAACTCTTTACGAATACTAGAAAGTAACAAGGATGAATTACCTTTGTAGAGATCTGTTCTACCTATGCTTTCCTTAAAAAGTGCATCCCCGGAAAGCAAAATACCTTCATTTTCTATAAAAAATGAGCAATGATCAGGTGCATGTCCTGGCGTATAAAGGACTTTTATTTCTATATTTTGAAGCTTAATGACTTGATTATGAGTCAAAGGAAGGGGGGTAACTGGCGGAAGAATAGCATTAATACCAAACATGCGAGCTTGTTGCTCAAAATTTTCCCATAAGAAAGCTTCTTTTTTAAAATGGTACAGAGGTGAGTCAATTTTTTTAAATAAACCCTGTAAACCCAAAATATGATCTACATGGGCATGAGTAAGTAGTATGGTACCAATATCAAGGTTGTGTGTCTCCAGGAATTCATATAACATATTGAATTCACTTTCGTTTGAAAAACCCACATCTATCAACACAGCCTGTCTGGAATCATCCCATAACAAATATGTATTTTGTACGAAAGGACCTACTTCAAATCGTTGAATTTGCATAAAAAAAGCTATCCAAGGATAGCTACAGAAAATTACTATTTCTTCTCATACATACGTTTAAATCGATCAACTCGACCAGCCTTAGATGTGAAATTGGAGCTCTTTGTGTAAAAGGGATGATTACGAGAATCAACTTCTGGCTTGTATAACCCATCTTTTGTATCTAACGTGCTACGTGTTTTGATTTGAGTACCGTCGCTAAGTAAAACAGTTACTTCTTTATAATCTGGGTGAATACCTGCCTTCATATAACTTTTGTTAAATTATTGAAAATAAATATAAAGAATAAAATTTAATCTCCCAATCTATTCGCTAATAATTCTTTTATTCTATTTCGTATCCAGAACTTGTATCTAATTGATCCAGCATAGTGCCCAACATATCAGTGTATTTAGTTGTCTGGTTTATTTCCTCTTTTCCTAGCATAGAATGTTGGTGTAAGGCTTCTAGTGTAATGTCCATCCAAGCACAGATATCTATATCCTTTGTTGACTCACCCATTATATTAGATACAACTTCTTTTAATCCTTTTACACGCCTTAATGAATCTTTGTATTCATTATCATTAATGTGGTCACCTAATATCAATTCATTTCCTAACTCAAAATGAAGACCTATTTGTTCATAAACCGATGCTGATTCCTCATTACGTTTAGATGGATCAGGAAAGTAGTTTTTGTACACTTTGGTAATAGCTTTACCTACAATAAGTTTTGCCACATTAATGGCTCCCTCTTGTTCTCCCTCATAAACAAGTTCTAACTTACCTGTGAGAGCTGGAATAATATGATATAGGTCACTAACCCTAATCTGAGTTTTATCTTCTCCCTGAAGCAGCGCCCTTCTTTCTGCAGCACTAATCATTTGTTCCATGGCTGTAATGGTCATACGGGTAGATACACCACTCTTCTGATCAATATACTCTGATGACCTAGCTTCAAAGGCCACTTGTTCTAAAATATATCTGAATACATCTGGTATCTGAACATCAACGTTCATTTCTCTACGTACCCAAGATTCTTGAACGGTGATTTTCATTGCCGTTTCTATGTCCTTAGGATAATGGGTAATAATTTGGGCATCTATTCGGTCTTTAAGCGGGGTGATTATATTCCCACGATTGGTATAATCTTCAGGGTTAGCTGAAAACGCCATGCATACATCCAACGGCATTCTAAACTTAAAACCTCTAATCTGAATATCTCTTTCTTGCATAATGTTTAGCAAAGCAACCTGTATCCGTGGTTGCAAATCAGGTAATTCATTTATAATGAAGATACCCCTGTTGGATCTAGGTATTAGTCCAAAATTAATAGAGTCTTCATGCGATAAATCTAATTTTTGAGATGCCGCTTTAATAGGGTCTATATCACCGATTAGATCAGAGACCGTGGTATCTGGAGTAGCTAATTTCTCACTGAAACGCTCGTCTCGACTAACCCATTCAATAGGTGTATCATCTCCCATACTGTTCAGAATTTCACGAGCAAAACGTGACAAAGGATAAAACGGGTCATCATGAATAATTGATCCTTTAACGATAGGAATATAATCATCTAACAGATAAACCATTTGGCGAAGTAGACGAGTTTTCCCCTGCCCTCTCAGTCCTAACAATATGAAGTCATGTTTGGCTAGTATAGCCTGCTGTATCTGCGGTATTACAGTTTCTTCATACCCTAGTATACCATCAAATGTGACCTGATCAGATCTCATTCGTGCAATTAAGTTTCCCCTCATTTCATCTTTAACGGATACACTTTTCCATCCTGATTCCTTTAAATCGCCTAGAGTACTAACTTTATCGATTAATTTTTTTTTGAATGTTTTATGTTTCATCTTTTCTTTTAAAAATTGTGCATCTAATAAACTTAACTATCGGTTCCAGCTAATCATTCACTTTGTACTAAGAAATATTTAGCATTTTAATATCATACTTTGAGCTAATTAGTAGACTTTGGAACGCTCAATTCCAATTAATAATTCTTTTGTATAAATGCTCAAAATGCAACTATCACAAAATCTAGTTTAATTATAAAGTCCTATGTCAAAACAAATTGCAGTAATTTTAGGTGGTAGCGGTGGTTTAGGAAAAGCTATTGCCCATCATTTATTTGAATTTCACGACTATAAAATAGTCATCTCCTCCAGAGATCAGACAAAAGCAGAGGCAGTAGCGAGTCAAATTAATCAAAAAGGTGGCGAAGCGTACGCCATTTCAGTAAATGTAACTAATGCAGAGACTCTAACTCAAGTTGCAGCTCAAGTTTATCGTGAATTAGGCCCTGTAGATGCACTTATACATGCTTATGGAAAGGGTGTTATTCAAGCTTCTGCTAATATCAACCCAGAATTAGCAGCTCAAGTTATAAATACCAATGTATTAGGTACTTTTTTGGCGACACAAGCATTTCTTGAGCATATGAATACCGAACATGCTCGAATGATCTACTTTCCAGGCACTATGGGAAAGTACATCATGAGAAATTCTGCGCTATATTCTGCTACCAAGTTTGCTATTCAAGGAATGGTTAAAGGACTAGTCGAAGAATATAAAAGATCTAAAACACAGTTTTCTCTTTTGTACTTAGGAGGTGTCAATACACCTTTCTGGGATGATGAAGACATTCAAATGAAAGTAAAAAAAGAAGCCATGTTAGACCCTTCCATGATCGCCAATGTCGTTGGAAACATACTAAAACTTCCATCGACTCATGTAGTAAATGAAATGGTCATCCAGCCAGATTCACATCAGATAGTGTAGATTTTTTCAGTCTCTGAAAAAAAATATTACTGTAATGGACTAATTAATATAAGTGTAGCCAACTTTATTCAAAAACTGCAGGGCAGTGGCTTATAGTTGAGTTATAAGCAGAACTAAGTATACTTAATGCCTGGTCTATTTCATTTTTTAAAACTGTTAACGCAGGCCTAAAACGAATTGTTCTATCACCACACCCTAGTATCATTAGTCCTTGATTCATACACTCAGTAACTATAGAATCTCTAGCATGTGAATTTGGTAGATCAATGGCGCACATAAGGCCTTTACCACGAGGGTTGGAAAAGTGAGTATGCTTTGAGTTTAAGTGGTGAAGTCCTTTAAGTAAATGTTCTCCAAAATTAGCTGCATTCTCAACAAGATTATCTTGCTCTATAACCTCTAGTATACGTTGGAAACGAACCATATCAACTAGGTTCCCACCCCATGTAGAGTTTATTCTAGAGGATACCTTAAAGCAGTTGGTTTCTACTTCATCTAGACGTTTACCGGCAAGTATCCCACAAACTTGAGCTTTTTTACCAAATGCAATAATATCTGGTTTTACAAAATGCTCGTGCGCCCAAAACTTACCTGTTAACCCAATACCTGTTTGCACTTCATCATAAATGAGTAATGCCTCGTAGGTGTCTGCTAGTTTACGTAGTTCTTGATGAAACTCTCGCCTAAAGTGACGGTCACCTCCCTCTGCCTGAATAGGTTCAATAAGTATGCAGGCTATTTCATCTTTATGTGTCTCAAAATATCGTTTAGCTTGTTCGATTGCTAAATATTCGTGCTTTACTACATGCGCTACTGATTCATCAGTCTCTGGATAGTGGTTGGCCGGACTGATCACGCGAGGCCAATTAAATTTTGGAAAATACTTTACCTTATGAGGAATTGTATTGGTTACAGATAGAGTGTACCCAGTACGGCCATGGAAGGCATTTTCAAAATGAAGCACTAAATGTCCTTTTTCTTCTCGATAACCGCAGTGAAAGTTTTTCTGTACTTTCCAGTCAAATGCCACTTTCATGGCATTTTCTACCGCAAGTGCACCACCTGAAATAAAAAAAGCATATGGCAAATAATCGGGTATCCCTACTCGTTCAAATGTCTCCATAAATTCAGCCATATACTCAGTATAAATATCTGAATTTGATGGCTTATTAATAGCGGCTTTACCTATTCTTTCTATAAATTCTTCGTTATTTAAGGATGGGTGATTCATACCTAGTGGATTCGACGCAAAAAAAGTAAAGAAATCGAGATATTCTTTATTAGTGACTTTATCCACTAAATAACTTCCATGACTTTCCTCCAAATCGAGAACCATTTCATACCCATCGGCTAAAATATGCTTGGCTAAGGTAGTTCTAACGTCACTTACGTGAATATTTGTGTGACTCATAATGACAATAATCTTATTAGTAGTATTAAAACCGATGAATGAAGTATAATCAAACTAGTAAATACTACTATGGGACTCAAGAAATAAGTCAGAGATTACGTAATCATAATAGAATTTAATAGTTAAAGAAAAGAGTTGACCTTGGAACACATTAAGTCGTATATTTGTAGTCTTAAATCGCGGGGTGGAGCAGCTGGTAGCTCGTCGGGCTCATAACCCGAAGGTCACAGGTTCGAATCCTGTCCCCGCCACTATTAAAAGGTCACTTCAGAATAACTGATGTGGCTTTTTTTATTTAAAATCAGAGTTAAATACCGTTCCCTCCCAGTCTGGGTCTGAAGCACCAATCCATTTATTTAGGTCATTTACCCTGGAAATAGCCTGGACTCTCCCAAATCTAGCAGGTGAATCTATTAAATCATATTTAAAAAGGATTGAATCTGGAATAAATTCAAATTCAACTCCATTATGATATTCAATTAAAGCTTTTTCAGTATCTGGATGAACTCTGAATTTAGTAACTGAAGAGTTTAAATCATCATCCAAAAATAAATGTCTATAGATGACCTGAGAAATTGAGGTTGGTATACGACTACCACCTGCAGCACCCAAAACCATTACAGGAGAGTTATTTTCAAGAATAATTGTTGGACTTATATGTGAATAGGCTCTTTGATTAGCTTCTGTAATACCTAGATAGCTTCCCATTGTTGTCGCGTATACAAAACCTAAAGAATCAGTTATTACTCCAGAACCCATTAAAGGGCCGACTGTTTGGGTTAAGCTAACTACATTATCCAATGAATCAACAACCGAAATATGCGCTGTATTACCGTCTATATTATTTGTTAGAGTTTTCTTGGTACAGCAAACATAACTGACTGTTTTTGCTAAACTACTGTTATATTCAAAAGAAATAATATTATGTAAAGAGTCTGGTATAAACTGTTGTTTTCGGCTATTAGTATAAACATGCTGTGAAATTGGATAAAACATATTTATATAATCTACAGGACTTTCTACACGATGTGGCCAACTATCCATTAATTGTACCAATTGAATTACAATAGGTCCAAAAGAGGGTAAGAATAGACTATGGATACTGTATTTATGTAACTCACCATTAACTACTACAGAATTGCCAGATTTATAATCACGTAAATCATCTAATGTTATATAACCACCATACCTATTCATATCTTTTGCGATTTTTTCAGCAACCCATCCTCCATAAAAACCATCAATACCGTATTTAGATATTTCATGTAATACATTCGCAAGATCTTTTTGGATTAATGTATCACCTATTTGAAACAAAGAATCACCTAAAAAATATTTATCAGTTTTAGAATTATTTAGAACGTGAGATGCAGCCATATTCAACCGGATAACATTGCCTCTTGTTAATTCAAAACCGTTATTTGCAAGCTCAATAGACGGTTTAAGTAGCTGTTGTAGTGTCAAATTACCTCTGGATTCATGTAGTTTAATCAAACCATGAACCACACCAGGTATTCCAACAAATTTATATCCATCGTCATATTCTTCATGTACATATGATGAAGGAACTTGGGTTGTTCCATCAATACCACCTAATGAGTCATTAGTGAAGTATAAGGCTTGCATGCGACCACCAATACCACTCATTGACGGCTCTAACACTGATAAAGCAAAACCAGTTGCAACAGCCACATCAAATGCATTACCACCTAATTCAAAAATAGATTGTCCAACCTGTGTCGCAAGTGGATGCGGTGTCACTACTACATTATTAGATGTTTGGTTGATAGTACAACTAATAAAAAATAAAAGAATTGAAGTAAATAATAAAGGAATAGAATTTCTCATATTTGAATGCAATTATATAGACAAAAAAAAAGCCCCAACTAGTGTTGAGGCTTTAAATTATTCAGGGTACATTATCTCCAAGCTTTAGCTCCTGAAGCAGTACCAGCAGCCCAATCAGTTCCTTCTCCACCATTACCAACTGGTGCACTTTGACCACCATAGGTATAAAAAGGAATTGTAACTCCTAGGGTTTCTAGAATTTCAGCTGGGATTGGCCAATGAAGAGGAGAACCTTTTTGAAGCATGTCTCTACCTCTCATATCAAACCACTCATTACCAACACCGTCTAGGAATGATTCAACCATTCTTTCATGATGTATTGCGGCATGAATAGCAGCAGCATCAGCAGCAACGTCAGGAAGTCCACCACGAACTTTTCTTGCACCTGCAGCATCATTAAGAATAGCAGCAGCACCAGCTAAATTACCAGTTTGTGCTAAGGCTTCTGCATGATACATATGCATTTCAGACATTGATATTTCTGCCATTATCGCCGCCCATGGTCCAATATATTCATTGTGACGTGTATAGCGGAAACTAGAAAAGAAATATAACCCACGCTCTGGCCTAAAATTATTAGAAGAGAGATGAGTATAATCCGTCCATAATCTGTCATCAACTTCTGCGTTGTCAAATATACGCGTAGAATCTGGCGTTGGGAAGTCAAGACCATCAGGATTATGATCTGGATACGAATCATCCATCATATTAATGACTCTCATATCAACACGAGCCCAACCAGGATACACTAAATAAATATAGTGCTCATTGTACCAAAAACCATTCTCCCACTGATCATTGTTAATGTTAAAGTCTGAAGAAATACCATTACTAACATGTGTAATAACAGCATTCCAATCAGTAGCAGCTCTTTCTGCTTCAGTTCTACCTTCATTCGCTAAAAATCGAGCAGCAAAAGAATGTGCTAAAGCAGCAAAGCCTGCATTATCAAGTCCACCAGGAGTATTGATAACAGCTTCACTTACAGTAAATGAGTTGGCACCAGCTATAGTAGCAGCTTCAACAAGTTTAGATACAGCAAAATCCATTATTTCTGTATATGGTACTAATGTAGGGCTAGTCAGAGCCTCACCTTCTGAGGTTTCATCAATAATGTATCCTCGGTCAAAAGCTAATGCTATATAACCCATCGATATACCTTGTGCGAAGCGTGCAAGAGCCTCAACTCTCGCAGCATCTGAGCCAAAATCGATATTAGGATCTTGAACAGCCTTTATTACGTCCGCTGCAGAGGAATTTATAGAGTACATACTACTAAACGGAGTAGCAGTCAAATATCTATATCCATAATTAGGTGCATTATCAAATGCAGGACGTGGCTCAGTTCCCATTTCGCGCATACCAACATTACCCCAAGAACAGGATGAGGCATCTGCAAGTACAGCTGTTGGCATACCCATTCCGCTATAATCATGTATATCATTGTGCCATGATTTGATTAGACCTTCGGCCAATGTAGTCAAATCTGATACAGATGATAATGCACGTTCAGTATCTGGGTTGTTGAGGTTTTCAACAGTCAGATCAGCACAGCTGGCAAGAGTTACCATACCAGCAATAGCAATCGTCAATATTCTATTTTTCATATTTTTCATGATGAATGATTTAATTATTAAAAGTCAAATTTAACAGAGAAAGCAACGTTTCTGAAGTTTGGATACTGACCAGTTGAATCAAATGGATTTCTGATGCTTCCAGCTTCAGGATCGTAACCACTGTAATCTGTTATTGTTAACAAATTTCTACCTAATACTGAGAATGTAATATTCTCCATTTGGTCGCCTAATAAACTCAAGTTATTAGGTGTAAACTGGTAACTTAAAGAAACTTCTCTAAGTTTTATGTAAGTACCATCTTCTACCCAATATCTATTGTTAGTGTTAACATCATAGAAAGTTTGATAGTAAGTCATAGTTTTCTTTTCTGCATCAGGTAAAGCTGATACATCCATAATTCCATTTCTACTATCTCTAGTTAACCATTGGCTTTTTCTATTGTATACATCTCCGCCTTGCTTGAAATCGATCAATACGTAAGCGGACAAACCTTTCCAACTAACTGTATTTGATAAACCAGCTGTCCAGTCAGGACGTCCGTCACCGATTTTTACGAATGCAAAGTTACCGAATTCGTCTCTCATTTTAATTGGCTTTTCATCAACTGTACCTTGAGTACCTGCCGCAACCACATAACCTTGGTTATTTACCTCATAATCAGCAATTGTTCCGCCATATGAATCAAGGTTAGAGCTAATTTGGTCTAACGAAGTTACCCAGTCATATCCATAGATAGCACCGTAGGTTTCACCTTCGCGGATATAAAATAGACCACTAGGACCTGATTGGAAAGGAGGTACACTTAGTTCAGTTATGGTCTGCGAAGACTTGGACCAAGTAAAGCCCAGATCCCACAGAAGATCTTTAGTCCTAACTAGGTTCGCTTGCAGATTAAATTCGAATGTTTCACCCTCTAAAGTACCTGCATTTTGGTACTGACTAGAGTATCCTGTTACAGGAAGTAATGGAACATTTAAGAATTGATCAGTCGTTGTTGATTGTGCATAAACAAACTCAAAGCTGAAATTTTGCATAAATGTACCATTTATACCAAATTCTGTTTCTTTTGTCTCAGATGGCTTCAACTCTTTATTACCTAACTGAGATTTACTAGTACTACCTGAAACTAATGAGAAGGTCTCATATTGCCATGAGAATGACGGGCGAATACCAGCAGTTCCTTGAGCAACACGAATTTTTAATTCGTCTATCATTTCTAAATCGAAATCTTCTGTTATACGATAAGCTGCAGATACTCTGTAATAAGGATTTGTTCTGTTATCCGCACCAAATA
Source organism: Balneola sp. (assembly GCA_002720745.1). Taxonomy (GTDB): domain Bacteria; phylum Bacteroidota; class Rhodothermia; order Balneolales; family Balneolaceae; genus UBA1275. Next base: position 55,209 of record PBJO01000018.1, read on the forward strand.
AAGATGATTGATCTATTCTATACATCGCATCAAATAGATATTTATCATCATAATCTAATGACATAATACCGAAATAGTTTTCTGATCTTATGTCAGCCTGATAGTTATCGGCAGATATATCAGCAGGATCCATCGCATCAAAACCTGGAATTCCTAGTACCTTAAAGTCATTACCTGAGGCATTAAACCATTCAGTGTGGAAATCTTCATTTAAGTAACTGAACTGGAATTTGGCGAATAGATCACCAAACTGAAATCTTGTAGTTGCAAACAACTGTGTATTCTCAGATTGAGTTTCTTGTGAATACTTATACAGTGATCCTTCTGAATAAGTAATGCCATATGGGTCACTTCCACCAATAATCCAATAATCATATGGATATAATGATGTATAGCGCTCGTTATTATTCTCCATAGAATAAGTAGCTTTGAGCTCTAACCAATCTGTAACATCAGCTGTAGCTGAATAATTACCCAAGAATCTTTGGCCATATGTGTCTCTGTCATTCTTAGAAGTACCATATAATGGATTTTCCTCATTGCTCCAGTGATTGTGTCTTAGGTAGTATGCCTGACCGTCAACTGGATTATCCATATACAGATTGTTATCTGGCTCAGCAAGAACAAGATCGAAAAATAATCCAGAACCACCACCAGGTGTATTTGAAGTTGTTCTAATTACAAGATTAGAAGTAGATACCTTAAACCAGTCATTGACTTGCCAGTCAGTATTAACTCTAAAGTTACGTCTACCATAACCATCTGTATTTGGTATGATACCTTCTTGTTGATTGTTTTCGAAACTTGTAAATAAGTTGATTCCACCAACTCTTGATGCAAGAGCAAAATAGTTGGTCATATTAGTACCAGTCTGGAAAAAATCTTCTTGTATGTTCTTGTTAATTGCAAATGGATTATCCATGTACTGATTGTCCTCAGTAACTCTAGAACCAACAATATTGGGATCATAACCACCCATGTATCCTGCAGGATAAACTACACCCGCATATTTAGTATAGTTACCTTCAGATTCCCAGTCATCAGCTAGAGCGAATGCATGATGCTCGGCTAAATCAATGAATTTATCTAAGTTTTGGAATCCAACTTCCTGGCGTATCGTGACTTTAACGTCACCATCACTAAGTCCTGCACCACGTTTCGTGCTGACTACCACAACACCGTTACCAGCACGGGATCCATAAAGAGCAGATGCAGCGGCACCTTTAACAACCTCTATACTTTCGATATCATCTGTATTAATGTCGCCTAATCCTCCTTCTATAATTACACCATCTACGATAACAAGTGGATTTGAACCGACACTTAAATTATTATCAGATCGCACTTGGATATCGGCAGAACCACCAGGTGTACCGGAAGTAGTACGTATTTGAACTCCAGATACTTTTGCTGAAAGAGAACTAGCAACAGAGGTCGCAGGCACTTTACTTAACTGAGCAGCATCTACTTTTGCTACTGAAACTGTTAATTTTTTTCTTGGTGTACCATCAGCAACCCCTGAAACAACGATTTCATCGAGTAAACCGATGTCAGTAGCCATTTCAAAATCGAGAGTGTTAGCTCCAGCTGAAATACTTACTTCTTGAGAGATTGTTGAGTAACCAATATAGGTAACTTCTACTGTGTAAGTACCTGGCTCTATACCTGTAATTTGATATTCTCCATCGGCATTTGTAGATGCACCTTTCATGATTTCTGTTAAAACGACATTTACTGCCGGAAGTGATTCGCCTGTACTGGCATCTGTTACCGTACCAGACAATGTACCACTTTGAGCAAATGCACTGACTGTGAATAGACTAGACAGGATTGCTAGTGAAAGTAACTTCTTGAACATAGATGACCTCTAGTTAAGTTATATTTAGTAATTAGTATTTTTAAAACTCGTCTGCATCTAGCAGATGGGTTAATTTAAACTATATGTATTTAAAATAAAATAATATTTAACATATTATTTTACAACTAAATATTATCTCTTAAAATACTCCCATTTAACCACTTCTGAACTTGCCTATACTCTAGGGAGAAATATTGTTGATTTCTGAGGAGTTGAAAGTTATCAAATGGATAAAATTTGTTTTTAAATCTGTATGACTTAAACGTAAAGTTAGTTTCAGGATTGTAAAAGTCATTAGAATATCTCCATGTTTTCTCTTCTAGAGTTTTTTCGGTATACCATGGAGGGCCAAACAAAATATACATCATCCCCATATCGGTCTTCCAACCCTCTTTATAGTTCGAAAATTGTTTATTAGCTTCTTCCACGCGCTCATAATAAAGTTCGATAGCCTGGAGTGCCTTGTTTGTATTTTTTATATTTGAGAGCCAGAATCTATCAACAGCTATTTTTAGCTCTTTAGGATCTAAAATTGCCATTAATTTTTTATGATCACCCTCTCTCATTAAATAAATTAATGGAGCGGCTAATTCTTTAGGTGTTCTGAGTGAAGGATAGTGCGAACTTTTAACACTGAAATCTCTGGCCTTATAGATTTCTTCATCCCCCACTTCGGTACGAACTTCAAATCTATAATTACCTCTTTTTAGATCATCAAAGAAAAACTCGATGGTAACAGTTCCTGGTTGACTGAGTATTCGCTTAGAACTATTCACTAAATCAAACTCCCCATAGTCAATCCCTTTGTATGGTAAGCTAGCAGGAGTGTAATCAGGCCAACTCATGGGCCGAGCATGTAAGGTATCCGAGTCAAATTTTAACAAACGGGTATTGATAGTTTGAGGCTCATTAATCTTATTATTAGTTACTTGAAACATCAGACGGACTGAATCACTTCTCTCCGATACGTTATAAGTAGTGATTGCCTCAAAGAATCCACTCTTTACCTTATGATCTTTTGCAAATACTTGAATATTGGTTAAATAGCTACGTTGTTCGGTTGGATTAGGAATCTCTACTGAAAGTACTCTAAAGCTCTCTCGCCCATTTGAGGTATCTCTAATGATGACACGAACTATATAACTACCTGGCTCCACAGGTACTGATCTTTTAATAGTAAACGCGTCCTGACTATTTACCACATATGAGGTCGAATCAGTAATTTCAAATTCGATATTATCAGATTTAATTAACCGATCGGATTGCTCTGTATCACTCACCCGTATATCCAGTTCAATGTTAGAGCGAAACATATCATCTATTTTTTTAAAAACAAGGCTAGCATATACAACCTCAGCAGATATTTCGATAAATGCACTGTCGGTTTCCACATCTACCAAACCGGCACCCACAACCCTAAGCTCAGGATAACCCGGCCGATAATCATAATCTGCTGCCCTATCTACTTCTTCTATAATAACGTTATTACAACCTGTAAATAAATAACCTGATAGTAAGGCGAAGATTGCCATTAACCTGACATCACCAATTCTAGGCACAGATTCAAATACTATGTTTACTATATTTTTCATACAGCAATAATTTAGAAAGATAACTTGATTGATATAAGGTATAAAATGTATGTCACTAGACTGTTGCTTGATTCTAAACTGTTGCTTGATTAATTGCCCTATGCATGCAACAAAATAAAATTCACACAAATTCATATACTATTAAAAAAAACAGGAAATCGTTTCAATAGCTTAAAACAATTAAATTATCTTTACTTTAGCATAGTATTTATCAAGGATCGCAACAATATCATCAAATTATCAACGCGCATATGATCACTCCTCAACGAAAAACAAAAATCGTCTGTACCATAGGACCCAGTTGTTTTACTCAGGAAGGTATTAACAGCCTCTTACTTCACGGTATGAATGTCGCCCGAATAAATTTCTCACATGGCGGCTACGAAATTCATGAGCGTAGCATCAAGTTTATACGAAAGGCTGCACGTGAATTTGACTATAGTATTCCTGTTCTAGCCGACTTACAAGGCCCAAAAATTAGAATAGGTCAAATGAAAGACGAAGCACAAGTTCTACAGGATGGTAGAGAAATCACCTTAACTACTGAAGCTATTATTGGTACCGCTGACTGCGTACCCATTGACTATGACAAACTCCCACAGGAAGCCGAAGTGGGGAATACTATTCTTTTAGATGATGGACTCTTGGAATTCAAAGTAACTAAATGCCTCGAAAATTCACTGAAAGTAAAGGTCATTGTGGGAGGGCTGCTAAAGTCTCGAAAAGGAGTAAACTTGCCAAACGTAAAAATATCTATACCTGCCTTAACCCCGAAAGATAGAAAAGATCTTGAATTTGCTGTTAAGATGGATGCCGATTACATCGCCCTTTCTTTCGTACGAAAACCGCAAGATGTGATAGATTTAAAAAAATTATTAAGAGAGCTTGGCTCTGAAGCCGGTATAATTGCCAAAATAGAAAAACCTGAAGCAGTTGATTATATAGATGCGATCATCGAGCAGGCCGATGGTATTATGGTTGCTCGGGGTGATTTGGGTATAGAAATACCTGCCGAAGAAGTACCCTTTATTCAGAAAACTATTATAGAAAAATGTAGAGCCGCAGGTAAATCTGTTATAACAGCCACCCAAATGCTCGATTCAATGATTAAAAATCCAAGACCAACACGAGCAGAAACCTCTGATGTAGCAAATGCAGTACTAGATGGTACCGATGCGGTTATGCTTTCTGGAGAAACTGCAGTAGGTAAATATCCAATGGATGCAGTAAATGTGATGGATCGTATTTGCCGAAAAATTGAAGAGCATAGAATACAACTTTATAATAGCCTTGAATATAACAAACCTAGCGATCCTGATAAACAAATTATTGAATCACTTGCTCATACCTGCGTTCTATTATCCGAAAAAGCAGATAGTACTTTAATTAGTACCATTACCCATTCTGGGAGTACGGCTCGCCGAATAGCTAAATTCAGACCTAAGGTACCTATTTTTGCCTTCACCGAATCTCAAAAGGTACGCCGCCAATTGAATCTTGTTTGGGGTGTCCGCTCCATCCGACTGCGTGAACTCTTCGATACAGATATAAGCGTAAAAATTATGGAAGATTATCTCAAAGAAAATGGCCAAGTAAAATCAGGTGACCGGGTGGTTGTAGCTACGGGCATGCCCACGGCTCTAAGAGGTCGTACCAATATGGTTAAAATAAGTATTATAGAATAAGGCATTTCCTTATGCGTATTATGTCCCGAATATTACTACTCAGTGTTCTACTGCTAGGTTGTTCAGGGCAATTTTCATCTCGGTTTATCGACTTTAATGCCTATTATAATACCTTTTACAACGCCCAGCTAAGCTACGGACAGGGATATCATAAAAGTACTGAACAAAGCCGAAAGTATAATTTCTTGCTTCCGATCAGAGTCTACCAAACCCCACTTGGTGCTGGGATGCAAGAACTTCAGAATACAATTGACAAAGGGGCAGATATCTTACGGGATCACAAAAAAAGCAAATGGGTAGATAATGCCTTAGAGTTAATTGGCAAATCCTATTTTTTCAGAACAGAGTATTTTTCTGCAGATCAAAAATTCGATGAATTGTTGTTAACTACCCAAGATCCCTTATTGCAACAGAAAGGCGTTTTCTGGAAAGGCAGGGTATTTATGGAGCTTGAACTATATACCCAAGGTGTGCAGTACCTAGAAGAACAAAGAGCTATCTATGATGGGCAGTGGTTAGAAAACATAGAAGATCAAATACTTACTTTATTAGCAGAGCTTTATGTTGCAAGACAAAACTATGAGGCAGCTATTCCATTGCTAGATCAAACAGCTGCTTCATTACCTGGTAAAGCATTGAAAGAACGAGCTTTTTTTCTGCTAGGGCAGCTTAATGATTTCCAAGGGTTCACCCATAACGCATTCAATGCCTTTGACCAAGTTTCGGATCATTACTTTAACTATGAAATACAATTTGAGGCTCAAAAGAAAAAAGCCGATGTTGCGAGACAGCTCGGTTTAGTCGATGAAGCCTATTCCGTTTTATCAGATATGGTTAAGGATGATAAGAATACCGAGTATATCGCTGAACTTCGTTTGGAATTAGGACTTACCGAACTTCAAAGATACAGACCTGAAAAAGCCAAAACTATATTCTTAAATCTATTAAGAGACCAACAATTTCCTGCCAAAGCACGAACTAAAGCATTAACCTATTATTCCCTTGCAGATATTTATCGTTTTAACAATAACAACTTTAGCCGCGCTGCCGCTTATTATGATTCTGCGGCACGAATTAATGTACCCTCAGAAAGTCTTCCAGAATATTATAATGCTCAAGAGTTGTCAATTTCTTTTGGCGAATACATAGAGTTAAAATCGAACATTCAACTTGAAGATAGTTTATTGTACCTGAGCTCGCTAGAACCCGCCCAATTTGACTCGGTGATACTAGAAATACAGCGGCTTCAACAAGCTGAACTAGAGCGGCTCCAACAAGAACAAGAAGATCGAGCAAATACCCTTGTTACTATTGATCGTGAGCTAAACCAAAGGTCCAATTTGAATTCTAATAGCGGATTCCTGAATGAGCTTGACCAACAAATTAGTGCCGACGCGGCTCAGCAGTTCAATGCACTCTGGATGGGAAGAGTTCTGACCGATTATTGGCGTTTTGAATCCCTTGCCCGAAATACTTTTGCGCAGGACAGTAGCGAGTTTGAGAGCTATACAAATGAGAATATCGCCATTCATCTTCAAAACAAATATACTGTTGACGTAAGTGCCATCCCTTTTGATTTAGCTACCAAAGATTCTGCTTATGAACGACTTTCCACCTACTACTATGGAATAGGAAATCTATTTTTTTTAAACCTAAATGACACAGATAGTGCAGAGTATTACTTTTCTAAAGTTTGGTCAGAGCGCCCTCAAAGTAAAGTAGCTCCTGTATCTTTGTACTCTCTGGCGGAAATTGCTTCTACTAAACACCAAATAGATCGCGCAAAAGAATTGGGAGATATAATTATTCAAAACTTCCCAAATACCGTTTATGCAAAACGTTTAGCTGAACGTTTTTCAATTCCGATAGAGCAAGATAACAGCATTCAAACAACGGAATTTGATAGGTTTCAACAATTGTATAACAACTTTGAAATGGGTATCGACGTTGAAATAGATTCTTTGTTTAGCTGGGGTATATCAGCAGAAAATTCAGTTCTTGGTGAACAGGCCTATCGTATTGGTCTTACTTCCTACATTGAAAACATAACCTTGGATAGTTTGTATCAACAAGTACTATCTCGATGGCTAAGCGAACAAGATCGCTGGGTCGCCGACCAAGCTAATCTGCTTGCTCTTAAAGACTCCATAAAAGTAATCTTAGCAGATAGTCTACTTGATCCGTTGAAAGATGAACAATTATCTGCCTTATTAGATTCAACACTTAATGAACCAATTTGGTACGACTTGTTCCCTTATAGAGGTCCAAACTGGGATTTGGCTAGAAATTATTTGGCAGTTTATGACTCAGTATTCATCAATCCGGTGAAAAATACTAGTATACTCCATTTAAAACGGGAATTAATCCTCCCAGAAAACCCCTACTTCGTTTATGTTGACAGTTCACTGAATGATTCCTCACAGGTTGATACTTTCTCGACTGACTCAGTGTTTACCGATTCGCTGAGTAATAAGCCTTTTTCAAATCTTTCGCCACCGCAAAATAAAGATTTAACCAGCTCAAAAGAGGAGAATCCTACTATTAATGACTACCAATCCTGCATTGACCTCAATATTTCACCATCTTTTAGAGGGGGCATCCAGGTGCTATTATCAAGTATTTCCTATCCTGAAATGGTTATCATAAGTCCAGTAAACTATCGCTTTTTCATTAATGAACGGGGAATTATCGATCGTTTTGAGACCGTGAACTCAGCCTCAAATTCAGTAATTAGTCCAGATTTAGTAGATGCAATCAATGACGGCTTAAAATCGGGCGTTTCATTTGAACCAACCATTATTGATGGCCGCTCAGTTCGATTGGTTTGTGAAATAGTTATAGATCTATTCGAGCTAAAATGAGTTTACTAGTAATCCTGCGACTATAGGCCACTTAAACTTCGCATAGTCAAGCTTAACTGCGACCACAGGCCTTAGCTATATCCGAAACCAAGCCTGGGCCTTCATAGACGAGCGCTGTGTATAATTGTAGCAATTGAGCACCAGCCTCAAGGCGTTCTAGTGCTGAATTTACCGAATCGATCCCCCCCACGGAAATAACCGGTTTGCCTCCCGACAATCCCTCCGAAAGCCAACGTGTCATCTCCAAACTTCTCTTAGCAATAGCTCGTCCGCTCAATCCACCTCTCCCTATCTCAGAAAGTTCTTTTTTAGAGTGCCCTAACCCTTCTCTATTGTTAGAAGTATTTGTGGCTATATAGCCATCAATTCCATAATCTTCGCAAATTTCTAACAAATTCATTAAATCTTCATGCTTGGTATCCACTGAAAACTTTACAGTCGTCGGAATATGCGCAAAGGTAGAAGAGTAGGATATTTTAAGCTTGTCCGATGGAAATCCTCCCTGCATTGCTCTTTGCTTTATCCCTGCTAACAACTCACTAAGTGCACCTGGATCTTCAAAGGTTTTACCCTCTCCTGTGTTCGGACAAGATATATTAATGGTGATGTAATCGGCCACTTTTTGAGCTAGAAGGTAGGATTCAATATAATCTTCAACAGCTGCATCACCTGCAATAGTTGGGTCATTAGTTTTGGCAATATTTATTCCCAAAGGAATGTCTAATTGAAGTTTTTTTAACCGCTCCACAACTCTGGCTGCTCCTTGGTTATTCAGACCCATCCGGTTTATCAATGAATAATCTTTGGGTAGTCTAAAGGCGCGAGGCTTTGAATTCCCAGTTGACGATTTAGCTGTAATACTCCCTATTTCAATAAAACCAAAGCCTAAAGCTTGCATAGCGCGTGGAGTCGTTCCGTTTTTGTCAAATCCAGCTGCTAAACCTAATGGGTTTTTGAAGTGAAGTCCCCATATTTTTTCATTTGACTTCACATCAGCCACTCCATAAAGTCGGCTAACTATATTTTGTAGAATATCTGAACGGTTAGTTTTGCTGGCAATCCATATTGCCCAATCATGGGCATGTTCGGCGTCCATGAGGAAAAGAAGCGGTTTAATAAGTTCTTTATACATTTATAATGCTTAACTCAAAAATTAGCCTGTTTATGTACCTTTCTGTTCTAATTAATATAAAGGTACATAAATGAGGTTCAAAAAAACGCTAAAAGCAGTATTTTTGTGTGATGAATAGTTTTTATCTTTACATAACTCTTAACCTTTTCAGTAGCAATATTTAGTTGAGAGGAAATTCGTTTGATTTCCTCACTATATTCATTATTAATTTTTCCATTGATAACAAACTATCTATGCTTCCAAAAATAGGTCCCGTGGTCTTGTTAAAGTCGCTACTTAATGAACATCGGGAAAGTCAATATCATTGGGTTGCGGGCGTCCCAGTAGGTCAAATTATGGTGTATAAAGAGCGCCTATGGGTGGCAGGCATCATAGCCTATACCCTGCTTCAAGTCTACCCAAGCTTAGATTGGACGGTCATGCAGAGTAAAAAGCAGAGTATTATATGGAGTAAACTGGATGATAAATCTTTGCGGGACGAATCGGGGCAAACATTATCCAGAGAAAAATCTATCTGGTATTCTGTTTTATTGGATAATATTGACTTATGGTCAGACTTAAAGATAGCCCAAAAAGATTCTTGGTGGTTTGGATATTTGGGCTATGATTTTAAAAAATCTCTTAGAGAACTTAGAAAGTGAGTATCCCGAATATATGAAGCGGCCGACTTGTGATATATGGAACCCGGGATTTTAGCGAAGTTACCTACCTCAAACCAAGTTAATGAAATTGAGTGCATTGAAGGTGAATTATTAGATTTCAAGAACAAGGCTAAACATCGGGTGATTGTAGATTTAGTTCAGAACGACTTACATAGGGTTGGCCAAAAAGGTAGTGTGCCTCTTAAGCCTCTATTTGAGGTGCAATCCTTTCGGACGGTACACCAGTTAGTGAGTAAAGTACACGCCAAAATAGCTCCAGACTACACTAGTTTTGACGCTATTCGGCATAGTTTTCCAATGGGTTCGATGACCGGTGCTCCAAAAATTGGGGCTATGCAGGCTATAAAACCGTACGAGTAATACAAAAGGGGTATTTAATCTGGAGCCATTGGATATTTGAGCCCAACTGATGATTTTGATTTTAATGTGATCATTCGAACTGCCATTATCCAGGGTGATCAGTTGTTCTACCCAGCGGGTGGAGCCATTACTAGTGATTCTGAACCAGAATAAGAATAGCAAGAAACCCTATTAAAGGCAGCGGCGCTGGAAAGGGTTATTTGCTGAAGTCTGTACTATTGATTTTTTACGCCTAATAAATGGCTGGCCTTATAACATCTTAGTACATGGTTAAAATAGCTGAGTTATCCTAGGACATTACTTTTGGAATCGCACTTTCATAAATGCTATGAAGATGATCAAGACTCACCGAGCCAACTCCTTCAAACAACAATGCATCCCCTTGAACGGTCCCAATTTGTACGACTTCTACCCCACCTTGAAGTAAGTGCTTCATCAAGGTCTCTTTTTGATCGGGTTGGCAAGTTAGAACTATACCTGATTGTGCCTCACTGAACCAGATTTCATGAATAGAACCTGAGAGAACACTCAAGTCGATTTGGGCTCCTAATGAGCTGAAAATACCCATTTCTGCAATACTAACAGCTAAGCCACCGTCTGAAACATCATGTGCAGCGGTGACTAAACCAGAGGTGATTGCTTTTAATACAACTTGCTGAACCTTGAGCTCTACATCCAAATCAAGTATAGGAGCATCGCCTGTAGTCAATTTATGTATTACCTTCAGATACTCCGTTCCACCTAAACCGATTCTCGAAGAACCAACATATAGTATTATATCGCCCTCATTTTTGAATGATGGAGACATTTTATGCTTTTCAACGTCCTCGATCACACCGAGCATACCAATAATGGGAGTAGGAAATATGGCACTTTCCGGATTTTCATTATAAAAACTTACATTTCCACCTGTTACAGGAGTGTTTAACTTCCTACATGCATCACCCATCCCCGCAAGTGATTCCTTAAATGTCCAATACACTTCTGGTTTGTATGGATTACCATAGTTAAGGCAATTGGTAATAGCCATTGGTTTGGCTCCTGAGCAAACTACATTACGGGCCGATTCGGCCACCGCAATCTGACCACCTCTACGAGGATTCAGATAAACATATCGCCCGTTACAATCTGTTTTTGCTACTAAGCCTTTTTTACTGCCTTTAAGCCTAATAACACCCGCATCAGTAGCCCCTGGACCTTGAACCGTATTGGTTCGTACCATCGTATCGTATTGTTCATGAACCCATCTTTTGGAAGCTATGTTTGGGCTATGTAATAAGGCTTCCAAACTTTCTATTAGGTTTTCAGGATGGGTTAACCCAGATAGGTCAGCGCTTTGCGTTTCTTGTAGATAGGCCGGCTTTTTCATTTCTCGTACATATTGAGGAGCACCGCCACCCAAAACCAGATGTTCGGCTGGAATTTGGGCTTTTACCTCACCATCCTTCCAGTAAGTCACATGATCACCTTCCACCACTTCACCGATCACAACGGCATGCAAATCCCATTTCTCATAGACATCTATGATGGCTTGTTCTTGCCCTTTATGAGCCACAATAAGCATGCGTTCCTGACTTTCAGAAAGAAGCATTTCGTAGGCGGTCATTCCCGGCTCACGCGCAGGTACTAAATCCAAATTTATGCGCATCCCTTGGCCACCTTTTGCGGTCATTTCACTGGAAGAACAGGCAATTCCAGCCGCTCCCATATCCTGCATTCCAACGACTGCACCTGTTTGAAGTGCTTCGAGACTGGCTTCAAGTAATAATTTTTCAGTAAATGGATCTCCAACTTGTACGCTTGGCCGTTTAGCTTCACTTTCTTCGGAGATTTCCTCGGAAGCAAAAGTTGCCCCATGTATCCCATCTCTACCTGTACTTGCGCCAACAATTAGCACCGGATTTCCAATTCCCTTTGCAATGGCAGAAGCTGTTTCTCCAGCTTTAACGATCCCAATACTCATTGCGTTGACTAGTGGATTACCTTCATAACTTTCATCAAAATAAACTTCACCTGCAATTACTGGTACACCAAAAGAATTTCCATAATCTCCGATACCACGTACCACACCATCCAAAAGATACCTAACTCTAGGGGTATTTAAAGAACCAAAACGCAGTGAATTCAAGGCAGCAATAGGACGGGCACCCATCGTAAAAATATCCCGATGAATTCCTCCAACTCCAGTTGCAGCTCCTTGATATGGTTCCACAGCAGAAGGATGATTATGACTTTCAATTTTAAACGCACAACACAAACCATCGCCAATATCAACCAACCCGGCATTCTCTTCACCGGCTTCGACCAGTAGATGCTCGCCTTCACGGGGAAGTTTTTTTAGCTCAATAATGGAATTTTTATACGAACAATGTTCACTCCACATCACCGAATAAACGCCTAATTCCGTAAAACTAGGAGTCCTTCCTAAACAGTCGATAATCATTTCATATTCTTCATGAGTTAGACCATGATCTAGGGCTAATTCAAGATTTACGGTAGGTTCCTTTGGTGTAAGTTCAGACATAAATGATGCGTTCATTTTAAGATGCGTTAAATGTACGAGCTTTTTTACTCAGCCTCTACCCTAGGACATCGATTAATTCCTGAAAATCCTGAAAATTTAAGTGCGGTTTCCTACCCTCCGGCGAGAGACTTTTCGGATTGTACCAAGCCATATTCCAACCTGCATTCAACGCACCATCTACATCGGAATTAAGAGAATCGCCTACATAGAGAATATGCTCAGGGGCAAAACCAGCTTGTTTGGTAGCTTCATTAAATATTGCAAGATCTGGCTTCATTAACCCGAATTCTTCTGAGATAATGATAGCAGAGCACGACTTATCAAACTCAAATTGTCGGATTTTCATCCATTGAGTTTCAGCAAAACCATTCGTAATCACACCCGTTTTATAGTGTTCTTGTAGCTTTGAAAAGGCGTACTTAGCTCCCTTTATCCATTCCCAATGTGTGCGATAATATTCCATGTAAATGGACCCAGCATACTCATAGATTTCACCATCAATACATAAGGCTTCAAAACTCTCTTGAAACCTTCGTCGATGTAATGTAAAACGATCAATAGTACCCTGCGCATATTCTTTCCATAAACCTCGGTTAATCCGCGCGTATACCTCAAGTAATTCGTCCACGGAAACCACCTGGAGCGCCGGTATTTTATCATAAATATCTCTTAGCCCATTTTGTTCGGCTTTTTTATGATTCAATAGTGTATCGTCTAAATCAAAATAAATATATCGAATGAGTTCTTTTTGCATGCATTATATATTTTTAGATTCAATGAATCCTCGACCTGGGATTTTCGTATAATATAATCTGATTCTAAACCAAATATTATAAACGGAAAGACTTGAGACTATGAAAGCAAAAAGTATTATAATTCTTGCCATACTCGCTATACTTGTTATCTATGGAATTGGCGTAAACAACGGATTTGTGACAGCCGAGGAATCGGTTGAAAGTGCATGGGCACAAGTTGAAAACCAATACCAACGACGGGCCGATTTAATACCGAATTTAGTAAATACAGTGCAGGGAGCCGCAGGTTTTGAGAAGGAAACATTACAATCGGTAATTGAAGCTCGAAGTCGAGCAACATCGATTACCCTTCAAGCCAATGACCTGAACAATCCTGCCAAAATTCAACAATTTCAGGCTGCTCAAGAACAGTTAACTGGTGCACTTTCCAGATTGCTTGTTAGTGTAGAGAGATACCCCGAACTCAAGGCAAACGCTAACTTTAGAGATCTTCAAGCTCAGCTAGAAGGAACCGAAAACCGTATTGCAACTGAAAGAAAACGATTCAATGATACTGCACGTCAGTATAACACAGAGATTCGAAAATTCCCTGGAAGTTTTATAGCTACCATATCAGGTTTTGACCGAAAAGCCTATTTCGAAGCTAATGAAGGAGCTGAACAGCCCCCACTCGTTGATTTTGAATAATCGGTAGTCTGTTCACCAAAATATCCCCTTACGCCAGTAGAATATTAACCCGGTAGAGCATAAAACCTATGCCTTTTTTAAGCAGTGACGATGAATTAGCTGTTGTACAAGCTATTCAGGAAGCAGAGAAAAAAACCTCTGGGGAAATCCGTGTACATATTGAAAAAAAATGCCCAAAGAAAGACCCCATAAAAAGGGCTATCAGCTTATTTCAAAAATTAGGTATGCACAAAACAAATCTGCGAAATGGTGTCATTCTTTACGTGGCTACGGAGGATCATTTGCTGGCTATTTGGGGAGATGAGGGTATTCATGCAAAAGTTGGCCAAGAGTTTTGGGAAAATACGTTGATAAGCCTACAAGAAGAATTCAAAGCCAATCAAATAAAAAATGGGCTTACAAAAGCACTACTAGATATCGGTAAAAAGCTACAAAGACACTTTCCTTACCAGAAAGACGATAAAAATGAGCTTGATGATTCTATTAGTTATGGATAAGCAAAGAATAAAGTACTCTATTCGACCCACGAGGAACATAGCAGCGCGATTCTCTTTAGTCAGCTTTTTATCCATAGCTTGGATTCTAGGGCTTAATTTTATTTTCCTACCAACATCCATGGGAATATCCCATGCCCATACAAAGACCACAGTGAAGAGTTCGGCGAGTCTCCTATTCGCTCAACCTACAAATGAGTTACCACAGCGCCCCATTGGTATGGTGAACGATTTTGGAGATCTTCTAACAAACCAAGAAGAAGCAATACTTGAACGGAAACTTCGGGGCTACAGAGATACCACGTCCAATGTCGTTGCTATTGTTCTACTCAAAAATCTTGCTGGAGTGCCAAGAGAGGAAGCAGCAACCTACCTATTTAACACCTGGCGAATATGGGAAGCCGAACGATATAACGGGGTTCTTATTCTAATATCTGTTCAAGAACGGGAATTACAAATAGAGGTAGGATATGGATTAGAAGGTGCTATTCCTGATGTAATGACCAATAGAGTTGTACAAAATATTCTTAGACCTGCCCTCCAAAGTGGACAGGTTTACCAAGGTCTTGATCGAGCTACTAGTGCACTTATGCAATTAGCTTCCGGAGAATACGAAACAGTTGAAAATACACAAACCTCCGATGAAGGGTTCCCAATAAATATCCTCATTTTACTGGGTCTTATTATATTCTTTATTATTTCCAAAGGTAGAGGAGGAAGTGGTGGTGGTCGAACCATAGGTGCTATGGATGTTATACTTTGGAGTAGTTTACTCAACAGCCCTCGTGGTCGTGGTGGCTTTGGTAGCGGTGGATTCGGTGGGGGTGGATTTGGAGGTTTTAGTGGCGGGGGCGGATTTGGTTCTGGTGGTGGTGGTGCTGGGGGAAGTTGGTAAGCCCCATACTAGACTACAGAAAGTTTAGTCAATGCCTGATTCAAATCTTTTATGATATCATCTACTTCTTCAATGCCCACTGCAAGACGGACTAAGCCATCTAAAATACCTGCTTTTTGGCGCAACTGCGCATCCATTACGGAATGCGTCATCGATGCGGGGTGTTGAATCAAGGTATCTACCGCACCTAAACTCACTGCAAGAGAGCACAGTTTAAGCGAATTCATAAGATTAGTTCCTGCCTCAAGTCCTCCTTTTATCTCAAAACTCATCACCGAAGCTGCCCCCCCCAACAATACATTCTGCGCAATATTAAAATCGGGATGAGACTCTAGCATTGGATACCAAACCCGCTTCACCGATTCATGTGATTCTAGATACTGAGCGACTAGCATCGCATTATCAGTTTGCGCCTGTACTCTAAGAGCCATGGTTTTAACCCCGTTGTTTAACAACCATGAGTCCATAGGTCCAGCGATACCACCCAAATTTTTTCTGTAAGTACCCAAATGATATTCATCTGCTAAATCTTTTGAACAAGTCAACACCCCCCCTAATGAGGTCCCATGTCCTCCAATATATTTGGTCGATGAATGAATCACGATATCAGCTCCAAAATTAAGTGGCCGACAGAATACCGGTGAAGCAAATGTATTATCTACAATTACTTTTGCACCAGCTTCGTGAGCAATCTCAACAATACGATCCATCTGAGCTACTCGCATAGTTGGATTGGTAATAGTTTCCATGTAGACTACTTTAAGTTTATTCATGGATTGGACTTTTTCCTGGAATTTATGTAAATCAGTAAAGTCTATAAAATCAGCATCTATACCCCAATGTGGGGCTTGTTCAAATAATAATTGGCTACTACAACCGTACAATGCATCCTGCGCAAGTACCTGTCCCTGTTTAGCCATGGCCATGATAGCCGTACTTATTGCGGCCATACCTGTTCCAAAAACCATCGAGGTGTACCCCTCGCTATCCAAATCATAGCATTCAAGAGCGGTGATCGATTGTTCTAAGGTATTGTTATTTGGATTAGATATACGTGTGTAAATATGTGCTCCAGCATGATCAGGGGACGAAAAAGCCTGCCCACCATGAGCAACATCATTAAATAGAAAGGTTGATGTTTGATATATAGGGGGTACATGAGCACCCTCAGATTCTTTATGAATTCCTCTAATACGATCAACACCGTGCACAACTCTTGATTTAAATTTCATACTATATACTCCTAAGTTAACTGGTTGGTATGTATCCACCTTCTTTAATTGCTCGTAACACCATAGTGGTCTCAAGGCGTTGCACATCGGGTAAGGTGGTTAGTTCATCCCGTAACAAGCGTTCATAATCGGCTATATCTGTAGCCACTACATGCAATAAGAAATCAGACTGTCCTGTAGTATGGTAACAGGACAAAATCTCTGGTATACCTCGTACCGCTTCGATAAAATCGTCCAGCAGACTCATTTGGTGAACACTTAGGGTAACCTTGACAAAAACAGTCATACCCTTACCCACTTTTTCTTTTTCAAGTACCGCTGTGTAGCCTTTTATAACGCCCTCTCGCTCTAAGCGCTTTACTCTCTCTACAGTAGGTGTGGCCGTTAATCCTATCCTTTTTGCAATTTCTCTATTGCTAATTCGAGCGTTTTCTTGCAGATGTGCAATAATCTGTTTGTCAATACCGTCTAGTTCTATCATTTGGTAGTGTTTAATGCTTCTATATTACACATTAACCCTACATTTAACAAGTAAAATATCTATATAATAGTCTTTATAACTAAATTAATTTGATTAGGTATTATTGTTAGTTAAGCTAATTTATAGGTATCGAATGGTTCTTCCTTTCTTGACATGTAATCCTTCGTAATAGGTATGTATATCTACCAATTCTTCAGGCGCTGAGGGATCCGCATATACGTTGTCTATTTGCCTGAGTATTGTCAAATTGTACAATTCAATTTGCTCAAGTGTAAATTTAAATAATTCGGAACTATCGGTTTTGAGATGAATGGTGCCATCTGGTATTAGTAACTTTTTATACAGCTTTGAAAAACGGGTCGATGTTAACTTTTTTCTGTCTTTCTTTAGTTGTGGATCGGGAAAAATAATCCATATCTCCTCCAGACAATGCTCAGGGATATAATGTTCTAAATGTCCTATATTATATGCTCGCAAAAAAGCGGTGTTTTGCATCTGATGTGTTAAAGAGTAATTAGCCCCAACCCACATTCTATTACCTTTAATATCGACCCCGATAAAATTTCTGTCTGGATATCGTAAAGCCAGACCAACGGTATATTCTGCCTTTCCACAGGCCAGTTCTAAGGTAATCCTATCTAAGCCTGAAAAAAACTTTTCAAACCATACTGTCTTATTAAATCCATACCCATGTTGGTGGTCGGACTACTCAATAACATGGTCAAATTGAGCGATCTCTTTAAATCGTTTGTGCTTGATCTTCGGCATTATATCCACTCGATTTATGGAGCTAATCGCTGCTTCTGCCACCGATGGTCTATTTGCACATAACTTATTCTATCATGAAGTCTACTTGGGCGACCCTGCCAGAATTCAATTCTTATGGGGCGTAATTCAAAGCCTCCCCAATGAGTGGGATAAGGCACACCGGTGTCTTCTGGATATCGTTGAATCAACTCTTCTAGTCGCTTCTCTAATACCGATCTATCTTTAATCACCTGACTTTGATTAGAAACCCACGCTCCTAATTGACTCATATAAGGTCGGGATAAAAAATAGGCCTTTGAGTCTTCTTCACTTATTTTACTCACCTGCCCCTCAATGCGAACCTGGCGTTCCAATTCTTTCCAAAAAAAAGTCATAGCTACCCATGAATTTTGCTCTATTTCACTCGCTTTATCTGAATTATAATTAGTAAAAAATTGAAATCCATTCCCAGAGATGCCTTTTAGGAGGACGATACGGTTATGAGGCTTACCTAGTGCATCTACCGTTGCAAGAGCGCAAGCATTGGCTTCAAGTACTTCGGCCTTTAAAGCCTCTTCAAACCAGCTACTGAATTGCGAGATAGGATCTCGTAATAATGCCGTTTCGTCTAGTTCTTGCTGTGTATAGTCTTTACGTATGTTTTGTATTTTCATATCTTATAATAGGAAATAATCAGGTTCATTTCCTGCTTTCCACTTAATAGAACAGCCCATACTAGGCACCTGGCTTACAGGGGAGTCTTCCCCTTGTAAATACCCGTCAATAGCCGTTGTTAAATCTATGCCAGTTACCTCTAATTCATTTCCTGGACGGCTGGCATCGAACTGCCCTCTGTAGTATAAACTTAGCTCCCTATCGAAAAAATAAAAATCAGGTGTACAAGCGGCCCTATAGGCTTTAGCAACCGATTGGCTTTCGTCATAAAGGTAAGGGAATGGATAGCGATGTTTACGAACCATATCCATCATTTTTTCCGGGGAATCCTCTGGATAACGCATTGCATCATTCGAACTAATTGCAATGAATGAAATACTCTTGCGAATATAATAATTGGCCACGGATACAAGTACTTCATTGATGTGGTGTACATAGGGACAGTGATTACAAATAAATAATATAACGGTGCCTATACCATGGGCATTGTGATTGTATAAATCGATTTTACCACCGGTAACAATGGGTAGTTGAATTGGTGGCGCTTTTGTACCAAGCTCTAGCATGGTCGAACGTATTGCTGCCATGATAAATCTCTTTTAGAGGTTAGAGGGTTTATTGAATATGTACCTATCTTAAAGCAAGTTGGGTTTAAACAAAAAGCTCCAATATCCGAATAATTTAAAAAGAGACTATCTACAATTTAATATAGTATATATAGAGCTTTATAAAATTATACGTTTGAATGACCATTTTGTTGCCCATTTATTTTAAAATAACTTTAATTATAACTAATCAATTTTAAGAAACTATAAATATGTTATAAACCAAACAGAATAAAGTACTTACTCTGAGCTAAAGTCAAAGACTTTCTCCCCCGCTACCCATGTCTGTAATACCTTTGTTTGCCAAAGCATTGAATCAGGCACAATCATTATATCTTGGTCAATGATAATAAAATCAGCCCATTTACCCGGCTCCAAACTGCCTAGAACACCTTCTTGAAATCCAGCATAAGCAGCATCTATAGTAAAAGATTTGAGGGTTTGAACTCTGTCCATCGCCTCATTTATATACCAACCACTCAAGGGATTTCCTTGAATATCTTTACGTGTAATGGAAGCATAGAAGCCAAGAAAAGGATTCGCAGATTCAACCGGAAAATCTGACCCAGAAGCAACTACAGTACCCTGCTTTAAAAAGCTTTGCCATGCATATGCGCCTTTTATTCTCTGAGGACCAACCCGGTCTTCTGCCATATTCTTATCACTGGTTGCGTGAGTAGGCTGCATACTAGCAATTATATCTAGATCCTTAAATCGTACAATATCTTCTAGAGCTACGACTTGGGCATGTTCAATTCTATTACGTTGATCCTTATTAGGATGTAGTTTCTGGGCATATCCAAGTGCATCTAAGACCTGTCTGTTTGCAGCATCTCCAATAGCATGAATGTTGGCTTGATATCCCTTAGACACAACTTTTTCAACCATTGAATTCATTTCCTCTTGATCTATAAATAGCAATCCTTTGTTTCCTGGATCATCATGATAGTCCTCAATCAGTGCTGCTCCCCTACTACCTAAAGCTCCATCAGAGTATAACTTTACACTACGCAGTGCTAGCCGATCATCATACAAAGATTTTATAGGACCTTCGCTAGATAGTTGATCGAATACCCTGCCTGCTCCTGAGATCATACCATAAATTCTTGTTTGTAATTTCCCCTGTATGGCAAAATCCTTATATAACTCCCAAGTTCCAACTCCAACCCCAGCATCATGTACACTGGTTACTCCATATGAACTAAGTAAAGAAAAAGCCGCTTCCAATGCTAGAGCCTGTTCTTCTTTGGTTGATTCGGGAACCACAGTTTGTACATATCCTTCTGCAGCGTCTATAAATACTCCCGTTGGACGACTCCTGGTATCGCGGATAATTCTCCCACCTAAAGGATCAGGTGTATCAGAACTAATCTGTGCCAATTGCATGGCTTTTGTGTTTGCCCAACCTGCATGACCGTCGACCCGACTCAACCATACAGGTCTATCTGGAATTACTTGGTCTAAATCAGTTGCAGTTGGAAAGCGATTTTCGTCCCATAACGTCTGATTCCAACCTCGCCCAATTATCCAATCTAGTTCTGGGTTAGCTTCGGCGTACTCTTTCAAGACTTGAAGAGTTCCTTGAAGACTGGTAATCCCCGCTAAATTGATTTGGAGTTCTTGAAAACCTAGACCCATCACATGCCCGTGCGCATCTATGATCCCCGGTAATAATGTCTTTCCCTCAAGATCAACAGCTGTAATACTAGGCAGGTCTAGATACTCACTAGCTAGATCATCACCACCCACAGCAAACACTCTGCCCCCATCCACTATTAAAGTGCTGAAGGATAGTAAACTATCAGATTCAATCGTGTACCCAATTGCATTAAAATAAACTGTCTTTTTTGTTGAATCAGCACAACTAAATCCAAAAAAAAGCACTAAAACAAAACTCAGATAGTTTTTGTATTGGCTGAAAAAATTTTTTGAAACCATAGTAAATAGGCAGTTAAAATGTAAAAATTAGTATTATAATTTTGGTAAATCGAAGCTATAGCACCCTTCAAGGCCTAAACCGGCTTCTCTTTCCCTTATTATGAGGTTACTACAATTATACAGAAATCACCGGAAAAACGTGAGTTTCCCAAAATGCATCCTTAAAAAAAACCGGAACAACCTTTTTTTTCTGAAGTTCTTGCCTGCTCATAAAGGCTAAATCAAGTAAATAAGCGGAGTTATTTTCTGGATCGCTACCAAGGGTAGGAGTTATGATTGGGGTATTTTTTGGATCATGGACAGAAAAATAATATTCAAGTGCATGAAAAGGAGCTTGAATTAGCTCGTTGACCAATAATAATTCCCCTACCTCAATGGTGAGACCAGTTTCTTCGGTGAATTCTCTTTGCACTGATTCACGAAGTGACTCCCCTACTTTTACTCCTCCACCAGGGAAGGTCCAAATTGGCTGTTTAGTAACCGGTGAATACATATTTAGGCAGAGTAGCTGATCCACTCTTTTGAGTACTCCACAAGCTCGAATCCTAGTTTTATAATGAAATCTTTGATGTTCAGATTGCATATTTGTAAGAGTATAAATTGACTAGCTAAAGCTTTTTTAAGTTAAGGTTGTAAGAAATTCGCAATCAAAAAGAGATTCTTTTCAGAGCATACAAGAAATCTGAGAATGAATAATGCTATTCTAAACCTGCCTGCTTTTTTGCCGCCTCAACAAAATCAACAAACAAGGCTTGTGGATGGCTGACCGTACTTTGCAATTCGGGATGAAATTGTACTCCAACAAACCATGGATGTTCTGGGATTTCTATAATTTCTACCAAGTCTCTTTCAGGATTTATTCCACTAAATACCAACCCATTATTACTAAGAACTGAGCGAATCTCATTATTAACTTCATAGCGGTGGCGATGTCTCTCCTTTACTTGATCGTCTTGATAGGCATGGTAGGCAAAAGTATCGGGGACTACAGCGCAATTATATTGGCCCAAACGCATGGTTCCACCCATATTTTCAATATTTTTCTGATCGTACATAATATCAATAATTGGATGCGGAGTAGATTCATCAAATTCAGTACTATTAGCCTTTGCTAAGCCACAGACATTACGAGCATACTCAATAACTGCGCATTGCATACCTAAACAAATACCGAAAAAAGGAATATTATTTTCTCTGGCGTATTGGACAGCCGATAGTTTACCCTCTATACCTCGTCCACCGAATCCTGGAGCCACCAAGATTCCATGTACTCCTGCGAGAGCCTGAATAACATTACCAGGTTCTAAGTCGTCCGATTGAATCCAACGAATAATCACTTTAACTTCATTCAAAGCACCAGCATGGACAAAAGCTTCTACAATTGACTTATAGGAATCGTGGTGCTCCACATACTTCCCTACTAGCGCAATATCTATTTTGTGGGAAGGATTACAAACCGCGTCAACAAATTTTATCCATTGGTCTAAATCTGGCTCATGTGTTTCTAACTTTAATTTTTCAATAACCCTAGTATCCAAGCCTTCTTTCTGCATGAGAAGAGGTACTTCATAAATGCTTCTCGCATCAATCGATTCTATCACATCTTTTATATCGACATTGCAAAAACTTGCTACTTTTCCGCGTATCGATTCATCTAAGGAATGCTCTGTTCTACAAACTAATATATCGGGCTGTAGACCGCTTTCAGAGAGTGTTTTCACTGAATGCTGAGTAGGCTTAGTTTTTAATTCACCAGCGGCAGATAAATAAGGAACCAAAGTCAAATGTATGGAAAGAGTATTTGCACGCCCCACATTATAGCGTATCTGTCTGACAGCTTCTATGTATGGAAGACTCTCTATATCACCGACGGTGCCGCCTATTTCAACAATTACTACATCGTAATTGCCTGATTGACCTAACTTTAGCACATGAGATTGTATCTCATCGGTGATGTGCGGTATAACTTGTACAGTCTTACCTAGATATGCTCCCTTACGCTCTTTATTAATTACATCGTAATATATCCGACCGGTGGTTACGTTATTCGCCTGAGATGTATTAATATCCAAGAAACGCTCATAATGCCCTAGATCAAGGTCTGTTTCTGCGCCATCGTCAGTTACGAACACTTCTCCGTGTTCATAGGGATTCATGGTGCCGGGATCTACATTTATGTAGGGATCTAGTTTTTGTACAGTAACTTTGAGTCCTCGCGCAACTAGCAGTCTGCCAAGTGATGCACAAATAATTCCTTTACCCAAAGACGATGTTACTCCCCCTGTAACAAAGATATATTTGGTAGACATGTATGAAAGTGTAAGATTACAAGTTGAGAAAAGATAGTGCTAAAGCACTTGACGGTCAATTTACTGACTAGCTTATTTTGCATTATTTATTCACATGTTTTCCACAATGTTTATCAATTCTTGAGGAAAATCGGTAAAGATCCCACTTACACCTTTTTCAATAAGCTCCTTCATTAATTCTGGTTCATTCACTGTATACACGAAATAGGGAATCTTATGCTTTTGTAAATCATTTATCCATTTTACAGACAACTGCTTATAACTGCAATTAAATATATCTATCTTATATTTTTGTACTAATTCAGATGGCAATAGCTCAGCTGACTGTGAGGCTTCATACAACAATGCTTTAGCCATTTTGGGGTCTAAAACGTTCAGTTGCTCCATTACACGGTAATCAAAACTAGAAAAAATTACCGAAGAACTCATATCCAGGTCTGTTACAATCTGTAACGCTTTATCAACAACTCCACCTTGGGTTTCATCTGAAACAGCTTCTGTTTTTATTTCAATATTTACAGCGAGTTTGTCCTTCATTAATTCCAAGGAATTCTTGAGAGTGGGGAATTCTTCTCCACGAAATTCTTCCGAAAACCAAGCCCCTACTTCCATTTTTTTTAAATCTTCTAAGCTAAAACTCTGAACATCTCCCTCAAAGTCTGTTGTGCGATCTACTGTTCTATCATGAACTACTACAGGGATTCCGTCTTTTGATATGGAAACATCCAATTCTACCATTTCTGCACGTATATCTATCGCTGCTTGAAATGCACTCAGAGTATTCTCAGGGTAGCTTCCACTCACGCCGCGATGGGCAATCACCCAGAATCCATCTCCATTATCAAGCGGGGATTGGGGAAGGGATGTATCATGTGTTTCCTGGTGAACTTCTTTTTGTTTTACCTTCAATTTCTTTTGTTGACATTGAAAAAGAAAAAATAGTACCACTAAACTGCTAGCGATCAATCTTAATGATGCACACATAGGATAAAATATTTACCGGTGAGGGACTCTTTATGAGTGATTTTTTTAATTTTGCTCCTTTACAACTCGTTCAATTGCCTCATCTATAAGCTTTTTGGCTTGATGCTGTTTTGATAAAGAATAATAAGCCACATACGTACCCAGTAGAATAGAAAAACTTCCTAAAACGGTGATTATCCCAGCTGCCCAAACTGGACGAATGGCCTGAAGCAGTGCTAAGGCAATAACCAAAGAACCCAGCACAATCTGAAAAAGAGCTGAGACTAAGGCAATACTTCCATGATCTTGAATATTCCCCACCAACCGTGCCAGTAAACTTTCTGAATACTTATTATGGGTTTTTTTCTTGTTTTTTTGCTGAGAGGAAGACGCACCAATGCCCCTCAAAATAAAATCGTACTTGTCTTCCTTGGACCTATCTAGTGAATACCTGTTTGATTGTCCTTTTGCCATGCGTTATTTTCTTAGCTTTGACCTTATTGATTTGTCTTGGTAATGTATAAAAAGCCTATATTATTCCATAATCGATATGGAAAAATCAGGAAAAAAAAATCTACTAATATTTGGCAAGCACATCATTCGCGAGACTCTAACTCGTGAAACCGGTGAAATATCGAAAGTATTTGTGCTTAACAGTCTAGCTCCCATTAAATATGAAGATTTAAAAAAAGAATGTGAAGCTCAAAATATCCCTATTAGTTCGGTACCTATTCAAAAATTGAATCGGCTTAGTAATCAAGGGAATCATCAAGGGTTCATAGCTGAAATTAGTCCAATAGACTACACTAATTTTTTTGATTGGGTTGAACAAACTATGGTGAGTCCAACAACAGCGGTTCTACTATTGGATAGTATCGGAGATCCTCACAATTTAGGGGCTATTATTCGTTCAGCTACTGCGGCTGGAATATCGGCCATTATCATACCCACACAACAGCAGGTTCCTGTCAATGCTACAGTTTTCAAAGTTTCGGCAGGTACAGCTGGCATTATTCCCGTTATACGAGTGCACAATACTGAGCAAGGTCTAAAGAATTTAAAGCTAGCGGGCTTTACACTAATTGGGCTTGATGGCAACGCATCCAATTCACTTTGGACAGCTGAATGGACAGGACCGTTAGCTTTTGTAGTGGGTAGTGAGGGTGGTGGTATAAGTAAGAAAATAGCCAAACTCTTAGATAGTTGTGTCTCCATTCCAATGGAGCACGCAGTTGAATCACTCAATGCCTCCGTTAGTGCTGCACTAATTAGTTATGAGTGGAAAAGACGACAGGCTTAATATAATAAGTAGTTACTGCGTTTTTCTTTAAACGACTCAAGGTTACTGCCCCAGTCAATATCTAGAGAATCAGATTCCAGGTTGATGCGATTGCGGATCAATTCGTCAATTTTATTAGTACCAGCCAACAAGTATAGATAGTCTTTATACTCCGCCTCTGGTGAGTGTTCCATAAGCCACTGCATCATGCGTAAACCAATGGTCAATGGATCTGCGTGCTCCAAGGCATTTTCCCATAGAATCCCATTTAGCAGTAGCCCTTCTCCTTTTGGGCGTAAGGCTTTTCCGGGTATTGAAACAGGGGTAAATTGAGTAGCTTGCAGGCGCACCCCGTGGTTATTCCACAGCGAAATATCATCATTTATCTTACTACTCTCTCCCCCCATCATTAAAAATGGATATTCAGTGCCCCTGCCTTCTGATAGAGTTGTACCCTCAAATAAACAGGTTCCTATGTAAGCATAGGCATGTTCAAAGGTGGGCAAATTAGGCGACGGTGGCACCCATTTTAGTTGAGTATCATTCCACTTCATATTTCGCTGCCAACCACTCATCGGTATGACTCGCAGATTAACCTTAGCATCGGTATTATACCAATCCTCACCTAATGCCATTTGAGCTAATTCACCCAAGGTTAATCCATGAGCTATAGGTATAGGATAGGTCCCCACAAAAGAATTGTGTTCGGGTTCTAAAACCCATCCAGCAATGTAATCTCCACCCAAAGGATTTGGGCGATCTAAAACCCAAACCTCAATCCCTTGCTCTGCTGCGGCCTCAATTACGTACTTCATGGTCGAATTATAGGTATAAAACCTTGCCCCAATATCTTGCATATCAAACAGTAAAACATCAATTTCATCCAGCATTTGTGCGTTAGGCTTTTTAGTTGGCCCATAAAGGGAAAATACAGGAAGTCCAGTTGCTTCGTCTAGCCCATCTTGTATAATTTCCCCTGCACCCTGAGTGCCGCGGAATCCATGTTCTGCCGCAAAGAGCGCTTTGACAGGTATCCCCAAAGCCATTAGAGTATCCAGCAAATGTACGCCATCTACCCGAGCAGTAGGATTCATAACTAGACCTATATTTCGTCTATCTATTTCGTCCAAATGCTCCTGAAGCAACACCTTTGCTCCTACTTTAATATCTACCTTCACTCTCTCAGATTGGCAGCTCATAAAAAATAATGCCCCTAAAAAAAGCAGAATTAGAAAAGATATCCTGGTAAGATGAGACATTTTTTTATGCGCCCTGTACAGCTACTATGTCTGACTCAGCAAAAAAGTAATTGGATTCTAATTGCCCATTTATTAATGAATCCGAGCCATGTATTATGTTCTCTCTTACACTGTCAGCAAAGTCGGCTCGAATGGTGCCTGATTCGGCTTCGACTGGGTTGGTTGCGCCAATAAAAGCTCTAAAATCGGATACTGCATTTTCTTTCTCAAGTACCATGGGCACACAAGGGCCACTACTCATGAAATCACATAACTCCCCATAAAATGGTCGTTCTTTATGCACTGCGTAAAACCCACCTGCGGTAGTTAGGGTTAGGTGTATCATTTTCATAGCAACAATGCGGAAACCAGCTTCTTGAATTCGCTTAGTAACCTCACCAACAAGTCCTTTTTTAACGCAATCGGGTTTTAAAATGGTAAGTGTTCTTTCAACAGACATAGATGAATTGTTTTATTATTTTTATGTAACCAAAGATAGCCTTTTGAATGTCAAATGGCTATACAATGACTCTGAAATATGCTAAATAGCCTTTTCAAAGAAAAAAGTCCTTATCTGCAACAACACAGTAATAATCCTGTTAACTGGTATGCATGGGAACAAGAAGCATTTGATAAGGCTAAGAATGAACATAAACCAATCTTTCTATCCATTGGTTATGCCACCTGCCATTGGTGCCATGTAATGGAGCATGAGAGCTTCGAAGACCGGGAAATAGCGGCCTATCTAAACGAATATTATGTTTCTATTAAGGTAGATCGTGAAGAACGGCCTGATATTGATCAAATTTATATGCCTGTTTGCCAGATGTTAACAGGCCAAGGAGGCTGGCCTTTAACCATAATAATGACCCCTGAAAAAGAGCCGTTTTATGCAGCAACATATTTGCCTAAAGATGCGCAGATGGGGCGACTTGGCTTACGACAAATACTGCGCGGTATACAAGGTATGTGGACCAAAGAACAAGCTAGGGTTCGTAAAGCCATAGAACAAATCACTCTAGGCTACTCACAATATACATCTTATATCCTAGGATCATTTCCTGATGAGAATGCTTTAAAAAAAGCACAAAGTTATTTTCGTCTCCATGCGGACCCCAATTACGGTGGGTTTGGTAAAGCCCCTAAATTTCCCTCTCCTCATCAACTAGTATTTCTCTGCCGGGAATGGTATCAGCACCGTAATTCTGAGCTCTTAGAGAGCGTTGTACTTAGCCTGAAAAAAATGCGTCAAGGAGGATTGTGGGATCATGTAGGTTATGGGTTTCACCGTTATTCCACTGACGAAAAGTGGCTGCTTCCCCACTTTGAAAAAATGCTATATGATCAAGCCCTAATGCTTATGGCCTATGCCGAAGCATGGCAGATAACAAAAGAACCTCTTTTCAAGCAAACTTGTTTAGAGTTATTCGAGTATTTACAACGGGACATGTTGTTACCAAACGGAGGTTTTTCTAGCGCAGAAGATGCTGACTCAGAGGGTGAAGAAGGGAAATTTTATACTTGGAGTTATAACGAGCTTAAGACCCTTGAGCTGCAAGGGAGGCTTCCTGAGTATTCATTATCATTTTTAGCTGATTATTTCGGTGTTATAGAAGAAGGTAACATGCTCGATGAAGCAACCAAAAAACGTACGGGACAAAATATTCTACATCTGACAACAGAGCTAGATGAGTCTGCCTACCTGCAGTGGGAAAGCATCAGATCAGTTCTATTCGAATGCCGCAAGCAGCGTGTTCGCCCACTGTGTGATGACAAGATTCTTTGCGATTGGAATGCACTCTTAGTGGCTAGTCTGGCAAATGCAGCACGTATACTGGATTCGGAAGAGTTAGGAACTCAAGCCATTCTGACCTTGAACTTTTTGGAGAAAACCTTTAGCTATAGCGTTGATAGTAATGCGGACGCTGACGATTTCGAGAAATCTGTTCGATGGTACCATCGGCATCGTGATGGTGAAACAGCCATCGATTCCTTCGCTGAAGACCAAAGTTTTATAATATGGGCGTACGTCGAGTGTTATAGCTATACCACTGATCCTATTTATGTGCAAAAAGCCCTGGATTTGGCCGATAGTACCTTGGCCCTATTTGGAGATGACCAAGGAGCACTTGTCCAATCTCAAGGTTCAGAAATTCAGGTATTTGGTGCTCCCATGACCATTTATGATGGGGCTATTCCTTCAGCTAACTCCGCCATGGCCTATTGTCTAATTCGATTGTATAATATTTCTGGTCAAACCAAATGGATTGAGTATTTAGATAAAATGGGCCAAAGATTTTCGGAGGAATGGTCACAATTTGGCTCAAGTATTGCAGTTGCGATGATGGCCTTACAACAATATCACTATGAACCTATACAATGGGTAGTGGTGAAAGGTAAAAATAGAGGGTCTAGTGTAGAAGCATTTAAACTAGAAATAGATCAATACTATTTGCCAACATCTACGGTGCATGTATTGAATGATCACAATAAAGAAGCACTCATTAAACGAATTCCAAGCCTAGCAAACTATCTTACAGGCGAGGCCCCTTCACGAGTATTTTTATGCCAAAATTACCATTGTGAAGCTCCTATCGAAAGCTTGGACGAATTGAGAGTTCAACTTAAGAATATTAGCCCAGCTTATTTTAGGCGATAAAGAGATAACTGAGAGTGATACAGAAAGGATTTGTTTAGTACTGCTGCATCATTTGTAACATTATCCAATCACTAAACCCAAGTAATTGATAGTTTGATGGTAGCTCAACCATCGCTTTAGCTAACGCACTCTTTTCTGCTCGAATTAACTCATAAAAGGTGAACCTTCCTTCATCTGAAGTCCAAGTCATTAGCACTGGGACACTTTTGGATTGAAATTCTATAGTTGCGCGATCAGTTGCCTCTCGTAACCAATCAGGGCTATTCAACCAAGGTTCTTTTAATAATCCCCAATCCATATCTAATTTTGTGGTTGTCCAAATGGTTGCATATCCACTTCCATCTGCATCGGTAATTCTAATTTCTTTAGAGGGATAGCCATTTATATTTTCCACTCTTCCTGTGACCACTACACTAGACTTACTTTCGGCTAGCTCCTGCGGGGTTGGCTCTTCTATACCAAAAACTGTCGAGATCATGGTGAAGAACCCCTCGATTTCTGATTTGGTTAGTTGGAGGGCTTGATTTTTACCCATCATTATAACAAAATCTCTTTGATCTTGCCTTATTAATAAACCACTGGCTTCGTAGTTCCCACTTTTTATGGACTCTTCTTCAGCGCTCTGCATAAGGATACGTTCAGGTGTTACATACACATGAATGTGGGAAGTATCGCTAATTCCTGAATCGTTTTTAAAATACAATTGGATGTCTAATACCCCATTAAATTGAGCCTGCGTTGATGTGCTCAAAACAGAACAAATAAAAAGTGTCACTAAAGTAAATGTCCGAATCATGATGGTAAAATGAAAGTGAAAATTTTTTATATTAAACGAGAGAATTCATTTCTTGTTGCATAGATACATTTACTTTTTTTATCCAACCACCGGCTACAACATCTTCTCCTTCGTAACAAACAATAGCCTGACCGGGGGTGATTGCCTCTCTACCTGTTGGGAAATGTACCTGTATTTCATCATTTCCTAACTGTTTAAGGAATCCAATTGCACCATCATCATTATATCTGATTGCACCGGTAATTTCCATTTCGCCCTTTGGCACTGAATTATATTTGATAAAATTTAATTCCTTTGCAGTTAATGTAGTTTCTATCAAATCTTGTTTTTCTCCGATGGTGATAGTGTTGGTGTAAGGATTGATATGGGTAACATATACAGGTTTGCCCATTGGCAAATTGAGGCCTTTGCGCTGGCCTATGGTATAAAATGGATAGCCTACATGTGTGCCAAGTACGTTTCCATCTTTATCTACGAAGGTCCCCCCTTTAACTTTCTTTTCTAACCCTTCAACACGATCTTTTAAAAATCGGCGGTAATCATCATCCGGTACAAAACATATTTCGTATGAATCTGGTTTATTCGCCACGTTCAGTAATCCGTGATCTTGGGCAATTTGCCTGATTTCTTTCTTTGAGTACCCTCCTAATGGGAAAATAGTCCTCGCTAAATGTTCTTGTGCTACTCCCCACAATGCATATGATTGGTCTTTCGACCGATCCAATCCTCTAGAAATAACATAACGAGTATTCTCTTCCCTAATCTGAGCATAATGTCCTGTCGCAATAAAATCACACCCTAAATTATTAGCCCTTTTCATTAGAGCCGCCCACTTAATATGGGTGTTGCATAAGACACATGGGTTCGGAGTTCGACCCCCCAAATAATCTTCAACAAAACGGTCTATTACCCAATCACCAAATTCTTCACGAATATCAACAATAAAATGCTTGAAGCCATGATGTACCGCGATATGCCTGGCATCATTCATACTCTCTACTGTACAACATCCTGTTTCTTTGCTGGTTTTACCTGCACTACGATGATAATCCCAAGTCTTCATTGTTATTCCAATGACTTCATAACCTTGTTCTGCTAGCAATACCGCTGCCACAGAAGAATCGACTCCGCCGCTCATAGCTACTAAAACTCGTCCTTTGGAACTCATAATAATTGTATCGTATTTTATGATATTAATTTAGTTAATGGACTGAATAATAGTCTATAATATACAAATACTCCTACTCACTTTAGCGTATGAATGCAATCTTCCTTCCATTTTCTCTTTTCAATCTTAGGTCATATATAGATAGGGCTTCCAGGGATCTTGTACATTTCCATTATACTCTCGAAAAAATGTAATGGGAATAGGACGGTATGGCTTTCTCCTTAGTGGCATTTGAGCTTCTTTAGGGGTTTTGTTACCCTTTTTCACATTGCATTTTTCACAAGCGGTTACCAAGTTTTCCCACTGATCCTTACCTCCCCTACTTTTTGGTAAAACATGATCTATTGTAAGCTCAGATTTTTTTGCACAGTATTGGCAACTAAACTTATCCCTTCGCATGATATTTCTTCTGGAAAGAACCACTTTCGTATAAGGAATTCGTATGTAGTTACGCAGGCGTATAACTGAAGGATATTGGTACGAAGTTCTAGGGGTATTTAATTCTTTTTCAGGATCGTCATGGAGTAGCTCTGCCTTTTCCAAAAACAGAAGCTTCATTGATCGTTGCACTGAACAGATGCTTAATGGTTGATAATCTTGATTGAGTACTAATACGGTTGCGTTCATTTTAGCATTCTTTTGGTTATAGGTTATTTCATGGAGAATGCAAAAACAGAACTAAATCTCTCATCTATTTGTAATATCTTAATATATGGAAATCAAAGATAATTGGGTAATACTCATTATATATTATGAGAATATTAAATGCCGGATAAAAAGTCGATAAAAAACACCTTTATTTTTCAGTCTAACTTTACAGAATTAGAAAAACTAGACGAGTGTTTGAACTCCATCGAAGGCTATCTGGAGTTAAGCGAAGATAAGCAGTATGAGATTATGCTCGTACTCAGTGAAGCAGTAGCTAATGCAATAGAACATGCTAATGAACTTAATTCAAGTAAAAAGGTAAAGATTGTTATTGCTTTATCAACCGAAGGTATAATAGCAGAGATCTATGATGAAGGTCCTGGCTTTGATCCTGCGAAGCTAGTGAACCCACTAGAAAAAAAAGCAATACTCAGAGATCATGGCAGAGGCTGGTACTTAATGCAACATTACTCTTCATCAATTGAGTGGGACAACGAACTAAAGTGTTTAAGAGTACGTTTTTAATTTAATTAGAAATACAGCACATTGCCAAGAAATACTATTAATCAAAATTGCACAATACAATTAATCTATTCTTTAAACGTGAGCATCTAATTGATTAGTTAGATGAGTTTTAGGTACAGCACCGACAATTTGGTCCACAACCTCACCATTTTTAAATATAAGTAATGCTGGAATACTTCGAATACCATATTTAACCGAAACCTTGGGGTTTACATCAACATTTACTTTTCCAATTTTAGCCTTGCCTTCGTACTCTCCTGCCATTTCCTCTACAACCGGACCAATCATCCTACAAGGACCACACCACTCTGCCCAAAAATCGATCAGCACGGGTATATCAGATTTAAGTACTTCTTGATCAAAGTTTGCGTCGGTTATCTCTACTGGTTTTGACATTATAATAGTGGTCTTTTTTGATATTGTTACATACTAAATTCTATAGAAAGTCAATACATAAAGCGAATGAAATTCGTTTCCTTTACTTTTAAAATTCTCTTTAGATTGTGGTTTAGAAATTAACACTATCTAGTCCCATTTTGAAGAGCTAATTTCACATTTTCTTTACCTAGCAATGTACGTAATTCATACATGAGTGTGGGTGACGGGTCAACCACATATTTGCGGATGTTCATGGCAACTGGCCGTTCCATCTGTTCACTCTCAATTTCAGCTTTGACATAAGTAAGACCTTGATGTAAACTGAATAATTGAGCCAAACGGTCAATAGAACTGCTTTGAAGATTATGGGTATGCAATCGAATGGATAGACGTAATTTGTCTTGATACTTTTCTCGTAGGTTTTCCACCCTTTCCACAGCTTGTACAATCATGGAATTTCCGCGATCACGTTTACTATAACGCCCTTTAATCCAAAGTACATTATCCACTTCAAGAAGAGCCGCAAATTGATCAAATTGTTTGCTGAAGACCGCAAGTTCCATGGAAGAATGTAGATCTTCGACCATTAAAAAAGCGATTGGACGTCCCTTCTTATCGGTTATGACTCGTTTTGAGGTTACGATTCCAATAATGTTCAACTCAGAATCGTGATTGAGTTGGTCTATGCTGTCCGATGATAGTGAATGGGTTGAAAAAAGATGAATATCCTCTTTGTAGCGTTCTAGAGGGTGGCCACTCAAATAAAAGCCAATAAATTCACGCTCTCTATTTAGCCGCTCCATAGAAGTCCATTTTGGAATGGTTGGAAGCTTTGGCTCTTGTAATGCAGTATGTATACCAGCACCACTAAATAAATTAGCCTGATTCAATCTTTTTTCTTCTTGCATTCTATTAGCATAAGATAAAATGTCCTCTACACCTTGTAGGAGTTGTGCTCTATTATCATAAAGACTATCAAAAGCACCTGCCTGAATAAGACTTTCAAGAGTACGACGGTTACATATACGTACATCTACACGAGAGGCAAACTCAAAAATTGATTTAAAATCACCTTCGGCAATTCGTTGTTCTATGATGTGTTGAATTACATTTTCTCCCACACCTTTTATAGCAGACATTCCATATTTCACCCTACCCTCTTTGGCCACAAACCTGACCATTGAGGTATTTATATTGGGTGGATCTACTGGTATAGCAAGTTTTTTGCACTCTTCTATGAAGGAAGCGATTTTCTTTATATCACTCATATTGTGACTTAATACAGCCGCCATATACTCTGAAGTATAATTAGCTTTGAAATACATTGTATGATACGCTACAACTGAATAGGCTGCCGAATGGGACTTGTTGAATCCATAACCTGCAAACAGAGCCATTTTAGCAAATACATTTTTGGCTACTTTTTCGTCGTATCCTCGCTCTACAGATTGCCGGACAAATTTCTCTTCTTCTGGTGGAAGTAAATCAGCTTTTTTCTTACCCATTATTCTTCGTAAAACATCGGCTTCACTTAAACTATATCCTCCCATTTGTTGAGCTACTTTCATGATCTGTTCCTGATATATCATGATGCCAAAAGTGGGCCTTAGTAAGGGGACTAAATCTTCATGGTCATATTCAACTTGTTCACGCCCATGCTTTCGATCAATATAATTGGGGATAAATTGCATGGGCCCTGGTCGATATAAAGCATTCATAGCAATAAGATCGTCTATAGTAGTAGGCTTAAGGTCTTTCAGGTACTTTCTCATTCCGTCACTCTCGAACTGAAAAGTACCTAGGGTTGCGCCTGTTTGGTATAGCTCAAAAGTCTGTGCATCATCTAAGGGGATGTCGTCAAGAGTGTAGCTCTTTTGATGATTCTCATACACAAACTTAATAGCTGTTTTTAAGATGGATAATGTTTTTAGCCCCAAGAAATCCATCTTCAACATCCCCGCAGACTCTATAACGCCCCCATCAAACTGAGTCACTTGCAAATCAGCATCTTTAGCTGTACTAACAGGAACATACTCGGTTAATTGGTCAGGGGCAATAATAATACCTGCTGCATGTAGACCTGTGTTTCGAACCGATCCTTCTAAAATTTGCGCCATTCGCAGTGTTTCTGCTTCCAAGCCTTCGCTATCTCGAATTTCCCTCAACTCTTTTACCTCAGAGAATGCATCATCCAGAGTGGTTCCAGGACGTTCTGGGATTAGTTTAGCGATCCTATCAGCATCGGAAAGAGGTAAATCTAGCACTCTAGCTACATCCCTGACCGAAGAACGTGCAGCCATTGAACCAAAAGTAATGATATGTGCAACCTGATCCGCACCGTACTTATCCACCACATATTCAATAACTTTCTGACGCCCTTCATCATCGAAGTCAATATCAATATCGGGCATACTAACCCGCTCCGGGTTTAAGAATCTTTCAAAAAGTAAATCATATTCAAAGGGGTCTATATTGGTGATCCCTGTTACATAAGCTACCACCGAACCGGCAGCGGATCCCCTTCCTGGTCCTACATACACTCCAATTTTTTTTGCGGCTGCGATGAAGTCTTGAACAATTAGAAAATAGCCAGGAAAGCCCATATTCTTTATAATCCCAAGTTCCAAATCAATACGGTCTTTGAGTTCAGAGCTTATTTCACCATATTTCTCAGCAGCTCCCTCTGAGGTAAGATGGCGTAGATAATCGTCTTCATTTTCAAAGGCTACTGGAATGTCGAATTTGGGTAGAATAACCTCACGCTCTAAAACGATGGGTTCTATTTTTTGAACAATCTCATTGGTTCCATATATAGCCTCTGGCGTCTCAGAGAATAAACCGATCATTTCCTCAGCAGACTTAAAATAGAACTCGTGATTGGGAAATCCATATCTAAAATCCCGGCCTTTACCAATTGGTGTACTTTTAAGAGTGCCATCGCCAATACAAATCAGGGCATCATGGGCATCGGCATCTGCTTTTTCCATATAATAGCAGTTATTACAAGCAACCAAAGGAACGCCATACTTTTTAGAGAAATCACGAAATACTTCATTTACCCGCTGCTCTTCTGGTAACCCGTGATCAATTAGCTCTAAGTAGAAGTCATCTCCAAAACAATCAATCCACCAACTAATCTCTACTTCTGCAGCTTCTATTCCTTTATTAAGAATGAGTTCTCCCAAAATACCGTTGGTTCCACCGCTTAACGCAATAATATCTTTAGAATACTCAGCTATAATCTGTTTATCTACCCTTGGGTATTTATAATAATATCCTTGGGTGTATCCAAGAGAACAGATTTTTGATAGGTTTTTGAAGCCCTGCTGATTCTTTGCTAGTAAGGGTATTTGCCAACGTAAATCACGATGTTCGCGGGTAAATTTTTTCTTCGAGTGATCTTCAACCAAATACAGTTCACACCCCACTATGGGCTTGACGCCCTGTTTATGCGCTTCGGCAACAAACGCAAAGGCACCAAACATATTACCTAAGTCAGTTAGACCCACTGCAGGCATTTTCCACTGTGCTGCTTTCGTAATCAAATCTTTAACCCCTGCTGTGGATCGTAATACAGAGTGTTTAGAATGAGTGTGCAAGTGAGAGAAAATCAGTGGCTCGCCTTGGGTCCATTTTTCAAGTTTTTTTTTGGTGATTTCTTTTTGTTCTTTGAAGGCTAAAGAGCTGTCCTGTTCAGCTATTGGATCGCCATCCGTTTTCGCTCTGGCCGATTTATTCTGTGATAATACCAAGTGCTCCAGCTGCTTTTCGGTAGTTTTAGAGGTTTTTAACCTATCTGGAGATACAAGATCAATGTAATATTCTCTTTTTAGGTAACTCTGTGGGGATTCATACAATTTGGCGTCTATCGGAAAGCTGAACTTCGCTTCACCAAGCAGCACTAACTCTAAAAAACAACGGGCCGTAGCCTCTACATCGGCAGCAGCATCGTGGGCATCGTCAAACCCCCTGTTGAACAAGGCATGGTGAAGTTCTCCAAGGGAAGGCCACTTAAAACCTCTTGGTCCAGGAATGGCACAAAATTGTGTTCCCTCATCCTTTGTATCTATTTTGGCCCTGTCCATTATGGCCGATGGGATTTTATTTCGCAGATATTCTGCACCCATTACACGTTCATCAAAAGATACATTATGCCCAACCAAAAAATGAGCTCGGTCAATATCGTTTCTAAAAATTACCAGTACTTCTTTGAGATCTACTCCTTCTCTTAAAGCTCTTTCGGTAGAAATGCCATGAATTTGTTCAGAATTAAAGGGTATAGTAAAGTCTTCCGGTCGGATGATATAGTTTCCACTCGACTGAAGTGCTCCCGTATGGTCATGCAGCTGCCAGGCTAGTTGAACGAGTCTTGGCCAATTATCCAACTGCGTAATTGGCGCGCTATAATCTCGGGGTAATCCGGTGGTTTCGGTGTCAAATATTAGATACATAGATAGGTATTTACCCTAGTAATATAGGGTAACCCACAAAGACTATGTACACAAGTTTTCCACAAATTATGCAAATCAAACCCTATATTTAAGTATGGCAATAGCACTCATCTCTACCAATAAAAATTTTCTTAAACTTAAAGAACATATCCAAGGTCTTGACCCTAATATTCAGGTGGATATATGGCCTCAGATTACTTCAAAAAAGGCAGTGAGAATGTGCGTTTGCTGGAATATACCTCAACATACGTTAACTTCGTATCCAAACCTTCAGCTTATCCAGTCCTACGGAGCTGGTGTTTCTAAGCTGCTCGAAGATTCCAGTATTCCTCCACATATTCCCATTGCACGAATGAGTCTGAAATCCTTGGCCACCGACATGCTCGCATATGTAGAATGGGTGCTTATGGATATACGGCATAATGGATTACACTATCGAGCTAACCAATTTGAAGGACACTGGGAAAGCAAGGAAACGGTACGTCTCGAGGCACTCAAGGTTGGAATCATGGGGCTGGGTAGTATAGGACAGTATGTGAGTGTATCATTAGCAAACCAAGGTTATACCGTACTAGGATGGTCCCGTACTAAAAAAGAACTAGAAAATGTGCGTTGTTACGAACAACAGGAACTCCACACTTTTGCTCGGCAGTGTAATATAGTGGTTTGCCTACTACCAACTACAACAGAAACTCAAGGCCTGTTGGAACTTGAGCTTTTCAAAAGTATGCCGAAGCCCAGTTTTATTATTAATGCAGGACGAGGAGCTCAACTCATCGATGAAGACTTGATATACGCCCTAGACACTCAGCAAGTTCAGGGAGCGTACCTAGACGTATTCACTCAGGAACCTCTCGATCGTGATCATCATTTTTGGTCTCGAAAGGAAATAATGATTAGCCCACATATAGCTGCTCAAACTAGGGTAAGCGATGCCGCAGCTTTGATTGTGGACAATTATCATAGAATTTCTTCCGGCATGCCTGCACAATTTCTTATAGATCGAGCAAAAGGTTATTGATCTTCCTACTACTACTTTAACCTGAGATTTTTATTCCATAAATTAAATACCAACCCGCCATAGATAGAGCTAGCCCGAGTATAACTTGCAGTCCCATATTCAGAAAAGCACCCATAAATTGATCAGATTTAAGTAGCAAAAAAGTGTCAATGGTATAGGTGGAAAAAGTAGTAAAGCTACCTAAAAATCCGACAAACAATAAGATGCGAGGCCAGCCGCTTCCCCAATTTTTTAGCTCAAAAAGTGCTGCTAAAAGACCAACTAAGAAACATCCTATAAGATTCACAATCATAGTTCCAATCGGTAAAAATTCTGGCCTTAACCATCGGTGGACTCCTAAACCTAGTAAATAACGACTCAAAGCGCCAAGACTTCCACCGAGCATAACCGCTATTAGGGTACTTAACTGCACAGGTCTATTGGGTATAAATACTAACAGGATGAGTCCAATCAAAATGGTCCTCTAACTGGCCATATTGAATGCCTGTAATGGTGTTGTGAAATCTTTCAGCAAGCTGGCCAATTTTACCATCACCGATGGTAATTTCCTGTCCTTTATGCGCAATTCGACCTACAGGACTAATAACGGCCGCTGTACCACTACCAAACACCTCTTTTAGATGACCATCAGCAAAGGCTTGCATAACTTCATCGATTGATATCTTTCTCTCTTGCACCTCATATCCCCATTCTTTCGCCAACTGAATAACGGAATCTCTAGTAATCCCAGACAAAACTGAGCCAGTTAAGGAAGGAGTAACTAGGATGTCACCAATTAGGAAATGAATATTCATAGTGCCAACCTCTTCAATATATTTATGTTCAATGGCATCCAGCCAGAGTACCTGAGTAAAACCATCTTGTTGCGCCTGTTGGGCGGGTAAGAAACTGGCTGCATAATTACCCGCAGTTTTTGCCTCCCCAGTTCCACCTGGTACTGCGCGAACAAAGTCAGGAGAGGTGGTTAAAGAAACCGGGTTAAATCCTTCGCCATAATAAGCTCCCACAGGAGACATAATTATGTGGTAAGCATAGGTCGCGGATACTCTCGCGGCAAGGTAATTTTCATTAGCAAAGATAAAAGGCCTAATATACAGTGCAGTTCCTCGCTTTTTGGGCACCCAAGCGGCATCTAACCGGATAAGTATTTCAAGAGCTTCAATAAATACTTCATAAGAAGTCTCGGGTATACACATTCTCCGGCAAGATCGATTAAATCGAGCATGATGCACATCTGGCCGAAATAAATTGATTTGTTTTTCGTCCACATAAAACGCTTTCATTCCTTCAAATACCGCCTGCCCATAATGAAGTACATTTAATGATGGATTAATTTCGATGGGACCGAATGGTTTAATCTGGCCAGTTTCCCACGTATTGTGCGCGTACTGCATCTCAAACATATGATCGGTAAAACATCGACCAAAATCTAAATTATTCATATCTACTTCCTGAATCCTGGAAGAAGTCACCTTATCTACCTGTAATATTGAAGTCATGATTTTCCGTGTTGAATCTTTTGCGAAATATAGTAAGGATGGATATGAATATTTAGAATTTTACAGCTATTTGAATGAAAAAAATTATCCTGTACTCTGCATGGCTGCAGCTATACTGTTGATGTTTAAAAACAATAATTCAGTAAGAATTTCTTCTTGATTTTGGTCGGTTATATCCCTTTTTACCCATCGTTGAATTAACTCAGTTTGAATAACATTGAGCGGATAGGTAAAGGGATTTCGAAATTGTATGGAGCGCTGAATAACGGGGTTATGATCTAAAATTTTCTCCATTCCAGCAATACCTGTGATATACTCGGTAGCCCATTGGTAATCCAGCAGTATCATTTGATGAAAAGTATCCTCTTCAGGATGATCCAAGTATAACTCTGAGGTGGCAATATGGGTTCGAGCTAACTCACGCTGGGAATTATTAAGAACGGTATGAAAAAAGGTCCATTCTCTAAACCATCGCTTTACAATATCTTGAGCATCAGGATTGTTGCCAATAAGCTTTTTTAAACCAGATCCAATTCCGTACCAGCCTGGTACATTATAACGGACTTGGGTCCAAGCAAAGACCCATGGTATAGCTCTAAGGCCTTCGAATGTAAGCCCACCGCTAGCACCTCTGGAAACAGGTCGGGAGGCAATAGGAAGTTTTCCAATATGCTCGATAGGTGTTTTTTGCATATACCATTCCCAGAAACCAGGCGCATCAATTAAGCCTCTGTAGGCTTCCATCGTATATTTAGAAAGTTCTTGCATGAGATCCCATTCACGATCTTTTCCATAGAGATATCCGGGCGCATTCTTTTGAGCATTGATCACCTGAGCCATCGCATGGACAAGCTGTTCTAAGTGACGATGAGCAATGGTTTCTAGGGAGTAGCGAAAAGAAATCACCTCGCCTTGTTCGGTAAATCTAATGCGCCCATTATTACTTACCGGAGGCATTGCTAAAATAGCCTTGTTGGACTGTCCACCACCTCTACCTATAGTACCACCTCGTCCATGAAAAAGCCTAAAATCAATATCATACTCCCGGCAAACAATTCCTAAATCATACTGAGCTTTGTTAAGTGTCCAATTTGCAGTCCAATAACCACCGTCTTTATTACTATCGGAGTAACCCAACATGATTTCTTGGAAATTGTTTCTCGCTGCAATCTGCTGTTTGAATAAAGGGTCTTCAAACATCTGAGCCATAATATCTCGGGAGTTTTCTAAATCTTCTATGGTTTCAAATAGAGGAACCACATCCAATAGAGTAGTTACCTCGCCATCTAGTATACTCCATAAACCCATTTCTTTAGCTATCAGAAGAACTTCCAACATGTCGCTAACTCCATGAGTCATAGAGATTATGTAACTGCCAAAAATATTAGAGTCGAGCTCTAACATATCTCGAATCTCTTCAAATACCCCCAATACTCTTTGTGTAGTCTCACTTCGCTGAAATCCTATTGAACATAGTGGCCTTGGATTTTTAAGTTCTTTGTCCAAAAGGCTAATCTTTTCACCTTCTGAAAGATTAGTATAATCACATTCAGCACCGGCAAAGCTCAACATTTCTGTAACTGTTTCCTCATGAAGTCTAGAGTGTTGTCGTATATCCAATGCAGTTAAATGAAACCCAAAGGTTTTAGCACAGATAATAAGGTCATGAAGTCTCCCTTGTTCAGTCATCCCACCAAATCCTTGTTGTAGTAAAGATTCACTAATTAGCTCCAAATCCTCAATAAATACCTCAGGAGTATACTCCTTAGCTTTATCTAGGATATGACCCTTTGACTGTTCAATTGCATGCAATTGAACAGTCAAGCGCTGCATAATGTGAGTAATTTTTCTTCGGTAAGGCTCTCTTTGATACCTTCTTTCGTATAAATCACTCAAAGGGTTATCACTTTCCTCCTTTCGTAAAGACACCCTCAATGCATCCGATATAGTAGCTTCTTTATATGAAATACTCAGATACCTTCGAAGGTGATCCAATTTTTTCAAGTACAGCTGCAAAACGGTTTTACGCTGTTCTATGAGCGTTTTCCAAGTAACCGAAGAAGTGACATTTGGATTTCCATCTCTGTCGCTCCCTATCCAAGAACGATATCGTAATACGATTGGTAAAGCGCGACTATGATTGGGATAAGCTTCTGGATAATAGGTTTCCAAAGCCAACCTTATGTCCTTATATAGCCGTGGGATAGCATCCCATATGGTATGGGTAAAGAAGTATAATCCATTTTCTACTTCATCTTCCACCGACATTCGTTCGGCTCGCACTTCATCGGTAAGTAGTAAGAGTTTAAGCTGATTAAGAATTTCTTTTCTTAAATGGCGTTCCTCGTCAGATGTTTGTTCTTCGGTACCCAACTTACTCACCATCTCACTTATTTCATGTTGCTTGGTTAGGATGCTACGTCGCCGAGCTTCAGTAGGGTGTGCGGTTATAGTAGGTTGGATATCCATTTGATCAAATACATCCATCACTTCTGCATAGGAATACCCTTGTTTTTTCATGGTGTATACAGCCTCCAAAATACTCTCATTTCGAGGAGTATCGGGTGTTTCTGCAAACTCTCGTTTACGATTGATCCGGCTTATCTCGTGCTGTTCTAAAGAGTTTACCAAATGAAAATATGTGGTATATAATCTCAGAAATTCCTTTATCTCCCCGTTAGATAGGTTTTGAAGCCCATTTAAAAAAGCCTCTAGTTTGCTAACTTGACCATTTTCTAATGCATTCTTTATTTGTATAGGAGCATTTCCCAGCAAAGCTAAAAAATCAGGCTTACTTCGATCTAGGCTAAGCTGTTCTAAAATTTCAGAAAGAACAATTACATGCTTAGATAGAGATTCACTAACCTTACTTTCAGAGGCTAGTTGACGGATGGTAGATTCTAACTCCATATATACTACGATTTTGAGATTGTGAGTACTTGAATTTAGTAAATTCTACAACCCGATATAGTATAAAGCTAGATTAGATTAGTTTATTTAAGTCGTCCAGTTAGAATTTTTTGGGAAAGGCAGTGTCATCCTCAAACGATATTAGCATATACAGTTATTCCCATGATGATTAGAGTAAACCAAAGCCTCTTTTTTAAATTTTATTGGGGACTAAACTGACTTGACATTCGTCGTATAAAACTCCCCTCTATTCCAATAGGCTTAAATAAAGTTGCGCTGCTGTAGGTATGGCTCAACCTTGTCGGCTACCAACACTACCTCATAACCATATTTCTGTAACAATGCAGAGGTATAAGCAGCTCTTCCACCAACTTTGCAATGAACCAAAAGAGGTTTATCAGTAGGTATTTTGTCAAGGTTTTTAACTATACGGGTATGAGCGAAGTTAAGTGCTCCCGGTATCGCGCCGATTACATGTTCGGATTCTTTGCGAGCATCTAACACACGATACTTACCTGATTCATTATAACTATCAAATTCTTCAAAAGTAATAGTTTCAGTTGTAATCATTTTTAGATCTTGCTTAGCATATAGTTCCGATGGTGTTATATATCCGTTAATGTGATCTAAGCCAATGCGAAATAAATCAAGTATTGCTTCATGTAATTTCTCTTCTTCCACCACCAAATATATGTGTTCATCCTCCATTACAAAAGATCCTACGGTAGTGTTAAAGGCTTTGTTAACCGGAGCAAATAAGGCACCCTTAAGATGATTGGCCATAAATTCATGCCGTCCTCGCGTATCAATGACTACAGCAAATTCATCTGAATTAATCGCAGCGACAAACTCATCTGCTGTCATTTTCTGAGGTATCGATACCTTTCCAAGCACCCTCGGACCCATTTTATTGTCACGCTTCATGCGAGCAAAATACAAAGGTGGTTCGGGTTGCCCATCTAGAATATAATCCACAAAGTCCTGTTCAGTTATGGCTGCTCGTATTGAATTGTTAAACCGCATTTCATAGCCTACTGTAGAATCTGGTACTGCTCCTAAGGCTTTCCCACAAGCACTTCCGGCTCCATGACCAGGCCAAACTTGTACATAAGATGCTAAATCTTTGAATTTATCTAAGGATTTGTACAATGTTCTTGCCGATTCCTCCATCATTCCTTCCATACCAGCAGCCAACTCTAACAAATCGGGACGGCCTACATCGCCCACAAATATAAAATCACCAGAACAAATACCCATGGGCTCCTCCGTAGTGGCTCCATCTGACACCAAATAACTGATATGTTCGGGGGTATGACCGGGGCTATGAACTGCTTTAAAAATGATATT
This sequence comes from Balneola sp., assembly GCA_002720745.1. GTDB lineage: Bacteria > Bacteroidota > Rhodothermia > Balneolales > Balneolaceae > UBA1275. The sequence continues at coordinate 99,583 of PBJO01000018.1, forward strand.
TCCTATTTTGAAGATATCATTGTCCGTCAGAAATTCGTAGTTATAATCACTATTTTTAAGCCATTCATATTTCCAATTTACACCGCCTTCATCGGAGGCATAAACTTTTATCCCTCGGGCAGCAAATTCTCTTAGCCCTGAAATGTAATCTGCATGAATATGCGTATCGGCCGCAGCAACAATAGTTAATCCGTGCTTGTTAACTAGTTTATTGTATCGCTCTATGTCTCTCATAGGATCGATAACTATTGCTTCTCCTGATTTCTGGCAGCCAATTACATATGAGTACTGTGCTAGCTTTTCCTCAAAAATTTGCTCAAAAAACATGGTGACTTTACATTAGTTGTGTTTGGTTAACTAGTATAAGCTTCTATTGGCAGGCAGGAACACACTAAATTTCTGTCTCCATAGGCATCATCGACCCTAGAAACGGAAGGCCAGAATTTATTCCATCGTAATTCGACAATCGGAAATACTGCTTGTTCACGGCTATATGTCTTTTCCCATTTTTCTTGGGTTAGTACCCGCATGGTATGTGGGGCATTTTTCAAAGGGTTATCTTCGACGGGCCACTCTCCTTGTTCAACGGACTTAATTTCTGCCCGGATGGCAATCATAGCTTCGCAGAAACGATCAAGTTCAGCCAAACTTTCGCTTTCTGTAGGTTCAATCATGAGTGTACCTGGCACCGGAAAACTCATCGTCGGAGCATGGTATCCATAATCCATTAACCTCTTTGCTAAATCGGTTGCTTCAATTCCTGCACTTTGTCTAAATGGTCGTAAATCGATAATAAATTCATGAGCAGAACGACCACTAAGACCAGTATATAGTATTGAGTAATGAGGCGCTAGACGTTCTTTAATATAATTGGCATTTAAAATAGCCCGACGGGTTGCTTCGGTTAACCCATCACCTCCCATCATACGAATATATGCGTATGATATAGTCAAAATACTTGCGCTGCCATAAGGTGCTGCAGATACTGGAGAAGTCCCAAAAGTTCCTCCTGTAAGAATCTGAGAGTGAGTAGAAAGAAAAGGAGTTAAATGCTTAGCTACCCCAATTGGTCCCATACCAGGTCCTCCGCCTCCGTGAGGAATACAAAATGTTTTATGAAGATTTAAATGGCATACATCAGCTCCAATGAGCCCTGGACTCGTTAAACCTACCTGAGCATTCATATTTGCTCCGTCCATATAGACCTGTCCACCATGCTGATGAATTAGGGTACAAAAATCTTTGATCTTATGCTCAAAAACCCCATGAGTAGACGGGTAGGTGACCATCAACGCGGCTAGCCGGTCAGAGTATTTCTCAACTTTTGCTTCCAAATCGTCAAAGGAAATATTCCCGTGCTTGTCTGTTTCTACCACAATAACTTCCATACCAGCCATAACGGCACTGGCTGGGTTGGTTCCATGAGCAGAAGCTGGGATTAAAGCCACATTACGATGAGAATCTCCTCTGTGTTCATGATAAGCTCTTATGGTCATTAGTCCAGCATATTCTCCTTGTGCGCCAGAATTAGGTTGAAACGAAATCGCATCAAATCCAGTAATATCTGCAAGCCATGCCTCTAATTCTTTAAACATCTGAGCATAGCCCTGGGCTTGCTCGAGTGGTGCAAATGGATGGATGTGTGCAAACTCTGGCCAACTTAGGGGAATCATTTCACTGGTAGCATTTAGCTTCATCGTGCAGGAACCTAGGGAAATCATGGAGTGAACCAAAGAAAGATCCTTTGATTCTAAACGCTTCATATAACGAAGCATTTCATGTTCTGTTCGGTATGCATGAAATACCTCATGACTCATAAACTCTGAATCCCTAAGAATGCTTGAAGGCAAATGCATCTCGATTTTATCCATTTCCTCAGAGAAGTCTAGATCGGACTGCTTTCCTGTCACCTCTTCGAAAATTTGCTGAAGAAGCTCGAGATCATCAAGGTCTTTCGCTTCATCCCAGCTTAAACTAGCGGTATCATCGGTAGCATAATAGAAATTTGTTTCTAGCTTTGTAGCAACAGGTTCTAAAAGGCTACGTTTCATTCGGAAGGTTAAGGTGTCAAAATACTCGGTTGTTTGAACTTCTACACCTAAGGATTCGAGTAGCTTTTTAGTTAGAGAAGTATACCCATGAATACGTGATGCAATATGTTTAAGCCCTTCTGGACCATGATATACCCCATACATTCCCGCAATAACGGCTAGTAATACTTGTGCCGTACATATATTCGAGGTCGCTTTTTCACGGCGAATATGCTGTTCTCTGGTCTGAAGGGCCATACGATAAGCTGGTCGGCCTTCTTTATCTTGTGTTACACCAATGATTCGACCTGGTATTTGCCGTTTAAAAGCTTCTTTCGTTGCAAAATACGCCGCATGTGGTCCGCCATAGCCCATCGGAATACCAAAACGCTGCGTAGTCCCAACTACTACGTCGGCCCCCATCTCACCAGGCGGAGTTAAAAGGGTTAAACTGAGCAAGTCTGCGGCGGCTACCACAAATACTTTATGCTCGTTGCAAGCTTGAATTAGTGCCTCATAACTAACTACCTGTCCGTCGACTTCTGGATATTGAAATAAGATTCCAAATACATCTTCCCGAGTAACATCGAGTTGCGCCAATTCTCCCACTTCTATCCGTATACCTAATGGAACTGATCTGGTGTACAATAAATCAAGGGTCTGTGGAAACACTTTGTCACTCACAAAAAAAGTATCAGCTGTTTTTTTCTTACTTCCTTTTCTTTGTCCATAGAGCATAGTCATGGCTTCTGCTGCTGCAGTAGCTTCATCGAGTAACGAGGCATTAGCTAACTCCATACCAGTAAGATCACTGACCATAGTTTGAAAGTTGATAAGCGCTTCCATCCGGCCTTGTGCAATTTCTGCCTGATATGGAGTATAAGCGGTATACCAAGCCGGATTTTCTAAAATATTCCTTTGAATAACCGTCGGTAAAAAGGTATCGTAGTATCCCTGGCCGATATATGAGGTATATACCTTATTCATACATGCAATTTTACGGAATTCGACTAAAAACTCTTCCTCTGTAAGTGCAGCAGGTATATTTAAATCACATTTTAATCGAATACCTTTAGGAATTGTTTCCTCGATCAACTGTTCCATATCTTTAGCATTAATCATCTCAAGCATATGTTGATGATCAGCAATGCTCATTCCATGATGTCGACTGGTAAATGGTAATTTTTGAAAAGATATACTCATTATTGGTTTCTTAAATAATATATTTATAGAAGAAATATGCTACTCAAATAAAAACGCAAAAGATGCATTCGTCTGCTAGATGAATGAATTAGAATTTCAGACCTTTAAATGTATTTTAAATTACGGATTTCTTTATTTTTTTTTCTGATAAATAGCTACCCTTTTTATATTGCTTACTCAAGTGATAGTGTCCATCTATCCTTTTATCTGAAAATCACTTAGACGATTAAGAACTACATGGAAAATATCTCATTTGGAAAAATATTTCTTTCACACGCTAAAATTTTGCGAATTATGAATGTTAAAGTACTTTCTTTTTTCTGTTTCTTCGTTATTATAACTCCATATTTTTTACAAGCTCAGGAGTCTCAAATTCGCCTATTAAATCAACCCTTAGAACTGAGGGTAAATGAACGAGTCCAACTAGAAGCAGAAGTGCTAAGCGCGGATGGTGTTGTTTTGGCCGATACCGTGGTCTTTTTTTCTAGAGCGCGTCGCTCGTTAGTGGTCAGCCGTGATGGAGAGCTACTAGCGATAAAACCAGGTGTTCATATAATATCTGCTATGACACTAGGTCCTGACAGGATTCGACAGGATTTCGAGGTTAACGTTCTTTTTCCACCAATCACCTATGTAGAGTGGGAGCAAGCTGAACATACCTTCTATTCAGGAACATTGTTAGATTTAATGTTTGAAATTAGGGATTCATTAGATGTGGTTCGAAGCGTCGATGAGCTCTTCATTTCAAGCAGTGATGAATCCATTCTTAGTGTAAATGATTTCAATCAATTGAGTCTTAATGATGTTGGTTCTGCTAATTTAACAGTAATTGCAGGTACTGAGAAATTTAGTTGGCCGGTGAAAGTGTTAGAAAATAAAGCTACCGCACTAACTATGAAGCTCACAAATCCAAGTTCTGAGCCCATAAAAACAGGGGATGTAGTTCATTTTAGTACCCATGTGGAAGATAGAAAAAGAAATATTCTAGCTTATATGCCAGTTCAATACAGTTTTATCGCCTACCCTAACGATAAATTAGGTCAAGGTAACTCTGCACAAATTGCTCAAGATGGACGTTTTGTCGCTAGTCATGCTGGAAAATATTCCATCATTGCCCGTTCTGGTGCTATTCAAACAATAATGAATATCACAGTTCAACCTAGAAATATTCGTCGTAGCTTAGAAGTGGTAGGTAAAGGCATAGTACCCGATGTAAAGACTTCAGATCTATGGGTTTGGGAAGGTGTTGATGGTAGTGATTATGCCATCACAGGGACTTGGGGAGCACGAGGAGAAGCGTTCCTTTGGGATGTTACTGATCCTAGTAATATACACACTATAGATACCGTAAAAGTAGATGCACGTACCGTTAATGATGTAAAGGTGTCTGAAGACGGTAGGATCGCCGTTATAACACGCGAAGGAGCTTCTAGCCGTAAAAATGGAATTATCATACTAGACGTCACAAACCCTTCAGAAACCACCATACTCTCTGAGTATACCGATGGACTCACTGGGGGAGTTCACAACACATTTATTTACGAAAACCATGTTTATGCGGTAAATAATGGACGCAAATATGATATCATAAATATTGAAGATCCCCGCAATCCTTATACTGTTGGAGTTTTTGAACTCGATACTCCTGGACATTCTATTCATGATGTTTGGATAGAAGATGGGATTGCTTATTCATCAAATTGGGGCGATGGAGTTGTCGCGGTAGATGTAGGATTGAATCACTCATCAGATATGCCAGGTGCAAATGGTAGTCCAGCAAACCCTACACCACTTGGTAGTTATACCTACCCTAGTGGTTGGAACCATGCAGCTTTTCCGTTTAAATCCGAATCTACCGGCAAATTTTATGTAGCAGCAGGTGATGAAGCTTTTCCCTATGGCCTAGATACCCAAGGACCAAATCGAGCAGCAGGTTGGGTACACTTTATCGAATTTGATGGATGGGATAATCCAAAAGAAGTCGCACGTTATCAAGTTCCAGGAGCAGGTTCACATAACTATTGGATTGAAAATGATATCATGTATGCTGCCTTCTATAATGGTGGTTTACGAGTGGTTGATGTATCAGGTGATTTGATGGGAGATTTATATGAACAGGGACGTGAAATTGCGTTATTTTTACCTACAGATCCTAACGCTGCAATTCCTAACTCTACCTTTACATGGGGTCCGCAACCCTATAAAGGTCTCATCTTCTTATCAGATTGGAATTCCGGTATTTGGGCAGTCAAGCTAGGAGCACTCCAGAACTAAATGATTAATAACTTTAAAAATTGAGTTAATAAAAATAATGGCAATACTTCAACCAAATAAGCAATACTCAATAACCAAAAGCTTCTTCTTGTACTTCATCCTGCTTTTACTTTTATCTACCATAGATATTAATGCACAAATCTATCAAGTCTACGTAACAGCAGAGTCAGATGATCTAGTTCAACTAGTGAGCTTTGATGCTGCATCAAACAAAGGCTGGGTTGATATAACAATTCCAGTTGGAAAACTTCCAACGGAAACTGATGGCCCACATGGGCTCACTATTTCCCCCAATAAAAAGCATTGGTTTGTTACTATTGCGCATGGCAACCCTTACGGTTATTTGGCAAAATACAGCACCGAAAATAATGAATTAATGGGTACAGTTAATCTTGGTTTATTTCCTGCAAGTATGGAAATTTCCAACTATACAGGACTTTTATATGTAGTGAATTTCAATTTGCACGGGGTAATGGAACCTAGTAGTATGATGGTTGTCGATCCCGAGACCATGGACTTAATAGCCGAATTACCAACTGGAATTATGCCGCACGGGACTAGAATGAACTCTAAAGGCACCAAAGCCTATCATGTCTCCATGATGAATGATGAATTAATTGAAGTGGATACCTATGGGTTAGACATCACTAGAACTTTATCACTAAAAGTATCCATGATTGATGACTCTGCTCATGAGAAACATAATACTGAGACCACCCAAGATTTAGTAGCTGAGCTAAAAGCCATGGATGGTTCAGGCGGACGGATGAGTTGGATGAAAGAAATGAATGCTTCTAAACCAGCAAATGAAGAAAAACATAGCTCAATGACATATCATCGCCCTCTAGTTAAACCTACTTGGGTAGACACTCATCCTAACGACCAATGGGTATATGTTGCAGGAAATGGATCCGACGAAATTATTGAAATAGATGTTGAAAACTGGAGTATAAGCCGCAGAATGCCAACTGGGAAATTGCCCTATAATTTAGAAGTGAGTCCAAATGGTAAATATTTGGTTAGTTCCCTTAAAGGCGCCGGAGCAACAAGTATAATAGACTTAGAACATGGGGTAGAACTTGCACGAATACCCAACTCTCGTAGAGTTTCACATGGCGTTACCATAAGCCCTGATAGTAAATATGCCTTTATTTCAGTTGAAGGAGTTGGTGGTGAGCCTGGATCTGTTGACATCATTTGTATTGAGACTCAAGAGCTAATAACCTTTGTTGAAACAGGAAAACAGGCAGGGGGAATAAGCTTTTTTACCACCTTGAAATGATTTATTGTTTGACTTGAAGAGAACTTTAGGACTGCTACCTCTTAGACCGATATCACTATAAGACTAAATATTTAATAGCCTGAATTGTAGACTTTTTTTGTATAGCTTCTTTGTTATTCCGCCCTTATATTTAGCTATGGCTAAATTTTTAATTAGCCAAATTTTTTTGCCTTAGATTTTAAGGATTACACTAAATCAAAAGCTTTCAAAATGATACTACCCGAATGGTTTCTTGCTTTACATCCCATGGCCCAAGCTTTTATGGCTGGTTTATTCACATGGGGTATGACCGCTTTAGGCGCCTCACTAGTTTTTTTTACCAAACAAGTAAGTTTTAAGTTACTAGATAGTATGATGGGATTTGCAGCGGGTGTCATGATCGCTGCGAGTATATGGTCGCTCATCCTACCTGCCATAGATATGGCTGAAGCGCAAGGCCATATTGGATGGATTCCTGCTGTTATCGGATTTTTATTAGGCGGGTTAATATTGCGGGTATGCGATCATTATCTACCCCACTTGCATATGGGACTTCCTAGGGATAAAGCTGAGGGACTTCCGACAAGTTGGAGGCGTTCTACTCTTTTGATGCTTGCTATGACTCTTCATAACATTCCGGAAGGGTTGGCCATTGGGGTCTTATTTGGTGCAGCCATTCAATCTGTTGACCTTGCGATGTCTGCTGCATTAGCTCCTGCTGTCGCACTAGCCATAGGAATAGGTATTCAAAATTTCCCTGAAGGAGTAGCCGTTGCGCTACCTCTTAGAAGAGATGGAATGAAAACCGGGAAAAGTTTTTGGTATGGGCAATTATCAGGTGCAGTTGAACCTGTATCAGCAGTTATAGGCGCTGCAGCAGTTATACTTGTCCAACCAGTATTACCCTATGCACTTGCTTTTGCTGCTGGTGCTATGATTTATGTAGTGGTGGAAGAGCTCATCCCAGAGAGTCAAATGCACGGAAATACTGATATAGCGACCCTTGGTACAATGATTGGTTTTAGCGTTATGATGGTATTAGATGTAGCCTTAGGCTAGGAAGGAGACGGTCAACAGTGTAAACTCTTCATAATTGAGTTCATTGCATCTGAACTGAAATCCTTAACTCGAACACGTAATTCTTGAGAACCAGATACTACACTAAAAATTAGGTGATACAGTCTTTTACTTTTCTGAAAGATGTGTTGGGTATTACCACTCGATTGTAAGCGTATTTTTGGAATCCAAATATGCTTTCGCGCCAATGCTCTGTATCTTATATATAGATGTCCTGAAGATAGCCCTAGTTCGGTATCTTTATAGGCAATCCAACCATAGAGTGTAGCGGGAATACTTAGCAAAGCTAACCAGACTAACCAAGGCAACCAATAAACACCCAATAAGGTTGGAAAAAACCACATATAATTAGGTCTTCGTAGATAACGGAAAAAAGCATTTTTTGGTGCAATAGCATACAATTGGAGTTGCTTGTTATCGCTGGGTTCCAAATTAGTCTGTGTTGGTATAAAAACATCATCTAGACAAAAATATGAGTCCTGAGATGTTTCCTGTAATTGATGTCTTTGCTGCTGACTAATCCCCTTGGCTAATTCCCAATCACCAAAAAATTGTTGGAAGAAGGCCTCCCGCTCATCACTAAGTATTAAAGGAGCTGCAATCAAGGATTTTTGCTGCTGGCCTTGTTGATGCCCTGCGCTAATAATTGAAATCGATTCTAATCCAAAAGGCTGACGTAATAACCCTTCCGTAGATTTTAATGCTTGAATGCGATTATATGGAACGGTGGTTTGAATACGCTCTAGTAAACCTCTAGTAATGTGTAGTTCTTTGCCTATTTTGCGAATAGTGAAGCCATGATAGCGCACAAAACTTGACAAAATGGATAATAGATATGAGACAAAAATAACTGTCGCCACACTAAAGAGTATGAAGTAAATGCCGGGCTGTTGGATTACAGGAATACGATCAATTATCCACTGAATATTTTCATCGGTAATAAACTCCGAAAGTTGCCCAAGTATGGTTCCCAAAATGGTAGCAATTATCCCAAATTCACCAGACGTTAATGCCAAATAGAGTAAGCGCTTATTAGACAAGGACCACTCAGGATTTTGGCCATGGTACAAATCAAGGCTATTTTGCGAATCAAGACCTTTGTTTGTTTTTACATATGAAAGATGTTTATCCTGACTTAAGGTAAATTCTAACCCACCATGCTCAATACCTTTTGGATTTAATACCTCAACTATGCTATTAGCAGTTTGAGTATCAAGTGCCGATAGGACTGCTCGCTCAGACCCTCCCCCTGCTGTTTGGATGGTCAGCGATACTAAGCCAAATAACCTTTGTATAATTCCGGCAGATATTTCAGTTACTTGAACCCTGTTCTTGTGTATATAAAGTTTTTTTTGAACAAAAATGCCTTTACATATGTGTATTTCATCCACTAGCAACTTATACTTAAACCGAAACCAGCTCATAATACCTAGCCCAAACGCAGAAATGAGACCTAATCCAATAAACCAAGCGAGATAAGGTGATTCGTTTCGTGATCCCACAATAAGCAAAATGATGACGGTAAGTACATTTTGCTTGATCACTTCCAATACCCCGGTAATTGACGCAACCCAATGTAATCGCTGAAACTCAAACATCTTCTTTTACTAACCTCACCATTTCGGTGATTTTATCCTTTAGTCCATGTGCAAGCTTTTCCTCTAAGGCAGGAATTTCATGAGAGGTAGCTGCATTTGAAAAGCGAATAACCGAGAGGCCATATGATCGATAAATAGGACCTTGACTAGTATCTACATGTTGTATTCGGTTAATGGGTACCTCCGTATACTTTATCCATATAATCCCACGACGCATCTGAATACCTTTATCATCGATTTGGTAGCTCCAACGTGACCAGCTAAGCTGAGGAAGAAAGGCTACGATTAGTATATAAAATACCAATGCAAGAATAGCAGTACCAATACTCCATTCAAGAGCTATTACTTCCCTTGTATGCAAGAAATAGAGAAAAGCAGAGGGAACAAAAAGCAAAAGTCCGCTTAGTGCATATTGCAAACGCCAAGCAGGAATAGCATTTGGATGGATTCGTTCTTCTAGCATGATAGTTTCTTTTTAGGGGCTATAATATTTTCGAATTTTTGAGCTTAGTTAGTTTGTTGAATTTTATCAGGTTCCTGTACCCGTAACATGAGTAAAAAACCAAAAGCAAGTAGTGCTAAGACAACCGACATTCCTATCCTTTGGCTGGCAAATAGTACAGTCACCCAACCCAATAATTTAGGGCCAATAAATGCAGTGGCTTTTCCTGAAAAGGCAAACAAACCAAACATTTCGGTTCGTTTGTCTTCTGGTGCCAAGCGGCCCATTAAGGTTCTAGATGCTGCCTGTACAGGGCCAAAAAAGACCCCCAGCATTAGCCCCCAGATCCAAAACCAAAATATATCCTCAACAAAAAGTATCGCTGTAACTGGAATAATTAAGCCCAAGAGTGAAAGCAATATCGTTTTTTTACTGCCTGAACGGTCATCCATCCAAGAGAAGCCAACCGCACCGAGTGCAGCAGTAACATTTAGCCCAATCCCAAATATGATAATCTGAGATTCATCCATTGCAAAGGTTCCTGCGGCATATATTCCACCGAAGGCATAAATTAAAATAATCGCATCATTATAAATCATTCTTGCAAGAAGAAAGCGGTAAATATTGGCATACTTTCGGGCTTGCTTAATGGAATTTTTTAGTTGCTGTAAACCCTCCCGAATAACCTGTCCTACAGGCGTATCATTTTTAGGAATGTCTGGGGTACGAAGAAACATGGGAATGGAAAAAACCAAATACCATAATGCTGTAAATATAAAGGTAGCTCGTATGTGTTCTAGTGTTTCGGTATCCAAACCAAGCCAAGCACCTTCACTTTCTATAAATAGATATAGTGCCCCCAAAAGACATGCAATTCCACCTGCAAAACCCATAGCCCACGACCATCCAGACCATCGTCCCAAATAAGATGGAGGCACTAAATCGGGAAGCATAGCATTGTAAAAAATGAAGGCGTATTCGGCCCCTACCGTTGCAATAAAGGTGACTATTAAGGCGTACATTAAAAATTCAGTCCTAGGCTCGGCAAACCAGAGTAAAAAACTAGCCACAATTGACACTAGTGAGAATGCCGCAATCCATGGTTTCCTTCGTCCGGATCGGTCGGCTATGGCACCTAAAATGGGGGCAGTAAATGCAATTAATAGCCCTGCAACTGAGACCATATTACCCCACTGTTCGGTACCACTGATTGAGTCAGCTGCGATGGAACGCTGAAAATAAGCGGCAAAAACAAAAGTCTGAATAATGACAAAAAATGCGCTATTTGCCCAATCAAATAAGGCCCATGACCACATTCCCTTTGACACCTCTTTGGGAGTCGAATATTTCATAGAATTCATACTATAAATATTTGTTTGGCTAAAGGTAAGGATTGCAAACCTTAATACGAATCTAACGCATTAATTTCTTGTAGTGTATTCGAGTGGGTTGATCTTCAGTTATCCCCAAACGCAGTCGGCGGTTTTCTTCGTATTCGGCGTAATTCCCCTCAAACCAGTATGCTTCGCTGTTTCCTTCAAAGGCTAAAATGTGAGTAGTGACGCGATCCAAGAACCACCTATCATGAGAAATGACCACCGCACAGCCAGCAAATTCAAGAAGTGCTTCCTCTAATGCTCGCAGAGTATTCACATCCAAGTCATTGGTTGGCTCATCGAGCAATAAAACATTAGCCCCTTCTTTGAGCATCTTGGCTAGGTGCACACGATTTCGCTCTCCACCTGAGAGTTGAGAAGTCTTTTTTTGTTGATCACTACCACTAAAGTTAAATCGAGCTACATAAGCGCGTGAATTGACTTCCCTGTTTCCCAGCACCAATAAATCTTGCCCTGCTGAGATTTCTTCCCAAATAGTTTTATCAGGATCTAGGGGTCTTTTTTGATCAACATATCCGAGTTGTACCGTTTCGCCAAGCATCAGAGTACCTGCATTAGGTTGCTCCTGTCCCATAATCATTTTAAATAAGGTGGTCTTACCTGCTCCATTCGGCCCAATAATACCCACAATTCCTCCAGGAGGTAGAGAAAAATTCATATCATCGAAGAGTAACTTTTCATCATATGCTTTTTGCAAATGCTCAGCTACAATAACCTTATCACCCAATCGTGATCCTGCTGGAATAAAGATCTCCATGTCGTCGCGCCGTTTTTCTTGTTGCTTTTCTAAAAGCTTGTCATAGGCATTGATCCTAGCCTTACTTTTAGCACGCCGACCTTTTGGATTTTGTCGAATCCATTCCAATTCTTGTTGTAGTGTTTTTTGGCGCATGGATTCTTCCTTTTCTTCTTGGAGAAGTCGCTTCGCTTTTTGCTCTAACCAAGAACTATAGTTCCCCTCAAATGGTATTCCTTCCCCACGATCTAGTTCTAGAATCCAGCCTGCCACATTGTCCAAGAAATACCGGTCGTGTGTTACAGCAATCACAGTCCCCTCATATCTAGCTAAATGCTGCTCTAACCAACCCACCGATTCGGCATCTAAGTGGTTAGTGGGTTCATCCAATAACAATACATCTGGCTTTTTTAATAATAAACGAGTCAGGGCTACCCGGCGAGCTTCCCCTCCTGATAAAACACTCACCAAGGTATTTCCATCAGGGCAACGCAGTGCATCCATAGCCTGATTAAGCTTAGAGTCTAAATCCCAAGCATCAATCCGGTCAATTTGTTCTTGTAATTGAGCTTGCTTGGCAATCAGTGCATCAAAATCGGCATCTGGTACAGCAAATTGTGCATTTATCGCTTCGTATTCTGCTAGTAAGTCTACGGTCTCTTGAACCCCTTCCTGGACAATTTCTTTTACTGTTTTTTTGGGATCCAACTCAGGTTCTTGAGGCAAATATCCAAAGGTTACTCCCTTTTGTATACTTATATCACCTAAATAGTCTTGGTCTTCACCTGCAATAATTCGGAGTAGAGTTGATTTACCCGCTCCATTCAATCCAAGAACACCAATTTTGGCGCCAAAAAAAAATGAGAGATAAATATCCTTGAGGACTACTTTATTGGGTTTGTGAACTTTACTGACGCCCACCATGGAGAATATTATTTTTTGATCACTCACTAGACTATATTATTTATTAAATTTTATACGATAATAAAGTAACATAAATATTTAGATTGAGTACAAAAGGTAAATTATTATTAAATCAATCAATTCTCTTACTGGTTTTATGCATAAGCATATTCAGTGATAATTTGAATGCCTAAATAATAAATAAAAATATTGTGTTTAATTTAACGTCAAATCAGGAATTCTGGCGACATTTAATTTGATTACAATATTACGAAACCTCAATATCAACTACCTTTGATTTAATAAACGAAAAGAAATTAAAGATTGATGGCTCTACATTTTGGGTAAATGGGCAAAGTGTTGCAAACAATATTCAAGGAATATCAAATATTGAAGCATATAGAGGATTTGAAATATTAGAAAGTTGGATTGAATATGAATCTAATTCAACATTTTCAGTAAAATTTGGAATAGTAAATCTCAATGCACAATTTGATCATGTTGATACTGCAGATTTTTTATTAATCCATCCCAAGGAATTGGTCCAGATTTGTCAAATACTGGGCTTTATAGGTCTTCTATTTTCCCTTACATAAGTCTAGGAATAGAAGTTAATTTTGCAAAGAAAAATTGGGAATTTACATCTGGCATTTATGACTCAAATCGTAGAATAACTAGAAAATTATATCCTGAACCAAATTATAAACTGAGTTTGGACGAAGGAGTTTTATTGATAAGTGAATACACCAACAAGCAAGAAAATGTTGGATTAACGTTCGGGAGTTGGCTTTCCACACATTTAAATACTAGTAAATATCCAATTGGTTCAACACCCATAGCTTTTGGAATAGGCTTAAATAAAATTAGTGCTGGTTTCTATACTCATCTATATTCCAATCATGAAAATATTGAATGGTAAATAAGAATAGGATCTTTAAACTCAAATACTGAATTAATTTCAAAGTATATTGGTGGAGCAATAATATATAAATTAGAAGATACCTCAAGTTTTGGAGCATCTTTTGATGGTGCCGGTTTCTCGAATTTATATAAATCAATTTTTGATTACAGAGTTCAAAATTCTAAACACCCTTTTGAGCATGTAATCAAATTATCTTTTAAAACTATAGAAAGTAAATTTAGAACTCAACCAAATCTACAATATCATTAATACAAAAATATACAGGAATAGAAATCTTCTATTCTACGGTATAAGAGTCACAATAGAGATTTAGAATTGCAGGTTAACCCCTAGACTGGGGATAAATGGATACATAAAAATTGGCTCTCTCTTTAATTCAACCCAAGAGCTTCGTCTTAAAAAATATGGCACACCTACTGGATTAGGATCGACAGGGTAGATTACATATTTATAACTTTGTACATTTTGAAAGTTTAATACATTAATAATATCCACATATAGATCATATCTAATACTTCCATTTTTGTCACTATATTGCGCTCTTAAGTCAATTCTGTTGTAAGCTGGATAACGTTTTTGATTAACGTTTTCAAGCTCCCCAAAATCAGGATTTAATTGAATATTACCTGTTTCAGGATCCGAAATAAAAAATGAATCACCTTGCCATGTGAAGTTCATAGGATCCAGTCCTATAGGTTCTGTATATGGAAGGCCCGTCCCAAATCTCCATGTCAAATTAAAACTCCAAGCATCAGAGGATCTGAAATTTGAAATTAAATTCATTGTATGTCTTCTATCATAATCAAATGGATAACTAAATTTAACACCCTCTACTTCCTCTTTTCGCTCAGATTTTGCCCATATATAAGAAAACCAACCTGAGAATTTATTGTTATATGAAGGATATTTTTGAATAAGTAATTCTATTCCTTCTGATCTACCAGTACCATTATTAACGGGGGTATTAGTTAACCTCCATTCGCGTTGCAGTTCGAAATAATAATTCTGAGGATTTAACATTGTGTTACCTTTATTAGTAACCGGATTAAAAACATCCTCAATTACTAGTAAATTTTGATAGCTTCGTGTTATTAATTTTTGATATTCTTTGATGTAACCCTCTATTTCAATTTGCCAGCTTGTTCCTATTTTTTTTGTTAAGCCTAATACAACTTGTTGCGACTGTTCAGATTGCAAAGTATTGACTGTATTAAATTTTGACACATTAAAAATATTATCTGGCTCTATCAATTTTTCAAATCCAGGACTCTGAACATATGTTCCGCCTCCAAAACGTATGGTCCATCCTTTAGCTGGTAATAAAGATATTCCAAAACGTGGTAGCAAATATGCCTCATTATTTATTCCATATTGGATATAACGTATTCCAGGCTGAATAAAGAATCGATTTTTCAAAAGTTCTAATCGATAATTTGCATATGCATAGATGCGATCCGTTTTAGATCGGGAATCTAGTGTATCACCAAATGCCTCAAGCATACTTGATGCATATTCAAAAGTTCTAAACATAATTTGACCTAGATCATTAAGACCCAAATCAATATCTAAATTATTGGTTAATTGATCATACCCACCTCCTATCTCTAATTCATGCCGCGGTAATGTGAAAAATAAACGAGTACCGGCTGTATATTTTTCAAATGTATATAGTTGATCATAATCAATTACAATACTATCTGTATCACTTACTGGAGATTCCCATAGAAATCCGGTACCGGGTATAACACCAGGCCTAAAGTCGCCAGCAATTCCATTATCACCGGTATTCTTGTAATAATTCGAGTACAAATGAGACTGAAAGAAAGGTGCTGGACTGTATGTCCATCGCACACCTAAGGCTCGATTAGTAGATGATTGAGCACCAGAAAAATTTTCCCTATCAGACTCCAATTCGCCAAATTGATCCTCCCTTGCAATCCAATCAATCACATCATCACTTAGTAGACTTGTTATTGAAATACTATGTCCAGTTCCTGGCCTTAATTCAAGTTTTGCGGTTAGATCTGTAAAGTCAGGGAATGCGATATCATTCTGGGTAACTACTCGCTGGGCAAAAGTATTGGCAAAGGAGTCAAAATACGTTTTTCGACTACTCACGATCCACGATGATTCCCAAAAAGGGATCCCTCCCTTCATTGTCAATGCAGCTAGTGTTGCATCCACTTCGAGTTGAGTTTCAAATACTTTAGTAGGATTTCCAGTGGTCGTATTAATTACCAAAACAGAAGACAATCGATCACCAAAACTTGCTGGAAAAGCGCCTGCATAAAAGTCCATGTCTCGTATAATATTTGGATTAAACAAACTACCTACACCATTGGCCTGGTATGGACTATAAATTTCAATATCATCAAGCACAAATAGATTCTGGTTAGCCTCACCACCTCGCACTATCAATTGGGACGAATAATCACTGGTTGATGTAACACTTGGCACCACTTTAAGCAAATTAAACACATTACTCTGACCACCAGCAAGGCTTTGAACTTGGGTTGAGCTAATTCTTTGAACTGAGGTCAATGTTGAAGTTGAATCTTGAAAACTACTAGCTTGTACTTGAATCTCCCCAAATTTGACTACGTCAGCATCTAAAAAAAGTCGCAGGCGATTTGGTAATTCTTCAGGAATCCTTAAAGGCATGCTTAACTCTTTGAATCCGATGTATCGTACAACTAATAGATAGGTTCCAGATGGTATACCTTCTATAGTAAAACGCCCATTAGTATCGGTTGATGTTCCTTTAATCCGCCGATTCTGTGTAATTTCTAGTGATTCTTGACTAGATGTTTGTTGTTTTTGGTTATCTATTAATGATTTGAAATCAGATTCATTTATCTGAAGTAATTCTAAGGTTACGCCTATTAAAGCACTATTATCCTCATTAGATTGGACAGTCCCTTCAAGATCAAAATTTTGAACTGATTGTGCACTGAGAAGTTGATAATTGGTAATATATTGTAATAATAAACCAATTATCAAAGCTAGTTGAAGTGTATTGAGGTTAATTCTTGAAATCATGAAGATGGGTAAATAAACAAATGTGATAGATGCGTAAAGTAGTAAAAGGAAACTATTTATCCACTAGCTTAATACTTTTATCCTTTATGATTTGGAGATTTGAAACGTATAGATTTTGAGCTGAAATCATGCTTAGTTTTACGACCTGATACCCGCTCTCGCCACATAGCAAATGAGCTTTTTTTCATTTCTGAGCGCATTATTTTTCGCACTTGAGGCTCTTTTATTCCAAATTGATATTCAATGGCTTCAAATGGCGTACGATCTTCCCAGGCCATTTCTACAATACGATCTATTTGGGATTGAGTAAACTTATTTTGAGGCTTCATATAAAATATATTTACATATTTGAATGTTTTATTAGGCACTAAAGCGTCAATAAATACAAGTTTTACAAAGAATGAATAAGTAGCAATTTATAAAAGCTATAGTAGCTAGCAATTATGTGTTATAACTCCTATAAGTTATAAACGATTCCAT
Organism: Balneola sp.; assembly: GCA_002720745.1. GTDB lineage: Bacteria > Bacteroidota > Rhodothermia > Balneolales > Balneolaceae > UBA1275. The sequence continues at coordinate 116,945 of PBJO01000018.1, forward strand.
CAACTGAATACCAATTCTACACTCAACATCTATCGAGTAACCAAAAAAATCCTAGAAACAAGTAAGTAGTTTTATTAAACCATTTACCACCAAATTACTTTTTATAAAATATCACGTATACTCTAGAGCTACAGTTTTCTATTCAGAATATTTAATCGGAAACTATGTAGCTCACAAATCAAATACACAAATCAATTTTTATTTATAAGGATAAAAAAATACGAATAAGTTTATATCCTGATAGACGCAAAGCTTCAATATTCATGGTTGATGGTGAAAATAATCTCAAAAAATTAGTAAAAGATTTGAATCCTAAGCTAAATGACGGTGAATATGTTTTTACAACTGTAAATGACATAGAGTCGTTAGATATCAAAGAAGTAATATGCACTTTTAGAGAAATAGAAGGAGTAACTCTCATATTAAAAAAAAGCAAGGCAGACCAACTAGGCCTTAAATATTATTTTATTGCAAGCTGGATAACATTAAAAATACATTCATCACTCAATGCAGTTGGACTTACTTCAATTTTTTCAACTGAACTTGCCAAAAATAAAATCAGCTGTAATATAATAGCAGGCTACTATCATGATCATATCTTTGTACCAACCAAAGATTCTTTGAAAGCAATGAATATTCTAAGAAATATATCGAATCAATTTAAATTGTAGGATCCATCCTTATAAATAAAATATTATAATCCATCCTAATTTCTGCTAATGTTTTATACTCTTTCAACTTAATTGATTCAATGTAGTTTTGATAGAGTTTAATTATCCCTTTTTTCGAAATTCTCTTGTTGCGATTTATTTACGCGATTAATTATCGCTATAATTAATAAAACAAAAAGACTACCATAAAATATAATTTGCCACATCTTTAACTATTTTATTTAATTTTGACTGCCGTACCATATGCCAATACTTCGGCTGCTCCTTGAGTTATTACCGAAGTCATAAATCTCACATTTACAATTGCATCTGCATCAAGGCCATTTGCATCCTCAATCATTCTTGATATAGCCTGTTCTCTAGAAGTTGCTTGAAGTTTAGTATACTCTTCAATTTCACCACCTATTAGGTTTTTGATACCTGCAAATATATCACGACCAACATTTCTAGCTCTTACTGTGGAACCTCTAGCTATTCCAAGGATTTCAGTTACCTCTTTACCAGGAACTGTTTCTGTTGTACTTATAATCATAATAGTTAATTAAGTGATTGAGCAAATATAAATGATAGTCTAGAATAATGTAAGACTTATTTATATAAAAAATATTGAATGTAAATGAAAATAGGCTAGTAATAATCCCAGAAAAGCTGCTCGGATTGGCTGGCTAAAAGGGTTAATTCACGAATTAAATGTTGCTCATTACATTTTTAATAAAATAATTCGCAATGTATGAGGAAATTTATTTGATACTTTATCCTATTTGCCGGTTTGATACTATCAACTTCATTCATCAATGAGGAAAATTTGGGTTTTCAAATTGAATAGGATATAAAATAGCAGATGTTATATATTTGTTAACTACTTATTGAGTACTTTATTCCAAGAGTTAAATAGTGGCTTTTATTATAATGAAGAAGAAAATTAAAAAATTTAATCTTCTTTGGAACTACATTCTCCTTGAGAATAACTATTTATTCCACTGGCTTTAGCTAAACAAGCGTTTGGATAGTTATTCCCATCACAACCACAAACTGGCACATACTGCTTAGTACATACTTTATTCAAATCTGGCTCTGAAAGACAAGTAGTATTTGATTCTTGTTTTTCGTTGCAGTTCATAAACAATGAAAAGAGAAATAGAGATACTATACCTAACTTGATTCTATACATATTATATCGGCTAACCTATTGACTTAGATAATATGCCATTAATTATCTTTGATTTACTCAAACAATAATTACAATAAATTAAATGTAAATTACAAATAGAATCTAATGGGCCTCAATTATTTGGACAAGTTCCCCACAAAGGCTTGTTCTCATCTCTCAAGGCTGAGTCAAATGAAAAAAGTTCTGGTTCAATAATAATTATTGGTACACACCAGTCTACCAATTCTTGATTAAATGATTTGGCTCCATTAAACATACCTGACATATCAATAACTGCACCTACATTCCAATTTCCAATATCTTGATTAAATAGTTTTGAACCACTAAACATGAATTTCATGTTCACAACATTGGCAACTTGCCAATTACTTATATTTTGATTGAATTCCGAAGCATTGAAAAATGTACTATCCATCATTTCAACTTTAGAAACATCCCAAGAAGATAAATCTTGGTCAAAAGAAATTGCATTTTTAAACGTTGATGACAAGTTTGTGACCTTTGATACATTCCAAGTATCAATCGTTTGATTGAAATTGGTAGCCCCAGCAAAAATTCGACTCATATCTGTAACCTTTGATACATCCCAATTAAAAATATTTTGATTGAAGGATACAGCATCTTCGAACAAACCTGAAATTTCTATTACATTGCTCGTATTCCAACTACCTATATTTTGATTGAATAGTGTGGATTTAAACATATTTTTTATGTTAGTAACATTGCTGATATTCCAGTTGTTGATTGGCTGATTAAATGATGAGTTTTCAAACATACCCTCCATATCAATTACATTGGAAACATCCCAGGTACTAACCGACTGATTAAACTCTGAATTTTTAAACATGTTTTTCATGTTTGTAACATTTGATACTCGCCATGAACTAATTGTTTTGTTAAAAACAGAATTAGCAAACATACTGACCATATTCTTAACATTGATGACTTGCCATGTACTTAAATCTTGATTGAACAAGGAGGAATCAAACATACTTTCCATATTAGTAACAGATTGAACATTCCAACTTTTAATATTTTGATTAAAGTCAGCACCTCTAAACATGTTACTCATATCTATAACATTAGATACATCCCAATTGGAGATATCTTTATTAAAATTTGAACCTCCAAACATACTTTTCATCAAAACAACATTGGATACATCCCAATTAGAAATATCTTGATTAAATTGTGAATTCTCAAAAGTACCTGACATATCTGTTACACTTGTTAATATCCATTCGCTCAAATCCATATTAAATTTAGTGTTTGCAAAAATACCTGACATATTTGTCATGTTAGATACATCCCATAGACTTATGTCGGTATTGAATTCTAAAGCCCCCGCAAACATATTTTTCATATTTGCTACAGATGATACATCCCAATGAGATATATCACCATTAAAAGACAGTTCATCTTGAAATAATCCTGACATGTCTGTTATACCACTAGTACAAGATCGAGAGGCGTTCTCTATAGTAATTTGGGATACTGATCTCTTTGTATACTCGATACCTCTGATTATACCTTTATCTCCAAGAGAGGCATTACCACAATAAATGGTTGTGCCGTTTTCTATCAACCAAAATTGCTGAAATGTTGCGATTACTTCTAACGGTTCATTAACAGTGATTACAAGTGATGATGTAGTATCTGAAATATCTCCCGACCATCCTAAAAAAATCCAATTTTCATTTGCTTCAGCAGATAAGGAGACTTTTGTACCATGATCAAAGTCTTTAGACTTATCAATGACAATTGAATCAACAACAACTCCACTGCCAATTATAGTAAGGTTTAAAGGATAAGATTTTAACTCAAAGATAGCCGTTACATTTATATCCTTCGTGACCTCTAAAGTCAATACAGAGTCTGTGCTAATTATATCCCCTCTCCACTCTTTAAATTCCCATCCCAATTCAGCATTAGGCCTTAGTTCAATAAGTGTATTGTGCTCATATTCTGTTGATTTACTAGGTAAAATTCGCTCATATACTTGACCCTGACCAACAATTGTCACTGTCAATGGATATGATTTTAATCTAAATTCAGCCACTAAATTAATATCCTCAGTCACTAGAATGTTCAAAGGATTTTTACTTAGAGTTGAGTCGTTTGTCCAATCAAAGAAAACATATCCTGTATCAGGAACTGCCGTGATTGAAATCTCATCGCCAGTAGCAAAAGCTTTCTCATCAGGAAAAATTGCAATGCTACCTCCATCTGTAGGAATTACAAGAGTATTGACAGAAAAAGATTGATTAGTTTCAGTACCACATTGGATCAAAACTAAACAAATAGCTAAAAAGTAAATTAACCTGTTCATCCGGATATAATGTTGTATTAATTTTTTAGTTATCGGCACAATTATGTCTTACATAAGAAATAAATTAGAACTATGTGATATAGTTAAAATGTACAGAATAGATACATCATACTTTGGTTTATCTACTTCAATCTTTATTGATTACTCTTACCCATAATTTTAGTCAGATGTACAGAGAATATTTTTTCCTCCACATCTGGACTATTTCTAATCTCCCAAAAATATAAAGTATAATAAAAATGAGGTAACCAAGTTTCACACTAAGTGCTAGGGAAGAAGAAAATAAAACCGTAACTTTAAAACATTCAGTTAGTTAGGGTAAAATAATGTGGGCCCAGAGGGACTTGAACCCCCGACCAATCGATTATGAGTCGACTGCTCTAACCAACTGAGCTATGGGCCCAAAGTTAATAAATAATAATAATACGAAGCTAAAGCACTAGAAAAAAATATTTCTTAATGGAAATCTAAGCACTAGTGAATCCATGGGATTACTTTAATTATAAACAAAGGATAAAATCTAAGGCTACACAAAGAAATTACCTTGGATTATGATGCTGTTATGATTTCGCTGTATCAATACATAAAGGTTAACTAAACCACATTTTGCTGACTCAAATTTAACGTTTTGCTTACAAAACGAATCTTTCCCTGCCTTGACACTAAAGACATACGAAACATAAAAGGTGTCAATCTTCTAGGGTTGATGGATGCCGGGGACCCGGTTGAACTTGCACAGCGATACAGTAATAAAGGTGCTGATGAACTTGTTTTTTAATATCTCAGCTACTCAAGAGAAAAGAAAAATCTTGGTTGAATTGGTTCAAGGGATAGCGGCGGTAATCACTATCCCTTTTACGGTAGGCGGTGGAATGAAGAGCGTTGAAGAAATTGACAACTTGCTTGAAGTGGGAGCTGATAAAGAGTTTCTTGGTGCTGGAGAATTATTGTTTACCAGTATAGATAGGGATGGAACGAAATCTGATTTTGATTATAAACTTCTATCAGTCATACACCGGTGCACTAATATTCCTCTCATTGCCAGTGGATTTGCCGGCAGGATTTCACATTGTATAGACGCAATTAAAAAAGGAAAAGCGGACGCCGTTTTAGCTGCAAGTACTTTCTACTTTAGAGAGGTTAAATTATCCAAATTTAAGCTTCAAATGCATGAGGCAGGGATACTCTGCCGAATTATTTAATGAAAATAGTCCAAAAAAAATACTTTTTATTTAGTCAATTTATCAAAGTAACTTAATTATTTTTGGAAGCGATTCCGTGTAAAAGCGCTTTTTTTTATGTTTTTGAAATTAATTTAGTTAGTACGTAAAAAGGCATTCATTCAAAGTGCTAAATCACCTAATATTCTTAGTTTTTGTTTTTCTGATTATGGAGGGCTTAAGTTTGACAAACTTATTTTTTTTACGATTTTTTGGATCTATTGTGTAGTTATTAAAGTTATAGATTATAATTATTAAATTATGCCAAAAGAATCACCTAAAGTCGAATTGTTTACCCGACTATTGTGACTGTCTAGGTAAAAATCTGATTTAATGTTTGGGTTGTATAAAATAACTATTGATGATTTGTTTATATATGTAAGGTAAACGGAATCAACTAGCATGTTATCCTAGCTGCTCAAAAAAAATCAATATTATATGGAAAAGTCTGTAAAACATATCCAAAAAAAGAAACCGTCCGTATTTAGTTATACCGGCGAAGGACATAGTGCATGTGGGGTTGGTTTTATCGTCAGTAGAAGACAACAATATTCACACGATCACTTAAAACAAGGCTTACACGCTTTGTGTTGTATGGAGCATCGTGGTGCTTGCGCAGCCGACGGCTTAACGGGTGACGGGGCTGGCATTATGACCGATATACCCTTTGACATGTTGGGGTACGAAAAAGATACTGTGGCAGTAGCATTTCTCTTTTTAACCAGGACGAGGACTCGAAGACTTAAAGCCCTTAAAACTTTTGAACAAACTTTTGGATCCATTGGATTAGATGTCCTTGAATATCGAGATGTACCATTTAACCCAGACAATTTAGGGGAAAGTGCTAGTCGAAGTGTACCAATTATGGTACAAGCTTTCATCAAACGCCCCGAAAGAGCAAAAACGATGCTCTCGTTTGACAAACGCCTTTATTCTGCCAAACAACTCACAAAAAACAAACTCTTCGAGTCTGAACTCGAGGACGCCCTTTTCTTCACATCACTCTCCGCTAAAACAATCGTATACAAAGCACTCACTAAATCACGTGCTCTGGATGACTTTTACTTAGATCTCCAGAATCCTGCATTTGAAACCCGTTTTTGTTTGTTTCATCGTCGTTTCAGTACTAATACCACAACCTCTTGGGACAAGGCTCAACCTTTCCGACTCATTGGTCACAATGGTGAGATTAATACGATTGCAGGTAATAGATCATGGGCAAAATCCAGAGAAAAAATGATTGGTGCCGAACGCAATGAAATTCTAACACGTGATGGGATTAGTGACTCCGGCAGTTTAAATGAAATGGTAGAGGCCTTGCGCTACCGGAGCAGTATTCCAAATGTGGAGGATATTCTTGCTATCTGTATGCCTCCTGCTAATCATGATAACAACTTTTACAAGTTTTGGAGCCGAGCGATGGAACCGTGGGACGGACCGGCTCTCATTACCTACGCTAACGGTTATAGCATTGGGGCCCGACTGGATCGGAATGGTTTTAGACCATGCCGGTGGGCTAGAACCCCAGACCATTTCTATCTATCCTCCGAAGCAGGAACCTTTGATATTGATCCAAAAAGCATAAATGCAAAAGGGACCTTGTACGCAGGACGTGGAGTTACCGTTGACTTAGCCAATGGTCAAGTAATGTTCCGAGATCCTTCATATTCTAGAGACAACTACGATGCCCCTTTTGACCCAAGAGTTGAAAAACTTCCTGATACTGTGAATGACATAGATAAGCGATTTAGAGATAAAAAAGCGGTGTTTAGTTATACCGATGATGAGCTTAAAAAGATCATTTATCCAATGGCAGAGAAAGGAAAAGAGCCCATTGGATCCATGGGTGATACTGCTAGATTAGCCGTTTTATCGACAGAAACACGGTCTTTCTTTGATTTTTTCTATCAACACTTCTCGCAGGTAACAAATCCGCCATTAGATTATATTCGCGAGCAAATAGTCACCGATCTTAAAGTTTATTTGGGGAAAAAACCGAACATATTTGAACCCAAAGAACTTATACCTCCCGCCCCCGCATATGAGCTTAAGAGTCCTTTTTTAAGCCTTGCACAAATGGACTTCCTGTATGAATGTATCGGAAAGGCCACCGAGTTAGATCGCGTTATTCCATACGTCATTGATACCACCTTTGACATTAATCATGGCACGGTTGGATTCAAGTCGAAGCTTACAAAAATTGGTGAAGAAGCCATAAAAGCGGTCTCTGAAGAGCATACCATCTTAATACTTTCAGACCGGCAGGCAAGCACGAACAGAACACCACTGCCTAGCTTACTAGCACTCCGCAGAGTTGTCAATGCTCTTAATGACGAGGGATTAAAACTAAACGCTGCTGTTGTTGTTGATACGGGTGAAGCCAAAAGCACCCATCATGCTTCTTGCCTTATAGGATTTGGTGCGCAAGCAGTATGCCCATACCTTGCACTAGATACCGTACGTAACGATGAGGAACGAAGCTTAAAGAATTTAGATGCAAATACCAAAGAACGTAACTACCTCAAAGCCCTCGATAGTGGCCTATTAAAAATAATGGCAAAATCAGGTATTTCTGTTGTTCGCTCCTATCAGAGTGCTAAATTATATTCTGCCCTTGGTTTGGGTAAAGAAATTATTCAAGAATATTTTCCTGGTATACAGAGTCCTATTGGAGGTTTGGAGATCGAACAAATCGCAAAACAAACTCTGAATAGAGCTGAATTTGTTCAATCTGAAGAGGGACCATATAAACCCATCAAAAATTTCCAGTACAAAGAACATGCTCGGGGATCCATAGGTGAAAAACATTCTATGACCAATACCCGGTCAAAAATGATTCATGAATTGGTTCAAAATCATGAACTAAATCTTACAAATATGACTCTTTGGGATGAATATCTTAAGCTAGGTCTAGAAGATGAACCCGTTGCAATAAGACATCTTTTTAATCCAAAAAAAGCTGATACTCCCATTGCATTAGATAAAGTAAAAGGAGTTGATCATATATTACCTACTTTTGGTTCCGGTGCCATGTCATTCGGTGCAATTAGCGCAGAATCTCAGAGGGATATTTTTCTCGCCATGAGAGAAATTGGCGGACGGTGTAATAGCGGTGAAGGTGGAGAAAATCCATTTTACTTTGAAGAGGGTATTGGTGCCACCATCAAACAAATCGCTTCTGGGCGTTTTGGAGTTAACGCTGAGTACCTAGTCTCAGGTGAAGAAATTCAGATCAAAGTTTGTCAGGGTGCTAAACCTGGTGAGGGCGGACAGTTGATGGGTATAAAAGTAGACACTGATATTGCCAAAGCGCGCTATGCCAAACCAGGGTTTGACCTCATTTCTCCCCCACCTCTTCATGATATTTACAGTATTGAAGATTTAAAACAGCTTATCAATGACCTTAAACAAATACATCCTAAAGGTAAAGTAAGCGTTAAACTAGTTTCTGGAGTTAATATTGGTACAATCGCGGTAGGTGTTGCAAAAGCAGGTGCCGACTCTATTCAAGTTTCAGGGGGAGAAGGCGGGACTGGTGCTGCTTCACTATCCTCTATGAAGCATGCGGGTTTACCTTGGGAAATTGGACTTCTAGAAGTACATCAAGCACTGGTAGAAAACAATCTTAGAGATCGAATAATTTTACGTACTGACGGAGGATTATCGTCCGGAAAAGATATTGTACTCGCTTCTATTTTAGGAGCAGAAGAATTCGACTTTGGTAAGTTGTTGCTCATTGCCGAGGGTTGCGTAATGGCTCGTATTTGTGAAAAAAACACCTGCCCTAGAGGTATAGCAACTCATGACCCGAAATTTAAATCAAAATATCAGGGCAATAAAGATCATATCATTAAAATGCTCACATATTTGGCTGAAGACGTCCGAAGAATTCTAGCTGGCATGGGTAAAGAGCGACTCCAAGATGTTTGTGGAAATACTGAACTACTCACCATAAATGGTAACCACTTGGACAGAATAAATACATTAAATCTTGACTTATCCTTTTTCTTACATGCACCTGCTTATGTAAAGTCTAAACAATTTCCAGGAATGGGAGAGCCCGTAAATAGTCTTAATGCACGAGTGTTAGCCGACCTTGAAGAGGCGATCGAAGCCAATGAATCAATCGTAAAATCGTACTCTGTCATCAACACCGATCGTTCTGCCTTAGCTACCTTATTCGGTCATTTAGCCAAGCGGATAAGTATTGATCGCCTAAGCACTTTTAAATCGGAATCAAAGACAGATAAATCATACAAAGGAAAAATCCAACTGAACTTTCAGGGTAGTGCTGGCCAAAGCTTTGGAGTTTTTCAAACTTCAGAAGTAGAGATCCGATTAGAAGGTGAAGCAAATGATTCAGTATGTAAGTCTATGAGCGGTGGTAAGACGGTGATTGTTCCACCCTCGGAAGCCAATTACAAAGCAGAAGAAAATGCTATCATCGGCAACTGTGCATTATATGGTGCTACAGGTGGCAGGCTTTATGTGCATGGCCAAGCTGGTGACCGGTTTGCTGTTCGTAACTCAGGTGCGATTGCAGTCGTTGAGGGCACTGGACTGCACGCTTGCGAATACATGACTAATGGCACTGTTGTCATATTAGGTCAAACATCCGATAATATTGGGGCTGGTATGACAGGAGGGACACTATTTATGTATGAAGATCCAAGTCACCGTGTAAATGGTGATTATATAGCTGAGGCTCCGTGTACTACCCATGATCTATTACAACTTAAAGCTTTACTTACAGATTATGCCAATGAAACTGGTTCAACCAAAGCAATGTATATAGTTAAGGATTGGGAAAACACCGTCAACTCTTTCAGAAAGTTCATTCCAATATCTATGATTACCGTAAGCGAAGAATCATATGCTCAGAATTAAAATTATTCCTAACTTCGTTTCAAAATATATAAAGTATTCTTCCAAAAAGTAGAATCTGATGACCGAGCAATACATTTAAAATAGTGACACCTCCTAAAGAATTGACCTACAAAGATCTAGTTTTTTTGAAAAAACTAGAGGCTCTTATTTACGAACGCATGAATAAAATGCCTGAAGGTAGTTACACTACGGCTATGTTCAAAAAAGGGCTCGATAAAATTGCCCAAAAAGTTGGGGAGGAAGCTGTTGAAACTGTAATTGCCTCTAAAAATAAAGGAACTAAAGAGACCATAGAAGAAGCCTCAGATTTGTTATTTCACTTAATGCTTTTACTTGCAAAAAAAGATATTCCTCTGCATAAAGTTGTCAAAACCCTTCGTAAACGGCATAAAAAAGGTGATCATAAACATATAGGAGAATAATCGTTGAGTATTAAGGTAGAATGGAGGCAAGAAGGTTACCAATTTGAAGCCGAGAATACCAATGGTGGTAAAATTAGAATGGATGGGGATGGAGTGCTTCAGGGTATTGAAGGAGGAATTGCCCCTTTTGAATTATTATTGGCTGGAGTGGGCGCTTGTAGCGCTGTTGACGTGTTAATGATCTTAAAGAAACAACGTCAAACTATTAAAAACTTAGTGGTTCAGGTAGAACCAAAGAAAATTAATAACGATATAGGCTATTCCGAATATAAAAGTATTCACATGCATTATATACTTGAAGGGCCCATTGACCAGACTAAAGCTGAAAAGGCGTTAAAACTCTCTGTTGAAAAATATTGCTCGGTTTCTAAGGCGCTCGAAAAAGCATCGAAGATTAGCTACAGCGTTGAAATTAAAAAAGAATAAAGCTAGATGTCCTAATTTCATTTAATTAATACTACTTTACGACTCTGATCATCACATATTTTTTGTGTGCAAAAAAAGGTCTTAATTCCGTTTGGAATCTGACCATTTCTAAATATAAAAATACTCATAATTTTAGTCGATTGAGTAGACTTTATGACTGATTTACATTATTCGAGAGATCAAATCTGCTGTTCTCATGGAATATCCAGCCTCGTTATCGTACCACCCTATTACCTTTACTAGCTTTCCATCAACTTTTGTTAAATCACTATCAAAAATATTGGAGTGAGGATTCCCAACTATATCTGTGGAAACAAATGGTTCAGTAGTGTACTCCAAGATTCCACTTAGTGAGCTTTCAGAAGCAGCTTTAAATGTGGCATTTACCTCTTCGACCGTTGTTTCTTTATTTACTTCACAAACAAGATCAGTTAAAGAGCCTGTTGGAGTTGGTACACGAATAGCGCCACCATCTAATTTACCATTTAGGTGAGGTAATACTAAACCAACAGCTCTAGCCGCGCCTGTAGAAGTTGGTACTATATTAATCGCTGCGGCTCTAGCCCTTCTCATATCTTTATGTGGAGCATCTAAAATGCGTTGATCTCCCGTGTAGGCGTGAATAGTAGTCATGAACCCCTTAACCAAACCAAAATTATCATCAATAACTTTAGCCATAGGAGCTAAACAGTTTGTTGTGCAGGAGGCATTAGAATAAATTTCGATACTAGGTTCAATTTTATCGTCGTTAACACCTAATACAATGGTTTGGATATCACCTTTTGCAGGTGCAGAAATAATAACTTTTTTTGCTCCAGCTTGCAGATGCTTTCGTGCTGAGTCTTTATCTGTAAAAAAACCAGTCGATTCAACTACCACATCTACTCCTAAGTCTCCCCAGTTCAAATTTACTGGATCTCTTTCAGCAGTAACCTTGAAGCTAATTCCATCGATATTTAATTGATCACCGTCGGCTTTTACTTGTTCGTTAAATGTCCCTTGTGAAGAATCATATTTAAATAGATGAGCGAGAGTAGCCGTGTCGGTTAAATCGTTAACGCCAACAACTTCAATTTGATTGGCATACTTGGCTAAAATCGCTCGGGTGACCATTCGACCTATGCGGCCAAAGCCATTAATCCCGACTTTGATCTTTGACATGATTATTTCCTTTTTTAATGAATATTACTATCAGTTATCGTGATTCAAATATAGTATGTCGATATAAAAGATTTGTGTATATCAAGTGAATATAAAACCAAATGGCTGTCTTTAAACTCCAGAAAATATCTTTTAAACTACGTTTAAATCACTATAAACTACTATTAAAACCTCACTCTTTCAATCATTTTACGCTAAAATAATAAGCTCTAAAGCCTTTTTGAACTGGGAGCGCTTTTCTGCCTATATTACCACTTAAATTATTCATCTAAATTTTAGTTTTATGTCTGACTTAACTATTGAACAGTATTGCAACGAAGAGTATTTAAATTTTGAAGACCCTACTGTTGTAAAAGCGCAGCAGGCCGCTATTAGAGAAGTTCGATCTAAGTTTGAGCAATCGCATTCTCTCTACATCAATGGGCATTGGATAAAGGGTGATTCGGGCACCTTTTACAGCGTAAATCCGTCCAATCTAAGAGAAATCATTGGCACCTTCCAACTAGCTAGCTCAACACAAGCGTTATCAGCCTTAGATTCAGCTTGGAATGCCTTTGAACAATGGCAATTTGTACCTGCACAAAAGCGTGCAGATTATCTTTTTACTATCGCTGAAATCATGAGACGTCGCCGCTTAGAAATAAATGCCTGGATGATTAGTGAAGCTGGTAAAAACTACATGGAAGCAGATGCTGACACCGCGGAAGCTATTGATTTTGTTATATATTATGCATATGAAGCTCTTCGAATGGACAAAGGTATGCCCGTACTAAGCGAAAACTGGGGTGATCACAACAAAACTATTTATATGCCAATAGGTGCAGGGATAAGTATTTCACCCTGGAATTTTCCTTTCGCTATATTTGTGGGTATGGCCATTGCCCCCATAGCAGTTGGTAACGCAGTGGTGGCTAAACCAGCTCCAGATACTCCAAAAATGGGGTATTTAATGGCGGAAATTGTTGAAGAGGCAGGATTACCGGCTGGAGTTTTTAATTATATAACCGGCGATAACATTGAAGTCGGAGAGACCTTAGCACGTAGTCCAAAAACACGATTTATTTCCTTCACCGGATCAAAAGCAGTAGGACTATATTTAACTGATATTGCAGCGCAAGTAGTTGAAGGACAGCTTTTTTTAAAACGAATGGTCTGTGAATTAGGAGGTAAGAATGCCACAGTGGTTGACGCTGATGCCGATATAGACCTAGCGGCACAAGAGATAGTAAAAGGAGCTTTTGGCTTTCAAGGACAAAAATGTTCTGCGGGCTCACGAACAATTGCCGTTGAATCTGTTTATGATGAGCTCCTTGAGAAAGTGGTCGCAATAACTAAAGCTCTTCAGGTGGGTGACGCAAAGGATAATTTCGCTGCAGGTCCAGTTGTTAATCAAAAAGCAGTAGATAAAATTTTACACTACATCGAAATTGGCAAGAAAGAAGGTCGCTTACTGTGCGGTGGTAAAAAGGCAGAAACTGAGCATGAAGGCCATTATATTGAGCCAACGGTGTTTGCCGATATCACAGAAGATGCAGTTATTGCACAAGAAGAAATTTTCGGCCCTGTAACCGTATTCATTAAAGCCAAAGACACCAAAGATGCCATAAGAATCGCAAATAACACACAATATGGTCTTACAGGAGCTTATTTTTCTAATGATCCTACAAAAATTGATTATGCATTACGCCATTTCCGTGTAGGAAATATGTATGTGAATCGAAAATGTACAGGAGCACTAGTGGGTGCCCAACCCTTTGGTGGGTTTAATCTGAGTGGTACCGATGCGAAAGCTGGAGGCCGAGATTATTTAAAATACTTTTTAGAGCCAAAATCCATGACGGTTCGTCCTAAAGAAGGCGTTTCATACACGCTCACTGAATTTAACTTTACTAAGGGATAAACCAGTTTATATATTAGTAAATTTTAGGCGTTAAAAACCCCTTCTAACCGATTACTCCTGAGGTAATCTGAAGCCTTGATTTTATTCTTTGATGGGAACTGAATCGTATTTATCTGAATGAATCCGTCTATGCAAGCGCTATATAAATATCCGTTTTCGATTTTTAATTGCCCAGGTTTTGTTGCTGATGCTAAGTATTTCTGGGATAATTTCGCGTTTACTTGTTTGGACGGTAATGAAACTGAATGAATTTTAATACTGACTCCGTCTATGCTCACCCATGCTCCTGGGACAGGAGTCATGGCTCGATATTGATTATATAAAGAAATAAGATCTTGGTTGAAATCCAGTTGCCCGTCTTCTTTAAATACTTTTGGGGCGGGAGTGGCTAACCGATCATCTTGAGGCTCTAAGTGGTAATCACCTGATTCTATCATCGCCAGAGCTTGATTCAAGGCGTCAGCTCCAATGTATTTTAATCGATTATATAACTCCCCAGTTGTTTCGGAAGGCCCTATGGGGGTCTTACGTGAACAAAGTATTGCACCAGTATCAACCTTAGTATCTAGAAAAAATATAGTACATCCCGTTTCCTCCTCCCCATTTGCAACTGCCCAGTGTATGGGGGCAGCACCACGGTATTTAGGAAGTATAGATGCATGAACATTAATTGAGCCTATCTTTGGTAAATCTAATACCGAGGGCGGCAAAATTTTGAAGGCTACTACCACAAATAAATCCGCCTTAAATTCTTTTAGCGAATCAATTAAATCTGGATCGTGTGTAGATGAAGTCGTAATAACCTTTATTCCATGTTCAATAGCCAAAGCTTTTACGGGTGTAGGTGTAAGAGGCTTAGCCCTGCCCCTTCTCTTGTCTTCGCCACTTACCACCGCCAGAAGCTCATGATTAGATTCTATAATTCGTTGTAAACTGGGTAAGGCAAAGTCAGGTGAGCCCATAAATACAATCTTCATGTGCTGTGCTTTTTGGGACGAATTGGATAGGGCGCCTCGGCCTCACCAGCTTCTATGGCTTTTAGTTGTGATTTATGCATTCGCCTTCTAAATGAAGAAAGGTGATCAATAAAAAGTATTCCATCTAAATGATCATATTCATGCAATATGATTCTAGCAGGCCAGCCAGAGAATTTGCAAGTATGTTCCACAAAATGCTCATCTAAATATTGAAGAGTAATAGCTTCAGCTCGTTTTACCATGTCTTTCACATCTGGAATACTTAGACAGCCCTCGTCCATACTAACCTGTTGACTGCTTTGCTCAATAATCTTAGGGTTAATACATACAATAAGGCCCAATTTTTCCTCTTCATCTTCTAACATGGGGTCTGGGTCAAAAACAAATATTCGGCGAGATGAACCTACTTGTGGTGCAGCTAAACCTAATCCGTTGGAGTGGTACATAGTTTCGATCAAATCTTCTAAAAAGGAGTCGATAACCTCCATTCGAATGTCTACCTCTTGTGTTTTTTCTCGTAAAATGGGATCGTTGTAGGTAATTATAGGCAATATTGACATTTATTCTCAGATTCAATGACTATTAAAATCTAAGAAGCGTTGTAAAATTATAGCCGCGGCTATTTGATCTATACGCTTCTTCTCTTGTCGTTTCTTTTTAGGAAGACCAGACAAAATCATAACGGAACTAGCTTCTTCAGAGCTATAACGCTCATCCACTTTGTAAATTTCTAGGTTAGGGAATTGTTTCTCAACTTGATGGATAAACGAACGGACTCGTCCAACCGATGCTCCCTCTTTCCCACTTGTTTCTAGTGGCCAACCTACCACTAATCCTTTATATTGCCCCGTTCCTATGAGCTCTTGCAAATGTGGCATAAGATCCGATGTAAACACTGTTTCTAGAGGGCTCGCAATAGTTCTCAATAAATCAGTGTGTGCTAGACCTGTTCGTTTTTGGCCTATATCAACACTTATATATCTAAAGTAAACGGTACTCAATCCTCCGACTTTACATCTTCTAAGGGTTCTCGCAAAAATTGTTTTAGCAATTTACTAGGCTTGAAATGAGTTTTACGATGAGCCGGTACGTAGATAACTTCGTTAGTTTTAGGGTTTCTTGCTTTTGGTTTAGCCTTTGTTTCTTTTACCTCGAAGACACCAAAATCTCTAATTTCGATACGACATTCGGTATCGGCTAACATCATAATCTCTCTAAGTGCAACGATTACAGAATCTACCCATGGCTCAACTTTAATCATTGGATCATTGTTAGCTTCTGCTACTCTTCTTACTATATCACGTTTTGTATAGGTCATCATAATATTATCCTCTGATGTTTACTCTACTTAATGTAGGTTAAAATTGTTTTATTCTTGCGCCGATAAAAATATTCGAACTGGCTATGCATTTAAGCCTTAACAAATTGATATTTATGTAAATACAAACACAAATTAATGAACAAATAAACCAATAGCTAACAACTATTCATATCTAAGTACATTTTTTACACCCTGTAATTTTTCAAGACGCTTCATTATTTTATCCAAATGGGCTATCCCATCCACATATAGGGTAATTATACCTTCAAACATACCTTCATCCGAAGAAACATTTATGCTTTTCATATTGGTTGATAAAGACTTTGAAAGAATATCGGTAATATCGTTTATCATACCCACACGATCTTCACCAATAACACGTATAGCTCCCAAGAAGGTGGAATCAAGGGATTTAGCCCATTTAACATCTATTATCCGGTCGCTTTCGTTTTTAAGCAGGTGTTGGGCATTATTGCACATAGACCGATGGATTTTGACATCACCATTTCGAGAAATAAAGCCTAATACTTCATCGCCAGGTATAGGTGAGCAACAATTGGCATAGTTATATTTGACATGGCTAATATCGCCATTGAGAATAAGTGCATTACCTTGACCATAGGACCTAGCTACATCAAAGTATTTTTGATAGACCTTTTCGGATGAATTGTCTTGTAAATCCTGAATATGGTCCTCTTCAGCATCTATCTTGCCGGTCGACTTAAATTTCTTAGCTTCCTTAAACACTTGTGTTAACTCAATAGAACCTGAACCAAGATCAAAAAATAACCCTTGAGTAGATTCATATTTGAATTTACGAACTACCCTTGTTAGTTCTTGATCCGTAATTTTCAACTTTGCTTTAGCGCAACGCTTTTCCCAGATTTCACGACCTAGATCCGCTACTTTACGCTGTTTCTGTTTTATAAATTGGCGAATCCTTGACTTGGCTTTATGTGTAACAACGTCATCCATCCAATCTGGATTCAGATTTATTTTAGATCCTGTTATAATTTCAACTTGATCACCATTACGCAATTTATGACGCAACGGAACCATTTTGTCATTAACCTTTGCAGCAATTGCTCTCTCACCTACTTCAGAGTGAATTTCAAAGGCAAAATCGATTGGTGTAGCGTTAAAAGGAAGGGTTCGGAGTTCGCCTTTAGGTGTAAATACATAAATTTCTTCTTGATAAAGATTGAGCTGAAAATCTTTTACAAAATCGCTTGAAGAATCAGGCATTGGGTTTTCCAATGCTTCACGAACCCACGAAACTAATCGATCTAAAGTTTTTGAACCATCCTGATTTCCTTCTTTATACTTCCAATGAGCAGCTAGCCCTTCCTCTGCTATTATATCCATTTTTTTTGTTCTAATCTGGAACTCTACCTTCTTACCCTTATTAGTTATAACAGTAGTATGAAGTGATTGATATCCATTTACTTTTGGAACTGAAATAAAATCTCTAAATCGCTCTGGAATTGGTGTATAAGAGTCCGTAATAGTTGAATATACCCTCCAACAATCTTCCTTTGTATGAGGCTCATCTAAGATTATTCGTATAGCAAATAGATCATAAATTTCTTCAAATGGTTTTTGCTGACGTTGCATCTTTCTATAAATAGAATAGATGTGTTTAGGTCTACCTTTTATTTCAAATTTCAATTTCAATTTTGCAAGTTCTCGTCCAACTGGCATCATTAATTCGTCAATAAATGTCTCCCTATCTTCCTTTTTTTCACGTAATTTCCTTGCAACAAATCTAAATGAAACCGGGTCTATTGTTTTAAAACATAAATCTTCTAGTTCATTTTTTATAGCAAATAAACCAAATCTATGTGCAAGTGGAGCATATAGATCCATTGTCTCAGAGGAAATCTGTATTTGTTTCTCTCTAGCTAAGTATTGAATGGTCCTCATATTGTGTAGACGATCAGCAAATTTGATCAATATTACGCGCATATCCTCGACCATACTCAACATAAGCTTCATAAAAGTTTCAGCTTGTTTAGCATCTCGAGTTTCAAATACGCCCGAAATTTTGGTAACTCCATTTATCAAGTTGGCTACTTCATACCCAAACCAATATTCAATATCTTCAACCTCTACATCAGTATCTTCAATTGTATCATGTAATAGAGCAGCTACTACAGAGGTCACATCCATATTTATTTTCTTTGCAACAATCTTCGCTACCTCTACTGGATGGTAGTAATACGGCTCACCCGAAGCTCTTTTGACTCTCTTATGGGAAAGATAACACAACTTAAATGCTTTAGTAATACGCTCTCTATCTTGCTCTAATAAATTTTTTTGGCAAGCTTTTAATAATTGAGCAAGATCCTCTTTCTGTGGTTTTCGAAGTTTATAGCTCTCTAAATTGTATTTTTGAATAGATTCAATAGACATACGAACAAGAGATTTAAAATTTAATTGCTAAACCAAAAATTATTCGGCCCACTTGAGGACTAATCTGTTCAATTCTAGGCTTCCCGAATCTACTATCAGTATACCTATACTCAATAAAAGGCTTCAGAATAGGTAAAACGCTAATTTTTGCTCCCACTAAGGCATTCCAATATAAATTATTTTCCATTTTTTGGCTCAATATGCTTAACAACATAGGATTACTTTGATCTATTAACCCTGAAATCAAGTTAGGTGTAATATTAATTTCTTCTGACCCGATACCCATGCCAGCATAAGGTTCAATCAATCCAATATTAACTCCAGCTATAACGGCAATACCAATATCATAGTTTATAACCTTCTCAGAAAATGTAATTCCTGATCGGGTTAATTTATTATCCTCCGAAAAATGACTAAAATGACCTTTCACTCCAATATGGATCATAGGAATATTAGGTAGTAACCCTTTCTCGACTTTTAAACCGAATCCATGTTGTGGTGTTTCCTCTCTAAGCTCATAAGATACGCCTATTTCAAACTGAGCAAACCCTACAGTAAAATTTGAAATATGTATAGTTAGACAAATTAATCCACTCATCCAGAATTTTCGCATTTATGGAAACTTTGTAATTAAACGTTTAATTCTATGTCACAGACATGACCTATTCCAATAATAATCAATATAAACAAGCAAAAAGGCTTTTGTTACAATTTTAGCAAACTACTAGGTAATTTTTTCTAGATATCATATATTTATGCCCCTGCCGCGGTGGTGGAATTGGTAGACACGTTGGACTTAAAATCCAATGGTTATTTAAATGGCCGTGCCGGTTCGAGCCCGGCCCGCGGTACTTAGCCCTGTATTGCTAACTGAATGTGATGCAGGGTTTTTTAATAATTTATATAAAATAAATGGGTTAGTGTCTAAATACTTCTAAATCTGAACATGTAAAAGATTTTACTTTAAGAAACTTAATATTACACCAGGTTGTAAATTTGCTTGAGCTAAAGCTGCCATAGCAGTTTTTTGAAGAATCTGTAGTCGCACATTTTCACTTTGCTCTTTTGCTAAATCAGCGTCTATTGCATCAGATCTGACCGCGGAATGAACATTGATTGATTGAAGCAAACTTGATTGCTTAGTTGAGAATGTGTTTTGTACAATACCTAGATTATTCATATATCCATTTAACTCTGTTATTGCAGAGTCTATGTTTGTGATCAAGCTGCTAAAATTTGCAGCTGTAGCACTTGTTGCAATAGTAAATTCTCCTCTCACTTTCGGATCCGAGCCATTATTTATCGCCGAAATAGTAATATTTGTTTGGAGCGTACCAGCACTTCCATCATTAAATAATTGTCCGGTACTTACCGCTGGTAAGTTAACCGTATTAATATTGCTAGTACCATCACCCGTTTGAAATGTGTAAGAAAGATTGCCTGTCAGATTTGTCCCATCGAGTAATGAGACACTATTATAAGTTGTACTTTTAGCTAGGTCATTGATATCAGATCCTAGTTGTTCTATTTGATCCCCTATATTTTGCCTGGCTGTACTGCTGAGAACTGCATTAGATGCTTGGGTTGCAAGACTTTTAATTTCGATGAGATTGTCCATGATATTTTCGTACGCACCCTCAACAAGACCAAATATGGTCAAACCCTCTGCTACATTATCCAAAGCCTGAGTTAAACCAGCAATTTTTGCTTTAAGCTTGGAAGCTATCGAAAAATCTACTGGATCATCTGAAACTGAATTAACTCTTTTGCCAGTAGACAGCCTAAGAAGCGTTTGTAAACGAAGCTTATTTACTCTATCTAGAGCAAGTTTTGCTTCCATTTCAACAAGTTTATTATGTATACCACCAATATCCATAACTAAAACTAACTAATATTATTCATAAGTACATATAAATATTGTAAATATAAAAAAACCCGACCCCCCAGTAAATGGAAGATCGGGCCAAGGATTAAAAGAACCTTATATATCATTCAATAAAATCAAAGAACTAAGTGTTGTTCCATTTCAAAATGGGATATGAGTCTATCATATTCTACCTTTTTGATTTTTGTCTAGTGAAAATTGTACTCAACTTACTTCTAGACTCTTGTTTATGTAATATCGTGGAAGTCATTCTTTAGCCATCCTTCTGACTTCACTCCCCAAATTGCCAATACTAAATATCTATTTCTTAGTACACGGCTTTAACTTTTTCATTTGGACTAAGATTGTCCAACTAATCATCTAGTATATATTAGCGACTTAACCACCCGGGTTAAGTCGCTAACTTTCCGTTTACTGCCCAAGGAACCCTAATACAGCTTGCGGACCCATGTTAGCTTGTGATAAAGCTGCAGTCGCTGTTTGCTGTAGGATCTGTAGTCTTACAGAGTTTGACTGCTCTTTAGCAAAGTCAACATCCATAATTCTACTCTTTGCGGCATTGTTAGCCGTAATCGCCTCAGTCAGATTTACTTCCTTACCAGATAATGATCGTTGATCTATACCTAATTGATTGAAATATCCATTCAGTGTACCAATCGCCGTGTCAACTTTAGTCATTAAGGCTCTAAAGTCTGCACCTACTGCACGTACTTCAGTACCATCCATTTCGAATTCAATTTCACCACGTGCATGAGTAGCAACAGTTAAAACTGTTGTGTCAGATGTAACACCAGCAATTGTAAGCTCAATATCATTGTTTCCACTACCTAATTCTGTGTTATCAACATTCCCAAACAAACCAGCAGTGTCAACTTGACTTAATGCTACGGACATGGTATCAGCTGTACCTTCTCCAACTTGAAAAGTTAGTGAAGATGCTGAAGTTGGTATTAGTGAAATCCCATTAAATTTAGCTGCATCAGCAGTAGCATTAATATCGACAGACAAACCGTTTATCTGATTTGCTATCAATGTACGTTCAGCTGCGCTCAATGTATCATTAGCAGCCTGTGTTGCTAACCCTTTCATTTCGATTAGATTGTCCATTATTGAGGAATAGGATCCTTCAACAATATCCATTACTGATTTAGCATCACTCACATTCTGAAGAGCTTGTTCCAGACCAGCTATTCTGCTTCTAAGTTTAGTAGCAATCGCAAATCCAGCTGAATCATCTTCCGCATTATTAATCTTGAAACCAGTAGATAGTTTTAAACGACTATCTCCTAGTTCCGCATTTATCTTATTCAATGAAAGCCTCGCTTCCATCGCCGTAACGTTCGTATTTACTTTATTGAAATCTCCAAAGCTTGCCATAATTTAATCCTTATTTTTTATTTCTGTTAATCCTTATTAAAAATTCTAGTCGCCTTAACTAGAATTAAATTCAAATTTGTCATTTGAAGTTTTTTAATCTGAGACAGTTATCGTTGCTTAAAACAAGAACTTTAATTTTTTTTTCAAAAAGGCATTTTAAAGTACTTTGAGCACACTTTATTTAAAGTATTTACTATATATATAAAAAAACCCGACCCTCCAGGCTATAGAGGATCGGGCTAAGGATTAAAAGAACCTTTGTACTATCCTAAGAAACCAAGTACAGCCTGTGGTCCCATATTAGCTTGGGATAACGCAGCAGTAGCGGTTTGTTGTAGGATCTGTAGTCTTATTGAGTTAGACTGCTCTTTAGCAAAGTCAGTATCCATGATTCGGCTTCTAGCTGCACTGTTAGCAGTTATAGCTTCAGTAAGATTTACTTCTTTGCCAGATAGCGATCTTTGGTCAATACCAACTTGATTCATGAAACCATTCAATCTTCCAATTGCTGTGTCAACATGACCAGTGAAAGTTCTAAAATCACCACCATTAGCAGCTACCTCACTATTAGCATCAAGGTCAAAATCAATCGCACCTCTGGCTGTAGCTACATTAGTAACACCATCAATAGAATCGCCTGCAATACTGTTATTACCATCTGTTGAAACATCAATATCACCAGCAGCACCACCACCAGTTGCAGTACCTAAATTAGCAACAGAAGCACCGTCACTAAATAATGCCAAAATATCAACATCATTTAAGGTAACTGCCATTGTATCTGTAGTACTTTCACCAACTTGAAATGTCAAAGATGTATCTGAAGCAGCCAATAATGAAACTCCATTAAATGTTGCAGATACAGCGATATCATTTATATCAGTCCCAAGTGCATTTATTTGTTTTGCTATAAATGTTCTTTCTGTTGAACTTAATGTATCGTTAGAAGCCTGAGTAGAAAGGGATTTCATCTCAATCAAATTGTCCATTATACTATTATAAGCTCCCTCAACAACACCTAATACAGATTTCGCATCACTTACATTCTGTAAGGCTTGCTCCAGACCTGCAACCCGGCTTTTTAGCTTCGTAGCTATCGCAAAACCAGCAGCATCATCTTCTGCATTATTGATCTTGAATCCCGTAGATAAT
>PBJO01000019.1 GCA_002720745.1 Balneola sp.
CAAGCTACTCAAGAAAATGCACAAAATAATATTAATATTTTAAAAGATGTCAATGTAGAGGTTTCTGTTGAGCTTGGTCGAATTACAATGCCTTTAGGTGATGTGTTGAATTTGTCGAAAGGTTCAGTAGTAGAGTTAGAAAATCTAGCTGGTGAACAAATAAATGTATTAGTCAATGGCCAAAAAATCGCAATGGGTGAGGTTGTAGTTATTGGGGAACACTTTGGTGTAAGACTATCAAAACTAATATCCACTAAATTGAAGACCAACTAATGAAAAATTCACCTCCGAATTTTTTCAAATCGTTGCCTAAATCAAGTAAATACTTAAGGTATATTTCTTTCCTTGGTATTGGGGTTATGACACTGTGGTTGTTAATGGTATTAAATATGGACTCAAATCTTGGATCATCAACTTCATCGGAATCAGGTAAATCTAATGTCGGAATCTATATCACATTTATTGGTATAGTAAGTTCATTGGTGTTCATATACTGGCTTTCTTTGAAAAAAGATAAGATGGGTATTAAAGAAGTAAGTAACAGTAATATTAAATTATTAGAGACTGTAGATATTGATAATTTTAATCAACTTATTTTATTAGAGGTTAATGAAGAAATATGGATTTTATCAGCTTCCCAAACTAATCTGAATTTATTAAGTAAGTATTCAAAAACTGAATGGAAATCAGATCTCGACAACGAGAGTTTAAACTAGTTTTTAATTCTTATAATACCATCCATTTTAGAAACAATGATTAAAGCAAGTACATATAAAGTTGTAATTTTAATTACAGTCATTCTATTTGTTGGCTCTCGAACTTCATATGGGTATACATCATACGGCTCAATTAATCCAGTAGTACATACTAATTTAAAGATAATATCGCCGTTAATTGCGCAAATACCCCCAATTGGTATTCAACTTGGTAATCAAGATGACTCGCAACAAGATGAATTATCACTTGCTATTCAGGCTTTACTACTAATTACCATTTTATCGTTTGGTACTGCAATTATCACGATGATGACCAGTTTCACAAGAATTGTAGTAGTCTTTTTCTTCTTAAGAATGGGGCTTGGTACACAACAATCCCCACCAAATCAGGTATTAATTGGCTTGGCTTTATTTCTAACCATCTTTATAATGAAACCAACAATTGATCAAATTAACGAAGAAGCTTATCAGCCTTATGTAAATGAAGAGATGGGTCAAGTAGAGGCATTAGCTGCAGCATCTGGACCAATCAAAGAATTTATGATTAGACAGACTGATGAAGATAATCTACTCTATTTTATGGATATGGCAAATATTTCAAGTGTAGAAAATGTTTCCGAGTTACCAATTTTTGTAGTAGTCCCTGCTTATACATTAAGTGAATTAACAGTAGCTTTTCAAATTGGATTTATGATATACCTTCCATTCATGATAATAGATTTAGTAGTTGCCTCAATCTTATTATCTGTTGGTATAATGTTTTTACCTCCAGTGATGGTTTCTTTACCATTCAAAATCTTAGTGTTTGTCCTAGTAGATGGATGGTATTTATTAGTTCAGTCTTTAATTGATAGCTTTAATTAAATAACCATGAATATTGAAACTTCTCTTTATTGGGTACAAGAAATGTTGCAAGCTGTAGTAATATTGACATCTCCTGCGATGTTAGCAGCACTAATATTAGGCCTAATGGTAGCAGTATTTCAAGCAGCTACTTCAATACAAGAAATGACTTTAAGCTATATTCCTAAGATGGCAGCAGTTGTTGTGGTTTTATTTTTCAGTTTTTCATTTATGCTTCAGTTTATGGTAGACTTCATGATTAATATCTTTAATGCGATTAGCAGTATTTAAAGCAAAGTTAATTTAAATCATTTAGTTTGTCTTTAAGTGTAAATTTAATATTGTCTGCTTTTTTGATTTTTTTAAGGGTTACTGGATTCTTTTTGTCAGCTCCATTTTTTAACGGTAATTCAATACCTAATCAAATCAAATTATATGCTGCAATAATATTTTCATTTCTGATTTTAAATGTATTGGTGATACAAGATTTAAATCTTGCACTAGATTTATCAATAATTGAAATATCTATCCTGATTATTAGAGAAATACTAATTGGAGTATGTCTTGGTATAACAGGTCAAATTATATTTGCAGGTCTAGATTTAGCAGGATCACTTATTAGCTATCAAACTTCTTTAAGTTTTGCAAATATGGTAGATGCTTCAACACAACAGCAAAATAGCGTACTTAGTAATTTACTCACAACCTTAGGAGTTTTAGTTTTTCTCGGAATAGGCGGTGAAAAAATACTGCTGAATGGGTTAATAAAAAGTTTTGAAATTGTACCTCTAAGTGCTGGAAATATATTTTATGTAGGTCCTTACTTATTGGAAATAGCTACTTTTTTATTTTTAATAGGTTTACAGATAACAATACCATTTATTTTTGTGATTCTTTTAATTGATTTATCACTCGCAATATTTGCAAGAATAATGCCGCAAGTCAATCTTCTTTTTATCTCGCTACCTATTAAGTTTGGTGTAGGATTAGTATTGTTGATTTTACTTTTGCCTTATTTACCGACAATTTATGAAATACTATTTGCAAGAATACCAGAGTATTTGATCAAGATGATTGAAGTAGTAAGTGGATAAATTGTAATTCAAATAGTAAAGTCTATGTTGCTTCCTATTTTCTCACCTTTTTTTGCATCCAATAGAATTTTCTTATCCACCTCTTGTTCTAATGTAAATTTTTGACGAGCACTGTCATACTCTTTTTTTGTAGAAGCACTCATGTTGAGAAGCACATCATTAGAATTAAATCGTTTATTCTGCTCTCGATTCTCATCATTAGTATTATTACTAGTTTGTTCTATTCTAGAAATGGGTTTTGCTTCATCGATATCTTCTCCGAATCTATCAATAAAGCTTAGATATGAGTATTTTGAAGTTTTTTTTACTCGCATAACAATCAAATTTCGTTAATTATCGGCAATAATCAAAAAAACTTAAAGTAATTAAATGTTTTCAGGATTGAGATCAGACTTTAATTGTACCAGTAATTTTCCCATTATTTGTGAAATTCTTGCTTCAGATATCTCTAAAAGTAATCCAATCTCTGTCATTGTCATGTTCTCATAATAATATAGCATGAGAATTAAACGGTCTCTATTCTTCAGTTGGTTTATCTTATTTAGTATTTGATCTGTTTTTTCTCTTGATTCTATTTCTTCGTCAGGTTGTTCATGTGTGACATCTTCGATAATTTGGTAAGCAGAGTATGATTGATCTTCATTATCAAAATTATCTAGTGAGAGTACGTGTCTCTGATGTATATTCATCATGAGATCATTGTATTCTTCAATCTTCATTTCAAGTCGTTCAGACACCTCTTCATCAGTAGGTTCTCTGCCTAATTCCTGACTTAATATGGACATACAATTCTGAATCTTTCCATAATCAACCCTATGCTTTCTTGGTA
This sequence comes from Balneola sp., assembly GCA_002720745.1. GTDB lineage: Bacteria > Bacteroidota > Rhodothermia > Balneolales > Balneolaceae > UBA1275. The sequence continues at coordinate 3,483 of PBJO01000019.1, forward strand.
ATTGATCTATACTTCTTAAGTAATCAATTACACTACCCCTAATTCTGTAATAGGCAAATGTGCTGAATTGTACATTCATATCACAGTTGTAATTGTCTAATGCTTGAATTAACCCTATTATACCAGAGTTTTCTAGATCTTCGAATTGTGTATGTATTGTGTTTGGTTTATTTATTTTCCCAATGATACTCCTAACCAAGGGTAGAGACTTGCTAATAATTAAGTCACGGATACTTGACTTTTTTTCTTCACAATAGAGTTTTATTAGTTCTTCTAATTTTTTGTCCTCAATCATGATTCGGCAATGAAAATTTCAAAACTCAAGTATACCTAATTTATTTATTCAGTTGAATTATTTTCTCGAATTAATTTAATCATATACATAGAAAAATAAAAAACTGCAAAAAGGATCATGAAGACTAACAAACTTCTATAAAGAGCCATAGAAATAGTTAGACCAGCAAGGAGAAGTAATGCAAAAGTAACTAACGAAATTATAAGTATTATTGTCAGTATCATATTAACCAATTACGTTTGTTATACTATTCTGTGTTAGTTCAATAATATTTTTACTTAAAATATGAAATTGATTCTTAATTTCTTTGTCATCTTCAATTATTTGTAAGCATTGATTAATTTTTAAGTAATCGGCTATGATTTCTTTTTGGTAAACCTGACCCAGGTAAAGAATTTCTTTTTTCAAAAATTTTTCAACAAGTTTCTTAAACTTGTCATATGTATTTAAACCGTCAGTTTCATTTTTTGTTTGATTAATAATGGCATTGAATCTGTAATCACTTTTCACATTGAATACATATTTACATAGTCTATATACATCAGATATAGATGTAGGCTCATCGATTAAGACTAAATTGGAAAAATTACTAACGTCAAGTATCCAGAAAGCAATTGGTGGTGTACCTGCCGGTGAATCAATTAAAATAAAATCATAGTTTAATTTTAGATGGTTCAACAATTGATCTAATGCATTTAATAAAGTCTCATTGTTAACACTATTGTGATCGAAATTGTTACTAACCGTGATTAAAGAGCATTGAGGGGTGATATCGATTATATCGTTTAATGATGCTCTTTGTTTAATCCAATCTATGACTGTAAAGTTTACTTTTCGATTTAGAAAAGTAGATATGTTTGAAAACCCAAGGTCACAATCAATTACTGCAACTTTGTAACCTTTTTTAGTTATCTCTGTAGCTAGATTTGAAGCGATAAAACTCTTTCCAACGCCTCCTTTACCACTTAAAAAACCAAATATTGTGCTATCATTCATGATTATACTTGATCTAGTAATTTTCCTATGAACCATTTTGGGTCAAATAATTTTAGTTTTTCCTCTTTGCTATTATCAGTATGTAACATTTTGCAACTAGCTTTCAAGTCGTCTAAATAAGAAAGTAAACTTCCTAAATTTTGTACTTGGTCAAAATGTGAGAAGATAATTTGGTTTGCACGAATTTGCTCGTTGACCCATTTAATATTGATAGTGTTATGGCATGTGGCAGAGTTTTGCACCCAAATTTTTTCTAGAGGATTCTCAAGATTGTTTATCAATTCAATAATTGTCTCAAAAATACTAGATGAGTGTACATCATCTTGAATGATATTAGGCGTGTCAAATAATAAATAGTCAAAATGTTGCCATTTATTGCAAACATCATGCAATGTAATAGAGTCATTTATTTCAATACATGGAATTGAATATTTAGTGCAATAAAAGTCCAATTCTAATTTTTTCAGATATTTTTTTTCAGGATTAATTGCAATCACCCCAACAGTTTGAGCAGAATTTTTTGATCTTATATAATCAATCAGTTCTATAATAATGGATCTTTTATTTGATAAAGTATCTCCAAAATAGACTGTATGTGACTCTAAAGGTTGACCCACATCATTACCTACAATATTGGCCAAGTACTTTGATATTTGCTCATTAAATTTTTCAGGTTTATGAAATGGATCTATCCCAGTATTAATAATTTTGAGGAACCAATCACTAATTGTATTGGTAGGAATGCCAGAGTTAATTAGTTGTAGAAAAATTGGGTGGTTATAGTATTCTATGTTTTTCGAATTATTTAATTGATCGATTAAAGACTCAATTGAATTTAATCTCATCTCAATATGAGACAAGTTTAATTGTTCTTTTCCAGTTGTAGAATACTTAAAGCGATTAGATGATTGGTCTATTTTATTCGCATTAACTTTTTTTGAGCTCTCTAATTTATCAGCATATTTATTTTCAAAATTTAGAGCAAGTTTTCTTAAAGTGGTAATTGGAGTTTCTACTAAATCTTCATTTGAATTTTCTGATTCAAATTCTTGGTCATCTATTGTTTCTTCAGCTGGTATTATTGAGATACCAATTAAACCATTAGTTAGGTTCTTTGGTGTTTCATTTAACACATAAATGTCTTTACCATGTTCAGAAATAGCTTTATCAACTGCTTCTTTTCGAGTTTGGCCGTAGTAGTGGATGATGTCCATCGAGATTTATTTAGAATAGATGAGTCCTATAATAAATTCAATTTGAAACAATACTTTAGGTAAATGATTTAGCCATTGTGGCATTTGATGAGTCTTCATTTGATAAATCAATTTTTATCCTGTCTATGGTTTTAAACTGAACTCTTGGTGTTATATCATTATACGACAATACAACGATTTCTGGTAGTATTGGTGCAAAAAATTCATATATAGTAAACCTCAGAATAGGCGATGTAAGTAGTATTGGTTTTCGTCCAGACTGAATCATTTTACTAAATCCTAATGAGGCACTTTCATAGATATTTTCAATATTTGATGGCGTCATACTCAATGTTGAACTATCTAGTTTACCTAATTGAGCTTGACTTAGTAAATGTGATTCAAGTGAAGAATCCAGCATTAATACTTCCACCTCATTATTTTCGTTGGTAAACTGCTTCGTAATTGTATCAGCTAAAGCAGCTCTACAATACTCATTAAGAACGTCAGTATTTTTAGTTTGATGGCAATAATCAGCGAGAGTCTCTAAAATAGTTACAAGATCTCTTATCGGAATGCCTTCTTTTAACAATCTCTTAAGAACTTTTTGAATATCCCCAATTTTTAATCCTTCAGGAATTAGTTCTTCAACTACAGCTGGTGCGGTCTCTTTTGCTTTATCTACAAGCTTCTGTACCATTTGTCGGTCTACTAATTTGAAAGCATTTTTCTTTAATAATTCCATTAAATGAGTGGTTAATACAGCACCGCTCTCAATTATAGTAAGTCCATATTTTTCTGCTTGGAATTTGTTTTTTGTACTAACCCACATGGCATCCATACCAAATGCAGGATCTTTTGTTGGAATCCCTTGTATTTCTGGTTTAATATTAGCTGGTAAAAGTACTAGGTGATATCCTGGGAGTATTTCACCCTCTGCCTGGACAATACCTCGCATTTTTATACTGTAAGCATTAGCGTTTAGTTGTACATTATCACGAATTCTAATGGAAGGAATTACGATTCCTAGTTCGTTGGCAAGTTGTTTTCTAATGGATTTCATTCTATCCAATAAATCGCCACCCTGTTCTTTTTCTACAAGAGGAATTAGGCTATATCCAATTTCAAGTTCTAGAGTTTCAGCCAACAAGTAATTTTCTGGTTTGTCGTCTTCTATATTATTAGCTTCCGAGAGTAACTTATTCTCTTCTTCAATTATTTTAGCATCTTCGTCTCTATTATATTTCTTATATGCTTGATATAGCATAGCAACAGAAATTAGTGAGAAGGGGATGAATGGGAGACCTGGAATTAAACCAACAGTAAAAATAAAGAAGCTAGCAATTGCAACCGTCTTTGGATTACCTAGAAGTTGTTCTGAGAGGTCATTACTTAGATTTCCTTCTGATGCGACTCGTGAAACTATTATACCAGACGCGGTTGAAATTAAGAGTGCGGGAATTTGGGATACTAAACCATCACCTATAGTTAGAAGTGTATATTGAGATGCTGCGTCTGCAATACTAAGGCCATTTTGTGCAGTTCCAATAATTAATCCTCCTACGATATTAATTACTGTAATAAGTAGACCGGCAATTACATCACCACGTACAAACTTGCTTGCACCATCCATTGCTCCATAAAAGTCTGCTTCACTAGATATTTCTTCTCTTCTTTTTTTTGCTTCCTCATCACTAATCAGTCCAGCTGTCAAATCAGCATCTATTGACATCTGTTTCCCAGGCATAGCATCCAATGTAAATCGTGCACCAACCTCTGCAATCCTTGAAGCACCTTTTGTAATTACTATGAAATTAATTATTACTAATACAGTGAAAATGATAATACCGATCACATAATTTCCCTGAACAATGAATCCGCCAAAGGTTGCAATAATTGATCCCGCATCTCCTTCACTCAGAATAAGCCGAGTAGTACTAACATTAAGTGCCAGACGAAATAATGTCAGTATTAATAGCATACCTGGAAATACAGCAAATTGTAGAGGTTTTAGCGTATAAAAAGCCACTAAAATTACAACAAGAGACAGAGATATATTAAGAGCAAGTAAGAAATCAATTACAACTGTAGGAACAGGTAATATCATTATTAAAAGTATAGATATTACTCCAGATGAGATAAGAACATCCTTTTGTAAGAAAGTTGTGCTTAATGTTTGACGGTTTATATTTTGGGATGCCATAAGTTTATGATGCTAGTTTCTTTTTTTGTTCAAATATGAATGCGAGTATTTCTGCTACAGCTTTAAAAAGCTCTGAAGGAATGTGCTCTCCTTCTTCTGCAGTGGCAAATAAAGCTCTTGCTACTGGTTTATTTTCGACTACTGGTGTACCATAGTGAGCTGCTAGTTCTTTAATTTTAAGAGCCCTTAAACGTTGACCTTTAGCTAAGACAATAGGTGCTGAGTGTACTTCTGGGTTATAAATTAAACAAACAGCAAAATGAGTTGGATTAGTTACAATTACATCTGCACTTAATACAGCGTGATCAAGTCTAGGCCGTCTTCGTAGTTTTAATCCAAATTGTCGTCTTTCGGCTTTTAACCTTGGATCGCCCTCCATTTCTTTGAATTCATCCTTGACTTCCTGCTTAGTCATTTTTAAATCTTTTTTATACTGATACCTCTGAAAAATAGCATCGGCAATTGAGAGTATAAAAAGAGCTAACAAAATATATACAATGAACTCAATTAGATATGGTCCAATATCCTGCACACTAAATTTTATGTCATTAGTTACATAGGAGACAAAATAATTTATTTGACTGGTTATGAAAAAGAATACAATAAACGTCACTATGGTTAGTTTAAATACACTTTTGAGTAATTCTACTAAACCTTTAATTGAAATTATTTTTTTTAAACCGCTTATCGGGTTTAGTTTATTGAATTTTGGAGCCATCTGTTTAAGTGAAAATAAACCCCCAGTTTGGCTTAGATTTATGATCAAGGCTGTTACCATTAACACAATGAAAAAGGGAATCAGTAATTGAAAAACTCCAGATATAGAACCTTTAAAAATAAGGTCAGCTTGATCAATATTTGTAATTACTAAAGATGAATTCTTAAAAAAGAATTGGAACTCTTCTACTATTCCTTTGGCTAAATTATTTCCAAGACCTATCATGCCACCAAGTGAAGCAAATAGCAAAGAGATGGAGGATACCTCCTTACTTAAACTCACATTACCTTCCTCACGAGCTTTTTTAAGCTTTTTTTCAGTGGGTTCTTCGGTTTTATCTTGACTTGTATCTTTTTCTGCCATGTCCAAATTAAGGTCAAAAATGATACCAAAGACAGTTGATGTAATCATAACTTCAAAAATGGCATTGTAGAGTGTACCTTTTAAGAAATATGGATCAGTAATTGTAAAATTATTCCTCTGACTAGGAAAATTATTCATCTATAACAACAATATAAGATTGATCAAATAGAGTTTTAAAAATACATTTATTCCAAAAAAAGCAGCTAATGTAGTACCTATGAGCTAGATATTAGGCCAGAATTTATCAAATAGATTATAAGATTCAATAAACGGCATAACTATTGTTTTGATTTAGAATGTATTAGTTAATGTAAACCAACTGTATATCAAACTCATGGTTGATCAAATTCATTTACAAATGCGAGCAATGCAGGCTCTAAGTAAGTCACAGGATATGACTGCCGATAATCTTGCTAATCTTAATACCCCTGGTTTCAAGGGTAGCAAGATTTTTTATGAACTATATACAGAAGAATTAGATGGCAAAAGAATTTCCCAGGGTCTACCAATGCAGACCATAGATATGACTCAAGGTGTTTTAGAGGGTACTGGAAATTCGTTTGATATGGCTATAGAAGGTGATGGATTTTTTACAGTTCAAGAAGGAGATAGAACCTATTTAACGAGAAACGGTCGTTTTCACTTGGATAATGAAGGTATTCTTGTTGATGATAAAGGCAACCCTGTGTTGGGTACTAATGGTTTAATAGAGCTAAATGAATTGGTAAATGGATCAGAAAACTCTGACATAACTGAATTCAAGGTTAATCAGGATGGAACTATATATATAAATGGGAATGAGAAATCTAAGATTGCAATCTTAAAACCATCAAAGGTTTCAGATTTAGTAAGACGTGGTAATGGTTACTTCAAGGTAGATACAATTTCAAGTTTATTACCAGATGATTCATCGAAAGTTCATCAGGGATTTTATGAAAAAGGCAATGTTCAACCACTAAATGAGATGGTTGATATGATGCAGAATATGCAATTATTTGAATCGCAGCAGAAGGCGATGAGGACGACAGATGAACTATTAGGTAAAATAACCTCTCAATTAGGCAGATATTAAATAAGGAGATAAAATGTTTAGAGCATTAAGTACAGCAGCACTTGGAATGAGCGCACAACAAAGATCAGTAGACAACATAGCCAATAATTTAGCCAATGTTGGCACCACTGGATTTAAGAGAACTACCATAGCTTTTCAAGATCTGTTTTATGAAAATATGGTTCAATCTCAGCAGGGTAATTCAAATGGTCAAGAAAACTTTGCTCCAGAATTACAAATTGGTCACGGAGCTAGGGCAGTAGCAACTATAAGAAATTTCATGCAAGGTTCAGTTACTGAAACAGGAAATGCTCTGGACTTGGCTATAAGCGGATCAGGATTTTTCCAGGTTGAATTGCCAGATGGTAATATTGCTTACACACGTGATGGTAATTTTAATTTAAGCCCTGATGGGTTAATTGTTAATAATTCAGGGCTCTCATTAGCTGGTCAATTTGAAGTACCTTCAGACGCAATTGCGGTTGAGATATCACAAGATGGAACAGTTAGGGCATTATTACAGGACAGTTCTACTAAAATTGAATTAGGGCAAATCGAATTAGCAAGATTTACCAACGACGGTGGTTTAAGTGCATTAGGTGATAACTTATTTGGTGAATCTGATTCATCAGGGTCGCCATTTTTTGGAAATCCTGGAACCGATGGTTTTGGCGTAGTTAGGCAGGGTTATCTCGAACAATCAAATGTTGATGTTGTAACCGAAATGGTACGTTTGATTGAAGCACAAAGAGCTTATGAAACAAATTCGAAGATGGTTCAAACTGCGGAAGAGATGATGTCCGTAACAAATTCAATCAAACGATAATTAATAGATAATAATTGAAAACTAGATTTTCACATATAAATATACTGATTAGTTTAATACTCATTTTATCTGCTCAGAACAGACTTTTTGCTAATGATCTTGAAGTTCAAATCTTAAAATTAAGTAAAGAAGCTATTCATACTGTTTTAGATGAAAGTGTATTTGAGTTATATCTTGAAAAGAAATGGTTTCCTAGTCAGCTAAATAGTATTAGTTCTGAATCTATTGTTTCGGTGAATGTTATAGGAAATATCAAAACATATTCTAATCTCTCTATTTTATTTCTTGATAAAAACCAGACTCCCATTGAAAAGCAGATTCAGGTCAAGATTACGGGTAGAATGAGAGTATATACAGCAAAAAAAGATTTACAAAGAGGTACTATTATTGAAGCTGAACATATGAATGAATCTTGGATCTCCCTAGGATCTAATTTCGAAAAAAATTGGATTCAATTAAACGATTTGATAGGATCAGAAACACAAAATACAATTAAAGCTGGAAGGGTAATTCATTTACATAATGTTAAAAAACCAGTTTTGATAAAGAAGGGTCAACCAATAGAATTGCATAAAAGATCAGGAAATTTAGAGTTAGTTATTGATTGTGTCACTGAATCAGATGCAAATAAAGGAGAAACAGTATTGATCAATTGTGCCAATTTGAGAAAAAAATATTTAGGTCAAATTATATCAGATACTAAAGCCGTATGGAGAAAAAGTTTATGAAAAATTTTAATTCAGGAAATATCATCCAAAATATTATTCTAATAATGCTACTTCAATTAATAGCGTTTAATTTACATGCACAATACTCATTATTTAGTGATGTAAAAGCAAAAAAAGTAGGCGACATAATCACCGTTGTTTTACAGGAGAGCTCTCAAGGTAGTTCGACTACTGATAGTAGAAATATTTCTACTAATTCCCTTAATGCCAATGGTGGCCTAAGCGGTAATTTCTTACCCTTTGAGCCTTTATTTGGTTCAGATGCGCAGTTTCAGTCAAATAGCGATGCATCAAATTTAGCAACTCAAAGGCAACTGCTTGAGGGTTTTTTGAGTGTGCAAGTCCAGGAGCTAACACCTGTTGGTGATTTATTAGTTGAAGGTAATAGAGTAACTGAAGTTAATGGTGAGATACATGAAATGAAAATTTCAGGTGTTGTAAGGCAAAATGATATTCATGGCGATAATCAAGTGTATTCATACCGAATTGCTAATGCATCTATTTCTTACCAAAAAATGGGTGGACTAACCAACAAGAGAAGAGCGTCAAAATTGGTTAATAAAGTAATCGTTTCAGGTATTACAGCTGGGCTTTCTGCAGTTGTTATTATGAGAGTAACGAAAAAATGAAAGAAATTAACTTAAATATGTTAAAGATGAACAATAAATATCTATATACATTCATTTTAACTTGGCTAATTGCGGCTAGTGTCAAATTATATGCTCAGCAGCTAACAAAAATAAGCGATTTGGTATACATACAAAAAGCGGAACCAATTGAACTGATTGGTTATGGATTAGTTACTGGTTTAGAAAGAACGGGAGATAGGGTTACTAGTGGCCAATCGGCAAATTTTACGGTCCAATCAATTTCTAATATGTTAGAAAATTTTGGTATAAATGTTGATCCATCCGGTTTAAGGACTCGAAATGTTGCTGCAGTAATGGTGACTGCAAGATTGGATCCATTTTCTGCGTCAGGCAGTCGGTTAAATGTTACTATATCTTCTTTAGGAGATGCCTCTAGCTTACAGGGAGGAGTATTATTGCTCACTCCATTAATAGAACCAAATAGTAAGACTGTTTATGCCAATGCACAGGGCCCGATCATTGTAGGAGGAGTATCAGCAAATAATGAAAGTGGTGGGTCAATCAGAGTCAATCAATCTCTTACGGGTACTATACCTAATGGAGCTATAGTAAATAAGAGTATGAATTTAAATTTGTCTCTTGATGAATCACTAAAATTAGTGCTTCGCAATCCAAACTATACAAATGCTCGATCAATGGCAGAGGTAGTGAATGCTAGATTTGATCAAGAACTCGCAAATATTCTACATGCTGGCTTAGTTGAAGTTAATTGGCCAGATAGTTTAATCGATGAAAGTATGATGAATATTTTTACTAGCATACTTTTAGAGGAATCGGTAGCTGTTGAAAATGATGCAAGAGTAGTTATTAATGAAAGAACAGGTACTATCGTTGCCGGCGGTAATGTAATTATTGATCAGGTTATGATTGCACATGGAAACCTAAGGATTAGTACAACTCAGGTTCCTGTAGTGAGCCAGCCAAATGCATTAGGAGCAGGAGAAACTGTTGTCTTGAATATTCCGCAAACTCAGGTATCTGAGGATGTAGCTGAATCAATTATGTTGAATCCAGAAACTACAGTAACCGAGTTAAGTACCCAGCTTAATTCTCTAAATTTATCTCCTAGAGACATTATTTCAATCTTCCAATCATTAGACAGAGCGGGCGTTCTTCGTGGAGAATTAATTGTCCTTTAAGTTAAACTATCATGATTACAAATAACCCGATTAATTTAGATACAAGTAAGGCAGAGGATTTAGTTGCTCTAAAAAAAGATAATCGAAAGTCTTTAGAGGATGTGGGAAAAGAGTTTGAATTAATTTTTGCAAAAAAATTAGTCAATGAAATGACAAAAAATAGTTTTGACATTGGGGGAAAGGATGCCCCAATGAACTCTGGAAATAGTATGTATCGGCATCATATTACTGATACACTTGCTAAAGAATTAGCAAATCAGGGGAGTCTTGGACTTGCTGATTTAATCAAAGAATTTGGAAAATAGATTAACCAATAAAACTATGCTACAAGAAAGTAAACTCAATAAATTAATTGCAAGCTTAAATAAGCTTAATCATCACATACTTGTAATGCATAATGTGATTGACACGTATGTAGATGTTCTTATGGACCTAGATCCAAATTCTTTGGAATTTGTTACGGATAGTTATCACAAGGAATCTTTGAAATATGGAGAACTACAGAAAGAAATTATTAGTCTAATTAGCTCAGTTGAGACTACTGAAAAAGAAAACACTATTAGATCAATTGTTGAGTATTGTGAGAGTTTGGGTTGTTTTAAAATAGCTTCAGATTTAGAACAACTGCGAGTAGAAACAAAAGAGAATGCAAATCTAATGGATCAAAAGCATTCTAAAATGATCAATCTTTTACTGTTTGCATCGAGTTGTAATGCTGACACATTAAAGGATATTTATAGTTTAGCTGACAATAATTATAAAGCGTACGATGCAAGTGGTCAAATAGATATGAATGGTATAGGCATTGGCTTGAATCATCAGGTTTAGTTGTAAAATAGATTAGAATGAAAACATTATTAGAAATAACTAAAAGTGGGATGGATGTTGCTCAACGAGGACTTGAGACAACGTCTAATAATATTGCCAATGTAAATACAGAAGGTTATTCCAGACAAAGGTTGGTAACTAAACCACTATTTGCTCGTAACGGTTTATTTTTTGATGGATTAGGGGTTAGAGTTACTGATGTTGAGCAATTACGTGATTTCAGAATCAACAATGCAATCTATCGAAAGAATCAAGAACTAAGTTATTTGAACATAAAATCAAATAATTATTCACAATTAGAAGCATCGTTTATTACTAATTCAGGTAATGATCTAGACACTAGAGTGAGTGCTTTTTTGAGTACTTTTGGTGACTTAGCGGCTAATCCAGCTTCACTCGATATAAGAAATAAAGTCATCAACGATGCCGAGCAAATGATTGATACATTCAATAATCTGCATAACAGTATTTCTGATCAGAGAAAGACTATAGCTGAGGATGTTGAATCACTAGTCGGAATTATTAACGAAAAACTCAATGATATTGCTTCTTTAAATGAACAAATAAAGCAATTTCATGTCAATAAACGATCTACTAATGGTTTAATTGACAAACAAACACTAAAAGTTAATGAACTCTCAAAGCTATTAAATCTTGATGTTCATAGAACAGAAGAAGGTCAAGTTGATTTATCAATCAAGGGTATAAGTATTTTATCAGGTACTAAAGTGCATGAACTATATCTATCTAACGATAGCTCGTCTGATTTAATAAATGTGAGATTGACTCAAGGAGGACAAGGGGTTGATTTAGATGAAGGTGAGTTAGGCGCATATATTGAATTATTTAATAATGAATTACCTGAATTAGAATCAGATTTAAATGATTTCACAGATGCAATAATGAACCAAGTTAATAATTTGCATACATCAGGTGTTGGTCGCATTGATAGTACTAGTCGTTCATTTTTTGAATTAGAAAGTACAAATCCGAATAAGCTAATTATTAATGAAGAGATTTTAAATGATGTTCGTAATATCGCTGCAGAAGATCCAAATGAGGTGAATGCTAGTGGTAATGGATTAATTGCTCAGCAAATTGCTGATCTAAAGGATATAGAATTCCTGAATGGTTACAAACCTATAGAGTTTGCTATTCAATTTATATCAGAACCTGGAACTAAGCTACATGCCATAAATAATAATGTAGAACTAAGAAGATCTGAATTGGATTTACTCAAAAGTCAAGATCAGCAAGTTTCTGGGGTAAATATGGATGAAGAACTAAGTAAAATGATACAATATCAACAGGCTTATCAAGGAGCAGCAAAAATAATGCAGTCTGCTCAATTAATGTATCAGAGTTTAATGTCAATCCTAGATTAATATGAGAATTACGCAACAAACAATATTTGATGGATTTATGAAGCATATCAATGATAATCGCGCTGAAATGCATGATTTACAACAAGATATTGCTTCTGGAAAAAAAATTACAAAGGCTTCGGATGATCCGTTAAAATTTAAAAGAGCAAGATTATTACAAGAGCAGATTAGAGAAAAAGAGGGCTACCAGGATAGAATAAATACAGCAAGAAATACGCTCGATATAGCTGAGCAAAGCCTCCAAGAAGTTATTAATGGGCTAATTGAAATAAAATCAAACGTGACCAGAGCTGTAAATAGTACTCATGATAGTGCTAGCTTTACTGCTATTAAACAAGAATTAGAATCACTAAAAGAAGAGCTAGTTGCATCTTTTAATGCGAAAGATGTAAATGGGTACATTTTTGGTGGGGTAGGAAATGATACTCAATCATATACTATAGATCCAAATAGTGGAACAGTAGTATCAAATGGAAGTAATGATTCCCTTAGTTTAGAAGTAGATAAAGATTTATCAATCGATGTTACCCAGGATGGTAATTTCATCAGAACTACAAAATATGATGATGATTTGGCTTCTAATCCAGACTCCTACAGAAGTTATTTGAGTGATCCAGTATTAGACGGTGCAGGTGATCCTGAAGAGTCAAACAGGGAATTGAGAACTTCAAATCTTGCAGGCTCACTAGTTCCAGGTTTAGATGCAATACACTTTCAAATCACATTGCCTGATGGAACACAAGAAACTATTGGAGTTGATATTCAAAATGACACTACTCATGAGGACTTAGTTTCAGTTTTGAATGGTAATCTTGCACCTCATAATCTTACTATGAGTTACGAAGATGGGACTTATTTTGTCACATCTACTACGATGGGTGAGAGTCAATTAGTTGTTCAAGGTTTTACTGATGCACCAGGAAATTTTGGAAGTGGTAATTATCCAGCTTTTTCTCAGCAAGCCTCTGGTGTAGTCGATCAAGGAGTAGATCTTTTTAATACAATAGATGAAACTATTGCTAATCTTGAGAATCAAGATATTGACGCACTTTCTACTCAAATAGGGCAATTTGACGAACTTATTTCACATGTAACCACTCATATTACAGAGATTGGACTTACTAATAACAGATTGAATTTCTTAGAAGAAAAGCATGAAAATTCAAAGATTTTATTGAATGCCGAATTAAGTGGGTGGGTGGATACTGATTACGCTGAAACGGTATCAAAACTTCAACGAACAGAGATTGCATTTCAGTCAGCTATGACAATTCATACTAAAATGTTCAATGAATCATTAATCAACTATTTATAATTAACTAGAATAGAAAACCATGGACACCAACAAATTACCAATAACATTATGCCTTTATAATCAGGCAGCTGACGAAAGAATTGATAATCTTTTTGAATCATATACTCAGTATTTTGAAAAAGTTGAGATTATTGGTGTTACTGAGTTATTGGAAGTAGGAGATACTAAAACTAGTAAGTGGAATTATCTAGCATATAATGCCAAAACGCCATGGATTTTATTTATAGAGGGCAATGAAATTTTAGAAACGTCCAATCTATCTTATTTACATGAGTTAAATAATGATACTTGGTCTTCTTGCATCGTGAGCGTACAAACAAATAAAGGGATTGAATCATATTATCAAAATAGATTGGTTCCGACTGGAGTAGAAGGAATTTTTCAAGGTAGAGAGCTACCTGATACCTCTAATTTTATTCTTGAGAATAATGTAAAGTTTCTACATCAATCCATAGATATTCAAAGTGATATTATTCCTTGGGAACAAATTGATATAAGTGCTGAGCGGGTTAGCCTAAATTCACCGGTAAATTTATTTTTATATGAAGCTCGTAAGTACATATCTGAACAAAAATTTGTACAAGCTGCTTCTTCCTATAGAGTTGCATTAAAAAAAGATAGATTATTGCCATATGATCATTTAGCAGCTTTGAATGGGCTTGCAAGATGTTATGTTGAGCAGCATAAATGGATGAGAGCATTAGAATTAATGGAATACTCTATAGATTTAGAACCTCAACAGCATCTAGCATATCTTATAAAATATAAAGTCTATCAGTTAGGAAAGAACTGGGATGCAGCTGTAGAAGCTTTGAATTCATATCTGCAGAATTATGAAATATTTTCAAAAAGTAGTCATGATATAAAAATACCATATGATGAAACTGTTCTAGAACTTAGCAACTTACATTTAGATCTAGGTATGAAGGACAAAGCATATGAATATTATTGTGACTTCTTAAATACTTCGTTAGAAGAAGTAAGAGAAAGTCATCATTTAGCGCTAAAAATGGCTATTGGATTAGAGAAAAAACGAAATGCGAATAAGCATTTTAAATTTTTATATCCTGATATATTGAACTTGAATCTTAATAGAATTGAAACCAAGCAATTCCACGATTATATGGAAATGTTTTTGGAAAATAATTGGCACTCTACTGTTGAAAAGATTTACACAAAATTATACGAGGCTAATCCCTCCAATAGAATGTATAGAAGAAAGTTGATTGCGACCTTAATCAAGGCAGATAAATTAGAATTAGCTAGGGAGATAATGCAAAAAGTAGCTTAATACCTAGTTACTCTTTTTCTTTGAGTTTATTTCTAATTGTACGATCGGATATGCCCAACAATTTAGCCGCTTCTTTTTGATTTCCGTTCGTCTTTTCTAGAGCTTTATTAATTAGATGAAGCTCCATATCCTCAATAGTCATTAATGGGATATTATTTAGATCTTCGTCTTCATTATTCATACCTAAGCTGGTAAAAATAGGATTTTCAATGTGATCAATTTTAAAAAGTCCATCTTCTTGTGCAAGAATTACTCCTCTATGGATCTTATTATTTAATTCACGAACATTGCCACGCCAGTTTTGAGCCTCCAGATATTCTAGCATTTTCTTATCTATTTCTAAGTCAGGATAATCATATTTATAGCAATATTGGTCAACAAAATATTTGGTAAGTATTGGTATATCAGATTTTCGATCCCTAAGAGGAGGGATTTCGACTGGAAAAACATTGAGGCGGAAATATAAGTCCTCTCTGAATTCTTTATTGTTAATGGCTTGTCCAATATTTTTATTTGAAGTTGCTAGTATTCGAACATCCGCTTTTACTGGTTTTTGACTTCCAACTTTATAAAATTCATTTTCTTGAAGAACCCGTAGAAGCTTAGCCTGAACTTGAATGTCAATTTCTGTGATTTCATCTAGGAGTAAAGTTCCACCTTGGGCTGCATGAAAAGCTCCATCCCTGTCTGCTATAGCTCCTGTAAACGCTCCTTTGACGTGACCAAACAACGTACTTTCAACTAGTTCCGACGGAAGATTAGCACAATTTATTTTGATATAAGGTTTATTTGAACGCTTACTTTTATTATGAACTAAACTCGCAAATACCTCTTTACCTGTTCCACTTTCACCTTGAATGAGAATTGGTGCCATATTATTTGCTAACTGGGGTAGGATGTCAAGCAATCTTTTAATTGCAGGTGCTTCACCTATAAATTTAACGTCATCTTTTTTATCTGGTAGAGGACTTTTTGCTTCTTTGAGCGGTCTTAATTCGTTACTTGTATCATTCTTGTCCAAATTCAATTCTTTAGAAGCTAATGTATTTGATTCTGAACCACCTTCATCAAAAAATCTTCTAACTCTATAAATAATTTCTTTAGCTTTGAATGGCTTAGTTATATAATCAAAAGCACCTTTTTGTAGGGAACGAACCGCATGACTGACATTACCAAAACCAGTAATAATAATGACACCAGTCTTAGGTTGATTTTTTTTTGCATAGTTTAGAATATCATCCCCGGTCATCTCATTCATCTGTACATCGGTGATGACAAGATCAATTTCATTTTCGTCAATGTATTTTATAGCTTTATTGGCAGACGAAAATATTTCAACATCATAGTCTTCGTTAGTTAATACGTCTTTTAAGAAACCTAATATTAGGACCTCATCATCAATTACTACGATGCGATTGGACATGTAAACCTAGTTGATTTAATACTAGGGTATTATACTAGAAAGAATAAATAATAGCTACAGTGATAGCACCTTAATTTTAAATTAAGTCCCTATCTAAATGCATACAGCTAAATAAAGGAGGGCATGAACTATCCTAGTTGGATTTGTTTGGCAATCATTTCCCAAACTTCAGGATCATTCATATTCTTAACTAAGAAATTATTCTCTAATTTCTCATTTAAGATTTCGATCTGTTGCTCACTTACCTCTTCGTATTCTTGGATCATTTCTCTGTAATCAGAGAGCTGCTCCATGGTCACTTTATTTAATTTAGATAACTCGACTTTGGCAAAATCAAATTCATCTTTAGATACATTTGAGAGAGCCAGCGAATCGGTATTAAGCGTATCTTTAGCTTGTTCAGCTTTAGCTGTATTTACATTAGAAACCTTGTTGTCAGAATGTTCAATCTTCTTGACTTGGTTTTTGTCGATATGTGATAAGTTTCTAATTGTCATGACTAAATGTAGTTATAAACTACTTCTTATGCCATTAATGATTGTTGGTAGCTTTGTATTGCTTGTCTTTGTTTTGAAATAGATTCAAGCTCAATTTTATTTCGGGCTTGTAAATCTTCTAATTGAGTTTTAATTACCTGACTAGTGTCGATGAATCTTTTCTTAAGGGCAGAAATAAGTTCATTGGACACAGAGTCTGTTGAATTAAATTCGTCATAACTAGCTATGAAGTCTACCAAATGCTGTCGATTGTCAAACTCATTTTGAACATCGTTGAGCGTCACTTCTTCTTCCGATAACATACTAGATATCATCTCAGAAGAGGTATTTAGCATTTCCATATGTAGTTTTAACTTTTTCATAATGCTATTATCGGCATATTGAAAAAAAACTTAATACTTAAAATTAAAAGTTATTTAGCCCAGCCATTACCTGAGCAAATTGAGAATTACCCTGTTCCAACATAAGTTCTAATTGAGTAAAAATATCTCTCTGTTTTTCTTCATAATCAGTAAGGTATTTTTCTTCTTTTTTTATGTTTTTATTCAGTAATTCAATTTTATCACTCACACCCTCTTCTAATGTGTCAATGATACCATCGGTTGTAGTATAACCTTGTAGATGAGTGTAAATGCTTTGAATAGGAGAACTACTTGTTGAAAAGAAAGTATTTAAGTCACTAGGTGTATTTGCTAAAACTGTTTCCAATTTATCTGAATCTTCAACCGTCATTTTACCACTATTGTCAAAAGTAATGCCAAGTTCAGACAAATTAGTTATAGTACCTGATGTTGCATCTCCAATCACTAATTGTCGTAATTGTGATGAAAGATCTCTAATAGATCGTAATTCTCTAAGTGGTCCTCTTGTACCAGTTTCACCGTTTATGAAAGTCTTATTCCGGATGTCAGCGTTAAGATTATTATAAGCCTTTACAAAATCGTCAAAGTTACTTCGAGCTTTTTCAGTATCGCGCTCTATTTCTAATGTTACAGTGGATGCCGTTGTTTTCTTTAATTCAAATGTAAGACCTGATATGGTATCATTTACGGTATTTGATGATCGTTGGAAACTAACCCCATTCATGGTAAATGTTGCATCAAGTTGATTTGTTGCAACTGGCCTAGTTGCATTGTCAAAAACGGTGGCTAATGAGCCGGATGTATTTGCAATTTGGACTCTTTTTGCTTCACCCGTTTCAGAGCTACGAACTGAAAGTTGTACATTTGTAGAATCTAGATCAAAGACATTAACCTGCAAGTTATTACCAAAGGCAGTCTCTATTGCTGTTTTTAGACTGTTTAATACCGTTGAATTTGAATCACCAGCGGTCGGTGTTATTGAAATACTGTGTGTTGTTCCATTTACTGTAATATCTACGGAACCATTACTATCTAAGTTAGTTCCTGCGGAAGTATAACTAGCTGAAAGAAGATTATCTCTAGTTGCAAGTCTGCTGATTGTTAATGAAAACTCATCAGGTTCATCAAGATTTGATGCTGAGGTGATTTCAACTACAGTATCATCAGAACTAGTTGATTTTACCGGTGTAAAAGTATTATTAGTAGATAGAGAATATTCATTAATCATATTCTCCAATGTCGAGATTCTAGAACTAACTTTTCCTAATTCAGAATTGATTTTATTTTGATCTCTTAAATCTGTCTGATACTGAACCTTTTTTTGGCTTTCTAGCTGTACAAGTTGTTGTACTATGCCTTCATATTGTCCAGATCTACTTATAATGTTTGATACAGATGCCATTTAAGATTATTAGACTGCTTGATTTTTTAATTCTATTTGAGCTACCTCTTCCCACGTTTCTCTCAAAGGGTTAAGAACTTCAATTATTTCTTCAAATTTTGATTCTTTTGCTAGTTGCTGGCAAAATCTATAAATCTCAAATAATTGAGCTGATAAATCGTAGTCAAAATTCAGATAGTGAATAAGCTCAGAAAGTAATGCGTTAACTTTCTCGCCATTTTCGCGGTAACAGTTTTGAGCAATCAAATCATACATCTTAACAACCAACTTTGTTGGATGTGAATTTAATACAGATTGTTGCTGATAAATTTTATCAGGTGATAACATAATATTTATTTTTATTCGGATTTATTACAGTTATCGGATCATACGAACTTGACTTAATTACCAATTGGTATTTTATACTACTAGAACAAATACAATACCAAATATCTAGTATAAAGAAATCACGTTTTAGGCAGTATATAATGCGTTTTTATACCTCATTTTCATTGAGCAGGTGGAAATCTTTTCTTCAATATGGGTCAATTTTTCTTTAAGCCATTTATAAATAGGTGTCTTGGATAATCAATCTAAGGATATTTGAGACGATTGAATGTATTTGCACTATGCAAATGCGAAGGTTTTCCATAAAAGAATCTAAAAAAAAACTAAATAGACCCTCATTGATATTTAAACAACGTTTTTATAAAAAAAATTAAAGTCTTTGAGTTAAGTAACGATAACTCTGTAAAATCAAAAAACTTCAAATGACAAATTTGAATGCAGTTCTGGTTTAGGCGATCAGAACTTCCATTAAGGATTAAACAGAAACATAAATAAGGATTAAATCATGGCAAGTTTTGGAGATTTCAATAAAGTAAACACGAATGTTACTGCGATGGAGGCGAGGCTTTCATTAAATAAGATAAATGCAGAACTAGGAGATAGTCGTTTAAGATTATCTACTGGTTTTAAGATTAATAATGCTGAAGATGATTCAGCCGGCTTTGCTATTGCAACTAAATTACGTAGCAGAATAACTGGTTTGGAACAAGCATTTCAAAATGTAAGTGACGCAAAGTCAGTGATGGATGTTATTGAAGGGGCATACTCATCAATAATGGACAATCTGATTGAGATAAAAGGTTTAGCAACTCAGGCTGCAAATGATACTCTGAGTTCAGCTGAACGTACATTGATAGCTAAACAAATTAATGGTTTAGGTACTGATATTAATACGATAGCTAGTTCTACAACATTTAACGGCATAAATTTACTGCCTGCAGCCGAATCGACTTTAACATTTCAAGTTGGTGAAGGTACTGGTGATATAATGGCAGTTACTTTAAATGATGTGGATGTGTTAGCATTATTCAGTGATGGTGCAGCTGATGCCAACCTCGCTGTTGATACTGATGGTAATGGAAATGCAGATGATGATACTGAGATATTAGTTGAAGGTGGTGCTGGTGCTTTAAACGGTACAACAGATTCAAGAGGTCAAATTGACTTCACTGTGTCTAATTCACTTGTTGATGCAAATGCAGCTGACTTCAACACATTTATGACTAAAGTTGATACGGCAATTGGTACACTGAATGGATATTTCAACCAATTAGGTATAGATCAGCGATCATTATCTGGTAAGGAAGTAAACCTGACTGAGGCAATTTCGGCAAATAGTGCCGCGAAGAGTAGAATTATGGATGTTGACTTTGCTAAAGAGCAGTCAAACTCTGTAAGACTACAGATCCTACAGCAAACAGCGACCGCAGCTTTATCACAAGCCAACATGGGTCCACAGGCTGTATTAGGGTTTCTCGGACAGTAATTGGAAGCATGAGACTAGACCTTCTTGGTCAGGTTACAGAAAGATATAATTTTGTTAAGGATTAAAAGAAAATGTCTTAACTAAAATTATTAAACAAAAAACGAGGTCAATATGGCTAGTTTTGGTGATTACAACAGAGTGAATACCAATGTTACGGCAATGGATGCTCAACTCTCGTTGAATAAAATAAACAGAGATCTTGGTGACAGTAGATTACGATTATCTACAGGATTCAAGATCAATAATGCAGAAG
>PBJO01000020.1 GCA_002720745.1 Balneola sp.
AAAAAAAGCCCATACATATGAGCTTAAACGTCGAGGCGACAGGATTTGAACCTGCGACCCCTCGGCCCCCAGCCGAGTGCGCTACCGGACTACGCCACGCCTCGAAATTAGTCATAAATGATAAGTACTTTATCATCCTAGAGCAATCTTAATTCTCTTTATTCGATAGTAGTCAGGGGAAGAAAACTCAAGTACCGATTAAATTAAAACCGGTGGTATATCAAGTTTTCATATCCAACTTAGCTTGAACGTTTCAGGATAATGAAGGTAATATCGTCACTTTGTGAGCTCCCGTTAGCATATTCTTGCAGTGTTTTGAGCAGAGCCTTTTTCATTTCCTCTGCGTTTAGCTGACAATGATCAAGTAACCATTCTTTAAAATTTTCTTCTGAGTAGAGTTCCCCTGCGCTATTGGTTGCCTCAGTTACTCCGTCTGAAAATAGCATTAAAATATCGCCCTTATTTATAGATAAAGTAGCCTTTGGTAGATCAATTTCTTCCATGATACCCAGCATCAATCCACCTTGATCTAATTCCTCCACCCGTTTATTAGCAGTTCGAACAATATAAGGAGGATTATGCCCAGAATTTACATAACTGAGTTTATGACGTTTGTAATCTAAATTACAGTAGATGGAGGTAATAAATTTATCGACGGGAGAATCTCTATAAATATCCCCGTTTACTTGGGTTAGTGCTTGTACAATATCCTTTGGATTGTTTTGAATATTGGCTCGTAGGGTTGCTCTCATGGTTGCCATTAACAAGGAGGCAGGAATCCCTTTCCCAGTTACATCAGCTACTACAAAACCATATTGATTAGGCTCAGGAATAGGAATAAAATCATAATAATCACCGCCCACATCCTTGGCTGGAATACTGCAGCCAGCAACTTCATAGCCTTCTAAATTCGGTATTTGCTGAGGGAAAAAGCGTGCTTGAATTTCAGTAGCAACCTCGAGTTCTTTGTTTACTAACTCAGCAGCCAATTGCTGCTGTTTTACATTCACATTTTCCAGTGCTGTTGCTGCTTGATTTGCCAGAGTTTGGAATAGTCCCAGCATCTCATCATTTAAAAAATCCTCTTTAATATTAATGGCTTGCAATACCCCAATTATTTCACCTTGGTTATTACTTAAGGGAACACAAATCATGTTTCGTGATTGAAATTGTGGTTTGGATAGTAGTTCACCTTGAAAGCGAGGATCGGATTGTACATCTGGAATAAGTACCGGCTGTTGATGTTGGATAACCCACCCACTTATTCCATGGTCTGCAGCAATTTTTTTTCCTGATACTTCTGCCGTAGCAGGTCCCGTAGGAATAGTTAATTCAAGATTTTTTCCTCCATCACATAGTAAAAAAAGCGAGCTGGCTTCAGCCTCTACCATTCCCTTTGCAGATCCTATGATATCATGTAGTAATCTGGACGGATCCATTGTTGAATTAAACTTACCCACTATATCGAGTAGTAACCGGATGGTTGGGTGTAGATCAAATGAACTCATGGATTTATATATGGGTGAAATAAGTAGATAGTGTTTGGATTCATAAAGACTTGGATGAAAAAAGTATAATCCATCTTGTAATAGGACCTGCTTATTGTATTCTTTAATAATACGTTCTAGACGGTCTACTTCCAAAGAGTTATTATAGGAAGGATCAAAGTTCTATGTAGTAAAAAATATCATTAGAGCTTCTAAAAAATAGTATCTTTATCCATATGAATGCCATCTTTATGAGATAGATTGCAAAACCAACCAAATTAACAAGACGATGCTAGGATTTAAGATTGATATTTTTTGGCTATGGCTCGGAGATGTTCTCGAGTTAGGGCTTTACATAGGTTTAATTTTTATAGTATTTATGATGTTTCGACTCTGGTACGATGGTTCAAAAACTTCCGGATAATTCAGTATCTATCCAACTTAACTGTTTGCTTGGCCAATCCTCTTGTATCTTATATTTAATTGGATAATGGGAGTATCAATTAAGCAGCGAGTGATTCCTCGTTTTTCTGATTGGTGATTGAACATATAATGCAGAAAAAGAAAAGTATGAATAAGTTTCTTTAGTATGAGACTATTTTTTATATGCGCATAATTCAATAAGTACTCCATGTGCTGACTTTGGATGTAAAAATACAATCCATTTACCATGGGCTCCGGATATCGGTTGCTGATGAATAAGTTCCCAACCCAAGGTATTAAGTCGATCTAGTTCGCTCTGAATGTCGGGAACTAAGAAAGCAGTATGATGCATACCTTCCCCTCTTTTATTAATAAATTTAGCCACGCTAGATTCTGGGTTAAGGGGTGCTAGTAATTCTATTCGTGAAGTAGGAGTGTCCAGAAATGCGACCTCAATATCTTGTGAACTAATACGTTCACGCCCATAATGATGAGTCCCTAGTAGAATTTCATAGCGCTCTAATGCGGGATCAAGCATAGCTACAGCAATACCTATATGATCTAGTTGCCAGGTTGATGAAGAAGAAGTTGAATTAGTATGATGATTCATTACTGGTTTTAATTTACTATTTAACGTTTGTTGAATTTCGATATGTTTAGATTTTTATTGTGCACATGAACTTAAGTAGTGAGGGCTGTTTTTTTTCTACATTTATTGAATAAAAATAAATTATTTTGTAGTAATACAACATAGATTTTTTAACTAAAAAATTGGTAAATAAATGAGTTTGATGAGTCTAATAAAACTATCCATAATAGCCATTTTGGCATACACTGGATTTTCTTGTACTTCCGCCGATTCAAGTGTGAGCCAGACAGAAACGATTCCTTTATTTCCTACTGAAAATAGAACTGAGGAAGTAGCCGTGATCTCCACTAAATATGGAGAAATGATTGTTAGATTATACGATGCAACTCCAGAACATAAGGCAAATTTTTTGATGCTTGCGAAAGAAGGATACTACGATTCAACCACTTTCCACAGGATCATTGAAGGTTTTATGGTGCAGGGTGGTGACCCTAATTCTAAAGACGATAATCTCCGTAATGATGGTCAGGGTGGACCAGGGTATACTTTACCAGCAGAAATAGTACGAGGCTATATTCATAAAAAAGGAGCCCTAGCCGCTGCAAGAATGGGTAATGATACTAACCCTGATATGCGTTCAAGTGGCTCGCAATTTTATATTGTACATGGGCGTAGGCGAACAGAAAGAGATGTAGATCAGTTATTAGCTCAAGCGAATAATAACATTGAACAAGGATTAATCTCAACGTATGTTGGATCACCTGAGAATACCCAGGTAAAGCAACGAATTGACAAGGCAATTATGGACGGAAATACGGGAATCGTAAGTGAAATTATAACCGAAATAAAACCACTTGCGACTAAAGATTTTGAGCCACTATTTTATACGCCTCAGCAACGTGAAATCTATATGACTCAAGGCGGAGTTCCATACTTAGATGGATCATATACTGTTTTTGGCGAGGTCATCCAGGGCTTAGCGGTCGTGGACAGTATAGTTCAGGCTAAAAAAAGTTATGCAGATCGTCCGGTAGAAGATATACCAATGATAGTTCGGGTCCAAACAATGACTTTAACTCCAGACGGATCTATCATAGAGCAGTAGCAATTCGATTCTAATACCACAACCCTTATAGTAAACCTAATCAACTATTAGTCATTGTTAGAGTTTTGAATTGCGTGATTTTTTTGCCCAAGAAAGAAAGTCATCAGCTGACAGGCTATTAAGCACTCTGGCTTGATCAAACTTAGCTTTGCGAGCTATACGTACCCCATAGTGTATATCGTCAATACCCTCAATGCTATGTGCATCAGGGTTTATACTTGTATAAAGACCCGCCTGCTTTGCTTTATTACCCCAAGTCCAATCCAAATCCAATCGCCAAGGAGAGGCATTAATTTCAATAGCAGTCTGCTGTTGGGCTGCGTATTCTATCAGGACATTCATATCTAAGGAACTTTCCCCACGTTTTAATAATAAGCGTCCGGTAGGATGGCCAATCATAGTAGTAAATGGATTTTCTATGGCTCGCTTAAAACGATCCATCATAGCATCATAAGGCATGTCCAACTGTTGATGCACACTCGCCACAATAAAATCAAAGCCGGCTAAAATATCAGTTGGGTAATCTAAATCACCATTTCCTAAAATATCTGATTCAATACCTTTGAAGATAACAAAGTTTACCCCTTCTGCTGCATACTGAGCATTTAATTTTTCAATTTCTCTCCATTGGGCCTTCACTCGATCAATGGATAAGCCACCGGCATAACCCGCCGTTTTGGAATGATCGGTTATGCCCAAGTACTCATAATCTCTAGCAATGCAAGCTGCTGCCATTTCTTGTATGCTGTACTTACCATCACTCCATGTACTATGTGTATGAATAACACCTCGGATTTGCTCCTTCTGAACCAATGGCATTTGCTCATGCTCAGCAAACCATTCTAGCTCACCGCGATCTTCTCGGAGTTCTGGTGGGATCCAATGCAGTCCAAGATCCTTATAAATACTAGACTCTTTTTCGGATCGAATTTTGGCCTCCCAATCTGTTTCTCCCTTACTATTAAGCTTGAATAGTCCATATTCGTTTAGGGCTAATCCACGTTCTCGAGCTCTGAATCTCATTGCTATATTATGTTCTTTACTTCCTGTAAAATACATAAGTGCTGCGCCAAAGGATGCCGGATGTACAAGTCGCAAATCTATTTGCCGACCTTCTCTGCTACGAACAGAGCTTTTAGTCTCTCCTCTGCCTAAAATTTCAACCACACATTCATGAGAAGTAAATGCGTCAAATATTTGATCTATATGTGCCTCTTCGGCTGCAATAAGAATATCAATATCACCAATAGTCTCTTTGGATCTACGCAAAGATCCAGCCACTTTAATGGACTCAACACCTGGAAGATTCTTTAGCGATTGAACGAGTTCTTTGGCAATATCATCTGCTTCATTTAGGCGGCAACGCTCTTCAAATTGTTCCATCCATGCGAGAGATTTTTTAATTTTTTCTACCGATTTAGCCCCAAGTCCAGGTAATTCTGCTAAATCGCCCCGGTCTATGCATTTCTTTAACTCGTCTAGGGTACTTATGCCAAATTGTTGGTGAATTTTCAGAATATTTTTTGGCCCTAAGCCAGAAATATCTAACCACTGAATTAGGCCCACGGGGACTTTTTCTTTGAACTTTTCTAAAACCGGCATTTCCCCAGTTTCTGCGTAAGCATAAATATCGTTTGCAATTGATTTTCCTATTCCTTTAATGTTTGTAAGGCATTTTTCTTCAATATATTTATTGATGTCTTCTTCAAATCCTCGTATCGTTTGTGAGGCTCGATCAAAAGCAATCGCTTTAAACCGGTTTTCGCCCGCTAATTGCATGAGTTGATACACTAAGTCCAGCTGGTCGGCAATATCACGAATGGTTGGCATAAGCAAGAAATCCTTTTGAGTAGCTTAGTAGGTTTATGTAAATTTAAAGATAAATCTAAATATAAATTATTTAGGATGGAATATCCTGCAAACTCAAGCCCTTAATTATGCTACTATCATCCACTATCTCGACCACATCTAAAGCTTACAGATCACAGTTATCTATCAGTTTTTTAGGAGTTTTAGTGCTTTTTATTTTTGTGGCCGATATAACTCAAGCACAAGGATTCACCGCAGAGCATCTTCAAAATCCATCCGAATTTTTAGGTTATGAATTGGGTACACAGTGGACTCCACATCACAAAGTAATGGATTATATAAAGCACTCAGCAGAGCATTCTGAGATGGTGACTGCCATTGATTATGGCACTACTTACGAAGGTCGAGAGTTAATGTATTTGGTTATTAGTTCCGAAGAGAATCAGCAAAATATGGGTGAAATTAGACAAAATAATTTACGTCGAGTAGGCTTAGAATCTGGCGTAGTTAACGAAGCGTCCTTGCCCATTGTTTGGTTAAGTTATAATGTTCATGGGAACGAGACATCTTCTAGCGAAGCAGCATTGTATACTATGCATGCCCTAGTTACCAGATACCAAGATTGGTTAAACGATGTTGTAGTCATTATCGATCCCATGGTAAACCCAGATGGTCGCGACCGATATGTGAACTGGAATAAAACGGTAACAGGGGCGCAATTTAATCCCAATCATGAAGCAATGGAGCATCATGAACCTTGGCCAGGTGGAAGAACTAATCACTATTTCTTCGATTTAAATAGAGATTGGGCTTGGCAAACTCAGACAGAGACACAACAACGTATACGTCAATACTTGGAATGGATGCCCATGGTTCATGTAGATTTTCATGAGCAAAGTTATAACTCTGCTTATTACTTCGCACCAGCGGCAGAGCCCTATCACTATGCCATTACTGATTGGCAGCGTGAACTACAGACCTTAATAGGTCAAAACCATGCTTCCTATTTTGATCAAAATAATTGGCTTTACTTTACAAGAGAAGTTTTTGATTTATTTTATCCTAGTTATGGTGATACATGGCCAACTTTTAATGGAGCCATTGGGATGACCTATGAACAAGCGGGTTCCAGTTTTGCTGGGCTAGGTGTAGTAACCGATGAGGGAGATACCCTTACTTTACATGATCGCATGATTCATCACGCGATATCCGGATTATCAACCATAGAAACGGTGGTTAATCAAAAAGATAGGGTCTTATTTGAATTTCAAAAGTATTTTGATAAAACCCGTAAAAATGGTTCCGGCAAATACAAAACTTTTGTGATAAAACGCAGCAGTAATCCAGACAATTCTAGTCGACTCTTGCGCTATTTATTGGATCAAAAAATTCAGGTGCAACAAGCTGTGAATGAAGTCCGAGCAAATGGTTACGATTATCAGAATGGAAGAGTCGGTCGAGTTACTATACAAAAAGGAGATTTTATCGTACATACATATCAGTCTCAAGGTAACTTGGTTCGAGTATTATTTGAGCCTAAACCTGAATTTACGGATTCGCTTACGTACGATATAACTGCTTGGGAAGCACATTATTCCTTTGGCGTTGAGGGTTATGCCATCCAAGGACAAGTAGAAATGGAGCAGATTAGCTTTGATGTTGAATCTGAACTCACGCCTGTGGTTAGTAATCCTTATGCCTATTTGGTAGAGTGGCAATCATTTGATGATGCACAGTTTTTGGCTTACATACTCAAGCAAGGAGTCCGTGCTCGTTATTCCGAGAATTCTTTCAGTATTCAGGGGAAAAATTATAATGCGGGTACCTTAATTATCACTCGAAGTGGAAACGAGTCATTGGGAATTGATTTTGATGATATAGTGAAAGAGGGTGCCTTGTTGTATAACCGTGAATTAACACCAGTAACTACAGGATTGGTCACGCAAGGTAAAGATTTTGGGTCATCTTCGGTTCGCTTTATTGATGCTCCAAGAGTTGGAGTGTTAGCAGGTGATGGTACGTCTGGAAATATGGTAGGACATATTTGGTATTTCTTTGATAAGCAGTTAAACTATCCTATTACTATGATTCCTGTAGATATTGCCACTAATATGGACTGGGCAGAATTTGATGTGATTATGCTTCCAAGCGGTTCTTATGGTTATTCGTTTAGTGATAGCCAACTTTCTGAAATTAGAGACTGGGTCAGAGGAGGAGGCAAACTAGTGGCAGTGGATGGAGCTAATGGTTTTTTAGTTGGGAAAGATGGTTTTGCCTTAACTCGAAAGAGCAGATCTGACAATGATTCTGACAACCTTGAAGATCGGCTACAACGGTATGCAGACGCGGAACGTAATTCTGTAGTGAACTTTAATACAGGTGCAATTTATACTCTTAATATGGATACTACTCATCCTTTAGCCTTTGGTTATAAAGAGCAGTATATGTCGTTAAAATTAGGTTCAACAGCGTATGAGTATTTAGAGAATGGTTGGAATGTTGGGGTAATAAAAGATGGGGCTCCAAGAAGTGGTTTTGTAGGTTATAAAGCACAACAACTCATCGAAGAGTCCCTTTCTTATGGAGTACAACCTATGGGTCAAGGACAGGTGATATACATGATTGATAATCCATTTTTCCGGGGATTTTGGCACAACGGAAAACTACTGATAAGTAACGCAGTATTTTTTTGAATCATCTTATCAGCTTACAAGTTAAAGTGAAGGGCTACCAAGAGTATTTTTACGTTACTTTATGTTTTTATTGAATTAAGATTAAATCAGATAATCCATGTTTAAAACGGTTCATAGCCTCAACTAAGTCATCCATAGCTGCGGCATAACTCATCCGTAATCCATTTGGCTCACCAAAAGCATCTCCAGGTACCAAGGCTAATCCAACCTCATTTAGTAAATAAAGGCACAAATCGGTTGAGCTTTGAACGGGTTTACCTAAAGGCATAGTGGAATTCAAATAGCTAGAAATATCTGGGAATACATAAAATGCACCACCTGGGTTAAAACAGCTAACCCCCTCAATACCATTCAATTGTTCAACCATAAAATTACGACGTTCTTTGAATGAAGCTCTCATTTCTAAAACTTTTTCTAATGTACCAGAGTAGGCTGCGAGTCCAGCGGCTTGTGAAATGGAGGAAGGTGCAGAGGTCTCCTGACTTTGAATCTTAGCTACCGCTTTAACTAATTCTTCTGGGCCAGCAAGATACCCTAATCGCCAACCAGTCATAGCAAATCCTTTAGAAAAACCATTAATTAAAGCTACTCTATCCTTGAGATCAGGAGCAACATTCAACAAACTAATATGCTCGTCATCAAAGACAATGTATTCATAGATTTCATCCGATATAATCGAAATATTAGGGTGTTTACGCAGTACATTCGCCAAACCTTCTAGGTCCCTTCTACTATAACAAGAACCAGTTGGATTAGATGGCGAACAAAGTATAAGTACTCGAGTTTTATCGGTAATAGCTACTTCTAATTGTTCCGGAGTAAGCCTGTAATTATCTTCAAAAGAGGTTCTTATGGGCACAGGTATACCTTGGGCAAGTCGTGTCATTGCGGGATAGGAAACCCAATATGGCGCGGGGATAATCACTTCATCTCCAGGGTTAATCATCGCTAAAAGGGAGAAGCCAACTGATTGCTTCGCGCCATTAGAGCACACAATTTGATCTGGTGAATAATCGAGTCCATTGTCGCGTTTTAACTTTGTACAAATGGCATCTCTTAGTTCTAGGGTGCCGACATTCATGGTATATCCATGCTCCCCATTTCGAATGGCCTCTACTGCGCCATCACATATAAAGGTAGGCGTAGGGAAATCAGGTTCGCCAGCACTTAATGAAATTATGGATTTTCCTTCGCGTTGGAGTTCTTTAGCTCGCCCAGTAATTTTTAAGGTGGCTGATGGTTGCAATTCTAATGCGCGTGATGAGATCATGAGTGAATTAAGGAAGCTAAGTTGATGAGCGTTGAAGTTTTTGTTTAAGTGCTTTTTCTACATGTTTTGGGACGAATGAGTTTAAATTACCCCCCCAAAAAGCCACTTCCTTTACTAAGGATGCCGATATAAAGGTGAGTTGTTCATCTGGCATTAAGAAAATGGTATCAATTTTGGGAGCAAGCCTTTTATTGGTCAAGGCCATTCTGAATTCATATTCAAAATCAGATACTTGTCGTACTCCTCTAATTAGAGTATGAGCCCCCATTTTTTTTGCATGATCCACTAAAAGCCCTGTAAATTGAGTGATTTCAACTCGAATTCCCCATTGAGTTCCTGCTAAACAATCTTCGATGAGTCGAATCCGCTCCTTACCGTTAAAGACAGATTTTTTTTCGTTGTTCAGTGCTACGGTTACGATGACTTTATCAAATAAGTTAGCAGCACGCTTTAAAATGTCAAGATGTCCATTGGTGAATGGGTCAAAAGATCCAGGGTATAATGCAATATGTTTCATGATTTTGAATCTACCGCTTGTACTTGAAAAATACTAACAGTAGTACGTCCATAGGCTTTGCTAAAAAAGCAATTAGAGTCGTCGATATAACTATGATACTTATCATGCTCTAGAAGTAACCAACCTGTAGGAGTCAGCCAACCATTCGTCAATATTTGCTCAATCATTTGTTCCATCCATTGATAGTGGTAAGGAGGATCGCAAAAAATAAAATCAAAGGCCTGAGGTGGGCTTTTTAAAAATTGCTGAACATCAATGGTTATGGTTCGCACTTGATGTTCAATATCCCATGAGCGTGAAATTTTTTCAATAAGCTTTAGGTTGGCGGGATTCAAATCAATCGCGAGTACTTCTCTAGCTCCTCTTGAAATAGCTTCAAATCCTAAATTACCAGAACCTGCAAATAAGTCTAGTACTCTTGAACCCTCAATATATTTATAGGCTCTTATTTTATTGAACATACTCTCTTTTGTCCGATCGGTCGTCGGTCGTACATCTAATCCTTTGGGTATTTCAAAACGTCTACCTTTTAAAGAGCCTGTAATTATTCGCATGAGTACTTTTGTTTGGTCGAATGTCGTTAGAGATTGTCTTCATGATTTCTTCTTAACTAATTAGAGTCGCATTTTTTGAAGTAAAATTAGAGCGACTATGACAAATCTAAGCTTAGCATAATAGCAGGAAAAGCAGTTGCAAGGTCAAATCCATATGTTTCTTCTCCTGCATTTATTCCCATCATTTCTAAAGAATTTAAGACTATTTGTCCAGAATTATGATCAATGAATGATTGTAATTGCTCGGCTACTTCATGGGTTTGTTCCCCATAAAAATAGATATGCTCATGGAGTCCTCGCATCCATGGCGAATGTTTTGCATGTTGTAGCCATAAATAGGGTATATCTTGAGGATCATCAAAGCGAATATAGGTAGCAGCTCTGAAACTGCCTAATATATAAGATGAGATACTGATAGATTGCGCATGACAACCTATCAATAAAAACGAACCACCTGGGCGGTGATGACTCGACCACATTCCACCAATTTCGAAATCACTACAACACTCATTTATTGCGACTTGATCACTAAAGCTTTGATAATTTTTTATTAGTTGAGCTCGGCGTAAACAAAGAAACTTGAAGCGAGTTTTGCTGACATCATGCCAGGTTACCTCAATATTTTCTCGAGGTACTCCTTTCATTAGGATTGCGATATGCTGTTCCCTCTCTAATGAATCATCGTATACAACCTTGGGTAATGCAGTCCAACATTCCTGCGTTGGCTCAGTCAGCATGCGGATACTTTCAAGGCGGAATTCTTTTTCAAGATCTGTAAAGACGGCTTTTAATTGAATGCCTGCATCACAAGAAGGCATATTTAGTGCTTCAGATATGTCAAAACTGAATTCATAAGAGCCTAATTGTTGAACGATATTTTTTGCCCCCTTCTCTGCAACCGAATATAGCATCCGGCCTGAAAAAAAACAGACTCCTAAATTGGAGGTCTTTTCTTCCATTAATTCCAGTTAGGGGCATTTCTCATGGTTGTTCTAGATAGACTTCCAACTGCATCGTCCGTCATTGGATCTTCTAAAAGATATAATGGTGGGCGAGTAGTATCGTTTCTAGTGTATAAGAACCGAAGAGAAGTGTCTCTAGGATTTACCACCATAGTTTCAGGAGAGTACTGAAGTGGGGGTATTTGGCGAAATAATGAATCACCCATTGAAATCATTAAAGAATCTGTACTCAAATATGTTACTATACTATCCAAACCTCCTTCAGTTGGTGGAAAATGTCCATACCGAGCATCGTAATTTACAATAGCGTCTTTTAAGGTCAGCATTCGATTACGAACACGTTCGGTTTCAGCTTTTTGTTCTTCGACCACTTTATATGGTGTGATTATAGAATTGTATAACAACCACGATAATAATATGATGACAATTCCAAGTACAGCACTTAGTATCTTATTTCGTTCATCTATGTTCATGGGAGGACGGATCGATTAATTAGTGAATCAGATTCAAAAATTTTTTCTTCAAATCAAAATACATGCACACCCTGTTATATGCAACCTATGGTATCCATGAAATCGTATGATAAAAAAATTGTTAATCTAGCTATTCCCAATATTCTTAGTAATCTCTCAGTACCCATACTAGGAGCGGTAGATACAGCAATTATTGGGCGGTTAGATGAACTATATTATTTGGGGGCCATTGCCGTTGGAAGTCTCGTTTTTGATTTTATTTTTTGGGGTTTTGGATTTTTGAGAATGGGAACAACGGGTTTGGTTGCGCAGGCATTAGGGGTGTCTAACCATCAAATGACTCGAAATCTATTGCTAAGAGGTGTTCTTTTTGGTTCTCTACTTGGGTGCGCATTGGTAGCACTACAGAATCCTATTGCTCATTGGTCCCTTGTCATTATCTCTCCTAGTGAAGAAGTGGTATTTTATGCCACAGAATATATTAAAATACGTATATGGGCTGCACCAGCCACTTTATTATTATATGGCTTAAATGGATGGTTTCTAGGTATGCAAAATGCCAAAATACCCATGATAATAACTATAGTTCTAAACCTGATAAATCTAGCATTAAACATATTATTTGTAGTGGTACTGGATTGGAAGGTCGCAGGCATTGCTTTGGGAAGTGTGATAGCAAGTTATCTTGCCTTATTTTTAGCATTAAGTATCTTTTTTCAGTTTTACGCAAAATATTGGGAATCGGGATGGTCGGGAGAATGGCGAAATCGCGCGTTTTGGGAACCATCAACCTGGAAAGAATGGCTTGGCATAAATAGAGACATCTTCATAAGAACATTATGTTTAATTTTTGCCTATGCTTATTTTACCACCACATCTGCTAGAGCGGAAGATTTAGTCTTGGCTACTAATGCCATTTTGTTGCAATTCTGGCATATTAGCTCTTATGGAATTGATGGGTTTGCCTATGCTGCAGAAAGTTTATCGGGTATTTATTGGGGAAAAAAAAATACGGATGCGTTTAAGCAAATTGTAAAAAAAACTATGCAATGGGGCTTGGGATTAGGTCTTAGTCTAAGTGCATTGTTTTATTTTGGATTCGAACCTTTATTTATGCTTTTCACAAATACATCTGCAGTAGTTGAACAAGCTAGATATGTTATGCTATATACTGTCATTGCCCCAATAATAAATAGTGTATGCTTCATTTGGGATGGGATTTATATGGGAACCTCTAAAACGAAACCACTTAGAAATACGATGCTTATAGCAACATTTTTGATATATGTTCCCCTTCACTTACTCATTGCACCTTATACGGGTATACATGCGATATGGATTGCGATGATTATTTTTATGATTGCAAGAGGGATTCTGTTAAGTATTATCGCGCCTCGTTATTTTTCTATCAAATGCAGCTAGTAGGGATAAACTTATCTGTTAGCATTGAACTCACGAATTAGGTATTATTATCATATACACTATTTATCGAACGAACTCTTGGATTTGTATGAAATACACTCAAAATTTTTTCTTTCTTTGCAAAACCCCGCTCAGTGCGGAAAGCGCATCCGATGTAGAGGTTATTACCAAGGCAACTTCTAGTGAAGATTTCCCTCGAGTTTTCAAAGAGTTTGAGAAATGCCGATCCCATGCATTCAATAAAGATAAAATTTACAGTGTGGTTCGGGCTGATGATATCTACGAATTGGTACGAACCAACAATGAAAAGTTGGCAAAAGAAGAAGCATTTGAAAAGGCACAACCTGAGATCATTACCAATTTACAACATCGTGTGATGCAGGGTAAAGATGCCAATGCAAAAGCTATTTTAAAAGAAGTATATGATATAGATACCTGATATTACTCTTCTTGATCAAGGCTGTAGTATTTTGTTGGAGTACGGTTTAAATTTTTTTCAGGCCATAGTTTTTTATAGGGAATTTTATAGCAATAGTCTTAACATCTGATTACTACATGCTGATATTCAAATTTATAAATCGTAGGTTTTTCATTTTTTAATAAAATTAGCTAATCTTAGGTCAATTGTAGCAAAGCTAAAAAGTGTTATTTTTGACTTTGCGTTAATTACGAACTACAGGAAAGGAAGGTTGATAAACGACCTGGAGCGGTGTTAAAATATGGAAAATCAAAAAATTAGTGAAGAACCAACAGAACCACAAAACGAATCCGATACTTCTAAAGTAGCGAAAGACGTCGAACAAGTTGAATCGACGGGGCAATCTGAATTGCATGAGCCTAGCTCTAGATCACTGATTCATGCAAATGAGACTAAGTCAAAATCAGCGGTTGAACTAGAGTTAGATACTGCCTCAGAATCCAAGGTTGTGGATGACCCTGAATCTGCCTTAGAATCCGAAGTATCTTTCGATAACACTGCCGTTTTCTCAGACAACAATCTTGTAGAAAGTGTGGAAACTTTTTACCAAGACATTTGCCAAAAGGCTGAGGAATTTGTTCTTCAACCCGATTGGGCTTTTGTGTCAAATGAACTAGCTAGTCTCGCACTGAAAATCTCAGAAGGACCTAAACCTGATTCAGAAGGTGCTAAGCAGGCAATAGTTGCTTTTCAAATACTTAGAGACAAATTTGAAGACCGGAAAAAAACGCATTACGAAGAGTTAAATAAAAAAAGAGCGGATAATCTAGAACGCAAGAAGAAAATATTAAAACAACTTTCCGATCTAATTGAGGCGCAGAATTGGACAGCAACCAGAGAAATTAGGTCCATGCAGCAATTATGGGAACAGATTAAGTTACTTCCAGCCTCAGAGGTAAATGCATTAAATAAGCAATTTGATAGTTTGATTCAGGAGTTTGAGAATCATAAAGTTGATCGCCTGGTGAAAAAGCTACAGAAAGAGGAAGAAAATTTAACTCTCAAATTATTCTTATTAGAAAAAATTAAAGAATTGAATGGAAAGGCAGATTATGCATCGGCAGATTTTGCTTTGCTAAATAATGAATTACAAGATCTGCAGAATCAATGGCGTAAAGTTGGGAGGGTACCTTTAGACAGAAACCAGCACACCTGGGATCAGTTTTACGCGACATTGGATAAATTTTATGAATTGAGGTATAAACATGACACCTCGTATAGAAATTCAGTTGAAAAGGCTCTTCAAAAAAAGCAAAAACTCATCAAAGAGGCAGAATCTTTATTAGATATGAAAGATTTGGCTGAAGCGGCAAGAAGAGTCAATAAACTCCATAAGCTTTGGAAAAAAACAGGGAATCTCCCACAAAAAGAGGAGAATGAATTGTGGGATGCCTTTAAGGCTGCTACGGATGCTTTTAACGATAAGAAGTCAGAAAATTTAGAAGAATTGCGGGCTATAGAGCAAAAAAATTATGAGCTTAAACTCGCTCTAGTTCGACAAGCAATATCTATCAAGGAAGCAGATAATAGTGACAATGGTCATCAGAAGATGCAAGATCTAATGTCTGAATGGAAAAAAATAGGCCCAGTTCCAAGAAAAAAATCATCTAAAATTTGGAAACAATTTAAAGAAGTTATGGATGATTTTTATAATCAAAGAAGGGAATATTTCAAAGATGTGCGCAAAACCCACAAAGAAAACTTAAAAAAGAAAAATGACATCCTTGAACAGCTCAAAACATTGGCGAGTCATGATGATCCAGCAGTAGCTGTTCAAGAAGCAAAAAAACTACAAGATATATTTAAGGAGATTGGGCATGTTCCTATAAAACTTAAGAATAAAGTTTGGAAAGATTACCGAGAAGTATGTGATAAAATTTATGGTAATTATAGATTTTCTGGGTCTGATTTAGGAATGGAAAGAAAACTTACTTCAGAGGGGCTGGATCCATCGACCCGAAAAGAAGTAATTGGATCTCAGAAAAAATTAGATGCGACGATAAAAGCTATAAGTACATTGGAAGCAGAAATTATCCAATTTCAAGAGGCAAAAACCTACTTCAAACCAACAAATAAGGGAAATGCTTTACTGGACGATCTGGATAATAAAATTGCCACGGCGAAAAATAAATTAGACCAAAAACATGCAGAAGCTTATGAGCTTAAAAAAGCGATCGACCTTTTAAAAAATAAAGGTTCGGAATAATTAGGAGCTTTTATTATAATAATTCACTTTAAAGATGTAGGATATTAAACGTCGGTGTTTCAAGATCTTACTTAATTAGTGTGTGAGATTCATGGTTAAAATAAAATTTTGGGGGGTTCGAGGTTCAACGCCATGCGCTAACAATGAAAACATGGGTTTTGGGGGTAACACGTCATGCGTACAAATATCTGCGACTCATTTAAATGAGCTTCTTGTGTTGGATTGTGGTACCGGAATTAGGAATTTGGGTAATGATATTATTCAAAGAAAGGAGACACTTCGTGGGCATATATTTCTAACTCATCCACATTGGGATCATCTCCAAGGATTTGGCTTTTTTAAGCCATTTTACCGTCCAGATGGCAATTTTAATTTGCATTTAACCTCTCAACCTGGATTGAGTTGCAATGAGATATTGCAAGGGCATTTTTCAAACACCTTTTTTCCGGTCACTTTGGACATGCTTTCAGCTGAAATGAAATGTACGAGCATAGAGGAAGGTGTGTATGACTTTGGTGAATTTGTAGTTGAAATGATGTGGGGTAGGCATACCATTCCAACAGGAATTTTTAAGGTGATCATTGAGGATAAGGTCATTGTATATGCTCCGGATAATGAATTACCTCATGACAATTCGGAAAACTCCAAAACATTTATAGTAAAGTTTCAAGCGTTTATACAAGGTGCGGATGTGCTCATACATGATGCACAATATAATCTAGAAGAATATAAGCAACGAGAGGGCTGGGGGCACACTAACTGGGAAAAGCTTCTTGAGCTTACAAAAGACTCTCAGATTAAACAGC
This sequence comes from Balneola sp., assembly GCA_002720745.1. GTDB lineage: Bacteria > Bacteroidota > Rhodothermia > Balneolales > Balneolaceae > UBA1275. The sequence continues at coordinate 16,795 of PBJO01000020.1, forward strand.
TATATTTAACACATCATGATCCAGATAATTCCGACGTCGATTTGCAAATAAGATGCGATCAGATTCAAGCAGAGTATGAAAGTGTTTACGAACTAGTCACTCTAGCACGAGATGAAATGGTTGTTGAATTACCCTAAAAAAGTATTTTTTAGTGATGTTTTATAATGCCGATTTCTGATATTATCTCAGTATTAATTTAGACGGTCTAAATCATACTCATTCATTTTATTTCGTATTTTTTCTTGTAAATTTTTTGATCAACAATCTTTATTTCTTGAAATTTTCTCTCCTAATTCTGAGCTTCGCAATCAGTACACAAATAGCTTTCTCTCAAGCGTCTTTTGAACGTCTTGAGACCAGTGCAGGTGTTTTTGGGCTATCTATTACTAATTTTGGTACGCTTGGAAAACCTGATGTGCGAACTAATCCAGAAGGTGGATTTAGCATGCGCTATCCTAACAATACAGGTACGGAGCATTTATTTGAAGCTGGAATTTGGATTGGGGCCCTTTATAATCAGTCTCAATTAAGGGTTTCTACTGCATCTGTCACTACTTCTGGGGGTTATGCGCGGGGTGGTGCAGGTTTTGAATTTACCGCAGATGCTCCATTAAGCCAACGAAGTACTAATCCAAATGACGAATACTTTTCACCCTTCTCTGTTGGTGAACAAGATATTATCGCTCAATTTTCAGATAAACGCCGGGATATTAATGGTACACCTATCAGTGGCCATGATACTCCACTATTTGCAGATGTACGGCTCGAAAGTTATAACTGGAGTTTTCCTTTTACGGAGAACTTCACCATTCTACGCTATGACATAACTAATAGCAGCGATAAGTACGCTGCCCCGTCAACCTGGGATAGTGTATTTGTTGGTATGTATGCTGACTTAGTGGTGCGTAATGTGAATTCGGCCACAGAGACTGGAGGGGCCTTTTTTAATAAAAATGGAATTGGTTATCTAGATTCTATGTACACTGCATATGTATTTGATGCAGGATCCCCTGATAATCCGTCTATTAATACATACGGGGCTATGTCTATTATCGGCGCCAATTATCGTGGACAGTACTTTCATCCTTCTAACGCCGAGTATTTAGGAGATAATGGTTATCGGGTACCCTTTGTAACGCCCAGTTATTGGCTATTTAGTTCAGGGACTGGATTATATGTACGCCCGTCTAGTGATCAACAACGTTATGAAAGAATGGCAATACCTTTCCCAATGGATTCTGTGATTTTAGGGGAAACAGTAAGAGAACAACTACGAACAGATGGTCAGACTGGAAATGGTAATTATATATCTATGCTGTCGGTGGGTCCATTTAACCAAGTGGAACCTGGTGAAACTATTACTGTATACTATGCATTTTCTGCTGCATTAAAGCCTGATAATTTTCAAGGTATGTTGGGAAAGAAGGTTGATGATGAGGAATCACGAGTAGAACTTGCCAAGACACTGAATGCTATTAACAAAGTATTTCAAGGAGAGGATAAGAATAATAATGGAATCTTGGATGAAGGCGAAGATGCCGATGGAAATGGCGAGCTAACCCGTTATTTATTTCCAACTCCCCCTGACAACCCAAAAGTTAAGGCGCAATTACAGGCTGGTAAAGTTACTTTATATTGGGATAAAACCGCGGAGCGATCTAGGGATCGTGTTTCAGGAGAGCAAGATTTTGAAGGATATCGTGTTTATCGTTCAGAGCTTGGAAAGGATATTAATCCTCAGCCACGACTCATTCGGGAGTTTGATAATCCAGCTAATGCTGTTGGTTTCAATACGGGATTTAATGAAATAGAACTAGCCCAACCCATACGCTTCGATGGAGATACTACTATCTATCATTATGCTTATGAGCTAAATAATTTATTAAGTGGTTGGCAATATCAATTGTCGGTCACAGCTTTCGACAGAGGTAGCGATGAATTTGGAATAGAAGGACTGGAAAGTAGTGCTAATGTAAATGCGATTCGTGTATTCCCAGGTACTCCAGCCAATGAAAATTTTGGGAGTGACGAATCTAAGTTAAAGGTTGGGATATACCCAAATCCCTACCGACTCAATGCCGCTTGGGATGGACCGGCTGAAGGGGATCGCAAACTCTATTTTTATAATTTACCAGCAAAATCAGAAGTACGAATTTATACTATTTCTGGAGACATTATTGCAGAATTTGAACATGATGCAAGTAATTACAATGGCGATATAGATTGGTTTCAGAATTATAGTGACGATCCGCGTGTTGTGGCAACCGGTGAGCACGCTTGGGACTTACAGTCCTCGGCAAATCAGATCTTAACTACGGGATTATACCTGTATTCCGTTAAAGACATAGCATCAGGAGAGGTGCAAACAGGTAAATTAGTAATCATAAAATAACTCTAATAACTATGAATAAGGCTACAAATAACATGATAAATCAAGGATTGTTAGCAATGCTTGTTACGCTGGTAAGTGCAGGGGCAGCCCTAGCACAACAAAGCTTGTTTTTCTCTGAATACATTGAAGGCGGAGGGAACAATAAGGCTTTTGAAATTTTTAATCCAACAGATGATGA
>PBJO01000021.1 GCA_002720745.1 Balneola sp.
GAAAAAAACTTTCTCATCATTAAAACTAAAGTTGGCATCATCGTAATTTAGCCCTTCTTCACATGTAGTATCAAAATCATCACATTCTTCCGGAACGCCTAATATGGACAATGAAACTGTTTGTGTAATTTTTCTAGCATTGTAATTAATACCCATTGATAAGTAAGTAGCCCATCCATTTGATAGTTTTTTCCCTAAGTAAATGAATGAATAAATGAAAATTACTCTAAGTCAAAACTTAACTAGAACAATCTTTATTGCAGTATTAAAGACATTTGTTGCACTCCCCATATAGCAAAATTTGAGCAGATTCAATTTTATGATTTTGATAGCTAGGGATTTCATATTCAAATGGTACACAAATTGAGGTACCACAAGATTTGCAATGAAAATGAGGATGAACCTCTTTTTTATTTGATTTTCTATTTTTTGCATAACATTTTAAGCCATTTCTATCAATAAATGAATGTATTACTTCATCATCTTCAAGTCGCTTCAAAGCTCTATAGACAGTTGTTTTATTAATTTTAGAGCTTAATTTATTAACGATTTCAACCACAGATAGAGCTTTTTCATTGTCTGAAAAAAGAGATGTTAATTCTTCAATTGCTTTGGTATTTCTAATTACACCCATAAAATTAATGCTACAAAGTTGCAATAAGAGGATAAAATAGATATTATTGCAACTAAGTTGCATTAAGTGATTAAACTCTATTTAAATAATAATAACTAACCTCAAATGTCTATATAATGAAAGTAGCATATATTTTTAAAACAAACATGTCCTCAACTTTCCAGTTAGCCACTATGATACTACCACAATTAGAACAAAATAATCATGGCGTTGATGTTGTTGGTATGTTTTTCTTTGATGACAATGCAAATATCCTGAGAAAAGGAAATGATATTGGTGAAAGATTAAATAAAAAGGCTAAAGAAAATGGCATGCTTATTATGGCATGCGATCAATGTGCACTAAGACGCGATTTAGCTGATGGAAAATTTGAGGAATGTGGAACTGGAAATATTCTTCCGAAGAACATGATTGAGGTCGGTATGGTAGGTTGTTTCCCTCAACTATACGGTGCTCTAAGCACAAACTTACCTGACCTAGTAATTACCTTATAGAAGTTCACCATAAAAACACCAATAACCATACTAACTGGTTTTTTAGGATCAGGCAAAACGACTTTACTCAACCATATACTTGCAAATTCTTCTGGTAAAAAGATTGCCGTGATTGTTAACGAGCTTGGTGAAGTTAATATAGATGCTAAACTTGTAAAACATACGACTGAAGAATTAATTGAGCTCTCTAATGGATGCATTTGTTGTACTTTACGTGGTGACTTAATTGAGGAAGTTGATAAAATTCTTAATGAAAATGAGATAGATAGTATTGTTATTGAATCCACTGGTATTGGTGAGCCAATACCTATAGCTCAAGCTTTTTATATCCATCCAGAAGTTCTTGAAGCTAATCCTGATTTACCTGATATACAAGATAAGGTGTATGTAGATGCGGTAATTACAGTCGTAGATAGTCCGCAATTCTTTGAGATGTATGAACATGAGTCACTAATACCAGAAGACGATTTTGGACGGGGTTACAGTCAATTATTAGCAGAACAAATAGAGGGTGCAGACATTCTATTATTGAATAAAATTGATAAAACACCTAAAAATGAGATAAAAAAACTCAAAAAGCTTTTACGGCTTATGAATCCCAGAGCAACTATGATAGAAGCTAGTTTTGGAGAAGTTCGAATTGAAAAAATAGTTGATACCAATATATTTGATATAAATGTTGCAGAGGATTCATCCCTTTGGGTAACTGAACTTGAAAAAGAGAGTGGGTCTGAGTCCGACGAATATGGAATTGGTACTTACGTATATAAAACTCTGAGTCGATTTAATGAAGAAAAGTTAATTGAACTATTTCGAAAAGGATTTCCATCAAATATTCTACGTTCTAAAGGCATAATAACTATAGAAAACACTGATACAGCATTTATCTGGAATCAGACAGGGAAATTCATAACGTTTGATGCAATTGGAAGATTTAATGATCCTAATCATACATACAATGAAATTGTATTTATTGGTACTAATTTAATTCCCAATGAAATCCAAAATATATTAGCTAAGGCTTTAGTAAACATAGAGGACCCCATAACTTATTTTTAAAGTAATGTAGACCATTAGATGACCTTCAAGCTCTACTACAATGACCCTACTAACTATAAATTAGTGGGGTTTTTTATTGGCTCAATTCAAATATTAAAAGCCGTTCATTTAGTTTATTCCCTAAGTATATTAGTTCTATCTTATCTGTAACGAAGTAGATGTTACTTTAAATATTATAACTTCATCAAAAGAATAAGTTTAAATGGGTAATCAGAAAAATAAAGTGACTCCTATCTTGAGACGTCCACTATGAGCTAAATGATAACTACTAGTAATGATGTCATTTCCACTAATTTCATTGACTCGAATTATCCCACCTATGTAACCTATATCAATAGCAGTTTTATTACCTAAAAACAAATAGGTTCCTAATCCCATACCAACACCTGACCCCTTGATCTCTGTTTCGCTAAATAATTCACTGTCAACCATCTTAAATCTAATGCGAGATGTGCGAAAATAAGGCTTAGCTATAGAGCATGGCCATGATGGTTTACAATAAATCTCTATGAATCTTACTTCAACACCAATATCAAAGTGAGTAACTTCATATGAGTTACTATTTTCAGCATATATTTCAGAATCATCCAAACCAATGTAAAAACCCATTTCAGGACTTAAGTTTTTTCCAACGTTTAATGACAATCCATTACCATTATCATTTTTATAGTTGACTTCATCAAATGTCCAGTTAAAAAAATGGAACCCACCTCCTGCATAAACTCTATCATGGATATACGTTTGAGCCTTCAAATCAAAACTTAATACGGTCAACAAGATTACTATGTAAAGTTTATCAAAGTAAGATCTAATCATCCTATTTCACTTTTCTTATCTAGACTTAAGAGTGTTTTAACAAGAATCAATCAATAAATTTTTATTCTTTTACTACATCAATAAAATATAAAGATGTATTGAACTATTACTTAATGTAGTTCCCATTTATACCATACAAAGGGGGATGCGATACAGCTCAGTACAAACCACTCAAAACTATGCTAACCTGCTTAATTCAGATGTTTGGGAGCAGGTTGGGAGGGCGTTCATTCACTCAACTCAAGTAAATGAATGAACACCTCTTTACAACAAAAAAACACTAATGATTTATTATTTAGAAATAATCAAAGTTGCTACGACAGAACGACGTAAATCTCTACTTAATAATACTTTATCAATTAATTCACCATCATTGTCTGAATAATTAAGTATTTCATTATCTCCAATTCCTTGGTTCACAAATGACTCAGTATCTTTCCAAAAATCAACAGTTAAATGTGAACTATATGAGTCAGATGCATACCCATACATATTACCTAAGAAACCCCAACTATCTAAAAATCCTGCTTGAATTCTTCTATTTACAAATTCAGCCAAATTCGCTTCATTTTGTTGGTATGAATCATCGGTTTGTTTCATGAAATTAATTTTAGTAACCCACCCTTCTTCTAGATAAACTGTTGTATCAAATGGTGCATTTGCAACTTGATACAAATACATTTCGTCGTGAGTAGCCATTTCATTGTATTCTTTATATATCCTTCCTAGACTATAATTACCTGCCAAAAATGGGCTCTTAATTCCACTATCTTTGAGGCTGTTCAAATAACTTTGCCAATCCTCACCGCTAGTTTGTACTGTGTTTCCTAAACTAGTTCTAGTTACTATTATGTAATCATAATCATCTTTTCCCATATAGCTATCATGTTTCACTTCCCAAACGTGAAAAAAGTCAATAAAACCTTTTTCAATTCTAAGTGAATGCATTTCTGACGCAAATGAAAGAAATTCCATGAATTTAAATCTATCTGCGTCTTCTATTGAAACAAAATCAAATTGTAGAACTGGATTTTGTCTTTCTTGAGCTTCCAAATTGACATTGAAAGCTACAATGACAATAAAAATTAATATAATTTTATTCATATACATTTGGTTTAAATTTAATTACTTGATTTAGACAATAATAAAATATGTTCAAGCATAAAATATTTTTCAGGATATGTAGCAAAATTTTAATGTTTGATACTATGGTACAAATATTCTGTCGATTAAATTACTGGGTAATAGAGTTTTAATTTAATGTAGTAAAACGATAGATGGGATACAGCTCATTACAAAAGACTCCAAACTATGCCGACTTGCTTAACTCAGATGTTGGGGAACAAGTTGGATAAGGTTTAAAGAGACGCGAAAATACATCATCTTAATAAATAAATATGCTTAATTATATAACCGCAACCCTATTAGTATTCACAAGCCTTTTACTATTTTCATGCGACAAACAAAATGATAATTATCCTAATATTGTTTTAATAGTGGGCGACGATCAAGGCTACCCCTATTTTGGTTTTATGGGATCAGACTATGTTTATACTCCAAATATGGATGAACTAGCTAAAAATGGCACTCTATTCACACAGGGTTATGTTCCTCAAAACCATTGTAGACCATCATTACAAACATTAATGACTGGTATGCTTCCAAGTGATTACGAAGTAAAAGTTAAAGAATTGATAAAAACAAAAAGTATAACACCATTGAATGAGAAAGATTTCCGTCACAATGCCATGCAACACTTTGAAACATTACCTAAAATATTAAGGCAATATGGTTATATAAGTTTTCAGAGTGGAAAATGGTGGGAATACAATTTTAGCAATGGAGGATTTGATAAAGGTATGACAACAGGTTGGACCAAGGAAGATGAAGCGGAAAACGGTTGGTTCAAAAAATTTATGGGTGGTGAGGGTCTTAAAATTGCCCGCTCAACTATGAAACCTGTATTTGAGTTTATAAGTGAAAATAAAGTAAACCCATTTTTCATATGGTATGCACCAGAATTACCTCATTATCCGTTCAATGCACCTAAAAAGTACTATGATATGTATAAGGATACTGATTTTACAAAATCAGCCAAACGATATTATGCAAACTGTTCATGGTTTGATGATAGCGTTGGTGAGCTCATCCAATTCCTAAAGGACAGCAACGAATTTGAAAATACTCTATTTGTATACGTCAATGACAATGGTTGGGAACAAGAACCCTACCAAGAATTTCGAAATGATTCTTTAAGATGGCATAACGGGGGTGATAAAGGTAAACTATCCGTGTATGATCAATCCTTTAGAACACCGATTATTTTTTCATGGAAAGATAATATCAATGCTAGTTCTCAATCTAATTCTTTGATTCATAGCGCAGATATTCCAGCAACTATGCTAGATTTGATTGGTGTCGAGGTACCCAATAATTTCTTTGGGAAATCATATCGGAACGTAATTCAAAACACTGGTATTTCGAATAGAGATATCATCATTGGTATGGCTACTCAAATACGATCTGAAAATGATATGATGGGTGAAAAAACAGAAGCTTATTGGGCTCGCACAAATGATTGGTTTTTTAAATGGAACTTGTCGAGAAAAACTATTGAATTATTTGATATGAATACTGATTCAAAAAATGAAACTAATATTGCAGAAATTCATCCTAAACTAGTTGCCGATTTCATTGAAAAAATTGAAACATGGAAGATGGAAAGAAAGTAAACATGCTGACCTGCTTAACTCAGATGTTGGGGGACAGGTTGGGAGGGTACTTTGTAACTAATTGTAACTATCTTAAAATTACTCCTCTATTGATTAATAATGCTTAATAATTATATTAGAAACTGTATTAATTTTGTCGAATAAAGCATATCTCAATGAAATTATACATTTCTCTTATTGCCGTTACAGTAATTCTTTCTTTTACTACAAAAATCGATGCTCAAGACTTCTATATTCATGAGAATGGTGTCACCATAGTTTGTGATAATGCTGAAGTAGGTGAAAGTGGTATTATAGACGGCACTACTTATACAAAGCGTACAAAAGATCAAATTACTATAGAGAATGCGTCTACAACATGTACTAGCGGTATAATTGACATGAATGCGTTGTTCAGAGATGCGACAACTTTTAATGGTGTTATAGGGCATTGGGATGTATCAAAAGTAACAGATATGAACAAAATGTTTAATACGGCCACAAGATTTAACCAAGATATTTCTGCATGAGACGTGTCTAAGGTAACTAATATGACGTCAATGTTTTATAGTGCAAAATCTTTCAATCAAGATATTTCTACGTGGGACGTATCAAATGTTACAATTATGAGTGGAATGTTTAATCGCGCAGATTCTTTCAATCAACCACTTAATTCTTGGGACATATCTAAAGTTACTGACCTCTCTTATATGTTTGCTTTCAATCCACAGTTCAATCAATCACTTTCTGATTGGAATACCTCAAGTGTTACTAACATATATCAAATATTTTCCAGAGCAATTAGTTTCAATCAAAATATTAATAATTGGGATGTTAGTAATATCACTAATATGATGGATATCTTTAATGGGGCAAAAGCATTTAATCAGCCTTTAGACAAATGGGATGTCAGACAGGTACTATATTTCAAAAATACCTTTGTGAATGCTACGTCATTCAACCAAGATTTATCAGCGTGGAAGTTATATAGCTTTCAGAACACTGAAAACTTTCTTTCAAATACAGGTATTCAAAATTCATATTACACTAGCATGTTGATTGGCTGGGCTAATGATGATTCTACCATGGTATTTGGGAATCTAAATATTTCAACATCTTACAACCAAGATGCTATTGAAGCACGACAAAAACTTATTGATGATTTTAATTGGACCATCTCAGATGGTGGATTAGCATACTATCCAGACTCCTTAGAATTGATCTCACCAGCTCAAAATGAAATTGATGTTGGTACTACGCCAAAATTAACATGGAAATGTTCTGGAGGTAATGGATCAAGCGAATGTTATACTTTTCAGCTTCAACTAAGTAGTGACTCTCTATTTAATGATACTGTAATTGACTCATCTGGATATTTCCAATTACATGTAGATGAAAATTACTATTGGTTAGATGTAGAAGTTCCTCTTGACTTCATTACCGACTACTATTGGAGGTTAAAAGGTTCTAATGATGCTGGTACGAGCGATTGGAGTAGAATTTCATCATTCACTACAAGAAAACAATTAGAGGTCAATAATCTCGCCATAATCAATGAAGATTCATTACATGTCACCGATCATAAACTCACGTTTAAATACGAATACATCAGTGGTGATGGTTCAACTCAAAACTCTTATCAATTTCAGGTAACTACCGATAGTTTATTCGAAACTATAACTCATTGGGATTCTGGTTTTATAGAAACTGATTCAACTATTTTCAGCTATTCTGGAGATTCACTCATTGATGGGTCTACCTATTATAGTAGACTTAGAATGACTACAGATTCTGACTCTAGTGCTTGGAAAGAGCCCACATTTAGAATGAACTCAAGTCCTAGTATTCCAATTTTAGCTTCACCATCAAACAATTATTTATTTAAACTTGATGATGAAATTTCTCTTCAAGTAGATGAGGTAATCGATGCCGAAGGAGACTCTGTACAATACTACTTTGAACTTTACAATAAAACGAATGATGTCATTGAAACTGAATCATATTTAATAGCATCACCAGCTTGGACAGTGTATAATTTTTCGAGTAAAGAAGAAAATATGAGTTATAGCTGGCTAGTTAGGTCCTATGATGGATTTGAATATTCTAGCTACTCAGATAAAAACTATTTCCATATAAATGATGCTAACGAATCACCATCAAGTTTTAATTTGATTAGTAACCATCTCGTGCCTGAAGAGGATACTGATACCTATATAACAGTCGAGTTTACTTGGGAAAATGCCATTGACCCTGATCCATTAGATACGGTCAATTACAAACTATATGTAGGAAGTGAAATAAAAGATTTAACTACCTATGAGATTGGTCAAGATACGTTGACTACTATTAGCGGTTTGAAAGATAACTCAACCTATTATTGGAAGGTAGAAGCATTGGATCTCAATGGCTCAATGGTAACCAATAATGGAGGCTATAAAGAGTTTAAAATCAATTCCTCTAACCAAGCTCCTACTATAACTCGATTGATTACCCCTACAGATAGCTCTGTTGAAATAACTACTAAACCATACTTTGAGTGGGCTAAATCTTCAGATATCGATAATGATACCTTATCCTATGTCTTGCATGTAGAGTCAACAATGGTAGCTAATGATCCAAATGGATTTGTTACTAATCCCCTATCAGAACCTAATTTTAGTTCCTCAAATGAACTTGCTGATAATCATCATTTTGCATGGTATGTTTCGGTAAGTGATGGTGATACTACCATCTATTCAGAGCCATTCACTTTCTGGGTAAATACAGAGTTGGAACCACCATCTCCCTTTGAACTAATTAGTCCTTCTAATAACGAGCAACTAACGACTACTAGACCAACCTTTAATTGGAATAAGTCAATAGACAATGACCCCAATGATTATGCTAAGTACACTTTAGTAGTTTCTAAGGATTCCCTTTTTACTGATGTTGTCTTGGAACAGATGACAAGTGTCGATACCACCTATACTCCTGAAGTAGATATGCTCAACAACTCTAAATACTACTGGAAAGTTATAGCTACAGATACCGATAGTTTAGTAACGGAGAGTAAGACACTTGCATTCATACTTAGTGACCTAAGCGTATCCAATGAAAGTGAATCTGTATTACCTGAGCAGTATGTACTATCCCAAAACTACCCTAATCCATTCAATCCATCGACTCAGATTCAGTATGCCTTACCTGAGGCAACTCATGTAACCCTTGAAGTGTTTAACAGTGTCGGTCAAAAGGTGATGAAGCTAGTGAATGGTCAGAAGTCCGCAGGATTACATACCGCCAATTTTAATGCATCAGGATTATCGAGTGGAGTGTACTTGTACAAGCTGACAACCACATCATTTACCCAGACCAAGAAGATGCTTCTAATTAAGTAAAAACTATCATGTGTAGTAATGATATTGAGCTTATATAAATCATATAGTATCAGCTTTAGTGAACGATTTACTTTAGTTCATATTATAACATTTACTATTTCAATCGCCTTTCTCTGTTGCATATCTCCGCTCTATGGACAAGTAAAAATTACAGGGCTTATTTTTGACAGTGAGTCTGAAGAACCGATACCAGGTGTAAATATCATTGTTAAAGATAAGCTGAATGGAACATCAACAGATAAACAGGGATATTTTTCACTGTCAATTGAGGAGAATGACCAATTCTTAGTGCTATCCTATATAGGCTATAAAACAAAAGTAGTTGAAATTGATACGATGAGTATACTTAGGATTGAATTAGAGCAAATAGTAGGTACCTTGGATGAGATAGTAGTGGTTGGGTATGGTTCTTTACGTAAACGTGATTTAACAGGAGCTATCGGACGTTTAAAATCAGAAGATATTGGTAAGATATCTAGTCTAAATGCTGAACAATCCCTCCAAGGAAAAGTAGCAGGGGTTCAAATAAGTACAATTTCTGGTGCTCCTGGGGCTGGAGCTGCAGTACGAATAAGAGGTGTTGGAACATTTGGTAATTCTTCTCCAGTTTATGTTGTTGATGGTGTTATTTTAGATGACATACAGTTTTTAAATTCATCTGATATTAAATCTATGGAAGTACTCAAAGATGCCTCAGCAACTGCTATTTATGGATCTAGAGGTGCTAATGGGGTAATACTGGTTCAGACTAATAAAGGATCTAGTCTATTTGAAAAACCAGTTATTACTATATCTACTGAAACCGGAGTTCAACAGTTGGAAAAAAAAATTGACTTACTAGATGGCAAAGAGTTTGCTATAATTGCAAATGAAATAAGAGCTGGTACCTATAATAACGTAGATGTTGTACCAAATACAGATTGGCAAGATTTAGTTTTTACTTCGACACCACAGCAGAATCATCAAATATCTATAAAGGGTGGAAATAATAAGACAGATTACTATTTAAGTATAGGCTATTTTCGACAAGATGGTATAATTCAACCCTCAAGCTATCAGCGTCTGAACCTTAAGCTCAATAACAGTTATAAATTTAGGCGTAAAGTACGTATTGGAAATAATATAACGATAGCACCTTTTGAGCAGAGAGTAGTACCTGATGTAACTTTTCAATTATACCGTGCTCAACCAGTAATGGTACCTTATTATGAAGATGGAAGTTTTGGAGTTGTTCCAAATGTTGGAAATCCTTTAGCTGATATAGCAAATTCTAATTCCTACAACAATGGTACCCGTGCTGTTGGAAATATATTTGCTGAATACATTTTCAATGAGTCATTGCTTTTTAGGACAAGTTTTGGAACGGATGTATCTGTTAATAAGTATAAAAGTTTTACTCCAGCATTTACTGTATTTAATCCTGATGGATCGCCTTCCCAACAAAACAACAATTTTAGCGACATATTAAAATCTAATTCATTTGGATACAATTGGTTGTGGGAAAATACACTAAATTTTATACACGATTTTTCTAAAGTACATAATGTAAATCTATTGGCTGGGTTCACAATGCAAGAAACACGTTCTGAAATCATAGGATTAGCGGGACAAAATGTGATAAGAGATGGAGAAGATTTTTGGTATATACTACCCCCCTATATAAGGGATGAAAGTAATAATATAGATATGGTTAATTCCATTTATAATGGTGTTGATCCTAATCGTTATTATAATATGATCTCTTATTTAGGACGAATAGTTTATTCCTTCAATGATACTTACATAACAACATTAAGTTTGAGAAGTGATGGGTCTTCAAAATTCTCAGAAGGAAATAAATGGGGTATTTTCCCATCTATTGCTTTTGGATGGAATATTGATCAAGAAAATTTAATGAAGGAATTTCAAGATTTAGACTTTTTGAAATTAAGATTCAGTTGGGGTGTAATCGGAAACGAACGAATAACATACTTTGATCGATTTTCAAGGGTTAATGCAGGTTTGCAAGCAATATTTGGAAACCCAGATGCCGCATATGTAGCATCAACGTATGGTAAATTGGGGAATCCAAATTTAAAGTGGGAGTCAACCACTCAAACAGATATTGGATTAGAAATGGGGCTATTTAATTATCGTCTAACTACTGAAATTGACTATTACAAACGAATTACTGACGATATTCTTGTTGAACTCTCAACACCTGGACATATAGGCAACGGACAAGGGCAGAAAATACGTTATAATGCAGCATCAGTTCAAAATAAGGGAATTGAGTTTTCTTTAGATTGGTCTGATAAGTTTAACGACTTGAGTTACTCTATTGGGATAATAGCTAATACTATTCACAATGAGATCTTAGAGATAGGGGGAAGTGATGGGATTGATTCAACACTTATAGGAGGAAATTTGGCTAATGGTCAACAAGTTACACTTTCTAAAGTGGGATTACCGATAGGTGCTTTTTATGGCTATAAAACAGATGGAATTTTTCAAAACCAGAATGAATTAGATCATTATCCTCATTTATCTCAAGCAAGTATTGGTGATCTGCGGATTTTAGATTTAAACTCAGATGGAATCATTAATGGAGATGATAGAACTTATTTAGGATCTCCAATACCTGATTTTGTGTATGGATGGTCAATAGATATAGAATATTCTGGGTTTGATTTCTCAATGAATTTTCAGGGTCAAATCGGTAATAATATATTTAATGGTAAAAATGTTGTTCGTCCCGATCCTTACAATTTTGAAAAGCATGTTTGGGATAGATGGACAAATGAAGGTTCAAGTTTATTTGAACCTAAACCTTCTTATGGTGGCTACAACTATTTACCATCTGACCGGTTTATACATGATGGTAGTTACCTAAGACTACGTAGTTTAATTCTTGGATATAGTTTCTCAAATTTAAAGTTAGGTGACGGAAACATTAATGAATTAAGATTGTATGTAAAAGCAAATAATTTATTTACAAAAACAAGTTATAGTGGATATACGCCTGAAATTGGTAGTTATGACGTACTTTCAAGTAGTATAGATAAAGGTATTTATCCAATACCAAGGATTTTATCCTTTGGCATGACAACTTCATTTTAAATTCTTACAGATGAAATTAGTATCTATTATTGGAATATTTGGATTGATAGCATTGGTTAGTTGCTCTGATTTTTTGTCAGTTAATCCTCAGAGTGAATTAACTCAAGAAGCTTTTCCATCATCTCCAAATGATGCTTTTCACGCTACAAATGCGGTTTATTCAACTCTTCGCAACTGGCATTATCACAGTGGTGGTTTTCCCATCCTAGACATAATGTCTGACGATGCTCATAAAGGTAGTAATCCGAATGATGCATTAAATACGGTTGGTCCATATGATAATTTTATGCACACAACAACACAAGATGGTTTAGATCGTTGGTGGAATGGTCTGTATCAAGGAATTAGAAGAGCAAATGTCGTAATTGAAAAACTACCACTAATTACCATGGATGAATCATTAAAAAATAAATATATAGGTGAAGCTAAGTTTCTAAGAGCTTTGTATTATTTTGATTTAGTACGGGCTTTTGGTAGCATCCCAATCGTATTAACTACAAATCCTGAGTTCAGATTAAGTCAATCTGCTGTTGTCGAGGTTTATAATGTGATTGAAGAAGATTTAAGATTCGCAATTAAAAATTTACCTTTAAAAAAACAATATATGCCAAAAAATATAGGAAGAGCTTCATCAGATGCAGCGTCTGTATTATTAGCAAAGGTCTTTATATTTAATAACAACTTTTTAGAAGCTGAGGATTTATTACTTGACGTCATTCAATCTGGTGATTATGATTTAGAACCAGATTACTATGACGCTAATGGTCCAAATGGTGAGCATGGTATAGAATCTATATTTGAAATTGGAGCTATTTCAACAGAAGGTGGGCAAGGTAATCAATATGCAAATACTCAAGGTGTAAGGGGTTCCCCTAACAGAGGATGGGGTTTTAATCAACCAAGTATTGATCTTCGTAATGCTTTTGAATACGGTGATGTTAGAAAAAAAGCAACTATAATCGAATTAGGAGATGTAATTGATGGGATTACTATACTTGGAGATAGTTTTACTCCTGATATAGTAAGAGATGAAAATGGTCAAATTGTAAGAATGGAAGGATATAATCGAAAAGTATGGATTCCTGGTCTTTCTACCGATACGCAATACGGACATAATAGACGTCTAATACGATATGCAGATGTTTTACTCTTGGCAGCTGAAGCACTTAATGAAAACAATAAACCCGAAGAAGCATTAATATTTATAAATCAAATAAGAAAAAGAGCAAGAGGTGGAAATGATGCTATTTTGCCCGATATAATCAGTGTTGATAAATCTTTTTTAAGAGAAAAAATACATCAAGAAAGAAGAGTAGAATTAGCATTAGAAGGCCACCGCTTTTGGGACTTAGTTCGTACACAATTTGCAGAACCTATATTAGCCCCATATGGTTATCAAAAAGGTAAGCACGAGTTATTACCTATTCCACAAAGTGAAATAGATTTATCTAAAGGCTCACTAACTCAAAACCCTAACTGGTGAGCATACTATTTTAAACATTCAATAATAGATTCTATGAAAAATAAAACATTAGCACATTATTTACGATTAATTTTGATTATTACCTTCTTATTACAGGCTTGCGACAATAATAACAATGATCCTATTAATTTAAATATTGAAACAATGACAATAAGTGGAGAAGATTTAAATGGGGTAGAATCACCTGAAAATATATCTACAAATCCGGAAATAGTGGTTACTTTTAATTCAGACATAAAACCAGAAACTGCCACTGAATCAAATATAAAACTGATTCAAGATTATAATGAGGAAGCAATTGAGATAGAGATATCAGTACTAGGATCTACACTAACTGTGGCTCCAAAAATCTCTCTTGGCAATGGAACATTATATAGATTTCAAATATCAGCTAACTTGCTTAATCTTGATGAGCAGTCATTGACAGCCACTACCAGAACATTCACAACGATAGGTACTTTTAGTCCTCCCGGTATAATAGCGCATTATACTTTTGAAGGTACACCGGACGACGTTCAGAATGACTTTGATCCTTTAGTTACAGGAGTCATAGACATTGATTATACAGAAAGTAGACATGAAAATGCTGGCTTGGCGGCCACCTTTAATGGTACAACAAGTATTATTGAAATCCCAAATGGTGATGCATTAATGAATTCCAATGACTTCACTATTTGTTTTTGGGTTAAAACAGATTCGGAAGGTCATTTAGATGCTAGTGGGAACCCAAAAGGTCATTTTGTTATGGGCTTAGGAGCATTTTTTGGATTTCAATATGAAATATTCAGTGGCTATGATGGGTCTAAATTTGCAATACAATATCAACTTGCTGATGGATCAACAGCTGCAGATGATATGTGGTTTCCTTATGATGCTCAAGATGCTACAAATGGTGGATGGCAAGGCTGGGATTTTGCTAAAAGCTTGTCAATAGATCAAATGCAGGCTTACTTAAAAGATACATGGACACATATTACATTTGTACATCATTCGGATAATAAAAAATCTTCACTCTATTTTAATGGTGAACTTATGAAATCTTATGATTTCAATTTATGGCCCGATGATGACCCAAAAAAAACAGTTACGGGTTTAAAATATGGTGGGTCAACTCCTGATGTTGTTAATGAATTAGCACTAGGTTTTATTCATTCTAGATCTGGAATCATGTGGGATACTGAGCCTTGGGGTGATTATGGACGTACTACATCTAATCATTTCAGAGGGCAATTAGATGATATAAAAATCTATCATAAGCCATTAACTCCAACAGAAATTCAATTAATTTATTCGTCAGAGCAATAGAAATTCGAGAGTTTATAAATAACTTAGCTTACGATAATGAATGATTAATTAAATTATCATCATTTTGGGTTTAAAAAAGAGAAATATTTGGACTGTAGGACTATTTTTAATTTTTACTGCATGCAAGAGTGCCAGTACTGATGTAGAATATCCTTTATTTCAGTTGCTTAATATTTCAACTAATAACATTCAATTATCAGCAGATAACATAATTGAAGGAATACCATTAGATGGTAGTTTTAGATTGGTGTTTTCAACACCAATTGATACAAGCTCAGCCAAAACAGGTATCACACTTTTACATGGAGATAAGGAGCTACCATTAAGCTATAATTTTAAAAGTGAGTACACTAGCCTAACTGTAAAATCGGACAACAATTTAGAAAATAATGTCGTTTATACTTTACGAATTTCAAATGATTTACGATCAGTTGATCAAGTAAAATTTATTGAAAAATCATACAGTTTTAGGACAGAAATTGGTGAGATAAAAATAGTTTCTGCGCTAATTAATAATATTCCACTATCAATATCAGATATCACAAGAGAAGTTAATTTTGATGAAGTACAAATAGAACTAATTTTTGATAATGTAATAGATTTAACAACATTTAGGTCGCATTTTAGACTACAACCGTCTGTTGGCTTAGAATTTTCACAGTCAGATGATAGCTTAGTTATTTATATAAATAATACAAACACACTAGATTATTATAAATCATATTCAATTTTAATCAGTAGCCAATTAGAAAATCCTAGAAATTTTATTTTTGCTGGATATAATTCAAGTTTTCAAACAGGATTAAATCCAATAGATAAATTTCCACGAATTTCAGATGATGAATTGTTAACAAAAATTCAAGAACAAACTTTCAAGTATTTCTGGGATTTTGCTCATCCTGTTTCTGGATTAGCAAGAGAAAGGAATTCATCTGGAGAATTGGTTACAATTGGAGGTAGTGGATTTGGTTTAATGGCTTTATTAGTTGGTATTGAACGAAATTTTATATCACTAGATGATGGGATAAAACGAATTGGTAAAATTCTTGACTTTTTATCAACAAAGGCAGACCGTTTTCATGGAGTTTGGCCGCATTGGTTAAATGGTTCTACTGGCAAAACAATACCGTTTAGTTCGCAAGATAATGGAGCTGATTTAGTAGAAACAGCCTTTTTAGCTCAAGGTTTAATTACTGTGCGAGAGTATGTTAAAGAATATATTTCTGAGGAACATGAATATGTATCAAAAATTGACACACTGATTACAGATATTGAATGGAATTGGTTCACAAGGGGAAATCAAAATGTTTTGTATTGGCATTGGTCTCCCGATTATGAGTGGGGAATGAATATGAAGATAAGCGGTTACAATGAGGCTTTGATTGTGTATATACTTGCTGCTTCTTCAAAAAAATATGGTATATCATCAAATGTATATCATGCTGGTTGGGCAAGAAGCGGAGATATAAGAAATGGTAGAAAATTTTATGGTTTGCAACTTCCTCTTGGGTATGATTATGGTGGCCCATTATTCTTTTCGCATTACTCATTTTTAGGCTTAAATCCTACTAATCTATCCGATAGATATGCAGATTATTGGACACAAAATCGTAATCATAGCCTAATTAATAGACAGTATGTAATAGAGAATCCTAAACAGTATATTGGTTATAGTAAAAATAGCTGGGGTTTAACAGCAAGTGATACTCCAAATGGATATTTAGCTCATGAACCGACTAGAGATGTTGGTACTATAACACCATCAGCGGCAATCTCTAGTATACCTTATACGCCTGATGAATCATTAGAGGCAATTCGACATTTTTATTACAAACTTGGAGATAAACTTTGGGGTGAATATGGTTTTTACGATGCTTTTAACCCTACAGAAGACTGGTGGGCAAATACATATTTAGCAATTGACCAAGGTCCTATTATAATTATGATAGAAAATTATAGAACTGGCTTGCTATGGGACTTATTTATGCATGCCGAAGAAATTCAAGCTGCATTAAATTTTCTAGAATTTTCGCTAAACAATTAATTTATTGCTATTTATAACTGTTTTACCATTTAGTAAACTGTGACGGTAAGAATTGAATTAGGGGTATAGTAGATTGAGATAGTGACGCTGTTGCTGTTAGTTAAAGTATTTTTAGCCTGATGCAATTGGACTGTTCCTTATAAGAGTTTTTAGCCAGAATTATGCAACTTGTACTTCTGCTAATTTAGATGAATGAATCAATCAAAAACACTAATGTTATGCGGGTTGGCGTAATTCTTAGCTATATACGTTTATAAAAGAAGCGAACTTAGTTTAAAAATTATTTAGATTTATTCTAAATAAGTGTACATTTAATTAACTATTCATTCTAATTTAAACTCGCTATGAAAAATATCGGTCTATTTTATGGTTCGGATACAGGTACTACTGAAATGATATCTGAGCAAATCATAAATCTTATAGGACAACAAAACATAATAAAACATGATATATTCGATACAAAAATCTCAGATTTTGAAAATTATGATTGTATAATATTAGGTTTATCAACTTGGTATGATGGTGAATTACAAAGTGATTGGGATTCATTTTTTGAAGAATTTCAAACCATCGACTTCAAAGGCAAAAAAGTTGCAATATTCGGTATAGGTGATCAATACAGTTATGCGGACACATTTATTGATGGTGTTGGTATTATAGGTAAAGTGGTAAAGACAAATGATGGAATATTAATAGGTGAATGGTCGACAGAAGGGTATTTTCATGATTCGTCAGTTGCTGAGTTAGAAATGGGTACATTTTGTGGTTTAGCTATTGACGAAGATAATCAGTCTGAAATGACCAATGAAAGGTTGAAAAAATGGACTAATCAAATTCTTGGAGAGTTTGCTGAATAGAATATTTTCTTTATAAGTGTAGTAAGTGTGCTACCTAAAACGATAATGTAATACCCAATAAGATTTGATCTTTACAAGTAATTGCTCCACTTAATAAAAACA
>PBJO01000022.1 GCA_002720745.1 Balneola sp.
ATCGTTGACTATTTTGGTACAGCTGATAATGATCCTGGTAGTGGTTGGGATGTTGCGGGTGTTTCTGCGGCAACTAAAGATCATACTCTTGTTCGTAAATCAATGATTAAATCAGGTAATCCACTTCCTTTAGCTTCTTTTGGTGTGGGTAAAATGTCTTCTGAGTGGGAGGTTTATGACAAGGATGACCTAACTTTCATAGGTACCCATAATTTGGGAAGCTCAACAACTATAAGAGATTTGAATACATATCCTGGTATCACTGAATTTTCAGTTGAGGCTATTCAAAATCATCCATTAAGAGGTGAGACACAAACATATACAGCAGTAATTACGTCTTATCCAAAAAGTTCTGGTCTTTCTAATCCTAGAGACTCAGATAATGATGGAGTTATTGATGCAATATCCCGGATTCACGTATTTGTGACCGATACGCATGCGGTATCTATGGGTCGTGAAGGTATGTCAATTCAATTAGTAGAATCAGATTACACTTTACTTGACTCATATGTTCGTGGTGATATCATTACCTTCGATGCTACACTTGGATTCTATAACGGAACAGCTCAAGTAGCCGTTGATAATGTAATTCTAGTTGGTAATGTAAATGCTGACTTTACAAATTATGCATCTCTTTTGGAGCCATGGGAAGCTCCAATGAGTGAATTCAATGTGTTTACAGGTACAGAGTTATACATGAATATTGAGGGATACTTAAAATATAATGGCGCTTATGTAAAGTTTCCGTCCTCTACAGTAACTCAAGCAGGTGAATTTAATGGCCGAGTCGATTGGTCAGTGAATCAAGGTGGCTCTCGAATGTATGTGTATGATACATCACTTCGATTTAGAAATGATCATGCAATAGGTGCAGAGGGATACATTCCAAGTTATAATGCACGAAGAATAGATGGCGAAGATGGATTATTTACAGCACCTGCTTCTGGTGCTAATGTAGATATTAGTGGATTTGTTAATTATGTGGGTGATGATCCTGATGGGTTAGTTCCAGATGGTAGTGGCGCATTATCTATTAACCCTTTTGAGGATGGAGTAGTTTGGTTAAATGAAACGCGATTCGTTGATGGGCAAGATGTTGGTGGCACAACATTTAGCTGGCCAAATGACCTTATAGTGAATGGTTTACCTCCGGTATTCTCTAATATTATGTTATCAGATTCTACAGTGACCTCAACTGATGAAGTTACTGTTAGTGCTGATATCGTAGGAACAAATGGGGCTACTATTACTGAAGTAACACTTACTTATAGTACCAGCGGTAAAGATTCAACCGTAGCCATGACTAACACTGCTGGTAATACTTTTGAAGTTACTCTGCCTGCTTTTCCTAATTTCTCTGCTGTCTCTTTTTATCTAGAAGCTAAAGATTCTAACGGTTTAACCGGTCGTGCGCCACTCTCTGGTGGATTCAATTTCTTCGTTCAAGATGAGCCAATTACTACCATTGAGTTTTTACAAAAAACAGGAGATGGCCAAGCAGGTGATAGTCCACTTTATGGTTTGGGTGATTTACCAGTAGATATTAATGCTACTGTTGTTGCCAGTGCAGTTACCGATGGATTTATTGTAATTCAGGATAAGGCTTCCGCTTGGTCAGGTATTTTTGTTGAGGCAAATAATGAAACTTCTACCCTCATGCGTGGTGATATTATCAATATTACAAATCTATCGACTAACGAAACATATGGCGTTACGTCTACTGTCCTAAATGAATTCACCAAGACAGGGACAAATGAGGAAATGGATACCTTAGCATTAGTTACTAATACTAAAGATGTTGTTGATAATTTTGAAGCACATGAAGGCCTGCTTTTAACTTTAGATAATGTTGAGGTATTATCAAATCAGGCAGATTTTCCCAGAGATTTTGGCGAATGGGAAATTGGGACTATTGAAA
Source organism: Balneola sp. (assembly GCA_002720745.1). Lineage (GTDB taxonomy): Bacteria > Bacteroidota > Rhodothermia > Balneolales > Balneolaceae > UBA1275. The sequence goes on from PBJO01000022.1 coordinate 1,919, forward strand.
GTGGTTTAGAGGTAGGCCAAGGTTTACGTGTGGACGATAATGTAAATTTTGGATCGACTACGTATGGTTCTGATTTAAATGATCATGTAAAAATTGGTGCTTTGATTGATAACTTCACGGGTGTTTTACACTACAGTTATGGGAATCCAAAAATGATCATGCGAAGTATTCAGGATGTTACTGCATCTGACTGGACTATGCCAATGACTAACTTTGTATTAAAGACACCAGATGAAGGAGCTACAGTTGTGGCGGACGCTGATATTATTCCAACTTGGGCTGCTACATCTGATTTAGATGGCAATACTGTAGGTTATGAATGGGTTTTATACGGCCCAGATTCTACTGAAATTGTTGCTGTAACAGCAAATGAGGAAGGTGCTGCAACTACGGTAACTCTACCTGCTTCAGTAGTAGACGGTTTACTAGTTACTGCAGGAGTAGCAGATGGAGCTAGTGCAGATTTACTTTGGAATGTTCGGGTCAATGATGGTGTAGATACTTTGGCTGTATCAAGTAGCTATGATGTAGACTCAAATACATTTACTCCAATATACCGTGCTATAACTTTAACAAACAGCTCTTCTGTGAGCAATGAAGAGTTAGCAGGGCTTCCAGAGAAGTTTGACCTCAAGCCTAACTATCCTAACCCATTTAACCCAAGTACTCAAATTGCTTTTGATTTACCAGAGTCTGCGGATGTTCGACTCAAGGTGTTTGATGTATTAGGTCGTCAGGTGGCAACACTTATTAATCAGCCTATGAAAGCTGGGACGCATACGATTAGTTTTGATGCGCAACGTCTAGCGAGTGGGGTATATATATACCGACTAGAAGCTGGTAGTTTCAGTATGACTCGCAATATGATGTTGATTAAATAATTTTATATAAATCATACTTTGAGGTGAGAGTGGAAGCTCTCATCTCAAATTTCTTTCTCTTAATACTGTTTTCAATCAATAGAGATTCGAGTTTTTGAACGATACTCAGTCATGAACCTTTTTTCATTAATATATATACGAAGTTTACCCGCGCTTATTGCTTTGCTTCTATTTGGGATTATAGGGTCTTCCTGCGAGACAGGTATTACTGGAGATGTGATTGAAAACCAGCCGCCGAGTACCTTCATGACCGTTGCCGGAATAGATCGGGAAAATGAGTTCAGATTATCAAGTCAAATAAGAATATCATGGTGGGGTAATGATCCCGATGGCTATGTTGCAGGCTTCGAATACGCTATTAATGATACATCAGAAGGGGCATGGTCCTTTACAATTAGAACAGATAGCACTTTCATTTTACCTATTACCGAAGGTCAAGAGATAGATGATGTATTATTTAAAGTACGTGCTATAGATAACGATGGCGCAAAAGATCCTGTGGGAGCCAGGTTACAATATCCAATAATTAATTCTATTCCTTCAGCTAAGTTCAGGTCTAATGAAACACCAGCTGATACTATGTTTGGGATTGCTAGCTTCGGATGGACCATTGATGATCCTGACGGGCTATTAAATGTCCGGAGTACTCAAATTGCTTTCAATGATACCCTCAATGGGTGGGTAGAGATTCCCTTCAATGCCACAAATAATGGGGAGCTTTTTATTTCGGCTTCCGTTGATAATAAGACGAAGGGAATTAAAACGGGACAGGTATATCTTGGGCGTTCTTATAGTAGAGCTGTAGATGAAAAAGGAAATCCAATTTTAGTTGAAGGAATTGAGGTTGGAGCGATGAATACCGCTTATGTTAGGACCATTGATGCTGCAGGGGCAGTTAGTGAGCGCGATCAGATAGAGTGGTTTGTGAAACAGCAAAAATCGAAGGTGTTATTGTTAAATGATATAGGTAAAAATTCATCTCTTGAAGAGATGAATTGGCATATTAGCTATTTAAATGAATTGGGAATTGACCCGGATATCTGGCTAATAAATACCGGTCAACCTGCGTTAGGAACCATTGAACTCTCGGATCAATTTCCTAAAGTAGTAGATCCAACGCTTAAAAAAACCCTAGCTAAATGGGATCATATTTATTGGGTATCTGACGATGTGGATAGAAATATCGTGCATGCTTTAGACATCACCTCCGACTTTTTTGCAAATGATGGCACTATGTTTGTTACTATTCCTATGAAAGAAGTATCTCAGGAAGATGTGATATTTAACTTTTTGCCGGTAGATTCTATTGGGTATTTTCCAGCAGGTGGAATTGAAACTGGTTTTGTGATTAACGCTGGAACCGAAATAATTCCAGTAGATGATCCCGAAGCCCCGATCTTAAAATTCGAATCTCGAGTGGTGGGGTGGTATCCATTAAACGCTATATCTGGTTCTACTTTATTATATGAGTCGGATTATCGCTCTACAACCTTACTAGGTTTTATTACCGACTACACCATCATGGAAGGGGTAAGCATAAAGAATCCGGAAGGTAATCTTATCTATTTTGGTATGGATTTAATCAAGTTGAATGGAAACAACAATATGAAAGACTTTATTAAATACATGTGCGTGCAACAGTTAGGATTTGAACAATAAACGCCAGCCAATGAATACAAAAATAAATATCCGTTCTTTTCTATTCTTAGCAGCTTATTTGATTCTTTTTATAAAATTTAGTAGCGCAGCACTTAAGGCACAAAGTACTGGTGATATTACCGGTGTTATAACCGAAGAGAGAACTGGAGAGACATTACCTGGTGTCAATGTTCGTATAGTAGGCACAAATTTTGGGGCAGCAACGGATGTAAATGGCCGATTCGTCATTAAAAGTATTAGACCAGGTGAATACACCCTTGAAATCACTTTTATTGGTTTTCAGATTACCCAATTAACAGGTATTGTAGTTATGGCTGGCGAAACCACTAAAGTAAGCCAAAGCTTGACAGAGCAAGTTTTCGAATCTAACCAAGAAGTAGTCATTATTGGTGAGGCGCCAATTTTTGATGTTGAAAAATCTACGACCTCTTCTATTATATCGAAAAAAGACATTGAAGCAGCTCCTATTCAGAAGGTAGAAGATGCTGTTTCTCTTCAGTCCGGGGTTGTTAAAGATCCAACAGGGCTCTACATAAAAGGTGGACGAGCATATGAAACAGGTTATGTGGTGGATGGTGTTTCTGCTCAGGATCCTTTAGCAGGAACGGGCTTTGGTCTGGATTTAGGGTCAAATTCATTTAGCAATATTGAAGTAATTACGGGCGGTGTTGGAGCGGAGTATGGGGATGTAACCTCAGGTGTGGTTTCGGTACAAACTCAAAATGGGGGTGATCGTTACGAAGGTAACTTCTCTCATAAACGTGACAATAAAGGCAGTAATGTAATGTCTAATCAGGCTAATTTTTTCTCAGATATATATGAGCTCAGCATTGGTGGCCCATCGATATTGACTGAACAATTATTACCCTCAATGGGGATTGATTTACCCGGTTCTCTAACATTCTTTGCTACAGGGCAAATTTCACTCACAGACGGCTATACCAAATTATCGGCGTCTCAAATCCAGTCTTCTATCATTAATAGCGATTTTTGGTCTCCTCGACAGGGAAATCGGTGGAATGGTATGTTTAAGATGACCTATAATATAAAACCAGGTATTCGACTTCAGGGAGCCTACCAACGCTCGTTAACCATTAACCAAAATACACGAATGCTTCAAATTACCGGAGCAGATACGCAGATTCGGCCTGGTTTTCAATTCGCCTTTTCAAACGGTTTTTTAGATAATGCCAGCACATATACACATGATAGTAATCTGTCTTATTTGAAATATACCCAAACATTATCGCAATCAGCATTTTATGAAGTCCAAGTTAGCCGTTTGTTTACACGACTTCGTGCCGATGCGAATGGTCGTGCATGGCGGCCAAATAATATCGACAGCGAGTTTGATCCTGAAAGTATAATAACTTCTCCTGCAGAAGAATTTGAGGGAGGAGAAGATTTTACTTATGTACTAGCAGGTCCCGGTTATGTAAACAATGGGGGTATTTCTACTTTATGGCACGATCACTTTGCAGAGGAACTTACTGTAAAAAATAGTTTAACTAAGTTTTTTGGAGATCGTACAAATCAGATTGTAGCTGGATTTGAGTTTAAGTTTAATGATTATCAATGGATTGACATAACACGGCCTTGGATTGGGGCGCCTATTTATATAGATGAAAATACAACATCTGAAACATTCCGAGTTGGTGAGACTTTCGATGCATGGCGAGTAAAACCTAAACGAGGGGCTATTTTTGTAACCGACAAAATTAGATACAATGGACTTATAGCTAATATTGGAGCAAGATTAGAGTATTGGGCTCCGGGAAGGTATGTGGACAATGCTGTAAATAATGCGCTTGACCCAGCATCTCTTTCTACAATACCTTCCTTTGTAGCCCAGGATTATTTGAATAGTAGTACTGAAATTTTGGGTCTCCGGTATAAATTTAGGTTTTTGCCTAAGATTAATGTATCGTTCCCGGTTCGTGAAAATCAGGTATTGTTCTTTAATTATGGACACTCGACACGAATACCTCATCCATCTTATATATATGCTGGTTTAGATCCTTTTTATCAAGATCAATCTGATCTGCCTGATTTAGGAAATCCTAACTTAGATCCAGAAGTTGATATCTCCTATGAAATTGGATTTAGGAATCAAATCACTTCTAATGATGCATTTAATGCTTCTGCATTCTGGCGGGATAAATATGACTTTGTAACCACACAGTCGATCCGAGTGCAGGATGTCGATGGGCGAAATGTGACTAAAGCATTCAGAATTAATGGAGATTATGCTCGCTCCAGAGGTATCGAGTTGTCGTATATAAAGCGCTACAAAGATTTAATACGAGGACAGTTGTCTTTTACCTATTCACGTGCAGAGGGATTAAGCTCTACTAATGATGATAATTTAAATGCTATCAATGCGAATCAAAATATAGGTAGTAACATTGAAACGCCTTTGGCATGGGATCGTCCGTTTGATATTAAAGGAAACATTACCTTTACCCATGATCGTCCTCAGAGCTTGCTTGGATGGTCTGCTTTAAATGATTTTCAAATCTTTTTATCTGGGGTATGGAGATCTGGAACTCGCTATACACCTATGGAATTTGTCGGACTGCAACGTAATCCAGTGACAGGGAGAGAAGATTGGAGGCCCATTTATGAACGTGTAACCGATCCTGCTAAGCGGTACAGTCAAGTAGGTCCTGCATGGTTTTATATGGACTTGAATGTTCAGAAATGGTTTGAGATACAAGGTGTGCGTGTATCAACCTTTGTAGAATTGACCAATATATTGGATAACCGAAGCTCAGTGATTGTTAATCCAGTAACGGGAGTAGGCTATAAGAAATACCCTCGAGACCCTGCGACTTTAATAGCACTTCGAAGTGATCGAAGTTACGATGTACCCGGAAATGTTAGGGATCCCCGATACTTAGATCCAACGGATAATAATTTGCCAGCGTATGATAACCCAGCCAATTATATAGAACAACGTCATTTAATGATAGGGGTATCGATTCGATTCTAAAATGTATTCAGAAGAAAGCTATATCATAAATACGTTTTATACACGAATATTACCTGACAGTTTCTTTGCAACTATTGGGTTCATAGGTGTGATAGTATTGCTATTGCTGGCCTCTCCTAATTCGCTAAAAGCTCAAAAAAGTTTTGGGCAAGATCGAGCAGGTACGGAAGGTTTCCAGTTTACCAAAATTCCTGTTGATCCCCGTTCGGCTGCTATGGCAAATTCCAATATGGCCGACGCGATGGATGGCTCTAGTTTATATTGGAATCCAGCTCTATCTGCAGAAACGACTGGATCGGAAATTATGGTTAGTCATACAGAGTATGTAGCTGGCATTCAGCAAGATTATTTTAGTTATATCCAGCGGATAAATAGTTATGCAATCGGTGTTTCCGTTCAGTACTTAGGGTCTGGTGACATAATAGAAACTACCGAGTTCCAACCTTTTGGCACGGGCAGAATATTTTCAACCCATCACATGGCGGCTGGTCTTTCTATTGCGCAGAAGGTAACGGATTTGTTTAGTTATGGTCTAACATTTAAGTATCTGCTAGAGAAAGTAGAAGAAATTCAATATCAAACTGGTGCCATAGATTTTGGTTTTGCTTACAGAGTAGGAGATACAGGACTTCGATTCGCTGTGGGAATTAATAACTTTGGTTTGGATGCGGCACCCGATGGTAATACTCAAAGAGAATCCTTAGAGGGAGTTTTAGAATTAGAACCAGAAACTAATATATCGTTGCCGACTCGCTTCCATATTGGTGCTGCGTATGATTTGGTTGATAATCAGCTTAATAAAGTAACATTTACGGTCCAAATTACTAACCCGTCTGATAATGCTGAGCAATTGAATATAGGAGCTGAGTATAGTTTCATGGATCAATTTCATCTACGAACGGGCTATGAATACGGGCAACTAGAACGTATAATACCTAGTCTAGGCGGTGGTATTTCTACTCCATTCGCAGGCCATATATTGAGAGCCGATTATGCGTATACACGTTTTGAACGTTTGGGGCAAATTCATCGGATAGGAGTGAGTATAAGTTTATGAGAATAAACCAAATTAAACCTTTGATGAGAGCTTCAGCAACTTCGTTATTGGTCTTTTTTATGATTATTCAGGGAGGATGCAGCGATTTATTCAATACTAAGGACAATGCTGATACGGATGAAATTTTTGATGAGGGTAAAATTGATCCTCAACTAGAAAATATTGATGGTTATGCCCCGGTATTACCTTTTTGGGGTGGTTTTGATGCTCCTAATGATGTGCATGTTGGCTTTGATGAATTTGTATATGTAACTGATGCTAATGGGGTTCATTTATTAGATAGAGCGGATTTATCTCCTAGAGTGACCATAGAATTGGAAGGAGCGGAAGCAGTAACACAAGATCGACTATTGAATGTATATGTGGCAGCTAGGATCGACACCATAATTGAGAGTATTGATCCAACAATTATATGGAATCTGCCTGCTGTGTTTAAAATAAAAAATATGAATGGAGCAGGGCCTATAAGTTTTGTAGACACTCTTATTTTCCCTTTTGATGACGCGAGTTTAAGCACTTCTGCCGCTCAAAATTCACGCTTAAACCGAAGCAGTAGAGCCAATTATGAAAAAGTGAATATCACAGGTCTCAGCGTACTTGCCGACAATACCTTATATGTCACGCGAACTGGACCATTTAATGAGACTACTCAGGTAGCAGCCCCAGATAATACGGTGTTAGAATTTCACCGGGTAATTGTAGATGGTATAAAGACTGATAAGATGCGTAATGTGCGTCAAATAAGAAGTCTCAGTCCAAATGTACCATCATTGCGTAGTGCTATTGGACTAAGTAGTATAGCTACTTTTGTAGCACCACCTCAACGTGATACTTACACCGATAGTCGGAGTTTTTTAATTACGCAATCACAAGCCAATGTAGAAATTCCTTTTCGTGTATTATGGATTGATGTGGTCGAGACAGTCGATGGCTTGATTTACCAACAGAATTCACAATTATTAGCTCAGGATACTTCACAAGCAAGTGGGTTTTTATACGAAACCAATAAATTTCTAAATCCTCAAGATGTAGCATTTGGTGGGGATGATGACGCATTTATCTTTGTAGTAGATAGTGAAGTGCATCGGTTATACCAGTTTCAGTCTAATGGTCAAGAAGGCGTTCCTCCACCAGCAGGAGCGGATGATCAAACCCGTCAAATCACAGTCTCTTTTGGTGAGTTAGGTGCTGGCCCGAAAGAATTTAACATGCCTAGCGGAGTGGCATACTTTCGTCGTGTGGTCTACGTAGCAGACAAAGGTAATAATCGTATTTCTCGGTATAAGTTAACTTCTGATTTCGAATAAGAGAATATGAGATAGGCCTAAGCTTAGGCATACGAAGCATGCGTTTTAGGCTGGAATGAGTGTGTTGATGTCGCTCTTTTTGGTGACTTAGGCTGCCATTACTAATACCGACCGTTTAGATTCACCTTCTGGCTTCTAGCGAGGTATAGCACCCATCCCCAATCATGGCAGCCTTGAAATTTTTGAGGGAATTTTGTTTGATAAAGGTAAGTTAAATAAATGTATTTAAATACATTATATGCCCATAGATTTTTACAATAATTTGGATTGTATCTAATCAAATTCGGCTGCATATTTTACCTCTTTAATTCAAGAACAACTCATTCTATTTTCCGCTATGCCTTACGTTGTTACAGAACCATGTATTAAATGTAAATACACCAACTGTTCGGCGGTTTGCCCCGTTGATGCTTTTCGAGAAGGACCCAATTTTTTGGTCATAGATCCTAATGAGTGCATTGACTGTGATGCATGTGTTTCAGAATGTCCTGTTGAGGCTATTTACCCAGATGATGAAGTACCCGAAAAGTGGGAGCATTTTATTGATTTGAATGAACGCCTTGCCGAAGAGTGGGAAGATAATGTTATCAATGAAACTAAGGATGCATTACCTGAGGCAGATGAGTGGGCAAATAAAGAGGACAAAGATGATCAGCTCCAAGAAAAGTGGTAAAGTTGCTGAGTGAGGTAGTTTTGTATACATCATCCTACTAAAACTATGCTAGCTCTTGACCTTTTTCTTGCTAAACAACATCCATCTATTATGGGAGTACTTAACGCGACTCCAGATTCCTTTAGTGATGGAGGAAAATTTAATCGAATAGATGCTGCTTTGCAACGTATTGAAGAAATGATACAACAAGGAGCTACGATTATTGATATAGGAGGAGAATCCACCCGGCCCTATGCCCCTGTTGTTGAAGAATCAGAAGAAACAAATAGAGTTATACCTATTTTAGAAAGTGCAGTATCTCGATTTTCCGATCAGGTACTTTTTTCTATTGATACCACGAAATATGGGGTAGCAGAGCGTGCCTTAAATGCTGGAGCCTTAATTGTAAATGACGTAAGCGGACTTCAGAAGTCTCCAGCAATGGCAGGATTAGTAGCTTCATTTAATGCGGCATATATTCTTGTGCATGCCCAAGGAAGCCCCCAGGATATGCAAAACAACCCAAGTTACATGCATACAGTTACAGATATTGTAAATTTTTTAGCACAACGAAGCCTGCTTCTACAGCGGGAAGGAGTAGAGCATATTATTGTAGATCCTGGTATAGGGTTTGGAAAGACCCTGAATCATAATCTGCAGATTATTGCAGGACTTGACAAAGTGGTAGAAATTGGCTTTCCTGTATTATTAGGAGCTTCTCGAAAATCTATGTTTGACCAATTGTTAGACGGTCGTGAGGTAGAAGGGCGATTGGCAGGAACGCTTGCAGCACATTATCACGGATTAATGCAGGGAGTGCGTATATTACGCGTACATGACGTACAAGAAGCTAGTGATAGTGTACAGGTGTTTAAAGCCTTACAAGTAGCTAAACAAACAGAATAGAATATTAGCTCTTGTATGAGTATTTTCTAGCTATATATTCGGTTGGTCGAAGCTATGCCTATGACACGAGATATTATTAATCGTAAACTACCTTTTTGAATTGAATCCTCTAGGTTTTCTCGATTTTGGATTATTAGATTTTTTAGAGACATTAGTTATTGCAGGAGCTTTAGTTGGTGTCTATCGTTGGATCCGTGGAACCTACGCTATACGTGCGGGTGTGGGTATTTTATTTCTGTTACTTATAAATTTCATTATTCGATTATTTGGATTCACCACTATCGATTTTATTCTAAGTGCAATTCTTGATGTTGGTATTCTAGCCGTATTTATAATTTTTCAGCCCGAAATAAGAAGTCTTTTGTACCGAATAGGGCAGAATCCATCTATTCGGTTATTTGGCGGTAAGTCCAGCACTGAGCAGGTTATCGATGAGGTTATAAATGCAGTTAAGTATATGTCGAAAGAGTATATTGGGGCCCTTATTGTATTTGCTCCTCCATCTGGCGCCTTGAATTTTGACAACACTGGGACACAACTCGACTCGGCGGTAAAGCAGAAATTATTGGTGAGTATTTTTAGAAAAGAATCCCCTTTACACGATGGTGCTGTTATTATCCGTAATAACCGCATTACTGCGGCAGGTTGCTTTTTATCTTTATCCGAAAATCCTAATCTAAGTAAATCTTTAGGCACTCGTCACCGAGCTGCAATTGGTATGTCCGAAAATAACAATATGTTTGTTATTGTCGTCTCAGAAGAAACTGGACGTATATCAGTAGCTCAAAACGGTAATTTAAATAGTGGACTTAGTATCCAACGCCTCCGTAAAGAAATGGAGAGTAGTTTTTCTTTGACAAAGTTTAAAGAAGAAGTGGCTTTTTCAGCGCCACAGAATGAAATGAATCTAAAATAAATTAGGCTTGGTAACCATCACCTGCTCTCCATTACCCAGAGTTACGTTCTAAGAAGTGAGTATTTCCTTGTACTCTGTAAAGACTTCTAGCAGTCTGAACGGTACCTTTTCCGTAACGATTATTAATTCGATCAATGGCCTGATAGCGCTGAATATGTTCGGCTTCGTCCCGGAAAAAAAGATTCATTTGGCTAGTTTTGTCCATATTTTGAGTGCTTATAGTTAGATTACGAATAGCTATTTTTCGGTGGCAGAAGGATTCAATGAGTTCAGCTAATTCTTTCATACATTCATCATACACATATTTGGTAATATAAGTAAAACTAGGAGTGACAAAGCGAAATCCTATGTTAGGATAGTTATTTTTATCAAATCCAATATGCCCTCCAAAACTACTCGAACGAATACTATAGGCCCGCATTCGGTAGCAGATCATTTCGATTCCAATAGCTAGTTCACCTTTGATGGCTTCTGGGTCGGTGCTTCCTTCGGAAAAGGTATGGCCATAACTAACACCCCACTTAGGTGAATATTCATAATTTTCTTCGAGTATTCGACCTTGGTCCTGCCCAGTAATCGTTTCAAAAAGCATACGCCCAAAATGTGGCCCAAATAAACGTATAAAGGTGTTGGGTTCATTGTGTTTGACCACATCTCGTATGCGCTGATACCCTTCGGCTAGGAGATGCTCATAACGCCTGCGCCCTACACCCCAAACTTCCTTAAGCGGTAATGGGTGTATATACATTCGTTCATCTTCATTACTCAGAACAAGAGAAATACCTTTAGGCTTATTTAAGCCGCTGGCTAGCTTAGCATAGGTTTTGGATCGAGCTATTCCAATAGACCCATATAGTCCTGTGGTTTCCACGATGTCGCGCTGCAGTTGTTGAGCAAATGTCTGGATTTGAAGCTCTTCTTTAGCTAAAAGGAAACTTGCGTCCATGAAATACTCATCCATTGAATAGCGCTCTATTTGATGTGAATATCGATTCATGATATGATGTACCTGCGTTGATATAGCGGTATAACTAGCATAGTCTACTTGAAGCATGCAAATGTAAGGGCAGCGCTTATAGGCCTCATAGGCGCTCATTCCTGTCTTAATACCCATAGAACGTGCTTCATAAGAAGAGGTGGCTACAATACCTTTAACAGTTCCATTTTCTTTTCTCCATCCACCTATAATCAGAGGAACTCCATACATATTCTTTCGGAGTTGCTCTACTTGTGCGTAAAAGCAGGCAAAGTCAAAATGCAGGTATAATCGGTTTTTACGATGGCGATGTTGGTGTTCTGGATACACCGTATTGTAGAGAGTAATACGATGTACATCTTGTTCAGCTTGGTAAGAAAAGTCATTTTTTTTAGGCATAAACTACTCTACTATTGATATGTACAATATATGTGCTTAATTTAAAATGACCAAATGAAAATTGGTCATGAATAACTTTCCACTTATAGAAATGCTCACTTTTTTTCCCCGCTATTCAGAGGTGCATACTTTTGATTGGAGGCATCGTTATGTACGGAAGGTGCGTCAAATTAGGTCCTGTCATACTAAGATGCTGGGAGGAGTACCGCATTCATTTTTTAGTATTACAACTCAACATGGGGAAGTCATGGATATGCGATTTAATCACGATGAATTACTCTGGGATATAGTAGCACTGCCTGGATCCGATTCACCTGTACATAGCGAAGATGAATCGCGTCTAGTTATTGATCGGGTATTGGTACACCAGCAACGACACAAACACCAGCCTTCGCTGGCTCACCGTATGTGCCCTATTCGTTTTGAGTGGCTTCCTTATGCTCAATGTCTACGGCAGAGCCCTATTGAACATGCCAAAATAGACCGTATGCATCCGTATCGTTTTTTAAAAGGGAAAAACAGTTCCTATCAAATCCACAGCGTAGAAACGCGTCATTTAGAAGATGTTATGGTTACTCGGCACTTACATTATATTGTTGAGGATACCGAACGTCGGTTCTATCATGTAGTATACATACTGGATCAAGGAGATTGGCGCTTTATACAAGAAGTAGATGAGCAGTTCTTATTTCATCGGCCTGCACCTTAAAAGCGAGTCAAACAGTACTATTAGAATAAACGTAACTCGGGTTGAATAAGATGGGGGCTGTTGTTACGTACGTTCCCAACAGCGGTAGAAACGATGTGACTCTTTAGGCTATCGTCGGGGTAAGGATCCAATAGATAATTTAAACTATTAAAATCTTGTTTTGGATCCAACCATGTGCCCCATTCAGATGGATCTAAAAAAACTGGCATCCGATCATGAATGTTTTGCATGGTTGTATTGGATTTTGTGGTTAAAATGGAAAACGAATAATAGGAACCCAAAGGACTTAGGGGAGAATAAAAACCAGCTGCAAAAAGAACAGAGTTATTGGATGCTTGTATATAGTGGGGGCTTTTATTTCCTTTTGCACCTGACCACTCATAAAATCCATTCATAGGAATAAGGCATCGCTGCGTAGATACTGATCGCCACATAGATTTTTCTACAATTTCTTCGGATCGGGTATTAATGGGTAACAGGGGCCGACTTCCTGCCTTCGGTTTCCAACCCATAAATCCCCAGTGCATAAGAATCTGAATAAATTGGTTGGTACTGGTGTTAAGTGAAAGAATAACCGGCACAATATGGCTGGGTGCTATATTATAAGAAGGTAATGTGCGGCCAGTTTCTTGTAGACACTCATTTTTAAAAATCCCTTCTGTTTCGTTTGGTTGTGAAGATCCACTTAATGCGTCTATGGTATTAAAATCACTAAAAAGAGTGTATCGTCCACACATTAAATAAAAAAGCAGTTTAGTAAAAAATCCGAAGTACGATTCGTCTATTTTTTGCGCGATTTTCTACGATGTTTTGTCCAAATTCGTCAGTATGGGGTGCAGTAGGTAAGGGTTGTGTATCTGCATATCCTGATGCTTTGAGATTGGAAGCTTTGTATCCTTGATTAACAAGAAATTTAACTACCTCAGAGGCTCTAGCAACAGAAAGTTCCCAGTTAGAAGGAAATCTTAGCGTATTTATAGGAACATTATCTGTATGCCCTTCGATATCTACCTTAAAATTGTAAAATGATAATCCATTTAGAGCGTCAGATACTTTACGAATAATACCCTCGCCTGAGGGTAACAATTCGGCGCCACCTGAGATATAGAGTGAACTACTATTAAATGTCATCACAATCTCTTTGGTAGTCAAATCAATGTTAACTAAGCCTTGATTACGTTCAGGGGTTAGAACAGAATCAAGATCAGCTTTAATTTCTGCTAATGGTGTTTTTTGTATTTCAGTACCCGTGACTTCTGATCGCATACCTTCTTTCATTTGGTCCCAAAGGGCTTGATCAGGGGTACTTGAAGCAATTAGAATAGCAAAAAATGCAAGCAGTAAAGTGATCATATCACTGTATGTAAGAAGATATTCAAGATCTTCTTCTGCTTCTTCGATTTCATTAGCGCTCATAACAAACTTATTTAAATTGTTATTCTACTAGGATTTTTATTCTTTGTCTTTACTTTTACCATCTTTCTTTTTGAAGTCACGCTGTAAAAAAGTGCTAAGTTTATCCTGAACATAAAATGCTGTTTTCTTTTCATTAATTAAAATGATTCCTTCGAGCATGAAAGTTTCTCTAAAACGATTTATAGAGGCTGAATTTTTAATTTTCTCAGCAACAGGATAAAAAATGAATCGAGAGAGTATAATTCCATATAGTGTAGTCATTAAAGCAGCTGCAAGTCCAGGCCCCATGGCAGAAGGATCGTCCAAGTTACTTAGCATATCAATTAAACCAAACAATGTACCAAACATACCAAAGGCAGGGGCTGCTCCACCCATCGCTCGAAGAACATCAACAACAACCATTTGCCTAAAAAAATTTTCTTGGATATGATTAGTTCCGAATTGACGAATGTCGTCACTTGAATAATTGGTACTTAAAAGAGAAAAAAGATATCCTTCTAAGTACCCACCTCGTTCTTCTTCTAATCTATCTAATGCATTAACTCTATCTTTTCTGATTTCATCATTCCATTCAACAATTGATTCAAAATCTCTTTGGAGAGATTTTTTGTTTGCACCTGCTTGACTAAAAAAGTATCTCACCCCAGCTAAAGCTTTATTTACATACCTTGATTGAAACGTTATATAAGAGGCCATAAGAACCCCACCTATAACAATAACCATACTAGGTATATTCACAAATTGGGTGTTAATGCCATCAGTATAAGTTGTGGTTTTGATTGTCTCCAATACACCAAAAATTATCATTGCTAAACTAATGACTGTACCGATCATTGAGCCAATTGAAAATTTCATTTGTTACTGTCCTCCACGGATCTCTTGTATTAAAGTTTCTAATTCAGGGATACTAGGGATTGGAATATTTGGATCCATTTGGACTGCTCGATTCCAATTAGCGCGGGCTGCCGTAATATTTTCTAACATAAAAAAAACAGTTCCTTTCAGGGCATAGGCGTCTGCGGTCTCTTGTATTTCAAGGGTTTTGTCAACAAATTCTAATGACTGTCGATATTCTCCCAAATAGAATAAATCTTGGGCTTTTCGAAAGTTAGTAAGTAGAGACTGTATATCCCTAGCTCTATTTTGTACAAGACTAGAGTCGATTACTACGATGGAATCTTTATCGACCGGTCTCATACCTCTTAAATCTAAATAAAATTGTTCTCTAGACGGGTCTAGTTTAATCTGAATATTTGAACTTTCATTTAAATAATTAACAGTAATGACCTCTTTGGAAGGTGAATTATCTGAATCAATAGAACTCGTTATACGAGGTGAATTTGAAAGTGCTCTTGGATTTGGATTCGTAGGCTGACTATTTGAACTGCTTGATATAGACTGCGGTGTTGCACATCCAATATGCATAACGATAAAAAGCACAATTATTGTTGTGAATTTTTTTTCCATGAAAAATAGGCTATTAGAATCGAATAACTGCATGAAATCCAAATCCAGTTTGTTTATAAGTTAAACGGTCTTTATTTGCTAATTTTATTGTTTCGCCAGCAAGCATGAGATTACCAAAAACAGACAATCCAATATTTTTACTTAAATTAAATTGCAGTCCAGGTTCTAACACAAACATTTCGCCTTCTTTATTCCCAAGTGGAAATTGCGTATTTAATTTGGAATAAAATACTACACGATATTCGTCTATATCTGCAACTTTTTCTGATATAGCTTGATAATAGATTAATCCCAATTCGAATAGCGAAATATCGAATAATGTTTGTTCTCTGTCTTGAGATCTAACTATATGATAACCAGCACTAAAACCAATATAAGAACTATTTTCTAAATCTAAAGGCTGTCTGTAGGTAAATGTTATACTGAAATCAGTAAGAGCTTGTCTTAACAGAGTATCAGCTTGATGTGAGAATGCGTTTGCTGTGGAATCAGCACCAGCACCAGCACCAGTACCAGTACCAGTAGTGTCGTTACTTGTTGTGGATGTTGCATATTTATTTCGGTACCAACTATCAGAGGCTTTATTACTAATGCCAAAAGTAACTAGTTTTTGTGTTCCTTGATTTAAAGTAGGTAAAACTATTGGAGGGTTTGAAATAAACGAATTACTCCATATCACTTCGCGTGATTGAGGATTCATTACACGGATACTAATAACTAGTCCTTCAGGTTCTCTTCGTTGTAAACTTAACTCAACAAGACCTTGGACACCATATTTATAGGCAATTTCTTCTAGCATCTCTGGGGATACATCTGCTAGGGAACGTCCTTGCATATTTAGAATTTGTAGAGTAGAATCGTTCCCTACAATCTTAAGTTTATCGTTTGGTTCTAATTCAGGAGGTGATAATACGGTAAGCCCAGCATAATTGCGCATAGAATACTCGATCTCTGCACGTATGTATTCTACCTCTTCATTTGTGAATCTAAGTGCTGAATAATTAATTTTATAGATAGCTATACGACGCACTGTGGCGGGAAAATCAGCTAAATTTGGATTTAACTGTTCTTGGATTTTTTCAATCATGTACGGATCACCTTGTTCATAACTAAAAATCTGAGCAGCGACATAGTAAGAATCAGTCAAAGCTCCAAGAATGAAAACGATAAGTAGATTGAATAATTTTTTCATTATCTATGCGTCTGTTTTCATTTTTCGACGTACTGCATAAAGAATAGTTTTTTGGGCATCTTCAACCTCTGAATTAGTCGCTTCAGAAGGCATTTCTATTTCACTGAGTATGAGTTGTTGATCTCGTTTGGTACGGGATTTTAAAACTTTCTCTCGAACTGCTGCAGGAGCAGTACGTAGGGCTAAAATAAGTGTTTCAGAGGGTATTTCGTCAAGTGCTGATTTTATTAATTCAATTTTTACTTTAGGTAAATCATCAAAACCGATAAAAAACTTTTTAATTTTTTTAGCTAATTCTAAATCTTGTTCTGCAATTGAAGCAACGTATGCATCTTGTTCAGACAGTGGCATAGTTTCAATTGTATTTAGTATAGTTTCTACACCATCTGCTGCAACGTATTTCATGTCTGAGATTTCTAATGCTTTGTTAGAGAAATGAGAAGCAACTTTTTTATAAACTGAAATGGGTATGTTGTTAATTTTTCCCATCTTGAGAAGGATTGATATACGCTTATCATCATCCATTTTTTGTAAAACAACTCCAGCTCTTTCACCTGCAACCTGTGCTAATAAAATTGAAATCATTTCCTCAGACTCATCTTTCATTAAATGAAGAATTTGTTGATCTGTTAACTGATCGACAAAGTCGAATAGGCTGTTTTGCGACCCTTCAGCATCTGTAGATGCTTTATATGTCGTAATGCTGCTTCGGAAATTTTCTGTTTCACTTATCCTTTCTTCCAAAGTAAGGGCGTCAAAATTATTAAGACCAAAATTAATCATCTCAAAAGTATTGGAACTTATATGAGGCTTTAACATTTTCAACAGCGTCTCGTCTACACTTATAAGGCTTTTTACCGCTTTCGATACACCCTGTTCTTCATCATTTTCAATCCATTCGCTTATTATATTTGCAACGATTTTTGGTTTACTAATACACATATTTGCAATGAAGGTTTTGTCTCCTTCGAATTTTGCCATTTCTCTTACAGTAGGCCCTTTTTGAGGTTCTGGTGTTTTAAGTTCTGTAATGATAGGTTGAGAATTTTGTAATACAGGTGTAGTTTGTCCCATGTCCTGCATAATTTGTTCTTCATCTTTAGCTTTGGTTTTTCTTGAAATTGCCATAAATAATGCCAGTAAGAATAAGATTCCTAATGCAATAATTATAAATATTAGATGCTCAGGATTATTCCAATCAATTCCTAAGAACATCTTTTTTTCTCTTTCTGCAACTACTGTTTGTATTATTGTGTCTGGCGTAAGTGGGAACATACTATTCTCGATAACCTCTTCTCTTTCATTATCTTCTTCTTGCTCTTCTTCAATATCATTAATTTCGTTGTTTGTATCTAACAACGCCGCGGGATTTGGTGCAGTAGATTTTTTAACATCTTGTGCAATAGCTCGGTTATTGCGCGGAAATACTTTTCTGCTAACCGATATTATGTCTCCACGAAATTCATCGGCATTTGCAATTAATATAACGGCTTCTTCCACAAAATCTACATCCTCATTACTATAAGAGGTGTCAACGAGTACTTTTATATTGAGTCTAGTAAGTTGGAAGCGAGCATCAAATCCTGAGGCTCTCAAACTATCCTGATTAGATGACCTATTCTTTTGTATATTTGGTGGGATAAAAGGTAATCCTGGTAAATTTTCAATTTTAATGTCTTCTTGTGGCTGTATAATCTCATATCCTTTAGGGACTAAGATTCGCTCCAATGTCGCCTTAACATCTACAATAAATGTACCTTCTCGATAATAATCTGAGAGTGCATTATCTAAAATTATTTCATAGTACCGTTCATATTTAGCAGTTTCTTCTTGGGCATCTGCAGACAATGTTTGTGCAGGCAAAATTTGCCCGATTACAATAATACTCTGAAGCGCAATAATGCCCGTAAGAGCAAGAAATTTAAAGTATCCTGCCATGATTTAACCCCCGCAGAAGGTAATTTATTTAAGCCTAAGTATAGATGATGATATGTACATCGCTAAGTATGCGAAAATTTTTCCAGTTTTCCACATTATTGAATAAAATAAGTAGAATATTGATTTAATGATAATATTCTTCAAAATTATTGATGTTTAAATACTTAGACGAGAATAAATCTCACACAGTGTCATTATTTATCTACTTATCCACACTCTAGACCACAAAAGAGCACTCAAGTTATGTATGCACTGAACGGGATTTTACTAAGATGAAAAAGCCAAAGCGTAAATTTTCATTTGCTTAACCATAGAAGCCAAGCCATTAGCTCTCGTTGGTGAAAGATGTTCATGCATCCCAATTTCAGTTATGAAGGTAGGCTCTGTTGAAAGAATGGCACTTGGGGTCTGATGGCTATATAGGTGGACCATCAATGCTACCAGTCCCTTTGTGATAGCGGCGTCACTATCAGCCTCGAAAATGATTTTACCATCACTGAATTCGGCATGCAGCCATACTTGACTTTGACAGCCCTTTACTATGTTATTTTCTACCTTTTTGGAGCTATCAAGATGGGGTAGCTTAGAACCAAATTTAATTATGTACTTATAGCGCTCAGTCCAATCTTCAAGCAAACTGAATTCTCTGACAATTCTATTTTGGATGTCTACAATACTTACCTTTGACTGCGACATATCGACGCTTAAATCTCTTTTAACTCTAACTTACCGACTGATTTTACTGATGAAATTTTATTGTTATTATCATCTTTTATAGGACTAAATGACTGATATATTGTCTGGTAATCATCAGAATCTGGGATTTTATAGCGAAATAATTCAGATACCGTTTTCCCTTCAAACGCATTACTTAGAGCGTGCTGTATCATGGCAACGTCGTCTGGGTGTATAACACTACCTAATCCTTTTTCAAAAATATCATCAGAGCTACATCCTGTGACTTCTTCGAAGGCTTCATTTATGTATTTACAATTAAAGCCTGATTCATCTTTAGAAAATTTCAGAATAAACTCTTCTCGTTGCTTAAGTAGCGTACCAAAATCAGTATTAAAAATTGCCTTTGCTGTTTCTTTTTTCTCTGTAACATCTCGCTGATACGATACCCAATGAGTCACCTCTCCTTGAGTATTCATTAAGGGATGAATATCCCACTGGTTGATAAACTCTGAACCGTCTTTACGATAATTAATGGTATGACCAAAAAAGGCTTGACCTTCAATTAATCGTCTTTTTAGCCGTTCTAATATAGATCGGTCTGTTTTTTCTCCTTGGAGTATACGAGGTGTTTTTCCTAGTACTTCTTGTTTTGTGTACCCAGTCATACGGGTGAAGCCGTCATTTACGTAAATAATTTTTGGTCCTGGTTTCACTAAACTAAGCTCGGTGATAATGATGGAATCATAATCGTTTCGAATCGCGCTTTCTAACAGCTCCAATTGATGTTTTAGTACAGCAATTTCATTTGCTTGTGACTTAAAAGCATCTTCTAGCCTTATTTGTGCTTCAGCGTCTTTTGTAATTTTCTTGATGTCGTCTATTTCAAATGATTTATTGTACTTCATAGGGCCACTTTGATCTCAAGCAGTTTACATATTAGTAGTCAGCACATAAACGACTAATTATGATCAATCATTCCACAACTTCAAACAAATAATTAATGCTCTATATGAGTTTATATGGGTACAATTGCAGAATAAAAAAAGGGGGACTATTGCCCCCCTTTCCTCACTCACTCATCGAAGTAGCAGCTTAGCTTAGCTAAACTGCACATTCTTTAATATTCAATTATAATCAGCTGTTACATATATACAAATTGAATTTTGTCAATCGCTCAAACACATTTATTATTATTGCAGAAAAAAAACATTTGTAGCTAACAGGTCATAAGTGATTATGCTAATATAATATTGTAAGCGCTTTTTTGCTAATATAAAGTGTGTTTTTATACATATTTTGTTTATCAAGTGCTATTCTAAACAGGCTAAAACCTTAAAATGAACGGTTTATCAATTATTAAGTAGTGAGCGTGTGAACTCTTGAGCTGCTTCTAGGATACTTATCTTACCAGATTGCATCTCTTTTAAGAGCATGTTTTTGAGAGGAGTAGAGTGTTTAGCTGAATGTAAATATTGAAGCCAATAAAATTCACTTAATTTTTTGAACCATTGTTTTTGTTGCATTTGTCTTTTGTGCTCGTAGTATCCAATTGATGTAGCTTGTTCCAGGAATTTAGTTACAGCTTGCCAACTTTCAGAGATTCCAGTCTCTTCGACGGAACTAACCCCAATGATTGGTACTTGGTAATTCTTTAAGGAATGAGTGATCAGTTGAGATGTAGATCGTAATGATTGAAGGGTTTGTTGAGCTAGATATTTAGTGGCCCCGTCCATTTTATTCACTAGTAAGACATCAGCAAATTCTAATACTCCTCGTTTAATTCCTTGTAATTCATCTCCACTACCGGGTTGATTGAGTAAAACAAAGCAGTCAACCATATCCGCTACTGCACCCTCATTCTGACCGATTCCGACGGTTTCTATGAGGATGACGCTATAACCAGCTAATTCGCATAAGCTCATGATTGATTGAGTTGCATGCGTGACTCCACCAAGAACTTGTTGGGAAGGTGAAGGGCGTATAAAGGCATTAACTTGGGTACTTAATCGTTCCATTCTAATTTTATCACCCAGAATAGAACCACCAGAAACCCGGCTACTAGGATCTACAGCTAACACGCATACTCGGAATCCTAAGGAGAGTAGATGCATTCCTAAAGATTCTATGTAGCTACTTTTTCCTACCCCAGGAGGTCCGGATATCCCTACTCTAATTGTTGGAGTATGACCATTTTTATTAAGTCGTTTTAAGGCTCCATCAAGTAGGTCCCGAGCCCGGTTTTGATCTTCTATACAGGTGCTTTCTACGAGTGTGATAGCCCGAGAAAGGCTTCGTATTTGCCCTTTTTCAATGGAATTTATCCATTTTGAAATAGCAGTATGAACACTATTTTTTCTCATTCTTAACTTGAAATAAATCGATCTTTCAAAGCTTCAAATATAGATTCTGCCGCCTGGATTATTGGCGTTCCTGGACCAAATATTGCAGTTACCCCATCTGATTTCAATTGAGCATAATCTTGTTCCGGTATCACACCGCCAGCCACAATGATTATGTCATCGACATTTTGCTTTTTAAGCCCCTCGATTAATGTCGTTATTAAGGTTTTATGTCCACCGGCTAGACTTGATATTCCTATAATATGCACATCATTTTCGATGGCTTGTTTTACTACTTCATCTGGTGTGGAGAAAAGACTTCCCATATCAACGTCAAATCCCAAATCTGCAAAAGCAGTGGCAATGATTTTGGCTCCCCGATTATGGCCGTCTTGTCCCATTTTTACAATGAGCATTCGAGGTTGACGACCTAGTAATTTTGATAAATTTAATACTTTTTCTTTTAATTGCTTAAATTCTGAATCTTGTTCATACACTTTGCTGTATACTCCTTTTATGGTGGAATGATGTGCGTTATATCGTCCCCAAACACGCTCTAGAGCCTCTGAAATTTCACCTATGGTAGCTCTAGCTCTAGCGGCTTCAATGGCGACGGATAAAATATTTAGCTTAGATGATTTAGCCGCTTTTTCTATTGCACTCAAATGGGTTTTCACTAGTTCATTATCCCTATTCTTTTTAAGAAGAGAGAGTTTCCTTTTTTGAGATTGGCTGACTCTTGAATGATCAATGTTTCGAACATCCATAGGTTCTTGATCAGGGCTTTTGTATTTATTTACTCCTACAATCGTTTCAATTCCCTTGTCAATACGAGCTTGACGAATGGCTGCGGAAGCCTCTATTTTTTTTTGTGGAAAGCCGTTTTTGATTGCTTGTGTCATTCCCCCAATTGCTGTGATTTCTGCAACAAGTTTTTTTGCTTTGGAATACAAATCATGAGTAAGTGATTCTATAGCATAGGAACCAGCAAAAGGGTCAATGATGTGTGTCATATCTGTTTCCTCTTGCAAAATAAGCTGGGTATTACGTGCAATCCGAGAAGCTGTTTCTGTGGGTAGAGACAACGCTTCATCGTAACTGTTGGTATGAAGGGATTGGGTTCCGCCAAAAATAGCGCCAATAGCCTCGATAGTAGTTCTTACGATATTATTCAAGGGATCTTGTGCTGTCAAAGACCACCCCGAGGTTTGGCAATGGGTGCGCAACATGGTAGATTTGGGATTCTGTGGCTCAAATAAATCTTGCATTAGTTCTGCCCATAATTCACGCGCAGCGCGTAGTTTTGCAATTTCTGTGAGCATATTCATTCCAATACCAAAAAAGAAGGAAAGCCGAGGCGCAAATTCGTCTACATCAAGACCCCGACTGACAGCAGCTCCTACATATTCTAGTCCATCTGCAATAGTAAAAGCCAATTCCAATACTTCATTAGCACCAGCTTCTTGCATATGGTATCCAGAAATTGAGATTGAATTGAACTTAGGCATGTGCTGGCGCGTATAGTCAATAATATCGGAGACTAATCGCATGGAGGGGTTTGGGGGATATATATATGTATTGCGAACCATGAATTCTTTTAAAATATCATTTTGAATGGTTCCACGGAGTTGGTCTTGGGATATTCCTTGTTCTTCAGCAGTTACGATATATGCTGCCATAACTGGAATAACAGCACCATTCATAGTCATTGATACTGACATTTTATTCAAAGGGATGCCCTTGAAGAGTAGCTTCATATCTTCCACTGAATCAATAGCAACACCAGCCTTACCTACATCACCTACCACCCTTGGATGATCAGAATCATAGCCTCTATGGGTGGCTAAGTCAAAGGCTACGCTAAGGCCTTTTTGCCCATTCTCAAGTGCATCATGGTAAAAAGCATTAGACTCTTCAGCTGTTGAAAAGCCTGCATACTGTCGAATAGTCCATGGCCGGCCTGTGTACATAGTATCATATGGACCCATACGATAGGGAAATTTGCCTGGACGTTGAGGTTTAAATCCTCTTTTATTGAGGTCATCAGCAGTATATAAAGCCTTTTTTTGGAGATGTTCGGCGTCTTGGGACGAAAATTCACTCATGAAATATAAATTAATTAGTTTAATGGATAGAATACGCAATAAAGTAAGAAGTAGACATTTATGCTACATCTTCCATTCGAACTCCAACCAATCGACTAACACCAGTTTCAGGCATTGTGACACCATACATCATTTCTGCTTTACTCATGGTTTTTTTATTATGCGTTATAATGATGAATTGAGTGTCATTTGAAAACTCTTTAATCATTTTAGCAAATCGTTCGATATTTGCATCATCTAATGGAGCGTCAACCTCATCCAATACACAAAAGGGAGAGGGTTTTACAAGATAGATAGCAAATAGTAGAGCGATGGCAGTGAGTGTTTTTTCTCCTCCTGAAAGCTGGGAAATAACCGAGGGTCGTTTACCTCTAGGCTGTGCTTTAATTTCAATATGAGCTTCTAATGGATCTTTAGAATCTTGTTCAATAATCAAATCACAAAGATCGTCTGCGAAAAATAATGTTTTGAATACTAGCTGGAAATTCTTTCGAATCTTTTCAAAGGTTTGGTTAAAGCGTTCTGTAGCAGTTGTATTGATTTCATCTATAGTTTCAAGAACTTGAATTTCGGCTTTAGTTAAATCTTCAATTTGTTCCTTATAAAAATTTAGCCTCTTGCTTTCTTCTTCGTATTCTTCGATTGCAAGTGGATTAACTTCACCCAAACTATTTATTTTATGATTGAGCCAAGAGATTCGTTCTTTCACCTCTTCAGGACTTTCTTTTTCGGATAAGGGTTCACTTCGGATTTGTTTGATGAGCAGCCCATAACTTTCCCATATATGATCGCGAAGTCTTTCACTTTGCAAATCCATTTTTTCTTTAGCCATGTGTAAATGATGAACAAGTTCTATATTCACTTCTTTTTGGCGACGAATTTCTTTTAGCTCCTTCTCCATTTCGTTAATATTACCCCGTTCTATTGCTGCTGCCTCCTGTGTTTTGGATAAAACCTGATCAGCCTCCTCTTTTTGGGCATTATATTGCGTTAATTTTTCGTTGCTGCTAGTTACTTTTTCTGTGTTAAAGTTAATATGTTTGTTTGCTTTATGAATACGCTCTTCACGAAGCTTAATTCGTTGTTCAACCTCATTTATACTGATTTGGGCTCGCTGGATTTCACGTTCATGATTTTCAATCTTATTAGTAAGATCCTGATTTTTAAGTTGAGCATCGTTATATCGGCTTTGAGCTCCAGAACGCTGTTCATCTAGTGATTCTAATAAGCTTTTTTGTTGCTCTAGTTTATGGTTAAAACGATCAAGCTTTTGTTGGATTTCTTTTTGAGAGGGTGCTATGTTGGCAAGTTCTTGTTGTGCGTTTCCCTCATTGGATTGAAGCGAATTTTTTCTATTAACTTGATTTGTGATATTTTTTTGGTAAACCTGCACCTTAGAACTCATAGAGTTTTTTTGTTGTTCAAATGTGCGAATTTGTTGCTCGAAATCTTTTAATACTTTATTGAGTGAGGGAAGGTCAATCTGTGAGCTTTTACTTTGAATCTGTTCTAAATATTCTGTGAGCTTGTGTAGCTCTTTCTGAATTTTAACTTGTTTTTTTTCTAATCGCTCAATTTTGGTGTTTAAGCTGACACGCATACCCGCGTGAGTACTCTTGCTACCAGATGTGTAAAAAGAGTATTGGTTACGAACATCCCCTTGTAAACTAACAGAACTCCATTCTTTCTTTAATTCTGTTTTATTCATGAGTTCTGCATTTTCAAACACAAGAATATTGCCCAACAAGAGTTGCTTTAAGGCTGAGTACTTTGTTTTACTTTTCACATGGTGAAATAAGCTACCATCAGCAACATCATACGTAGCCGCAAGCTGTTGAAGAGGGATAAAGGTAGCCAAGCCTTTTTTGTATTTCTTTAATAATTTGGCAGCAGCAAGTACTTCATCCATCGTATCTACGACCAAATAATTTAGTATAGGACCTAATGCCGATTCTAAAGCAATAGCATAGGTTTCATCGGTTGAAAAAATATCACTAACCGTAGTCATGTTTTTAAAATTGAATCGCTGCTCTTCTAATAAATATTGTACACTCGATGGAGAAGCTTCATTGGAGGTGAATAGATCTTGAAGGAGACGAGATTCAGACTCCGTTGATGCCAAATCACTGTTTAGGCTGCGAATCTGATCTTTTGTCTCGTTTTGGGTATGAGCGAATTGTTCTTTTCTTACTCGAGCCTCTTCTAACAATTTTTCTTGTTGGTTTCGTTGATTTAAGATTGTTTCTAGCTGTTCATCTACTTGGCTTTGTTGCTTAGTAATAGTAGCTATTTCATTATTCATGTTATAAATTTCAGCCTCAATTCGCTCCAGATTACCTTCTGTATTTTCGAGTTTGGACTCAATTTTAATTCGCTTGGCTTGAAGTTGTATTAATTCATTTTTTGTAGCACTAATTTGTACTTCCTGTTCATAAATTTCGTGACGAACTTTGCTGTATTGTTGTTGAGTTTGTGTGTAGATAACTCTCGAACCTTCTAAACTTTTCTTAGATAGTGTTTGTTCAGTGATAAATCCCTTGAGTTTTTCCTGAGTGTATGTTCGAATCTGCTGTAACTCTGCTAAATTTTTATTCCCCTGTTTGATGTCTCTTTTGTATTCACTCAGAACTTTTTCTTCGCTTTCAATTTTTTGATGTGCAATACGGATTTGGGTGGTAGCTTCCTGAATAGCTTCTGCTAGTGATTGTACTCTACGTTGAGCTTCGACTTGTGCTCGTTCTTTTCTGAGAAGGGCGTTCCTAGCTTTCTCATCTTCTTTTTCAAGTGAACTTAGTTTTTGCTGGAGCTCAATTTTTTCAAATTGTGCAGAATTTATCCTTTCGATTAAAGGATTAAGCTCTTGCTGAATTCGTTCATGATCGTATAGAGTGAGAGCTTTATCAAGTTTTTCTAGTTCTTCTTTGTATCCTTTCGCCTTAACTGCCTTTTCTGCTTGGATTTCTAAGTTCCGAGTTTTCTTGCGTAATTCGATTAATAAATCATCAATTCGTTGAAGATCTTTCCTTGTTTCCTCAAGCTTTCTGAGACTTCTTTTTCGTTGATCTTTGTAACGCGTGACACCTGCAGCCTCTTCAAAGAGTTTACGACGATCGTTATTTTTATCATTTAATATTTCCTCTACCATCTTAAGCTCAATTACCGAATAAGCATCGGACCCCATTCCTGTATCCATGAATAATTCCATGATATCTTTTAACCGGCATGAGGTTCCATTTATAAGGTATTCTGAATCTCCTGATCGATATAAGCGGCGAGTTATAGTGAGTTCTGAGTATTCAATGGGCAAAATACTTTTATTATTGACGAAAGTAAGTGATACCTCTGCCATCCCAAGAGCTTTTTTTTTGGATGTGCCATTAAAAATCACATTACCCATAGTCGAAGAACGTAGTAAAGAAGGTCGTTGTTCTCCGAGTACCCACCGTAAAGCATCCACAATATTAGATTTTCCACAGCCGTTTGGTCCAACGATTGAGGTAATTCCACTATCAAAGCTCACTTTTGTTGCATGAGCAAAACTTTTAAATCCTTGTAATTCGAGTTCAGATATATACAACGTTAGTGGGGCTTACACTCTTGGTTTGCATAGAAGCCAAGAAATTTAGACAGTCATTATTTCCGTCTCTTTTTGCTTTAATAGTTGGTCTACATTGCTCGTATGTCCATCGGTTACTTTTTGCACTTCTGATTCCGCTTCAAATTTAGAATCTTCGGATAACGAGTGTGTTTCTACAGCTTTTTTCACTGAATCATTGGCATCACGGCGTACATTACGTATGCTAATTCGGGTTTGTTCAGATTTATCCTTAGCTATTTTCACTAATTCTTTGCGGCGTTCTTCGGTTAAAATGGGTAGTGGAATACGAATTAAATCACCATCATTCATTGGATTAAGTCCCAGTCCAGAGGACATAATTCTTTTTTCGATATCCGTTATCATACTTTTATCATAAGGCTGTACCAAGAATAGTCGTGGTTCAGGGGCTGAAATATTTGCTAATTGTTGAAGGGGTGTTTGAGCCCCATAGTACTCTACTAGAATACCTTGAATAAGTGCGGGGTTTGCTTTACCAGCTCGGATATGCGAAAATTCTTTTTTTAAATATTGAACTGCATCGTCCATTTTCATTTCTGCTTCATCTACTATTTCTTGCAGTTCATCTGCAATCATAATGTTCTCCTACAAAATTTTTGTTCAACTGAGCTAATATGATATACCCTCCCTTGAAGGTATTTGACGCGTTATTGTGTGTCATCTACCATTTTAAAAATACTAAAAGTGTGGTATAAATCTTAATAATTTATAGGATCGTTAACCCCAAACTACTATGGTGCCATCATTACTGCCTTCACAGACAATTTTTTTAAGAGTTCCTTTTTTATTCATGTTGAAAACGATAACAGGGGTCTCGTTTTCACGGCACAAAGTAAACGCTGTTAGATCCATTACAGATAGGCGTTTTTTAAGGACCTCATCGCCTGTAATGGTATCAAATTTGATGGCATCTGGATTAACTTCAGGGTCGGTATCGTAAATACCATCTACCCGAGTACCCTTGAGAATTACGTCTGCCTCAATCTCAATAGCACGTAAAGCTCCCGCTGTATCTGTGGTAAAATAGGGATTTCCAGTTCCAGCACCGAAGATGATTACGCGTCCTTTTTCTAGATGTCTAACGGCTCTTCGCCGTATGAAAGGTTCAGCAATGGCTTCCATTCGAATAGCACTCATTAAACGAGTCATTATTCCATTACGTTCTAGCGCGTCTTGAAGTGCCATGGCATTAATCATTGTCGCTAACATTCCCATATAGTCACCTTGCACTCTGTCCATACCTTCAGTAGCGCCTTTTACTCCGCGAAATATGTTGCCGCCGCCAATGACAATACAGATTTCTACGCCTTCGTCACGAATAGATTTAATTTCTTTGGCGTACTGGTGAAGTATTTTTCCGTCGATACCATGTCCTTGTGCTCCTAGTAAAGCCTCTCCACTGAGCTTTAAAAGTATACGTTTGTATGTATTTGTCACACTATTTGGGTTTATAAGGAATAAAAAGCAACATATTTAAAATATTAATCAATCTAATTTAATTAAATTTTAATTAAGCGTTTTCGCCTAATTGAATTCGATGGAAAGAAGCAACTAAAGGAGCGTTATTTTCTTCTAAGTATTTTCTCACTGTCAAACTATTATCCTTGACAAATTTTTGGTTCAGTAGAACACGTTCTTCATAAAAACGGCGTAATTTTCCTTTAGCAGCTTTTTCTGCTATTTCTTCTGGTTTACCCTCATTAATGAGTTGTACCTTGGCTATTTCAAGTTCTTTCTCTACAACATAGGAATCTACTTCAGCTTCTGTGACGGCAATCGGTTTCATTGCTGCTACTTGCATGGCGACATTGTTCCCAACTTCTGAATCAACAGAAGATCCGTTAAACTCAACTAGAACACCCAACTGATTACCAGGATGAATATAACTCACCATAGTGCCTTGGGTAGTAGCAAATATGATAGTACTGATCTGGATTTTTTCTCCAATTTTACCAGTCATATCCTGCAGGTAATCGGCAATATTGCGGCCATCAATATCAATGGCTAGTAATCTTTCAACAGACGTTGTATTGTTATCGTAAGCGGCATTTAGGAAGGATTTAGCTTGGGAGTAAAAATCTTCATTTCGAGCTACAAAATCAGTTTCGCAATTGATTTCAATGGCTACTGCTTTTTTTGCATCATCACTAACTCGGGTGAGTATTAGCCCTTCTTTAGCTTCACGATCGGCTCGCTTGTCGGCTACTTTTTGGCCTTTTTTTCTAAGAACTTCAACAGCACTGTCAAAATCGCCTTTGGCTTCCATTAAAGCTTTTTTACAGTCCATCATGCCCGCTCCGGTCATGTCTCTAAGCTTTTTTACATCTGCGGCAGAAATGGTCATTTGTATGTCTCCAAGTTTGAAAGTTTGGTGATTGGGTCAGATTATTTATCCTTTTCCTTCGAAGCGCTATCTTCAGTATTTGCCTCATTTGATATATCAGCCTTTGTAGGCAGGTCATTGCTTTCTGCTTTTCCGGATAGTGTGTCTTGAGGCTCTAAAGTTTCAACAATGCTGGGTTTTTTTTTCTTTCGGCGAGATCGCAATTTGGTTGTAGGTTCTGTTTCTTTAACAGAATCTTCTTTCGCATCGATAGTTAGTTCTTCTAAATAAGCCTCTTCTTCATATGTTTCACGTTCAGCTGCACCTTCGATGATGGCGTCAGCTACTTGCGAGGTTACTAATCGGATAGTTCGTGCAGAATCATCATTACATGGTACAATGTAATCAGGAACATCAGGGTCGCTATTGGTGTCTACCATAGCAATAATAGGAATATGTAATTTGATGGCTTCGCTTACCGCTAAATGTTCTTTTTGTATATCTACAACAAAGATGGCGCCAGGCAGACGATTCATGTTAGCGATCCCACCGAGAGTATTTTCAAGTTTTTCTTGCTCACGAGATAGCATAAGTCGCTCTTTCTTAGTGAGTTCGTCAAACGTACCATCTGTTTTCATACGTTCAATTTCTTCCATACGAGAAATGCTCTTTCTTACGGTTGTAAAATTGGTCAACATTCCACCAAGCCAGCGGTGTGTTACATAAGGCATACCAGCTCTAACCGCTTCACTACGTATAATTTCAGTTGACTGTTTTTTTGTACCTACAAAGAGAATTATTTTTCCAGCACGAGATAATTTCTGAATTTCATCAAGGGCTTCTTGAAGATAATTTTGTGATTTCTTCAAGTCGATGATATGAATTCCATTGCGTTGCATAAAGATGAATTCTTTCATCTTTGGATTCCAACGACGAGTTAGATGGCCAAAATGGGCACCTGATTGAAGTAGTTCCTGAATAGAGGCAGCTTTAGGCATGGTATAAATGAATTAGGTTATTCCTCTGCGTGGATCATGTCTTAAAAACCTATTAACAGAGCTTCTTTGTTATAAAACTAATCATTCTGTTAACACCTAGTTAAAGATCACCACACATGTGTTGTTATGTAAAGAGCAAAGCTCTTTCTGTTAATTAAAACTTGTAAGATATAGAATCAATACAGGTTTATTCTTACAATGTTTGTACTATCGTTTGCTAAACTGGAATCGTTTACGTGCTTTAGGTTGTCCATATTTTTTACGCTCAACCATGCGACTATCACGTGTTAAGAGGCTGTGTTCTTTAAGACGTGAGTGCATACCTTCTTGTTCGCCATCGATGGCACGGGCTAGGGCATGCTGTATAGCACCGGCTTGTCCTGCTTTTCCACCACCTCGTACAGTAACTTTTATGTCGAACTGTCCTTTTGTTTCAGTAATGTGCATTGGTAAAAGAGCAATATTACGCATAGCTTTTACCGGAAGATATTCTACTATGGGTATGTTGTTAACTACAAATAAACCTTTTCCTGGCTTGATATATAAACGGGCGGTAGAGGTTTTTCTTCGTCCTAGATAACTTGCTTGGGGCATAATATTTTAAAGGTCTACAATTTCAGGATTCTGTGCAGTATGCTGGTGAACAGGACCTGCATATACACGTAGATTTTTTAAAATTCTTCTACCCAATTTATTCTTTGGCAACATGCCTTTTACTGCTAAAGTGACTAATGAAGTTGGGTCTTTAGCCATTTTTGTTTCGGCACTAGTAAATCGCTCACCTCCAGGATAAAAGGTATGATGAAAGTACATTTTGTCCGTCATTTTTTTTCCGGTCAATATTACTTTTTCAGCATTGATTACAATAACATTATCACCCGTATCCATATGAGGTGTAAAGGTAGGTTTGTTTTTACCACGCAAAATTGACGCAACTATACTACTCAGACGTCCTAAAGGTTGACTTTTGGCATCTATTAAAACCCATTTTTTCTCTATGTCACTAGCTTTAGCGGAGTATGTTTTAAAACTTACTGTATCCACACTGTCTGTGTTTTAATTGCTTTTTTAAGAAGACTTAAAAATTACGGTAAAAAATACTACTTATCAATAGTTATAATTATAAAGTTAAACGTAAGATGTATTTTCCAAAAGGTTTTTATAATCAGGACATTCCAGGAACATAATTCATCAGATCATGACCAGCTACATTAGTATTCTTCATCATTACAAATTAACAAGTCTATCAACTGCCTAACTTTTGAAACTTTTTATGATCTATTTTAATAGCCAATATCTAAATAAAAGTTTCCTATTGTTGACTCTATGCATAACGGTCTTTTTTTTATTTAACTGGTTAGGAAGTAAAATATTAGTGGCTCAAAACTTAATACCTAAAGATGACCGAGAAGTCGCGCAAATTCCTGAAATAACACACCCTCAAACTCATAATTTACATCAAGATTTACACTTTAAACTTAGTCCCCAGCAAGGTTTTTATACAGATTCAGTTGAGTTAAAGCTCAATAACAAGCAGTCTGGATGGAACTATTATTTCAATGTGCAAGGAAAAAAACCAGCTGATTGGGTATTTCCTGAAGAAGGAATTACACTAAAGGCTTCAAATGTAATACGTATTCTTGCCATTCAATCCGAAACACAAGATACTGTTGAAGGATTTTATACCTACTTGTTGAATCAAGAGCCTAGATTACCAGTATTGTCACTAATTTTTGAGCCTTCCGATTTTTTTTCAGGAGACCGTGGTATATATGTAAAGGGGTCAAACGGTATACCTGGTTATTGTAAAAGTACTCCTCATAATTGGAATCAGGATTGGGAGCGACCAGTACAGATAACTCTTTTTGAGCAGGATGGTAAAATTTCAACAATTCCTGCATTTTCAGTACCTGCAGGAGTAAAAATTGGGGGTGGGTGTACGCGCCTGTACGATCAAAAATCCTTGGATATATACTTCCGATCTGATTATGGACTCTCTAGACTGAATTATCCGCTCTTTTCAGACAAGCCAATTACTGAGTTCAATCGCCTTTCACTTCGAAATGGTGGGCAAGATTGGTACCGTGCAATGATTCGAAATACTTTTTCACAAGAACTCCTACGAGGGAGAATGGACTTGGGATATCAATCATACAAACATGTGGCTGTCTACTTTAATGGGCAATATTGGGGTATTCACATTCTCAGGGAGAAACAAAATGAAGATTTTATAGAATCCAATTATGGGATAGATGCCGATGCTGTTGATTTACTTTCAGGAAATGCTTCAGTAAGTGAGGGTTCTTCTGAGTATTACGAGCAGATGCTAGAATACGTGAACCAAAACGGTTTGGAAGATTCTGTGCATTATGCATGGATAAAAGAACGTATGGATGTAGAACAGTATATGGACTACCTAATTACCGAAATATTTTTAGCAAATGGAGATTGGCCGGCAAATAATATAAAGTATTGGAGGGCGCAGTCAAATTCAGGAAAATGGCGTTGGATTTTATATGATGCAGATATGACCATGGATAGTCACTCACGTGGCCGATTAGAAACAAATATTTTTGATAAGCTGCATATGCTCACAGAAACCAATTATGAGAATCCAGCCTGGTCAACTTTTCTTATGCGAAAATTATTAGAGAATCGAGCATTTAAGGCTTCTTTTTTGCAGCGATATAGTGTGCATTTACAGCTTAGTTTTAATCCAGGAAGATCACTTGCTCTAATGGATAGTATTTCTGGCTTAATAGCATCTGAAGTGCCAGACCATATGCGGCGTTGGTCTAAATCCATGCGTTTAGGTAATGATATGAATTGGGAAAAACATCTTGAAGTTATGCGCATTTTTCTGAGTCAACGTCCAGAAAAAGAACGGGAACATATCGGGAGTTTTTTCGGAATAGAACAGTTATATAGCCTTAGTACAAATGTTAACCGCACAAAATCTGGATTCATCCAGGTTGAGGGAGCTAGAAGTGATACCACTGAATATGTATTTTTATATGAAGGTATACCTGCTCAACTTCGAGCTACACCTGCTGCTGGATACCGTTTTGTGCGTTGGGAGGGCCTTAGTCAGTCCAGTAGTACCGATATTCAAATCACACTTGATGAAAATAGCCAGATTAATGCTTTATTTGAACCTATTGAATCTACTCAGACTAGCGAGGTAGTCATTAACGAAATTCATTACAATGCCGCAGATGATAAGGATTCTGATGATTGGGTCGAATTATATAACCCAAATGGCTATCCCGTTGATTTGAGTTACTGGTTTTTTTCTGATTCGGATGATGCTCATCGGTATTATTTTGCTCCAGGTAGTTTATTGGCAGAAGGAGGTTTTAGGGTTTTAGTTCGAAAACCAGAAGAATTTGCCGCTGTCTACCCAACGGTTAGCGTTTCAGAAGGGCCAATTGGGTTTGGGTTTGCTGGTTCGGGCGAATTATTGCGACTGTTTAATGCGAATGGAGAGTTAATAGATTCCGTCCGATATGATGATCAGTCACCTTGGCCTGCGGCTGCAGATGGACAAGGAGCTAGTTTAGCCCTAGTAAATCCATTACTAGATAATACCGATGCTCATTTTTGGAGTGCCTCTTCTAATGGAGGGACTCCAGGCGAGGCTAATTCAGATGTATTAGTTGCCAATATATTGGAGGATCACCACCCGAACAACTCAGACTACCCATACCAAACACAACTTGGGAATAATTATCCAAATCCTTTTAATCCGACAACAATAATACCATTTAGATTAGAAAAGGCTTCAAAAGTTAAACTCACCGTCTATGATATTTTAGGACGGTCAGTGCTGTTGTTAATGAATGAATACCTCGCTGCAGGGACTCATGAAGTGCGATTTAACGCCAGCAGACATGGGATTTCGAGCGGCTTGTATTTGTATACCTTAGAACTTGATGGGAAGCATCTGACAAAAACAATGTTACTTTTAAAATAAGCCGTATGAAAAGGGAGTTAGGACTTCCCCAAATAGAGAAAATATTCGTATTTTAATTTTAGATAAAGAGTCAGCATCTGCCTTATTGAAATAGATGTTTGCAGGTCACTCTACAAATTTACTAAGATTATATTCAACACATTCATAAATAGACTCCTCAATGAGCGATTTTAAAAACATAAGAGTTGCATTTGAAACGGGAAATGGCACAGCACACATGTTTAGCTTAGCCAAACTAAAAGAGATGGGATTTCAAGGGGTTGATAGATTACCATTTTCTATAAAAATCTTACTCGAAGCGGTGTTACGTGAGTATGATGACTATTTATTTACGGCAAAAGATATTGAAACATTGGCTAATTATGATTCAAAAAGTCCACAAGGTGAAATTCCATTTAAACCTTCACGGGTAGTACTTCAAGATTTCACTGGGGTACCTGCTGTAGTTGATCTGGCCGCACTACGATCTGCAATGAAGCGAATGGGTGGTGACCCAGAGGCCATTAATCCACAAGTCCCCGTAGACTTAGTTATAGATCACTCGGTTCAGGTAGATATGTTTGGACAGGAATATGCATTTATGCATAATGTTGATAAAGAAATGGAGCGTAATCGCGAGCGTTACGAGTTTTTGAAATGGGGTCAGAAAGCATTTGATAATTTCCGAGTAGTGCCTCCTGGGCGAGGAATTGTGCACCAAGTGAATCTCGAATATCTAGCGCGTGGAATTTTTACAAGAACTGAAGCAGATGGAACCATCACTGCCTATCCAGATACCCTAGTAGGAACTGATTCACATACTACAATGATTAATGGACTTGGAATTTTAGGATGGGGTGTTGGAGGTATCGAGGCGGAAGCAGCAATGCTGGGGCAACCTATTAGTATGTTGGTGCCAGAGGTTGTTGGGATGAAATTGACAGGAAAGCTTAGAGAGGGCGTGACAGCAACTGATTTGACTCTTACCGTAACTCAGATGCTTCGTAAGCATGGTGTTGTAGGGAAATTTGTTGAGTTTTATGGCGACGGTATTAGCAATATGAGTCTACCCGACCGTGCAACCATAGCTAATATGGCTCCAGAATATGGAGCAACTATGGGATTCTTTCCTATTGACTATGAATCGCTACGGTATATGCGGCGCACAGGGCGTTCGGAAGAGTTGGTACAAATGGTAGAACATTATACCAAAGCACAAGGCTTATTCCGTACCGATGAAACCCCTGATCCTGACTTTACCAGTACCTTAGTGTTGGATTTAAGCACGGTTCAAACTTCCTTAGCAGGCCCAAAATTACCACATGATCGAATAACGTTGGGTAATATGAAGCGCACATTTGAGGCGGCACTGACGAGCGATAATCCTACTATGGGCTTTGCACTAGCACAGGATCAGTTAGCGAATAAAGCGATATACCACAATGGCCAAGAAATTGAAATGAAACACGGTGACGTGGTAATTGCTGCCATAACAAGTTGTACTAATACTTCGAATCCTAGTGTTATGCTGGGAGCTGGCATTGTTGCAAAGAAAGCGGTTGAGCGAGGCTTAAAGGTCCCAGCGTATGTTAAAACCTCTTTAGCACCT
This sequence comes from Balneola sp., assembly GCA_002720745.1. Classification (GTDB taxonomy): domain Bacteria; phylum Bacteroidota; class Rhodothermia; order Balneolales; family Balneolaceae; genus UBA1275. The sequence continues at coordinate 38,006 of PBJO01000022.1, forward strand.
GGCTCTAGAGTCGTAACGGAATATTTGAGTGAAGCGGGTCTAACTGAATACTTGGATACTCTTGGCTTTAATTTGGTTGGCTACGGCTGTACTACTTGTATTGGGAATTCAGGTCCACTTCCTGCAGCTGTAGAACAAGCAGTTAAAGAGGGGGATTTGATAGTAGCAGGAGTGCTATCAGGAAACCGAAACTTCGAGGGACGTATTCATCCTTATGTGAAGGCTAATTTCTTGGCTTCACCTCCTTTAGTAGTGGCTTATGCACTTGCAGGAACTGTTGACATTGATCTCGCAACTGAGCCAGTTGGCACGGACAAAGATGGTAATGAAGTATATTTAAAAGAACTCTGGCCAACTACGGACGAAATTGCAGCAGAAATGGATAATGCCATCCGTCCAGATCTTTTTAATAAGATGTATGAAGATGTATTTGAGTCACCAACTTGGGAAGAAATTCCAGTTAGTGGTGGAGAACTATTTGGCTGGGAGGATTCATCTACTTACATACAAGAACCCCCTTTTTTTATGAGTATGACCAATGAATACCGTCCCATTCAACCTATAAAAGGAGCTCGTGCGTTGGTAAAAGTAGGCGATTCAATTACTACAGATCATATTTCACCAGCGGGGAATATTAAAGAAGATGCGCCTGCAGGGTTGTTTTTAAAGAAAAATGGGGTGCAAAGCGCAGACTTTAACTCATACGGATCCCGTAGAGGGAATGACCGGATCATGACTCGAGGTACATTTGCCAACGTACGTTTCAAAAATCAACTAGCACCAGGAACCGAAGGTGGGTTTACCACTTATTTCCCTGATAATGAAGTCACTAGTATTTTCGATGCTTCCTTAAAATATAAAGCAATAAATACCACGCTTGTGGCACTTGCCGGTAAACAGTATGGAACGGGATCATCTCGTGATTGGGCTGCAAAAGGTACTAACCTATTAGGTGTTAAAGCGGTGATTGCTGAGTCTTATGAGCGTATTCATCGATCTAATCTAGTACAAATGGGGGTACTTCCCCTCCAGTATAAGGAGGGTGTAACCGCTGATAGCTTAGGGCTGGATGGAACTGAGTATTTTGATATTGCAGTAGATGATTCTGTACAAGCACGTCAAGAAATTCAAGTAGTGGCTACCAAAACCGATGGTGCAGTTATCGAATTTACCACCGATTGCCGCATTGACACACCAGTTGAAGTAGTCTACTATCGAAATGGTGGTATTTTACATACCGTATTGTTGGATTACGTCCAGAAAAACCAAGCCAATTAACAAATTTGCTAAAAACTAATGCGATCACTAATAAAGCGCTTGATACAGTGGTCGCCCAGGGTTTATTTGGTTGGTAAATCGCTCATTGTAAAGCGTTTGGCCAGTCTCTTTGCTGTGCTGGGTACATGCAATAGTAGTTGGATAAAAAATTGCTTAAGCCATTGAAGCTTAGATTTTCGACCCATTTTCATATTCCAGTGTGCTCGTCGAGTAACCTCGGTTATAACGGCATCGAAATTGGTAGAATAAGAGGTGGATGGTAGAAGATTTTTTGATGGGTTATCAAGTGTCTCTTCAATTTGTAGTTTATTGAGATCTATGGCAAGCAACCATGCCCCTAACCATCCTAAATTCATTCCTTGTCCGCCAATAGGACTGATTACGTGGGCGGCATCGCCCACTAGAAAGAAGCGATTTTTCTGTCGCAAAGCTGCCCTATGGTGCTGTATACCAAAACTGCTAATCATTGTGCATGAGGCTGAATCGGGTTTTACCCCCACTCGAGCATAAATGCTCTCACTAAGCCAATGCGGCTGCGGGTTGGATTGATAGTGCTCAGTTTTAATAACCCATCGTCTTTTTTGTTCAGCAATCGGAAAAGATTCTACCAATCCTTCTGAAGTGATATAAACATAAGGAGGAGGTTGAGGATACTCTAGGTCTGGAAAGTCTCCCATTGCATAGGTGTCAGGATATGGACTTCCAGCATATGCTATACCTGCCATACTTCTAAGAGTGCTATTCTTACCGTCACATGCAATCAGAATGGGGCTTCTATCTTCCCGGCTTTTAGAAACTTGTATATCAGGTGATTTTGAAATTTCATGTGAATAAACAACTAAATGATCTCCATTATCTCGAAAACCTGTCACCTCGAAGCCATATCGAATCGAATGAGACGAAAGCTCAGAAAAAGCATTTTTTAATAGTTTTTCGGTTTCATTTTGGGGGTGAATCAGAATATATGGATGTTTATTTCCATATTTTTGGGTGCTAGAAAAATTAATCTCTCCAAGCTTTTTTCTTCCATTGTGTGCAATTCCTCTATCTACCCGAATACCCTTTTTTAAAAACTGATTTAGCAGTCCTAATTCATCCAGCATATCTAAGCAAGGTGGGTGAATTCCCAGTGAACGAGTATCATTAATGGACTTATGTCTTTTCTCTATCACCACACAATCAATTGCCCTAAGATGCAACGATAATGCTTGAAATAAGCCTACCGGACCTGCTCCAACAACTATGACCGGTGCACTTTCATGAGATACAGGCACTTTCATGATTTTGCCTCATACATGAGCAGCAAGCGAAAAGGAAACAATCTTTGAACCCTCCAACCCTTCGAACTAAGTTCTTCCAGTTCTTTCTTATGAAAACTTTTCTTCAGGCTAATGCGTCCGTCCTCATAAATAAATGAAGATCTATATCGTAGAGGATAACATAGACTAAAGAGGATATATGCCAAACTACTGCGTTCTAAATCATTACAAATAACCCTTGTGCCTAGTGCTGCACATTCGGTTAAAAATGGGTTAATCTTTTCAAAAGGTATATGATGGAGCACGTGATTATTTATAACCAGATCTACTTTATGGTCGCGACACACTAACTCAGTAGTGGATGTACACTCAAAAAATAGCCCAATGGATTTTTTTTTATTTACTTGAGCTATTTCGGCTGACGCTATCCTATTGGCTCTGGCCCAAGCTATCGCACGATCATCAATATCTATGCCGGTAATATGTGCATTAATTCCATCTTTTTTTAGCCAATTAAACAAAAAAAAAGCTATATCACCACCCCCACAACCTACATCACACACTTTAAATACATTTCCTTGTCGTTGAATTTCCTTTGCATGAGGACGAATATACTTTGCATATACTCTTTTCCATTGAGATATCAATCTATTTAAAGTATAGAAATCGGCATATGTTTGTTCGAGCTGCTTGCAATCGGCATCTTTAGCATCCATTTGTTCGATTAGATGGGCTTGTCGTTGGCTCAAAAGCGTAAACATAGGCTATTTAACTTGGTTCTATACGACGAAGCAAAGCCGTCTCTATGCTTAGACCTGGGCCAAAAGCCATTGCTAATGTAATATTTCGACCTTTCCGAGTATGAGATTGAGATGGGGGGCGCTTAAGTAGTTCATCCAATACAAATAAAATAGTAGCACTACTCATGTTGCCATTGTTTCTAAGAATTGTTCTAGATGCGTCCAAGGCTTTATCTTCTAGCCTAAAGCTCTGCTCTACTTTATCTAAGATAGCTCGCCCTCCTGGATGTATTGCCCAGTAGCCAATATCCTCTATCCCTAAATTAAAGCCTGAAAAAAGAGAATCGGTGATAGCATTCATATTATCTTTAATAATATTGGGCACATAGGAGGATAAGGTCATATCAAAACCTGTATCACCGATAGTCCAGGCCATATCCTGCTCTCCTTCATAGGCTAGATCATTTGCGAAATCTTCTATTTGAAAGGCAGATCTGACTGGTTTTATAGCAGAAACTAGAGCGCCAGCAGATCCATCCGCAAAAACAGATCCTGCTATTAAAGTATCGGGATCAGTTTTAGAGTTAAAGTGTAAAGAACAAAGCTCAGTAGCTACAATGAGTATCATGGCCTTAGGATTTTGATCACAAAATGCCTTCGCCATACGCAAGGCTGGAAAAGCAGCATAACAGCCCATAAAGCCTATGTGATAGCGCTCTACAGTTGAAGCCAAGCCCAGCGCTTTAACAATTTCATAGTCTGGGCCTGGGGCAAAAAATCCTGTACATGATACTGTTATTACATGACTTATTGCAGGGAGATCAGTCTTTTCATGTCGCTGAACTAAAGCGCTTGCAGTTTTTAAAAAAAGCTCTTTCGCTGCAGATTCATACTGTTTATTTCGTTCACCTGTACTTGGTAAATGTTCTGGGTTAAAACAACGATGAAAAAAACTGTGCGGATCTTCCGAGTAATAATCATTCAAAACAGTATGGCGCCGATCGATACCAGATTGGGTATAGATTCTGTGTAAAATAGCCTGAGTCTTCCTGTCATTTTTGTGAAAGGATTTTAGTCTCTCCAATAACTCGCGTTGATTACCCTGAGTTACAGGAACAGATGTTTCTAAGTAATGAATGTAGCTAGGCATGTTACTATTACAATAAAGCTATACTATTGGTTCAGCCTCTTTGTTAGTTTTTATTCCGCGTTAAAAGATGGAAGCGTGTATTGTGTAACATAGCAGCAGTAGTTAATCCTGCAATAAGTCCCATCCATAGTCCTTCAGGGCCATATCCACCAATAAAACTCAGATAATAACCCACAGAAAAACCAATAAACCAATAGGAAATTAAGTTGAATGCCATAGGCATACGAGTATCCTTTAAGCCTCGAAGCGCTCCAAAAGCCCCCACTTGTAAACCGTCGGATAGTTGAAAAACAGCTGCAAAGAAGACTAAGCTCACTGCTAAATTAGAAACTTCTACATCTTGGGTGTATATGCTTACGATGGTCTCCGGAAAACTAAAGAGCAATATAGCAGTAATAGTGGTCGCTCCAGTACAAACAGCAGTACCCATAAAACCCCTAAAACGGGCCTCTTTTAGAAGTCCTTTACCTATTGAAACTCCAACACGTTGTGAAATAGCCAGAGATAACCCCAGAGGAATCATAAAAACAGTAGCGGCAATATTGATAGCCACTTGGTGGGCAGCAGAAGCCTGCACACTAAGAGTGCCCATGAGTACACTAACAGCTGCAAATAAAAGAACCTCCATCGTTGTACTCAAGGCATTAGGGACTCCAATTTTTAATAGTTCAGCAATGCGACTCCAATCGGGACCTTTGGTACGGGCAAAAATGTTAAATCGGCGATATGTCTTGAACTTAGCGGTAAATAGTAACATAGCAAGTCCACCGGACCATTGAACCAGGGAGGTGGCGTACCCAGTACCCTCAGCTCCTAATTGTGGTAGTCCAAAAGCCCCATACATGAAGATATAGTCCGCTGGAATATTGACTATAAGCATACCCAATGCTACCAACATAGCAGGCCTAGTATAAGCTAATCCTTCACTGAAATAACGAAATCCTGAAAACAAAAAGTAGGCAGGCATTCCCCAAGATGCTGCCAGCATATAATTAGTTGCAAGGGGGATGATTTCAGGGTCGATCCTTACAATAGGCATTAATTCAGGTAGCGATCGAACCAGAAAAAAAGAAGGGAGTGCAATCAACGCCACTACCCATAACATTTGCCGCGCACTTTTCCCTATTTCATCGAATCGTTTGCCTCCAAGATGATGTGAAACTACTGGATTAATAGCTACAAGTGTTCCGATGCCAAACATGAATATGGGAAGATATAGTGCATTTCCTACCGCTACGCCGGCTAGGTCTGCGGCGCTTAGTTGACCTGCCATGATTGTGTCTGTAACATTCAATCCCATTCCTAGCAATTGAGTGCCTACAATAGGTCCACCAATTTTGCCAAGCGCCGACGCCTCTTTTTGAACCGAACTAATCGTAATAGACATGGCAATATGGTTAAGAAGCAGGAATTAGATTAGGAATATCATTCGGATCCTTTTGATAAAGAATCCCAGCGATAGCGCTCGCCGCTAATTGTCCTATAGCTGTACGCGTTTCGTGCGTAGCGCTTGCAATATGCGGAAGTAGTGTACAGTTCGGTGCGGTGAGTAAGTCGGGATGAACGCTCGGCTCAAATTCGTATACGTCAATACCAGCACCACCAATGTGCCCAAGATGCAGTGATTGGGCTAAAGCTTTTTCATCTATGACCGGTCCTCTAGAAATATTCAACAGAATAGCATGTGATTGCATTAGGCTTAGACGTTGAGCGTCGATGAGATGGTGTGTGCTCTGGTGTAATGGACAATGCAGACTTATGACATCTGAACTACTTAGTAAGGTGTCTAGATCATCAACAAATGTTGCTTGAGTAAGCTGTTCAATTGAGGAGTCTAATTTTGTACGATTATGGTAGTAAATTTGCATTCCGAACGCCTGAGCTCTCTTCGCAAAAGATTGTCCGATGCGCCCCATCCCAATGATTCCAAGTTTTTTCCCTGCGAGTTCCATACCTAGAAATCCCATTGGTTCCCATTGGGTAAAATGTCCGTCCCTAAGATATTGTTCGGCTTCATTGAATCTACGGGTGGTTGCTAGAAGAAGACCCATAGTGAAATCAGCACAGGACTCTGTGAGCACATCCGGCGTATTAGCCACTTGAATATTAAAATGGTGTGCAGCTTGGACATCAATATTATTGTAGCCTACTGCAAAATTAGCGACAATTTTTAACTGCTTTGCAGCTTCTAATATTCTAGATGTTACAGGGGTTGAAAGCATGCAAAGCAACGCGTCATACTGTGCTATTACCTCAAGTAATGAATCCTCTGTCAGAAATTGTCCTTGTTTACCTATCGTAACTTCACCTAGTTTCTGGAGAAATTCAATATTGGATACTGGAATAGGTTCCGTAACTAAAATTCGGAAGCCCATTCGTTTACCCTTCGGATTTGATATAGGTTGTTTTAGAGTCGTTCCACATGAGTTCTAAATTATAGAAACTTCTTTTCTCCTCTGTCATTATATGAACGACTGTATGGATAAAATCTAAAATAATCCAAGATCTAGCTTGTAAGCCTTCCTTTTTCCAAGCTTTATCACCTGTTTTTTCTTGTACTTCAGCTTCTATAGCGTCAGCTATAGCTTTAATTTGGGTATCCGAATTCCCAGTACAGATCACGAAGAAATCCGCTAACGTGGTTTGAGCAGAGATATCTAAAACTGTAATATCTTTGGCTTTTTTGCTTTTCATACCTTCGATAATATGGTTAACAAGGGTGTTGGAATCTGGAGTTGCCTCGATGAATTGATTGTTAGCAGGTTTTTCTATTTTTGTCATAGTTAATAAGTGTTCAGCGATTCGTGATCTTGGCCAATTACAACAGTAACATCTAGAAAAAAATCTGGGGATTCCTCTTTTATTACATGCAGGGGGTCAACACCTAAAGCATCGGCCACACGATAGGCATTAGCCATGACTCCACTTCGGGATATTATCATGGTATTTTTTATATCAAAATGATCAAAATTACCGGTTTCAACCACATCAAAACCATTTTTTCTTAAAACGGAAGTGTAGACATTAGCAATGCCAGATACTCCACATCCATTGAGTACTTCAATTTGAATGATATCACTGATGAGTTGAGCGTTTTGCTCTGCTCTTTCATTCTGTATCCTTGGGAATAAAACCCTAGTAAATATAGCAAGTAAAAGGATGACTAATAAAAGACTTAAAAAGCCAATAGTCGCATCCAAATATAGAGTGTTAGAAGAAGATTTTCTGGGCGTCTGACTCATGTAATCTTTCTAGTACCACATTCCGTATGATCTATATGGGTTAAATCTAGAATAGGCGTTGTATCCCATAGAATTGGGCAGCTGTTGATACTGCACTCGCAAAAAAGCTCTATCTGAAATTTTATAGTTTAATTCAGCATTTCGTATCATTACTCGTGGATTGAAACCTCGTTGAATTTCGCTGGTATTTGATCCAAAGCCAGGTGTATTTCCGCCAAAAGGTGAGTGTAAAAAAGATACATCCACTCTGCCTTGTAATTTAGGACTAAATGCAAACTGAAGGGTATTGGTATAGGCATTTATATTTTGAACTCCCCCGCCATACGAAGCAAAACTCATTTCATAGGACTGAGACATTTGGACATTAATTTTTTGGAAAAATTGACTCAAACTTTGTTGAATAGTTGGATTTGTGCGATTAATGATAGGTCCTGAATAATCATACGGAGTAGGTAAATTTTTGCGTAGTTGTGCTTGAGTATCTAAAGATAAACCGAGCACAATAACTAGTATTATTGGAGAAAAAAGTGATTTCATATTAATGCTATTAGGTCTTAAAGCTTTATACTCAAATTGATAAATTTTGTATATGTATTATAATGAATAGTCTTCAAATAATAAACCTAAACTATGGTTATTTGAAATTGCTTCTGGACGTCAAAAATAGTATATTTTTACACTTTTAAATGATGAAATTGTGCCTCATAATAATTCTCTATTATAGTAGCTTAAAAAAAATAAGGTATTGATTAATAATTAAGCTCAGGAAGTAAAAAACTAGGAATGAAACTTACCGATTTTAGATACGAAATAGAAGGCTTAAATATACCAGACGCTCCACTTGAGGAAAGAGATAGCGCAAAATTAATGGTTCTCAATAAGACCGAGCAAACCATTGAACACCGGACTTTTTCAGATATACATGAATATTTAAATGACGGCGATGTGTTAGTGTACAACAATACGAAAGTTTTTCCCGCCCGTTTAAATGGTAAGAAAGAAAAGACTGAAGCAGATATTGAGGTATTTTTGCTAAGAGAGCTCCAACCTGAAAATATGTTGTGGGATGTATTGGTAGAGCCCGCACGCAAAATCCGAATTGGAAATAAGTTATATTTCGGAGAAGGAGAGAATGAATTAATGGCAGAAGTGGTGGATAATACTACTTCCCGAGGGAGAACGATTCGCTTTCTTTTTGATGGTTCCAATCATGAATTATATGAACGCTTGGATTCTTTAGGTAAAATGCCTTTACCGCCATACATTGAGCGTGAGCCAGCGGATGAAGATAAAGAGAGATATCAAACAGTATTCGCCTCTGAACGCGGTGCAGTAGCTGCGCCTACAGCGGGAATGCATTTTACAAATGAATTGATTGAGAAAATAAAAGCCAAAGGAGTTCATGTACTACCAATCACTTTGCATATAGGATGGGGTACATTCCGGAACGTTGAGGTAGAAGATCTGACAAAACATCGAATGGATTCGGAGAATTATTTTATCTCAAAGGATACATCGGACCAAATAAACGTGGCACTAAAGAGTAAAAAGCATAGAGTGATCGCCATGGGAGCCAGTGTAGTTCGTGTGATTGAAACCAGTGTTATGGCTAGTGGAATGAGTAAGCAGGGCACAGGGTGGACTGATAAATTTATCTATCCTCCTTACCAGTTCAAAATAACGGAGTCACTAATTAGTAATTTTCATCGCCCAGAATCCACCTTGCTTATGTTGGGTGCTGCTTTTGCAGGTTACGATTTACTCATGAAAGCCTACGAAGAAGCTAAAGAGAATGACTATAGATTATTTTCTTTCGGCGATGCGATGATGGTTATTTAATTAGTTTGGCTTATGATTAAACTTGCCGTAATATTACCGGCTGCCGGTACGGGTAGCCGCATGAGATCAGAAACCCCAAAGCCGTATTTACGGCTTAAAGGGGCAACTATTCTTGAACATACCATTCGTAATTTTTTACGGGTTGATGGTTTGGTGCAAATTGTCATAGCTACATCTAATCCATGGATGTCCCAAGGAAATAGTATTGCCTCATCCTTTAAAAGTGACTCTTTGAGTGTGGATGTTGTAGAAGGTGGCTCTGAGCGTCAATTCTCGATTCACCATGCTCTCCAATCTCTTGATGATCAAGTTAACATGGTTGCCGTACATGATGCAGTTAGGCCATTTATTACTACTTCATTGGTCGAGTTATGTTGTTCCGAAGCAAGAGACCATGGTGGTGCTATTGTTGCCGTTCCTGCCAAAGACACCATTAAACGAGTCGATGTAAAAGGATTTATACAAGAAACTCCCAAACGTAGCACAATTTGGCAGGCTCAAACCCCTCAGATCTTTCAGCGGCCATTGCTCGAAAGAGCGTATAAAAAAGCTATTGCAGAGGATTACTTTGGTACGGATGATGCTTCTTTGGTGGAACGGATAGGAGGGAAGGTTAAAGTCATTGCAGGTGATAGAAGAAACTTAAAAATCACTTTTCCCATAGACTTACGAGTTGCTGAGATGATTTTAGAAGAAGGATCATTTGACGTACCACAGTAATTATGGATATTCGAGTTGGCTTTGGGTATGATGTTCACAAATGGTCGGCGGACCGCCCGCTGATATTAGGAGGGATTACAATAACTCACGAAATGGGCTTATATGGACATTCAGATGCGGATATACTTTTGCATGCCATCACCGATGCCTTATTAGGGGCATTAGCTTTGGGGGATATTGGCGCCCATTTTCCAGACACTGATCCGAATTATAAGGGGGCTGACAGTGCGCTTTTGTTGGACAGGGTGTACGAGTTAGTTGTTGCTGAGGGATATAATTTAGGAAATATAGATGCTACTATAGTTATGGAACGTCCAAAGTTATTGCCTTTTATACCATTTATACGAGAACGCATTGCTTCAATTCTTGCTGTGGAATTAGATCAGGTATCGATTAAAGCTACAACCTCAGAACGAATGGGTTTTGTTGGCCGAGAAGAAGGCGCAGCAGTAATGGCCACAGTGTTAATAAAGAAAAACAGTGAAATCAACTTTTAGTATGGTATGTTGCCGCTGTTCATCTAGGAAGGATTCGATATAATGGTAGACATAGTCAACACTATGGTCCACTATATCGGTCAAGTATCTCCTGTGATGATATATTTAATCTTATTTCTAGTAGCCTACTTTGAAAATATTGTCCCCCCGATACCTGGTGATGTTATCGTAGTTTTTGGGGGATATCTAATTTCTCTCGGAAGCATAAATAGCCTAAGTCTTTGGCTTGGAACAGTAATAATGTCAGTATGTGGGTTTATGACAATGTATCAAATGGGATGTTTCTTAGCAGAACCATTGTTAACATCAACCAGTATGTCTATTCAAAAAGAAAATGGTTTGGAGAATGATTCTTCAGATGGGTTCATTAGTATTGCTAGGAATGCACTAGCAAAACTAATTTTAAGGTTTGCTAATACTTCCTATTTACAAGATGGTAGGCAGTGGATGCATAGTTATGGGCAATGGGTAGTGGTAAGCAACCGATTTCTTGCAGGAACTAGATCTGTTATAGCTTTGATTGCAGGGGCAAGTAAGCTCTCCATTTGGCCGACTGTACTCAGTTCTGCTATTAGTTCAATGTTGTGGAATGGAGTCCTTATATATGCTGGGTGGTGGTTTGGCGATAATTGGCGTAGGGTAGGAGTCTATTTGGAAGCATATAGTCAGTTCATTTTAGTTTTATTGGTCTTCATGGGACTGATGGGCTTTGTCTACTTTAGCCGAAAAAAACAGAAATAATATTGGTAATACAAATTGGAGTTTTGTTGAATTATTTAGGATTTCGTCGTCGGTTTAATAGTTCTTATGTTAGATAAAAAAGATCAAGTTTTTACTAGTTTAGTGTTGACAATACCAACGGTTTACGGTATTTTTCAAGTCTTTGAAAAAAAGCCAGTGTAGCTCAGTTGGTAGAGCAACGGTTTTGTAAACCGTCGGTCATCGGTTCGAGTCCGGTCACTGGCTCGTTCATTGAAAATATTGACATTAAGTAATTTAAGCGTAATTGCTTTGGCAACTCCCGTACAAATTACAACAATGGGGAGATACCAAAGCGGCCAACTGGGGCAGACTGTAAATCTGTTGTCTTACGACTTCGCAGGTTCGAATCCTGCTCTCCCCACACGCACCCTAGCGGGCGTAACTCAATTGGTAGAGTGTCAGCCTTCCAAGCTGAATGTTGCCGGTTCGAACCCGGTCGCCCGCTCCATCGGCCGATATAGCTCAGGGGTAGAGCACTTCCATGGTAAGGAAGGGGTCGTCGGTTCAATTCCGACTATCGGCTCATGCAATATAGATTTATAAATTGTACACTTAATACTCATACAAAATGGCAAAAGAGACCTTTCAGCGAACCAAACCCCACGTTAATGTGGGAACGATCGGACACGTAGATCATGGCAAAACTACGTTAACGG
>PBJO01000023.1 GCA_002720745.1 Balneola sp.
AAGGGTTACTTCTTCTTCAAGCCGGTATGGAAGGGACTCTACTGACTTAACCATGTCATTGGTTGCAAATCCAAGGGTTGCATAAGCCGGAAGCAATGGGGTGAGCTTCGAAGCATCATCCAGATCCCAATCGGGCGTAGCATTAGCTCGGAATGACAAGCGTATTGCTTCATCATTGGTCGTCTCTGAGCTCAGAGCAAAACTAATGTCCCCTCGGATATCTGCTACCTTACTAAAGAACGTACCTGAGGTACCACTAGTAGTCTTAGCAGAAGTAGGAATGGTAATACTGGTGGCATTGGCATCCGAGGTCTCTACAAAAAACCCTTGCCAAGGAGCTATGATGTAAGGACCTGTGCGGTCCTGAGCTGAGTAGGTAGATCCCCCATCATTCCAGAAGGATATATTATTCTGAATACTACCACCAGTTACGGTAATCGAATTGGTATTTATGTTAGAGGCAAAGGGATTACCTACCAAGGTAAACCGATTAGCCGCACCTCCATATAAGTTAGCCGTTACATTAGAACTAGGCTCAGAACCACTCGCATCCAAGGTAACCGGAAGCGTGCTACTGCCATTACTGGTATTATGGTAAAAATACATGGCGAAGCCGTAGCCATCACCCCAAGCAGTAGTAGCATTGGAGGGTTCTTCCCAAGCCCCAGAGTTATCGTAGATGTAGAAGTTGGCATCGCGACTAGCATCAGAACCTCCAGTAATACCCTGAACAGGAGAATCATCAGAGACATCCGATACGTCACCATTAGTTATCGGTAACGACAACAAACGCCAACCCGCATCGCCGGTAATTACCGTATTTAATGCTGAAAAATCATAATTACCAATAGGCATTGGCGTTGATGCAGCTGCGTTAGTAGATTCACCATCCAATGCATTTGCTCCGGAAAAGTTCCAATTTCCGACTGTCCAAGTTGAGTTATTAGATTTATTTGTAAAAGATTTTCTAGATGCCCAACCGTCTAAATATTCCCAAGCTTCGCCATTTCCATCGACACTAATATCACCAAAAACATCGATGACTAGCATTCCATTACCATCATCAGCGTCAAAAAAAAGCTCGATTGCATCATCTCCATTTATACTCATAGCGCCACTGGTGGCTGTTGGGGCAAAACCAAAAAAACTAGTAAAATTAGTGCTTTCGCTTGCTATATATAAATAATTTCCGGCACTCGCGGAACCTGATAGCGTATATTCTACTCCATCAGAACCCCCTCCATTGTTAGCTGAACCAAGCGCATATTTGGATAAATCAGCAATATCTGAAATGACATATAGTTCAACACCCTTTGGTGTACCACCAGATAATGGACCATCGTAAACGCCTGTTAGTATTAAATCCTGTGCATTTGAAGAAGAAATAAGTAGAATACTAATAACAAAAGGTAAAATTTTATTTTTCATTGGATTTAAGGATTGTCTTGAGTGAAAATTATCAGAATAGATTATTTAAATAAATCAAAATTGAACATAATTAAACCAAATAAGATTTGCTATTGAAATTGGTCATTTCTATAAATAGTTACAATTTGTTTACATCAAAATTAGCCAGTGATTTGAAGAAACTAGAACTCTAAAATTAATTATTCAAAAGAGTATTTTTTTTATAATAGGCCTCGCGAGTTGCCTTATCCATCCCTGCAGTTGCATTCATGAAATCATTTCTGTCATCTCTAGTTTCAAAAATATATGCAGACTGTATTCTTTGAATGATAAATTGCCTTAAGCTCATCATCAATGATACATAACTCTTCGGGTATGTCAACTGGTAAACAAATCATAATTCTTTTTGAAGTGTATTATTTCTCGCTATGACTTGCATTCACCACTGGTAAAGGAATTAACACCATTCACTCTTGCATGGCATACATTACTGTATGTTTCACCATTACAGCCACATACAGGAGCATATTCCTCCGTACAAAATACTCCTTCAATTGGGTCTCCTTTACAGTCATTATCTGAATTATCTGAAACTGAACTACTAGGACAACCTATTGCTAGCAGCAAAAATAATTATGGGAAATATTTTCATAAAATCATTTTTCCTACAATTAATATTTAAAGCAAAGAAAATAAACTACATCAGTAATTCAATGATTATCTACACAGCATGAATCATCTTGACATTTACAGTATTTTCTATTGTACTGATGTAATGCTATTAAACAAGCAGTAGGTATGTAGATAAGCCATTCTGCTATGTGAAATAAGTCAAATTTTTCGTTCACAATCAAAAATGTAATAAAAACCCAATTTGAATATAGGCCTGCTTTTATCCAATTTGAGGTGCTATTCTTTGAGGACCAATACACCGCAGCAATTGATATAGATAATAATGTAGAATCAATAAATCCCCACCAAGTTGGCAATTCAACATGCTGTTCAATGGCCGTAGATACTGTATAGCTTAAAAAGATGTAAGGTGCTATAATACAATGAACCAAGCACAAAAAAGTTGCTATAGATCCGATATGGTCGGCGTTTTGTTTATAAATAAGTGCGATTTTTTGTGCCATATAGTCTATAAAATTACAAAAATATTCATTAACTAATTCACTTTTGTAGCAATTTTAAACAAGTATCAAATAAAGACCTGTTTAAATCACATGTTCGGGAATAAGTTAGGATGGTAAATTGGTGACTGATGTAGTTTTTGACTAGAAAAGGACTAAAACATAAACATAAAAGATTTATTAAAATCTAAACTCGCCCTAATTACTGCTTTAACTTTCAGTTTAACTGGACTACTTTAAATCTATCAACCCTCAATAAACGTGAGGGTTTTAGCTTTATATTAGGATTGATAGGTTAAAATATTTTTAATGATCGCTTTACGATATACTTAAGATATAACTCACTTAACACCTAATCAGTTAGAAAACTACACCTCATAGTCGTAAATGAATAAACAGGATACCATTCAAATTCAGGTAAAAGTATCGCAACTGCATTGGCATTATCTAACTCTATAAATGTATCAATTACATTTTGAAATCCTTGCATATTATCAATTTCAAAAGTTCTTACTCCATCACCTTCGCGCTTCATTTTTTCTTCATTCAATGAACCACTAATAACTTTACATTTACCTGTTTTAACAAGTAATTTTGCCTGATATATTGTGTAAAAAGGATACTGAGATAATGATTTGAATGGTAATTCAGGTATGGTTATTTCATTATATCCATCCTTTGATATACCACAACTTAATAGAAGAAAAAACAACAAAAACATTGTATAACGTTTTCCAAATATATTTATCGGCATGAAATTTCGATTAACGTTTAAACATTTTTTAGCTTCTAAGCTGTATGAAAAGTATCATTAATTTGAAAAATGATTTCTCCATATTTTCCAAATTATAGCATCTTAGAATCAAATCCTTAAATCTTTTTTAAGTTCTATAAATAAAAAATAAATGAAAATAGCATCACTAACTCTTTACCTTTTTATCCAAGCTATAAATTCATTGTTTGCTCAGGAGCCTCAAACTATTAGAACAGGACAAACAATTAGTGGCTTTATTACTAGCGGAGATACAACTAAATATGCCTTGAAATTGAACGCAGGTCAACTCGCATGGGGAACTTTGGTGCAGTATGATACAGATATTGATGTATTAGTTAAAAATGATGAAATGAATAATATCTCCTCATCCATGAACTCATCTGATATTGATGAATTTTTTCAAATAGAGACAGAAAGAGACGGATTCATTTACATACATATTTTCTCTGTTGATACTACTAGCGGTGAATATGATCTAACAATCAAAGGTGTTGAAAATATTGCAAACAAGCCTGATTTAAGAGTAGATCAAATCATGAAAGAGTTTGATAGAAATGTACCTGGTGTCGTTGTAGGTGTATACAAAGATGGTCAAACATTATTCACTAAGGGTTATGGATTAGCAAATCTAGATTATGATATACCTTACTCACCTGAAACTAGAACTAATATAGGATCAACTTCTAAGCAGTTTACTTGTTTTGGTCTCATGTTATTAGTAGATGATGGCCTAATAGATCTAGATTCATCCATTCAAACCTATCTGCCTAATGTTAAAAAATTTGGTAAAGAGGTAACGGTTCGAAACCTAATGACACATACCTCTGGTTACAGGGAATTTTTAAATTTAATTTTGTTGACAGGTAGAAAAATTTATACAGGATCTAATATTGAACGCCATGAATTAATTGAAATAATCAACCGCCAACCGGAATTGCAAAATAGACCTGGTGGAGAATGGAATTATAACAATACGGCATTTGGTCTCCTTACAATGATTATTGAGAATGTGTCAGGAATGGATTTTGTGGATTATATGAATGAAAGGGTATTTGAACCATTGGGTATGATCAATACTCAATTCAGAGAGAATCAAGATGTAATCATTAAGCAACGCGCTGCTGGATATAGTATAAATGATGGTGGTTATTTTGAGGTAAGAGATTTAGGTGGTGCCATGGGAGCAGGTGCAATTTACACAACTACAACTGATATGATGAATTGGTTTAGAAATTTTAGCACCTATGAAGTTGGTAGTGAAGATATTTACAATCAAATGACAACATCATTTGATTTGAATAATGGGGAGGTAACCGGATATGGCTTTGGCCTTTTCATTGATGAGTATAAGGGATTGAGGCAAATTCATCATGGTGGAGCAGATAATGCTCATCGCTCTATGTTTACGTATTTCCCAGATATTGATGCAGGTGTGATTGTCTTTAGTAATTATGCTTCTTTTAACTCGTCCAAATATGCTGATCTGATTGCCGATACGTATTTTAATGAATATTATAAAGAAGAAGATGAAAGTAAGGAAACATTAAACTTCGATACATCTTCATTCAGTTTTGAAGATTTTGAAGTATATGAAGGAACCTTTGAATTAGACGCTGTGCCTGGGTTTCAATTGAAGTTTTTCCAAGAAAATTCTACCTATTATACTCAGGCTACTAACCAGCAAAAAATTGAAATTGAACCAACTGGTGAAAATCAATTCACCGTTAGAGCAGTAAATGCCAGAATAGTATTTGAAAAAGATGAAGAAACCGATGAATTTGATACTTTGATTCTATATCAAAATGGAGAACAAAAAGCTTCAAGAATTAAAGAAGGACCTTGGGAACCAACTATTGGAGAATTAAATTCATATGCTGGTATATACTATAGCGAAGAAATTGAAACTAAGTATTATATACAAATAGTGGATACATCACTTTCCCTTCGTATTGCTCAGTTTGGAGATAAATATGAGCTACATAGTGGGAAAAAAGATGAATTTATTTTGTCTAGTATGCCCGGTTATAATTTAGTATTTCAAAAAAATGACAGGAATGAGGTCATATCTATCTTAGTTAATGCTGGAGGTAGATCAAGGGATATACGATTTACTCGTCAATCTTATGAATAAATTTTAATTCCTACTTATTTCTTTCTTTCTAATCTCTCAACCTAAGATAAATTTAAAGTCATTCTAGAAAATATGTATCCGAAGCCGATTTCGAGTTTCAAGCTTGGCTATTCAATAATTGAAATAAACCTTTTAGCTTGGTCAGTCATGTTTTTTAGATAACTTTTTAGTTTGATATCACTTAAATTTTTTACATCTGAACTACTACATGTTTCTGTTAGCTCTCCATTATTTATAAAGATGATTTCATCACATATATCTAATGCATCGAATATATCATGTGTCACAATAAAAACTGTAATTGAAAGAATTTTAGCGATTTTTTTTATTTCAGTTCTAAGTTTAGACTTTGCAATTAAATCTAAATTACTAAACGGCTCGTCTAACAACAGTATTTTAGGTTGAACTGCAAGTGTTCGAGCGATAGCTACTCTTTGCATTTGTCCACTACTCAATTCATGAGGATACCTATTTATTTTATCTTCAAGACTGAAAAGTTCAATTAATTTGTTAACACTATTAAGATTATTTTTTTCTATCCCAAAAGTAATATTTTTTTTAACAGTCATATGAGGAAAAAGTGCATTACCCTGAAAAACCATACCGATCTGTCTTTTTTCGGGAGCTACATTTATCCATCCATTATATACAATATTATTATTGACTTTTATCGTACCATTATCAGGGGTTTCCAATCCAGCAATAATTCTTAATAAAGTTGTTTTACCACATCCACTATCACCTACAATTCCACATATTGCAGATTTATTAAGAGTATAATTCAATGACTTGATAGCACATACATTATTATTATAAGTCTTTGATATACCTAATAGTTCTAATTCCATCTAATATGCTTTTACTTTACTGTATTTACTTAAAAATAATATAATTGTAGTTATTATTAGTATTAGAATAACTGACGGTAATGCAGCTTCAGTAATCCGTTCATCATCTGCATATTCAAACGCTTTTATTGCAAGTGTTTGAATATTGTACGGTTTTAAAATTAATGTCAATGGTAATTCTTTCATTAAATCTATAAATAGAATTAGAGAACTACTTATTATTGAACTTTTTAGTAGAGGTATCTCAACTTTGAATAGAGTAAAAAACTTTGACTTACCAAGTAGATAAGATGATTCAGGGATACTAGGGTTAATCCTTAGTGTATTAGCTTCTAAAGGATTATATGCTACTGATATAAACCTAAATAAATATGCAAATATCAGTAATGCTAAGCCTGAAAAGATATACTTTCCAATTTTTAGATTAAATATATAATCAAAGTAATTAACAAAATAACCGCTTGCAGCAATTAGTGTTATCCCTATGACAGCTCCAGGTATTGAGTAACCAACCGTACTGAAGTTAGTAAGAAATTTCATATAAGTATTTTTACTCCACCTTGGTAAAAAAACTAAAAGTAATGCAACTAATACTATTAATAATGAAGTGAAGAATGCTAGTAGGATACTATTCATAGACAAATAGAATAAAAATAAGTCTAACTGAGAAGAGATATGAAGCATAGACCACTTCAATAATTGTAGAAGAGGTATTATAAAGCCAATAACTACTGGAAATAAACAAATAGTGAGTACCAAAAGCTGATGAATGCCTTTTATATTTTTTCTAACATTTTGTGAATTTGATGATATATCATTTATACTATATGATTTTCTACCACGAAAAAACCTATTTATTATTTGAATTATAACTATGACAACAACTAATATGGCTGCTAAAAAAATAGATGAATTAATATCTTCTAGAGCCGTCCACGTTCGAAATATTCCAGTTGTAAATGTATTTATACCAAAATATTTAGCTGCACCATAATCATTTAAAACTTCCATAAAAACCAAAAATAAACCAGCAAAAATTGCTGGTAGAGTCAACGGTAAAGCTATATTAAAAAAATATTTATTTTGTGTAATTCCTGAAAGACTAGTGGATTCCCACAACTTTTTACCTAGACTTGTAAACATAACCCAAGAACTACCATATACATAGGGATACAAACTAATAGATAAAATAAATATTAGTCCCCATATATTCATTATATCTAACCCACTAGTAGTATTTAGGGTAATGTTGTCAAATGTTCCTTCAAACTCAAGAAACCCCACATATGCATAAGCCATTATATAACTTGGTATTGCTAAAGGAAGATATAATAGCCATTGAATGTAAGCTCTAAATTTAAAATTATATGTAGCAACACACCAAGCAGAGCTAATACCAATTAATGAACTCAAGATTCCTGTTCCAATTATAAGGTATATTGAGTTAGAGATATATTCTAGAAGTAGATATTTCTGAATATGATCCCATGTGT
This sequence comes from Balneola sp., assembly GCA_002720745.1. Classification (GTDB taxonomy): domain Bacteria; phylum Bacteroidota; class Rhodothermia; order Balneolales; family Balneolaceae; genus UBA1275. The sequence continues at coordinate 7,788 of PBJO01000023.1, forward strand.
TTCCCGCGCCTGTTAATAGACCTAACAATATCGCTAATAATGGCAAACATAATACTAGTATGATGGACGCTGTTGCCAGCGTCCATTTATTAAAAATATTTTTTATTTTTTTTATAAAATAAGTTGTTTCGCTTATGGCCATCCCGCCCTATCAAAAACCATTACCGCTTCCTTATTTAATTCGCCCAGTCTTTGGAGGGGTAATGTATCTTCTTTAAAGTCACCCCATTCTTCTAAGACTGATGCACTTAAAGCATTCGAATTAATTGGATATTCATAATTAGCAGTTGCAAATTGTTCTTGCACATCTTTAGACAGTAAGTATTCAATGAATAGCGTAGCTAATTCTACCTTTTTAGAGTTTTTTATAATTCCTATTCCACTAATATTAATATGGGTACCTCTATCTTCTTGATTAGGGAAAAATACGTTCACAGCATTCCCAGCTCTTCTCTCCAATTCATCGTCACTATTTAATAGACGGCCGATATAATACGTATTTACTATGGCAATATCACCTTCTTTCGCAAGTATAGCTTTAACTTGGTCTCTGTCATTTCCTTTTGGTTCTCTTGCAAAATTGTTGGTGATTCCTTTTGCCCAATTCATTGCATTTTCTTCGCCATTAGCTGAAATTAATGATGACATTAATGATTGATTGTAAATATTTCCAGATGATCTGACTAGGATTCTATTTTTCCATTTACCATCTGCTAAATCTTCATACGATGTGAGTTCTGAAGGGTCAACTCTTTCTTTACTGTAAACTATAACTCTCGCACGCTTTGTTATTCCAACCCATTGATTTTCGCTATCTTTGAGATTATCTGGTATAGTACTGTCTATCATACTTGAATTAAAGTTTTGAAATAAATTTTTCTCCTTTGCTCTTACAAGCCTACCTGCATCAACTGTGATGAGTAAATCAGCCGGAGTCTGGTCACCTTCACTTTCAATCCGTTGTATTAGTTCATCAGCACTAGCATTTACAACATTAATTTTGACTCCCATTTCTTTTTCAAAATTGGCGAAAATCTCTTTATCAACGTCATAGTGTCTATGTGTATATATTGTCAAAGATGAATCATTTGGTGAATTTGTACATTGTAAGTAAAAAATCACCATCAATAATATTACTAGATATTTATTCATGGTATAAAGTTTTAATTGTTAGCGTTAAATTTATTAGTCTTTTCGGTTTTGGTGTTATACTTAGTCTTGTTTACATAGATACTCATCGGATAAAAGAGTAGGTCTTGTGTATTAAATTGATTATTAGATAATAACTTATAGGATCATTCACTTCATAATTAGATAAGACAGCAATTGATTAGTAGCCAGAAATTTTTCCACGTATACCTTGTAAGGTTTTATTGGTATTCTTAGCATCAAAGAATTTGGACTCTTAAAACAATCGTCGGTCGTTAATCAAAACATATTTCATATTTTTAGAGTACCATTCATATAAAAATATAATTAGTAGCTGTCCATAACTTCTCTTTTGAGTTACTATTCTTTAGATGTCATATGATATAGGAATAGTAAAATTTTTTAAATCAATACTATCTTATATTACCCAAACCACACGTTAAAATTCCAGGTGACTGTACTTCTTACTGTCTTTTAGATTTATCATAGTAGGTACCAGACATAGGTAAGATGATTGGTCATAATAGGATTATTTAATAAAGTGAGATGACAAAGGATCTAATAAATATTATTTAGAATAAATCTAAATAATATTTTAAATTTTTGCAACTTATGACATTCTTTAGGCAACGCCGTCATACACAATCTTTTACTGGTGTGAACTAACTTTTTATACTTATTTGACTAGTATCATTTTCTTAGTTTCAGTAAACGTTGGAGTAGTAAGAATATAAAAGTATATACCTGTTGCTAAAGCTGAAGCATCAAATCCTACTGAATGATTACCTGGCTGCATTATACCGCTTACCAATTGTTCCACCCTTTTCCCAACACTATCATATACCTCTAATCTTACATTGGTTGAACGTTTAAGGGTAAAAGAAATGGAAGTATTTGGATTAAATGGATTTGGATAATTTTGATGCAATTGATAATCTGTTACTTCGCTTAGAGGCTGCATACTAACCTCATACTTACCTATTTCCACGATACGAATAAGATCAAACCATAACTCAGCGGTACCCATTGCTCCGGTTTCAGAAACTATCTGAAATACATCTACAGCTGTCCAATCAAAATCACCCTGAGGATTAAACCATTGATTGTCATCCCAACTACCCATTTCTGTAAAACTACTTAATGGTATCCGTACTTCCTCCCATTCACCGTTCCATAATAAATCATTGGGATCAACTCTTAGGTTCATTCTCCAAGGTCTGTCCTCGGTGTCAGTTTTCTTTGTGTCAATAAACCTAAGATCAAAGGATGTCGGTTCGGTTCCCTTTACATAAAACAGGAGCTCATATGCATTGACCAACTGGCTCATATCTTTGTTTGGGACTAAGTTAAATCCAATGGATTCATATTGAGTGGATCCAGCCCAGTATATGCTAAACTCACCTTCCCATTTCGTTTCTGAATGATAAAGTTCGAGAGAACCATTATTTACATAATGTGAGCCTTGAACTCCCTGTCCCATGTAGTCCGAATAAATCTCAAAACCGGTGCTATCGGGGCTAATCATGTAATCGGTCTGTGGTGGGACATTAAAACCTAGGGATTCTAATAGGGGCACATTTAGATCATGATCAAATAAACCCTCTCCACCTTCTTCAAAAACTCCAAAGCCACCATGATAGTCCCACATAGTCCAAGCAATACCCGATTCATTTAAATAGTCTACCACAACCTTGTACCAATTTACTCGGCTTTTATTATCACTATTAGGTATATAAACTCCAAATTCTCCGCAGAAAACAGGTACTCCTCTTTGCTTCGAAAATGCAACCGCAATATCGATTTTCTGCTTTATGAAGTTGGCATTTCCCTCATTACTGTAATTATTAAATGCTCCCTGAACCCACGTCCCTTGTAAGGAGGTTGGGAACCTAGGCATAGCATTCGCCTCAAAAGGAAAAGGTATGCCACCTAAATCGGTCATCGATGGGGTCGTCCAACTTGCTCCTTGATGCGTAAGTACAAAAGGATCGTAGAAATGAAAAGTATAAATAAGATTATCATCTTCATAGGCGGGCATCTTAGATAAACTATTATAACTATTGTAATCTGCACCACCTACAATAATGGTGTGGGTTGTGTCGACCGAACGAATGGTTTGTATGACATCACCCTGTATGGAATTCCAAAGATTATGAGAAATACCGTGAGGCTCGTTTAAAATTTCATAGAGTATTTTATCGGATCTGCCTTGAAAATGTTGGGCCATTTGCAACCAAACCGGATTTAAAACATCACCAATTTGTGGGTCTGTTGCATCACTAGGATCAAAGGTATGATTGTCCAATATAAGATGTATATCCAGTTCTTCCGCCCAATCGACAACCTCATCCAAGAAAAACAAAAAGAGTGGATCCAAGGTATAATCAGGAGCACCTTGGGTCATCGAATGCAGGTTTATGGGTACCCGAATAACATCTACACCTAATGATTTTATATCAACAAAATCTTCATAAGTGTATTTTGAAAAATCTATGCTTCCTGAAGAGCCAGCTTGAAACCAGTTTGTTAGATTGACTCCTTTAGTAAATGGGAGTTCTGTTGTACTGCTGACTTGGGCATTAAGCTGAGTAGAAATAAGTAATATGCTAAGTATCAGAAATTTCATTCCCTCGTTTATTATTTTCGAATATCAGTGTAATATTTCCGTATTAATCAACAATCGATTGATATACAAATGAGACATTTTGCGGCCATAAAAACCATCATACGGGTCGATTTGTGTCATAAGTACCGCTGCTAAATTTTCCGCGGGATCAATAAAAAAGAAGGTCTGGAACGCACCGATCCAAGAAAGCTGCCCAACCGATCCTAAAGATTTGGTTTCTGCTAAATTAGTAATAACGTCAAACCCTAAACCAAAACCATAACCAGGCGATTGGTACAAATCACTAACATGATTCTGGCCCATCAAATCAATTGTTTTAGGACTTAATAACTGTGTACCATTCATAGCTTTCCCGTTTTCCAGAAACAGCCTGCAAAACTTTAAGTAATCACCAGCTGTTGAGAATAGACCATTAACACCTCCAAATACGGTATTACCTGTCTTTGGAGTTTGCTCTGGGCTTAACACCATACGACCCTCTTTATTATAAGTGTGCAAAGTCACTACTCGGTCATGCTTAGCTTCATCCAGATTATAACCCGTGTCCTCCATACCAAGAGGATCAAATAATCTTTTCTGTAAAAATTCAGAGGTAGTCATTCCTGAAAAATGCTCAACTAATCGGCTTAATACTTCTTGTGATGCGCTATAGTACCATCGTTCGCCGGGATGCCCAATTAAAGGAAGAGAGGCCATAGCCTGAACTCGCTCGGCAATTGTAACTGGCTGATCAGTATACAAGGCTTGCATGTAGTCTTGATCCAATTGAGAAGCGCCGAGACCATGGGATAAGCCAGAGTTATGGGTCAACAGATGAATAATACGAATTGGTCCTTTGGCCAGCTCGGTGTCTCCTTTCTTACTTTCGGTTGGGTCTAAAGCCACCCTGGAGTTTTGAAATTCGGGTAAATACCAATATACCGGATCATTAAGCTGAAAATGCCCTTCTTCGTAGAGCATCATAAAAGCTGTTGATACAACTGCCTTAGTCATAGATTGGATAAAGAATATATTGTCTGCGATCATAACCTTTCGATAGTCAACATTGCTGTAGCCTAACGCCTCATAATGAGCCAGATAACCATTTCGATACGCCATACTCACAAAACCAGGCGCATTTCCAGCGTTAATTTCTTGCTGTAAATAATTAGTGTAACGGTCCAACCGTTCTGCAGACATACCTGCCAAGACAGGATTTATCACCTGAGCTGTTAGCAGCTGTATACTTAGAATTAAGCTGAAAGCAAATAGAATAGAAGTAACGTTTAAACGCATAATAAATTTATACTGTGCTAAGATTCAATATATCATTTAGTATAGAGTAATTGTAAAACATAGACCAATTAATGATAGTTAAGCCTATTAATTAAGTTTTTATGAGTCTTTTATGCAATCTAAGCTCATTATACGAATCATTTATATCTCATATAGTCAACTTATGGAATATAAACAGCACTTTCCTATTTTACTCTTTTCGTATCCTTTTTAACATCCATATCTATGTGTTTTCGAACTCGTTCTAAATATTTTACTCGTTTTTTATTTGAGATAAATGGTACGCTCCAAAATTGAGTGGTTTTAGTCTTAAACCACCCAAATACAAAAGAATAAACACCCATCTCTAACCGTAGTCTAACAGAATTTACGTATAAAGTGAGTACAGGTAGCCTGGGAGAGCCGTGAGTTAAATAAGTGCGTACTTTTTTATCCCCTAATAAAGGCATCGGGATGCCGTAAGTTTGTGTTAATGTCTTAAATTCATAAGCAAAACCCGGTGAGAAAACCTGATCAAAAAAACCTTCTAATAATGGAGTACAGCGAAACCACCAAACTGGTGAAATAAAGTAAATACGATTCGATTTCTTGACTAAATCTTGATACTTTTTTACATCATTCTGATTTTTATACCATCTCGATGGTGAAAATTTATCTTCGTATAAATCAATAACCTCATAATCCTGAGACCAGTATTCGAAACGTTTTTTCATTGTATTAAGGATGCCATTGTAGCAAAAAGAGGCTTTATCTGGATGGCCTATAATGATAAGATTCATGTAAGTAACTATAATTGAACTTTAAAGTATCTAGAGACCTTTACGTTAGCCAAAGACTATCATATAAACTTTAGAAGCAACTATTAGTTCCATTACTAATCAGTAGTATCACTAAACAGTATCTATAGATTAAAAATACACAACTCCTGTCTGATGAGAAATTATTAATCCTACCTTACCAGCGTCATTGTCTTACTTATTTTGAACCCATCTACTTTCAACAAATACGTGTAAATTCCACTTGATAATCCTGAAGCATCAAAATTAACAGTATAATTTCCAGATTGCTGTATACTATTTACTAATGTTGATACAGATTGTCCAATACTGTTCGTTACTACAAGTTCAATATGTGAAAGTTTATCAACTGAATACGAGATTTTTGTTAATGGGTTAAATGGGTTTGGATAATTCTGGTGCAATCTAATTGATTGTGATTTTTCGCTATCTATTTCAATATTTGTTGCATTTTTGAGCCTGAAATCTGCAACTAAAGGTAGATGATCAGATGCTTCATAGGTATCATCTCCTTGCAAAAAAGTAGTATCAAGAAATTCTTGAGGTAATGTTTTACTATGCAATGAATAACTAGTTCCTAACTCCAAAACTGAACCCGTATATACTATATAATCTAATCTGCCAGCTCCAAAAGAAGAATTTTCATTATACCAAGTAAATGTTGTAGGTAGCCCAGGGTTAAAGGGCTTTGCATCTTCTAATGCTGTCCCATCCCAATCAGGTGTAAAATCTTGGCCATATTCAACTTCATTTATAATATCCCCAGTAAGCAATGTCTTTACCTGTTGATTTAGACCTACAAGGTTCATATCACCAACTATAACAATGGGAGTATCTTCAGCTATATTAAATTCTCTACCCTCTTTGGATTCTCTCAAAAATGCCATAAATGCGTCTATTTCATCTTGACGGCCTTGATCGTTTGAACAACAAGGTGGATGCGCGACAATCATCAATACATTTTGGAAAGATATATTATCGATTTTGACTAAATAAGCTGCATTACCTTTTATCGCTTTTTGCTTAAGAATAGGATAGCGACTTACTAATAAATTATCATTTCCCACATCACCGCTGTACCATTGACCCCCTAAGAATTCTTTTATAAGGAATGCCGCATCTGCACCAGAATTATCATATACCTCTTGAAGTCCAATTATATCTGGTTCGATAAATTGAAAAATACGCCTAAAACTATCTCTAGCCTCGAGATTAAATAAGTAATCTCGGTATACATTATAGGATAAAAATCGTAAATCGAATTCAGTCTCTCTATCTAAATGTATAAATGAATTAAAGGTTGATTTACTATTCTTTAAAGTGTAAAAAAAATTCGAAGGGTTATTAGGTGCTAAATCACCTCCAGACACTTGGGTTCTAAAAAAAAATGCAAGAGTATCAGAACTAAATAACTTTTTTCCTTTTATCTCTGAATTCTTGTCCATTTTTATTTCAAAGAAATCAGACGTAACTGTAGGCGCAGACACTAAGCCTACATCATAGGAGCTAATTGAAGCCACTCCATCTAAATAAACATCTCCTTCTCGATCACCAAAAATAAATTGCAATTCATAACCGATTCCCTCTAGTTCCACACCTGTATTGCTATTATTATCCGTATCTATGAATAGACTCAAATCATTGGATTGTTGAAGTAGAATTTCTGAATTCAATTCTAATAAGAAATAAATAAATCTGTCATCATCATATATTTTTATGCGTTCAATATCTAACTCCCCATTTCCAAAATCTCCCGCGCTCTCTTGGGCATATTCTGGAATATTATTCCAATCTGACATATTCTCATCAACTAATATAGTCTGAGCAACTATCCGTTGCGAGCAAAGCAGTATCAAGATTATGTAAACACAATTACCAATGAAATAACTATTATAAAATCTCATATCTATCCTTTTTTCTTCATTTAAAGAAAATAACATAATTAATGATTATCCTTATGTAATACATTACTTAATACTTTTCAATTATGCATCGAATTTATATACAAAGCCGTCATCTTCTCATATATTCGGTTTTAATATTGTTAATTAGTAGCTGCTCTAATGTATCACAGGACCCATGGACTACCCTAGAACCTCTACCCCTAGATCCAGCCATTGAGTCTCAAATCGATGAAATACTACCCAAACTCAGCCTAGAACAAAAGGTTGGTCAAGTTATTCAAGCTGACAATTCATCGGTTACTCCCGAAGATGTAAAAAAATATCGTTTAGGTTCCGTACTAAGCGGTGGAAATTCGGCACCAGGACCTCTTCCATACGCTAATGCCGATACTTGGGTTGAAATGGCAGACGCATACTTTGAGGCCTCAACAGACACCGAAGGTGTTGAAATTGCAATACCTATTATATTAGGTATAGACGCAGTTCATGGCCATGCAAATCTTGTAGGAGCGATTGTATTCCCTCATAATATCGGCTTAGGTGCAGCTCGTAATCCTGACTTAATCCAGGAAATCGCTCGCATAACCGCTCATGAATTAACCGTATCAGGCCATGATTGGACTTTTGCACCTACCCTTGCCGTCCCACAGGATCTTCGTTGGGGTCGCAGCTATGAAGGTTTTTCAGAGGACCCAGTCATTGTGAATTCTTATGGCGATCAAATAGTGATCGGCTTACAGGGTCGCTTTGGCACGGATGATTTTATGGGCCCTGGCACGGTTATTTCAAGTGCTAAGCATTTTGTTGCCGATGGAGCCACCGAAAATGGTGTCGATCAAGGTGATGCTAAGATTTCCGAGAAGGAACTCAGCGATGTGCATGCAGCTGGGTACTACACCGCTATTCCTGCAGGAGTGCAAACCGTTATGGCATCTTTTAACAGCTGGAATGGCAGAAAATTGCACGGTGACAAGGAACTACTGACCGATGTGCTCAAAGCAAAGATGGGATTTAATGGTTTTGTCGTGGGTGATTGGAACGGTCATGGACAGGTACCAGGATGTACCAACACCGACTGTGCACAATCCTTCATTGCTGGCGTAGATATGTTTATGGCACCCGATAGCTGGAAGGGCTTATACGAAAATACCCTCAGTCAGGTACAAAATGGTACAATTAGTATGGAAAGACTCGACGATGCCGTTCGTAGAATCCTTCGTGTAAAATTAGCTTCCGGTATCTTTGAAAAAGGACTACCTAGCCAAAGAATGAATGCAGGTGATGAGTCACAGTTAGGTCTGGAAGAACACCGCACTGTCGCGCGACAAGCTGTTAGAGAATCCATGGTATTATTAAAAAATAATAACCAAACCCTACCCTTAAACGCTGGCTCTAAAATCTTGGTGGTGGGTGATGGAGCTAATAGTATATCCAAGGCTAGTGGTGGGTGGACGCTCTCATGGCAAGGAACCGGCCATACTAATGACGAATTTCCCAACGGTGTGTCCATTTTAGAGGGTATTCGCCAAGTGGTTAATGAAGCTGGCGGCCAAGTCATCTACTCCGAGTCAGGCGAAGTTCCTATTCCAGTAGATGCCATTATTGCCATTTATGGAGAAGACCCCTATGCCGAATTTCAAGGAGATAGAGAGCAACTGGATTTTGAGCCCAACGGATTTGATGTCAACTTACTAGCAGAATATCTGTCACAAGACATCCCTGTAGTATCGGTTTTCTTATCTGGTCGCCCCATGTGGACCAACCCAGAACTTAATAACTCAGATGCTTTTGTTGCAGCCTGGTTACCAGGAAGTGAAGGTGGTGGAGTAGCCGATCTGTTGTTTCAAACAGATCCATCCTATGATTTCACTGGCACATTATCTTTTAGTTGGCCTATATCTGCATTGGTATCTAAGGACTCTGAAACTTTATTTGCCCTAGGATATGGTCTTACTTACTCCAGTGAAAAAGAACTTCCAACACTATCTGTAAATTCGGGGCTAAAGAATGCTGAAGTAGCTTCCACTGGTGTGTTCTTTACAAAAGGAGCAGCAGTTGCTCCATGGGGTTTGTGGTTGGACTCAGGTGATCTAGATAAACAAATTGCGAGCTACCCTACCTCAGTAGGAGGACTTATCGTTAGTAAAACAGACTATCAAGCCCAAGAGGATGGCCTCCGTATCAATTGGACTCAGTCCTTAGGAGATTATATTCGAATATCCACAGCTTCTCCAACAAGCTTAGCCAGAGAATCAAATGGTGCTATGGAACTAAGCTTTAGTGCCAAATCATTCAATGGTGCTGTTACTATTCAAATTAGTCAATGCAACGATGATAAAAACTGTGATGCCACTCTACCTATAAAACTAGATTTAGATTGGTACGAATTTAGTGTTAGTCTAAGTTGTTTTGATGACCTAGGAGTTGACATGTCGACCATAAGCTCAGCTTTTGAGATCAAATCTGAAACTATGGCAGATATTGGTATAGCTGACATACGTTTAACACCAGACATAGACGCTCGGGCGAGTTGCGATGGACGTTAATCCAATCAATTCATAAATGATTAGCTTCAGGCCTGAAGAATATTTCAAATATTAGATAATTTTTTAACTATTTTTCTTTTTTAGTAAACAAACAAAGTGACTATGAAAAATCTATTCCTATTATCTGCATTTTTATATCTAGGTTGCGTACCTAATACAGAACAAGCTTTAGTAGATGAAGGTATGCTAAGCCAAACCCTAATTGAACTATCTCAAAACTTTCAACTTGCCTACATCAACAATGACTATGAAGACGCCAGTACTTTCATGAGTACAGACTTTGAAACAACAGTTTTCAACTCAAATGGCACTGAACTGATTATACAGACTCAAGATAATATTGAAAATTCTGGCGATGGCTGGGACTTCGATGAGTTTGTTATGTCAAATCATGCTGTGACATTCTCCGCAGATCAAACAACCGCAGTTATTGTGTTCAATACTGATGGGAGCATTAGTTTTGAAGGTGGCGAGCAAAATGTACCCTATGCTACAAGAGCATCACAAACTTGGGTGAATACCAGTATGGGATGGAAAGTAATGCATTCACATTGGTCACCTAGAGTTGGAGCAGTAGGAGTACCTGTAGAAGAATAACGCCAACGCTGCTATTTTATAAGGTAAACCGCATTTTATTAATGTTTGATTTGTGTTCATCAAATTAGCTTGCTTTAGTAATTATACAAATTTTATGATTGCTTTGATACGATTGTATCTCTAACACTAGAATAAGTCTGTGATATTAATTAGATACGTAAATTATTTTAGCATCTTACACTGACAAAAGTAGTGCTAGATAATAAAATTTCATGCGCAAAACATTTCAATCTGTTATAATATTGAGTTTTACTTTGTTTTCATGCGACTTATTTCAAGGTCAAAATGAGACACAAAGTTCTGATAAAAGAGTAGCATCATTAGATGAATATGAATACCTCAATTCTCACTCATCAGATTATATTTATGATCAGGACAAGCTTCATAAATTTGAAATTTTTATTGATTCAAATAATCTTGAAGAAATAAATAGTGACCCAGCGCTAGAGAAATATGTCAATGCTCATCTTGTATTTGAAAATAAAGTTGTTAAAGATGTGGGCATTAGATACAAGGGATCAATTGGCGCATGGGTAGGTTGTTTATCAAATAATGATTGGACAAATCCAAGCGGGTATAAAACATGTCCAAAGTTGTCAATGAAAATAAAATTCAATTTCAATGAAGAAAAACAATTTTATGGATTAAAAAAACTTCAGTTACATTCACAAAACCTTGATCCTTCAAAGATGAGAGAAAGATTAGGTTACTATATGTACAGAAATTTTGGAGTTGTTGCACCTCGATCTAACCATGCCCTAGTATATATAAATGATGTATTTAGTGGAGTTTATGCTAATACTGAAAATATTGACGGGCCTTTTACCAATAAGCATTTTGATGATATTGGCGGTAACCTATACAAAGAAGTTTGGCCAATTAAATCAAATGGCTCAAAACAGGAAGAAGTAAATTTCAAAAATGCACTAAAAACAAACGAAGAAGCATCAGACGTATCAAAGATATTAGCTTTTTCTGAAGCTCTATCTAAGTCAAATAATCTATCAATAAATGAGCTTATAGATAGTTGGATAGATCAAGATGTTTTCTTAAAGACTTTGGTTGTTGACAGAAGGATAGCACATGACGATGGATTCTTACATTTTTATCACCAAGGAGGGGATTTATACGAAAGTCATAACTACTATTGGTATGAAAATGCCTCAAACAACAAAATACAACTAATCCCATGGGATCTTGATAATGCCTTTGAAAATCTTAATAAAAATATAAATCCTGTAACACCAATCAAGGATAAATGGTATGAAATAACAAATGATTGCAATGGTTTTCCATTTGGAACTTTTGGGCTCCTTCAAAAATCAGCCGCATGTGATAAAATTATTGGGGCTTTCATTCGGCATAAAGATTATTTCTATACCCTTGATAATGATTTTCAAAATGAATTCTTCAATAATGACCATATTGTTTCATTATTAAATGAATGGGCAGATCAAATAAAAGATGCTGTTATTGATGCAAATTCATTATATGGGAGTGCTGAGCCTAGATATGAAGAATGGATGTTGAATTTAAATTTTCTTATTGATTCGATAAGATTGTCAATCCAATAAATTCTGCAGATTACACTTCAAATTAATTATCTACCAAAGTAAAATTGAAAATTTTTATCGTATTTCATTATCAACAATATTTAAATTAAAGAATATATCTACTGGAAAGCTCAGAGAGTCATTAAATGCTAAAGAGTAATTTTCAGGATTCTGATTCAAACCATCATTAATATTTTGAAAAGCCTCTCTATTTTAAACTGTTCATATTCTTCTTGTGTATATGCTCTCCGGTTAACTATCCAGATAAAACCACCTTTCACATCTGAAGCAAGTTCTCCTTGATTATAAGCTTTTACAATTCTACCATCTCTTACACTCAAATAAACGGGTAAAGTATACTCAGTAATACAATAGCACTCTCTTTGAAAGACATAATCAAAGTCATTTGGTTTGGTTCTATTCCATTTATTGACATTTGATCGAACTCTTTAATCTATAAATGTTTCAGTAGACTCCGATTCCTCATTATTATTTACAATGTTACACCTTACAATGAATAACAAAATGACCAATAAATAAGAGATTCTTTTCGAAATAAATTCTTCGTTAGATATTATTGGTGTACTAATATCATTCAAATCATTGTTGTATTCATTCAATTTAATTTCATTTAAAACTTATAATTCTTATTTTCAATTTTGAAGAATTAAAATATATGAATTATGAAAACCTGTGAATGTACTCGTTGTAATTGCAAAAGTGAATGCAAATGCAACAGTTGTGAATGTTGTTAGATTATTAATCTAGATTACCTATAACCAAGTTTATCGAAAAGATTTTCATCCGCATGAAGCAGGGTTTCAATATACCTTGCCCAATAGTTTTGGGCACTCTGAACTGAATTTTGGATCCTCGTATCTCCCCAAGTTGTTGTTGAATTATCAGCTTCCCAATCAACGTTTATATATGTAAACGCCTTTACTGCATCATTTTGATGGATAAATGTAAAAATATTGGAAAACCATGTGTTAGTTGGAATAACCCAATTTGGATCTCTGTTGTTTCCAGTTTTAATTGCTGCTGATTCAGCTATCATGATAGGTTTATCATGATTATTTGCGAATTGCACAAAATAACCCATTGTTGAATTAATGTTTAAATTTCCCCATCCGGAACCAAAAATTGAGATTGCAAGCCAATCAACATAGTCATCTCCGGGATACCACAATTCATGAGTCACATCTGTAGTTAGTTCCGGATAATATTCTGGATAATCTTCAGTTCCATAGTATGGGCTCACACCCCATGAATGCCACACATATGCAACGTTATCTACATTCTGACTTCTCATCATATCCACAAAATGTGTATATGCTGCTTTATATTTGTTTGGTGGATAAGCATTATGATGCCCATCAAATTCGTATCCAAACCTTATAAAGATTGGTCTATCCAAACTTTTACATGCTTCAGCTAGTACTACTATATTGTTGTCATATTTACCTTCAATGATTTCATCTAAATAATAACCTGGATTACCCCATCTCCTTTCACCAGTCCAAATAGCCAATTGAAGCATTGTATTAGGATAAGCTCTCATAAAAGTAATATATCTACTCATATCTTCTAATGGTTTACTCCCACTAAGGCTTGTATAAAATGCGAAACCAGCAGGTAATGGTGTACCCCTAACCTCACTCAAGTAATCTCTCATATGTTGTTCATTAGCTTGACCCAATATGAATAAAGCTTCACCATCATCCGGTACAAATCCTGAGTTATTATTTTCTATTACATTTGTTGGCGTTTCTTTACACGAAAATAAAAACAGAGTAAGTAGCACAGACAAGTAGAGTAAAAGTGAGTTTGGCTTCATAAAGAAATATTATATGCTTATTTTATCAAAATCATTCCATTAAACTTATGATTATTGGAAGTTCTTAATAATATTTTCATTTAAAATAATCATTAATTCATTTTAAAATATGGTAAAAGGTATAGTTGTTCTTTTGGTTGGAGTCCTAGTATGCATAATTGGTATACAAGATTATATTCAAGCAGTAGATGAGCCGGCAAGAATGCTAAGCACTGCTCTTTCATTATCTGGTTTTATTCTGTTTGTAGCTGGTATTTATAAAATTATTAGATCCCAAAAAAATGAATAAGGGATATACATATGTCATCACTGGGATTATTTGTGCACTTATTTCAATAATATCAACAAGTTCAACAATAAGTAATATGATGCCTTTTTACGTTCAGATTCAGATTATTCTAAAAGGCATTCTTTATGTAGGAGCCGCAGTTACAGGTTATGGAATATATATTTTGATAACTGCAAAATGATTGTCAGTTATCAAAATATATATTGATCTAATGATTTAGATACCTTTTATCCAACCACCATCAATAGGCAATGATACTCCAGTGATGTAGCTTGCTTTTTCACTTGCTAAAAAAACAACTGCTGCTGCAAACTCATTAGGTAGCCCAACTCTTTTCAATGGTACATTAACTGAAATATTCTCTAACGAAGTTCCTCTCTGTCTAATAAGAGTTTCCAAACGATCTGTTAGTGTATAACCCGGTAATACATTATTAACTGTAATATTGTATTTACCCAATTCAATAGATAGAGTTTTTACTAGTCCAAGTAAAGCAGATCGAACTGAATTTGATAAAATTAATCCTTCAACTGGTTGTTTTACTGCCTGCGAAGTTATGGTAATTATTCTGCCCCATTTTTGTTCTTTCATGTCCGGCAAAACACCTCTAATCATACTAACTGTGCTTTCAACTAACAAACTATACGCATCACGCCAATCTTCATTATCATGATCATCAAAACTACCTGGCTTCGGTCCACCTGAGTTTGTCACTAAAACATCAATAGATTTAATCTTTGATTTAGAATAAGATAAAATATGATTTCTATCATTTTGTGAAGTGATATCACCTTGAACATAGAAACATTCCCTTCCGGACTCAGACGTTATCCCATCTGATGTATTTTTTAAAGCTTCATCATCTCTACCACAAATTACCACATTACAGCCTTCATTAGCCAATTCAGCTGCAACAGCTTTACCTAATCCCTTACTCGATGCCATCACTAAAGCACCCTTATTTAATAACCCAAAATCCATGCTTATTGTTTTAGGTAATCGTCTGTCCCATTTAGCCAGTCTTCTCTAGGTGGAGCCCAAGTATCTGTTTCTTGAACATCACCAATCATCAAAGCTTTGTGGGGTACACCTCCTGGTATAATAATAAAATCTCCTTCATTGACATCTATAGGATCTGATTCTTCACTATTAAGCCAAAATCTAATTGTCCCTTTATTTACTTGAGTAATTTGTTCATTTATATGTGAATGCATAGGAACTATAAATCCATCATTAAACCTCATCTTTACAATCATAAGTTTTTCCCCATGAATAATTTTACGCTTCATTTGGGAATTAACCTCTTCTTCATTAACTGATTCCCAGCTGTTTTTAATGATTTTTTTCATGGTCGTAAGGTTTGAAACTAATTTTAAGTCAAAGGATGTTTAATATCTTAGGATATCAATATTTTCTAATACTTCCTTCTCGTGTCCATTAATGCCTACTTCGAATATTGTATTTGCTAGACGAGTGGATTTAACAGTCTTATTAGGTAATAATTTACTTACAATAGGATAAATCAATCTAAAAAAAGAATAGGCTATATTTGGCTCCTTTCTCTTATTAACTGGATAAATATATGCTGGTCTAAAACTATGAAATGATTTAAAGCCTAATGCTGAAATTTTATTCTCGATCATACCCTTGTACTTAGCAAATAAAACCTGAGATTCTTCAGTTCTATCAGCTCCTTGCCCACTAAGCAAACAGAATCTGCAATTTGGTGATTTACTAATCAACACTTCTGCTAATTCTAAAGGAAAATCTAGTGTCAATTTAATAAACATTTCTTCGTTAACTGAGCCAGTATATACACCAAGACAATAATATACAATATCAATATCACTGAGATATTCTTCCACTTCTTTATAATCCCATTTGCTACCCATAAATAACTCGGTAAGCTTTTCGCTATTTCTTTCACTACCTCTCCTGGTCAAGGATATGATACTTGTTATCTTTTCAGAAGCAATACAAAGGTCTGTTATTGCGCCGCCAATCATCCCTGTGGAACCAGTAATTAATACTTTCATAAATGAATTAGGTTATTGAATCTAGGTTCAAATATAATTATCACTTGGATAATTACATAATTATATTGTTATTATTGAACTTATACACATATGACTTATATCTTACTTTATCAAAATCATTTTCTTTGACTCCGAATAATTTGGAGTTGATATTTTATAAATATAGACACCGCTTGGGAGTCCAAATGCATCAAATCTTATCTTATAAAAACCCGCATGTTGATGAAAATTAACTAACTCAGATATTCTTTGTCCTAGAGCATTATAGATTTCAATTTTGATATCAGTTGAATTAGATAAATTATATGAGATAATAGTCATAGGATTGAACGGATTTGGATAATTATCATACAATTGAAAGTTTTGAACTGAGTATAATTCCATATTTTCAATATTTAGTCCTGGTGAACCATCGTAATATATATCATCCAAAGCAAACTCAATATTAGCTCCATTCACTTCTAAAATAACAAACTCATAAGAGAGCATCCTCATATCAATATATTGACCTCTTAAAACCCCAATTGGTATAGATACCTGACCCCATTCTCCGTCTCTAGTAAGACCAAATTTTGTTTGATTTTCTGGAAACTCCACATAATTCTGATTACCCCACGCATCAATCACACCAATTTGAAAAGCAATATTTGCTGGAATTTTAATTCGAAAGTTCAAATGATCAGCCTCAGATAAATTAATAGGCTGTTCTGACATGATTCCAGCTCCAAACCAGCCTTTTCCATTACTTTTCCAAGAAAGGACTCCTTCACCTTCATAAGGACGAATATCACTTTCAATTAGAGTTTCTTCCCAAACATATATAAAAGCCTCTTCATCTATTAAAATGTGTTCCGTAACATATGTTGAGTCAGTAAATAAACCATAATTTAATTTCACATTAGTTGGCGGACCTATATGAACTGAACCTTGATTATTCCACTTATATACTTTTACATAATCTACTAGCATTTCAGCCGGCATTGGCATACTAACGTTTTCTCCAGAACCCCTATCACCTAAATTGTATGCATCCGTTAATGTTCCTCCAATTGCAAAATTAATTATAAAATAAAATGGCTTTAAAAATTCATCCGATTCCTCGCTTAAATCAAATGCTGTTGTAAATAGATCTATCTCATTATTAACATCTCTATCTTCATCAATAACGGTAAATCTGATAGATGTACTGTCCCAGTACATTCTATATATCAAGAAACGATCGTTCAGAGGATTATCCATATTGAAGTAAGGTCTAGCATATGAGCCGTCCCAAGCTAGACTAGCCGCGCCATTTGGATTACCAGGTACTATTGCGCTTTCAGTGAAAAATATTGCATTGGCACCAGTCATATTATTCTCAGTGGAATTATTTTGATCATTGCCTCCATTGTATGAATCTCTATCATCCCTTGAAGCCTGAGTATGCCCCATTTCCATTAAATCCAATTCACCTTTATGAGGCCATTCAAAGTTAGAAGTACCCAGTAACCAAAAAGCTGGCCAACCTCCTGTTTCTAAATTAGGAACTCTAATTCTAGTTTCTACCATCCCATAATGAATAGTTACTTTGGACTTTGAATTAATCTTACCCGACGTAAAATCTAATGGATTACCCCATTTATCAACGATTGATGACCCAGATTCATTTTTTGCAGTTATTTTTACTGCATTATTGCCGGTTTCTCCAAGTATTTCAGTAATTGAAACATTCTGAGAGGAATAAAACTGTAATTCCCCATTTCCCCAGCCCCAATTTCTATTACCAGTGTCTATAATCCAGTTTTCAAGACTATTAAAATTTTCTTCCCATATGAGTTTTCCGATTTGAGCAGAGACCGGACCAGAAATTAATACAGAGATTATTGCCAGTAATAATATTTTCATTTTGCAACCATCAAAGTTTTTTAGATTATATGTACACAAATTACCAATTTAATGTTAGAATCATGGTGCACGAAAATAAAAATGTTGTAAACTTTAATGAGAAATTAGAGCTTATTGAATCTTACTGGTCACCTAAAATTGTTGCATCATTAAATGATTACCATTTCAAGCTAGTGAAAGTAAAAGGTGATTTTATTTGGCATGATCATCAAACTACTGACGAAGCTTTTATAGTCCTATCTGGAGAATTAAGAATAGACTACAGAGACCATTCGATAATTCTAAAAGAAGGAGAAATGCATATAGTAAAAAAAGGAATTGAACATAAGCCATATGCTGATGATGAATGTTCAATTTTACTTATTGAACCCAATGATACAATAAACACTGGTGCAATCATTGATCTTAAGACTGCTAAAGCTGAATGGATTTAAATACTACTTAATCAATGCCATTTTTTTCGTTACTGAATTATCAGCTGTAGTTAATTTGTAAAAGTATAAACCACTTGTAAAACTATTAAGATTTAACGTCACTGATTGGTTACCTACAAGAAATTCACTATCTATTATATCAATAATTTTATGTCCTATTTGATTATAAAGTGTTAGAGATACTTGTGTCATCTGAGGTAAATAAAATTCTATATTAGTAATGGGATTGAATGGATTAGGATAATTTTGCTCTAGATAAATACCATATCCTGCATCACTATTTATTTCTTCTTCGGTATCAGTTGATTGGTTGATGATCAAACCATTAATATCATATTGTGATACAAATTTCCAAATCTCAGATGTTGCTCTTATATCCATATTACCATATCGGCCTGGCCAAGAATGACCGCCATTTATAACTTTAAAATGATGAACTGAAGTACCATTACTACCGCCATCATATTTATAAAGTTCTACCTGACTTCCATCATTCTTATCAGAATCATATACTTCAATAATTTCAGGTGATGTGTTTGTCTTATTATAATCAACCCAATATTTAAGAGCTTCAATTTGTGACTTAGAATTATAAGGTCTACCGCCAGTATAATACACAATTGGATCTGAGGTCCCGTGAACAGTAATTACGGAAGTGTTATGACTTGGCGCACATGAATCATAGGATTCAGTACTCATAGTACCTCCAATTGACCCTATAGCTGCAATCTTATTTCCTAATTGACAGGCTAATTCAAAACTAAAATATCCACCATTGGAATTTCCATAGCTGTAAACTCTATCCAAGTCTACTTTATAACTTTCACTTATTTTGTCAATCAATGCACTTATAAAACCTATATCGTCTATAGTACTACCACGAGTCCATGAGCCAACATTCCAATGTGGAGATCCTCGATCATCATTATAGCCCTGTGGTACAATCAGAATAAAACCTGCTGTATCGGCAACAGATTTCATATCCCCCCATCTCATTAAATTTCTAGCATTCCCCCCATAACCATGAAATACAAGTAAAACTGGAACATTAATAGTCTCATCGTAGGATTCTGGAATGTATATATGATAGTCGCGATCAAGCCCATCATGTACCAATCTATTAGTTATGGTTTGTTGAGCTTCCAAATAACCAAAACCCAAAAAAAGTATCACTAGTAGTAAAATATATTTCATGACTCAATAAGTACTAAGCAAGTATTCAACTATTTAATGACATTATTTGATCAAAAGCATTTTCTTAGTTTTGATAAAAGATGGCGTAGAAAGTTTGTAGAAGTAAACTCCACTTGATAAGTTGCGTGCATTAAAATGTACGCTATGTTCTCCAATATGTAATGACTCATCTATCAGTTTTACGACAGATCTTCCCTGTAAATTAAATACCTCTAAGCTGACATTTTCATTTCTAGCCAGAGAAAAACTAATCAATGTATTAGGATTGAATGGATTTGGATAATTTTGTTTGAGATTATAGTAATGTTTTAGATTGTATTCTTCATCAGAATTTGTCACCTCATTGCAATTTAAACGACCGTGTAGATTATATTGAGCCATGAAATTCCATATCAAATTATTTGCATCGATATCCTTATTAACTCCATCATTGCCTTTCCCTGAATCTTGAGTACCCGTGTTTGGCCATGAGTGTCCACCATCTATAATTTTATAATGATTGACTGATGAACAATTAATGCCATTTTCCCATGAATACAATTCAACAGAACTACCATCTTCATTATTTGTATTTATTTCTGTTATTTTTGCATCTATATCGGTTTCATTGAAGGTTGACCAGAATTCATTTATCTCATCATATGAAAGATTATATCCTTGAATGCCATTATATGGACTATCATTATCAGCTGTTCCATGAAAAGATATCACACTTGTTGGTTTGGTTGCATCGCATTCATCAAAAGAAACTTGCGGCATTGTTCCTGCAACTGGGGCAATTACAGCTATTTTATCAGCTAATCTACACCCTAAATCATATGTGAAAAAAGCACCATTTGAAAAGCCAGTAGCATAAACTCGTAAAGTATCTATACTAAACAGATTAACTAAACTATCAATCATTATAGAGGTGAAGCCAAGATCATCTATGTCACTTTTGGAATAGTCACTCTCAATATTCCAATGTGGGTATCCATCTGAACCTGCAGCACCTTGAGGATAAACTAAAATGAAATTTGCGGTATCAGCTATATTTGTCATGTCAGAGTAATACCTATAATGACTATAATTGGATGTGCCAAAACCATGAAAATTTAAAACTAAAGGTACTTTTATAGAACTATCATAGATACTAGGAATATAGACCATATATTCTCGTTGTATACCATCATGCATTAACTCTTTCTGAATAAAATCTTGAGCATGAACTGAGAAAGTAAATAATACTGTTAAAATAGTAATTACTATAACTCTCTTGAATGAATCTTGTAATAATTCATCTAGCTTAAATAACTTAAAATTCGTGAAAAGAGAGTTACGATCTATAATCTTCACAACCCCAGCCCTCTTTATTACCATGTTGTAAATATTGTCTTAGACTTTCGAGATATTTACCCAAGCTAAAATTAAAGTTAGCACACATATCAGATTCAAGATCAAAACCATTTTGTTCAGCTAGTACTCTAGTTTTGTTTTCTTTTTCTTCAAGAGTGAACATTAATGAGTTACCTATCAACGTTTCGAAAGTGGACTCAATATACTTCCATTCAATAATATTACCGTCCACTGTAATTAAAGCTGTAGCATATATATCACCAAATTTAAATTCCATTTTATTAGATTCGACGTCTTTAATAGTGATATCATTTGTATACCAATTAATCAGATGATTCTTTTCCAAGATGGCAGATTTAACATCATCCATATTTCTGTTTATATGTAATATGTGTCTAATTGAGTCCATTTTAGTTTATTTGTTAGCTTTTGTTGAGAATAATGGATTGTATCCAAATTGATTTTTTTTTACTAAATCGTTTGTCTCTATATAATATTTAAAACCTTTACATACTGTTTGAATATAATGTCTCATATACGGTAAGAAATAAGCATATTTAATTATAGTTCTTAATAATAAGTTATACCTTTGTAGTGCAACATCAGGAAATACATTTATATCTATAGTAAGTTTAGTCTTAATGGGATTTATTGGCTCCAAATTCCATTCTACTATAGCTGTTGCTGTTTTAGTATTACCTATTATTAAACTATAACCTTTTTTTTCAGTCCATTCAGTAAATATTCTATTTAGCCTTATCCCGTTGTAATATAATATTGTGTCTTTTGAGTTAATTTTATCCCAATTATGCACACTATTTATTTTACAATATGGATGAGTTTTTTCTAAAATTGATGGAGTAGAAATAACATTCCATACGCAATCAATATCACTGTTTATTATTGTAACGCCAGAAATTTTATTTGATACTGTATTTTTTGGTAATTCCATTGGTTACTAAAATCAATTATTTCTTCTCAACAAATCATATTCGATAAACATATCATCTAATTCTTTTGAATCTTTATACTTTACTCTTAGTAACGCAAGACGTTCATGTAATAGTTCTCTTACTTCGATATATTGTTTAGAGTTATATACATTATTTAGTTCTTGCGGATCTTTTTCTAAGTCGTACAATTCCCACTCATCTATATTGTAATAAAAGTGAATTAATTTATATCTCGCAGTTCTAATTCCATAATGCCTTTTAACCATATGAATCCCCGGATATTCATAATAGTGGTAGTATAATTCATTCCTCCAATCAACCTTTTTATTCTCTAAAAGAGGCATTAGACTTAAACCCTGCATGTCTATTGGGATTTCCAAACCAGCAAAATCTAAAATAGTAGGTGCCAAATCAATGTTTTGAACTAAATTACTATCTATTGATCCTTTTTCTATTACTGGTGGGTAACGAATCAGTAACGGTGTTCTAAATGACTCTTCATACATAAAACGTTTATCGAACCAACCATGCTCGCCAAGATAAAATCCTTGGTCAGATGTGTAAATGACTAGAGTATTATCATATAACCCGTTATTATCTAAATATTCTAGAACTCTTCCAATATTATCATCTACTGATTTTATTGACCCAAGATAATCCTCGAGATATCGTTGATATTTCCATAAGGTCAACGCCTTTCCCAAAGGTTTATTCTTTTCAAATTCCTTATTTATAGGACCATAAACTTCATTCCATTTTGATTTTTCATCATCTGTTAGACGATCAAAATTATTCCTGTAAGCTGAAGTATACCATGATAAAAATTCTTCATAATTTAATTTTTCTAGAAGTTCAGGTGTAATTTTATTGTCAGCTGTTAATGCCATATGATCATAAATTCTCATTTCAGCTTCTCTAGCTGCAGAACCTCTATTTTTATAGTCATCAAAAAGTGTAGAAGAAACAGCAAATTTCTTTTGATGAAAATGGTCTAAATCATCCATTGATGGCCACCAGTCTCTATGTGGAGCTTTATGATTATACATTACCATAAATGGTTTGTTTTTATCCCATAGACTTTCAAAAAAATTTAACACTTTATCAGTAATCACATCAGTCACGTAACCATCTTCAACAACTAAGCCATCTTGAGTCTTAAATTCTGGTTGATAATAATGGCCTTGCCCTGGTAAGACTTCCCAATTAGAAAATCCAACTGGTTCGGACTTAAGATGCCATTTCCCAAATACTGCTGTTTGATAACCTTCTTTTTTTAACATACTAGCAAAAGTGGGCTGAGTAGAATCAAATATATCTATATTATCGCGAACACTATTCAAATGACTAAATTTACCAGTCAGTGCTACAGCCCTACTTGGCGAACAAATAGAGTTTGTTACAAACGATTTATTAAATAGCACCCCTTCATCTGCAATTCTGTCTAAATGCGGTGTATTCATCAATTTGTCATCGTATGCACTTAATGCTTGGAAAGCATGATCATCTGTCATAATAAATAGTATATTTTTATGAGATGCTTCAAAATGATCTCTATCTGAGTTACAATCCAAAAAGCACAAAGCAATCAGGAGAACAAAAATTCTATTTGCTACAAGATTTTTTTTATTCATATACGTTGAATTAAATTACTTTCGTCTTAGTTTAATTAAGGGAATCTTTTAGACAATAAAAATTAAAAGACTTTGTATGAAATACCGTAATCATCTCTTAATATTCTCGATCTTACTAGTGGGCTTTTCCGTTCATTATCTTTTCACCAATCAATACTCCTCATTGACACCCAAAGCAATTAAAGATAATCTGCAAACTGGTGCAAAAAATTCATTAGGATACATACATTCCGTTAGAGCCTACCCTTTTGATGATATACCAGAAAAAGGTTTATCCGATTCTTTTTCTGAGTTAGAAGTACGTAAATATAAAAGAAGTAATATTTTTCAATGGGAAACTATTGGCCCCACAAATATTGGAGGCAGAACACTAGCGCTAGCTATTCATCCTGAAAATCCTGATATACTATTTGTGGGTTCTGCAAGTGGTGGGTTATGGAAAAGTACCACTGGTGGAAGCGGTTTAAATGCATGGGAATATATTCCTACTGGACATCAAGTTTTAGGGGTTGCTGCCATTGATATTGATGCCAACAATCCAAATACAATGTTTATAGGCACAGGTGAAGCATATGGATCATCAGAAAATTATCCTGGTATTGGACCGGTAAGGACGACAAGAGGGAGTTATGGGATTGGGATTCTGAAATCTACTGATGGAGGGCTGAGTTGGATTAAAAGTTTAGATTGGTCTCTAAATCAAAAAAGAGCTGTGCAAAAAATACAAATTAATCCTTTGAGATCGGAATCAATTTGGGCTGCTACAACTGATGGTGTATATAAGTCAACTGATGGTGGAGATTCGTGGTCAAATATCCACTCAGTCACGATGGCTACAGATATAATAATCAATCCACTCGATACAAGTATGGTATTTGTAGCTCATGGTGGCATGGGATCAGATGGGCATGGCATTTATAGGACAAAAGATGGAGGAAAAACATTTACAAAATCTAATTTATTGGTTGGCGGAGGACCATTTGAATACAAAGGAAAAGCCGTCTTATCTATGTCATCTGAAAAACCAAATATTATTTATGCAAGCATAGGTAACTCAGACGGTAGCCTAAATTATGAAGATGAAGATATCAAAACATGGGTAATGAAAACCGAGGATTTTGGCGAAACTTGGAATTTGGTCTTTAGTAGTAATGACATTTATGCACGTGTTCAAGGTTGGTATGCACATGCTATTGCAGTTCACCCGCGCAATGAAAATATAGTTTGGGCTGCTGGTCAACCATTTTCTGTATTCAAATCAACGGACGGTGGTGTAGATTTCATGGAAACCGGAATGGCAAACACTGCTGGTACTATAGATGACAGAGAAAATGATGTATATCCATATTTGAGTGACTGGGCCGATCACCATGACATAATATTTCATCCGACTATGCATGATACTATCTATTTCATCAATGATGGTGGAATATTTAAAACAACGGATGGTGGTATAACTATTGAAAACTGTAATTCTGGTTATCAAACAGTTCAATTTTACAATGGTGTTTCTAACTCAAATACTAACGAGAATTTATTTTTAGGTGGACTACAAGACAATTCAAGTATTATTTATGAAGGAAAGATGAATTGGAGAAGAGAATGGGGTGGTGATGGAGCCTGGACTGCTTTAAATCAGGACGATAATAATATTGCTTATTTATCAGCTCAATTTGGTCAGGCTGTTGTAAGTTACGATTTATTCAGAGGCGGACAATTATATTGGGCAATGCCAAGAGGAACAGACAGTCAAGGGAATGAAATATTTCCACGTAATGAAGCAAATTTTATTACTCCCTACATATTGAGTCCAGCCGATAACCAAACTATGTATATGGGTGGAGAGCGGATATACAGATATAATGCGTTAAGTCAGAATTGGACCACTACTAATAATGGATATAGGCTAGATGGTAATGCAATGTCAGCACTCGCTGGGTCAGAACAAGACGCAAATGTAGTTTACGCTGCTTCTAGCCCAAAATTACAGCGTCCTCATATTTACAGAACAGTAAACGGTGGTGACACATGGCGTCAAATCACTCGGGATTTACCAGACAGATTCCCGACAGATTTAGCTGTAGACCCAAATAACGATTTAATAGCCTATGTTACATTTGGTGGATTTGAAACCTCCCATGTCTACAGAACAGAAAATGGAGGTGAATCATGGGAAGATATTGGTCAAAATTTACCTGACATACCAACTTGGTCTATCACTGTCAATCCCAACAACAGTTCACACTTATTTGTTGGAAATGAAATCGGAGTATATCAATCTGTAGACAATGGGAAAAACTGGCAAAATATAAATGCCAATTTACCGGACGCAGTATTTGCTATAGATCTAATTATATCACGATCTAATAATAAATTACGATTGGCTACTCATGGTAATGGTGCTTACGAGATAGATATCAATCAATTAACCAATATTGAAGAATTTGATAATAGAATTAAAGGATTTGAATTACTACAAAACTATCCTAATCCTTTTAATCCTTCCACAAGCATAAGTTATATACTACCAGAGGCTTCATTTGTAAAACTTGAAATATTTAATAGCCTTGGCCAAAGAGTCGAACAGTTAGTTTCAGAACAGCAGTCAGCAGGTAAATATGTTATTAATTTTGATGCTTCAAATATGTCAAGTGGAACATACTTTTATAAATTAACAGCACCATCTTTTAGCGAAACGAAAAAAATGTTGCTGATCAAATAAATTATAAACTAATAGGTATTAGTTTACCCTGCCAAATCAAATATTTATGAAAAAATACAATTTAGCTTTGGATTGGACTCCAAACATCAACCATATAGGTATTTTTATAGCACAAGAAATGGGGTTTTTAAGACAGAGAGATATTGAACTAAACATAATTTCGCCTGTTGTAGATAACTACGTCTACTCGCCAGCAAAAAAACTTGAACTCGGCATAGCAGATTTTGCTTTATGTCCTACTGAAACTATAATAAGTTATAGGACTAAAGAAGTACCTTACAATCTATATGCTCTACTAACGATTTTTAAAGAAGATGTTAGTGCAATTGCAGTGAGAAATAATCTCAATATTACAAGACCCAAAGATTTAGATGGAAAATCTTATGCATCTTACGGAGCTAGATATGAAGATTTAATTGTTAAGCAACTTATCAAAAATGATGGAGGTTCAGGCAAAATAAAAATATTCTATCCGGAACGGCTAGGAGTCTGGAATACGGTGCTTAATGATAAATATGATTCAACATGGATATTTATGAATTGGGAAGGTATTCAGAGACCTGATTTAGTATTATTTAAACTCAAAAATTATGATATCCCCTACTCTTATTCTCCATTAATAGTCTCTTCTGAAGATTTTATTCAGAAAACTGACAAAAATGATATCCATTCGTTCATTGATGCAATAAAGGAAGGATATAAGTACTCAATGAAGTTTACTTCAGAATCTATTAAAATACTTGAAAAGTATATCCCAAAATCAGATTCAGAGATAGATTTATTGAAGGCCTTAGAATTCTCTCAAAAATATTTTGGTGAAGAAAAAAACTTTGGCGTTATAGATATAGACTTGTTTACCAACTTTCTTGAGTGGGCATATAAAAATAATATTGAAAAAAAGACAATTAAAGCAGAAGACTTGCTCTTTTAATCTATGTTACAAACTATAGATTCTATAACTTTTACCAGCCTCTGTGACAATATCATATTCAAAAATTGGTTTCTGATTAATATCTTTTTCGGCAACATTTCCATTTATTAATGGTTTTTTAACTTTTGGAGTTTTTAAAAAAATATTTTTCACATCTCCTTTAGCTTTGGTTAATCCTCTGCCTTTTAACGGTATATAAGATCGTAAGCGCAAAATACCACCCAGTCTAGAAATTATAACCGCGCTTTTAATATTATTATCTCTCCAAATTATATCCACTTCGAAGCCACCTCTTGCCCGTAACCCACTAATTCTTCCTTCTGACCATACTGATGGTAATGCAGGTAAAAAGTGAAGTGCCCCATCATGGCTTTGAAGTAGCATCTCAGCAATTCCTGCTGTACAACCAAAATTTCCATCAATTTGAAATGGTGGATGTGCATCAAAAAGGTTAGGATAAGTACCACCTTTATCAGTTGCATTTGGTAATTTTGAAGGCGATAGTTGATCTGTAATTAATTTATAAGCATAATCACCATCTAACATTCTTGCCCAAAAATTTACTTTCCATCCCATAGACCAACCTGTGGACAGATCTCCTCTCTGTAATAGTGTTTGTTTTGCTGCACCAAAAAGTTCTGGAGTTCTATATGGTGAGATTTGATTGGAGGGATGCAACCCATACAAATGAGATATGTGTCGATGTTTATCTTCTGGGCGATCCCAATCCTCTATCCACTCTTGAAGTTGACCATATTTACCAATTTGCATGGGTGGTATTCTTTCTATTGTAGTTTTTAACTGTTGCTTAAATTTTATATCGTCATCAACTAATTCTGCGATATGTAAAGTCTTTGAAAATAAATCAAATAAAATCTGATTGTCTATTGTTGCGCCAGTTGTCAATGCAATTGTTTCATCACCTATATGATATCTATTTTCAGGTGATATTGATGGTGAAACGACCAACCAATTCATCTTGTCGTATTCTTGTAAAGTATCTAGATAAAACTCTGCTGCAGATTTGAAAATCCAATAATGTGCTTTAATAAAATCTTCATTTCCAGAATATAAATAGTGTTCAAATAAATGTTGTGTCAACCATGCCCCTCCCATTGGCCATAAACCCCATGATCCAACACCATCAATGATACTCGTCGATCGCCAAATATCTGTATTATGATGAGTAACCCACCCTCTTGCATTGTATGTAGATTTTGCATCCTCTTTACCTGTTATTGCCAGTTCTCGAATCATGTTAAATAATGGTTGATGAAGCTCAGAGAGATTAGTTACTTCAGCAGGCCAATAGTTCATTTCAGTATTAATATTGATAGTATATTTACTATCCCAAGGGGGAAACATTTTATTGTTCCAAATACCCTGTAAGGTTGCAGGCTGTCCACCAGGTTGAGAACTTGATATCATTAAATATCTGCCAAATTGGAAATATAAAGATACTAATTGGGGATCATCACTTCTCCAAAAATCTTTAACTCGTTGATCTGTTGTTTTGACACTTTGTCGAGTATTACCCAAATATAATTTTACCCTATCAAATTGTTCTTTATAAGCATTAATGTGATCTATTTTTATTGACTCATATCCTTTTTTTACAGACTCATTTAACAATTTTACAGCCATTTTTTCTGAATTTTGACTAAGATCTTTATACGATTTAAAATTTGTCGCAGTAGATATATAAATAGTTAATTCATCGGCACTTTCAACATTCAATGATTTTGCATCATTGATTAAATTTCCACCAACTGTTTCAAGTTGAATTATATTAGTAAACTCTAATTTACCTTTTTTATTTTCATGTCCTGACGTTGTGCCTTTTATTATAATTTTGTTATCTATTATTCTAAGTTCATGATCTTGTAAACTCTCAAAATAAAATTTTGCCGAAATACTCTCAGCTACATCAGAAGTCATACGCATTACCATTACATCATCAACTAATGAACTGAGCCACTCTTTTTTAAAATTTATAGAGTCAGCTGAATAACTGACATATGAAATGGCCTCGTTTATATCCAATTCTCTATAATAATCTGTATACACTGAGTGAGAGGGTACTTCCATTATTAAATCACCCACTGGTTGATATGGCATACCATTATTCAATGAATAGATATTATTCTGGGCATATTTTTGAGCTTTAATGTATTGCTTATTTTTTAGCATAGCTCTTGTCTCATTGATACTATTTGCTATACCATTACGTATATTATTTCCTGGCTCGCCAGCCCACATTGTCTCCTCATTTAAATGCATTCTTTCATAACTTGGATGGCCATAAATCATCATACCTAATCTGCCATTTCCTATAGGTAAAGCTTCATTCCAGTCGCTTGCAGGTTTATCATACCATAACCACATAGGTTGTTCATAATCCTCATGATCTGAATATTTATTACAACCGATAACTCCTATAAATAAAATAGTTAAAAATGCTATATATCTAATGATTTGCATTTAATTTGTTTGGGTTAGTCTATAATTATAGGGTTTAGTAATATTGTTTTTAAAGAGTGTATACCATCAAAATAATTTCCTATTCTTAGGTTTTCATTTGGACTATGTTGATTGTTATCCGGATTAACAAGTGGGACTAAAACAGCGGGTATTTCTAGCTCATTAATAATAAATGATAAAGGTAAACTCCCGCCTGAAATACGAATTTTTACAACTTCTTTTTGATGTGCTTTCTGCAGCGATTCGCTTAACCAATGCCCTAAATCAGAATCCATTTGGGTTCTAAATGGATACATTAAAACTTTATATTTAAAAAAAAGTGGTTTTTCAATTTCAAGCATTTGTTGTAAAGTTGGAGGCTTATTAAGTATAGTAAAACCTTGATCTGAAATATGCGTTTTTACATGATTTACTAACCTTTCTCCATCTGTTTCAGGGACAGTTCTAATATCCATTTCGATAGTTACTTTATCTGGAACAATAGTACGTGCTTCAGACCCTACCCATCCCGCACGTATTCCTCGGACATTAAGAGAAGGGTACTGCATAGCTTCTTGATAATTAGAACCAACTTTATCAGGAATTGCAAATCCTGCTCTATTACGAATATCCTCTTCATTATCAGGTACCTTGCTTAATTCCATTAATGCAACCTTACCAAGTCTCACATTATCATAAAATCCAGGAATTGTTACACGACCGTATACGTCCTTCATAGTTGATAATAGATTTGCAGCTCTAAAGACAGGGTTTGGTGCATAATTACCAAAATGACCGCTATGTTGCGAGAAATTAGGTCCATAAATTTGCATACTGATAGTCGTAATACCTCTGTTTCCAAACTTAAGTGTTGGGTTGCCAGAATCATGCATTGGACCATCTGCTACAACTAGATAATCAGATTTTAACATAGTATTATAACTCTGCACCACATCGAGTAAATTAGGTGACCCTAACTCCTCTTCACTATCTAAAATAATTTTAATGTTAAATTTTGGGGTTAACAATTCATCTTCAATTTCATATAAGGCTGCAAGTAACATCACTATTGGACCTTTATCATCTGAAGCAGACCTCGCAAATATTCTCCAATTCTCATTGTACGGAGGTTTTGGCACATCATTTGAAATTAATTGCCAGTTACCACTTGCAGACTTTCTCTTATATACAGGATCATATGGATTCTTTTGATCCCATTCTGTTGAATCAACCGGCTGACCATCAAAATGCATATAAAATAAAACTGTTGGTAAATTTTGGTTTATTTTTCGCTCTGCATAGAAAAGTGGGTTTCCTTTACTTTCTAATACATGTATGGTGAAACCTAAATTTTTAAATTTCTCGGATAGCCAATCAATATTTTGCTCAATATGATCTAAATACTGACCATTATTAGGTATTGATAAAAATGAGTCAAGTAAAATCAAATGACTTTCTTGGTCAGATTGGTTTAAATTTTGGGCATCTGATTCTATTATATTAACCGCTTGTATTAGCACAAAAATTAGTAAAATTCTCATTTTTTAGTCAAAAATATAACATTATTAAAATTTATCGTATGATACAGTAACATAATGATAAGTATTAACTATAAATAGATATCTGTTATGAAATATTATTTAAAAAAGCGTGTTCTCACCTTACTAGTAATAATTATGACGATTACTTTATTACCTATAAAAAGCATAGCTCAAATAGATAGGGAATCGGGACCTTCAATCTCTACTCGTTCAGAAATAATAGCACAAAGAGGAATGGTTGCGACAAGCCAACCACTAGCAACCCAAGTTGGGTTACAAATTCTAAAAAATGGGGGTAATGCAATTGATGCTGCTATTGCTGCAAATGCTGCAATTGGCCTTATGGAGCCAACGGGAAATGGTATTGGTGGAGACCTTTTTGCAATAATTTGGCACCAGGAGACAAATAGGTTGTATGCTTTAAATGCAAGTGGTCGATCCCCATTGGGATTGGATTATGACAATCTCATCGAAATTCTAGAATCAAAAGAAGAGACTAAAATACCGTCCTATGACTTATTATCTGTTTCTGTTCCTGGCGCCGTGGATGGATGGTTCAGTATGCATGAAAAATTCGGTTCATTACCATTTAATGAAATATTAGCAGAACCCATATGGTATGCAGAAAATGGCTTTCCAGTAAGTGAATCGATTTCAATTAGTTGGCAGTCAACTGCGCGCTGGTTGAAAAATCAACCAGGTTCTTTTTTGGAAACATTTACTATAAATGGTGAAGGGCCAAAAAAAGGACAGATATTTAAAAATAAAGATTTGGCTAATACATTTAGATTATTAGCTATAGAGGGAAATGATGCATTCTATAAAGGTGAAATAGCTAAAAAAATTGATGCCTGGATGAAAAAAAATGGAGGTTATCTACGATATGAGGATTTCGTTAATCATGAATCGGAATGGGTCGAACCTCAAACAGTTAATTACAGAGGTTATGACATATTTCAAGTAGGTGGGAATGTACAAGGCACAGCTGTACTTCAAATGCTGAATATACTGGAAGGATTTAATCTAAATGAGCTTGGATTTTCCAGTGCTGAAACCCTTCATCTTTTAATCGAGTCAAAGAAGATTGTATTCGAGGACAGGGCTAAACATTATGCAGATCCTGCTTTTCATGATATACCGTATGATATTTTATTGTCTAAGCAATATGGAGAAATTCGAAGAGCATTGATCACAGATACAGCAAGAGTCGACATTACTACGGGTGTTGACGTTCTTGAAGATGGCGATACTATTTACCTGACTACAGCAGATCAATATGGTAATATGGTATCATTGATTCAAAGTAATTTTAGAGGTATGGGTACTGGTTTTGTTGTTCCTGGAACAGGATTTAGCTTTCAAAACAGAGGTGAATTATTTTCACTAGACCCTATGCATCCTAATGTGTATGAACCTGGAAAACGACCGTTTCATACCATCATACCAGGATTTATTATGAAAGATGGTAAGCCATTTATGACACTAGGCAATATGGGAGGTGCCTATCAGCCTTTAGGGCATGTGACATTGATTACAAATATTATTGATTTTGGTATGAATCTTCAAGAATCCGGTGACGCTCTGAGGTGGAATCATTCAGGATCAACTCAGCCTACTGATAGTTTACAATCTAATCCAATAAGTGTTGGTATTGTTGGTATTGAGACATCGATTGATCCTTTAGTAGTAAAAAAGTTAGAAGAAATGGGGCATAAAATTATTGTTGGCAATGGTTTTTTTGGTAGATTTCAGGCTATTATGAAGGATCCCGACACGGGCGTTTATTATGGTGCTTCTGAATCAAGAGTAGATGGGCAGGCTGCTGGTTACTAAATATTCATTTGAAAAGTATTTATTTGAAAAAGATAGTATTAATATGATCTGTAACATTTAATTACTCTCTTCGTTCATATAATCAGATATGCTACTCGGATTTGATATAAATCTTGTAATTAATTGTTAACTATTAGTTTAAATATTATGGAAAAGACCAAAAGCTTGATAGCAATTGCAGATGATTTTCTCAAACTATTTAGAAGAATCTTTCTAAATATTCTCACAGTTCTATTTTTAATACTAATAACAATTGGTTCTGGTTCTTTTTTGTTCTCCTTATTAAAATCTGAAGAAGTTGAAACTAAGGATCAAATTTTATATCTGGAGCCAAAAGGACTGATTGTGGATAAAGCTATAACTTCTGAGTTTGATTTTCTAGGCAGCTCTACTAATCAGATTGAATTAGAAAACTTTTTAAAAATTATAAATAATGCTGGAACAGACGATAATCTTAAAGCTATTTACCTTGATGTAGATGGTTTAAATGCCTATTACACCTCAGCACTAAAAATTGCAAGCGCTCTCTATGAAGCAAGAGAAAACGGTAAAGAAATTATTGCTTTTACAAAAGGCCTAGGAACAACAGGATATCTTATGCTTTCACAGGCAAATGAGATAATTTTGGAAAAAGACTCTTACGACTCAGTACTTCCATTTGGATTCAGCAGAGTAAGATTATATTCAAAAGATTTCTTTGAGAATATAAAAGTTGATATGAATGTTTATGCTGCAGGTAAGTTTAAATCGGGTCCTGAAAATTTTACTAGAAATGAGATGTCTGAAACTGATAAGTTAGCTTGGTTAGAGTTTGTAAGCCCAATTTGGGAGAAATATAAAACAAAAATAGAAACTGCTAGAGGTTTCGAATCAGGAAAAATTCAGTATCTGGGAGATAATTATCATTTATTTGCGGCTGAAAATGGCGGTGATATTAATAAAACTGCTCTTACATCTGGCCTCGTGGATACGTTAATGTCAAAACAAGAAACCAGAAACTATCTGATTGAAAAATATGGCAGCAAAGAGACGTATGACCGACCTGATGGAATTTCTGGCAGTGAATATCTGTCTACTTTGAAAGATGAGGATATAAGCAACAAACAAAAAAGAATTCAAGAAAAGAATAAGATAGCTATAGTACATATAGAAGGAACAATCTTAACTGGTGAAATTGGTTTCAATATTGCTGGCTCTACAGGTATAGTGAATAATATAAATAAGGCTAGGGATGATGAAAATGTTAAAGGGATTATACTAAGGATTAATAGCCCCGGGGGGGATGTATATGCCTCTAAGATGATTACAAATGCTTTAGAAGAATTTCAATCTACAGGAAGACCTGTAATATCATCGATGAGTGATATTGCAGCGTCAGGCGGAGTATGGGTAACTACTACATCAGAAGAAATATGGGCCGAAAATACGACTCTAACCGGATCAATAGGTGTATATAGTATAATTCCAGATCCTTCGCCATTATCAAATTGGGCAGGTGTAAATTATGATGGTATAAGTATGACAAAAGCTGGTGATGTTAATGATTTAAACAGAGGAATGAATGAAGAGTTAAATGAATTCTATAGAGAGAATACAGAAAATATATATAAGGACTTCGTAACAAGGGTTGCAAATAATAGAGGTATGAATTTCTCAGAAGTTCTAGATTTTGCTGGTGGTAGAATATGGAGAGGTGATACAGCTCTCGAGTTAGGTTTAGTTGATAAATTAGGTTCTTTAGATGAAGCTATTGAATCAATGGCCACAAAACTTGATTTGAAAGACTATAAAGCTTTTTCTTATAACAATGAGGTTGAATTTGATGATTATTTAAATTCACTTACACAAGATATACTCCCCATCCAAATCCAAAGCATATTAAATAATATTAGCGGATTGAACAGTTTATTCCTATCCAATAGAGATAGTTATGCAGTTGCATATTGTTTTGATTGTGGTTTTAAAAACTTTAAATAATTTCTTAGAAAATTAAAACCTAATTTTGTTGTAAACAGGGCTTAATTTTACTTATACCAATATTAAATAAATAAGCGTAAACAATGTGTTATGATTTAATCAAATAAGGCTAGCCTGATTGAAGTTTTAAGAATAATACATCTATTTACCAGAGAATCTGTTCTATACTGTTTTAAATTTCAAATCATTGTTGATATTAATGGTAAATAAACACTTACAATGGTAGATTAGGTTATAGTAGTGAACACTAAAGTACGGAGCTATTTGTGACCCATAAAAATACTATCCCACCACTCACGCAATTAACCGAGGAAGAACAGATGCTCAAAGAAGCAACCGCTGATTTTGCCCAAAACTCTTTAGCTCCACTTGTTCAAAAAATGGATAAGCAAGCTAAACTTGAGAAGAGTATTATTGATGATTGCTTCGAAATAGGATTAATGGGTATTGAAATTCCTGAAAAATATGACGGTGCTAGCGGGACGTTCATGATGTCCATTGTTGCCATTGAGCAGCTCTCTCGGATCGATGCATCCGTGGGCGTTTTTATGGATGTGCAAAATACCTTAGTCAACAACGCCTTCCTAAATTTTGGATTCGGAGACATTCAAGCTAAGTATTTACCTCAACTAGCCACTGAGAAAGTAGGAGCATATTGCCTTTCAGAAGCCAGTTCGGGTAGTGACGCTTTTGCTCTAAAGGCTACAGCTAAAGAAGACGGCGATCACTATGTACTCAACGGGGCAAAACTTTGGATCACCAACGCAAATGAAGCGGACATTTTTATCGTGTTTGCTACGGTAGATCCTGAAGCTGGGTACAAAGGGATAACTGCCTTTGTAGTGGAGCGAGATTTTGAAGGGTTTTCTATAGCAAAAAAAGAAGACAAACTAGGCATTAGAGCCAGTTCAACCTGTGAAATTTTGCTTGAAGATTGCCGTGTACCAAAAAAAAACATCTTAGGTGAACTCGGGAAAGGGTACAAAGTAGCTATAGAAACCTTAAATGAGGGGCGAATCGGTATTGGCGCTCAAATGATTGGTCTTGCTCAAGGTGCTTTCGAGGCTGCCTTAGCCTATGTGAAAGAACGAAAGCAGTTTGGCCATGCCGTCTCAGAGAATCAAGGAATTCAGTTTCAGCTGGCACGAATGGCCACCGATATAGAAACGGCTCGACTGCTTGTATACAATTCGGCCCGATTGAAAATGGCTGGTAAAAATTTTCTTAAAGAAGCCGCTATGGCTAAATTCTACTCATCCGAAGTAGCTGAACGGGTTAGTTCAATGGCCATAGATTTATTCGGGGGTAATGGATACGTAAAAGAATATCCTGTTGAGAAATATTACCGCGATGCTAAGATTGGTAAAATTTATGAAGGTACTACCAATATGCAGCTAAGCACTATAGCTAAACTATTGTTACAATAAGGTTTTACTAAAAATTGTATACTACCTCTGCTGATATTTATTATGTTATTTAGTTAACTACTTATTTGTTCAATATACCTAATCATCGAATGATCAAACCAGCTTACATACTACCTTTTTTCCTTATTTTAACATCAACCCTTGTTGCACAAGAATCCGATTATCCTACTTTTTTTTCAGAGTCATTTCCACTATTTGAAAAAGCTCTTGGCGATTTTGACCGACCTGTCTCTTCATCGGTTGATGGGGTGCAAGAATATTTTAATCAAGGCTTTCAGATGATGTATGCCTTCACAAAAGTAGACGCTGCCCGATCATTTAAAGAAGCGCAAAAGCTAGATCCTACCTGTAGTATGTGTTTCTGGGGGGAAGCTTGGGCCTGGGGACCCTATTTAAATGGAAAAATGCAAGAAGCGGAAGCGCCTAGAGCCTATGCATCCATTCAGGCCGCTCAAGAATTAGCTCAAGAAGGCTTCGTTACCGAAAAAGAAGTAGATCTGATTGCTGCAATGGCATTCAGATATCATGAAACCTATGATCCCGAAACCCAAGCAGTACGTGATACCGCCTATGCTAAAGCTATGGAGCAACTTGCACAAAAATACCCTAATGACTTAGATATAGGCACTTTCTACGCCGAAGCTCTATTCTTGCTTGAACCTCGAAGAGGATATAGAGACATCGATGATCCAGATGTACAGCGTATACATCGTGAACTTGAACGGGTATTGTCTCTTGACATTACCCACACTGGGGCATGTCATCTCTACATTCATGCCACTGAATCTACAACAAGACCAGAGAAAGCACTAGAATGTTCCGAATTTATAGGTAGTTCTATACCTGGCGCCAGTCACATTAACCATATGCCTTCTCATACATGGAGTGAAGTAGGTATGTGGGGTAAATCAGTTCAAGCAAACATAATGGCTTGGCACTCGGATCAAAAAGCTGCAACAGGTGAAGGATTTGCCATCTATCCCAGCCATAATTTGCATATGCTTGCATTTGCCGCATCCATGGACGGCCAAAGTGGAATAGCAACTCAGGCAGGGCGGGATTATAGCAGACTCACTGGAAATCCAATGTTTGAACTACTCACTTTAATTCGGTTTGGACGTTTTGAGGACGTGCTCGACATAGCTAAAATTCGTAAAAAGCCCACCAATGACATACAGTTGGGGGTGTGGAATTTCTCAGTGGGATATGCTTCACTTAAATCTGGAGATGAAGCGACTGCCACCTCTATGATTACCGACATCAAAGAATTATCAGAATCGTCTGAGGCCCGCTTTCGTTTTCACCCAGCTAATCTATTGCTAGGTACTTTAGCTCATATACTTGAGGGAGAAATACAATGGACTCAAGGCAATCTAGATCAGGCTATTGAATCTTTCAATATAGCTATCTCATTTGAGGATCAACTAACCTACGATGAACCTGAACCTCTACCCTTTGCGGCGCGGCACTGGTTAGGTGCTGCTTACTTTGCAACGGATAATTTTCCTGAGGCTGAACGAGTGTATCGAGAAGCCCTTCAAGATCATCCAAACAATGGTTGGTCTTATTATGGCTTGCTACAAGCCTTACAGGGACAGGGCAAACAAGACAATCAAATCCAAGAAGCTTTCAACCTTAGCTGGGCGCGATCCGATACTTGGCTTAGAGGCTCAAAATTCTAGTCATACTCTTTAAAAACTCATCATACAAATTCTGTATAATGCCACTTTATAACATAAATACATATAAAAAATGAATTGTTTTCGAATAATCATAACTGGTTTCATGCTAACCTTCCTAGGTCTTAACGCATGCTCCAAACAAAACCAACCAAAGAAATTTGCAGTCATTAAATATCAACAAGAGACTTGTACATTTTGTCCAGGTGGAGACGCAGGCATTGAAGACTGGACTACCAATGGGCCTTATTTACCTGGCGACGAACTCATTGGAAAAGGCCATACAAATCTTGGCGGATATGTAGGAGGTTTTGTCCATAAAGCAAATGTTTTAAGAGATGTTGAAGTGGTAGGGATTAATTCTCCAGATTTTGTATTTGGCGGGTCTTCTCGAAGTTGGAATACTCTTGAAAGCTTCGAATATTTTATGGATATCATTTTAAGTGACTTAAAATCTAAGCTCCCAGTAGATGGGGTTTATCTGGCGCTTCACGGTGCTATGGCGGTTCGCGATATTCCAAAGCCCGAAGCAGAAATAGCAAAACGAATTCGTGCACTTGTTGGGCCTGAGGTTCCGATTGCCGCTTCTTTTGATCTTCATGGAAACGAAGACGAAGAGTTTTTAGATTGGGCAGATGCAGCGTTTGTAACCAAACGCTTCCCTCATTATGACGCGTTTTTGCAAGGTGAGCGTTCGGCTGAGTTTTTGTATAAGGCTTCAAAAGGGATGTATACTCCTACATCAGCCAGTAGAAAGCCGCCTGTTATAACAGCCACTGTTTTACAATGGACAGGAGCATCCCCAGCAATGGACATTATGGAGCGTGCCAGACGCTGGGAAGCTAGAAATAAAGACGTTTATGTGAGTGTCTTTTACGGATTTCCTTGGTCCGATGTACCCGACATTGGTACTACCGTACATGTGATTACCAATGATGACCAAGCACTAGCCGACTCGATTGCCGACGATATGGCCGGATATATTTGGCGTGTGCGGGAAGAATACGTAGATCAACAATTTCCAATGCCCAAAGAGGCCGTTCAAATCACTAAAAAAGCTATTGCCAATCAACAAACCCCGGTTGCACTAGGCGATTATTCAGACCGGCCCGGAGATGCTACATGGATACTAAGTGAATTAATCGATAAAGAGGTAGGAAAGGTCTTGTACGCGGCTCTTCGGGACGAATTTGCCTTAGAAGCACTCAAAGAACAAAATGCCCAAGCAGGAGATCGTTTTAGCAGAAAAGTGGGTGGTATAACGGGTGAACAAGCCGGCCCTCCGGCTCAGATTGACGGCGAGGTGTTATTTTTTGGACCACAATGGGGCTATGACCACGTAGCAGCAATTGATTTTGGCAACGATAATGTGCTCATTATTACCCCAACCTATGAACAAATTATCCGGCCAGAATCATTACGATTTGGTCCTATAAATCCTGACGATTTTGACGTATTTGTAGTTAAATCGAGAGTACATTTTCGCCGCGGTTTCGACGAAACAGGCTACGCCAAAACCATCCAAGTAGTGGATGCTCCCGGAGATTGGTTTGGTACTATTCGCATTAATGCGTTAGAATACGAGTTCGGCCCCATCGATCAGTTATATCCCTTTAATACTGAAACCATAGACTACTAAGACTAAAGCAGTTTTTACTGGTACAAGGTAAATAGATCATTGGCTAAGTTTCCAAAACTAGCACTTGATACATTCGTGGTCATAACCACCACAACCCCGCTATTGGGTTGCATAAACGCAAAAGTGGTACCACCCACCGAGCCACCTGTATGCCCAATTAATCGATTACCTTGAGCATCTTTGCGGTTAGACCAACCCAATCCATAGTTGGTGGATTCACCGCTAGTTGTTTGTTGTGGAGTTGTTAGTTCTGAAAGAGATTCAGCAGTTAAATACGATGCTTCAGCATGTTGCCATAAAAAACGAGCCACATCCTCGGTAGTTGATATAAAGCCACCTCCAGCCCATTTCCAACTATTATCTACCTCAGGAGAAGGGGTTAGTACACCGACAGGATCACGCAAATAATAGCTTACTTTTTCAACCTCTTCCAAGTCACTTAATTCGGGGTGGGTACTGGTCATGTTCAGTGGATCAAACACGTACTGCTGCATGTAATCTAAATAGGGAGTCCCTGCTGCTTGTTCAATCACCGCACTAAGAAGGGTCCAAGCATGTGTGGAGTAAAGGTATTTCGAATCGGGTTCATGAAGAAGTGTATCTTTCTCAAAGATAGAAAGAGCCTCATTTACTGAGGGATAAAAACGATTTATATTCATTTCATCGCCTCTATAATGACGAATACCTGAGAGGTGACCGGCTACTTGTCTGGGTGTAATAGTCCATTCTTTTTCAGGGAAATTGGGAACATAACGATACACACTACTATCTAAGTGCACCTTGTTGTCTTCTACCAAGGTCATGAGCGCAGAAGCTGCAAATGTTTTAGAGACGCTTCCAACTCGAAACCGGGTAGTGGATGGATCTATCATTTTTTTGGCCTCTAAGTCAGCGAAGCCAAAGCCTTTGGAATAGACTTGTTCACCTCCTTTTAGAATAGTGACCGAAATTCCTGGGAGTTCATTTTCATCAAGGGTTGTCGTAACTAAAGTATCTGCTTGTTCGGCCTTTTCCTGCAAAGTTGGGGGCGTTGAACAAGTCACCCATCCCAAAAAAAGGATGGTTATTAAGAAAGAGAATCTGGTATTTGAAATCATCTTATTCATCATTTTATTGCGGAATTGGATTAATTAAAATAGATCGAAAGGAGTGAATACCGTCAAAAAAATTACCTAGTCTAAGGTTCTCATTTGGGCTGTGCTGATTATTATCTGCATTGACTAATGGTGCAAGTACAGCTGGTATATCAAGTTCATTCAGGAAGAAGGAAAGAGGTAAACTTCCACCTAAGATACGTATTTGAACTACCTCCTTACCATGTGCTTGCTCTAGAGCATCCTTTAACCAAGCTCCTAGTTCTGAGTCTAAAGGTGTTCGAAACGGATACATAGATACAGTATGTTCAACAAAAATGGGCTTTTCAATACTAAGCATTTCCTCATGAGTTGGCACGGCATCTAAAATTGTATATCCTTGTTGTTTTATATGTTCTTTTACCAATCCTGCTAGTCGGTTTCCATCGGTATTTGGTACGGTTCTAATATCTATTTCAACAATAACTTTATCAGGGACAATTGTTCTAGCTTCATTTCCCACCCATGCCGAACGAATACCGCGCACGTTCAATGATGGAAACTGCATAGCTTCCTGATAGTTTATACCAACTTTTTCAGGTTCCTTAAATCCAGCCCTTTCTTGTATTGCCTCCTCATTGTCAGGAACGGCTGCCATGACTTGAAGAGCCAATGAATCAAAACTAACACCATCATAGTATCCAGGAATGACTACGCGTCCTTGCTCGTCCTTCATCGAAGCTAATAAATGTGCTGCTCTGAAAACTGGATTAGGAGCATAATTCCCAAAATGGCCACTATGTTGAGACTTAGAAGGACCATATATTTCAAGAGTCATTCGGGTAATCCCCCGCACTCCATAAGTGAGTGTAGGTAGCCCGGAATCGTGCATAGGGCCGTCCGAGACCACCAAATAATCAGAGGAAAGCAAATCCGAATATCGTTGCACCGAAGATAATAGGTGAGGCGAGCCTCGCTCTTCCTCAGAATCCAAAATTATCTTAACGTTGTAAGCCAGTTCCTGTCTCTCTTTTTGAAGTTCTTGGAGAGCAGCAAGTAACATAATAATTGGACCCTTATCATCAGACGCGGAACGTGCAAAAATACGCCACTCTTGATCATAAGGAGGCTCAGGCACCTCTTTGCTCATAATCTGCCAATTCCCCATTTCTGTTCTACTTTTATAAACAGGCTCGTATGGACTTGGTTGATTCCATGCCGATGGATCAACAGATTGCCCATCTAAGTGCATATAAAAAAGGACAGTGGGTAGATCTTCACCGCGTATTTTTTGGGCGAAAAATAACGGCTGCCCATTTGTTTTCAATCGTTTTGCATCAAAGTCAAGTTGGCGAAACGCTTCAATAAGCCACTCGATATTAGGTTCGATATGCTCATTATATAACCCATTATTTGGAATAGATAAAAAATGGTCTAATTGCTTCAAATAAGTGTATTTATCTTCACCGGTCAGATCTTGGGCTGAGATTGGTGAATTAAAAACCCAAATTATACACATTAATCCTACAGCAGGATATAATCTCATATATATCTCCATTGATTTAACTAACTGTTTAAAAATAGTCTATTGATCGTAGTAAAATCTACTCATTACATAAGCTGCGACCAAATCTGAATTTACTACAAGTTAGTATGCAATCCTTTTCTAGCTTCATTGGCAGAGTGACTCTTGCATATGTTCATTTTGATTGGTAAATAGGAGAACTAATTAATCCCTTGAGTATGTCTTCACGTAAAGAATTTCTAAGCAAAATAGGTAGCGGAGCTGCAGCTTTGACGCTAGGTACTTTTTTTAATCCACAAAACACAAAACATGTCTTGGCCGAGCTAAGTAAGTTCGACGGTTCTCCCACAGAGTTAGCGACCAATGAATCCTTCTGGTACCGCGTTCAACAAGCTTTCACCGTGGATCGAAGTTTAATTAATTTGAATAATGGAGGCGTTAGTCCATCTCCCAGTTTTGTCCAAGAGGCTATGAAAAAGCATCTGGATTTCTCCAATCAAGCTCCTGTATATAATATGTGGCGAATTTTAGAACCCCGACGTGAGGGGGTTCGACAGCAGCTAGCCCGTATGTTGGGCGTAGATTCCGAAGAAATAGCCCTTACCAGAAATGCCTCAGAAAGTTTACAAATATGCCAATTAGGTATGGATCTGCAACCAGGTGACGAGGTACTGACCTCAACGCATGATTACCCACGAATGATTAACACCTTCAAACAAAGAGAGCGCAGAGAAGGGATTGTACTTAAACAATTTGACCTTCCGGTACCTGCTGAGGATGAAAATGAAATTGTAGATCTCTTTGAACGCAACATTGGCCCAAAAACCAAAATGATACTCATGTGCCACATTGTAAATCTTACCGGGCAAATACTTCCGGTTAAGAAAGTTGTCACATTGGCACGAAAAAAAGGAATTCCTGTTCTCGTTGATGGAGCTCATGCCTTTGCTCACTTTCAATTCACTCACGATGACCTAGATTGCGACTATTACACGACCAGTCTTCATAAATGGCTTTTTGCCCCCCATGGTACTGGGCTATTATACGTGAAAAAAGATAAAATAGACGATTTATGGCCCCTAATGGCAGCACATGAAAACCAGGATGATGACATTCGAAAATTCGAAGAAATAGGAACACATCCTGCTGCAAATTACCTCGCCATTGGAGAAGCAGTCACCTTTCATGAAGGTATAGGTAGTGAGAGGAAAGAGGCCCGACTAAAATATTTAAATGATTTATGGATCGACGAGCTGATAGACGATCCAAAAGTCACCTTACATACGTCACGCAATCCATCATTTGCCTGTGGAATAGCAACGGTTGAGGTGAAAGGAAAGGACCCATCGGAGTTAAGTAGTTCTCTTTGGAAAAAACATAATATAATAGTCACACCCATAAAACATCATCAATTCAACGGTATACGTGTTACCCCCAACGTGTACACTACCACCGAAGAAATTGCACGATTTACCGACGCTATGAAGCAGGAGGTTTTTGATGCATAATTTAATTTCTTTATCTCTGGCACTATTTTTAATAACAGCCTGCTCACTTAGCGCGCCCCAATCCAATTCAAATACGGAAAAAACGATTATTGTTACCGATCAAGCGCCTGCTGCTGTTGGAGTCTATTCACAAGGGGTGCGAGTGGATAATACCATTTACATATCTGGGCAATTAGGCCTGGATCCACAAACAGGTGAAATGGCCGGTGATGATCTAGAATCACAGGTCCGTCAAGCAATAGAGAATATCG
Organism: Balneola sp.; assembly: GCA_002720745.1. GTDB lineage: Bacteria > Bacteroidota > Rhodothermia > Balneolales > Balneolaceae > UBA1275. The sequence goes on from PBJO01000023.1 coordinate 52,394, forward strand.
AAGCAATTTTATCCGCTGAAGAATATGGATTAGAGGATGTGGTTAGTGTGGATGTTTTTTTGGACGATTTAGACAATTACTCGGAATTCAACAGCATATATATCGATTATTTCACCCAAGATTTCCCAGCCAGAATGGTACTGGAAGCAGCTCGAATCCCACTCGATGCCAAGATTGAGATTAAAGTTATTGCCGCAAAATAAGCCTGATTTACACGAATTACCCACTGCTTAATCCGCTCATCATTTAACACTACTACCATGCGCTACAAAGAATTCCTACCCTTTCTATTTCTTCTCACGTTCATTTACACTTCATCAGTATTTGCGCAAACGCAAGTAGCTGAGCAAAATCAAGAACCTACGATCATACTGTTTCGGCATGCCGAAAAATTGGATTCCAGTCGTGACCCTGATCTATCATCAATAGGTTTCGAACGGTCCAATACCCTATTCCATATGCTAAAAGACCTAGAAATAACTGCTATTTATTCTACTTCTTATAAACGTACCATGCAAACCATCCAACCCTTAGCGGACTCATTGGAATTACCAGTGAACCCCTATGATGCACGAGATTTATCAGGATTTGCCGAAATGTTAAAAGAAACAACAGGGGTGATACTGGTTTCTGGACACAGTAATACTACCCCTACTCTAACAAGCTTGATTCTCGGCTATGAAGTAGCAAAGATTAACGAAGATGAATATGACAACTTATTTATTATCACTAGTGCTTCTACCAACCCGGTACTGACAAAGCTACGATACCCAACATTTTACTGATCCTCATGCTAGTGATTCAATTACAGCAGGGTTTGCGTCTCCTACCTTCCTTGATATGCTTCACCGCTAATGATCCATTCAGGTTCTCCCTCACCTTTTAGGTAATGGTCGAAGTATTCTTTCATGCGTATAGCATAATCCAGTTTATTTTCAAAACGCTGAAGATGATGCGGCTCGCCGTGATATTGCAAGAAAATCACATCTTTGTTGTAGCGCCGCATAGCAATATACATTTCAATGCTCTGATACCAAGGCACCGCCCCGTCATCGTCCCCATGTTGAATAAGCATGGGGGTATTTATTTTATCAGCATAAAATAGCGGTGAATTTTCGAGATAGACTAATGGTGCTTCCATTAGAGTCTTTCCAATTCGCGACTGCGTTTTCTCATACTGAAAACTACGTGCCATACCAGAAGCCCAACGAATTCCGCCATAGGCACTGGTCATATTACTTACCGGTGCACCAGATATGGCAGCGTCAAAAATATCGGTTTGAGTAACGATAAAAGCCGTCTGGTAACCACTCCAAGAATGCCCATGAAGCCCCAATTTACCTGGATCAGCAATACCCAAATCCACTAACTTTTGAATTCCAGGTACCACACTCTTAGTGGCTGCAAAGCCTGGGCGACCTATCTCAAAACGTATATCGGGCAAGAAAACCACATAGTCATCACTCACATACTGTGCAAATACGGGGCGATGATTGGTCTTTGGTTCATTAAAATCATGTAACCTATTCGTGAGAAAGCGGTAGTAGTAGGTCATGATTGGGTAGCGCTTATTCGGATCGTAATTATCAGGCTTAATCACCACACCTTGTATAAAAGTGCCATCCGTACTTAACCAGTCTACCAATTCGGCCGACCCCCAATTCCAACGTTTTTTCAAATCCATATGAAGCTGTGTGTGCTGCTGTACAGTTTCAAAGGACGCATCCTTTGCCACCCAGAGATTTGGGAACTCATCATAGGCCTCGCGCTTGTACAAAATAGCATCCGAGTCAGAAGCCTTAGCTACAAAGGTAAATTTCTTGTCTTCCTCGATCAGTGGAGTCACCTTAGTATCTTCCAAATCAGTAGAATAAAAACCAAAATTCTTACGTAAATCATGATATGATGAAAGGAGTAACTCCCCATTATTACCCACTGGATTACCAGACCGATCGGCATTTATCACCCTGAAAATTCGGTTTTCAGCGCGGCCCTGCCCTCCTGTTATATTGATAGAGCGGCCGTCACGGGTTGCAAAGCTCCAAACATCGAATTTATCATATATCAACACCTGTTCATCCCCTTTTGTCCACCCCACTACCCCATAACCGGGTACATCTGATGGGTAGTCATGATCTTCGTTATAAAATGGCACATCCAAAACCTCCGTAAGATTCTGCGTTTTGTTCGTTGCTACCGTATGTAAGTGCCAGTGCTTGTCTGCGTACCAAACTACTTGCTGACCCGACGGGGAGAGTGCCGGCCACGAGCCATAGCGAGTGAGTAAGCTTTTTCGTTCGCCCGAATTCACATCAACCAGATACCAATCACTATAACTACCGTCCCAGGTAATTTCGTGCTGATAGGGTTGGTTGTTATAGCCCAACACATGCTCAGAATTATGGGCTATGCGTAAATCGGGCATAGTTTTGTTAGCCAGTTGCACCCATTTAGTTTTGCGGCTGAGGTGCACTACTGAGGTGTACAATTGGTTTTTTCTTCGGTTCCAAGTCACAATTTCTTGAGTTTTAATGAGAGGATCATCTCCATGCCAAATATCCAGGCCTCTGCCAGAGATTATCGCGTCTACATCGTACAATTGCTCGTTATTATCGGTACCTTCAGCTGGATTGGTATTCTTATTTCCTTCTTTTGCAGCTATATCGGGCATTTCTAATTCTACCATAGCCCGGTCACGAAGACCAAAAAATAGGCGATCACCATCATGTGTAAATACCAACTGATTGCGGGATCGAAGCGCATATTCTTGCTCTACTTCATTGGGTGCAACCAACGTACTCACAGTATTCCGGCTCGAATCCCACAATTTTAAATGGGCGTCCGAGCGTAAGTAATCTTGATTATAGCTCGTAGCAGTGTATGCTAAATCAGATGTTTTTGGAGCCCAAGTTAGATTGGCAAACAGGCCAGACTGGATTCGCTCTAACTCCCATTGTTCTTGAGCATCCAAATTCACTATAAACAAACCATTCTCAGTATCTGAGGTATCTACCACTGCAAAAGCAACAAAAGAGGACAGCGAATCGAAGGCAAATTCACTCACAAACTCGAAGGACATCTCCTCTTGAGTAGCCATATTTCGGAGATGTAGAGCCGTTCCCAGGCGCTTGTTCTTTGACTTTAACTCTTCCACCTCTAGGGAGGTTAACCTCTGATATGCCAACCACTGTCCGTTGTTCGAAAATTGAAAACGAGCCACACTATCGATGCGTTCTACCGACCCATCTTCAGTGGACAAAATCGCCATACCATTTTTTGGTGCATTTCGTTGATCGTTGAGCCGTTGAGATAGTGAGGCTTGGGTCCTAACCGCAACCCATGCTTCATCGGTAGACATAGTTGGAGAGGAAGCCATCATGACCTCATATTTTAATGTCCCTGAGACTGATTGGACCACTACACGAGCATCTCCCCTATCTGGTGCAACGGTATACATGAGCCAGTTTCCCTGATCAGAAATGGAAGACTGGGTGATGTCCTCAAACTTCATGACATCTTCAAAAGTGAGTTTATCTTGAGCAAAAGCCAAAAAGGATGAACCTATATTAAATATCAAAAAAACGATGGTTGCACTAAAACGTTTCATAGTTACGGGCTATAGAGTTATTTAATTTCATGATATGATTACTTGAAAGAAAACCATATCGATGATTAATAAAAAGACTTTTACTAGCTTTTAACAAGTTAGCTGACTTGCAAAAAAAGCCGCATTAACTTAATTAGTATTACACGGTTATACCGCGTTGCACAATTTCCCTGTTAATAAATGGTGAGCCTATATCTCTATAATTACGTGATAATTTAGTATATTAGAATACTATTCATTTTACTCATTAGACAGGTTCGGTAATTTTTATTGAGTTATTTGTCATATGATTAATCCACTTCTAATGAAAAATAGAGACTCTTTACGTTCCGAGGCAAAAGCATTTATTCTCCAGTACTATCAAGAAACCGAGCAATCTGGGTTTGAAGATCGTTGGGCAGAAATAAAACAGCAGATTCAAGAAACAGGCAGCTATACCCATACATTGGATGAACTTGATTATGGGGGTAAATTAGCATGGCGTAATTCCAACCGCTGCGTGGGTAGGTTATTTTGGAAAACGCTGAAAACCTTGGATAAACGTTGCGTTTCAACCGCTTCGGATTTTAAAGAGGCACTTATCCAACATATTCAAACCGCAGAAACCCGAACCAAAATTAGAAGTACAATTACCATATTTGCTCCATCTGACTCAAGTCAAGGCAGCCGATTTCGCATTAAGAATTATACCTTATTAATGTATGCAGGCTATGAAAAGGATAGTCAAGTAATTGGAGATCCCAAAAATATAGCATTTACTAAGCATTGCGAATCACTTGGATGGAAAGGTGAAGGTTCCCATTTTGACCTGCTTCCCGTAGTTTATTCGATGAACAATGGACCTGAGCAATGGCTTGAAATTCCACGCAATCAGGTGTCCGAAGTATACATTGGCCATTCCAAGTATCCATGGTTCGCGGATCTAGGCTTGAAATGGTACAAGCTGCCAATAATCTCGTTCATGAGCTTAAATATAGGGGGTATTATTTATCCAGCAGCACCATTTAATGGCTGGTACATGCTCGATGAAATAGCTACACGTAATTTTGGCGATGAAAATCGATATAATATGCTACCGGATATTGCCAAGCAACTAGACTTAGATTTGACAAGCCCATTTTGGAAAGAAAAAGCTCTAACAGTGCTCAGTGAAGCTGTTTATTATTCATTTGAAAAAGCCCATGCCACTATTGTAGATCGGCAAAGCGCTGTGGAACAATTCATGAAATTCATGGGTCAAGAGAATCAGGCTGGTAGACAGGTAACGGGTGATTGGAGTTGGTTAATTCCGCCCAATGCTAGCTCGACTACTGCTATTTTTCATACAGAAATTAGTAATGAGCTGAAATTTCCTAATTTTATTTAAGGTAGCCATAGTACCTTAGTTAGTAATTGTAACGAACACCATAATGTATTGTGATTGGTAGTGAACTATAATCATGCGCCTAAATCGCAGCTGAAGCAAGGCCTGCGCCAGAATTGGCAACAATTTTTGCTTTTGGTGTTTGTCAACGCTTTTGTGGGGGGAATGGTGGGGCTTGAACGGAGTATCTTCCCCGAATTTGCAGAGCAGGAATTTAGCGTACAATCCACTACTGCTATTCTAAGTTTCATAACTGCCTTTGGTTTTAGTAAAGCTTTTGCAAATTACTTGACCGGCCGACTCATTAATCAATGGGGACGAAAACGACTTTTAATCTCGGGATGGTTCATTGCCTTACCCATTCCCTTTCTTCTTATCTACGCTCCTTCATGGAACTGGGTCATTTTTAGCAACATTCTTTTGGGTTTAAATCAAGGATTAGCTTGGAGCGCGACCATCATAATGAAAATAGACCTAGTGGGTCAGAAAGATCGAGGACTAGCCATGGGTCTCAACGAATTTGCAGGATATTTTTCTATAGGTTTAATGGCTTTTTTAACTGGGTTCATTGCCAGTGAGTTCGGGGTAACACCTTATCCTTTCTATTTAGGGATTGGCTTGGTACTGGTCGGTTTATTGACTGCTTCGATTTGGGTTAAAGATACCAACTCATTTGTCGAGTACGAACAACAAATAGATAACAGCCAGTCACTGGGAAATATATTCATCCAGACCTCCTTCCGTAATAGTACACTTAGCTCAGTAACCCAAGCTGGACTTATAAATAACCTAAATGACGGGATGATCTGGGGGCTATTCCCTATGTTACTACTTGGGCTCAATTATCCCATTCAAACAGTCGGTTTACTAGCGGCTATATACCCAAGCTTTTGGGGGTTTGGACAACTTTTTACGGGAAAAATGGCTGATCATTATTCCAAAAAGAAGATGCTTTTCTGGGGTATGTTAGTGCAAGGTTTGGCCATTTTAGCAATACCGTTAATGACTGGGATCTATGAACTTGCGGCATTGGCTGCAGTATTAGGCGCGGGGACAGCGCTAGTCTATCCCACTTTTCTCACCACCATAGCCAGTGCCACCTCTCCCCTAGAACGTGGCGAAAGCATTGGAACATTTAGACTTTGGCGTGACCTAGGCTATGTCATTGGTGCAATACTCTCTGGTATTTTAGCCGACTTTTTCGGCTTAGTAGTGGCTATACTCGCCATAGGAGCCCTAACTATTGCTTCTTCACTGGTTATACTATTTCGTATGCCAATTGAACAGAGTTCTAAATAAATTTACCGATAAGCAATTATTAATTCTGCCTCTACTTAATATTAATTAAATAATTTAACAGACATAATTGAATATCAACCTGGGACTACTAAGGGACAATCATTATTTGGATGAACTAAAATTTTAACTTGAAAATCAAATGCACTCGATATAATAGAATCTTTAAATATCTCTTCAGTACTTCCTGACCTGAATACTTCGCCATCTTTTAATATTATTATACGGTCGGAATATTGTGCAGCAAGGTTTAAATCATGTAATATGATAAATATACCAACATTTTTTTTTACAATTTTACTCAAAATATTCATAATATCATGTTGATGCGAAATATCTAAATTTGAAAGCGGCTCATCTAAAAATAAATAGCATCCTTCTTGAGACTGAATAGCATCCCATACTTGAGCTAATGCTCTCGCAAATTGGACTCTTTGTTTTTCACCGCCTGATAAGGTTGTATAGTCCCGATATCTTAAATTATAAGCATCAACTTCTCTGAGGCACTCATGGACTACTTTTATATCTGAATTCTTATTGTAAAAATTATTAAAGGGAGAACGTCCAAAGGCAACTACTTCAGCAACCGTAAAGGAAAATTGGAGTTGTATACTTTGACTAACAACGGCCCTAATTCTTGAAAGTGACTGTAAATCTAAGTTTCTAATAGACGTATTATCATATTTAACGACCCCCTTAGCAGTACGCAAATCACCACAAATGGCTCGTAGTAAAGTAGATTTTCCTGCTCCATTTTTGCCAACAATTGATACGATCTCTGAATAATCTAAACTAAAATCTATATTACTTAAGAGTCTTGTGTTCTTATTAACAATAACATCTAATTCCTCCACTCGTATCATAAGTAGTTCTGTAAGCTTCTATTCTTTATCAACAACCATATGAAAAAAGGTGCTCCAAGTAAAGATGTTACAATGCCGATAGGTAGTTCAGTAGGTGCTACAACTGTCCTTGCGATTAAGTCGGAACACAATAATAAAGTTGCACCTAAAATAATTGAAGCAGGAATAAGAATACGCAGATCAGGACCTATAATTAATCGAACCAAATGAGGAACAACAAGTCCTATAAATCCAATAATACCAGAAACTGCAACACAGGCACCTACACCAAGTGAGGCTAAAAAAATCATATACTTTTTTAATTTATCAACGTCTACACCAAGATATTTTGCCTCTTCTTCTCCTAACAGGATGACGTTAAGCTTACTGGAAAAAAAAGGAAGAACAACAATTGTAAATATTAAAAATGGAAAAATAGCATATAATGATTTCCAGCTCGAGCCATTTAAACTTCCAAGAGTCCAAAATGTGAGATCACGAATCTGATTATCATCTGCCAAAAAAATTAAATATCCAATTATTGATCCACAGAGAGCATTGATCGCAATACCAGAAAGTAACATAGTCGAAACACTTGTTTTACCGTGCTTTGAAGATATCCTATAGACTATGGTTGTAGCAGCGAACCCTCCAAAAAAAGCCATGAAAGGAAGGATAGATGATATTTCCATTTCGGGCAATAGCTTATTCAATGATGGACCCAAAATTATTGATATTGCCACACCTAGTGCAGCACCACTTGAAACCCCAATCAATTGCGGATCTGCAAGGGGATTTCTAAAAAGGCCTTGAAGTACAGCTCCACATACTGCTAATGTGGCCCCTATAAGTAAACACATAAGTACTCTCGGTAATCTTATTGCAATAAGTATAACTTCTGACTGAATTAATTCTTCTTGAATAGCAGTACTCAAAAATTGATGCATAATTATTTTGATTACATCATCTACAGGTATAAACACGGCACCAATTCCAATCGAAAATAATGTTAAAATAATCAATGCAGTAATGAGTGATAAAAAAATGATATATAAATATTTTCTTTTATTAGAAAATACACCGGGTAATACTATTGCTTCAGTAGCTTTAATGCTCATAAACATCTGGATGTAAATGATTTAACAGTGTCTGAACCGCTTCGCCAAATCGAGGACCAAATCCAAGCAAAAAATTACCGTCCATTGAAATAATTTGATTCTTTTTTACTGCAGTAATCGTATTAATCATTGATGTTTCAGTTAAGCTGTGAGATAAAGATTCACCTCTACTACTCATAAATAAAATAAAATCTGGATTAGCCTCTATCAAAGACTCACTAGTTACGGGTTTATAACCACTAAAATTGTCAAATGCATTAATACCACCAGCAAATTCTATGATCGAACTAGCTTCAGTACTTGAACCTGCTACAAGAAAGGAATTTGGGGTTTGTTGAGACAAAACAAACAGCACTTTTGGTTTCTTTACTAATTCATCAACGATTATCCTAGCCTCATTTAATTTCTTATTAATGGCTTGAACAATACTATCTGCTTGTATATTTCTATCTAATATAAATCCTAAATCAATAATTTTTGATATTATATCACTAGGTTCGAGACCCTCTTTGATTAATATAAAGTTTAATCCTGCATCTCTGAGTTGATCTATAACTATTTTAGGCTTTGCGTCATCAGAGGCAAGTACTAAAGTTGGATTTAATGATAAAATTCCTTCTGCTGTCAGACTGCGTATATATGATACCTTTGGAAGTTTAAATATTTCTTCCGGATAATTACTAGATACATCTGTTGCAACAACGTTTTTACCAAGACCAAGTGCAAATGTGGTTTCTGTTATTGAACCGCCAATAGTTATTATTCTAGATATATCATCTATACTAACCTCTAAATTATCTGCACTGTAAAATACTTTTTGGGCAGTAATATTAAAACTTTTGGTAAAAAAAATTAATACTAATACTAATAGTCTAATCATACACCAATTCGGTTTGTGAAATATCATTAATTACTTTCGTCCAAGAAGCTAACTCTGGGTTGCCAGGTTTACGTTTGCCAAAAATTGATACAATAGGTTTCCTATCTTGATCAAAAAGTTCATAAGATGTAATAATTCCATCAATTGTTGGCTTTTTTACAACCCAAGAGTGTTCAATTTCTCCTTCTTTTATATGTAAATTGAATTTCTTGTCTAGAATGTTAAGCCACTCGCCAATTTTTTTAACATTTCTTATATAACCGGTAAAAATTTGTATAACCCCTCCACTTGACACAAAAATCATAATTGGAATTTTAGATTTAACAACATTTTTTAGAAGTAGATTTATTTGCTTATTTGCAACTTTTTCAGTGTAAAATCCCTCTGCTATCTCTAATGCATATAATCTTTCTACCTTATACTTTTGCAGTAAAGGATAAAAATCATGGGTATCTTTCAGATTAGACCAATCCTTCAAGAAAGATTTCTGATTAATCTTAGTATTTGATTCTGCAATCTGATTAGTATTATTAGTGAATTTAAAATCGCTGAATTGATTTGATACTCTAAATTTATCTACGAAAACGAAATAATCAGCGACATTCTTTTTTCCCACTAAATATACTTTATGTAAAGCCTTGCCGTATTTATTGAAAAAATGAATACTATAAAGTGATTTATGCTTTTTATAGGTCTGAACTGCAAATGAATAAGCAAATTGTCTTATAAAGATTCTAAGATCTATATTTGAACCTAATACAATACCAATGTGACTATTAAAACTTATATTTTTATATAAACCTTTAGTTTCATGAACAACATGCTCATTCCTTGTCAATGCCATAACTTGACCTAATTCTTGTAATGCCTGAAATTGAGATTCAAATCTATTATTTAGTTTTACTATTTTTTTCCCATCAACTTTGGTTGAAAGTAACTGGGCTTCACTTACACCAATTAAGTCAGCAGCATCCTTAATTCTGATATTTGGAAAATCCTTTTTTAGTTTTTCCCAGTGCTCTATTAACTTATTCTTATGCAAATTAATTATTGTAGTTATTTCTATTTAGACTAATTCTAAATCATGTAAAATAAAATACACAATACCTAATATAAACTCCAAACTCTTCAAGATTCAATTAAAACTAAATTTGATATCTAGCGACCAACGTCAAAGTGAGTCGATATTATATAAATCTCGCTATTGCTCTGCACAAAAGAAAATAAACTAGACTAAATAAATCCACTCACTCAGTATTTACGTATAGTAAATGGAGTGACGCGAGTAAATAAAGAAAGCCGCTAACATCAAGCTAGCAGAGCTCAATACCAGTATTCTAAAAAGCACCAAATCAGTTCTTTTTTAAATTATCATTCTTTTTTAGGTATTTCAGAAGGACTGAAGCAATTACATTGTCAACTGAATTTTGTCCCCTTCTTTCGCTACTCTATATCCTAATTTTTCAACATATTCGCGTTCAGGACTGTCAAGAATTAATGGATTTGTATGGTTAAAATGGATAAACATAATTTTTTTCTTCTCAGAAAGTGGTAATGAGTTAAATCTAACTAAGCTCTCTTGTATAAAAGGATGAGGTATTTCTGACATATTGCGTCCAGGCAATTCATTGGCATCATAGAATGTACCGTCCAGTAAAGCAAAATTTACTTTGTTGATCTCATTTTCGATTAAACGATCCCACTTTTCCCATTTATCTATGTCTGGAATGTACAATAATGAGGAACCGCCGTATTGAATCTTGTAGCCCACAGTTTCAGAATATTCGTCTCGATGAGGAACAAGAAAAGGAGTAACGCTAAGCATAGATGTCAAGTTAATAAATTGATCAGCTTGTAAAGGTTGTAATGAAATATTACCGTAGTTAACCAGTTGACTCCAAGGGCCATTGGTTTGTAAAAAAGTGGTCATTTTGGGCATAGCGTAAACGGCTAGATCCGAAGCACTCATAACCTCATGCCCTAATTGCATAAGTCCAGTGTAATGCCCAATATGGGCATGGGTTAGAAAAATTCCTGTAAGCGAGGATTCTGGAGCCTGTATTTTTAGCATTTGGAGCTGGTGCTTGAAATCGGGTGTTGCATCAAATAACCAAACCGATTGGCTTGAGGGATCGACTAGTGCGATTGAACTTACATATCGTGCATGCTCTTCGCCTTGCCAATACTTTTTACACTGTTCTTTTTCACAATTGGCTTGAGGATACCCAGCATCCTGGGCAATTCCTAGTATTAATACAAAAGGTGAATGTCTTTGTGAATTAGATTGCTTATCAGCTAACTGGTCTTGCAAGGGTGTTTCAGCACCTGAACATGCTCCAAGCATAAAAATAATCAAGCGCCTCAATAATAAATTTACCATTGCATTTTTTAATTAGATCAAAAATGTTACTTATTATCATCTTTTAACTCATACTTCTCATTTAGTTTGTAAACTTCATCCGCAGAATAATTTGGCTCATTTAACATGCTAAGCTGTTCTTCAAGCAATTGCTTCTTGGCAGGTAGATCTCTAGTCAATTTATTAAACAACTCATTATTATATGTTGTTGGCATCATATCTATGACTTTATCCATGGCCGAAAATACGGCTTTAATTTGATTAGGAATCCAAGAAATTATTGGTGTACCGCCCGTTGCTTTTGCATACTTAGTATTACTCATTATGTACTTTTGCACAAATTGCCAATGCCCATTCCTGAATAAATAGATCTCTTCAAGCAGCCCGAGAACACACTCCATACTTTTGAAATATTTATGTTCATTCAGAAATCCAATTAACCCTTCAGAATGTAATTTTTTGGTATCCTCTTGTAAGTCATGGAAAAAATATTGGACACAAATAGGGCGATAGGTTCGTAAATCCAATAGATAATGGGTTAAGTCATTACTTGGATAATGATTTATAACCCCAGTAAATATATCCATTGTTGGTATAACATTATCTTGTGCGCCAGTTTGACCCCTATACTGTCTGGGAGTTTCATCTACCCCTTCATAGATGACCCCCTCACCAAACAACTCTTCGTTTCCTTTAATCCCCATAATAAATACTCTAAAGTCATTATAATGTTTCCATCTTGAAGCCTTCCACATAACTTTACGACGCACATTGATACGTTTCATCGCCTCATAAGTAAGGACTAATTTTGAGAGTAAAAGATCATCATTTAGAGTTTTGGGGTTTGTTTTAGTTAATTCTAACGTGTCAAATATTCCCTTAAGTAAATTTGGGGAATGTTCATTAATATCTACATGTAGCATAATAAATCCACGTTCATCGTCCATTCCAGAAAACTTCACCGCCATTTCGAGATTTTCCCACTCCAATCCGCCATTGGGGTTTTTTTTAACAAAATTTCCTAATGAATATGCATAATGATAGTCTAACCAGGGATATACTTCTAATTTTTCAGCCACTATGCAGAATGATTTGGCTAATTGTTCCGGTAAAAAACGATTAGCCTTACCATAATTCCCCGTTGCTTTAAATGTCATATGGGCGGGTTCAAGAGTGTATGCAGAACTCAAAAATGCATAGCCCCTAAATAATGCCTGAATAATAAATGGATCCGTCTCCAAACGTACCTGATCAGAAAAATCAAATAATCCTTTAACAGCATTTTTAATGGCCCCATCCTTTGCCAATAGTCCTGGTGAACCATCTTCTTTTACAATCGGCATAATATCAAGCATATGCTGCAGTTCAGCATATCGTTTAGGTAGTCTTTTCAAGGGTGGGCGATAGGGTAAAAACCCATTTACTCCATTAATGGCAAAAAAACCATCACTATATCGACTGTGCTCCATAAAAATCTACTTAACTTATTTCTGCGCATATATTTACATAAACTTTGTAGCATTGTCAACTCAAAATACCTCTTTAAGATCTTGAACTAAGTGTTAATAAATAAGCAAAATCTAATAGGTTTGAGAAAAGCTAAGAGTAATTATTTTATTTAAACAAACTCCTTAGAAAAGTTGACATACATAAAAATGACTACATGATATCCCACTAACTGTTGGCTGTACAAGCCCAAGCACTTTTTGACATAAGCTTATTAATACTTCAAATCGCACATAAGTTCAATTCGGTAAGGTATACTTAATATTTGTTACTGCATAGAAGGGATTCTCTTAGTTTTGGATTTACACCATCACCTACTGAACAGGTAACTCACAAACCAGAAGCACTCTCATTCTTCTGACAACATATAAGGCACAATGTTATATTTAAAAGTAAAACCACTTTCAACCGATCCTTCAATTAGGCCAAACCAACCTCGATCTTCCCATACTGAGCTGGACATCTCCTCCTCTACGGCAGTCTGAACCACATTTCGATAATAATTACGAACCAAATCAGTATTTCGCTGCAGCTGATTATCGTCTCTACCGACTCCAAACTCTCCATAATTAATAGGAACTCCTAATTTGCGACCATGTGCTGCAACAGCTCTCATATTGTTAGCGGTTATTTGGTCACCTGGATAGGCACTATTGTCCCCAGTTTCGCCACAAAATTCCCATGGGTCGTAGGAATGCACTTGAATAGCTAAATAGTTATCCTGACCTTTTCCTGGCAGTTGGGAGGTTGTTGGATAGACGGAGAATATCTGATTATGGTTCCCATAGGCATTGGTAGCGATCATGACTGTGCGTTTTACATTATTCCCGCCAGTAGCTCGGATGACCTCTACACCAAGCCGCATGACTTCTCGGGTGAAGAACAAAGCTTGATCGCTGATGGGAGAGATTTCAGTGCCCCAATGTCCAAAAGCTCCTTCAGGTTCATTTAGTATTTCAAAGATTAAAAAGTAGTTATAATCTTTGAAATATTCAGCTATATCATACCATAGAGTTCTCAATTTTGCATTATAATAATCACTTCCATCATAGTTAGTTTTAAAACTCCGTTCATGATGAGTATTCAATACAACATATAATTCACGCTGAATTGCAAAATCAATTACTTGCTTTAGAACTTTAAACCTAGGGTGCTCAAAATCTACGTTTCCATTATCATCAGCTAAAGTACTTCCATTTACTTCATCCATCCAAGTAGTAGGAATACGAATATGTTTGAAGCCTACTTTTTCATAAATAGTGATTATAGTAGCTAACTCATAAAAATCAAAATCATGAGCCCCTAAATCAAAAACATTACCAAGATTTATTCCAGATCCCATCTCTAAAATTATGTTGGTAGCGTCTGGAAAATCTATAATGCTTTCATTTTCAGAGGAAATCGGGTTTTTACAGGCAACAAAAAAAAGGAATATAAATAAAGATATTCTACTGTATTTTATATTCATAGAAACATTCCTTGTAACACTGCAAAGAGAATTTGAATTAAAAATCTATTCAATTTGTCAAAGCTGATAAAATTCCGAATTACTCAAACAACAGGATTATAACTGAATAAATTGCCAAAATATGTGTACTTACAGCGATATCTAAGCTATTTTATGAGTGTCATTTTTTTTGTGAATACTGTATTACCTGCAATTAATCTATATAGATAAACCCCTGATGCTAAACGAGTTGCATCTAAATTGATTGAATGATAACCTGATTCCATCCTGTCATTAACCAAAGTTAATACCTTTTGACCTAATGTATTGTAAACATCCAGCTGAACATATTGCGGTATACTAAGATCAAAAGTAATTTTAGTTGATGGATTAAATGGATTAGGATAGTTTTGATTCAATACAGTTTTCTCAGGTATCAAACTCTCTTCTTCAAGGCTTGTTAATGCTTTATTTGAGTAAATAAGTTGACCATTTTCTGCATTCATAAATGCTGATAATGAATCTTGCATCATAACAGTTCCCATAGAATCAAATGCAACAGCATGGGCAAACATATTCCAGGTTACTGGTATTAATTCAGGTGATATATCAAGAGGTAAATTCCAATAATCATGCATAATTTTGACATCCATTGAAACGTCGACTTGTAAATTTTCAGGAATTTCACTAATCAGCATTGATACTAAACCCTCCATATTAGAAACTCCATAATCAACTAACATTGTAAATACTTGATCACTATCAATGAAGTCTTCAGGAAGTGGCTTCATAATTGAAAAATCAACTCCTCCTTCCATATCCTCTTCTCCCATAAGATAATATTTCATTACTCCCTCAATGCCTACTTCCATAGCGATAACAGAGTCTAAAGTAGATTCATATGCATATATATTCCACAAATAGGAACTCCCATCTAATGATACGTTGCCTTTGCCTGTACCTGGCTCCGGATCTGTTCCATCTCCGTCATGATCACTCATCACTAACGAAGGACCCCTATTCTTATCCCCAAAAAATA
>PBJO01000024.1 GCA_002720745.1 Balneola sp.
AAGTGCCCTACTTCTGAATTGCCGAATTGATGTTTAGGTAAGCCTACATCCTCACCACTTGCAGATAGTTGAGTATTAGGCATATTATTAATAAGAAAATTGTAGTAGGGTATATTAGCCTGATCAACTGCACTAATTTTAGGATTTTTCGCTATACCAAAGCCGTCCAAAATTACCAGCATAGCTTTGGATTTGAGCGCAGTCATCAGCCTATAGGGCGTTTATGTGGCGAGTAAGCTGTGCTTTTTTTCTAGCAGCGTTGTTGGTATGAATCACACCTTTAACACTCATTTTATCTAGGTAGGATACAGCTTTTTTATACGATACAAGAGCTTCATCTTTATTGGTTGAAGTCATCACCTTTTTAATGAGTGTACGCATTTTAGAACGTCTAGCACGATTGTGCGTATTACGTTTTACATTTTGTCGGACGCGTTTTATTGCTGATTTATTCTGAGCCATTCCTATTTTAGAGTTTTAACTTATTTTTAAATAAAATTCAAAATTACGGCTTAGTTTTATTCTAATCAATAAAAAGATTGAATAATTACTTATTTCAGCGTATTATAGCTAATCTATTATGATAGTGGTAATAGATGGCCCCGCTGGATCGGGAAAAAGTTCTACTGCACGTGCAGTAGCTCATGAATTAAATATTCAATATTTAGATTCTGGAGCACTCTATCGCGCAGTTACTTACCTTTTTTTAGAAAGTGAGCAATCATTACCCAAGTTCTTTGAATCACTTTATTCTGTCCAACTTACTTTTAAATTCGATAATGAATTTCAAGTTACTCTTAATGGTGAACGTATAACTGAAGCTATAAGAGACCCCATGGTTTCAGAGCATGTTAGCAGAATTGCGGCTATGACTAAGGTCAGAGAGTATATTAATGCTTTAATGAAAAAGACAGTCCAAAATGACCTATACATTGCTGATGGACGAGACTTAGGTACAGCGGTATTTCCAAAAGCTGAATGTAAGTTTTTTATGATAGCTGATCTTGAAATTAGAGCAAAAAGGAGACATCAGGAACTTAACACAAATGGTATAAAAGTGAGTTACTCTGAGGTGATTGCTGAAATCAAACGGCGAGATAAAATCGATTCAACTCGCGATAATGACCCGTTGAAGCAAGCAGATGACGCAATCTTAATTGATAGCTCAGCATTTAATTTTGATGAGTAGGTCCAATACATCGTTAAAAAGATAAAAGAATCTATCATAATAGAATAAATTATAACCTTATCCCAAAGTCGAAAGTCGACTTTGAGGTATCAATATTAACATATATTTCAATGTCAGAAGACAACAAACCATCACTTCAAAATACTGAAACCACAATTCCTGAGGATTTAGTAGAAGCCAATGAAAGTATTCAGAATAAATCTCAAGAAGAAACATCAAACGATGTTGATATAGCAATTGAAACTACAAAATATAATTCTATCGGAGAAGAGAATCCACTCGCTGGTGAAACACAGACCATATTAGCTCATGTATTTAGTGGCGACTTGGAAGGCGAAGTATACACATTAGAACAGCTAGAAAAGCCATCAGACGAATACACGGAAAATGAGTATAAGCAGCTCATGGGTATGTATGAGAATACTCTTAATGAAATTGAAGAAAAAGAAATTGTAACAGGACGAATCATCTCTATCGACGACAAATATGTTGTAATTGATATTGGTTTTAAGTCCGAAGGTATTGTTGCGGTTAACGAGTTCAATAATAAACAACTCGAAAATATGGCGCCTGGTGATGAAGTAGATGTTTTTCTTGATCGTGTGGAAGATAAAGACGGTCAATTAATTTTATCCCGACGCAAAGCAGATATACTCCAAGCGTGGGAAAAAATCGAAGCTTCTCATACGAGCGGTGATGTAGTGGAAGGGCTTATCAAGCGTCGTATTAAAGGTGGTATGGTAGTTGATCTATTCGGTATAGATGCCTTCCTCCCTGGTTCGCAAATAGATGTTCGCCCTGTGCGGGATTTCGATGCATATGTTAACAAAACCATGGAATTCCAGGTTGTAAAACTAAATATGGTCGCGGAGAATGTTGTTGTTTCTCACCGTGCTTTAATCGAAAATGATTTAGAAGAACAGCGTGAGCAAATTCTTGAATCGATTGAGTCTGGTCAGGTTCTCGAAGGTGCTGTTAAAAACATTACCGATTTCGGTGTATTTATTGATTTAGGTGGTGTGGATGGTCTGTTACATATTACAGATCTATCTTGGGGACGAGTAGATAATCCAAGTGAGATTGTTCAGTTAGATCAGCGTTTGAACGTAGCTGTTATCGACTATGATGAGCGTAGTAAGCGTGTATCACTCGGCTTGAAACAACTACAGCCTCATCCATGGGATGAAATTCAATCCAAGTACCCTGAAGGCATGAAAGTGCAAGGTCGTGTAGTTTCAATCGCCGACTATGGTGCTTTCATCGAATTGGAGAAAGGAGTAGAAGGCCTGATTCATATATCTGAAATGTCTTGGACGCAACATATCAAGCATCCATCTCAATTGGTTGAAAAGGATGACGTAGTAGAGTGTATTGTATTAAACATTAATGAAGAAGAAAAGAAAATTTCTCTTGGTGTGAAACAATTAACTACAGATCCATGGGCGGATATTCTCGAAAGATTTCCTATGGAATCAAAGCATCAAGGAACTGTCCGAAATTTAACTAACTTTGGTGTGTTTGTGGAGTTAGAGCCAGGCATAGATGGTTTAATTCACGTGTCTGACCTCAGTTGGGAAGATAAAATTGAACATCCTAATGAAATAGTTAAGAAAGAGCAAGAGATTGAAGTGGTTATCTTAGGTGTTGATTTTGACAATCGTAGAATCACACTTGGGCATAAGCAGATAATACAAAATCCTTGGGAAATCTACGCTAAAGAATATACCCCAGGTACACAGGTGAAAGGATCTGTTGTTAAAGTGACTGACCGAGGCGCTTTTGTTGCCTTGGAAAAAGGTGCGGAGGCATTTTTAAATATGACTAAATCTGTTGTTGCTGAATTCAAACATGGAGATAAGGTCGAGGCTTACATATTTCGTTTCGATGAACAAGGTAAAAATATTGAGTTAAGTCAACTAGATACTGACCAAAAGAAAGCCAAGGATGCAAAGAAAAAAATCGACAAAAAAACTGGCATAGACACAGGAGCACCAACTCTTGGAGAAATTTCTGGTTTGGCTACTCTGAAAGAAAAAATAGAAGCGGAAGAGCAAACAGAAACAATTAAAAAAGCTAAAGGCAAAAAGTAGTTTTTAGACCAATAATCTTATTAGAATTATCTTTTACTTAATTCCGGTATAAAGATTTAAAAAAAGTCCTAAACGTTGAACAAGCGGCTTTTTTATTTTCGGAATTTTAAAAACATTCATAATTCTGATAATACTTTTTAGCTTAGTTCTGAGGTCTCAATTAGGGTACTTGTATATTGTTCATTACTTTTTGAACTAGTTCCTCTGCACTTATTTCTTCAGCCTCTGCTTCAAAAGTAGGAATGAGGCGATGTCTAAATATATCTAATGAAACTTTTCGAACATCTTCAGGAGTAACATAAGCCCTATGTTCCATAAAAGCTTGTGCCCTAGCTGCAAGATTTAAATTAATTGTTGCGCGTGGAGACGCCCCAAAACTAATTAAATCTTCTAATTCAGCAATACCGTATTCCGCTGGTCTTCTTGTAGCAAAGACTAAGTCAACAATGTACTGTTCAACTATCTCATCCATATAAATTTCATTGATAACTTTTCTGGCTTCGAGAATGGTAACAGGATCTACCACTCTATTAAGTGTTGGTTTGGTTCCTGTTTTTGCCATTCGACGCATTATTTCTAATTCTTCAGATGGGCTTGGATAATCTACTTTCAATTTGAGCATGAACCGATCTATCTGAGCTTCTGGCAGAGGATAGGTACCTTCTTGTTCTACTGGGTTTTGAGTGGCCAATACTAGAAAGGGTTCTTCTAATTTAAAACTCTCTTCACCTATAGTAACTTGTTTTTCTTGCATCGCCTCTAACAACGCGCTTTGAACTTTTGCAGGCGAGCGATTTATTTCATCAGCCAGAATAATATTAGCAAAAATAGGCCCCTTTTTAACGAAAAAATCACCTTTCTTCTGATTGTATATAAGTGTTCCTATTAGGTCAGCTGGAAGTAAATCTGGGGTAAACTGTATTCTCTGAAATTCAGTGTCTATTACGGTGGCTAAAGAGGATATTGTCAGAGTTTTTGCTAGTCCTGGTACCCCCTCAAGAAGCACATGTCCATTTGTTAAAAGACCAATAATTAACCGGTCTATCATGTACTTTTGTCCTATCACAACTTTGTCTAATTCTTTATGTATATCGTCGATAAATGATGAACTTTGTTGAATTTTCTCACTTAAAGCTGCCATATCTACTGCATATTCACTCATTCGAAATTCTCGTTTAGGTGTTGTTGGTTAAAGTATTGTATCACACACTTTCAGTTTTGAATATAGTTCAGTTCAACTAATTTCTTTTTAATGAAATATAAAGGTTCTAAATTAAGTATTCTATAGCTCAAATTTTAATTACTTCTACCCTTCCCAATAGTTTACAATTAAAAAAAGTAATATAAATAAGTTCGATAAGGGTAGAATAGATATGAATAACTTAGAATCCTACATACTAAATTGAGGTATGGATTACTACATGTTTAAGTTCTACAGTATATAAAAATTTGACTTTGACTTAATATAGAGTTCATGTAGTCTTGATTAATTCATTAATGTTTAAGGGGTGTTTATTATGAATAAGCTTAGAAGAAATGATTATGAAAAATTAATTGAACAATATGGTAAGAGAAACGGAAGGCAAGGATACGATTATATCATTCATTTAAAATTTAATGAGAATTATAGAAAAAATCTTATACCTAAAGTCAACTTAAAAGAATGGTATATGAAAGTAAGTAAGAATACAAACATTGATGGTATAATAAACTTTGATAAAGATAAGGAAGGATATGTATACTTACACGGTGTAATAATGTGTAGTTTAAATATTAATAAATTTCGGAATTTAAATGAAAAAACATGGAGCGGATTTGGCGAATTTAAGTTTGATATTTTTAATGAATTTAGTGGGATAGAATACTATATGAGTAAATTCGTAAATAATGAAATAATACAATATGACATATTGGTTAATCTTATATAATTCTAAATGGATTTGAAGTAGTTAGAGTCATTTATAATTGGAAAGTAAGAATAAGAAGAGACAGTAAACGACTTATAAAAGCAATTCGGGGTGGGGTCACTAAAAAAAATGAAAAAGAAAGTTTATTGATGTTGAAGGAGTTAAAACATTACTTTTGAACTGACCAAAGTGTCAGAAATTATTAGAAACAAATACTTTGCATTTTTAAACATAAGCATTGAATTTATTAGAAGCATTTATTTTAGGGGTTTTACAAGGTATTACCGAATTTTTGCCTATTAGCAGTTCGGGTCACCTAGTACTCGGGAAAATATTGTTGGGTTCGGAAATCGAATCAGGTATTACCTATGAAGTGGTAGTACATTTTGGTACCCTTGTAAGTATTATCCATTACTATCGTACCGAATTAGGACGTTTATTTGCGAGTGGACTACGTTTTTTATTGAATCCAGTCAAGGAAAAAGAAAACAAGGATATACATTTTCTTGGGATGATTATTGTAAGTATGATTCCCGCATTTATTGTGGGTTTTACACTTAAAGACCAGGTTGAGGCTATATTTTCAAACCCATTTTTGGTAAGTATTATGCTATTGGTAACAGGTGGTTTGTTATTTTCGACCAAATTTGTACCAACTAGAACACAAGAGCTTAATATATCTGATGAATATTCTCAAAGAAGTACAACTTCTATTGGAATAGCAAAAAGTTTTGCCATTGGACTTGCTCAGGCATGTGCGATGATACCTGGAATTAGCCGCTCAGGCTCAACCATAACAATGGCACTGTGGTTAGGGGTAGACAGGAAGATGTCAGCTAATTTTTCTTTTATTATGGTTATACCTGTAATCGGGGGAGCAATGCTCTTAGAAGTGTTAGATTTGATAAAGCTTGGGACACAGGGAGATGCATTGCAAGTACTAATAATAGGCTTTCTAAGCTCGGTAATATCGGGTTATTTTACTCTAAAATACCTCATTATCATACTAGAAAAGAGTGGATTTTACCTCTTTTCCTTCTACTGTTGGACGGTAGGTATAGCGGGCTTTTGGCTGTTTCTATAAGTCTATTTTAGTTTTTTATTGGGGCAGCAAATTTAGCTTAAAAAAGTATGCCAGTAGAAAAAAATATGCCATAGCCTTCCTCAGAAAGTCCTAGATCGACCCGTAAAATAAAATCAGGTGAAAATAGGGTCATAAGTCCGCCTAATCCAGCAGTATATTTTAGATTATCAGACCAATCACCGCTTAGAAATATTCGTTCATTGGTATATGATCCTGCATCTAGAAATAGGGTACCACCAATTTTGACACCATAGCTATCTAGATCAAGTAGCCATGTCCTCAATTCGGTATTGGTGGCCCAAAATTGAGGCACTAAAAATCGATTACCCAGATAGCCCCTCAGGTATTCTTCTCCACCTAGTGATGGAAAACTCCAGTAAGGTGTTTTCGAGTTAGAATTACTCCATTGGTAACTTATCCTTTGCGCAAAAACAATGGGAATAATGAGTTTGAAATCATGGTAAAATCTAGTATCACTAAGAAATTTAGATTGAGTAAAATCACTAAGGATCGTCTCCAAACTACCTTTAAGGTGTTGTTTTGAGTACCAACCTTGATTAGGATAAAATTCACTATCACGAGTGTCTATTAGGCCACCTAGTCCTAACCAAAATCCATAGGCGCCTTTGTACCCGGTGGGCTGTTGTAGCATGATTAGCTTATCGGGGTCATTGCTCCAAGGAGTTTTATAATGAAAATCAGTACTTAGAAATCCAGATAAGGCATTGATTAAGGATTCATTTTTTAGAGGCAGTTTTTTCGCGCTCATTCTGTATTCAACATCGATCTTTATGGTAAATGAACGGTATTCGAAACGTCTTGGATTATTGCTTAAATTGAGATGTGCATTGGTGTAAACTCCATAATACTGATCCTCTAGAAAACGATTTACCACTAAATTCAAAATTAGTCTATCGGTACAATTAAAGCTGCAAAAGTGATCCAAGAAAAGATTAAAACCGGCTAAACCTTTAGTAGATGCTAATGCAGTTACTGCGACATTTTGCTTAAATGGTTGTTGTTTGCCGTATGACAACTTACTCCAAATTAAACCACCTACTGTACCCACTTCTGTACTGTAAGATAGAGCAGGAATAAGGCCGGTAACTGTTGAATCTACTAGGATTGAATCCGCTTTTAATGAAAATATACCATCCGGCCATGTGATATGGTTAAAATGGGCAGCCAAACGATCAAAATCAGCATGTTGAGTAATTTTGTTAACTACCGGAAGAGTAGCATAAGCAGGTATATAATTGGACCAAATAAATACTAAAAGTAAAGCTGGCAAAAGTATGCGTGAACTTAAGCTAGCTTTGAACCTATTTTGATTATAACCAATAATCTCCAGACTTGTTCTCTGGAATAACATTTTGGTAGATCTAAATAAATATAAAGGTGACAATTAAATAAATTGGAAGTAGTATCATAGAAGCCCAAACTAGGTATCCACCAAAGCTAGGCATATCTACTCCATTTTGTTCAGCAATGGATTTAACCATAAAATTTGGGGCATTACCAATATAACTTAATGCTCCAAAGAATACTGCACCAGCTGAAATAGCCACAAGTGTTAGACTCATTTCATTCATGAGTACTTGAGCATCTCCACCTGCTGCATTAAAGAATACCAAATAAGTAGGAGCATTATCTAAAAAAGCTGATAACATACCGGTGATCCAAAAAAACATGGCATTAATGGGTTCTCCATTTGCGTCAAATACTGCGTTATTAATAAATGTAAGAGCACCTTCCCCTACATTTGCTGCTTTCAGCATAGATATAGGAGCTATGATGGTAATGAATATACCCGCAAATAGTTTGCCTACTTCCTGAATAGGAAACCAATTGAACCCGTTAGCATCTCTACTTTCTTTTATTGTTACTTTTAAGCTTAGATAGGTCAATCCTAGTAATATTAAGTCACGAATAATATTTTCATAATCTACGGTAACATGGTAAATATCAATGGTTCCTAATGAAGCTATTCCAGAAAATAAAACGGCCCCAACTACACCTAGAATAAGAACTAAATTAATACCTCCTTCTATTCCAAAAGCTTCTTTACTTTCTTGATTTGGTGGAGTATTTATTTCTCTTTTATAGTAATAAGTATCCACAAAATAGAATACGACTAGTAGTAATATGACTACAAAAGTCATTTCAAAAAATAAATTTGTTGTTGTCCAAAAAAACCCAACTCCTTGTAGAAAACCAAGAAACAATGGGGGATCACCAAGAGGTGTTAAAGCACCCCCTACGTTAGCTACTAAAAAGATGAAGAAAATAACTACATGCTTTTTTGATGTACGCCACTCATTTGCCCTTAATAATGGTCTAATTAACAGCATGGCAGCACCGGTTGTTCCCATCCAGCTAGCTAATAAAGTACCGACAACTAAGAAACCCATATTCACAATTGGGCTGCCTCGAAAAGAACCCTTGATTCTTACACCACCAGAAATAGTGAAAAGAGCTAGCAATAGGATTATGAATGGTATGTATTCCAATAAATAAGCATGTAACACCTCGTAGAGTGTGGCTGAGAAACCAAAGGAAATGGTCATAGGAACCAGAAGTAAGAATGCCCAGAAGGCAGATACCTTCCCAAAATTGTGATGCCACCAAGATTCATTTATCAGAGGGAATATGGCGATGGATAGCAATATACCAGCGAAGGGAAGAGTCCATAGTAATCCTAAACCACTTCCACTAATACCATATCCGTCTGCGGCGAGAATAGTTTTCCAAGGGCTTAGTATTAGAAGCAAAACAAAAAAAGATGTTCTCTTGATTAAAGGCGTATATAACTTCATATAAGTAGTACTTATTATGTTTAGAATTTAACATGTTAATTGTACAACATCTCGAAAAATAAGATAACTGAACAATTTTATAAGAAGAATAAACACCATGCTTTCATAAAGATGGTATTTATTCTAATATGCAAAAATTTATTTAATTTAAGTTATGTTCAGGTTATTTTTCTTGTGTAAATTATTATTGAAATAATACTAATAACTCAGAAAATGTTAAAAAAACTGACTAAAAAAGAAATAGTAAATCTACTAAGAGAACCAAAAAAATGGACCATAGATTCGCAAGAATTACATCGAGAATGGATTTTTTCAAATTTTGAAGAAGCTATGTCATTTGTATTGAGAGTGGCTTTTCTAGCACAACATCATAATCATCATCCTGTGATTAAAAATATCTACAATAAAGTAGAATTACGATTAAATACTCACGATGCAGATAATCAGATTACTGAACTCGATATCATACTGGCCAACAGTATTAATGAGATTGGGTCAGGGGTAGGGTTAGAATAAAATAGCTTTAGAGAGGTGTGAATTAGCAGAAAAAACGCTATCTTAATTATTCTGTTATCTAAATAATGGATTTAATATTTAAGATGACTGTTTTCTTCTCTAATTGAAAACATCCAAAGTAAACCTATGAATTCATACTACGAATTAACTTATATAATTAGTTCTGTTCTAGAAGACGAACAATATCCGGCTGTAATTCAGCGAATTAACGACTTGATCACTTCCAGTGGAGGAACTTTAGATGAAGTTGAAGAATGGGGTCTTCGCAAGTTTGCTTACGAAATGGATAAGAAACAAACTGGTTTCTATGTGAATCTATATTTTGAAGGACCAGCTACCGCTATTGAATCTATTGAGCGGACTATGCGGATAGACAGTGAGATCATGAGATACTTAACCTTGAAATATGATGCAAAGATGAAACGTCATAAAGAGTTGGTTAAGAAAAATGCTGTGCCTGAAGTCTTTCCTATCATCGAAGAAGACGACTCAGAAGATGATAAATTATAATCAATTTTAATTCAGACTATCATGATTAAGAATCCATCGCACCCAAAAAAAAGTGTTAGAAAAGTTAAGCAGTGTAAATTTACTGAGGCAGGCCTCGAGTACATCGATTATAAAGATATTGAAACGCTTCAGCGATTCACCAATGATCAAGGTAAAATATTGCCGAGAAGAGTGACAGGAACTAGCGCTAAACATCAGCGACAACTTACCTCCGCAATTAAAAGAGCACGTTTCTTAGGCCTTATGCCCTACGTTGCTGAAAACCTTCGCTAATAAATTCAAATAGTATGAAAGTTATCTTAACCCAAGATGTAGAAAAACTAGGTCAATCAGGAGAATTAGTCATCGTTAAAGATGGTTATGGGCGAAATTTTCTTATTCCTAGTGGTATGGCAGTCCTAGCAACTAAAGGTTCAATTGCAGAATCAGAGTTGATGCAGAAAAGAGCCGCTAAAAAAGCTGAAGTCAGTGTTAAAGAGGCTAAAGAAATGGCTCAAAAGATTGAAACTACCAATTTGACCATTTCAGTTACCACAGGTGAAGATGATAAAATTCATGGCACAGTAACGAACGTACAAATAGCAGATGCATTAATGGAAAAGGGAATAGTAATCGATCGTCGAACTATTACTGTAGATACGGATGTTAAGAGCTTAGGCGAATATACAGCTACCATACAACTGCTTGGTGATTTGAAGCCGCAACTTAAATTCTGGGTAGTTAAAGCCGACTAGTTGGAACGCTTACAATCCATTAATTTGTATACTTAAATGAATACCACATCTCAAGGAATGTGGTATTTTGCTTTAGGGAGATAGTGTTTTTATTTTACTAGTCTCTTTTAATAAGTAAATAAGTGGTATTTGTTGCTCATATATACGTAGACGCTTTAAATCTTATTTTCAATCCCATACTATGCAAGAAAATTCTTCATCAATAGTCAAAGATCTTAACTTATTGACTTTGTTTTTGGGGTTGGTTCTTTCTGGTAATATAAATGCTCAGATACCAGATCCTGTTAAATTTAGTTTAGTAAGTGTACCTGACACAGTTATGGCTGGTGAAGTTTTCGAAATTGAGTTAAATGCTAGTATAGAAGGTGAATGGCATTTGTATTCGGTATTAAATGATCCTGAGTCGGGTCCTTTTCCTACTCGTTTTAGTGCTAATTCGCCAAATTTTTTCTTCACCGAAGAGGTTAGAGAATCGAAGGCAGATATTGAATTTGATCCAAATTTTGGAACGGATTTAGGATGGCATAGTTCTTTTGCTCAATTCACCCTACCTGTTAGCATATTTATGACTAAACTTGGAACTCAAATTCTAGATATTGAAGCCTTTTATCAGGTTTGTGATGACAGAGTTTGTCTACCCCCAACATCGAAATCAATCATTGCTACGATCTTCGTGGCAGGAGTATCAGACAATCCAATGTTAGAGGCTTCACTTGTAAAAGATACTCAACCAAGTCAAACTATTAGTATTTCTAATCCAACTAGTAATGAGGGGATATTTTCCTTTATATGGATTGCTATTCTTGCTGGTTATGCTGCTTTATTGACTCCCTGTGTTTTTCCGATGATTCCACTGACCGTATCGTACTTTGCCAAACAGGAAGAGTCGAAACGAGGGGTTGGTAGTGCAGTAGTTTTTGGCTTAGCCATAGTAGCTACATTTACCTTAATAGGAGTAGTTTTAGC
This sequence comes from Balneola sp., assembly GCA_002720745.1. Classification (GTDB taxonomy): domain Bacteria; phylum Bacteroidota; class Rhodothermia; order Balneolales; family Balneolaceae; genus UBA1275. The sequence continues at coordinate 11,813 of PBJO01000024.1, forward strand.
TACTTTTGTTGGTGTTTCTGGGGCACAAAACTTCGCTTCTAACCCTTTTGTGAACTTTTTTATTGCTGTAGTACTTATTGGTTTTGCTTTTAGTTTACTGGGTATGTATGAACTACAATTACCCTATCAACTCACTAATTTTTTAAATAAAAAAAGCAATGAAAACTCTGGTATTGTGGGTATTTTATTCATGGCAATGACCATAAGTGCGGTATCCTTTTCATGTACAGCTCCCTTTGTTGGGGCCGTATTTGCTGCCACAACTGGCGGAGAATGGTTCTTTCCTATCATAGGGATGATTGGTTTCTCAGCCGCTTTCGCAAGTCCGTTTGTACTATTTGCCCTTTTCCCAAATTTACTAAATACCCTACCCAAGAGTGGTTCATGGATGAACATGGTAAAAGTACTTTTGGGTTTTATAGAATTGGCTGCTGCGGTAAAGTTTCTATCGAATGTAGATTTAGTGATGGGTTGGACTTGGATTAGTCGACCCTTCGCTATTTCGCTGTGGATAGCTATATTTATCACTGCAACCTTCTATATTCTTGGCTTATTTGCCTTAAAGAATGAAGAAAAACCCAGTTCCATTGGTGCAGGAAGGGTGGTATTGAGTCTTCCATTTCTACTTTTCAGTATCTATCTAATTCCGGGTCTACTAGGGTCTTCACTAGGAATTTGGGATGCCTGGTTACCACCTAAGCAGGCAACCGATGTGAGTGTGGTTAGCACACTAGCATCTATTAGAGGAAGCTCTTCACAAACATCTGCTGATGAGGGATGGCTAAGCAGCTATAAACAAGCTATTGAAGAAGGAAGAGCAGAAAATAGGGCTATTTTTATCGATTTTACTGGCTATACCTGTACAAATTGCCGAGCCATGGAGAGTAATATTTTTCCCTTAACTAGCGTGCAAGAACGCTTTGAACAGATGAAGCTTCTTAAATTGTACACCGATGGAGGAAAAGATGCCCAAGCTAATCAGCAACTTCAGTTTAAGCTAACTGGTAATGTAGCCTTGCCTACCTATGTGATTCTTGACCCATCATCACAACAGGTACTCTCCCAGGAGTTAGGGTATGTGGGTGAAGAGAAGTTTCTTGTGTTTCTAGACCAAGGTTTACAACGCTTTAATGGGGTTGATTAGGGATTAATTCGCTACTAATTATATTTACCTGACTGGTTTTTACATTTGTAGTGTCTATGTCTACCATCCAATTATCACCAAATTTTAATTGTTCGCGCTTAACAGATCTTAGTGCGGTCTTAGTGGTAGTCGTTTTGGGCACATTAATAAATGCTATTCTTTCTGATGCTATTCTGGCTTCTAGTCCGCAGAGAAATCAAATAAATCGCGAGCTTGCACGCAATTCAGATACCCTTTTAGTGGTGAATATTACTGCTGATGGTCGGCTAAGTATTCACCTAGGTGTTATTCAAAGCCGTTTAACGGTATGGTATAGACCTAGCCGTGACCGTTCTGAAAAGTCTAGTACTAACATCGATTTTAATGATAAATGGTCTTTACTACCTAATGCCTACTGGCAATGGGATACGAGTACGGGGGATTGGTGGATAACAGCCCCAGCAGAAGCCACCTTGGATTTCCCACTTGACTTAGCCTTCATATACCAGCGTAGTATTGTAGAGCCAGTCTTCAACCAACAAAAGATTCGTGAAGAAATTCAACAACAACTCAATCTGAGAAGATCATTGAAACCTGATCCGTTTCAATTAGAACAATCCGGAAGAATAACGCGAGGGATTGTCACGGGTACTAATCAGCAGGTCAGTCTCGAAAGTGGCCTTGATATTCAATTAACAGGAATAGTAGGAGATGAAACACAACTATCAGCAATTTTAACCGATCGAAACATCCCATTTCAACCTGATGGAACCACCCAGAGCATCAGGGAATTTGATCAGTTAATTATCCAAATCACCCATCCTAAATATTCCATCAGAATGGGAGATGTAGATGTAAGTATGTCTGGAGCATCTATGCATCGCATAAATCGTAGGATACAAGGGGTCTATGCTGAACAATCATTTATAACAAAAAAAGGTGGGGAAAGTAGAATTGCATCATTTGCATCCCAAACAAGGGGAGTATATACCAATGAACAGATTAGTCCAGTTGAAGGGGTGCAAGGACCATATAGGTTGCAGGGTGCCTCAAGCAGTCCATTCACTATTATTTTGGCTGGAACTGAAAAAGTATACCTGGATGGTAAGCTCTTGAGAAGGGGAATTGACCAAGATTACATAATAGATTATTCGTTGGGTGAAATAAACTTTAGTTCACAAGATTTAATTCGAAATGAAAGCAGAATTTTTGTAGAGTATGAATATGTCGAGAATGGCTTTAATCGAAATTTAGTAGCCTCTGAGTTAGAATATACTTCCCCGAATAAGCGTTTTATCTTTAATTCAATGTTTAGTAGGGAAGCCGATAATAATGGTTTCTTAGCGCAAGATTTGTTGACTGAATCAGAAATTCAGCTATTAAAAACAGCTGGTGATCAAACCACTATTGGCATTGATTCAGGGCGTCCATGGGCAGGAGATAATGACCGATCAACGGCGTACATACGTGTGGATACACTTTGGAATAATCAGAAATATACTATTTATATGAAGGCCAAAGACCCTGATTTATCACAAAGTGAATTAGTTAAGGTTCAATTTACCCAAGTAGGGGTTAATGAAGGTGATTACAGGCTTATAGAAACAGGATTAAATGTTCCAATCTATAAATGGGTCGGTAAAAATAGAGGTGATTTTACTTCACAGATACAACTGCCAACGCCATTAGCTCATCAAGTTGTTTCGTTTGAAGGAAGTTATATTCTTCAGGAAAATATTCGTTTGTCCGGAAATTGGTCGTTAAGCTCATATGATGTAAATCGATATTCAGTTAAAGACAACGAAGATAATGTGGGGTTGGCATACCAAGCAGGAATAGAATGGGCGAGTGATGTGTTAGGCGCAGATCATTCAAGTTTTCATGGATATATGCGGAATATGAGTGCTCAATACAAAGGAACTGAACGAATTAGAGAAATTGAATATGAGCGTCTTTTTGATTTGGATACATCATTAATTGAGGAGCAGGTCTTTGGAGGGGAATGGAATTGGCAACAAAATAAAAAGGAAATTCAGCTTGGACTCATTCATCTTACAATGGGTTTAGAGGAGCGATTCAGGCAAACAAGCATAGTTAAAATAGGTGATTCTGATGAGATATCCTTAGCTTATCAGCAGGATTTGGTAAGGAGATTGAGCTCGGTGAATGGAATAGGATATTGGTTGAGGCAAAATGGAACCGTGCGGGTTCCACTCAAGAAAGGTACGAAGCGTAGACCAAACCGCATGATTATAGGTGTAGATTTTGA
>PBJO01000025.1 GCA_002720745.1 Balneola sp.
AATAATTCGGGCATTTGGATGTTTTGCAAGTTTAGGTAGCAGACGAAACCATTGAAAAGGAGTAGGATCTGAGCCTATGAAAATTAAGGGTCTGTGCATTTCCGAATATAGATTTTGTTCTTGAACAGGACTTATTATTTGCTTTGCTTCTTTGGATAAGTGGTTGTGGTGTAATGGGACGTCAGCAATAGAATGATTACCCTCAACGCTAGAGGATATAACTTTATTTTTGGTTGGCATACCTACTAATTCAGGTCGCACCATGCGATGAGCCAAGAGGTCAGGTAATGAGCTAGGAATATCTTTTTCAGTTTTTAAAACCAATATTTTGCTGTCCTTGATGTATTCGTTGAGCTGTACTGACGTAGGTTCAAAAGGCTTACTAAATGGAGCATTCACATGAACAGGCCCACCTGTATAGGCCAACTGAATTGCAAGCGAAAATTCTTTCTGTCCATTTGAAAGAAGTTGCTTTTTACTGTTTATTTCAGGTAGCTGGATAAAATGTAAAACATGTGAACCAAATAGATTCTTTTGTTGGATGGTTTGTGATGCTCCAACCTGTTGCAAGTGTGCTGGCCGATCGGCGGTGAGGGCAACGAGTGGTATCGATGATTGATATGCCTCAATAATAGCAGGGTAATAATTCGCTCCAGCTGTTCCAGATGTGCAGCAAAGAAGTGTGGGTCTTTTGTTGACTTTTGACATTCCTAAGGCTAAGAAGCCAGCAGATCGTTCATCAATTACAGAAACGCACCGTATTCCAGGAAAATGAATAAGTGCAAGCATAAGAGAAGTATTTCGTGAACCCGGAGAAAGAACGGCATCTCTGACACCTTGTTTATAGCACTCCTTAACTAGCGCAGATGCCCAACTAAAGGATAGGGTCTTTTGCATAATGTTCCTTCAAATTAGAAGCATCATGTACTGGTGTTGCCATGCGCACCGCATCTACCATAGGTTTTAATTTGAGTTCGGTTTCCAGCCATTCTTTTTCCGGGTCTGAATCTTTAACTATACCGCATCCCGCATAAAAATGAGCAGCATCTTGCTCAATTAACCCACTTCGTATACCGACATAAAATTCACCTGTTCCATGTGAAGTAATCCAACCTATTGGAGATGCATACCAGCCGCGGGTAAATGATTCTTCTTTTTCGATAAAATCAAGAGCTTTTTTTCTTGGAAAACCACCTACTGCAGGGGTCGGGTGAAGATTTTTAAGGACCTTTGTTCGGGATATACCTTTTTTAAAAACAGCTGAAATTGGTGTGTAAAGATGCTGTACATTTGGTAGTTTTTTTACTCTAGGTGAGTTAGAGTGCTCTAAGTGCTCTGAATATGGCACCAAATCTTCTTCAATAGCTTCTATTACTATTTGATGTTCAAGACGGTCTTTTTTAGAATTTAACAGTTTGCCAGCTAAGTCATCATCCTCCTTGTAGGTCTTGCCTCGCTTAGTACTTCCAGCTAAACTTTCAGTTTGAACTTGTGTAGGTGTAAAACGTGCAAGTCGTTCTGGAGTAGCGCCTATAAAATAAGACTTACCCTCAGGATTTACGCAAAAAACAAAACAATCTGGATATAGTTGTTCAAGATTTGAAATTACGTCAGCAGCTTTAGGTTTGAGTAAGTGTGATTGGGTAACTTTCCTTGCGAGAACTACTTTTTTTAAATCATTGACATCAATCGCTTTTTTTGCTTTCTCAATCATTTTTTTCCATTCAGTGAAAGCTCTTAAGTTTCGGGGCCGTTCACATAATGACAGAGAGTTAGTGGTTAATGAATCATTTATCTTTGATTGTGTTAGTGCAGATAATAACTCTATATCACCATTGGAGTCATAAGGTGCGGAGTCATTCCATGAATAAAGTCTGACTTGTAACCTATTAATGAGATTATCCACTGTTTCAAATTCATTTACTCGCTCTATTAAACTCAATGTGGCTTCATCTTTAGTTTGTACAATTGTCCATTCTGGTAAATGGAAGAGTGAGGGTTCAAAATCAGCCCATTCTGAGTCTTTATTTAGTGTATTAAAAAAGGAAAACCCACCAAGTAATTGAAGGGGACAGGGTTTATCAAAAGAGTGAAAATGATGAACTCTGTTGAAAAGATGTTTACCCAATGTGGAAGTTTCACGAAATCTATTGTTTCCACTTATACAAACACGTTCTAAAACGCCCTCCCCTACAATTGTAAATGATTCTACAGGATGGGATAAATAAAATGAAGTTTTCGAGGTAATTAGACGTTTAGCCAGTTCAGAATTCATCTGTTTGGAAGTAGGCAGGCTAATTGCTACGTACTCATGCTTGTCAGTAGTCAGGCTATTTTGACCGATTACAGTATGTAAAAACGCCCTGAAAGCTGGCCAATTGAACCGATGTGTTGGCATTGTTTAAGTATTAACCTATTATTCTAATGAATTTTCAATATAAATTGAAAATTCAACTTAGTAAAGGATAATCATAATTTTTTTCGAAATCTCTAATAATAATAATCTTTATCTAGCATCGTCCTCTAAGCCATGTATGAAGGGATGTTTTATGCCATAATCATTCGGATCGTAAGGAGCATATTTGTAAAAAAAATCCCATGCAAGTTCACTTTTTCCATCACTATCGACCCAATTAGGGTGAGATTGCTTGATTAATCCAACGATCCTTTTCGAATAGGCTTCTCTTTCAGCCAAACTGTTAATTCTTGGCAGTGCTTTCATCATAAGATCTAAATTATATCCGCAGTCGTAGTCTTTGGGTTTGGTCTGCTCAATAAACATATGACAATCTAGTATTTTACTGTTGAGGAATAAAAAGCTAAAATTTTTATTGCTAATAGCATTATAAGTTGGATAATAATATACAATAGTATGATGTTAAAATTTCTCTTTTATCATTCACAAAGCAATTGCAATTAATTTATATTAGTTTAGTTTAAAATTTCAGACAAATAAATAAAAAGCTATTTTCTAAAAGACATTTTAATAAAAAGATTTGTGTAATAAGATCAATATGTATTAAAAGTTTTCAAAAAAATAAAAAACCTACCTACTTATGATATATTCTGTAACTTTAATATTATAATATCTTTAATACAATTCTAATAATTCTATCTAAATGATTTACAAATCAATTATTGATGCGGTTGGAAATACGCCTATAGTTCAATTACAGCATATGTATCAGGGTTTGGGATCGATGTTGGCTAAAGTTGAATATATGAACCCCGGACATAGCGTTAAAGATCGGATTGCAATTAGAATGTTAGAAGATGCTGAGGAAAAAGGACTGTTGAAACCGGGCGGAACCATTATTGAAGGCACCTCCGGTAATACAGGCATGGGGCTTGCCTTGGTGGCCATAGCCAAGGGGTATAAATGTATTTTTACAACCACCGATAAACAAAGTCAATCTAAAATAGATATTTTACGGGCTGTGGGTGCTGAGGTGCTTGTTTGCCCAACTAATGTAGAGCCCGAAGATCCAGAAAGTTATTATTCGGTAGCCAAGCGATTGAGCATGGAATTATCTAACTCTTTTTATCCGAATCAGTACGATAATAAAAGTAATTTACTAGCCCACTATGAAACTACTGGACCCGAAATATGGGAACAAACAGAGGGTGCGATAACTCATTATGTGGCTGGAATGGGGACTGGTGGTACAATATCAGGAGTGGGTAAGTTTTTAAAAGAACAAAATTCCAACATTCAGGTCATTGGTATTGACTCGATTGGTTCAGTATATAAGAAGTATTTCGAGACAGGGGAGTTCGATAAAAACGAAATAAAACCTTATTTGACAGAAGGTATAGGTGAGGACATTATTCCAGGTACTATAGATTTCAGTTACATTGACCAGGTCATTCAAGTAGGTGATAAAGAAGCAGCACTTAGAACTCGAAAGCTTGCTTCGAAAGAAGGCTTATTTATAGGATGGTCATGCGGAGCGGCAGTTGAAGGGGCACTAGAGTACGTAAAAATTCATCCTTTATCCGCGAATGATATCATGGTTGTGATACTACCAGATAGTGGAACTAGATATTTAAATAAAGTGTACAATGACGATTGGATGATAGAGCATGGTTTCTTAGAATAATCTTAAATGAGTAATTAACCAGCTCTCAAGCACTATTACATTGTCTAAATTAGCCGAAAACGCCATCAGACTTAAAAAAGTATGAATAGTAGTAACAATACCCAGAAGCCAACTAAAGCTATAAAAGGTCCTAAAGCAGGAACTATGGAGATTGAACTTAGTGAAGCAGAATCCATGGGCACCTATTCTAATTTGGTCATGATTACGCATTCACCATCAGAATTCATTGCTGATTTTATTGCAGTTATGCCTGGGGTTCCTAAAGCAAAAGTAGTCAAGCGAATGATTTTGACCCCAGATCATGCAAAACGATTAATGTTGGCTCTTCAGGAAAATGTATCCAAATATGAAACTGAACACGGAGTTATTCAGAATAAGACTAAGGATATTCCTTTGTATAGAGGTCCTCAGGCAGAAGCATAGGTCCACAAACATAAGCAAAGGCTTTTTGCTTCGTTATTATTAAAAAGAGTAGCTATTTTCGAATTTGTTTAAGACTGATAAATCCCACTACTAAGAACGTAATATGTGGAATAAGTGCAGCCCAAAATGGAGGAAGTATTCCAAGAGCTCCAAAAGGTTCCATGATTTTCATGATGACCAAATACAAGAAGCTTATCACCAATCCAGCGGCAATGTATACACCTTTACCTCCTCTACGTCGAACCGATGCCACCGCAAAACCAATAATCAAAACTACCACAATTGAGAATGGGTAAGCTAAACGGGCATATAGTTGAACTTGTGGTATTTCAATACCACTAGCACCACTACGCTTAATTCCATCAATATATTGGAAAGCTTGTGTATAGCTCAATTGATAGATATCGGAGCTACTTCTTGCTAAGTCTTGTGGAAGTAGGCTAAGAAGGGTATCAAATCCTGCTACATTACGCTCTACAAAGCCTGAATCACTAAATACTCGTTCTTGAACAGTTGTAAGTCTCCACTCTTTTTTACCTTCCAACCATGACATATTGGTGGCAGTTAAAAGTTTTTTCACGCCTTTTTGATCGAATTGAATAATTCGAATTCGATAGGCAGTTTGTTGATCGCGATCGAAATAATTCACCTGTAAGTAACTGCCAGGTGAGAGTTCTCTATAAATATCGCTACGATCAAGCTGTTCATTTTTTTGCTTGATATACTGCTCTTCAAACTTAATTCTATGGGCATTAGAGGCAGGAATAATCCAAGCATCTAAAGCACTAAGCCCTATCGTATTTATCAGTCCAAACATAAGAAATGGCATGAACAATCTATAAAGACTCACACCAGCAGCTTTAAGGGAGGTAATTTCAAGGCGCTCTGAAAGTTGGCCCACTAAATATAAACAAGCTGAGAAGATGGCTAAAGGTAAGACGAGCCGTATCATTTCGGGAATATAATTTATGTAGTAATTGCCCCAAATTTCTCCCATTGTAGCACCACGATCAGTGAAATCGTCACTATTTTCAGAGAAATCGATCAAAACAAAAATACATATTAGTACTACCAGGACTAGAGTCGTAATCGAAACTAAGCGACGAATTATAAGACGGTCTAAGTGTTTCACGTGCTAATCTGATGTTTTATTTGGAAAAAAAGAGCGCAAATCATAGCTTAAATGCAGTAACAAAAGCACGCCAATAATAATATACAAGAGGTTGAAAGTCCACATTCCCCAGAAAGGGCTAATATATAATCTATCGGCTAATTTTTCTCCTTGGATTACCGATACCCAATATACCGTTAATAAGATTGAGGCAATTATTGCGGCATATCCAACATTTCCTTTTCGAGTGAGTATCCCAATGGGTGCTCCAAGTAAAACAAATATGATACATGCGAAAGGAATTGAAAATTTTTTGTGAATTTCAACCCAGTACCTTTGAATTCGTTTTATCCTCCACAACTCATTGCTCTTGGCTCGCTCAATTTGAGATTGGGCATTTTCAACCTGACTATACCCTAAATTTGCCATACGAATTTGCTGTGAAGCCGATCCGACTTGGTTCAGAATAAATAGATCTGTTTGCACTCTGGACCTCAAATGACGGGTTTTAGTTGATGTAGCGGGCTGATTAAAGGTAGCAGGATGAAGAGTACTAATGGAATCCTCTACTATTTGATAGCGTAATTCTTTTATTTCCTTTTCTAAGGTGTCTACAATAAAAGTCATCGCTTGAATACTCATGGTGCGATCACTTCGTGAGGAACCCGAACTCCCACTTCGAGTAAAGGCTAGATCCGAAAGGTCAAAGGTTTTTCGGTGCTTATTGAACTCGATTTGCTCCATGTTTCGATCTCTTGTTGCCGCTCGTTTACTTGGATACAATAGAATTTCGCCATTGAATAAATGCAATGTAAGTGCTTCTGTGCTCTCACTGGTTAAATATCCTTTATCTGCTTTAATATAAGCCCTATTCTTATAATTGGTGGGTTCTTGAAAAAGCGTGATATTATACAAAGTGTCGGAAAGAGGATCAATCCGGTCAACCAGAAAGGTGTAACCTTCAATGCCGTTATAAAATACGTTAGGTACTAACTCAAAACCCGGTTTTTTTAATCGAATATCGATAAATATGCTTCTTGCTTTACTATTGGCTTCGGGGAGTATGGAATTTGAAAACCATACAAGCCCAGCAGATAGTGAGATTGATGCTATCAATACTGGCATGATTATTTGTAAGGTATTGACTCCAGAGGCTCTGAGGGCGGTTAATTCATTGTATTCTGAAAACTTACCAAATGCCATTAGACTAGCAACTAATACTGCCATAGGTGCTGCTAAAACAACCATGTAAGCAAGGTTGGTAATAATTAGTTCTAAAATAACACCAAGAGGAATATCTTTACCGATAAGCTTATCTATATGCAATACCAAGAATTGCATGAGTAGCACAAACATGACCCCAAAAAAACAAAAGAGAAATGGGCCCACATGTTTTTTCAGCAAATCTATTTGTAGAGGGTTTAATTTCATTGATTATAGTATGCGCGAAAAAACAAGGTCAAGTATTCAATATCTATTACCAAGTCTCGGTAAATTCTTTTAACATAGCCAAATATATGGTATTATTGGAATCCATTTGCGAATAATCATCCATTAAAACACAAGTGCCTATATTCTATCGTTACTATTCTATTCATTAGTACTTTTTAGGTGCCAAATTTTCAGTTCAGACGCATTTTTACCTGTTGGGCGATAATATCACTTATTTTCGCTTTTCTAGGAGATTTATACCTTTTTGCACAGGAACGTGGAGGCGGACAAGGACAAAGTACTCAGCAACAGCAAGAAACCAAGCAATTTAGCCAGAACCCCCTTAGTGTTGAAATTATACCAGATAGTTTACTTGAAGGAGTCAAATTGTACCGGTACAAGCCAAAATTTAGTGCGGCTAAACTATATGCTCCCAAAGTAGGAGCACTATACTCAAGTCCATCAACAATTTGGGACATTGTGATCCATTGGGATAGTGTTTCTACTTATACCATAGATAACTATTGGTATAACATTGATTTAGCTCCGAAAACGATTGTAAATTTTGAGGATTTTTTATCGCTGAAAATGGAGCAAAATGAGTTATCGATTCGCCGTCAACTTATTCGCGAGGCTAAAGCACAACGAGAGGAGAGACGAGGTTTATTAGATTTCCGGATTTCGGTTCCTGGGGGCGAAAATTCTGCTTTCACAACTATTTTTGGCACCGATGAGGTGAGTCTTCGTGTAAACGGTTCGGCGAATATGAATGTGGGAGCTTCTATTCAAAAACTTGATGATGGAACCTTGCCTGAAGATCTTCGTACCCGAGTCGATCCTACGTTTAACCAAAATCTCCAACTTAATATCCAAGGGAATATTGGAGATAAACTTACTATTGCAACTGATTGGGACACTGAGCGTCAATTTGATTTTCAAAATAGACTGAGTATCGTTTATGAAGGGTATGAAGATGAAATTATCAAAAGTGTTGAGATGGGGAACGTATCCATGGAAACTGGAAACTCCTTGGTTTCAGGTGGAAAATCGCTTTTTGGAATTAAGGCTATTTCAGAGCTCGGCCCATTAAAATTGACCTCGGTGGTATCGCAACAAAAAGGAACTAGTAATTCCCAAAAAATATCTGGGGGTTCTCAGGAACAAGCTATTGATGTTACTCCAGCAGATTATGAAGATGGGCGGCACTTTTTTTTAGATTTTTATAACCGGCAGCAATTTGAGCAAGCACTTAGTGATCCACAAAACATACTTCAACCTTATCAAATTTCGGAATTGTATGTATACGTCCGAAGGTCTGAGCAAATACCAGGTGAATCTGCTGTACAGGCTATTGCATTACTTGATTTAGGAGTAAACCGATTTAATGATCAGTTATACGGACTGCCAGGTAACGATCGGGATCGATACGAAGAGTCAACCTTAAATGAATTGAGAGCGACCAATTCCAATGCTACTAACGAAGATTTCGGGGCAACGGCGCAGGAATATGTGGACGCCCCATTTGAACTGCTTCTGGAGGGGATTGACTACACATTTAATCGAGCGCTGGGCTTCATTAGTATGAAGAGTTATATAAATACTGGAGATGCGATTGCTGTAGCCTATGTGTATAACGATCCCGAGCAGGGAGGAGTACCGGTTGCCGTTGGAGAGTTGAATGCATCTGGCAATGACCGAATTTATCTGAAGTTACTCCGACCAGGTGGGATGACTACTTCGGATAAAGCGTGGGATTTGACCATGCGTAATATTTATTCATTAGGTGTTTCTGGGATTAACCCAGAAGGATTTGAGCTTGAAATTGCAGATACAAGAGGTAATATACCCGAAGTGAATCTTCCAGGTCGTTCTGCCACACTATTACAAGACTTGGGGCTTGATAGAGTAAACTCTGAAGGTGCGACTATTCCAGATAATCAGATAGATTTTACTGGAATTACTCTTGATGCAGGGACAGGTCGCATTATGTTCCCGTACCTAGAGCCATTTGGGAAGCGAATAGATGAAATATTAGGAAACTCAGTAAGTGACTCAGTACGCCAATCCCTAACATTTAGAGAACTGTATGAGTTAAAGCAAAGTGATGCAAGGGATATCTCTAAGAACCGAAACTATACCATATCTGGTAATTCTAAAGGAGGTGTTTCAGGCTCTTTTTATCTTGGGTTTGGTCTTATAGAGGGATCGGTTAAAGTATTTGCTAACAATGTGGAATTGGTAGAGGGTAGTGACTTCGAAGTCGATTATTCATTTGGATCACTTACCATTATGAATGAAAGTTACTTAGCCCCTGGGCAGGAAATAGAAGTTGAATATGAGAGTAACCAGTTTTCCATAATAGGGCAAAAAAACTTTACAGGACTACGTGCGGAGTACCGTGTTAATGATGATATCCAACTTGGCAGTACATTTTTCAAATTGAAGGAACAGCCTTTATCTGACAAAATCCGAATTGGAAATGAACCCATCAATAACACGGTTTTAGGCTTAGATGCGCGAGCCAATTTTGAAGCGCCTTGGCTTACACAAGCCATCGATAAAGTACCATTATTACAGACCAAAACCCCTTCAAATATTCAATTCAGTGGTGAATTCGCTCAATTACGCCCAGGAGTGGCTCAGACTAATGCAGTTCAGGAAGCCATTGATAATAATGAACTATACAGAGACGAAGAAAATGGACTGGTATTTATTGACGACTTTGAAGGTGCTGAATACACTATTAGTCTTACCAATCCAACCCGTTGGAATCTAGCTTCTGCGCCAGCCGCATTACCTGGCTATGGCCCAGACCAGACTTATTTTGCCAATCCAGATTTCACCACTCCTCAGAGTAGTTTTGATCGAAAAGCACGGGCCGATTTGCGATCTCAATTTTCATGGTATTCCATTCCTCGAAACATCAGTTCAATTCGCAATGCTATTGTTACCCCTGAATCTGAAATTATTTTATTAAAGGATGTGTTTCAAGGCAGAGAAACCAACAATCGTCAAGAAGATGTAATTTCTTCACTTGATATGCATTTCAACCCAGCAAAGAGAGGGCCGTATAATTATAATATGGATCTCAAAAATGTTTTAGACAATACTCCAGAGAATACTTGGGGTGGGATGACTTATGTGATACCTTCAGGCCAAGAAGATTTGGTTCAGAATAATATCGAGTTTTTAGAATTTTGGGTGCAAGCTATACTGCCAGGTGGTCAAGATCCAACTGGAGAAGAGCCTTTTTATGATGGAAAAATCTATTTGGATCTAGGTATTATTTCTGAGGATGTTATTCCTAATGTTCGTCTTAATACCGAAGACGGATTGTCCACTGTTTTAAATAATTTGCAAGAAGATGATGCTGAGTCACAACCACGTTCCTACATCCCACCATCCCCACCGGTTCCATTAGGTCAATTTTCAAACGACAAAAGGATTCTAGAGGATGTGGGCTTGGACGGAGCTCCCAATCCAGGAACTCAAGGAGCTGAAGATAGAGATGAAGGGGCCCTTTTTGGGGACTTTATTGAGGCTATGCGAGCGCAGTATGGGGAAGGAACTGAAGAGTTCTCCATGATTGAAGAAGACCCTTCCAACGATGATTATGTTTATTATGGTGAAAATAAGGTATTAGATTATAAATTACATGAACGGTTTTTCCGGATGTTAGGTCATCATGATGGGAATACCCCTGAAAGTGGTGGTAGCGATAACAAAACAGCAGTAACTTTAAAACCTGATACCGAAGGTTTAGTAAGTGCTTCATCTATTCAGCAAACTAATTCGTACTACCAGTATGAAATAGACTTTAATCCTGCCGATGCATCACAATTAAATATTGGTTCACCTGGGACCTACATAGTAGATAAAATACCGCGTAATCCAGAGTATAAAACCTGGTATTTAGTTCGAGTTCCCCTGAATGACTTTAAACGAAAATTTGGGGATATAGAAAGCTTTCAGAATATATCATACATACGAATGTGGATGTCGGGATATCAAAAACCATTTACAATGCGCTTCGCAACATTGGAGTTTGTGGGTTCTCAATGGAGAAAGGTAGGTAACTTAAGTGATAGCCCAGTAAATCCTAGCAATTTTAAGTTGTCTACAATTAATATTGAAGAAAATGCCAATCGAGAGCCGTTCCCATATCGACAACCCGATGGTGCTATTAGAGCATTAAATAGAAGTGCACAAATTCAGGCGCTGGAAAATGAGCAGTCATTGGTTTTAAGTGTGGAGAACTTAGAAGCAGGAATGGTCCAAATGGTTAAGCGAGTGTACCCAGGTAAACTAAACCTGCTGAATTACTCTAACATGCGGATGTTCCTTCATGGTGAAGGCTTTGATGAGAGAGGAGATGCGGAGTTAGTAGTGCGACTGGGTACGGATTTGGAGAACAATTATTATGAATACCGCCAACCGGTTACCCCGTCGCAGGCCATGCCATTTAACTATGACCCATCCGATGCAGGGCAACTAGAAGTCGAAGCTGCAGAAATTTGGCGTTATGACGAGAACAATATGAATATCATCATTTCGGCATTCAATGTATTAAAACAGCTTCGCGACGATGCTGGTGCCGATCCAACCGAAGTTTTCGAGCAGAAAGGAATTTTAGACTCAGAAAAAGAAGTGAATGGAGCAGTGTTCGCGATTAAGGGAAATCCATCTCTAGACCGAGTTACTGAAATAGGTTTAGGGATACGAAATCCCTATAATCCACAGAATGTAAACTCAAGTGGTTCTCCATTACTCAATGCAGAAATGTGGTTAAATGAGTTACGTCTATCAGGGTTTGATAACGAAAAAGGTTGGGCAGCAAATGCGAAATCCACAATTAAATTTGCTGACTTTGCTACAGTTAACGCTAATCTTACCCGACGAACCAATGGCTTTGGTGGGCTTGAATCGCGATTGGGAGATCGAAGTGTATCTGATCAAATTGCATATGGGATTAGTTCAACCATTAATCTTCATAAACTTATTCCTGACAGGTTTGGGTGGAGCCTTCCCGTAAATATATCTAATAGGGTAAACAATCAAATACCGAAATATTTACCATCTCAGGGGGATATTCGGTTGACCGATTTTATTGATAAAGTGAATGCCGACGATTCGGTGCCATCCAATTTGAAAGACGATGTAATTAATACAAAAAAAAATGATATTGAAACGGTAAATGAAACATTTTCTTTCAATGTCTCAAATATATCTAAGCGTAATTCTAAGCGTAAATGGGCACAGTTAACCTTGGATAATACTAAATTGAGTTATGTTTACAATAAAGGGTATTCCAAAAATCCACAATTAGTTTTTCAGAATAAGTGGGACTATAAAGCCTCGATTCAGTATAATTTATCGCTTCGGCGCATTAAACTACTTCAGCTATTCAAATTCACCGAGGGTATTCCTGTTCTAGGAGCCTTATCTGAACTTCGCCTTGGTTATTTACCATCTTCCATCACAGCTTCGTCTACATTAACACGGCGTTATGATGAATCAAGACGTCGAAATTTGACTGACCCGGAAGATTTACAGGCACTACAACAATCTCACGCATTCACCCAGCAAAATCGGTTTTCTTTTAGTTACAATTTTATGCCATCGATTCCAATTACTTTTACGAGTTCATCTAATTTTGATTTTTCGAGTTTGGGTATTGACCCAAGTAATAGGGACGATGTTGATAGTCTTTCTTATAGCATTAAACCTAGCTTTGATGTTATAAAAGGGGCTCTTCGAGATAGCTTAATACCTCGGCGATCATCCTATCAAGAAAGTTATTCTGCAAGTTGGAGACCCAAACTTAACGCAATTGATGCATTGAACTGGCTAACATATTCAGCATCTTATGGAGGAGGTTATCAGTGGACCAATAGTCCAAGCGGTTCAGATTTGGGAGCTAACGTTTCTAATTCCTTTCAGCTAGATAATACCTTTAAGGTGAGTACGAGTCGTCTCTTGGACAAGTTTGGTTGGTATGAAATGGTAGAAGAGGCCAACAAAAATGAAATCAAAATACGAAAAGATGCCAAAGAAAATCTTAGAGAAGAAATAGAGAGCGGCTTAGCTGATAGTTTAAGAACTCCTAAACCACCTCCAGACTTTATTAAAGATATGCAGTTTTTCTCTCGAAAAGTATTACTAACCCTACTAAGTTTAGAGGATGTATCTATTGGATATAAACGTCAAAAGAGCGGCTCACAACCTGGTTATTCAGGCTCTTCAGAGTTTTTTAAATCCTTTAATGATGCATCCATAGATGATTTTTCACCCTCTTTTGCTTACAGACTTGGATTAAAAGATAGAATACCAAAGCAACAATTAATTGGAAATGAAGGGGGAGATAATAATATTCAGCTCCCAGCAAATAACACTCAAGGGGATAATTTTTCTGCGAGTACCCGAATTAGTCCCTTTGAAAATATAACAGTTAACTTGGACTGGGACGCTACAATATCCCAGAAAAGTACAGAAACAATTACCCTAACACCTATTAATGAAATTACATCGATTGGAACAGAATCAGGCTCTTTTAGTTCATCGGTGTGGGCCTTTGGTGGTGGGTATAAGGATTTATTTGAAAGCCAGCTAGAGACCGCGGTCTTGGATATTAGACCAGGCGAACGCTCCATTATAGATTCACTGGGTAACAGCGATGGCAGAGGGGTGTTGAATCGTACTACCCTTCAAGAAGATTATATGAATGCTTATTTAGGGGCTGGGACAAAAGGATTTGGAGATAAAGGTTTTATGGCTTTCCCTAAGCCAGGTTGGAGAGTCACATGGAACCGTTTAGAAAAATATATACCCTTTATAGGAAAGTATATGACCAATGCTGCATTGAATCATGCATATCGTGGGTCTTACAAAGTAGATTGGAGTTTAAATGCTTTGGTGGGGGAGCAATCTGGACAAAACATTGGAGACTATTCAATTATTGATGTACGTGGTCGATATGAGCCTACATCAATTCGTTCAGAACGGCGATTCTCACCATTTGTAAAACTTAATATGACTTGGGAATCGGGTCTAAAGACCGATATTGGATATGACCGAAGTACTATTTCTACTTTTGCGGTAAGCTCAAAACGGGTAACAGAGACTTTGACGCAAGGAGTAGATGCTGCAGTTAATTATATATTCCGAAATGTGCGTATTTCTTTTTTACCTAAGCTCCGAAATAATATCGATATGAGTCTTCGTGGTAGCTATAAAAATGATACTGAAATATCCTATAAACTCGATACAGATTTAGATAATGCATTGCAAAATGGTGTAACCGTGGATCAAATTGGCTCTGCAGAAACACTTAGTGCACGAGAAACGGGGCAGCGACGAATTAATGGTAGTTTTACGCTCGGCTATAAGATATCTTCTACCGTTTCGTCTAATTTTGAGTATACCTATTCTAGGATCGAATCCAACAATATCCCCACTCGCACCAACCACGATATTCGGTTTAATTTTAGAATAGCTATTCGTTCACGTTAGCAATATGTACTTTGGTAGTTCTAAATTCAAACAAGCAATATACGAGTCAAAATCGAGCCTCAAATAAACCAAGAACTAAAATTAAGTAACTAACAAACTATGATTGCTTTCGTGTGACCCAACCATATCCCACGCTCAAAAAAACAAGGAAAAAGCACAATATGGATAGCCAATCTCCCCAGCGAGTATAAAAACTAAGATCGTTTCGCAAAGGTACATCGGCGCTAAAGGAGGTGCGCGTCCAATACTTGGTTTTTTGACTTATACTTCCATCTGGACTAATTATTCCTGATGTTCCATTGTTAGCACTTCGAACCACCCAACGGCGAAATTCAATTGCTCGAAGCCGAGCATAGGCAAAATGTTGTATGTGTCCGCTTGAATTACCCCACCAGCCATCGTTGGTAATGATTGTCAGTATTTGAGCCCCTTCACGTACAAAAGCTTGATTCCATGACGGGAATACAGAATCATAGCATACTAGACCAGGACTAATAAAGCCAGATGGACTTTTTATCATTGAGGTTTCATTTCCAAGGCCAAAGCCTGCATTTTCACCCCAGTCAACCCATTTAAATATATCTACTTTATTCAAAAACTCTACAAAAGGAAATCGTTCTACAAATGGCACTAATTGAGCCTTATCGTAACGAGATAAGCGACCATTGGAGTCTACAAAAAGAGTAGAATTGAAGATATTATAGCGCATACCATTTACGTTGGAACGATAAAGATTCGGGGCTTGATCGGGGTAGAGGGTATAGAGCCCAGTCCCAATAATAAAATTTGTCTGCCATACTTTTGCAGAATCTGCAATTCGTCTGGCATGCCAAGAATCCATATGAATTGGCTTATCAATGGCATTTTCTGGCCAAACGATTAAATCCATTTCAGTCTTTTTCTGAAGCAGAGATAAACTGAATAAATTATCCAATACTTCCTCTGTTCCACTCATTCCACCGTAATCCTGGTAAGAATCATAATTTGGCTGTACGACTATAACTTTAACCTGATTACCTTTCAACTTTTGTAGTTCGTTAGACATTAATCCAAACGAAATCATAGATGTGAGCGGTGGCAGGATAATACTAATGATTAACACAATGGTTTTAATGCCTTTTTTTTCAGGTAACTGAAGCCAATGGGCGCATAAAAAACTTCCAAATACTACCCAAAAACTAATGCCCAAATGACCTGTGAAAGAGATGTATTGGATTACCGATATGTGATTTGCCCAAGCATTACCTAAACTCAGCCATGGCCATGCCAAATCCCAATGATGGTGAAGATATTCATACAAAACCCATGAAGCCGCTTGAAAAAGTGCTGTCCACACAAAAAGCCGATAGCGACGATGAATAAACCGAATTACCATCATAGGTAATAACATCAACGCACTATTTGCCATAATAGCCGCAACACCTGCTGGAATGCTTGCCATTACAAGCCAGTAAGTAGTACCTAGGTTCCATATAAAGAAAGCTGGGTAACTGATCATAGCAAGGTGCCGATAACTGTGGCTTAAAAGCATAAGTTGATAAAGACCGATAAAACCAAAAAAGCTTAAAAATGAGGCATTTATGGGTGGAAAACTTAGGCTTAATAATAATCCTATTCCAATCGACAGTATCCATGGATTATGGACCAGGTCAAACTTAGTAGAGAATAAACTAGCTAAATATGGTGATGAATGCGCTTTCATAAAGCTTTAGGTTGATTTTCCTTATAGTTTGGCGGGGCTATAACCACGCATATTTCTCCTTTTATTTTAGTGCGATTCTCAAATATAGGAACCACTTCACATAGTTTTCCTCGTACAACTTCTTCGAAGGCTTTTGTGAGCTCACGGCAAATGGCTACATATCGGTCTTCTCCAAGGTAAGTTGTGGCCTCGGTAAGTAATTTTAAGATTCGATAGGGACTCTCATACAGGACTAAGGTACAGGGCATATTAGCAAGAAAATCCCATTGCTTTCGACGACCTTTCTTGTGAGGAAGAAAACCCTGAAAATAAAATGAATCGCTGGGTAAACCGCTTGAAATCAATGCAGTGGTTAACGCGTCTGCTCCAGGAATAACGCTAACGGTATGACCTGAAATGTGAGCAGCGCGAACGGCTAAAAATCCTGGATCTGAGATCCCTGGCATACCAGCATCGGTAATTAGAGCAAGGTCTTGTCCAACATCTAGATGTCGAATGAATTGTTCAACTTTATGGTGTTCATTGTGTTGATGAAGTGATCGAGTTGGAGTAGAAATTCCGTAATACTGGAGAAATTTTGACGAGGTTCGAGTATCCTCACAAGCGATTAAAGAAACCGCATTTAGTACCTCAAGGCCCCTTTTAGAAATATCTTTTAGATTTCCAATGGGTGTTGCAACTATGTATAGAGTGGACAAAATATGTCAGGGTAGTACTCGAATAGCACCTGCAAAGTCAATTTTTGGGTGATTCAAGTGGTTAACTGTAAAAAGAAACACTGTAATTGCATCAAAATTACGTATTTTACTGTTCAACTAAATTACATTTTCGTCATGTTTAAGCCAAAAGGTCTGAACCACATTACCATCAGAGTGAACCGAATAGGAGATTCCAAATATTTCTATGGAGATGTTCTTGATCTTGAACTTATTAAAACAATGGGACAGAGTATGGCAGTTTATGATGTGGGTAATGGGGATACTTTAGTCATCGTTGAGGCTGAAACTAGCTACGACACTAGTTCTCGTGATTTTCGTGTTGATCATTTCGGATTTTATGTGGATGACCCTAAACAGGTCGATGAATTAGCAGAGTACTTTAGGAAACATGAGATTGCTATAGTTAGTGGTCCTGCTAATCGTAAAAAGGGACGTTTTTTGTTTGTCACTGATCCGGATGGTAATATGATTGAATTTTTTTATGAAGAGTAGTTATAGCTGAATAATGAGCAAGCTTATTTATTTTGTTACTGAGGATCGTTACATAACGCTGAGTCCTGGCAACAGCTATATAGAGAATATTTTTTTGGAAGATGAGCTTTTGGGGAATGCACTTGCAAGTTTAGGCTACAGATATAAGCGAGTTAGTTGGAGAAACCGTTCCATTAATTGGGAGAATTTAGAGTTTGTTTTAATTCGGACAACTTGGGACTATTTTGATCATTTTGAAGAGTTTAATCAGTGGTTGCAACGGCTCCCACCAAAGGCATGTATGAATCCAAAGGAGTTAATAAGCTGGAATACTGATAAACATTATTTGTTGGATTTAGCCCAAAAAGGCATCCAAATTATCCCTTCAACAATTATTCCAAAGCAGCATCCTAACCCTTTAAGTCAGTGGGTAACTGAATTAAAATATGAACATATAATTATAAAACCTACCATTGCTGGCGCGGCTCGTTTAACCTACCGGTTACAAGCAAAACAAATAAAGGCATTTGATTTAGAGTTTGCCAAATTGAACGCCCAAGAAGATTTTATTCTTCAACCTTTTGTATCTAGTGTGACTAATTTTGGAGAATTATCACTTATGGTTTTGGGTGGCAAGTGTACTCATGCGGTCCAAAAAAAGGCAAAAGAAGGAGATTTCCGTGTTCAGGATGACTTTGGAGGAACAGTGCACCATTTTACACTCACAACAGAGCTTGTTGAACTTGCTGAAATGGTTATAAATCTAATCCAACCTGAGCCTTTGTATGGCAGAGTGGATATTTTGCGAAACGATACCGATCAATGGATGGTTTCTGAGGTAGAATTAATCGAACCTGAACTATGGTTTCGTACCGCACCTAGTATGGTAAAATATTTAGCAATGGCTATCCACACTCACATTCAAGATCATTATGAGAATCACTCGAGCCCGTAGTAGCGAAGGCCTTTCTAAAGAATGGGATGTAGTGGTTATAGGTTCAGGGATGGGGGGATTGTCAGCAGCTAGTCTGCTTAGTACAGATGGGAAAAAAGTATTGGTACTTGAAGCAGGAATACATCCTGGCGGGTGTAGTTCCTCTTATACTAGAAAAAGCTATGTTTTTGAATCTGGTGCGACTACCCTAACTGGATTTGATAACGGCCAACCCATGAAATTCTTAGAAGATCATACAGGTATTAACATACCAAGAATAGAACTAAACCCATCTATGTCGGTTTGGTTAGAAGATCAAAAACATATTATTCGAATGAAAGACAAGCGCGATTGGGTAGATCATTGTATTAGTCACTTTGGTCAAGACAAAGCGCAACAAAGGTTTTGGGATAAGGCAATGTATATTGCTGATAGAGTTTGGAATATTTCTTTAAGAAACACCTTTTTTCCACCTAGTAAGCCGCTAGACTTTCTACGTTTAGCTATCAGTAATTCTCTAAAAGATCTTGTCATACTACCTTATATGAATCGCTCTGTATTGCAAGTGGCTGAATCATGTGGAATTAGAAATGATCAATTTATCCGATTTTTGGATGAACAATTGATCATCACAGCTCAAGCAGGAGCAAGTCAAACCCCGTTTATATTTGGTGCGCCGGCTATTTGTTATCCGAATTCTAGCAATTTTTATGTACCAGGTGGTTTAATCGAGCTGGTATTTAAATGTCTAGATCATCTAGAGTCTAACCATGGTCAGTGGCTAAATAAACAGAAAGTTGTACGTGTTAACCAGGTTAAAGAGGGATATCGCATTGCCACCAACAAGGGATTGGAGGTGCAGGCGCCTATTGTGATTTCTAATATACCACTCTGGAATCTGCCGGATGTGACTACTGGTGTAATGCAGGACTATTTTAACAAAGAATCTGCCAAGTATACCGATGCATGGGGAGCTTTTACCATTGGCATTGTTTTAAGTGATACTTTAGCCGATGAGTTATCCTTACACCATCAGTTTCACCTACCTACAAGGCATCCTTACTCTGAATGGATTGCTCAATCCTTTTTTGTGTCTATATCTTTGCGCGGGGATACCCTGCGTGCACCTAGAGGCCATCGGGTAATCAATATTAGCACGCATTGTTTACCGGAGAAGTGGTTTGCATTAGATCAAGATTCCCACGACAAAAAAAAGATAGAGGTGCAGCAGTATTTGGTTGATCAGGTGAAAAAACGCCTTCCTGGAGCAAATATGGCTGAATGTCTTCAGCTAGACGCTTCTACCCCAAGAACATGGGAAAAGTGGGTATATCGAAAAAAAGGACGAGTGGGAGGTATTCCTCAATCAATGAGGCGGGCTATTTGGGATTGGACCCCACCCGTAACTCCTTTTAAGGGGATGTATTTGGTTGGGGACACAACCTATCCTGGACAGGGAATTCCTGGGGTAACTTTAAGTGGTATTAACGTATATTATCGTATAGTAAAGGATTTTAAATAAAGGAATTTAATTTTGGACCAATTTCAACCCAATACCCGTTTTTCAATATTTCCACCGGCAATTAAATATCTACTTATTGCCAATGCAATCGTATTTTTAGTTACCAAGAGTATATTCACTGGTGCCTGGACACCCTTAGGTGCCATTTTAGCTCAACATTTCGCGCTATTTTCGATAGGTAACGGCTTTATGCCGTGGCAGCTATTCAGTTACATGTTTTTACATGCTGATGTGGGGCATATATTCTTTAACCTGTTAGCTTTGTGGATTTTTGGTCAATCTATAGAGCATCTATGGGGAACACGGCGATTTATTACTTATTATATGCTTACGGGTATGGGGGCTGCAATTATTCATATGCTAGTGAGTGGCTATTTCACCTACACTATCGGAGCCTCCGGTGCCGTTTTCGGAATTTTATTAGCCTTCGGGATGATGTTTCCCAATCAGTATATCATCCTATTGTTTCCTCCCATACCTATAAAGGCAAAGTATTTTGTTGGAATTTATGGAGGTATAGAACTGTTATCCGGTATAACAAGACCTGATAGTGGTGTCGCTCATTTCGCTCATTTAGGCGGTTTATTCGTTGGATTTATACTCATAAGATATTGGAAAATTAAGCGACCTGCACTGTAAAATTAGTTTTTATAAATACTTCTTTCTAACAATGGCATACGATTCTTTTGGTTCATCAGTAAAAAGAGGATTCTTGGCTATGCCTGTAGCCATAAGAGCCATTATTGGGATTAATACCGCTATATTTTTTGCCCAAATACTTAGCTCTTTTATTGGTATCTCACTGATTCAGTGGTTTGCTTTTGTTCCTGATCCTATTACAGTGGTTACTCAGCCATGGAGGTTGTTTACCTATATGTTTACTCACTCGCTGTTAAATCCGTTTCATTTCATTTTCAACATGCTCTGGTTGTGGTGGATGGGACGACCGGTGGAAGAAACTATTGGTGCTCACAGTTTTTTTAGTATTTATTTAGGTGCCGGGTTGATTGGCGCCCTTATCGACGTAATTGTAAGTCTTTTAGGGGTGCCTAATCCAGTAATTGGTGCCTCTGGCGCAGTATATGGAGTAATGGTGGCTTTTGCTATGCTCTACCCCCGAACGCCAATAATGCTGTTATTGCTACCACCCTTGGAGGCTAGATATGTGGTGACTGGCATTATTGCACTTGACGTTTTATTATTAAACTCAGGTGGTAATGTAGCACGATTCGTTCATTTAGGTGGTGCTTTAGGCGGTTATGGGTTAATGAAATTCCGCCAAAAAGGGGGAGATATTAGTTTGATTCCTCGATATTTCGATTATCTATATTCCACTCATCTCTCCAAGATACTTTCACCTTTGTTTGCATTGTTAAATGTCAGTGTAAAAACAAACAAAGATGGAAGAGGCGTAAAATCCTCTATGCATTCTTGGAGGGCCAATCAAACTCAATCCAACAGAAACAGGACAGCAACGCGTCGAGGTACTGCCTCTAACACAGCTGGTGTTAGTGACGCAGAAATTTTAGAAGAAGTAGAACAGAGTGAATTAGATACTATTTTGGATAAGATATCTAAAAGCGGCTATAATGCACTTAGCAAGCAGGAAAAAAAGACCTTATTTGAATTGAGTAAGCGAAAAGAACCATAAGATGCAGCCTGATAAAAGAAGAGAGTCCATACAAGTAATGGTTGGTAGTGTTCCCGTTGGTGGTGGAGCACCCATTGTAGTACAATCCATGACCAATACCGATACTAGTGACATCGAAGCGACCATTGAACAAGTAGATCAGCTACACTTAGCTGGTTCTGAACTAGTTCGGATTACCGTCAACAATGATGCTGCAGCAAAAGCGGTACCTTATATAAAAGAGGGTTTGATAAACAGGGGGGTGATGGTTCCATTGATTGGAGATTTCCATTACAATGGACATGTTTTGCTTAGTAAATATCCAGATATGGCCCAGTCTTTATCAAAATACCGTATTAATCCTGGAAACACAGGTACCAAAACACGTGATAAAAATTTTGCTACTATAGTTAAACAAGCGATCAAATATGATAAACCAGTTCGTATTGGAGTTAATTGGGGCTCACTAGACCAGCAATTACTTGTTGAAAAAATGGATCAGAATAATCAATTACCTGTACCAAAGTCAGCAAAAGAAGTTATGTTTCAGACTATGGTGGAAAGTGCAGTTCGATCATCTCGACTCGCAGAGGATGTAGGACTAACTTCTGATAAAATAATTATATCTTGTAAAATGTCAGGCGTTCAAGATGTTATTGAAGTATATTCAAGACTATCCAAAGAAATTGCGTATCCACTACACGTAGGATTAACCGAGGCAGGGATGGGAATGAAAGGGATGGTAGCCAGTGCAGCAGCACTTTCAGTCATCTTACAACAAGGAATTGGTGACACAATCCGGGTATCACTTACGCCAGCTCCAGGAGCAAATCGAAGTTTAGAGGTCAATGTTGCCCAACAAATTCTACAATCCCTTCACATACGTAGTTTTACCCCACAAGTAACGGCATGTCCGGGTTGTGGTAGAACTAAGAGCACATACTTTCAAGAGCTAGCCGAAGAAATTCAAGAATACATTAAAGAGTCCATGCCTATTTGGAAGGAAGTCTATCCTGGAGTAGAGGAAATGGAAGTAGCTGTGATGGGCTGCGTGGTCAATGGCCCTGGCGAGTCAAAAGCAGCCAATATTGGGATATCACTTCCCGGAACTTTTGAAGAACCCAAAGCTCCAGTATATGTAGATGGGGAACATTATACTACCCTTAAGGGAGATCATATTGGAGAAGAGTTTCGGGCAATTTTAAACAAGTATATTATTAGTAACTACAACAAGGGGTAGAAATCTAAGCCTTAGTTTTAGTGGACGACTATTTTCTCAGGGGGAGTTGTATAAAATGTAAGCTTTTTCATTAGTATTTATCTACCAGCCTTTTTGGTAGTGAAAAAAACGGTTTTAAATATTTTAATAATTAAAATTTGGCTTGAATCATGTAAGCGCTTTCAGTATTTTACTAAAATAACCAAATAATATTAAAGTGTGAATTTTAGTCGTTTTTTATTCTCGGGGATTTTTAGCTGTTTTTTACTGAGCCAGTGTTCCTCATTTATAAACGAAGAATCAGAAATGGTTTTGGCTGAAATTGATGGTTATGCGGTGTCCGAAACTCACTTTCTTACTAGTTTTAAAGAACTATATTATAAGACTGGCCAATCGATTACCCCAAATCTATCAACTAGAAAAGCGGTATTAGATTCAGAATTCAATACCTATGTATTGGCAGTGCACGCCATGGATATAGGTTTAGATAAACAAGAAGAATTAGCATTTTTAAAGCCAAGAATTAAGGCACGAGTTTTGACCGATGAATTCAAGCGTCAGCTATTGTTGAATGAGCTGGAGGTGAATGAATCTGATTTGCGTGAGTATTTTGTGCGATTTAATACCAAAGTAAGAGCGTCACATCTGTATACAGAAACCCTCAAAGAGAGTGAACTACTTTTAGCGCGACTAGAAAATGGGGAATCTTTTGAAGAACTTGCTGAAGAGGTGTTTGGGACACCTTATTTGCAGGAAAATGGGGGAGATGTTGGTTTTTTTAGCACCGATGACATGGATATTTCTTTTGAAGAAGCTGCATTTACAAACCCTCCGGGTAGCATTGTTGGACCAATACAAACAGCCCAAGGTTTTAGCATTATTAAGATAACTGACAGGGTACAAAATCCCATATTAACCGAGGCCAATTTCCAACGTCAGTTGCCAGAGTTAAGACAATATGCTCGTAAAAAATTGGAGGAATTGCATGAGCGAAAGCATTTAGAAGATTTTATGAAGTCTGTTTCGATAAATCAGGTATTCATGGCTGACCTTTTGAAAGAGATAAAAGGGCAGCAGGGTATAGAGCAAGGTATTGAGCTCATAACTCTGCAAGACTGGAAACGGAATACGCCTATTTTACGACATCAATATGGTCTTTTGACATTAGAAGATTGGACGTCTGAGTGGCAAATAACTCCTGTGGAGTATCTTGAAGGTATTTCTTCAGAGGATCATTTGGAATCTGTTTTGAGTGGCATAGCGTACCGGTCCTACATGAATAAAAAATCACATGATGCGGGAATTCCATCCCAGCCAGGGGTTCAGGAATCTATTCAACAAACCTATTTAAATGCATTAGCTCGTGAAGTTGAGAGTCAAATTGAAAAATCAATCGAGTTCAGTCCGGCTGAGTTATATACCACATTTGAAGCAAATCCTGATCGATATATTCAGCAAAAACAAGTACTTCTGCAACGTATTGTAGTTTCTTCGCTGGGAAAAGCTCAGCAAATATATACTTCACTCCAACAAGGCAAAGGATTTACCGAGATGGTAAAGCAGTATACTGAATCTAACGAGGATTTAATGGTTGATGGGGTCATGAATTACCTGCAATGGGCTAGTCTAGGACATTTAGGACAGGAGTTGCAACGCCTGGTACCGGACTACATAACTCACCCCATAGCCTATCAGGCTAATGAGTACCACATATATAAGTGTTTAGATTTAGTCGAAGCTCGTCCACTACGATTCGAAGAGGCTAAAGAAAAGGTTGAAAAAATTCTATTACAAGAAAAATTTAGAGAAGCTAGGGCTGAGCTGATTGCGCAAGTAAAGAAAAAGCATCATGCTTTTATAGATTTGGAACTTCTTGAGAAAATTAGCATTGAAATCTAATTATATGCGACAACTGTTAGCAAATTATAGAGCTAGGTATATCAGCATACAATTAGGGTGTCTTAGCCTTTTTATGGCTGTATTTTTTATGGGCATCGCTTTAGCTCAATCTGGTAAAATTACAGGGACGCTATTAGATGCAGAAACCAATGAACCTCTTATAGGGGCTACCGTTGGTATTCAAGGGACCACGAAAGGTGCGATAACCGATATAGATGGGAATTATCTCATGCTTAATGTGGCTCCAGGAACATATGTACTTGAAGCCAGATATATTGGTTATGCCAAAGTGGTAGTTAAAGATGTGATAGTTCGCACAGATTTAACTACGACTCAAAATTTTAAGCTCACTTTAGAGTCATTTGAAGGAGAAGAAGTGGTTGTAGTGGCCGAGCGACAGGCTGTTATTAAAGATATAACTAGTTCAGAAGCTAGAGTTAGCAGCGATGAAATTGCCAAATTACCTGTGCAAGAGATCACAGACGTAATACAACTACAAGCAGGTGTAAACGTTGGGAATGATGGTGGTATACATATTCGTGGTGGACGTACTACTGAGGTTTCTTATGTAGTGGATGGGATTCGCGTAACAGACGACTATGACGGGAGTAATGGCTTACGCCTGGAAAATGAGTCCATCCAAGAGCTTCAAGTTATATCTGGTTCGTTTAATGCTGAACATGGGCAAGCCTTATCTGGGGTGGTAAACGTTGTCACTAAATCTGGAAATAATAATTTTGAAGCCTCCTTTAGAGGGTGGGGTGGTGGCTATTTAGCTACAAGTGAGCCTCAACTCTATGACGGAATAGGAACAGGACTATCAAGCTTTAATCCTAGTAGGATGTACAACTACACCGCTTCTGTATCAGGTCCCATAATCCAAGATAAACTCACCTTTTTTGCTACTGCTCGAAAATTCCAAAACGAAGGTTGGTTAACTGGACGAAACTTTTACTCACCACATGGAAAATATGTTGATCGTATACCTCTTGGAAGTGATTTATCTTCTTATGAAACACTCTATGGGGAACGTATCGATTTATCTCTGCCCTATTACACAGCAGATACAGTGATTGTACAAGGGCAAGAGTATTTAGAAATCCGGGACAATGGTACTCGAGATAGTAGTTTGGTGAATATGAACCGCTTTGAGACTCAAAGTTTCCAGGGGAATTTGGAATTCAAGCCATTAAGTTGGTTAAAATTCAATCTTATTGGGACCTATGCTCAAGAAGAAGGCGGAGGCTTTAACTTTGGAAATCGATTTGTGCCAAATGGCATGAACAATACCTTTAGAAATAATTACTCGCTGAATTTCAAAACAACTATTAGTCCAAGCGCAAATACTTTTATTACTGTGAATATAGCCAACCGTTATAACGAGTATAATAGCTATTTGTATGAAGATCCTTGGGATCCTAGATATTTTAACTATGAAAATTTATCGGATCCATTATTTGGCACTTCAAACCTGTTGTATGGTAATCAGATTACGAGTGCAGGCCAGTTTAATACTTACGGAACCAATAATTCTCGATTCAATCGATTCACCGATTCTTACATAATCAAAAGCGAAATTTCCTCACAAATCAATCAACACCATTTTATAAAGGCAGGCGTAAACGTTCAGTTTGACGAAATTTTCTTTGAGAGTATAAGTTTATCACCTTTGAGTCAGCAGGGGGTTTCCATTCCAGAAGGAACTCCGCAAGATTTAATTGATAGAGGATTGATAGAATTAGGGTATCCTGAAATAAATTCTCCTGGTTTTCAGCGTTATACAGAAAAACCACGCAATTTTAGTGGTTATATACAAGATAAAATCGAATATGATAATCTTATTATCAATGTAGGGTTGCGATTTGACTATTTTGACCCTAATACCGACGTCCCCGCTGATCCAGAAGACCCAGACATTTATCTTCCTACAAAATCAGAAAATCTTTATACCGATACGAATGGGAATGGTCAACAAGACGAAGGAGAACGAAGTTTAACGGTAGTAGATCGTCAAGCGTATTGGTGGAAAGCTGCATCTGTTAAATATCAAATTAGTCCTAGAATTGGAGTGGCCTATCCTATTAATACTGGTGGGGTAATTTACTTTTCTTACGGTTATTTCTTTCAGATGCCTTCTTATGACCGGTTGTATACCAACAGTCAAATTTTACTTTCTCAAACCGGTGGTGACCAAGGCTTATTTGGAAATCCTAATTTAGAAGCAGAAAAATCCATTCAGTACGAATTAGGTTTAAAGCAAGAAATTTTTGATGGCACGGCCATTGAGCTTACTGGATACTACAAGGATACGCGTGATTATGTGTCTTCAAGGCCTCAAATTACGGGTGCCCCTTCTATTACATATGGAATTTATTACAACAGAGATTTCTCTAAGTCATTGGGGACTACCTTTGCCTTTAATCAGTTTGTTAATCAACGATTTAATTTTGGACTCGATTATACCTTTAGTATAGTGGAGGGGAGTAATAGTGATCCTGCTTCTGAATACTTTGCCATACTCGCTCAGGGTAGTCAAATAGATTCGACCAATCAATCCAACACGCTGACAAAAATTGTCCAACCTTTAAACTGGGACCGTACTCATATCATCAATGGGTCAATGTTTTTTACGGGTGATACTTGGGGAACCAATATACTTACCCGCTTCGCCTCAGGCACACCTTATACCCCGGATCGCAATATCCCCGGCGTTTTAGTGGGTGAGGTTGCATCAACAAGAGATTTACGCAACACAGCCCAATTACCCAATCGTTTTACCATAGATATCAACACTTATAAGAATTTTGAACTTCAGGGAAAAGCACAACTTCAAGTCTTCCTTAATGTGTATAACTTGCTCGACACTAAGATAGTAAATAATGTGTATTCCGATTCAGGATTACCTAAACGCCCACTACCCGCTAGAGTTATTCCAGATGCACATATTGATTTTTATAATAATCCAACATTTTATGCAGAACCTCGGAGGGTACAATTCGGAGTTCAATTTTCATTTTAAGTATGAGAATGTATCATATGTCATATAGATTTTATATCACACTACTCATTGTCTTGTTAGGAATTTCAAACCCTAAAGGATTCGCGCAAGTCTCTAATTATAAACCAAGTGAAGAACGATCGGATTTCAACAATCGTAAAATTTCTATAATGGATGGAAACAGGTTACGAGCTACCTATCACAATAATGGCCATGCAGGGCGTAGAAATTCTGGGGCACTAAACGAATTATTATTTGAATTCCCTAGAAATACGAATAGGGAGTACATGTATTTTATGAGTGTGATGTTTGGTACCGAAGTGCCGGATCAAAGTACCATTGAAGAGGATGTTTTTCCTCTGGTAAATACCGCGTCATATAAAACGTCTAGAGATGGGCGAAGTAATTGGTCTCTGAATCCAATAGATGGCTATACTCGTGATAATTCCGATGAAATGGCTAGAAGCGATCGTGGACCGGAATCACCGCTAGGAAACACATGGCCGAATGCCTGGCCTGATAAATTTGAGGATGGTGGAGATGGTTGGGCCGGTTCATGGAACGGCTATTTTGGACGCGATCAATTCAACGCCGACGTGGAATTTTATTATAAAGCGGGGGACGATACCTACACTCGCTTTACAGGTTCAAGATACCAGCCAGATAAGACGGATCCTACTCGAGGTGGTTTAGGCCTAATTTTAGAAACCCGAATTTTGGCTTGGTCGCAAACATTAGTGAATGCTACGCACTTCAATTTATTTGAACTCAAGAATGATGCTAGTTATGATTATCCTAGAATGGCATTTGGGCTTTGGATTGCTGACTTCGTTGCAGGTGGTGGTCCAACCGATACGCCTCTGTTTGATAATATCCGTGCTATTGCCTATTTGACAGATACTGATCGATTAAGTGGAGGTAATGTATTTGACGGGGGCTTAATTGGAGAGATGGGTTTAAAATTTATTGAAACTCCTGGGAATTCAATCGATGGAATTGATAACGACGGCGATAGTGATCACTACAATACAAGCAGCGACATTTATGATCCAGAAAATGTTGATTTATTTACTCGCCTAACTTCAGCAGGGGGAGGATTTTATGATAATATCTCTACGGTTCGGGATACCTTAATCCGAGTATTTAACCCTACTGATTTTGAGATGCGAGTGATAAACATAGGAGATCCGATTGTATTAATTCAAGAAAACCATAGTCGAGTGATTCATATCTATGATGGGAATTCATTTACATCTCAAGGTCGTAGTTATGATTATGGCGGTGCTCCTTTTACGGTTCAAGAAGATCTGCTTCCGGAAACGGATGAAGATTTTGGTATTCATATCGATGGTTTGGATAATGATTTTGACGGGTTAATTGATGAAAACCAACCTAATCATCTGACCAAGAGTACTTATATTCCTTCCTTGGATCAATTTCAAACACGCCCAGTACGATTTATCAATTATCTAGAATTCGCCGCTGGTGACACGCTACAAAAAGGCTTAATTGTTTCCAATCAGACTATCCGAGCACGTATGGCTATTGATGCGGCTTTTGCCTCCCTGGTCAATGATGAATATACTGGTAGGCTTCAGAACTTTCATACAAGTGCGCCAATGATGGATGAAGGACGTGAAGACTACTTTGATAATGACGACGACTGGAATATTCTAATTGATGATGTAGGTATTCAAGGTAATCCGAATTCTGCAAGTTTGGGGCAGGGTGATGGATTCCCAACATCCGGTGCTGGTACAGTATTTCCAGGAGAATCAGGTATTGATAAAACTGATGTTAGTGAAACAGACCTGATCGGAGTATCTAGAGTGAGAATTTTTGATGCAGGATCTATGCAAGTCACTCAAGATGCTGATATTTGGCTTCGTTACCTGATTCCCGGTGAGTTTATAGAAAAACAAGGAACCGATTCTGATATATTTGTTTCTTCTGGCCTATTTCCATTAGCAAGAGGGACTTCTGAGCGTTTTGCTGTTGCAATTACTGCTGCTCAGGAAAATCAGCAAAGTGCCTTATTTGATCGTCAAATGGTCAATGAACGACTTAGAGATGCCACAAAAGCTTACGAAGCGGATTATCAATTTGCTGTTGCGCCTGATCCCCCAATTATTACTTCAGTACCTGGAAATGGTAAAGTAACTATATACTGGGATACTAACTCTGAGAATTCTTTTGACCGGTATATGAACCTTCAAACAGGCAATGGTTATGATTTTGAAGGCTATAAAGTATATCGCACTACAGATGTATCTTTTGAAGAGATTAGAAGTATCACTGATGGTCGTGGAGGGAAAACCTTTTTGCAACCGGTAGCAATTTATGACCTCCAAAATGGAGTATTTGGCTTTCATCCAGTTTCAGAAAATGGGTTGCAGTTCAATCTGGGCAGCGACTCTGGCATACGTCGTATTTATGAAGATACTACTGTCGTTAATGGGCGTAAATATTTTTATGCGGTTACAGCCTTTGATCGTGGTTTAGAGCTAGCGGGGATTAGCCCTTCTGAATCTCCCGTTCAGATCTCTCTTAATCCTGACGGAAGTGTAGATTTTGGCCAAAATGTACTAGAAGTGCGAGCATCTAGAGAACAAGCTGGATACATTAGTCCCACTAGTCCCAATGCGGCCATTTATCAGGGTGCACCCGGTGGGACTGTTGGGGTCGAAGTGATCGATCCTACAAAGTTGAAGGCAGATAACTTGTATGAGGTAGTCTTTGAAGATACTTTATTAAGTGGAGGCTCAAATCCAGATACTCTGAAGACAAAAAACTTCACCCTACAAAATATTACTAGCGGCACCCCAGATACTTTACTTTCCCGTTATACCAGCTTAAATGGAGGTAGTAATCCTGTAACCGAAGGCTTTACTGTGAGAGTCACTAATATCGAAACCTTCGGACTAAACGAATTACGTTCAGGTTGGTTCGCCGCAGATCCTGAGGGCATGGACATCCATGGATTTTCATTTGTTAATCAAGCCGCGCCTAAAGTATCCGATTATGAATTAATTGTGGGTGATAATGTAGGATTTGGACAGTCAATTGAAAAGGAAATTGAGGTAGCAACGGGAATTTTTCAAATTTTACCATCCATTCCTACTAATTTTAAAGTCATTAATACCTACACTGGGGTAGAAACCAAATATGCCTTTGCTGATTTGAATGTGAACACTTCATTCCAACAAAGATGTAATCCAACCATCATAGTACCTGGTAATTATACTCCTCCAGAACCAGGTAATCTTTCAGCAGTCGCAGGCTTTAGTGGGCGTTGCTCTGATGTGCTATTTTTGATTGAAGACTTTAGAGGAGTAGAGGATACGCTTACCTATAAAATCGAAATGGCTCCATTATTAATTAACGGTAATCTCGAAACTAGAAATCCAGCAGCTGGAGATACTCTCAAAATCTTTACAACCAAGCCATTTTCTTCCAATGATATTTTCCGTTTTCGGTTTGATAGTGAAAACGTACCGCGAATTGACGCTGATTCGGCATCATCCGCCCTTGATGATATATTGGTTATACCTAACCCATATAAGGTGGCCAATATCTATGAGCCTAGTGTAACCAATACCAATTTTCAACATAACCGAGAGCTCCATTTTACAGGAATGCCGGCTCCATCCACTCTGAGAATATTTACTGTCTCTGGGGTTCTGTTGCGTGAAATATCTATTACAGAATCGGACTTAACAAGCGCATACGGTGGATCCTACGTTTGGAATATGCTTACGAAAGATAATTTAGAAATATCATTTGGCATTTATCTCTATCATGTGGAAGCACCGGGCGTTGGCGAAAAGGTGGGTAAATTTGCTGTTATTAAATAAGGCATTTATGAAAAACGAACGAATGAAAATACGCCTATTTTGGATACTTATTTTTATAGCTCTTCCTATGGCTGCGTATCCGCAACTATCTAAGGTGGGTACCTCTGCTGCGGAGTTTTTGCGAATACCTGTAGGTGCACGATCCTCTTCAATGGCAGCATATACAGCTAACATAAACGATGGTTCGTCTATGGTACTAAACCCGGCAGGTTTAGCGACTTTAGATAATAGTGAAGTGCTTGTAGAGATAACGCCATGGTATATGGATATGACTCATAGTTTTTTTGGGGCAGCTATGCCTACAGAAAAAGGTGTTTTTGGAATTCATGTGCTTTCATTGAATTATGGTGAATTCGAAGAAACCACTGCTGAGGCGCAAGGACTAACTGGTCGTACATTTAGTGCCTATTCCGTATCCTTCGGCTTGACTTATGCCCGACAGTTACTTCCACAATTTAGTATTGGGGGTACCGTCAAAGTAGTACATGAGCAAATAGCAAAGAGTTCAGCATCGGCCTTAGCTTTCGATATTGGGACAGTCTACCACACTCCTTTCGATGATATTCTATTTGGAGTCAGTGTGACTAATTTTGGATCCAAGTTACAAATGAATGGAAATGATCTAATTATTAGTTCAGACCCGGATGAATCGCAATCTGGGAATTACGAGCCAGATGCGTTACTTGCTACCCAGGCTTTTGATTTACCCTTAATGCTTAAGGTAGGGCTGGCATGGGAAGCATTTGAGCGAGAAAATGCTCGTTTGACGCTTTCAGTGGATGGAAACAACCCTACTAATAACACCCAAAGTATAAGCATTGGTGGCGAATTAGCTTTGGCCAACCAACAAGTTATGTTGCGAGCAGGCTTGCCTTATATAGGGCAAGAAGATAAAATTGAGACATTTACGTCTGGGATAGGAGTTCGATATCGTACATCCAGTGGTTTAGGACTTGGATTTAATTACAGTTATCACGGATATGAGTATCTTGGAGATGTAAATAAACTTAGCATTCAGATTTTATTTTGATAACAGTTTAATTAAACTAGAAACATGAATAATACACTAATAATAAATCATAATAATATGAACATAATAAATACAATCCTTAAGCAAGGTTTGGTAGCGCTTTTAGCCATTTTTGTATGTATTGGCACCGTTCATGCTCAGGAGATGATGACTCAATCGCACGGGGTTTTTTTTTCTGAGTATATAGAAGGGGGGGGCAACAATAAAGCCTTTGAAATATTCAATTCAACAAAAGATGATATTGACTTAGGTAATTACATAGTACTTGGTAATTATAATGGGAATCCATTTAACGATACTCTAAGATTTACACCTGGTACAATATTAGCGTCTATGGATGTTTATGTAGTCGCTCACGCTGACGCTGATCCTGCAATTACTGATGTTGCCGATTCATTAATCGAGAATCCATTTAATGACGGAACTTCTTACATAGCAGTATTTAATGGCGATGATGCTAGGGCGTTAGTCTATATAGATGGGACTGATTCAACAATCGTTGACTATTTTGGTACAGCTGATAATGATCCTGGTAGTGGTTGGGATGTTGCGGGTGTTTCTGCGGCAACTAAAGATCATACTCTTGTTCGTAAA